>NZ_CAXXUT010000003.1:0-2039829 GCF_963677535.2 uncultured Parasphingorhabdus sp. | reverse complement strand
CCGGCTCTGCGCGGGAGCGGACGCTGTGCTCGGTGCATAACGCGATAATCTCGTCCGGACTGGCGGCCGAGGCGGTGGAGATGCTGGCGTTGATGATGATCATAGCTTCAGCGCCGCACGCGTCGTGCTTTTCGACATGAGATAGGCCAGCAACCCTGCGACAATCGTCACGACTGCGGTAAAAGCCATCGGCGTGAACCGCAGTTCCGGCCCCGCGCCCTGCAAGACCATCACAATCAGAAACGCCGGGATCAGCGTCATCGCCAGATGTTTTAATGCCAGAACAAAAGGCGCAAAACCGGCCCGGGAGTCAGCTGCCAGCCCGGGCGCGACCTTGCCCGATTTGCGCTGCGACACGGTGATCGCGTAGACGATCAACGTCAGCATCAGGCTCATCAGCACGGCAATGGCCACCAGCGTTCCACCCAGATTGGGCGCGGAATCGCCAAGGGGCAACGTCGCCGGAACAAAGGCCAGATCGCGGGTCAGCCAGTAATTGATCCCGCCGGCCAGTATAATATTCACCACCGCATCGGTACGCGCCTGCTTCTCTACGAACGCTTCCATGGTGACGGGCGGTGCCGTTGCGCTGCTGGCCATATTCTCTCTCCCTGTTTTTGGGAGGAGAGTGACGGTGACAGGGGGAATGTCAAGGGGGGAGGTTCGCGATACTATGTGATCACCATTCGCGATAGTGACAAGCGGCACCGAACCACCTTGCCCTCTCCTCTGATGACCAGAAGGCGAAAACAGCCCTTATTGGCGTTGACCCGATATCTTCCTGAGCACCCGCCACGCGAGCGCCTTCGTCCTGCTCCGCGCCGGAAACCGTCCCGGTGCCTTGGGCGTCAAGCCTCGCTTGCGCAGCCAGCCGTTGAACGCCCGCGCGTCCGCTTCTTCAAAACTCCAGTCGGAGCGCCAGGTGATCGAGAGCGAGATGCTCGGTTCCGGCCCGTTCTGCACAAAATGCGGCGCCATTACCGGCACGAAAATTGCTTTGCCGGGCGTCAGATGGTGGCGCGTGCCCTCGGCTGCAAAATCATCCTGCCAGACCAGATTGCGGTGGCCGCCGGTGTGATAGCCCTCGTGGATTTCGTCGGCGGCAAAGCGGGCGTTGCCGGCCGGAAACGTGGTCATCCATTTCTCGCCGCGCAGCTGCAGCAGGATATTATGCTCCGGGTCGAAATGATAAGGCGTCACCGCGCCAGGCGAGGACACGAAGACGAATCCCTGCGGCTTCAGCATCTGGCCGGTCTTGGCCTCCAGTATCGGCCTGATTTCGGCGAGCAGTGAAAGCAGCAACGCTTCATATTCCGGCACCTGCTCGATGTTCTTGAGCACCGCCCAGCTTGCCGACTGGTCGATCATCCGGATCGTGTCGCCAATCGCCATGCCATTATCCGGCACATCCTCCGGCCTGATTCCGACCGGCAGATCGCCCGGATTATACTCGACGCTCGCTTGTGGCATCGCCTCGCCGAGCTGCGCCAGCGCCTCCAGCGTCAGCAATTCGTGCGAACGCAAGTCATGGTCGAAAAGCTGCGCCTGTTCGGGATAACAGGCGTCAAATTGCCGCCGCATGTCCGCGCCGAAAACCGGCTGCCGGAAACTGTCCCTGTGAGAAATCTGGTTCATGACTACACCTCTGCCGGATCGAAAATTTTTCGCTTTCTGAGCTTGCCCATCCCCCGCTCGCCCAGCCGGACGCCGCGGAAGACAGCGCGGTCGGCGAGACGCTGCGGTTCGATCGAGAAGCGGCCTATATGGCGGCGGCCGGACCAGAGATGGTCGATCATCGGATGACCTTCAGCCGCGCAACTGTCGACCCAGTCCACTGCATCCTTGTCGAGACAATCGAGATTTTCAATCTGCAGCTGCACGCCGGGTGAATAGCTTGCATAATCCTCATCAAAGGCGGTCTTGAATTCAAAACCGCCGCGACCCGAGCGGAAATTGACCAGCATCGCGACCGGCTGTCCGTCAAGACACATGTCCCGCCGCTCCAGCTGTCCGCTTTGCGCCGCGCCGCGCACGGTCGCACGGAAAAATTCGCGGGTGGCGTCGGCGCAGTCCAGCGCCGAGCCGCTTTTGCCTTTCCATCCCTTGCGTTCGAGCGCCAGAAATTCGTCAATCCAGCTGTCCAGATTGGTCCGGTCCTGGAGGCAGGAAAATTGCAGCTCTCCGAGCTCTCCCAGCCGGCGTTTGATCCGCAGCAGTTCCTTGCGCTTCTTCTTGCGGATATTGGTCCGGTAATATTCGTCTGCCGTGCAATGCGCTTCCAGCAGCGCCCGGGCCTCGCTATGCACCAGATCGCAACGCCGCTTCTGCCCGTCGCAGACCATGCGCAGGGCCTGATCCAGCGGACCGTTTATGGTCATGCCGTTGATGTGGAGAAAACCCGGCCACCCGCGTTCGTCCAGTGCGGCGAGCAGCTTTTCCCAGAACATCGGTTCAAAGCCCTTGCGGACCAGCGGTGTGCCGAGAAAGCAATTGTGATGCATCCAGTTCTGGACGTGGGGCACCGGCCAGCGCCCGAATTGCTGTTCCGGACCGACCGGCATCAGGCCGAGTAACGGGGAACGGTGCGGTTCGCCCGCCCAGAGCAAAAACAGTTGCAGGTCATCATGGTGGCGCAATTGCGCCAGCGCCGGAACCAGGAACCAGTGCTCGTAAAATATATTCGGCTCGCTGGCCTGTCCGGCGAGATCGCTCCAGGCCTCGACGAGTCTGGCATCGATCCTGGACGGGGGATGAAAATGTGCGGCGAACTGCCGTGCGGACCGGTCTCCGGCGAGACCATCAGCTCCGACATCCCTGCCCTGCATCGTCTGAAACCCGCTCAAATCCATCGAAATCGTTCCACCCGCATCATTGCCACCTTCGCTGGCCGGACTAGCGCAAAAGGGGTAAAATCTTATTAACGCTGTCGGCAGCGCGATCGGCGCACCGGCACGAACAAAAAACCCGCCGGAATCGCTTCCGGCGGGGTTCTGATTGGACCGGTTTATGCGGGTGCTAGTGCACGCCGCCCTGCGCCGCATAAAGCGCTGCGAGCAGCAGCAATGCGACGATATTGGTAATCTTGATCATCGGGTTGACGGCGGGTCCTGCGGTATCCTTATAGGGGTCGCCGACAGTATCGCCGGTCACCGCAGCCTTGTGGGCTTCCGAGCCCTTACCGCCGTGATTGCCATCCTCGATATATTTCTTGGCATTGTCCCAGGCACCGCCACCCGCTGTCATCGACAGGGCAACAAACAGGCCGGAGACAATCACGCCGAGCAGCAACGCACCAAGAGCGGCAAAGCCATTGGCCTGACCGGCAACCGCAGTGATCACGAAATAGACCACGATCGGCGCGAGCACCGGCAGCAGCGACGGCAGGATCATTTCCTTGATCGCCGCCTTGGTCACCAGATCCACGGTCCGGGCATAGTTGGGGCGTGACGTGCCATCCATGATGCCCTTGTCAGCGGCGAATTGTGCGCGCACGTCCTTCACCACGTCACCCGCAGCGCGTCCCACAGCGGTCATGCCCATGGCTCCGAAGAGATAGGGCAAAAGCGCGCCGAGCAGCAGGCCGACAATGACATAGGGATTTTCCAGGCTGAAGCTGACTTCGAGGTTCGGGAAGAACTCTTTCAGGTCAGCGGTATAAGCGGAGAACAGCACCAGTGCTGCCAGACCGGCCGAGCCGATGGCATAGCCCTTGGTGACAGCCTTGGTGGTGTTGCCAACCGCATCCAGCGCGTCGGTTTTCTCCCGGACGCTGTCATCGAGACCCGACATTTCGGCAATGCCGCCCGCGTTATCGGTGACCGGACCATAAGCATCCAGCGCCACGACCATACCGGCAAGCGCCAGCATCGACGTTGCCGCAAAGGCGATGCCGATCAGGCCGGCAAGCTGGTAAGCGACGACGATACCAACGACGATGACCAGAGTCGGCAGAGCCGTTGCTTCCATCGAAATGGCAAGGCCCTGGATCACGTTCGTGCCATGGCCAGTTTCCGACGATTTGGCGATCGACCGCACCGGACGATATTCCGTTCCGGTATAATATTCGGTGATCCAAATGATCAGACCGGTGACGGCCAGTCCCACCATCATCGACCAGAACAGCGCCATGCCGGTGAAACCGCCTGTGCCATCGAGCGCGGTGCCGATCGGCGTGTCCATGTCGCCGAGCGTGCGCATGGTGACATAATAGATGGCCGGGATCGAAAGGATCGCCGTGGTCAGGAAGCCCTTGTACAACGCGCCCATGATGTTCGTGCCACTGCCGAGGCGCACCATATAGGTGCCGATGATCGACGTCAGGATGCAGACACCACCGACGATCAGCGGCAGGGACATCAGGTCATAGAGCATGGCGCTGCCGACAAGATCGCCGAACAGCAGGGCCAGCAGAACCATGGTCGCACCAACGGTCACGACATAGGTTTCGAACAGGTCAGCCGCCATACCGGCGCAGTCGCCGACATTGTCGCCGACATTGTCCGCGATGGTAGCCGGATTGCGCGGATCATCCTCGGGGATGCCCGCTTCGACCTTGCCGACCAGATCGGCGCCGACGTCGGCAGCCTTGGTAAAGATACCGCCGCCCAGACGCGCGAAGATCGAAATCAGCGAGGCGCCAAAGGCCAGCGCGACCAGCGCGTCGATGACCGTGCGGTCATTGGCCGCCATGCCCATCTGGGTGGTCAGCACGTAGAAGAAGATCGAGATGGCCAGCAAGGCGAGACCCGCCACCAGCATACCGGTCACGGCACCGGCACGGAATGCGACGGTGAGGCCGGTTTGCAGGCTTTCGCTGGCACCCTGCGCCGTGCGGACATTGGCGCGAACCGAAATATTCATGCCGATATAGCCCGCGACGCCGGAAAGAATGGCACCAAGCAGAAAGCCGACTGTAGAAATGGGGCCGAGGAAGAGGAATACCAGAACCGCGACGACAATGCCGACGAGGCCGATTGCGCGATATTGGCGGTTCAGATAGGCTTGTGCGCCTTCCTGGATCGCGCCGGCAATGGATTGCATTTTCTCGTTGCCGGCGGGTGCATTGAGCACCTGACGGCTGGTGATAAAGCCGTATAATATGGCTATCAGGCCACATAAAATTGAAATGGTGACTACAGTCATTACTGAGCATCCCCCCCTATTTTTTTACGAGCACCCCATTGATCAGGGCGCTTTCGCGACAGGTATAGTGCGGGAAATGCGAAGGGTGCAAGCCCTGATTTCCCGCGCCGGCGGGAACGCTTTTGAGCCTATTCAATTTGATAGAATTTGCCTGGATCAGGCGTGCACAAACCCCATATCGTCGGGCAATTCCAGTCGTTCGCCGTGGCTGTGCAATGCGATACCGGACCCGGGTCGACAGATGCCCACGCACGTCAACGGCACTGACAATACGGTTTCCGGGCTGGCGGTGAGCAACAGCTGGTAATCGTCGCCTCCGGTCGCTGCCTTCATCCGCGCATCCCGGTCAGTGCCCACCAAAGTCTGGAACGGTTTCGACAACGGCAGTTCCGCCAGATCGATTTCGATCTTCACGTCGCTGGCTGCCGCAATACGCGACGCATCGAGCAGCAGCCCGTCGGAGACATCCATCATGCTGCTGACCAGATTGGACAATATCCGCCCCTCTTCCAGCCGGGGTGTCGGCCGGGTGTGCGCCTTCAACAGTGTTGCGCTAATGTCTATATCATCGGCCTGCAACGCACCGGATGCAATTTGCAGCCCCGCCCAGGCATCGCCGATGGTTCCGGTAACATATACAGCATGACCAGGCCGGGCGTTGCTGCGGGAGGGCACTATATGCCCCTTCGCTTCGCCAATGGCTGTCAGGCCGAATGTCCGCGGCGCATTGTCGCCCATCGCCACGGTATCGCCACCCAGCAGCGGAACAGAAAAGCGGTCGATCGCCTGCTTCAGCCCTTCGACGAAGGCGGCGTCCCAGGCGTCACCGGCGGTCCGGCCATAGCCGAGCAGCAAGCCGAGCGGCTTTGCCCCCTTGGCTGCCAGATCGGAAAGATTCACCGCAACCAGCTTCCAGGCGACATCCGCGGGATCGGCATCGCGCAGAAAATGCATGCCTTCGACCATCATGTCGTGGGTCATCACCAGCTTGTGTCGGCCGAACGGCATCATGGCAACGTCGTCGGCCAGCCCGCGGGCTGCTGGATGCGTGGTGATCGCCTTGAGCCGGTCGATAAATTCCAGTTCGTTCAAGAGAGTGCGTGCTCCAGTGCCATTCTGATGGAAGCGTTGGCGCGCTTGCTGACCGCTGCCTGTGGGGCAAATCCATTGAATCCGTGCGGCGCGCCTGGGTAGATAGCAAGCTCAACCGGAACGCCGGATGAACGAAGACGATTGGCATAGGCAATATCTTCGTCGAGAAACAGATCGAGATCGCCGCACATGATATAGGCGGGCGGCAGTCCGGCGAGATCGGTAGCCCGCGCTGCCGCGGCATATGGGCTGGCACCGCCTTCCTCGG
This sequence comes from uncultured Parasphingorhabdus sp., assembly GCF_963677535.2. Lineage (NCBI taxonomy): Bacteria > Pseudomonadati > Pseudomonadota > Alphaproteobacteria > Sphingomonadales > Sphingorhabdaceae > Parasphingorhabdus > uncultured Parasphingorhabdus sp. The sequence goes on along the minus strand of NZ_CAXXUT010000003.1, from coordinate 2,033,327 downwards.
CATAGAGCGACCAGGCATGTAGCGAGGTTTCCCGCGTCCAGCTGGTCGGCGGGATGTCCATATGACCGGAGGGCGTGTCGTGCTGATCATCGAGCATCGGGTAGATCAGCAGCTGGAAAGCGATATCGGGACCGCCCCGGTCGCGGTTCATCAGCGCCGCGCTCGCCGCCAGCCCGCCCCCGGCACTCGGTCCACCAAGCACGATTTTGCGCGGATTGCGGTTTTTCGCAACCCGCTCGATCACCGCGCATACATCGCGGGCGGCAGCGGGCGCGCGATGCTCCGGCGCCATCCGGTAATCGACCGAGACTACCGGCGCGAGCGATGAAAAGCCCCGGGCCGACAAATCGTCGGCGCTGCCCATCACGTAACCACCGCCGTGCAGCCAGATGATGGTACAATCCGGGTAGAGCACATCCCGGGCGCGATATTCGATCACCGCAACATCGGGGTCGCCATCGAGTCCCGGCATATGATATTCGTCTTTCTGACCGTCATATTCCGGCAGGTCCGCGCTCATTTGGGCGAACATCGTATCCAGCGCGGCACGCGCCGCGGCCACATCGCTCTTCAATATATCGAACAGATAGGGTCCGTCGGCCGCAATGACGTCTCGAAAAGCCGGATCCAGGCGGTCTAGAAAGTCGGACATTATTCTCCCCCGTGTTGGCGGGGAAGATTGTTCAGCCCCGCACCTGCTTGGCGATGCTATCCAGAAGCCCGTTTACGAAACCGGCGTCCTTCTTGTTGAAGAAGGCATGGGCGACGTCCAGATATTCGTCAATTACCGTTGCGATCGGTACGTCTTCCTGTGCGACCAGTTCAAATGTGCCACAGCGCAGGATCTGGACCATCGTCTTGTCGAGCCGTCCCAGCGTCCAGCCGGCGGCCAGTTTCGAAGCAACCAGCTGGTCGATTTCTTCCATCCGCGAGGTCACGCCGATGACCAGATCGTCAAAGAAGTCGCGTTCGGCCGGATGATATTGGTCATCCTCGATTTCCTTGCCGAGCCGGTGGTCGTGAAATTCCTTGAGCAGCTTGGGTACCGGCGTCTTTTCCATCTGATGCTGGAACAGCGCCTGGACCGCAGCCAGCCGGGCAGCGGATCGGGAGGTGGATTTTGCGGTCATGTCCTTTTCATCCGCGGAACGCCGAGAAAATCGCCCTTGCCGATCGGGAATCCGCGCTGGCGGAGCAGGTCATAAGCGGTGGTCGCGTGAAAATAGAAATTCGGCTGAGCAAAGCTCAGCAGGAAATTTTCAGCGGTGAAGGGCATGACTCGATCCTTGAAGCGGAACTCCATATGCTGGCCGGCAAAGCCTTCCATCTCGGCTTCGCTAATCGCTTCGAGCCCGGTCTTTGCTTCATCAAGCTTTTCATAGAGGCCGGCCCAATCTTCGGGCGGCGGGGCCAGACTGGGTGTAAACACGCCCTCCCTGACGCCTTCAATGGCGCCGAGCGAATGTTCGCGGCAGCATTTTACCTGATAGGAAAAGGGCAGCATATCCTCGATCAGTCGCGCGCCGATAATCTCTTCCGGTGCGGTGCCATTGTCTTCGCAATGGGCCTTGGCCTTGTCGACAAGCTTGCGAACCGCCGCGATGATCTGCAGCTGGGTCGGGATTATGGCGTCATATAGGGAAATGGTCATGGACTTTTCTCTCTCTTTGGATGTCAGATCCGGTCGAGCCGTTTTTGCACGCTGGCAGCATGGGCTGGCAGGCCCTCCGTTTCAGCCAGCGCGACCGCGGCCGGGCCGATATTGTGCAGGGCCTGCTCGTCGCAGTGGATGAAGCTGGTACGCTTCATGAAATCCGTCACCGACAGACCGGACGAGAAACGCGCCCGTCGCCCGGTCGGCAATACATGATTGGGGCCGGCGACATAATCACCGACGGCTTCGGGAGTATGCCGGCCGAGGAACACCGATCCGGCGTGGCGGATCTTGCGGAATAGCGCATCGGGATCATCGACCGCCAGTTCCAGATGTTCGGCCGCCAGCCGGTCGACCAGCGGCACCGCCTGATCCAGCCGGTCGACGATTATGATCGCGCCATTGTCGTTCCAGCTGGTAGTGGCGGTTTCGGACGTTGCGAGGACACCGAGCTGTTCATCCACTTTAACAGAAACTTGTTCGGCAAATTTAGCATCATCTGTGAACAGGATGGACTGGCTGGTCGGATCATGTTCCGCCTGGCTGAGCAGATCGGCGGCGATCCAGTCCGGATCATTCTTGCCATCGGCAACCACGACGATTTCCGATGGGCCGGCAACCATATCGATACCGACAACACCGAACACCTGCCGCTTGGCTTCGGCCACCCAGGCATTGCCGGGACCGGTAATGACGTCGACCGGTTTGATCTTTTCCGTGCCATAAGCGAGCGCGGCCACCGCCTGTGCGCCGCCGATCCGCCAAATCTCGTCCACCCCTGCCAGTTCGGCCGCAGCCAGCACCAGCGGATTGATATAGCCGCCGGGCGCCGGGGTCACCATGATGATATGCTCGACACCGGCGACCTTGGCCGGAATCGCGTTCATCAGCACCGAAGACGGATAGGCCGCGCGGCCACCGGGAATATAGATGCCCGCCCGCTCGACCGCGCCCCAGCGCGCACCGATGCGCACGCCAGCATCGTCCATATAGTCCCTGTTATCAGGGAGTTGCCCGTCATGATAATCACGAATTCTCAAGGCCGCCAGCTCCAGCGCAACCCGCAAGGATGCTTCCAGTCCTTCCAGTGCCGCTTCGGATTCCGCCTTGTCGACGCGCCAGCCGGTCTGCTCCAGATCATGCTGGTCAAACTTGCCGGTCAGCCGCGCAACAGCGTCATCGCCGTGATCCCGAACATCCTGAATGATCGCCCGAACATCCGCCGAAACATCCGCATCCGCTTCGCGCCGGGCATTGACCAGCGCGTCAAAGGCGGCATCGAAATCCGGATCAGAAATGGAGAGTCGAAGAACCATCAGACCTGCCCCGCCAGCTCGCGGAATTTCTGTACCAGCGGGGTCAGCTCGGCGCTGCGCATCTTGTAAGCCGCACGATTGACCACCAGCCGTCCGGAGATGTCCAATATCCGGTCGGTCTCGACCAGAGCATTGGCTTTCAGCGTGCTACCGGATTCGACCAGATCGACGATATGCCGCGACAGGCCGAGCGAGGGTGCCAGTTCCATTGCGCCATTAAGTTTCACGCATTCGGCCTGAATGCCCTTGCTCTCGAAATAGCGGCTGGTGAGATTGGGATATTTGGTGGCGACCCGCAAATGCGAGATATTCCCGACCTCCTCGGCATCGTCCTTTGGTTGCGCCACCGACAGACGACAGCGACCGATTCCGAGATCGACCGGCGCGTATAATTCACTATAGCCGAATTCCTCGATCACGTCGGACCCGACGATGCCGATCTGCGCCGCGCCATGGGCGACAAAGGTCGCCACATCAAACGCCCGTACCCGGATGATCGACATATGCGGCAGATTCGTCGCGAATTGCAGACTGCGGTTGGACTTGTCAAAAAAGGCGTCTTCTGGCACGATCCCCGCCTGCTCCAGGAGCGGCAAGGCATCGTCGAGAATCCTCCCTTTCGGAATTGCAAAGATTAGTGGTTTGGCCATGATGGCCGCGGCTTTACGGCTTCGCAGATGAAAGGGCAACGAGTTATGGATATTTTGGACGTCGAAGATATCGCGCAGGGAATGCGCGGCCAGGCGGAACATTGCCGGCGCAACGATGCCCCGGTAACAGCCTCGATCATCATCGCCCAGTTGGCTCTGATCAACGGCCCGACAGCCTGCGGGCAAAAGATCGCGCAGTGGCCGGGAAAACCGCTGGAAGACGCGATGCCGCTGCGCCTCACCGGCGGCCTGCATCATCTCTATCTCAGCGGCAAGGAACCCCGGCTGGCGGATATTTACGAGGGAAGGATCACCAATCAGGATGCGATTGATCATCTGGTGGGACAGGTTGTCGCCGACCATGATGCCGATCTCCTGCCCTGGTTCGACAGCCCGCCGCAGACCAACGAATCCGGACGGTCAGCGAGTTTCATGGCGGGCCTGCTCTGGCTGTCCGGGCGTATCGGTCCGCGATTCGAACTGCTCGAACTGGGCGCCAGCGCCGGGGTGAATACGATGATGGGCCGCTATCATTATGATCTGAACGGCGTTGAGGCGGGGCCGGAGGATTCGCCGATGCGGATCAGGCCCGAGTGGCGGGGACCGCCTCCCCCGCAGGCCCCGGTCGAGATTGACAGCGCCCGCGGCTGCGACCAGAATCCGATCGATCTCACCGACGATGAAACCGCCGCCCGGCTCAAGGGCTATATCTGGCCGGAAATGCCCGCCCGCTTCGAACGGATGGAAGCCTCGATCGCGCTGGCCAAGCAGAATCCGCCCGATGTCGCCAAAGCCGATGGCGCCGACTGGGTTGAAGAGCAGCTTACCCTGCCCCAAGAAGCCGGCGTCACACGGGTGCTGATGCATTCGATTGTCTGGCAATATCTGCCGCAGGCAACCAAGGACCGGATTACAGCGGCGATGGAGATGGCCGGCAAAGCGGCGACCCCGGACAGGCCCATTGCCTGGATGTCGCTGGAAACCAACCGCAAGACCTTCAGCCACGAGCTGATCATCCGCCATTGGCCGGGCGGCGAGCAACCGGCACTGCTCGGGCGGGCTCACGCCCATGGCGCGTGGGTGGAATGGTTTGAGGAATAGAGACTATGTGCTCCGCACTTGATGCGGAGCTCTGGCGTCGTCAGCGCATGCCTCCCGGGGCTCCGCATCAAGTGCGGAGCACAGCCCTAATCCGTAATCGTCTTTGGCTTGCCGTCCGGCAGCGGAATATATTCATCGGGATCGCCCGGAACCTCGGGAAATCGGCCTTCAAACCAGTCGGCCTTGGCCTGCTCGATCCGCTCCTTGCTCGACGAAACAAAATTCCACCAGACATGGCGTTCGGTGGCAAAAGCCTCGCCACCGAGCAACATCGCACGGCCGCCCGACAGAGATGAGAGCGAGACCTTCGCCCCCGGCGCGATCACATAGAGCATATATTTTTCCAGCGGCACGCCATCCAGCGCACCATCACCGTCGACCAGCATCACCGCCCGTTCGTCGGCCTCCGCATCAATCGGGATCGCGCCTCCGGCGTAGAGCAGGATATCGGCATACATTGTCTCGGCATGACAGGAGGTCGGCGCCGTCTGCCCCCAGAGGCTCCCCATGATGATCCGGGCTTTTGCGCCACTATCATCGACCAGCGGCAAATCATCCACTCCGACATTCTCGAACGTCGGATCGATCTCTTCCTTGCCATCGGGGAGTGCCAGCCAGGTTTGCATCCCGAACATCGGTTTCTTCTCGTCCTGCGTTTCCACCGGCGAGCGTTCCGAATGGACAATCCCCCTGCCCGCGGTCATCAGATTGACTTCGCCCGGCCGGATTGTCTGGTGCGTGCCCAGACTGTCGCGATGATCGATTGCGCCTTCGAACAAATAGGTTACCGTTGCCAGATTGATATGCGGATGCGGACGGACGCCCATGCCCGGCCCTTCCGGCAATACCGCCGGACCGAATTCATCGACAAAGATAAACGGCCCCACCATCCGCCGATGCCGAGTTGGCAGAACCCGGCGGACCTGAAACTTGCCGAGATCATGCGTGGTGGGGGTGATGGTCTGCAGGATGCCGAACATTTACTCCCCCGGTGCCCTCGCCTTGATTGCCATCGCGTGAACCTTGTCGCGCATCAGGTCGCCCAGCGCCTTGTTGACCATCCGCTGGCGATTAAGCCGGGACTGGCCTTCAAACGCCGCGCATTGGATTTCGACGGTAAAATGCGATTCCCCGCTGCCATCGTCGCCGGCATGGCCATGATGGCTGGCGCTGTCGTTGGTCACGACGAGCGATATCGGCGCGAGTTCGGCGGTGAGCCTTTTTTCTATCTCGCTGTGGACTGGACCTTTGGGCATCGAATCTCCATATTGCTTTTTCACTCACCATATTAGCCGTTTGCACCGCCCTTGTCGAAGCGCGTTTGCGGCTTTCAGACCGTCCGGCGAACCGCGCGGGACCAACGGAGCAATATTGACTGTTTCCCCCAAGAGAAAAGCCAACCGCTTCTACGGACGCGTGGAAACCGAAGGCCAGCCCTGCGCGATTGACGGCTGCGCGGAATCCGGCGAATTTCGCGCGCCGCCCCTCTATGGCCGTGGCCGCAGTCACGATGGCCCCGGCGAATATCGCTGGCTCTGCCTCGACCATGTCCGCGAGTTCAATCAGGGCTATGACTATTTCGCCGGCATGGATTCCGAGGAGATTTTCGAAGCCCAGCATCCGGTCAGAGGATGGGATTCATCGCGCCGAATCTATGACGGCGGCGCCGGCGCGCAACCGGCCTGGGCCGATTTCACCGATCCGCTGGATGCGATCGGCGCGCGCTTTGCCAGCCTCAAGACAGCCGCCAATAGACATGGACGTTCGATATCGAAAGCAGACCAGAATGCGCTCAGGACGCTAGGGCTTGGCGACAGTGACGCAAAATCCATTGTCCGCAGTGATATCCGCAGCGCCTATTCCGCGCTGGTGCGCAAATATCATCCCGATCGCAACGGTGGCGACCGCAGCCACGAGAAACAGTTGGCAAAAGTGATCGAGGCCTATACGCAGCTTAAGGAATCACCGGATTTTAGATAGTGGCTCGCCCTTTTCGCATTTCCTAGGGCGGCAAAGATTTTTCGAAGGACTATGATGACCGACATACCCGATATCACCCCAGACGCCAGCGACGAAACCATATTGGCCGCGCCCGACATCACCGTCGATGCCCGCGAAGTGTTCGGAGTGGACGTGGATATGCAGGTTCCGGCGTTCAGTCTGAAGGACGAACGGGTTCCCGATCTCGATCCGTCCTATGTGTTTGATCCGGAAACCACGATCGCGATCCTTGCCGGCTTCGCCTTCAACCGCCGGGTGATGGTGCAGGGCTATCACGGCACCGGAAAATCGACCCATATCGAACAGGTCGCCGCACGGCTCAACTGGCCCTGCATCCGGATCAACCTCGACGCACATATCAGCCGTATCGATCTGGTCGGTCGCGACGCGATTGTCCTGAAGGACGGCCAGCAGGTTACCGAATTCCGCGAAGGTCTTTTGCCCTGGGCGTTGCAGACGCCGACCGCCCTGGTGTTTGACGAATATGACGCCGGTCGCCCGGATGTGATGTTCGTAATCCAGCGCATCCTGGAAGCGGAAGGCAAGCTGACCCTGCTCGACCAGAACAGGGTGATCCGGCCCGATCCCTATTTCCGCCTGTTCGCCACCGCCAACACCGTAGGCCTCGGCGACACCAGCGGGCTGTATCATGGCACGCAGCAGATCAACCAGGGCCAGATGGACCGCTGGAATATCGTGGTGACGCTGAACTATCTGCCGGCCGAGACCGAATCCAAGGTGATCCTGTCGAAAGTGCCCGAAGCCGGTGACGAGACGGTGGAAAATATGATCAAGGTTGCGGATCTGACCCGTCAGGGATTCATCAACGGCGATATTTCCACCGTGATGAGCCCGCGAACGGTGATCAGCTGGGCACAAAATGCCGCGATTTTCAAAAATGTCGGCTTCGCCTTCCGCCTCTCCTTCCTCAACAAATGCGACGAAGCGGAGCGGATGCTGGTAGCGGAATATTATCAGCGGGTATTTGGTGAGGATCTGCCGGAAAGCGTGATGGGCGGTTAGGCTGTCGACGCCGGCTTTACGGGTTCGATAAACGAGCTATATTCACGGGCGAGGAAGCCCATGAACCGAGCTGAAAATTCGAATATCAAATGGGAGTAGTTCGCAAGGTCATGCGAGAGGACCGCAGGATTCTCGCGGCCTTGGCGGAATTTGACAAGACCGGAAAATACCCCGACCGGGTCGAAACCGAACTGAAACAGCAAAAGTCAAAAAAATGATGTTCATCGGCGGGCAATCGCCGTTCGACTATTTCCGCTCGCATATGGCGTATTATTTTTGTAATACAGTAAATTGATGCACGATCTTACCTCTTCTGATCCCGGACGCAAGCGCTGGTACTGGCCGTTTGCCCGGCGAAAGACCGCTGAATCCACTTACTATGAACCCTATGCTGATGCCGTACCGCCGCGCATTGACGAACCGGTGGCGCCGCTCAAGAAGCCGCGCGGCAAATGGTGGTGGTTCAGCCGCGCGGTAGCGGCCGGGCTTTTGCTGTTCATCCTGCTCGTTGCCTATCTCGCCATCACCGCGCCCCTGTCCAAATCGCTGCAACCGATTGCCCCGCCGCAAATCACGCTGCTGACATCGGACGGACAGCCGTTCGCCCGCAACGGGGCGGTGGTCGATGATCCGGTGGAGGTGGCGAAACTGCCCGACCATGTGCGCGAAGCCTTCATGGCGATCGAGGACCGGCGTTTCTATTCGCACTGGGGCGTCGATCCGCGCGGCCTGGCACGGGCGCTGTGGAGCAATATCTCGGGCAGCGGCATGACCCAGGGCGGCAGCACGATCACCCAGCAACTCGCAAAGACGACCTTCCTGACGCCGGAACGCAGCCTGACCCGCAAGGCGCGGGAAATGCTGATCGCCTTCTGGTTGGAGGCCTGGCTGACCAAGGACGAGATACTCGAACGTTACCTGTCCAATGTCTATTTCGGCGACAATGTCTACGGATTGCGCGCCGCATCGCTGCATTATTATTATCGCCAGCCGGAAAATCTCAAGCTGGAGCAGGCGATCATGCTTGCCGGTCTGGTGCAGGCCCCGTCGCGCCTCGCCCCGACGCGCAATCCCGATCTGGCCGCCAAGCGGGCCAATCTGGTCAAGTCCGCAATGGTCAGCGCCGGCTATCTGAGCCAGCAGCAAGCCGATAGACTGGGCATCGCGAGACTGGACGTCCGGGCGAAAAACATCCTGCCCACGGGGACCTATTTTGCCGACTGGGCGATGCCGCAGGCCCGCGCTCTGACCGATCTGAGCTATGAACGCCTTGCCCTGACCACGACGCTGGATGCCAGAATGCAGGAAATCGCCCGCCGGGCGATTGCTCGCGCGCCGCTCGGCCAGGCGCAGGTCGCGCTGGTCGCGATGCGGCCCGACGGCGAAGTCGTGGCAATGATCGGCGGCAAGGATTATGCAAAATCCGCCTTCAACCGCGTTACCCAGGCGCAGCGGCAACCGGGTTCCACCTTCAAGCTGTTCGTCTGGCTGGCGGCCCTGCGCTCCGGCATGAGTCCGGATGCTATGGTCGACGACAGCCCGATTACGAAGGGTGGCTATCTGCCGAAAAATGCCGGCGAGAAATATCGCGGAGAAATAAGTCTGCAGGAAGCCTTTGCCCGTTCCAGCAATGTCGCGGCCGTACGGCTTTTTGGCCAGATCGGCGACAAGGCGGTCATTCGGGAGGCCCGCAATCTCGGCGTCAAGTCCCCGCTGGCCGAGGATGATCCCAGTCTCGCGCTCGGCACATCCACGATGAATCTGATGGAGTTGACCGCGGCTTATGCCGGGGTTGCCGGCAATCGCTGGCCGGTCGTTCCCTATGCCTTCAAGAAGGAAGAGCAGAGCTGGACCGAGTGGCTGTTCGACTGGCCCGGCCGCTATAACGCCAGGACCCATGTCGACATGGAAAAATTGCTGCGGGCGGCCGTCAATAATGGCACCGGACGGCGGGCAATGCTGACCATCCCCAATTATGGCAAGACCGGCACTAGCCAGAATAATCGCGACGCACTGTTCGTCGGCTATGCCGGCGAAGGCGAGGACCGGCTGGTGGTGGGCGTGTGGATCGGCAATGATGACAATTCACCGCTGAAAGGGATCAGCGGCGGTAGCCTGCCGGCGCGTATCTGGAAGGATTTCATGCAGCAGGCCGTGCAGTCCAAAAAACCAGCCGGCAGCACCAAACCGCAGGACAAGCCGGATCCCGAAGGGCCGGTCACGCCGCTCGACCTGCCGGAGATCCCGGAAATTCCTGTAGAAATCGGCGATGCGGAGGTCCGGATAAACGGCGACAGCGGCGTCCGCGTGGGCACGGAAATAGGCGGTGTGCCGGTGGATTTGCGGATTGACGGCGAGGGTGTGGCGATCGAACGGCGCCAGGCGGAAACCCCGCCGGGACAGTAAACCCTCGCGGGGGATCCCGCCTAACAAAAAAGCAGGAAATTAGGCCTTTGATTCCCCTCGCCTTTCCGCTTAAAGCTGTTCGCTTCTATGGCTGACCGTTCCAAACTTGATGATCTCAAAGATGTGCTGGGCGGTGCTGCGCGCGCAATCGCCCGCGAGCCCGATCTGGAGCTGGCCTATACCGCCGAAGCGCCTTCGCAGGCCGGCCAGCATCTCAAGGTGCCAATGCCCGCGCGCGATCTGCCACCGGCGCAAGTCGCGGAAGCGCGGGGCTTTGCCGACAGTTTCTCGCTGAAATTACGGCATCATGACGAAGCGACCCATCGCAGGAATGCGCCGCAGGAAGCCTTGGCGCGCGCCTGTTTTGACGCGCTCGAACAGGTCCGCACCGACGCGCTGGGCTCCCGCAACATGTCGGGTGCCAAGGACAATCTGAATGCGGCGCTGGAAATGCGCATGCGCTCCGACCCGATCGCGCGGGCACAGAATCGCGACGAGGTTCCGATTTCCACGGCCCTCGCCCTGCTGGCGCGGGAGAAGCTGACCGGACAGGCGCCACCGCAAGGCACCGTCAAAGGCCTCGACATGCTGCGCGAGTGGATCGAGGAAAGCGCCGGTGCCGATCTCGACGGCCTCAACCTGACGCTCGACGACCAGAGCAGTTTCGCAAAATTGTCGACACAGTTGCTACAGCATCTCGACCTGATCAAGTGCGACGAGCAATCCGAAGCCGACGACAACGACGACGAGGATAGTGACGAAGACAGCGACGACAGCCAGGATGACGGTGCCGACGAGGAAGCCACCGGCGATCAGGGCGAGTCCGAAATGCGCTCCGAACCATCGGACGACGACAGCCAGGACGGCGAAAGCGACCAGAATGCCGAGGAACTGGAAGAAGGCGCCGAAGAGGAAATGGGGGACGCCGGCGACGATGGCATGATGCCGGTCCGTCCCAACCGGGCGATGTCCGACCTGCCTCCCGGATTCAACTATGCGCCGTGGACCGAAAAATATGACGAAGTGGTCAGCGCCACCGAGCTGTGCGACGAAGAGGAACTGACTAGGCTGCGCGCCTTCCTCGACCAGCAGCTGACCAATTTGCAGGGCGCGGTGACGAAACTCGCCAACCGCCTGCAACGCCGCCTGATGGCACAACAGAACCGCAGCTGGGATTTCGATCAGGAAGAAGGCATGCTCGATGCCGCCCGCCTCGCTCGCGTGGTCAGCAATCCCTCGCACAGCCTGTCCTACAAGATCGAGCGCGAGACCGATTTCCGCGACACGGTGGTGACCCTGCTGATCGACAACAGCGGTTCGATGCGCGGCCGGCCGATTTCTATTGCTGCCATCTCTGCCGATATCATGGCGCGCACCCTGGAGCGTTGCGGCGTCAAGACCGAAATCCTCGGCTTCACCACCCGCGCCTGGAAAGGTGGCCAGACCCGCGAGGACTGGCTGGCGGCGAATCGCCCGGCCAACCCCGGACGGCTCAACGACCTGCGCCATATCGTCTACAAGAAAGCCGACGAACCCTGGCGCCATGCCAAGAAAAATCTCGGGCTGATGATGCGCGAAGGCCTGCTCAAGGAAAATATCGACGGCGAGGCCCTGCTGTGGGCGCACAGTCGGCTGATCGCTCGCCCCGAAGAACGCCGTATATTGATGGTGATCTCCGATGGCGCGCCGGTCGACGACAGCACATTGTCGGTCAACCATGGCGCCTATCTGGAAAATCACCTCCGCAAGGTGATCGAATGGATCGAAAGCCGCTCGCCAGTGCAGCTGGTCGCCATCGGTATCGGCCATGACGTGACCCGCTATTACAAGAAAGCCGTGACGATCATGGATGCCGAGCAACTGGGCGGAACCATGGTCGAGCAGCTGGCCGGTCTCTTTGACGAGGATTGATTGAATGAACGTAACCGAAGCCGTCACCTCCCGCCGGTCCGTCCGCCAGTTTCTCGACAAGCCGGTTGACCAGTCGACGCTCGAACGCGTTCTTGAAACCGCCCAGCGCGCTCCTTCCGGCGGCAATACCCAGCCGTGGAGCGCGGTTGTCGTTGGCGGCGATGCGCTCAAGGACATTACCGCCAAGATCAAGGCAAAGGCCGCGACCGCGCCGATGGGCGAAGGCATGGAATATGACATTTACCCAAAGGATCTAGACGGCCGCTACGAAGAACAGCGCCGCGCGGTCGGCAAGGGGATGTTCGATGCCGTCGGTCTGGAACGCGGCGATAGCGCCGGACGGGTCGCACAGATGGCAAAAAACTGGGACAGTTTCGGCGCGCCGGTGCAATTGTTCACCTATACCAGAAAATATATGGGCCCACCGCAATGGTCGGATATGGGCATGTGGCTGCAGACCGTCATGCTGTTGCTGCGCGAGCAGGGACTCGACAGTTGCCCGCAGGAAATCTGGGCGATGTACGGTACCTATATGCGCGAATTGCTCGGCATCGATGACGAGCACATCTTCTTTTGCGGCATGGCGATCGGCTATCGCGATCCCGATGCACCGATCAACACGTTCGATGTACCCCGGATCCCGATCGGCGACGCCATAGAGTTTCGCGGCTTTTAACCAGTCTCGACGGCGGTTTTCCGCGATTGCCACGGGTAAAATAACCCTGCTTTGTGACGATGGTCACTTAATTTCGCCACGATGTCGATATTCTCCAATCCAAGACTCGGATTTTGAAGCTAACTAGTGTAGTTATAACAATATTCTGGGTCGCGATTTATATTGTCAAAGTCTGAGGGGGCTTTGCAATACACAAAATTGTGGGAGAATATCGTGCACCGGACGAGGATCGGCACAATAATATCGACGATGGGCTTGCTCGCAAGTCCAGCGCTCGCGCTTGCGCAAGGCACTCCGGTGTCCATGCGCGACAGTTTTCCGATCGGAAGCAGCGAAGGCATCCTTTGCCAGGTGCAGGATCGCAGTATCGAAAGCAAAGCGAAAGCGGATATGTTCGACCGCAGCTGGGCTGTGGTCTGCCGCGATTCGGCAAGACCGGTCGGCTTTGTCTATTCGTCCCGATCGACCGAACAGGATTTACTGGCCCGGATCGCGCCCCATCGCAGCGAACCGGTGACCTGCCTCGACAACCGGTCACAGGCAGTGGTCGACGGTTTTCGCCACAGGGAATGCCGTCTGGCCGCAGAACCGGTCGCCTATTCGCTAATGCTCGGCGAACAAGATGGTACGACCTATGTCGCGGAGGGACTGGCGGCCTATGACAGTGCCACCTTGCTCGCGCTCAAGTCGATATTGAACGACTCCATCGTCGAGGGCAAAATCGACGTCGCGTCGACATCGATCGAGGACCCCTTTGCCTTTGCCCGTGTCCAGGCTGCAACGCTCAAACCCTTTCAGGCGCTCTCGGAAGGCTATCGTAGAAATCTCAGCGGCGACTATGCGGAGGCCGCGGCCTTTTTCGAAACGCTGCAGCAGCGCACTTCCGGCATGGAAGGGGAAGATATCAATCCCCGCGAATATCTGATCAACCGGGCGTTGCAAAAATCCAATCTGGGGGAATTTGGAGAAGCAAAAAATCTGTTCGAGCAAGCCGACGCAATCGGCGACAGCGACCCGATAACCGAGCGTCTTCAACGCAATTTCGAAACCATTGACCTGCTCAACCAGGGTCGCTTCGACGCAGCGATCACGCGAATCAATACCCCGCTCGAAACCACCAGGGCGGAACAGGCTGCATTGGCCGAACGGCTCGAGATAACCGTTCCGGTTTCCTCCCGCATCAACGGCAGCGCGCAGACCCGCAGCCTGCTCGGTTTTGTTGACGAAACCAGACTGAGCCCGCAGGAGCGCGCCGAGATTATCGATGCTCAGGCCTTGCAGCTGCTAGGCACGGCACAGCGTTTGAACGGCGAATCCGACGCCGCCCGGACATCCTTCATCTCGGCCTATAACCGCGCCATTGCCGTGCGCGACGGACGGGTGACATCGATCACCCGCCTGAGGGCCCAGACACTGGCAGAATTGTCGCTGATTGCGGAAGCCGACGGTAACATCGGTCAGGCGCGGGACTATTTGCGCGACGGCCTCGATCTGCTCAGCGTCCAATATCCGGAAACGCGGGCAGTCAATGCCGCCAAGGCGCGTCTTGCGGCCTTCCTGTTGCGCAATGGCAGTGAATCGGAAGCCCGCACTTTATATGAGGAAGTGGTCGACAGCTCGCTCGGCAAGCAGAGAGCGATTACCGGCATGTCGAACCAGCTTGCCCCCTATTTCGCGCTCCTGGCCAAAGACGGGGCAGCAACCGATCAGTTTTTCAAAGCCTCGCAGATACTGGTTCGCCCCGGTGTCGCCGAAACCCAGGCGGTCCTGTCGCGCGAGCTCAGCGGCGGCACCGATGAAGCGGCGCGGCTGTTCCGCCAATCCACCAATCTGACCCGCAGCATCGAAAAACTGCGCATTCGCTTCTCGGCGCTGGGCCGGGTCGAACAGACAGCGCAGATCCGCGCACAACGCGCGACGCTCGCGGACGAAATCGAGGCGCTGGAACGCAACCAGCAACTGACACAGGTCCGGCTTTCGGAATTTCCGCAATATCGGGCGATATCCGACCGTTTTCTCAGTCTCGATGATCTGCGCGCTACCATGCAGCCGTCCGAGGCCTATATGCGCATGTCGATAATCGGTGGCGATATATTCATGTTCTACGCCGATCAGTCGGCGGCCGAAATCTACCCGGTGGCGCTCGACGAGGCCGCGCTTGGCGCAAAGGTCGACACGATCCGCGATTCCATCTCGGTGCTGGAAAATGGCCAATATGTGACCTATCCGTTCGACATCGAAACAGCGCGCAGCCTGTTTGTCGATCTGTTCGGACCGGTCGCAGACCGGCTTGCCGGGAAGACGCATCTGATTTTCGAACCCGATGGCGCGATGCTTCGGCTGCCGATCAATCTGCTGGTCGCCGACGATGCGTCGGTCGCGACCTATCTTGCCAGAACCGAAACGATTGATGGCGACCCCTTTGATTTTGCCGGGGTCAAATGGCTCGGCAAGGGACTTGATATCAGCACCGCCGTATCCGCGCGGGCCTTTGCCGATGCGCGCAAGGCACCGCAATCCGATGCCGGGCGTCAATATCTCGGCATGGGCCGGAACGAACCGGTGCTGGCCAATACCAAGGTAGCCAGCGTCCGCGGCGCGGCGCCGAATGGCAGTGCCCAGTGCCAGTGGCCCCTCGGCCAGTGGAACAGCCCGATTTCCGATCGCGAGCTGAAAATGGCCCGGACCCTCATCGGCACAGATAGCTCCGCGCTGCTGACCGGTGCGGCGTTCACCGACAATGCCATCCTGTCGAACGAGAATATCAGTGACTATCGTATCCTGCATTTTGCCACCCATGGCCTGGTCACCCCGCCCAGCCCGTCCTGCCCGGCCAAACCTGCGCTGCTTACGTCCTTTGGTGAAGGGGAATCGGATGGTCTGCTTGCGTTTGACGAAATTTTCGATCTGAAACTGGACGCCGATGTGATCATTCTTTCGGCTTGTGACACGGCCGGGAAAGCCAGTATCGCGGCAACCCGGGAAGCCGGTATCAGCAGCGGTGGCGGTACAGCTCTCGACGGTCTGGTACGCTCCTTCATCGGCGCCGGCGGCCGTTCCGTTCTCGCCAGCCACTGGCCTGCCCCGGATGATTTCCGGGCAACGGAACGGCTGATAAACGGCCTGTTCAGCGATGGCCGCGGCCGCTCGATCACCGAAGCCCTGCGACTGTCCCAGACGGAACTGATGGATGATCCCGTCACATCCCATCCTTTCTATTGGGCCGGTTTTGCGCTGATCGGCGATGGCGCCCGGCTATTCCTGCCCGGGGAGGACAATGCATCTGTCAGCCTTGAAATATCACCAGCCCCCGCGAGAACGGCGCTCAAATAGTGGCAACCGAAACCGCCCCAACGGACCCGGTTGCCAATAATCGCGATGTCAAGGAAGGCGCCAGGGGCGTCCTGCAATCCCTGCGCCGGCTCTTCGACCAGCTCGGTCCGATCCGGCTGGCTTCGACGATATTGTTCATGGTTCTGGCACTGCTGGTCGCCCGTTACAGCTGGACAACACCGCTGATCCAAGAAGCCGAACGGGCGTTATATGACCTGCGCGCATCGGTTTTCGCGCCGGAGGTCGACAAGGACGAGAATATCGTCATGGTCGTGTATAATGAAGACACGCTGAAATTGACCGGTCAGCGGTCCCCGGTCGACCGGACCATATTGGCGCAAGCGCTCGAGACCATCGATGCGGCCAACCCGAAGTCGATCGGCATCGATATTCTGTTCACAATGCCGCAGGATGATGACGCGCTTCTGATCTCCACATTCAAGGAGATGAAGACGCCGACTTTCCTTGCCTATGCCGACCCGAAGGAAAATCCGGAAATCACCTTCGCCGAGCATGAATTCCTGCAGCAGTTTTTCGACGAGGTGCGCACCGAGAATGTGAAGCCTACCGATATCAAGCTGGAAACCGACAGCGACGGGGTGCAGCGCCGGTGGACGCCGCACCGGCCCGGCGCGCCGCCGTTCATGGCCATTGCCCTGACCGGGCCGAACCCCAAATTCGCCGCTAATGACGGGGCCATCCGCTATCATGTGCCGACATCGACCGACATGCCGGTATTCGACAAATTTCCGATCGAAAGCTTCGCCGATCCGGCCATCTCCGAGATGCTGGGATCGTTCATAGCCGGCAAACATGTGCTGATCGGTGGCGACTTTATCGATCGCGACCGTTTTGAAACCCCGGTCGGCGGATTGGCCGATGTGCAGGGCGATGACGGCAAGATGATCGGGCTGGAAGTCCACGCCCATATGCTGGCACAGTTGATCAGCGATGATCTGCCCGCTCCCATTCCGGCGTGGTCGCTGTGGCTGGGCGCGCTGATCGTGGCCATTTGCGGCGGCCTGTCCGCGCTCATCGTGGGCGATGCCCTGAAAGTGGCCTTCATTCTCATGTGCCAGTTCGTGTTCTTCCTGACCTTCCCTTTCCTGCTGCAGAATATGGGTGTCGATACGCTCACGCTACCGGCTTTTGGCTGGGGTTTCGGCTGGTTGCTGGGCTATGCATCGGTTGGATCCGCCGCCCGTACCATCAATTCCAAGCAGCGCGCCTTTGCGCAGAGCGCGCTCGGCAAATATCTGCCCAAATCAATCGCCACGGAAATCCTGAAGGACCCGGAGAAGCTCGCCCTGCATGGCGAAAAGCGAAAGATATTCGCGGTTTTCACCGATCTCGAAGGTTTTACCAAATTGACCCACGCGATCGAACCGGAAATGGTCGCCTATCTGCTCAACGACTATCTCGACCGGCTGAGCGAGGTGGCGCTGGAATATGGCGGCACGATCGACAAGTTCGTCGGCGATGCGCTGGTCACCTTCTGGGGCGCTCCTATCTCCTATCCCGACGACGGCGAACGAGCGGCCAAGGCGGCCTATGCGCTCTACCAGGCCGGCGAGGAATTTCGCAAAAATGTCCCCGAAGGCGTACCGCCGATCGGCCGGACGCGGGTCGGCATGCATTATGGCGATGCGATTGTCGGGAATTTCGGCGGCGAGGGCCGCATTCAATATACTGCGCTGGGCGATGCGATGAATACGGCAGCCCGCCTGGAGGCAGCCAACAAGGCGCTCGATACCAAGATATTGGTGAGTCAGGAAGCGATGGAACGGACCGGTCTCGACTGGTTCCGCCCGATGGGACGGATCACATTGCGCGGCCGTTCGACGCCGGTAGACGTGTTCGAGCCGGTGCCGGAATGGGAAGAAAAAGACCGCGCCACAGTGACCGCTGTCATAGCGGCCCACGCGAAGGGTGATAATGACTCGATCCAGGCACTGGGTGCCATGATCAAGCGATATGGTGAGGATCTCGGCCTCGCTAATCTGCTCAAACGACTGAAAAAGACCAAGAATGGAGAAAGCTATGCACTTGGATAAAAATGTTCTGGCATCGACCGGACGAATTCTTCCCGGCTTTGCGAAAGCGGCTCTCGGTACGGTTCTGCTGTTCGGCGCCGGTAGCGTCGCACTGGCCCAAAATATGATTGTGCGCTCGACCGGACCTTCCGCCAGCGCCTATCCGGCGGGCAAGAAAATGGGCAATAACGCGAAAATCACGCTGAAGGCCCAGGACAAGGTCACGATTTTGACCCAGTCGGGAACGCGCGTCCTGTCCGGTCCCGGCACCTATTCGCTGGCCAAGGGAAGCGGCTCGACATCAAGCGCCTCGACCCGGCTGTCCAGCTTCATCAACAATCGCGGCAGCCGCCGGGCCAGAACCGGAGCGGTTCGCGGCGACAGCAGCGCTGCGGTGGTCACGCCGAACAATCCCAATCTCTGGTTTCTCGACGTGACCAAGGGCGGGAAATTCTGTGTTACCAATCCGAACGGTCTGGTGGTCTGGCGGCCGGACTATACCGGCTCGGCAACCGCCTCGATCGTCGAACCGACGACCGGCAACGTGACCGAGATCGCCTGGCGTAAAGGCAATCCGCTGAAGGCCTGGCCGAAGGATGTTCTGCCGGTGACCAACGGTGCGAGCTATCGTCTGCTCGGTTCGAACGTACCACAATCGGTCGAGGTGGATTTCGTGGTTCTGGAGACGGAGCCGGCTGATCTTGACGACACGGCCGCTGTGCTGATCGAGAAAGGCTGCACCGGCCAACTGGATCTGCTGGTCGAGACGCTCAATGCAAATAACGAGGAACCGGCTGAACAGGGCTAGGCTCTGGGTGAATTCTGCCGATCCGGCCGACCGCCGGACGGCAGAGCCGCTCTGGTGGTTCCAGGGGTCACACCGGGATTGCCAAAAAACGGGGATATATATGACGCGCTCGCGCACTACGCTTAACACAACTGCCCTGACGGCAGCGCTTTCCATTTTCATGTCCGGTATGCCGGCCTGGGGGCAGTCATCTGTCGCGGCACCGACACGAGAGGAAATCCAGCGGGGAGCCGTCGACGAAGCGCTGAAGGGCCAGGCCCAGCCGCTGGGTCTGGATGGTGCAGTGGAACGATCCGCCTGCCCGCTGGCCGGACCGGAATTTGCCGACGTCCGGTTCACGCTGAAAGCGGTTGATTTCACCGGTCTGATCTCGGTCGATCCCGTTTCGCTAAGCGAGTCCTACGCCGGCTATATCGGTCAGGATGTACCGGTTTCGGTGGTCTGCGACATCCGCGACCGGGCTGCGACCATCCTGCGTAGCAACGGCTATCTGGCGGCCGTACAGGTCCCGCCCCAGACAATTGATGACGGCAGTGTCCGCTTCGATGTGCTGATGGCCCGGATGACCGCGGTGCAGGTGCGCGGCAATGCCGGTCCGTCCGAAGCTCTTCTCCAGAAATATATCGAGAAACTGGCCGCCCAGCCAGTCTTCAACATCGACACAGCGGACCGCTATCTGCTCCTCGCCCGTGACATACCGGGACTGGACGTGCGCCTGTCGCTGCGGCCGGTCTCGGCAGAATCCGGCGGGCAGCCAGGCGAGGTTGTCGGCGAGTTCAACGTGATCCGTACACCGGTCTATGCCGATATCAATATCCAGAACTTCGGCTCCAAGGCGGTCGGCCGGTTCGGCGGGCTGGCGCGGGTGCGGTTCAACGGGTTGACCGGTCTGGGCGACGAAACCGTGATTAGCGGCTATTCGACAGCGGACTTCAAGGAGCAGCAGGTTCTGCAACTCGGGCACGAATTCACTGTCGGAGGCGAAGGCCTGAAATTCGGTGGCAATTTCACTTATGCCTGGACCAAGCCCGAGCTGGCTGGTGGTCTGGATGTTGAATCGCAGACTCTGGTGGCCAGCGCCTATGCAAGCTTTCCCTTCGTCCGCAAGCAATCACGCAATATATTCGGCACAATCGGTCTCGACTATATTGACCAGCGCACCGACCTTCTGGGCGTCCGCACCAACGAAGACCGGCTGAGCGTCGCCTTCGCCCGGCTCGACTTCAACCAGATCGATCCAGACAGTATTTCCGGCCGCGGCGGCTATTCCGCCTACGAACCCAGATGGGGCATCGGCGGTTCGCTGGAAATCCGGCAGGGGCTGGACATATTGGGTGCCAGCGAGGGCTGCGGCCCGGCTTTTGTCAATTGCATCGGCCAGACCGTGTTGCCGACCCGCGCGGATGGCGATCCGACGGCATTTGTCATCAGGGGACAGGCCAAGATCGACTTCCGGCCAACGCCGTTACTGGCCCTGACGTTGAAGCCCCGCCTACAATATTCGCCCGACGCGCTCTTCTCCTATGAAGAAATCTCCGGCGGCAATTACACTACCGGTCGCGGCTATGATCCCGGAACGATCATTGGCGACAGCGGCTATGGCCTACAGACGGAAGTCAGCTATGGATCGCTGATCCCCGAGACACCGGAGAGCATCGCGCTCCAGCCTTACATGTTTTTCGACTTGATGAGCGTCTGGAACAAGAATGTGCCGGGCGATCCCCAGAAACTCTATTCCGCCGGTGGCGGGCTGCGCATGACGATCGGCCAGCAGGCCAGCCTGGATCTGACCGGTGTCGTGCCGCTGAAACGGGCGCCGTTCGCAACCCGCCGACAGGACGCGCGGGCATTGCTGACGCTGACCGTCCAGCTTGCCCCCTGGAAGCGCAGATGACACCGATTTTCAACATTAGACCAGCCGCAATGCAAACGAGGACAGGATCATGAGCAAGCGATCACAGAGCAACAGCAGCCGAACCGACGTTCGCGCCGTGGGCAAAATGCGCTGGCTGTCGGGCAGTTCGATGGCAGCGGCGGCGTTTCTGCTGGCATCCGCTCCGCAACCTGCGCAAGCCCAGTCGGCCTTGCAGGCCCCGAATTTCAGTCCCCGTGACGTCAGGATTTCGGCCCCGCTGTCGCCGCTACCGGTCAATGATGTCAAAATCAGCGCTCCGATCACACCGTTGCCTGACGCGAATATCCGCATTTCAGCCCCGCTGTCGCCTGTTTCTGTCAATAATATCCGGATCAGTGCACCGGTCACGCCCCTGCCCGACACCAATATCCGCATTTCGGCACCGATCGTGCCCCCGGCTGACACCGATATCCGAATTTCTTCCCCTGCCCCGGCCAATTTCGATCCTGTCAGCATAAGCGCGCCGGTTCCCGGACTGAACGAAGCGCAGGCCTTCACGCCTGTCAGCGGCCAGGCGTTTCAGGCCAGTGCCAGTTCGCCTACGGGCGGCGTGCTATTTCTGGGCGCCCGTCAAACCAATCTGGATCAGCTCGAGATCACCCAGAGCGAAGCGGTGATCAACTGGACGCCGTTGGACACCGACGCGCCTACTTTCGGCAGCGATGGGCTGGTCAACAACCCGATCGACATCTTGCCCGCCGGCAGAACCCTCCGCTTTGTCTCCAATGGCCTCGATTATACGGTTCTGAACCGCATTTTGCCGGTGGCGACCGCAGACGGCAGGCCGGTGCAGTTCAACGGTATTGTTGAAAGCTTTGTCGACACTGCCGCAACCGCGCCCGGTGGAAATATCTGGTTCTACAGCCCGGGCGGAATCATCGCCGGTGCCACGAGCCGGTTCGACGTCGGCAGCCTGGTGCTGACGACCAATGATATCGACACGACCGGTGGCCTTTACGGTTCCAGCGGAGAAATGCGCTTTGCCGGTGTTGCCGATAGTCAGTCGAGCATCCAGATCAACGCTGGCGCGCAGATAAACGCGCTGAATAACGGCAGCAGCTATGTCGCCATGGTTGCGCCACGTATCGTCCAGGGCGGAACTGTAACGGCAGACGGCTCGGTTGCCTATGTCGCAGCAGAACAAGCCGAATTGACGATCAACAACGGGCTGTTTGATATCTCGATCGGTGTGGGCACGTCCGATGCCAATGGCGTGGTTCATACCGGTACAACCACCGGTCCGGCATCAAGCCCGATTGTCGGCCAGAGCGGTGTAATCGATGCCGATGCGCAGGCCATATATATGGTCGCCGTTCCGAAGAATGATGCGCTGACCATGCTGGTCGGAGGCGCCGTCGGTTATCTTGCGGCTTCCTCCGCAACCATCGATGGCGGAAAAATCATCCTTAGTGCGGGCGGAAATGTTACGGCATCCGGATCG
The DNA here is from genome assembly GCF_963677535.2 of uncultured Parasphingorhabdus sp. Lineage (NCBI taxonomy): Bacteria > Pseudomonadati > Pseudomonadota > Alphaproteobacteria > Sphingomonadales > Sphingorhabdaceae > Parasphingorhabdus > uncultured Parasphingorhabdus sp. The sequence continues at coordinate 2,011,059 of NZ_CAXXUT010000003.1, read as the reverse complement.
CCGGACGCACCGGTCAATGCGATCGAGGAAAATGTAACGTCGACCGCTGCTGCCAATATCGCGATCGGCGGTACGTCTACGACCACATTCGGCTCCACGCTCGAAACATTTGCATCAAACGACATCTCAATTTCTTCGCAGTCAGCAGCCGACCGGGTGCTGATCAGCAATACCGTCGGAACGCAAGACCTGAATCTGACCGCGGGTAACGAGATCAATCTCGACATATCGGGCGGTGGCCAGATATTGGTCAACGGCGATGTGAATTTGACCGCCAGAACCGACGCTACCGGCGGTAACATAAATCTGAATATAAATCGTACCGGCTTCGGAACTGAAATCGATACCGGTCTCCGGGTGAGCGGCAACCTGACCGCCGACAGCAGCGCAACCGGCGCCGATGATTTCTTTATCGTCAGGGACAATGGCGGCACCGGGATCGGACAGGACGCTATTGGCGGCGACATCGCCATCAATATCACCGACGGCGGCGTGTTGGATGTCGGCGGCAACACAAGATTCCTGACCGGCGCCCAGGGCGGGAAAGGCGAAATTCAGAATGGCTTCGGCCAGGCTGGCAATATCGTCTTCAACATGGACAGCGGCATCGCGGCGTTCGGAAGCGATGTCTCTTTCGAAGCCAATGTTCGGAACACCGGGGACGGAAAGATCGGTGGTAGCGGTGTCGGGCTGTTGGGCAGCAACAGCACCGCCGGTGATGTCGACCTGATCCTGACCGGCGGCGAGTTGACCGTGAACGGCAATCTCGGAATCACGACTTATGCCTTGGGAACCAGCGGTAGTGACGACGCGACCGCCCAGAATAATGCCGCTGTGGCAGGCTCGGTCAATTTCGCTGTTTCAGACGGAAGCCATAATTTCGGAAGTGTGAATATTGCCGCCTATGCGAGTGGTGGAAGCTCATATGATGCTAGCGGCAACAGCTTTGTGGGAGATGTCACCCGCGCATCGGTCAATCTCGCGCTCAGCAACAGTGGTACCGAAGTGTCGATTACAGACAGAATTGTCATCGATACATCGACAAACGGAAATGTCCTGAACGATCCAGCCGCCGACGCAGTGACCATCAGTGTTATAAATACCGGTGGGGAATCAGGGCTGGTCGTGTCCAATGGTGTCGACGTTTATACCTATGCCTCCAACGGCGGACCTGGGGAAACCCTGACCGCCGGATCGGTATCGGTACTTGCTGACAATGGCCAGTTCGATTTCGGAGATTTATATATCGATGCCAGCATAGACCTCTTTTCCATTGGCGAAAGGAGCGCGCTTGCGACCGCCGGTAATATAGATCTGGTTGCACAAAATGGCGGCGTGATTTCCGGCAACACTGCGAACCTCTATGCCTATGCCAACACCGAGAGTACCTATGGCATCAATGCACAGGGCGGAGATATCCTGATTCATGCCAATGACGGGGCCATCGTTTTTACTGGAGACCTTGATGCAACCGCCAGCGCACGGGGTGGAGTCAAAGATTCTACAACTGTAGAGACGACAAGCGCTCAAGGTGGATCCATCAGATTATTGCTGGAGGGCAGCTCGCCTTCCAGCAGCCGCATCAGCGCCGCGGACATGTATCTCGACGCTGATGGTTCGATCGCCGGGGGCGTGGAGATCACGCCGATTTTTGAAGGCGGCGGAGGCAGCGGTTTTGGCGGCGAAATAATCTTCGATCTTCTCGGCGGAACATTTATCGCAAATGACATCGAAGTCAGCGCTGATGGCGCAGGCGGCCAAGGCGGAACCGAACCACCGCAACAAGCTCCGGGCATTTCATCGATACCCGAAACCTCTGCACTGGCTATGCCTACGGACCTTACCGTGATTGACGCGCCTATGGCAGGTGGCATTTCTGCCGGTGATGGCGGCGACGGTCAGGGCGGCGACGTCACCTTCAATCTCAACGGTGGCGACGCGACCGTCACCAACCTGACGATCTCGGCCAACGGATTCGGCGGCAATGGTTCCTATGGCGATACCTATAATGGTACCGCCGGTGGAGCTGGCGGACGCGGGATTGGCGGCAACGCGGTTTTCAATGGCCAGTCGGGAAACTTGACCATCACCAGCACACTCACGGTGTCAGCGGATGGCAATAACCAGAACCTCGCCCCCTATGCCGCAAATGGTGCAGGTGGCTTTGGCTTTGGCACAGATGGCGGTAATGGCGGCGACGGAATCGGAGGCACCGCTACCTTCAACCTTGATGGCAGCGCGACAATCAACGCCAACGATATTGTTATTTCGACCAGCGCTGATGGCGGAAATGGTGGCGGCAGCAGCAGCGCGGGCAGCGATACCATTCAGGCCGGGACAGGCGGAAATGGTGGCAATGCGACTGGTGGCACTGCCACATTCAACAATAATGCCGGGACGCTCGGCTTTAGCCAGCTTTCGGTCACATCGGTCGGGGCGGGCGGATTTGGCGGGGACGTCTTTGGCTTTTCAACCGGTGAAGCGGATAATATCGCCGGCGATGGCGGCACCGGAACTGGTGGCAATGCGATCATCAATATCAACCAGGATGACCTCAACAGCCCGGTCTACATCGTCGATGCCAGCGGTTTCGGGGGTGATGGCGGCGACGGGCTGGATGGCGGGAACGGCGGCGCTGCCTTTGGCGGGGTCGCGGCGATCAATATCAATGATGCAACCGCCGATCCGGATGATCCCACCATCATCGCCAATGCGAGAGGCGGGGACGGCGGCGCCGGACTGCTCGATGCGACCAATAATATCACGGGTAACAGCGGCTCAGGCGGCGCCGCGACCGGCGGTACGGCTCGTCTGGAAGTTACCGGGGCCGGCGGAAATATCGACCTCGGATTTCTCATCCTGGAAGCCAATGCAACCGGCGGCAGCGGCAGAGACGGCTTCTATCAGTTCGGCGGCGGCATGGACGGCGGCGATGGCGGAGCGGGCGGCGACGCGACGGGCGGCATGGTCGAACTGATCGCGCGGACGGGCGGAACGATAAATTTGACCTCTTCCGATTTTACCATGAGCAGCACCGGCACCGGCGGAGCTGGCGGATACGGAGGCAACTCTTATGACAGTGTCGCCGGCGACGGCGGCGATGGTGGCGACGGAACGGGTGGCACCGGTCGACTGCTCGCACAAGGCGGCACGATTTCAGGGAATAATCTCAATATAACAACAGCCGGCATCGGGGGAGACGCCGGAGACGGCGGCTTTTATGGCGCATTCGGGACCGACGGGACCCCTGGTTATGGCGGCATCGGAACCGGTGGTACCGGGATTGTCGAGATTCAGGAAGGCAGTCCCGGAATAGTCGCATTCGCCGACGTAACCATAGATTCCAGCGGCACGGGTGGCGACGGCATCCTCGGCCGCTTCGGCGCGGGTGGCCGCATCGAGATTACCGACAGTTCGACCGATCCTGCGGGACTGATCAGCTTCGGTAGCCTGACAGCCACTGCTTTCGATACGGCGATCGGAACCGGGATCGGCTCGGGTTCGGCCCTGCCCGGCGGCTTTTTCATAACCGGCGATAGCGGAGCTGTATCGATTTTCGGCGATCTGGACGTCAACGTGGCCGGCAATATCGAATATAGCCTGGACGGCGATGCGCAGATGACCGTTGGCGGCAATGCCACGCTGATCAGTGGCCAGAATATCTTCGTCGATCACAGCAATAACGGAACGCCGGTCAACAGCATCGATGTGTCCGGCAATTTCGCGGCCACGGCGCAGGGCGATTTCATCAGCACCACCGGCTCGCGGATCAATGCCGCGGGCAGCGCCTCGGTTCGCACGGGTCAGAATGCCACGGTTGCCGATATTGCCGGAGTCGGACTGGTCGATATATCGGCTATGTGGAATGCCAATGTCACCAATGCGGCTGTCACCGGAACCGTGGCGACCGTGACCCTTGGCGCAGGAACCTTCGTCCTCGGGCCGCAGATGCTCATCCAGGCCGGGCATGATCCCGCAGGCACGCCAAGCGCGACCTTCGATCCAAGCTATAATGCCACGATAGACGGCGATGTCACATCTGCCGGTTTCATCACGGTAAACGCTGGCGGCAATGCATTGTTCCAGAGCGGCAGCAATACGGTTTCGGACAATGGTCTGACCGTGCAGACCGGCGACGATATCATCATCCAGACCGGTGCAAGCCTGGTAGCGGGCAATAATGCCGCCACATCGCCAAACACCGCCAATCCGTTCCCCGACACCAACAACCTGATCCTCCAGGCCGGAGCGCTAACGCCCCTGATCAGCACGACCTTTACACCGATTGCATCCATTGTCGCCGCCGGTGATCTGGATGCCAATGATTTCGCCGTGGTCATGTCGGCTAACGCGATCGACGGTCTGGGCGGCTCGATTACCGCCAGTTCTATTTCCGCCGATATCATTGATGCACCTTCCAACGCCCTGATCACCGCGATCGGACAATCGGACGACAATGGCCTGCTCAGCAGCCTTTGTGTCGAAGGCAATGTCTGTCTCGGCACGTTGGCTGCCGACAATCTGGTTTATATTGGACAGGCCAGCAACAATGACGTGGTCCAGGGCATCATCGAGGCCGGCACCGTGTCGGCCACCGACATTCTGGTCACCACCCGCCGCGACATCATCATGGGTACCGACGGCATTGCCACCGTCCTTGATGCATCGAACCAGTTCCTCGTGGAAAGCACCGAAGGCGACGTCGACCTGCGCGACGCCTCGGTCGGCAGCGCAAGCATCATGGTCAGCGCAGTGAACGGCAGCCTTCTCGGCTCCGCTTCGCTGAACAGCATCAATGACATCGGCATCACGGTAGGGGCTGACATTACGGCTGCATCTATCGCGACCGGCGGGCAGTTGACCACCGTTGCGCTGGTCGGCGGCGGATCGGAAAATCTCTATACCGTCCCCGGCAGCATCACGGTCGATAGCTATAGCCAGGGCACCGCGCAACGCTTCCGCGTGGAAGCCGGCAATGACATCAGCTTTGGCCAGATTACGGTTCCCGATCGCGCCATCGAACTGTTTGCCGCGCAAAGCGGGCCGGGCGATATATTCCTCGGCACCACCAGCGGTGCCAGCAGCATCGTCCTGCAGGGAGAAAATGTCAGCTTTATCGATCTCGACGCGACGGTGTCGGTGACCAGCGGCATCACCATATTGGCAACAAACGGGAATATTACCGGCGGCGATGCCCTTGCCAATTCCATCACCGATTTCGAAGCGGTGGGCGGCGACATCATTATCGGCAATCTGACCGGCGGTGCCAGCGGCGGCACCAGTCTGGACGCCAGCGGCGCGATCTCCGTTGGTGCGGTGAGCGGCGGTGCCGTTCTCACGGTTAACGCCGGAGCGGATTTTGACTTCGATACGGCAGAAGCCTTCCGAACCAATATCAGCGCCGCAAATATCACCGGCAATACGATCCGGACGCTCGGCGTCACCGGGGGCGCACCCAATACGCTGGCGATGACCGCCAGCGGCGACATCACTCTGGGCACAGCCACCGCAACCGACACGCTCGACCTGACCGCCGGCGGCAATCTGACCGCCGACTTGCTGGATGGCAATTTTCTGGTCGACATCACGGCTGGCGCGGTAGACGTGACCACGCTCAACGCGGCCCAGATCGGGAATGTCACAGCGACGAGCGGTGATCTGGATATCGGCGCGATCATCGGCGGCAGTTCAATAAGTCTGGAATCACAAGCCGGCAACGTGAGCCTGGGTACGGCAAGCGCGACCAACGGTTTTACCGCTGTGGCCGATAACGGTTCGATCGCCTTTACCGATATAACAGCGCAAGGCATCAGCCTGACCGCGGGCGGAGATATCAGCGGTACATCGCTTTCCGCTATCAACACGGGCGCCAACCAGAGCATCAATCTCGATGCCGGAGGAACCGCATCCGTCGGCACAATGTTCGCCAATGAGATCGTTGATGTCGATGCGGTTACGGCCGACTTCGGATCGGTTACCGGAACCCTGCTGGTACGCATCGAAGCAGATGATATCACCACTGGCGACGTGACATCCGATGGCCAGATGTTCCTGACCGCCGCGAACGGCAATATATCGAGCGCCAATCTGTCCGGCACGTCGGTTCAGACACAGGCAACCGGCGGCAACATCACCATCGGCAATATCGACGGCACATCCATTCTGGTGCGCGCGGTCGACGGCAATATCTCGACCGGCGATTTGACCGCCACCGGCGGCGGCGCGAGCGACATCACTATGAACGCCGGCGGAACCGCCACCTTTGGTTCGGTGATGGCGGACCGTCTGGTGGATATCATCGGCACGACAATTTCCGGCGGCACCATCGACGCAGGGGCATTTGTCGATATCAACGGCACGGATATTGCCTTGGGCGATGTGACCGCAGGCGATAATCTGACCATCGATGCCACCGCAGGGGATGTGACGACCGGCGCGCTGGATGCCGGCCTGAGCATCGTCGTAAACGCCAGCGACAGCTTCGATATTGCATCCGCAACCAATGGCAATACGACCGCTCTGCGTCTCACCGCGACCAATGGTTCGGGCACGCTCGGAAATGTCACTTCGCTCGGATCCATCGCCATTGTGACCGGTACCGATCTGGTGGCCGGCATTCTTGACGCAGCAACAGACATTACCGTGACCTCAGGCGGCACCCCCGCGATTGCCAGCGTCATCAGCGGCAATAACACGACCATCACCGGCCAGTCGGTCACCCTGAACAACGGCAGCATCGGCGGAGATCTGACCCTCGATGCGACCGCCGGCAATATCGACGGAACCGGCACGGTCACCGTCGCTGGCGGCATCGATCTCGATGCCACCGGCAATGTCGGATTTGGCGATCTCGAAGCGCAGGGCGGCACGTTCACCGTCGACGCCGGCAATGACATCGACTTCGCTGGTGCAACCAGCAGCGATGCCATCAGCATGACCGCCGGCGGCAGCATCAACGGCGGTAATCTGAACGCCGTCAATGCGCTCAATCTGGACGGCGGCAATATTGCGATCGGCAATGCAAGTGCCGCCAATATCAGCTTCAACAGCGCCGCGAATATCCTGTTCGACAGCATCAGTTCGCCCAATGGCGTCACCTTGACCGCTTCCACCGGGACGATCGGCGTGAACAGCACCGGCGGCGATATAACGGTGACGGGTGCGGGAGCCAGTATCAATCTGTTCGCCGACAATGTCGACGTTGGCGCGCTGACCACCAATAGCGGCGACATTCTGATATCGGCGACACAGGACATTGCGATCGGTTCGGCGGCAACGGCAACCGGCACTCCGACAGCGGCCTCCATCGGTCTGCTGGCGGGCGGCAATATCGTCACAGGTGCGCTCAGCGCCGGCGAGGATGTATCGATCCGGTCACTGGGTGACGTTGCTCTGGCCAATGTTTCGGCCGGCGATGATTTTATCGTTCTGGCAGACGGCGCGATCACGCTGGCCGGTGCGACGACCAGCGGCGCGGGCATCGACCTGTTCGCGCTGTCGTTCGACACCGCCAATGCCGGTCAGGCCGGATCCATTGTCTTTGCTTCCGAAACCGCCACCGGCTCGAATATATTGCTGACCAGCGGCGGCGATATGACCGCCACCGGCGCCCTGAACGCCAGCGACGACATCACCATTGTCGCAGGTGGCACGCCATCGCTGGTCAATGCGATCAGCGGCGGCAACACCAGTATCACCGGTACAAGCGTGACGCTGAACAACGGCACCATCGGCGGTGATCTGGCGCTCAATGCGACCGCCGGCGATATCGACGGAACCGGTACCATCACCGTCGGTGGCGGTATCGATCTCGATGCCACCGGCAATGTCGGATTTGGCGATCTCGAAGCGCAGGGCGGCACGTTCACCGTCGACGCCGGCGGCAATATCATCTTCGACAACGCGACAAGCAGTGATGACATGGCACTCGACGCGGGTGGCAACATCAATGGCGGATCCCTGACCTCGACCGGCAATATTTCTGGCGACGCTGCTGGTGATTTCGGATTTACCAATGCCAGTGGCCAGAATATCAGCCTGACTGCAGGCGGCGATATAACCGGAAATTCCGCAACGGCAGCGATATCGCTGACAATGGATGCCGCTGGCCTGATCAGTCTCGATAATGCTGTCAGCAGCGAAGCGCTGTTCGTATCCGGAAGCGAAATAGCCATCTCCGATACCGACGGCGGTTCCGTGCTTCTGAACGCCGGTTCGGGCGCCATCACCCTGGATACCATTGCCGGTTCCTCATCGGTCGAACTGACTGGTGGCGCAATCGACTTCACCAGTGCGACGGGCGGCAATATCGTAATGAACGGTACCGATATTGCATTCATGAATGCAAGCGGGGTGGATGTCGACATCACCAGCAATGGAACCATCGATTTCGGCTCGATCGATGGTACCGGCACCGTCACAATTGACAGCAATTTCGGACTGCTGACCGGCGGCACGATAGACGCCGGCGGGGCCGTCATTATCGATGCCAATCGCGACGCCAGCTTCGATACGATCAACGGCGGTGCCAATGTATCGATCAGCATGAACAGCAACAGCGATCTGACTGCCAATGCCATCGCCAGCGCGACCAATGTCAACGCGACCCTGCAAGGCGGGAGCTTTGCGGTCGGTTCGGTCAGCGCGGACAAGACTGGTCAGGGAACGGTAAATATCAGAGCCGACAACGGCATTGAAATCGCTGACATATCCGGCAACGAGGCATTTCTGACCGCCTCTGCCGGGTTGGTCAACGTGACCAACAATATCGATCTCACCACTATCATTGTCGCGTCCGGCGAAGCCGTGTCCCTCGTTTCGCAACAGGACATGGTCGTTCAGGCTGAAGCCACCAATGGCGATATCGGTCTGTTATCTGCTGGCGATCTGCTGGTGCAAAGCGCACAAGCAACAGGGGATATCATTATATCTGCCGGCGGCTCGGCCAGCATAGATGACAAGTTTGACGTCTCTGACAATTCGCCGCTGGATCCCGATTTCCCTCTATCGGTTGCATCATCGGGCGGTGACGTCGTCATCAGCGCGGTCGACACCGTATCGATCATCAATTCGGTGAGCGCGGCGAATGACCTGCAGATAACAGCCGGAAATCTGATCGACATACAGGCAGCTACTGTTGGCACCAACATTCTGACGGTTAGCGCCGATATGGATATCGGATCGGCAGGCAGCCTGGGACAGAATGATCTGACCGCTGACATCCAGATATTCACCAATGGTTCCAGCCAGATGTCACTCGGCGGTGATGGTACCGGTTCGAGTGGGAAATTCACGTTGGATAATGACGAATTCTCTCGCATTCATTCCGGCGGAGACCTCAGCATTTATGCCGTCGAGACCGGAATTGGCGGATTTGACCTGACGATCGAGAATCTGCAGCCATCGGCATCTTTCGACGGCAATTTTGGCAGAGATGCAAATTTCAATATTTCCGCCGACCAGTCGATCAGGGTGGACGGCAGGCTATCGGTGCAAGGCGATTTCCAGACAACCCTGAATTTGGTTGCTGGCGAGGATATTTTCATCAACGCCGAAACGGGCTCTATCGGAATAACAAATGACGGCAGCTTGTCCGGCAATCTCGCTTTCACCGCCCGCAACATATACGCGGTGACGGACCAGGCCTTTGACGATATTCAGGGCATGAGCACCGCCGAAATCGATGCCCGCCTTGCCGAGAATGACGGCATTGTACGGGATGAGGGTTTCATCTTCGCCGATCTGATCGACGTCACTTTGCTGGCCAGTCAGTTCTATGTCCAGAATACGGGAAGCGGCACGGATTTTGACGCTCGGCGGGGCTTCGCGGTCGGGTCTGGTGGCTTCACGATCAATACCGGCCCAAGTGGTTCGACCCCGATCGTTATCAATGGCACCATCGATAACGCCATCGGTGTCGCGGTCATTCCCGCCACAACGATTACCGGCGGTGGCTTCGACCAACTGTCCACGATCAACGGTTGTCTGATAGCCAATCCTGCCAGTTGCGCGCCTACTCCAACGCCAACTCCAACGCCCACTCCTACTCCGACGCCGGACACGCCGCAAACCAATGAACCGGTGCAGGATATCATTGAAGAAGAAGTGACTCCGGAGAAATACGCAGCAGATCCGTTTGCGAACAATCTTATCGAGATCAAGAAAAACGACGATATGGCAGAAGATCCGTTGATTGACGAGCCGGTCACAGGTGCAGGCAATGAAGATCTTTGGGTTGGCGGCTCCGAGTGCGAAGCCGATACCAGTGGGACATGCCTGGTTGAGGAAGATGAGGACGCGCGCGAACCGGCGGAATGATGCCACCACGCAATTGATCGGTTGACCTTTTGCGCGGAAAGCCATTAGGCGATGGCTGATGAATGACACTGCCGCGCACCCGCTGAAACTGTTCAACAGCCTGACTCGCCAGATGGAAGAGTTCGTGCCCGTCCACCCGGGCGAGGCGCGGGTCTACACCTGCGGACCAACGGTCTATAATTATCCCCATATCGGGAATATGCGCGCCTATGTGTTCGCCGATCTACTTGGCCGCACTTTGAGCTGGAAGGGCTACAGGCTCACCCATGTCATAAATATCACCGATGTCGGCCATCTGACCGACGATGCGGATGAGGGCGAAGACAAGCTGGAGAAGATGGCGGCGGAAAAAGCCCAGTCGATCTGGGATATCGCGAAACATTATACCGAGGCTTACTGGCAGGATATCAAGGCACTCAATATCCGGCAGCCAACCCACTGGTCGATCGCCACCGACTATGTTCCGGCGATGATCGAATATGCCAAGGGCATCGCTGACAAACATTGCTACGAACTGGAAAGCGGCCTCTATTTCGATGTGTCGACCGTGGCAAATTATGGCACGCTCGCCCGCGCATCGACCGAAGACGGTGAAGGACGGATCGACACGGTAGAGGGCAAACGCAACGCCGCCGATTTCGCTATCTGGCGCAAGACACCGCCGGGAGAGACACGGCAGATGGAATGGGACAGTCCCTGGGGCAAGGGCGCACCGGGCTGGCATCTGGAATGTTCGGTGATGTCGGAAGCGCTGCTTGGCCTGCCGTTCGATATTCACACTGGCGGCATCGATCATCGCGAGATTCACCATCCCAACGAGATTGCCCAGAACCAGGCGCATAGTTGTTCCGACCACAGCGGCGCGAAAATCTGGATGCACAATAATTTCCTGATCGACCGGACCGGAAAAATGTCCAAGTCGTCGGGCGAATTCTTGCGGGTGCAACTGCTGGTCGACAAGGGCTATCATCCCCTCGCCTATCGCCTGATGTGTCTGCAGGCTCATTATCGCAGCGAGTTGGAGTTCAGCTGGGAAAATCTGGCGGCGGCGCTGACCCGGCTGAAGCGTATCATCATGGGCGTTGAACGGCTGCGCGACAAGGCAGACGGACAGACGGCGGCGATAGACCATCCCGCACTGGTGCAGTTGCGCGACAAATTTGACGCTGCGCTGAGCGAGGATCTGAACAGTTCAAAAGGCCTGCCGCTGCTCGAAGAACTGCTCTCGCTGAAGAAACTGCCGGCCGGGCAAAGGCTCGCGCTGCTGACCGAAATGGAATCGGTCCTGGGGCTGGAACTGACCGGCCTGACGCGCGATCAATTGCGGGTGCGGCCGACCGCGGCGGAACTGGACGAACGCGATATCGAGGCAAAGCTCGACCAGCGCCAGCAAGCGAAAGCGGCGAAAGATTTTGCCGCCGCAGACACAATCCGCGACGAGCTGACCGCAAAAGGCGTGGAGCTTATGGACGGCGACCCATTGCGCTGGGACTGGGCATTAACGGTTTAGACTTTTCCCCGGATGCCTGCGCGCAATCGGGACCATTCACGCAGGGACAGGAGGGAACGTCAGATTCCCCCCTTGCACAAACAGATTTTAGGAGGCGATATATTATGACTGCCAAACCCAAAGCCGCCATGGCTTCCCTTGTCCGGCCGATGATCGAACCGCATTGCGGCGACCTCGACGTCACCTGGTTCACCAGCACCGAAGAAGCCATGGAAGTTGCGCCGCATGCCGAAATCGGCTGGTTTGACATGTATGACAAAGACAAGATGGCCGCAATCATCTCCGCCGCGACCAATCTCAAATGGCTCAACAGCATCTATGCCGGGGTTGAACATTTCCCGCTCGAGCAGCTCAAGTCCCAGGGCACGATCCTGACCAACGGAGCCGGGCTGAACAGCGCGCCGATCGCAGAATTTGCCATCATGCTGATGCTCTCTGCCGCCAAGCGCAGCGATGTGATATTTGACAACCAGCGCCAGCACAACTGGCTCGAAACCGCCCCGGGCACGGTGGAAATTGACGGCAGCAAGGCGCTGATCATCGGCTATGGCGGGATCGGCCAGCAGATCGCGAAAAAGCTCTCCGGCTTTGACGTCGACGTGACCGCCGTCCGCCGCACCGCGACCGGCGACTCCCATGTCATCGGGCTCGATGACTGGCGCGACCGGCTCGGCGAGTTCGACTGGGTGTTTGTGTCCGCCCCGGCGACCCGCGACACCCGGCATATGTTCGGCGCGGACGAATTTGCCGCGATGAAATCTTCCGCCTGGCTGGTCAATGTCGCGCGCGGGTCGCTGGTCGATCAGGAGGCACTGGTCAAGGCCCTCAACGACAAGGCGATCGGCGGAGCCGCGCTCGATGTCGCCGATCCGGAACCGCTACCCGCCGACCATCCCTTGTGGGACGCGCCCAACTGTCTCATCAGCATGCATCTGTCCGGGGTCGCGCAAACGCGGATGTTCCAGCGCGCCGCCGCCCGCTTTGTCGAAAATCTCAAACGCTATCGCGGCGGCGAAGAGATGATCGCCGTCGCCGACTTCGACCGGGGATATTGAGGGGGTGACTCCCCGGGGTTTTTGACTTACCATCCAATTAGATAGGGGTAGAGTGAGTCTCATTTCTGAGGGGGATTGGGGGTCATTGGGGTCGTTGCCATTACTCGCACTCAAGCTGGTCGTCACGACCAGGGAAGGACCCACATGACCAAAGCATCCGATCTGTTCGTAGAATGTCTCGAGAATGAAGGCGTTGAGTATCTGTTCGGCGTTCCCGGTGAAGAAAATCTCGACATGCTCGACAGCCTGTCGCGCTCCAAGAAAATCAAGCTCATTCTTACCCGGCACGAACAGGGCGCCGGCTTCATGGCAGCGACCTACGGCCGCCACACCGGCAAGACCGGCGTCTGCATGGCAACGCTCGGCCCCGGCGCGACCAATCTGGTCACCGCCGCGGCTTATGCCCAGCTCGGTGGCATGCCGATCCTGATGGTCACCGGCCAGAAGCCGATCAAGAAATCCAAACAGGGCCGCTTCCAGATTCTCGACGTCGTCGACATGATGGGGCCGATCACCAAATTCACCCACCAGCTGGCTTCGGCCGACAATATTCCGAGCCGCGTCCGCGAAGCGATCCGGCTGGCCGAGGAGGAAAAGCCCGGCGCCACCCATATCGAGTTCCCCGAGGATATTGCCGACGAGGAAACCGATTCCACCCCGATCGCGCCCAGCCTGACCCGCCGGCCGGTGGCCGAGGCAAAGGCGGTTCGGGCCGCGACCAAGAAGATTGAAAATGCCAAATCACCGATCATTGTTGTCGGTGGCGGCGCCAACCGGACCACCACCGGCCGCATGCTGACGCAGTTTATCGAGAAGACCGGTATTCCGTTCGTCACCACCCAGCTCGGCAAGGGCGTGGTCGATGAAACCAACAAGGAATTCATGGGTTGCGCGGCACTATCGGCGAATGACTTCGTCCATCGCGCGATCGAGGCCGCAGACCTGATCATCAACGTCGGCCATGACGTGATCGAAAAACCGCCTTTCTTCATGGCCCCCGGCAGCACCGAAGTGATCCACGTGTCGATGAACAGCGCCGAGGTTGATCCGGTCTATTTCCCGCAGATCGAGGTAATCGGCGATATCGGCAACGCCATCTGGCAAATGAAGGAAGATATTGTTCCGTCCGGCAGCTGGAATTTCGACGCCATGTACAACGCACGTCGCGCCGAGGAAGAACATACGGACTCGATGGACGATGATCTGCGCTGCCCGATCTATCCACCGCATCTGGTCAAGGTCGTCCGCGAGGCGATGCCCGCCGATGGCATCATCTGCCTCGACAACGGCGTTTATAAAATCTGGTTTGCCCGCAATTACAAGGCGCGTCAGGCCAATACGGTGCTGCTCGACAACGCGCTGGCGACCATGGGTGCCGGCCTGCCCTCTGCCATGGCCTCGGCGATGGTCTATCCCGACCGCAAGGTCATGGCGATCTGCGGCGATGGCGGCTTCATGATGAACAGCCAGGAGATGGAAACCGCTGTCCGGTTAAAACTCAACATCACCGTGCTGGTTCTCAACGACAGCAGCTACGGCATGATCCGGTGGAAACAGGCCAATATGGGCTTTGATGACTGGGGACTGACTTATGGCAATCCGGATTTCGTCAAATATGCGGAAAGCTACGGGGCCAATGGCTACCGGATCAGCAGCGCCAAGAATCTGCAGGAAACGATTGATCATTGCCTTGGCACCGACGGCGTCCATCTGATCGACTGTCCGGTTGATTATTCGGACAATGATCGCATCCTGAACCACGAAATCAAGGAACTCAGCGCGAAGGTTTGAACGATATACCTATGACCAAATTGAAAGATGTCTATCCGCTCTATCTCAACAATGAAGCGGTGCAACCCAATAGCGACCTGGAAGTCACCGACAAATATACCAATGAAGTGGCGTTCCGGACCGCCTTGGCAACACCCGAGGTCATCGACGAAGCAATCGCGGGGGCGGTAGCCGCCACCGAACCGATGGCAAAATTGGCCAGTTACGAGCGGCAGAACGTGCTGCAGCATTGCGTCGACCGGTTCACGGAGCGCTATAACGAGCTGGCCTATTCCCTGTGCGTAGAAGCGGGCAAGCCGATCAAGGATGCAGAAGGGGAAGTGGGGCGTCTGATTGATACTTTCCGCATCGCTGCAGAGGAATCCGTCCGCAATTATGGCGAGGTGCAACCGCTCGATATATCGCCGCGCGCCAAAGGCTATATGGGCATGTGGAAACGCGTACCGATCGGCCCCTGCAGTTTCATTTCACCGTTCAACTTCCCGCTCAATCTGGCCGCACATAAAGTTGCCCCGGCGATAGCCGCGGGCTGTCCGTTCGTGATGAAGCCGGCCAGCAAGACACCGCTGGGCGCCATCATCATGGGCGAAATATTGGCAGAAACCGATCTGCCGAAAGGCGCCTTCTCGATTCTGCCCGCTAGTCGAGATGGCGCCGACCTCTTCACCACCGACGAACGGCTGAAACTGCTGTCCTTCACCGGATCACCGGGCGTCGGCTGGGACCTGAAGGCCAAGGCCGGCAAGAAACCGGTCATACTGGAGCTCGGCGGCAATGCCGCCGTCGTCGTCGATCATGATGCCGATCTGGAAGATGCGCTCGAGCGAATTGTCTTCGGCGCCTTTTACCAGTCGGGCCAGAGCTGCATCGGCGTGCAGCGCATCATCATCCACGAAAGCATCTACGACAGGTTCAGGGACATGCTGGTTGCGAAGACCAAAACGCTGATCGCGGGGGATCCGAAGGACCGCGATACGTTCATCGGCCCGATGATTTCCGAAGGCGAAGCCAGCCGCCTGCATGGCTGGATCGAGAGCGCCGTGGCCGGTGGCGCAACGCTGCTGTGCGGCGGCAAGCGCGAGGGCAATATGCTCGAGGCGACGCTGCTGGAAAATGTTGACACCAGCGCCGATGCCTATCGCGAGGAAGCCTTCGGTCCACTCGCCCTGCTCTCCAGTTTCAGCGATTTCGGTGCCGCGATGGACGAGGTCAACGACAGCAAATTCGGACTGCAGGCCGGCATCTTCACCCGCGATATCTTCAAGTCGCTGGATGCCTGGGATCAGCTTGATGTCGGTGGCGTCGTGATCAATGACGTGCCGTCCTACCGGGTCGACAATATGCCCTATGGCGGGGTGAAGGACAGCGGTCTCGGCCGCGAGGGCATTAGATTCGCGATCGAAGACATGACAGAAATCCGCAATCTGGTGATCCGGCGCAAACCTGGCTAGACGACTGGTGGACAAGCGTTGCCAATGTGCCACACCAAGCTTCCGGTGCGGTGCGATTCTCTTGTCAAGACCTTAGAAAGTAGAAGAAATCGGTCGTTTTTCTTTGCATTAGGGAGCGGATGGCGGATAGATAATCTGTCCGTTATGATAAACGGCGAGGGTCGCGTCGCGCTGAACGAGGGGCCGGTTTGAAAACCGGATTGGCCAACGATGCACATGGGGGAAAAAATTTCGAGGATGCCCGGCTGGTCTGTACTGGCCGCTGGTCTTTTCTGTTCGGCCCTGGTCGCAACGGCATTATTTGTCTCGACCATGGCCAGCCCCGAACCAGTGGAAGCCGCCAGCGATCTCGCCCGCGGCACCCATCTCGGCGTGGCGACCTGCGGCGGGTCGACCTGTCACGGGCGACAGGAAGCCGATGGCGAAATCGTCCGGCAGGACGAAATCATGCGCTGGCAGGAAGAATCCACCCCCGGCGGCGCGCATAGCCGCGCTTTCCGCGTCCTGCGCGAACCGCGCAGCATCGCAATAGCCCAGCGACTCGGTATCAAGGACGCGGCATCCGCGTCCGAATGTCTCGGCTGTCACAGCACTGCGGCGGCCAGCAAGGGCCCGCGCTTCCAGCTGAACGACGGAGTCGGTTGCGAATCCTGTCACGGAGCATCCTCCGGCTGGCTCTCCAGCCATTATGCGGTCGGCGCCAGCCACGCCCGCAATGTATCGCAGGGCCTGATCCCGCTCGACAATCCCAAGGCCCGCGCCAGCGTCTGCCTGGACTGCCATTTTGGCAGCGCCAAGCAAGGCCAGTTCGTCGACCACCGGATCATGGCCGCCGGACACCCGCGCATCTCGTTCGAAATGGACCTGTTCTCCACCCTGCAGCAGCATCATGACGAGGATATCGATTATGTCCGCCGCAAGGGCCGGACCAACAGCGTCCAGTTCTGGGCGGTCGGCCAGGCGATGGCGCTGGAGCGCTCGCTCAACCTTTTCACCAAGCCGGCCATTGCCACCGAAGGCATTTTCCCGGAATTCTATTTCTACGACTGCCACAGCTGTCACCGCCGTATCTATGACAATGCCTCCGCGCGTCCGACCTCGGTCGACAATCCCGGACGCCCGATCCCCGAAGGCATGCCGCCCTATAACGACGAGAATATGATCATGCTGAGCGCCGCAATCAAAGTCGCTGCGCCGGACATTGCGGGTGAGTTCGACAGCCGCTCCAGAGCCTTTCACGCAGCCATGGCCCAAGGCCGTGGTCCGGCGGTCGCAGAAGCCGCCCGCTTGCGGCAATATGCGGCGCAGCTCGCCGACCGCTTCTCCCGCGCCAGCTTTGGCCGGGACCAGACCTTCCGGATCATGGAGACCATTGCCGGGCAGGCAATCTCGCCCCGCTTCACCGATTATGAGGGCAGCGTGCAGGCGGTCATGGCGATCGACACCTTGCTCAACGGTCTGGTCAATGGAGGCCAGGTCAGTGAATCCGCCGCCACCAGTCTGCGCGGACAGATTAATGTCGCTTATGCAGCGGTTGCCGAGCCCAATAGCTACGAGCCGCTGAAATTCCGCCGCGCCTTGGGTAGCGCGGTCCGCACGATCCGGTCGCTGAGATAGGAGACCCGGTGATGCGCAAACCCTTTTTCACCTCTGCCCTTTCCGCCGCTGCGTTGGTTTTGACGTCCTGTGGTGGCGGCGGAGACAGCAATGATTTTGGCGGCACGCCTTCACCCGCACCGTCGCCGACGCCCGCGCCCACTCCGCCGGCAACCGGAACCGGCGGCCTGTTCGCGGCACCGGCACAGCGGTCGCTGACTGTTGCCGATGTGCAGACAATCATCGCCCAGGCCGTTGGCGAAGCGCAGGCCCGCAACCTGCCCTCGGTGATCGCCGTGGTCGACCGCGTCGGCAATGTGCTGGCCGTGTTCGACATGAACGGGTCGAACGGCGGGTCGTCAGAAATCACGATCAGCAACCGGCAGATTGGCGGCCTTGCCGGTCCGGCCGATCTGGTCGGGCTGCAGGGCCAGCAGGTCCCGGCTGCGGCTGCGGCGATCGCAAAGGCGGTAACCGGAGCCTATCTGTCGAGCAGCGGCAACGCCTTCTCCTCGCGGACCGCCAGCCAGATCGCCCAGGAACATTTCCCGCCTGCACCGACGACTGTCGGGCTGGAAAGCGGCCCGCTTTTCGGTGTCCAGTTCAGCCAGCTGCCCTGCTCCGACCTCTCCCAGCGTTTCAACGCAATGGGCGGAACGGGTGCGCTGATCGGTCCGAAACGGTCGCCGCTCGGCCTCGCCGCCGACCCTGGCGGGATGCCGCTTTACAAGGACGGCGTTGTTGTCGGCGGGATCGGTGTCATGGGCGATGGCGACTATGGTTTCGATCCCAATATTCTCGATGTCGACAATGATGACGAGGAAGCCATTGCGCTGGCCGGCATACAAGGTTTTGCGCCGCCCGCCTCGATCGCTGCCAACCGGATTTCGGTCGACGGCACATCCTTGCGGTTCAGCGATATGGTGGTCTCCGACCTGTCACCGCTGCAGAATAATTTTGCCGCTATCAATACAGCCGCAGTCGGCCAGCTGATCACGGTAACGGGCTATACCAATGGTACGATCATTGCCGGCACCGCTTACGGAACGGAAGCCTCCGGCATCCGGGCGTCGAAAACCACAGAGTTCAGCAATAGCGATGCCTTTGTCCTGACCGATGGCAGTGGCGCCAACCGCTATCCGATCCGTGGCGGTACCGATGCCGCGGCAGTGACCACCCCGCTGACCGCAAGCGAAGTGCGGGCGATACTTGAGGAAGCCTTTCTCGTGATCAGCCGCGCGAGAGCGCAAATCCGCCAGCCGCTCGACAGCCGCATGCAGGCGACCGTCAGCGTGGTTGATACCCGCGGCCAGATATTGGGCATCGTCCGCACACCGGACAGTCCTGTTTTCGGCACCGATGTGTCCCTGCAAAAGGCGCGAACGGCGGCCTTTTTCTCCGGCGCAGTCGCCGGCCAGGAATTGCTCGCCACACCGGTATTTGCGCCTTTTGCCAATGTGCCGGCCCATGTTCAGCGGGTACGCGATTTTCTCGGCGATCCCAATGCCCTGACCGGCACGGTCGCCTTTGCCGACCGCTCGGGCGGCAATCTGGCCCGCCCCTATTTTCCGGACGGTGAAATCGGGCGCCCGCCCGGACCGCTGTCGATCGAACAATCTTCGCGGTTCAGCCCGTTCGCGGTTGGCCTGCAGCTTGATCTGGTCTTTCCAAATATTGTTCAGCATGTCGGCTTTGTCCGCTCCGGAGGCGTCAGCGCCGACACTGACCAGCGCTGCACCCAGTTGCCGGCGATAGCGGGAACCGGCGGCCAGAACCGCCTTTCCAACGGCATGCAGATTTTTCCGGGCAGCGTCCCGATTTATCGCGGTAACACGCTCATCGGCGGCATCGGTGTTTCCGGCGACGGAATCGACCAGGATGACATGGCGAGTTTCCTCGGCCTTCACAATGCGGGGGTGCGACTGGGTACGATTGGCAACGCGCCGAAAGCGATCCGTGCCGACAATGTCGTTGTCGATCTCGGCAATGCCAACGTCCGGCTGCGCTATGTGAACTGTCCCTTCGCGCCGTTCCTGGACACCAGCGAACAAAATGTTTGCGAGGGATTATAGGGTAATGGCGGGACTTTCAGCCTCCTTTGTACCGATCCTGGCGGTGATGTCTGGCCAGGCCGAACAAATGGAACATGAGCGCGCCTCGGTCGAGCAGATGGAAGCGTCGCTGACCGCCCTTCTTGCCGGAGAAGATTTCGCCTGGTTGCGCACGGATTCGACCGGAATTGGTACAGAAATGGCCATGGGAGGCCCCGATCCGGCCGAAGAAGAGGCGGAAAAGAACGAAAAATCTGCGGCCGAACCCGCGACCGCGAAAGATGCTTCCAATTCTTCCATTGTGGCGCCACCCGGCACTCCCGATCCGCTCGACACAGACATTGAAAGCCTGACCGCTGACGATGCCCTGATCGACGGCCGCCGCCGGCCTGGCGTACAGAAAAGACTGCCCGACCGGGTGACCCAGAATAACCCCGGCGCGGTCAACGCCCCGCCGCCGGAAGCCTTTCCAACCGACGAATTTCCGGTTCCCGACCGCTGGCGTATCCTGCAGAGCCTTTGCCCAGCGAAAGGCGGCGATGAATCGATCTACACATTGTTCGGCGCGCTGCGGAACAACTGCCACAGCACGCTCAACCCCTATAACCAGAATGTGCTGAAAGGCGACAAGCCGATCCCGGCCGACAAAAAACCCGGCTTTCTCAAGGGTGACGACTGGTTCTTCGTCGCCAATGCAATTTCCGATACGGTAATCGAACCCCGCAGTTTTCCGATCCCCGTCGGCGTCCAGACCACCGAACGACCAAATAGCATCGACGTGTTCGGCCGCTCCGGTTCGGAAGTCTATGCCCAGACGTTCATCACCGGCTTTGCCCTGATCAAGGGCTCCACCGCCTACAAGCCACCTGATGTGGAATATCGCCTGACTTTGGCGACCCAGGTCAATCATGTGAATGTCCCGGAACGCCGGGTTCTGTTCGTCGAACCATCCAAATCCTCGCATCGGACCGACTGGTTTGTCGGCGTGCAGGAGGCGTTTTTCGACTATCATATCCGCAACACTTCGGCGCGCTATGACTTTGACAGTTTCCGCATCGGTATCCAGCCGATGCAGGCCGATTTCCGCGGTTTCCTGTTTCAGGATAATCAGCTCGGTTTCCGTTTGTTTGGAACCCGCGACAACAACCGGATCCAGTATAATCTCGGCGCCTTTGTCCAGCTGGAGAAAGACACCAATTCCGGTCTCAACGATATCACCCAGACCCCGCGCGAAAGCTATATTTTCTTCGCCAATCTCTATCGCCAGGATCTGCCCTTCGTCGGTCTGACGAGCCAGTTCAGCGTGACCTATAATATGAACCGCGAAAAGTCCGATATCGAGATTGACGACAACGGTTTTCCGGTCCGCCCTGCCCTGCTCGGCGATCTCCGGGGCCGCGCCTATGACGTCGTCTATCCCGGCTATGCCTTCGACGGACGGATCGGACGGATCAATCTGACGGGTCAGGTTTACGGCGCCTTTGGCGAGGACCGGAACAGCTTCTTCACCAGCGAACCGGCGAAGATCGAAGCCTATTTCGGTGCGCTGGAAGCCAGCTATGACGTCGATTTCCTGCGCTTCCGCGCTTCCGGCCTGTTCGCCAGCGGCGACGGCAATCCCTATAATAATACCGAAGCCGGCTTTGACGCGATATTCGAGAACCCGATCTTCGCCGGAGCCGACACCAGCTACTGGATCCGCCAGACCATCCCGTTTGCCGGCGGCGGCAGGGTAATCTCGATCAACGGTCGCAACGGTATCCTAAACTCGCTTCGTTCCTCCAAGGAACAGGGACAGAGCAATTTCAACAATCCCGGCACGATATTGGCCGGCGTGGGTGTTGACGCTGATCTGACGCCCGATTTTCGGCTGTCCGGCAATGCCAACCATCTCTGGTTCCACAAGACCGAAAGTCTCGAAGCCCTGCGCGTCGAAGGTTCTATTCCAAAGGACATCGGCTGGGATCTCTCACTAGCTGCCATTTACCGCCCGAAAGCCACGCAGAATATGGTATTCCGCCTCTCGGGCGCTGCTTTGATACCCGGAAAAGGATTCAAGGATTTGTTTGACCAGACCGACAAACGCGACTTCCACTATTCGATCCTGCTCAATGCGATATTGGCTTTCTGATGCGCTGGCGGAACCTTTTGACCGGCAATAGCAAATTGTTCCTCGCGGGGCTGGGCGCGCTGGCCTTGACCGTCACTCCTGCCTCGCTGCTGCTCGCCGCAGGCAAGGAAAAGCCACAAAAGGTCGATTACAGCTTTACGCCTCCCGCCCCGCAAAACCAGACCTGGGACGAGGCGCAAGCCAAGAGCAGCGGCTGCCAGAGCTGTCACACCGACAGTGACCAGAAAACCATGCACGAAACGCCCGCAGTGGTTCTCGGCTGTGTCGATTGTCACGGCGGTGACGCGTCGGTCATGGGCGATAACAATTGGGGCAAGAACAGCCTCGCCTATATGGACGCGCTGACCAAGGCCCACGTCCTGCCCAAATATCCCGAAAGCTGGCACTGGCCCTCCTCCGCCAATCCCAAGCGCAGCTATGGTCTGCTCAACAAGGAATCGCCCGAATTCGTCCGGTTCGTCAATCCGTCGGACTATCGCGTGGCCCGCGAATCCTGTGGCGCCTGCCATATGGAAATCATCGAGGCCTCGGAGCGGTCGCTGATGGCCACCGGTGCCATGCTGTGGGGCGGAGCCGCTTATAACAACGGCATTGTACCATTCAAAAATTACATCTTCGGCGAGGCCTATACCCGCAAGGGCGAGCCGGCGACGATCAAGTCACCCGGCAACCCGCACGGCACCGTGACAGAAGCCGAAAAGAAACGCGGCGCGCTGCCGATCCTCTACCCGCTCCCGACCTGGCACACGGTTCCACCAGGCGATATCTTCCGCGTGTTCGAGCGCGGTGGCCGCAATATCAATACACAGTTCCCGGAAATCGGACTGCCCAATATCGGCGGCATCATCCAGCGCCTCGAAGAGCCGGGACGGCCCGACCTCAAGCAATCCAATCGTGGCCCGGGAACCGGCCTGCGCGTGGCCATTCCGGTTCTCAATATCCACAAGACCCGGCTCAACGACCCGTTCATGTGGTTCATGGGCACCAATGACCAGCCCGGCGACTATCGCCAGTCCGGCTGTGCCGGCTGCCACGTCGTCTATGCCAATGACCGCGAACCGCGACACAGCTCGATCTGGGCCAAATATGGCCGCGACGGACAGACCCAGACGGTTGACCCGACAATCCGCAATCTGAAAGAGGGCGAGCATCGTATTGGCGGCTACGGCAGCTATGATGCGGCTCACGGTGCCGAGGACTACCATGGCGAAGACGCCGCCCATGGCGACGATCATGGCGGCGACACGGATCCTGCCAAGCGCGAAAAAGGCCATCCGATACAACATGCCTTCACCCGAGCCATCCCGACCGCCCAGTGCATGAACTGCCACATGCACCAGCCGAATATATTCCTGAACAGCTATCTCGGCTACACGATGTGGGACTATGAATCCGACGCGCCCTATATGTGGCCCGGTCCGGACAACAAGACGCCCAAGCCCGAAGGCATGAGCGACGAGGAGTATCAGAAGACCTACAAGCAGCAGAAATATCCGGATGCGGAGGAAGTCCGCAAAGTGCTCGACCGCAATCCGGAAGGCGCCGCGCCCAAAGGTCTCTGGGCTGACATTGATTTCCTGCGCAATGTCTACGACGTCAACAGCGACGCCAAGGACACGCAATTTGCCGACTATCACGGCCATGGCTGGAATTTCCGGGCGATCCTGAAACGGGACCGCGACGGCAATCTGCTCGATGCCGAGGGCAATCAGGCAAGCTACAGCACCGATACCGACAATATCGTCGCCCATGACGATCCGGAGAAATTCCGCAAGGACGGCGAAGGGAAATTTGTCGAACCGGGTATAAATCCGGGAAAATCGGTCCACATGATGAGCATCCACGCCGAAGTCGGCATGCAGTGCGCCGATTGCCATTTTGGTCAGGACAGTCACGGCAATGGCCTGATATACGGCGAGGTTGCCAATGCGGTGGAAATCAGCTGCAAGGACTGCCACGGCACCGCCGATGCCTATCCGACACTATTGACCAGCAATCTCGCGGCACGGCCAAAAGGCAGCAATCTTGGTCTTCTGCGCAACGCTAATGGCGAGCGGCGCTTCGAATGGTTCGAGAACCCTGAAGGCAAGCGCGTCCTGATCCAGCGGTCCATCGTCGACCCCGAGCTTCGCTGGCAGGTCAGTCTGGTCAAGGATAGCGTCGACCGGTCGCACCCCGACTTCAATCTCAAGGCCGCGCGGGCGAAGCTCATGTCGAAAAGCGGAGCAGAAACGGGGAAATATGCATTCGGAAGCGGCGTTCCGAAGGAAGAACGGGCGCACAAAGACGAGAATATGGTCTGTTTCACCTGTCATCTCAGCTGGACGACAAGCTGTGGTGGCTGCCATCTGCCAATCGAGGCCAATTGGCAGGCCGACAGCCATAAATATGAGGGTGGCACGACCAGAAACTATGCGACCTATAATCCCCAGGTCGCCCGCGACCAGATGTTCCAGCTCGGCCGTCACCAGACCAGCAAGGGCAATGTCATCGCTCCGGTCCGCTCCACGTCGGCCCTGATCCTGTCCTCGACCAATATCAACCGTGAACGCATCTACGTCCAGCAGCCCCCGATTTCCGGGATCGGTTTCTCCTCGCAAGCTTTTGCCCCACATTTCCCCCATACGGTGCGCAAGACCGAGACAAAGCAATGTTCGGATTGTCACGTCAGCGAAGCCAATGACAATAATGCGATCATGGCCCAGACGCTGCTGCAGGGTACAAATTTCGTCAATTTCATCGGCCTCCACGCCTGGGTCGGTCTTGAGAAAGGGTTTGAAGCGGTGCGGGTTACCGAATGGGACGAGCCGCAGGCTGTCATCGGCTCCTATCTGCAAAAATATGCCTATCCAGATTACTGGCGGATGCATGTCGAAAATAACAACCGCGAACTGATCGACTGGGTCCGCGGCGAGAGGCTCGACAAGAATCTTTCCGGAGAAACCAAAGCGCTCGAAGAATTCAAGAATGTCGTCCAGGGTACCAAGGATGCCGTCCGGTGTCTGCAATTGCGCGGTGAATATATGTTCGTCGCCGAGGGAAAAGGCGGCTTCCGTGCCTATGACGTAGCCTCGATCGGAAACAAGGGATTCTCCGAGCGCATCGTCAAAGCGCCATTTTCCTCCCTGGGTCATGACACGCATGTCGATACCAAGAACGCAACCTGCATGGCGCTGGCCACCAACCAGCCGATTGCACCAACCCGCAACACTGAAGAACTGCGGGAGATCAACGAAGAACAGGCGTTTCATCCGATATATAATTATGCGGTCATCACCGACAGCGAAGAAGGCCTCATTCTGGTCGACGTCAATACGCTGGCCGATGGCGAGTTCCGCAACAATTTCTTCAAGCGCAGCCTGACGTGGAACGAAGACGGGGTGCTCGACGGCGCGCAGCACATCACGCTGGCCGGCCATTATGCCTATATCACAACCACTGCCGGCCTGACGCTGATCGATCTCGATGAACCGCTTAAACCGCGCCATGTCATCACTATTCCGATGACCGATGCCAGAGCCTCGGCCTTGCAATTCCGTTATCTCTGGGTAACCGATAGCGATGGCGTGAAACTGTTCAATGTGACCGACATGGAAAACCCGGTCGCCGTGCCATCCGGTACGATCCCTTTGCGCGATGCCCGGCGTATCTATCTCGCCCGGACTTATGCCTATATCGCCGCCAAGGACGAAGGTCTGGTAATTGCCAATATAACGCGGCCCGAAACGCCGACCGTCTACCTGAAGGAGACTTTCGGCGGGACGATGAACGATGCAGAGGATGTCATAGTCGGCTCGACCAATGCCACATTATTTGCCTATGTCGCCGACGGCCGTAACGGCCTGAAGGTGATCCAGTTGACCACGCCCGACAGCCAGAAAAACTATTATGGTTTTTCGCCCGCGCCGAAGCCGGAACTCATCGCCTTTGCCCGCACGCCGAAACCGGCGCTGGCCCTGTCCAAGGGACTGGATCGCGATCGTGCGGTCGATGAAACCGGCGGACAGATGGCGGTATTCGGACGACTCGGTTCCCGCCCCTTCACCCGCAGCGAGATGCAGCGTTTTTACCTCAACAGCAGAGGCGAGCCCTATTTCGTCAGGGACGAGCCGGATATTGCCGACTGGATCGGGCCCGTACCGGAGCTGCTTGCGAACCGCTGAACAGCGTCGGGGGCCGAACGAAACAACGCCGCGGCCCCCTGCCCCCGTTACGCAACTCGGGGAATGATGTTTCCACAAAGTGTCGTGGAATCGGATTAATCTGCCAGATCGGCGAATTGATCAGCAGTTGCCGTCAATTGCACGACCGGCCAGTGCGCCAACGGCCCCACCGATGATCGTACCCTCGGTCTTGTCACCCCGGCCGGCGAGCTCATTACCCAGCAAGCCGCCTGCTATCGCGCCAATAATCGTTCCGCCGGTTCCACGGTCGCAGCCGCGATAGCGACGATTGCTGGAATAGCGGTTGTCCCGATAGCGGCGCTGGTCCCGATAGTCGCGACGATCGCGATAACGATTGCCACGATAGGTATCGCCACGCCGATATTCACGATAGCCGTCACCACGGACCTGTTCGTAATAGCCGCCGCGCGCTTCGGCGGGCGATGCCATGGCCATGGTGGCGAGGGCTGCGGTTGAGATTGCGAGACTGCCGATAATCTTGTTGATCATGTTCTTCACTCCAAAAGGGTTCTTCCGGAACCCGAATCAATTACTGCCTGACAGATATGCTTCTAGGGGAACGGCGTTGACCGGTTGCTGAATGCTGACTTTATCTAAGGTTCATATTCAAAGCACTTTATCTGAACGAAATAGACAAGAGCATCAGGACTAGCTTTTTAACCCATTGTCGATCGGCACCCTCTCCGATAGCAAACGCGCAACATAACAAAGAGGAAGAGCGATGAAATTGCAGGGCAGGACAGCGGCGATCACGGGTGGAACGGCGGGCATTGGTCGCGGGATTGCCGAGGCGTTTCTGGCAGAGGGCGCCAATGTCGCCCTGATGGCGCGCAATCCGGACAAGGGCGCCAAGGTCATTGCCGATCTGGACGCCGGCGATCGGGCAATCTTCATCCCCGGCGACGTGATGGAGCAGGATCAGGTCGAGGGCTTTATCGACCAGACAGCCGCCCATTTCGGTGCGATCGATATCCTCGTCAACAATGCGGGCGGCGCAGGCGATCTGGCGCCATTGGTCGACCTCACGGACGAAGCCTTTGACCAGGCGATGAAGTGGAACATCTATTCCACATTCTGGGCCACCCGCCGGGCGCTCAAGCCGATGATCGCGCAGAAATGGGGCCGCGTCATCAATATCAGCTCCACCGAAGGCAAGATGGGCAAGCCGACCTTCGCTTCCTATACGATCGCCAAGCATGGCATCAACGGCATGACCAAAGCCGTGGCACAGGAGGTCGGCACATCGGGTGTCACCGTCAATTCCATCTGCCCGGGTCTGATCCTGACCGACCTGATCATGGAGACCGGGCCGGCGACGGCAGAGGGCATGGGCATGTCCTTCGACGAGATGATCGACATGTTCTCGCAGGAAAGCGCGCTCAAGCGCCCCGGCAAAGTCGAGGAAGTTGCTGCGGTGGCGGTCCTGCTGGCGTCCGAGGCTGGCGGCGGCATCACCGGCGGGACGCTGAGCGTCGACGGCGGAACCGCGCAATATTGAACCACTTTTCGCCGCCCCGCGGACGTAGCTCGAAAGATCTGGCGAACCGCTAGAGCCGGCATATTTCCCTGACAATCGTCCTTGCGGCCGGTCGCAGGGCGCTGCTTTATATCCTCTGCACACCGGCGTGAACAGCGATGCCAAATATTAGCATATTCTGCTATTATTCAGCTTCTGTTCATTTCACGCTTGCGGCCATATTTCGCTATGTCTTTGATATATAATGCCTTTCCTAAACTGGCACGGCCTGTGCAATGCTATTGGCACCTTCGCAAAATGGTTTGCGAAGCAACAGATTGAACCAAAAAGGAAGCCAATATGACCAATAGCAATATCCAGAACCAGATCGCCGCTGCCGTCGCCGCCATCTTCACCGCCGCAATCTTTGTCAGCGCGTCGATCACCCCCGCCATGAACAACGCCGCCGCTCTGGTCGCCTGAGCCGTTTCGCCCACGCCGTTTACAAAGGAACCCAAGACATGTTGTCATCCAAACTCCATAGCCGCCTCGCCGCAGCCTTTGCCTCTTTCGTCTCGGCTGCCGTGCTGCTGAGCGCCTCTATCGGCCCGGCCGTCAACAACAGCGCATCTTTGGTGATCTGATCACCAAAGATGCCATGGCGGGACGGAACCGCCTGCCCCTTAACTTCGCCCCCCGATTTAACTCCTTTTAACAACTCCCCGCTATCGTCCAGCCGGTGAACATATACCGCTGGCCCCATTTCATCATTCTCACCATCGCCCTGTGCGCGGCGCTGTTTCTGGCGATTTTCCTCAGCGGCGGTCCGGCCAGCACGACCGCAGCTGTCCAAATCGATCCGTATCGCGCCAGCTTCGGCATCTGCTTTGGCCCCGACCGCGTGACCTGCGTCGTCGACGGCGACACGATCTGGTTCGAGGGCCGCAAGATCCGCATCGCCGATATCAACACGCCGGAAATCTCCAGCCCCGGCTGCGCCGCCGAAGAGCGGCTCGGCCAGCAAGCCAAGATCCGGCTGCAGGCCTTGCTCAATCAGGGGGCTTTCTCGCTGCAATCGATCGACCGCGACCAGGACCAATATGGCCGCGACCTGCGTATCATCACCCGCGACGGGAAAAGCCTGGGCGAGATACTCGTCGCCGAGGGCCTCGCCGAACGCTGGCAGGGTTACCGCCGCAACTGGTGCTAGACCACCTGCCCCGCCTTGCGTGACAGCAACCATGCAATCGCGAACAACAGCATGAACAGGCCGTCGACCATGGCGCCGACAAACACCGGCCCCGCCGCCACGCGCCCCTGCGCGTAGAGGATAGTCACCGGCAGGAAGAAGGACAGTTTTTCCAGTATCGCGATCGGAATCAGCGCGCGATAGCGGGCCGGGTCCGTCGCGA
The DNA here is from genome assembly GCF_963677535.2 of uncultured Parasphingorhabdus sp. NCBI lineage: Bacteria > Pseudomonadati > Pseudomonadota > Alphaproteobacteria > Sphingomonadales > Sphingorhabdaceae > Parasphingorhabdus > uncultured Parasphingorhabdus sp. The sequence goes on along the minus strand of NZ_CAXXUT010000003.1, from coordinate 1,982,105 downwards.
TCAGGATGAAGATCAGCTGGAACACCAGCGCGATGCCGATAAAGCCGTAATAATATTCCGGTCGCGGACCGGCTTCGCCGAACAGTCCGGGGACCAGCGCGAGAAAGCCCCAGGCGGCGGCGAGAGCAAATATGATTCGGATATATTTCACGGCGACTCCGGGTCGAACTTTACAAACTTTACAGTGTTAAGAGAAAAAATAATTACTGCCCCCAAAATCACGAATTTCCGCATTTTATCAGAATGTTGAACAGATTTTTCGGCATAGTCTCTCATGTCCCGGTCTATAGCATAAGGCGGGCCTGTAGGACAGAGGCGCGGCCGTAAGATGCCGCCGCTATGGCAAATCCCGCGCGCCATGATATGGACCGGCCATGGAACAATATCGTCATATCGTCGGCTGGGGCGCGATCGCCGTCGCCGCAATCACCTTTCTCCCGCTGCCCCTGCCCGCCTTGCCACCGATGCTCACCGCATCAATGGTGATGCTGGTCCCCGGCCTCGGACCGGTGCTGATGATGCTGATGCCGATGCTGCTCTTTGCCGCCGGTATCGGCCTGCTCAAAGGCTGGGACGGCGGGCGCAAGCTGTTTGTCGTCTGGGCGGTGATTGCCGGGCTGGCGGCGGTAGCGGGGCTCGACTATCTGCCGATCGCGGCGATGGTCGATCTGACGGTGATCGGGGCTTCGCTGGCGGTGGTTCTGTGGGGGGACTGGCAGCGGTTATTGCCGCGTTGAGGGGCACTCGTCATGTCGCAACAGCTTAAGTCATCCTGAACTCGTTTCAGGACCTCCATCGGCAGCGCGCGAACCTTGAGGGGATCCTAAAACAAGTTCAGGATGACGAGGGATGGTGTGATGAAGCATGGGATGACAAACTTGAGATCACCGCCCGCGATAGGGTTCGCACGCTATGCCGTCATTATCCCGGTCGAGCGGCGACCGGTAGCCCGGATCGCCCCGATAGAGCGGCGCGACACCGGCGCTGCGAGCAGCAGAGCAATTGGGATAATAAGCGTGTGATTGCGGCCGCTGCGCAAAGGTCTGCACCTGTTCCGCCTGCGCCGGCGTGGACAGACCGCCCGGCTCGTAAAAATAGACCCCGCAGAAAGTCAGCGCGACCAGCTGGAAAAATCCGATATATTGCAGGGCATTGCTAAAACTCTTCTTGCGGGTCTTGTGCCGGAAAACGGCCCGGCCCGCATAGGCGCCGCCTATGCCGCCGATCAGCGCGAGTCCCAGCAGACTGGCCTCGCTAACCCGCCAGCCACCCTGTTCCGCCTGCATCTTGTCCCAGGCAAACAGCACGAACGTCCACAAGTTCAACACCACGAGAGCGAGCATCAAGAAGAGCATAAATGCCATCATGCACCTGTACGGCAACCGGCTTAAGAACCGGTGAAACGGGGCTTAATGCCGGTGATCAATCGTGAACCAACGCTCGCCGTCCTGAAATTGTTTCGCTTCGCTGTCGAGCGCAATCATCAAGGGGGCTCAAACGAGTTCAGGATGACGATGGGAGGGGATGACGAAGTCCTAGTCGCCGTAAGCCAGCAGCAGCGACAATGTCCAGATTCCGCGGCCCTCGCCATAGCCGATGACATCATCCAGCTTCCAGCCGCTGCGCTCCCGGACCCAATAATATCGGATCATTGTCGGGCTGTCGAAATTCTTGAAAGAGGCAGTCACGATTTTGCGATCAAACTGGTCGACCGCCTCATCGCCATAATCGCGCATCGGCACCTCCATGGTCTCGATGGCCAGTTCCGTGATCAAAGCATCCTGACCGTTTACGATCCAGTCGAAATCGAGCCGGTCGAACGGGTAGCCTTTGGCTTCGAGATAGTCGCGTTCCATCAGGAACAGGCTCTCCAGACGCTGCGTCATTGGCAGTGCGTCACCATCAACCGCTGCGGAATAGAGACTGCGCACAATTATCTCCGGATCGTCCGCAGAATGCTTCGCTGTCGGCACGTCTTTGACCGGTTGGGCCAGGACAGGCGACACCGCCAACAGCGTAACGGAAAAGGCAAAGACAAATCTGATCATGTGCAATCATCCCTCACTTGGCGGGGAAGGTTATGCCACGGCAGCAGTGGCGTCAATGGAGCGGAAGCGGATAACGACCAACGCGATCATTGCGGTCCAGACGGCGCGGTTCATAATAGCGGCCATGCCGTCATAGCGACTCTTGTACTTGCTCTTGGCATGGGCCGGGGCGCTGTCCAGCACACTGGCAGCGGGCACGACCAGCGAAGCGGCGGCAAGCGACATGAGGAAGCTGCACCAGATGAAACTCCCTTTATCTTTCTTATGACCTGCCCGGGTTTTACATGTCGCAAGATGAACGGCTTGTGACACCAAGCGCCCGCATCGGCGGGCTATGGCACCAAAGCCACAACGTGTCCCCGGTGTCCGGAACTCGGAACAAAGACGCCTCTGCTGCGTTGAAAGATCAACAGAAAGAGGAAAATCATGACCGACGAACGCAACATCAACCAGTCCCAGCGCGACGACGCGCAAGCCCAGAAATTTGCCGCAAAATCGCAACAGCAGACCAAGGCCAAGCGCACGGATATCGCCGACAGCACGCACGGCGGCCACACCGATCCGGCGCAGCTCGTCCCCGACGATGCCCAGGACACGGTCGACCATATGAAACAGATGGTCGAAAGCGGCCGCATCGAAGGCGGCGCCTTTGCCGGCGAGCGCAATGATGATGACGAGGAAAGCGATCTCGGCATATTGGACAAGGCCGAGGATGACGCCCCGCTCAGCGAAAAGGGCGGCGCGGATTTCGGGAATAGTGGGTGAGGCACGAGAGAAACTAGACCAAGCCAATCGTCATCCTGAATTTATTTCAGGATCCCGTCCGACAGAGCGCGAGCCTTGAGGGATCCTGAAACGAGTTCAAGATGACGACTCTCCGTACCGCCAGCGCGCCTTGACCGAACGGGCCAGCGCTTGACCGTTTCGTCCCCCGGCCCTGTTGCATCCCCCGCCACCGCTCTAAACCAGAGTGATGTCGTTCCAGACCTGCACCTATATCATGACCAACAAGCCGCGCGGTCTGCCCTATATCGGGGTCACCTCGGACCTGATGAAGCGCATCTACCAACATCGCGCGGGAATCGCCGACGGATTCACCAAACGCTATACCCTGAACAAGCTCGTGCTGTTCGAACAATATGGAACAATGGAACTGGCGATCACCCGCGAGAAACAGCTCAAGCGCTGGCACCGGCAATGGAAGTTAAACCTGATCGAAGCGAGCAATCCGCAATGGCGCGATCTGGCCGAGGATTTGGGGTTTGAGCCCGTGCGCTAATCGTTGGGCAGCGTTACAAAGAAGAAGAACCATCGCTCGGAAGGAAGGATCGTCTTTCTGGAGAATGGGTCGTCATCCTGAACTTGTTTCAGGATCCCGTCCGACAGCGCGAACCGCGAGAGATCCTGAAACAAGTTCAGGATGACGAAGAAGAGGTGGGCCTGAAAATTGGTACGTTTAGTAAACTGTCACCGAAATACCGAACATGGATGTGCACCGGTTCCGGGGGATTGCCTTCATTGGAATAGAAGTAAAAGCGATAGCCCTGCCATTCAAAAATCTTCGGCATGCGCGGCTCCCAGTGGTCCGTTCACGATCGCTATTGGGACAAGTGCTGCGTCAGATCACCCGCGCTTGTGTCCGTTGACCGAAACTATCAAGTGTCCCGCGGTCCGGGGGATAAGACCGTTTGGAGGGGGATGGTTATGGGTGGTGACAATTGGGATATTTAATGCACTGTCACCGAAATTTGGTGTCCGATCTGTCGCGGTTCCCCCGGTAAATCCGTTTGTAGTCTAAGAGGACGAAAGCAACCATAATGATACCACCCAATACGATCGCTGCTGCACCCTGTTTGAACGCGAATAGCGAAAAAGCGAAAACCCCAATTGATAGCGTAGCAATTAAGAAGCGGTCCTTGCGTAATAAGTAGGACTTCACATCGATTTTAGAGAATGGCTTGCCAAGGTTTGTCGATGCATTCAATCCGATGTAATAAGGAAACAGGAACAGGAAATTCGCGACAATCACGCAGAATCCAAAGAAATAGATAACCTCACTACTCATTGCGCACACCGTCCCGATGCGATCGGATTGATGCCCTGCGTCAATACGTTTGCGATAATATTAGCCGCCAAATCTACATTTCGGCCAGGCTCCACTATACTAGCAATTCTCTTGTGGGCAGTGGCAGTTAAATCCCGGGCAACAGCTTCTGCTAATGCCACCAGTAGCGGACGCCCAGTTGCCATATAGATACCCTATATAGAGTCCGATCAATAAGTCTCGGGTCTGCCGGAATACAGCAGCTGGAGTTCTGGAGAGGACATCCTCTGCTCCGTCTCCCGCGATATTGGCTACCTGTTTAGCGTTCGCGAGCGTTTCGTAACCCGCACAGTATTGCTCATCACTTTGCGGCAAACAACACACCCCCTACTCCGCAGCAACCCCGGCTTCCGCAAACATATCCGGCCCGTCATCCGCCGTGACTTCGTCCTCGTTCGCGACCTTGCCCTTGCGCTTGTCGAAGCTCGACCAGACGTCGTTCCATTCGCCCTTGGTTGCGCCCTTGGAATATTCCGTCGCGCGGGCTTCGAAGAAATTGGCGTGTTCGACGCCGTTCAGGAGGGGCGCGAGCCAGGGCAGCGGGTGGTCTTCGATCATGTAGATCGGCTGGAAACCAAGCTGTCCGAGGCGCCAGTCGGCGATATAGCGGATGTAGCGTTTGATTTCCTTGGCGGTCATGCCGGTGACCGGGCCATCGCTGAACGCGAGATCGATGAACGCATCTTCCAGGCGCACCGTCTTCTGGCAGCAGTCGATAATATCTTCCTTGACCGACTTGGTCAGGCAGTCGCGTTCCTTCACGAACGTGTGGAACATCTTGATGATGCCCTCGCAGTGCAGACTTTCGTCGCGGACCGACCAGGAAACGATCTGGCCCATGCCCTTCATCTTGTTGAAGCGCGGGAAGTTCATCAGCATGGCGAAGCTGGCGAACAGCTGCAGCCCTTCGGTGAAGCCGCCGAACATCGCCAGCGTCTTGGCGATATCCTCGTCATTCTCGACGCCGAATGTGCCCATATAGTCATGCTTGTCCTTCATCGCTTCATATTCGAGGAACATCGAATATTCGCTTTCCGGCATACCGATCGTGTCGAGCAGATGCGAGTAGGCGGCGATATGGACGGTTTCCATGTTGGAAAAGGCGGTCAGCATCATCTTGATTTCGGTCGGTTTGAACACCCGGCCATATTTGTCGTGATAGCAATCCTGCACCTCGACATCGGCCTGGGTGAAGAAGCGGAAGATTTGCGTGAGCAGATTGCGTTCGTGATCGGTGAGCTTCTGCGCCCAGTCGCGGCAATCCTCGCCGAGCGGCACTTCTTCCGGCATCCAGTGGATCTGCTGCTGCCGCTTCCAGAATTCATAGGCCCAGGGATATTCGAAGGGCTTGTAGGTTTTGCGTGCTTCCAGAAGTGACATGGTTACTCGTTCTCCGCTTTACTTTTTTCGTCCCCTCCCCGGGAGAGAGAGAAATGCTCCTTTACGCTGCCGAAAAAACGGCCCCCTCCCGAAAGGAGCAAAAGGGAGGGGGCAGTGGGAAAACTGCCTAATTTACTGACAGGCCAGACATTCGTCATAGTCGGTCGTGCCGGCGGTGGTCATCAGTTCGACCTTTTTCGGATCGAGCGTATTGTCCGCCTCGACACCGCCGCCAGAGGATTCCGACGCGACCTCGTCGCCACCGGCAAAGCCGGCGCGCTGGATCGATTTCGAGCGCAGATAATAGAGCGACTTGATGCCCAGCTCCCAGGCGCGGAAGTGCAGCATCAGCAGATCCCATTTGTCGACATCGGCCGGGATGAACAGGTTCAGCGACTGCGCCTGATCGATATAGGGTGTGCGGTCGGCAGCCAGCTCAAGCAGCCAGCGCTGGTCGATCTCGAAGCTGGTCTTGTACGCGTCTTTTTCTTCCGGGCTGAGGAAATCGAGATGCTGGACGCTGCCGCCCTTCTCGAGGATCGAGTTCCAGACATTGTTGCTGTCCTTGCTCTTCTCCTGCAGCAATTTTTGCAGATGCGGGTTCTTGACCACGAAGCTGCCCGAGAGCGTCTTGTGGGTATAGATATTCGCCGGGATCGGCTCGATACAGGCCGATGCGCCGCCGCAGATGATGCTGATCGACGCGGTGGGTGCAATCGCCATCTTGCAGGAGAAACGCTCCATCACGCCCTGGTCGGCGGCATCGGGACAAGGGCCGCGTTCCTTGGCCAGCATCATGCTGGCTTCGGAGGCTTTCGCCGAAATATGCTTGAAGATCTTGAAATTCCAAGATTTTGCCATGGCGCTTTCAAAACCGAGACCGCGGGCCTGGAGGAAGCTGTGGAAGCCCATCACGCCGAGGCCGACGCTGCGTTCGCGTTCGGCCGAATATCTGGCGCGCGCCATTTCATCCGGTGCGCGGTCGATATAGTCCTGCAGCACATTGTCGAGGAAGCGCATGACATCCTCGATAAAGCCCTTGTCGACCGACCATTCGTCCCAGGTTTCAAGATTGAGCGAGGACAGGCAACACACTGCGGTCCTGTCCTCGCCAAGATGATCGCGACCCGTGGGCAGTGTGATCTCTGAACAAAGATTGGAAGTGGAAACCTTCAGCCCCAGATCGCGGTGATGCTTGGGCATCATCCGGTTCACCGTGTCGCTGAAAATGATATAGGGCTCGCCGGTGGCCAGCCGCGTCTCGACCAGTTTCTGGAACAGGCTGCGCGCGTCGACCGTGCCGCGAACCGAACCGTCTTTCGGCGATTTCAGCTCAAATTCCGTACCGTCGCGCACCGCTTCCATGAACTCGTCGGTTAGAAGAACACCATGGTGCAGGTTCAGAGCTTTTCGATTAAAGTCGCCGGAAGGCTTTCTGATTTCAAGAAATTCCTCGATTTCCGGATGATTGACGTCGAGATAGCACGCCGCCGAACCACGGCGCAGCGAACCCTGCGAAATCGCCAGGGTCAGGCTGTCCATCACGCGGACGAACGGAATGATGCCCGATGTCTTGCCATTCAGGCCAACCGGCTCGCCGATCCCGCGAACGCTGCCCCAATAGGTGCCGATGCCACCGCCGCGCGAGGCGAGCCAGACATTCTCGTTCCAGGTGTTGACGATGCCGCCGAGGCTGTCGTCGACGCTGTTGAGATAGCAGCTGATCGGCAGGCCGCGTCCGGTGCCGCCGTTGGACAGCACGGGTGTCGCCGGCATGAACCAGAGCCGCGAAATATAGTCATAGAGCCGCTGCGCATGATCCTGATCATCGGCATAGGCGTCGGCAACGCGGGCGAACAGATCCTGATAGGATTCACCGGGCAGCAAATAGCGGTCGTTGAGCGTTTCTTTGCCGAAGTCGGTCAGCAGATCATCGCGGGATTCGTCCGTCACAATCTTGAAACGGCGCTTTTCGACGCTGTGACTGTCGCGCTCTGCCTTCAGCTCCTTTTCGTCATTGGCCTTTGTTGCGGCCGCTTCTGCAGCCGCCTTTTTGCTGACCTCCGGCTCGGCAGCCGGCTTTGTATTTTCGGTTTTGCTTTCCGGCTTGTCCAGTACTTCCGCGCCCATTTCACTCTCACTCACATCTGTTCCCGACACATTCTCATTGTCGCGGATGTCTCTAAAATCCATCACAGCCCCCTCAAATCACTCTACGCATTCACCGATCACAACGGGTATCAGCCGTTCGATCACCGAGATTGAATCCGGGCGCCTGTTCCTGTCTTGTTCGACTCATTGCCGAAACATCTACTGTAACATTTTCCAAGCCCCGGCGGGCATATTTTTCTTGCCCGAATCCGGTATTTCTCACTGTACATTTGGCACAAAGGGAGGTGTCCACCGAGTCGGTGTTAATGACGTTCAATACTATCAGTTGGTGTGCCCCCTTGGCCGAACCACAACCTATAGTGGCTGAATCAGAATTTTATGCAAGGGGGTAAATTACATTTTAACGACTCTGTTCGTCGTATAAATGAATCGCTTCGTCGTCGGCCGATTTTGCCCGACAGGCCGCGACGCGTGGACCTTCTAGGCCTGCCGCGATGCGCAAGACCCGAAGCCAATATTTACAAAAAAACTTTCCCACAAATCATCCACAGGGTGTGGTGACACAATTATGACACCATATCTGGTGGGTCATATGTTCGATCTCCATTTCGCCGCGCCAGAATTTTTGACGCCTCGCCATTAACCATATTGGCGGCAATGGGAAATTTTGCGCGAAAGAAAGTCTGCCGAGGAAAGGAATCGCTCTGTCATCAACCGACCGCGATCAAAAGAACGATCCGGATCGATGACCGGCAGCGTTGAAACAGGCGTCAGACACGGACCGTTGCCAATGCCTTCCCGAATCTCAACGCTGTTCGCGATCGACGAGCAATGCGGTGGCCGGTTTGGGTCTGAGGGCCACGATCAATACCCCGCCAATCGCCAGCGCCGCGCCCAGCGCCATGCGCAGATCGAACGCATCATTGGTGATCCAGACGCCCAATCCGATCGTCGCCAGCGGCGTTATCAGCGTGAGTGGCGCCAGAAGATTGGCTTCATATTGGCGGATCAGGGAATAATAAGCGGAATGCGCACCGACCGAAACGATCAGGGCGGTAAACAGCACGGCGGCGGCGAGAGGCCAGCCGACAGCGATTGCGGCGGACCATTGACCCTGCTCGAACAGCGCCGAGCTCAGGGTCAGGATGATCACCGACACCAGACCGACCCAGGCCTGAAAGCGGAATGGCGTAACATTGTCTACGCGTTTCATCAGAACCGCCCCGGCGGATCCGGCAAAGGCAGCGGCCGCCACAAACCAAAGGCCCGTCGACAGGGCCAATCCTTCCGGACGCCATATAACCAGCATCACCCCTAGCAGAGTCAGAGCAATGCCGGCTCCCCGCCGCCAGTGAATTCGCTCGCCGAGCATGATAACCGACAGCAGCAGCGTGAACGGAACCCCCAGCTGCAGGATGATGGCAGCCGAAGACGGCGAGGTCGTCTGCAGGCCGATAAACAGCAGCGCAAAATTGCCGCCCCCCATCAGCATGCCGATCAAAATGATGCGCCAGGCCGGTCGGGGCATCGGCAGCAGCCAGGGCAGCATCACCAGAGCCACCACCGCAAAGCGCAGCGCCGCATAGAATACAGGCGGAACCGCCCAGTCATCGACGATGATCTTGCTCAAGACATTGTTCGAAGCCCAGATCAGGCATATCAATATGAGAAGCAGGAAATCACGCGCGCGCATAGCTTTGGGGTTCCTTGGTGTACCGATAAAATTTCCCGCTCGATCATCCGTATCGCTTCATCGGCTCGTCCGCAATCACAGCGTGTAACGGCAACCGATTATATATTGCATCATATTGATAGCCGCCTGGCACCGTTCGCCCATGATATCCGGGGTCTATATTCACAAAGCAAAGCATAGCGACAAAAACTTGCCCGGTCCGGTCATATCGGCCTAAAGGCAGTCCAACCGCATTCCGTCGATATTCTGGAGCATTCATGACCACGACCATCAAGACCGCCGATTTGATCGAGAGCGTCGCAGACGCGCTGCAATTCATCTCTTACTATCACCCGATGGATTATATACGGGCACTCGGCAAAGCCTATGAAGCGGAAAAATCGCCAGCTGCCAAGGATGCGATTGCCCAGATCCTGACCAATTCGAAAATGTGCGCCGAAGGCCACCGGCCGATCTGTCAGGATACCGGCATCGTCAATGTCTTCGTCAAATGGGGCATGGATTGCCGGCTGGATGACACATCGCAATCGATGCAGGAAATTGTCGATGAAGGCGTGCGTCGCGCCTATCTCCATCCGGAGAACAAGCTGCGCGCCTCGATCCTGGCCGATCCCGCCTTCACCCGGCGCAACACCAAGGACAACACGCCAAGCGTGCTGCATGTCGAAATGGTGCCCGGCGACAAGGTCTCCGTCGATGTCGCGGCCAAGGGCGGCGGATCGGAGAATAAATCCAAGTTCAAGATGATGAACCCGAGCGACAATATCGTTGACTGGGTACTGGAAATGATCCCGCAGATGGGCGCCGGCTGGTGTCCTCCGGGCATGCTCGGCATCGGCATTGGCGGCACTGCGGAACGCGCCGTATTGCTGGCCAAGCAGAGCCTGATGGACCCGATCGACATGGGCCAGCTCAAGGAGCGCGGTCCGCGCAACGATATCGAGGAAATGCGGATCGAGATTTTCGACAAGGTCAACGCGCTGGGCATCGGCGCGCAGGGACTGGGCGGACTCTCGACCATCCTCGACGTCAAGATCAATGACTGGCCTTGCCATGCGGCGGGCAAACCGGTCGCGATGATCCCCAATTGCGCCGCCACCCGCCACGCGCATTTCACGCTCGACGGCAGTGGGCCGGCCTATCTCGAAGCGCCGAAGCTCGACGAATGGCCGGACGTCAACTGGACGCCGTCCTCAGAAGCGAAGCGCGTGCACCTCGACCAGCTGGATGCCGCCGAAGTCGCGACCTGGAAACATGGCGACCGGCTGCTGCTCAATGGCAAGATGCTGACCGGCCGCGATGCGGCACACAAGAAGATCAAGGATATGCTGGCAGCCGGCGAAGAGCTGCCAGTCGATTTCAAAGGCCGCGTCATCTATTATGTCGGGCCCGTCGATCCGGTCGGCGAGGAAGTGGTGGGCCCGGCTGGCCCGACCACCGCGACCCGGATGGACAAGTTCACCGACATGATGCTGGAACAGGGCCTGCTGGCGATGGTCGGCAAGGCCGAACGCGGGCTGGACACGGTCGGTTCGATCAAGAAGCACAAGAGCGCCTATCTGATGGCGGTTGGCGGCAGCGCCTATCTGGTGTCCCGCGCCATCAAAGGCTCGAAGGTCGTCGGCTTTGAAGAGCTCGGCATGGAGGCGATCTACGAATTCGAAGTGCAGGACATGCCGGTCACGGTCGCGGTCGATGCCGAAGGCCAGAGCGTGCACCATCTGGCGCCGCTGGTGTGGCAGGAGAAGATCAGGAAAGAAGGTTTGCTCGAAGGCGTCTGACCCCGCGGGTTTAGGGAGTCGCCCCTGCCCAGGCTGGGGCGACTGCCGGCAATCCGTTTTAACGCGCCGCCTGCATCCGCTCCACCCATAGCTGGACATCCATCCGGTCATCGCCTTCATGGCGCGGTGCATATTTTTCGAAGGCACCATATACTTCGGTCCAGCGCTCTTCCATCCGCACGACATTATAGGGATGGCTGACCAGATAAAATTCGCCGGCCTGCATCTGCTTGAAAATGGTCGCGGCAAATTCGTCGGTGTCCATCGCCTCATCAGCCTGTAGCTCGGACAATTCCGACTTCACCCAGCCGGGGATGATCAGCCCCAGTTCAATATTGTCCGGAGCCTCGCGTTGCAACACGTCCATCAGACCGAGCACGGCATGTTTGCTCGAGACATAGGCCCCGCCGGTTTTCGGCAAGGCGTTGAACAGGCTGTTCTCCGATCCGGTGGTATAGATTGCCGACGGCAGTCCATCCGCCTTGTAGCGTTTGCCAAAGGCGGCAATGCCATGCCACACACCCCAGAAATTGACCTCATACAACGCCCGCGCCTCGACCATGTCCATGTCGAGCACGCGGCTGCGCCCGCCGCTGACTCCTGCATTGTTGACGATAATATCGCCGCGTCCATTCTCCGCCCAGGCAAAATCCGCGAGCGCCTCAACCTGTTCCGGTTTAGTGACATCTCCGACCATATATTTCGCATCGATTCCCGCCGCAGCGAGCGCGGCGACGGCTTCCTGCAAACGATGCTCGCGCGGCTCGAACAGGATGATCCGGGCCCCGGCACCGCCCATCTGCCCGGCCAGCGCCAGTCCGATGCCCGTTGCTCCGCCGGTGATGACCGCTGTCTTGCCTGCAAAGTCCATATGATCCTCCCTCGCCTCTCGACCGGAGGCTTGTTTATCTGATCCAATGACAATGACAGCAAAACGACCTATATTGAAGCCATGTACATTTTTATCATCTTCCTGTGCGGCGTTGGCAATTTCGCGATGCACAAGGCCATGCTCGAGAGCAGCCATCCGCTGATGGCCGAAGCGCGTGGAAATTTCCGGAAAATTCTAGGTCCCCACGGCAGCTATTTTCTGGAATTTTTCATGCTCGCAGCAGCCATGATTTTCGCCAATATGGGAATGCTCAGCGCGGTTATTTTCTATTTCGTCTACACGCTCGCCAATTGTGCGGCGGCCTGGGTTCTGTTCTTCCATAAACCATAGAATTTAAATGGTTTATTGCTCCGGACAGTAGAAGCTGTTCATCCGACTACGAATGTAGTTTATCGAAAGCCGGTATCGACTGCAACCAATCGGGCATAGCAGCGCTGCATCGAGAGCGGAGGCCCGGAGGGGGGGAGACTGGTGCAGGACAGACAATTTTTTTTGACAGCTGTGGCGCTCTCCACGGCAATCTCGTCATTGCTGACCCCTGTTGCCGCACAAGCCCAGACGCCAGCGCAGACATCGCTTCAGCCCCGCGCGGAAAACGGGCGACAAATCTATGATGCAAGCCAGTTTTCCCGTTTCAATCCGCGGACCGCGCTTGATATGGTCCGTCAGGTGCCCGGCTTTACCATCGACACCGGTGACGATGACGAACGCGGACTTGGCCAGGCCGACGAAAATGTCCTGATCAATGGCGCGCGCATATCCGGCAAGAATAGCGACGCCTTCACCTATCTGGGCCGAATTTCGGCGGCCGATGTCGTGCGCATCGAGATTATTGACGGCGCTACGCTGAGCATTACCGGTCTTTCAGGCCAGGTTCTCAATCTCGTTACCAATATCAGCGAATCCAGCCGGCTCCGCGGTAATTTCAAATGGGAACCGGTGTGGCGCCGTTCGGGCAACGACTGGTTTTCCGGCGAAGCCTCGATCAGCGGCAAGCTGGGCAAGGGCGAATTCACTCTGTCGATCGAGAATGACGGTGCCCGCAACGGCGTCGAGGGGCCGGAGCAGGTCACCGACCGCTTCGACAATCTGTTGTTCGAGCGCGACGAAGTCGCCCGCTATCGTCAGGACCAGCCGAAGCTAAGCGGTTCCTATAGCCTGACCGGCAACAATGGATCGATATTCAATGCCAATGCCGCCTATCAATGGTTTCGGCGCAGAGAGACGGTAGACACCGATCGCAGCCAAATCGGGCAACCCGACATTTCCGAACTATATTCCAGCCGCGAGAACGAGTGGAATGCCGAATTGAGCGCCGACTATGAGTTCGACCTTGGCAGTGGCCGCCTGAAACTGATCGGCTTGCAGCGGTTCGAGCATAGCCCGGTCAACGATTTTTTCGGCCGGACATTTACCGACGGCGTCACGCCCGCCAACGGCAGCCGCTTTGACACGGTGACCGACGAGGGCGAGTCGATCCTGCGCGCCGAATATGGCTGGAAAACGACCGGCGGAACCGACTGGGGCGTCAGTGTCGAAGGCGCCTATAATTTTCTCGACAATCAAGGCAGCCTGGCGGTGCTCGACAACCAGGGCATATTCCAGCCGGTCGCGCTGACCAACGCCAACAGCAAGGTCACCGAATATCGCGGTGAAGTCATTGGCTCCTATGGGCGTCCGCTGACGGAGACGCTCACGCTGCAGGCGACATTGGGCGGCGAATATAGCAAGATCAGCCAGAGCGGCGCGGCGGGCCAGAGCCGGTCGTTCATTCGCCCGAAGGGGTCCGTATCGCTGGCATGGCGACCGCAGCCGGCTCTCGACATCAGCCTGAAAATTGACAGGTCGGTCGGCCAGCTCAATTTCTTCGACTTCGTCCAGTCGGTCGATGTTTCGCAGAATAACGGCAATGCCGGAAATCCCGAACTGGTCCCGCCGCAAAGCTGGCGCGCGGAGCTGGAGGCGACGCAGAAACTGGGCCCATGGGGATCACTGACCGTCAACATTTACGGCGAGAAATTCAGCGATATTGTTGATTCCATCCCGATCACGGCGACCACCGAGGCGCGCGGCAATCTCGACAGCGCGACCAGCTATGGCGTGGAAATGGTGACCAGCATATTGTTCGATCCCATCGGCTGGAACGGCGCCAAGCTCGATGTCGAAGGCGAGCTTCGCAAAAGTTCGCTGCGCGATCCCCTGACAGGCATCCACCGGCGGATCAGTGACGACAAGATATTCACCTATGAAGCCACTTTGCGTCACGATATTCCCGGCAGCAACTGGGCATGGGGCGCCGGTGTCGAGGATTTCCGCTATTCGGATTTTCTGCGGCTGGACCAGATCACCCGCTTTCGCACGGGCGCGCCCTATAGCTGGATATTTGTCGAGCATAAGAATGTGTTTGGACTGACCGTACAGGCCAATCTCGGCAATCTGTTCGGTCGGTCCGAGAATTTCACCCGCACCGCCTTTGGCGATCTTCTGGGGCAGCCGGGGGGTCTGGACCGCGGATTCATGAGAGGCCGGCGCAACGGACCGGTCGCCTTTATCGAAGATCGCAGCCGCGAATTCGGCCTGATCTACCGGTTGACGGTCAGCGGCAGCTTCTGACGCACCGCGCTGGTGAATTTATAGCCGGATAGACTTTCGGCGCCGTCGGTCCTACATCCGGCCCATGCCACCCGATTATGCCACCGAGGGTCAGATCGACCCGCCGATGATCCCTACGCTCAAGCGGTTCCTGCCCTATCTCTGGCCCAAGGGCGAGCCGGGGCTGCGGTTGCGTATCATCATCGCCGGCCTGCTGGTGCTGTGCGCCAAGGCCGCCGTTCTGACGATGCCGTTTCTGTACAAGGCGGTCATCGACGGCATGTCGGACGAGGATCTCGGCACCGAGCTGACCGTGCTGCTCGCCCTGGTCGCGGCTTATGGATTCGCCCGCTTCGGCCAGGTGATGTTCGACAATCTGCGCAATATCGTGTTCGAAAAGGTCGGCCAGCAGGCCGCGCGCCGCCTTGCCACCAATGTCTTCACGCACCTCCACAGCCTGTCGCTGCGCTTCCATCTCGGTCGCCGCACCGGCGAGGTCACAAAGATCATCGAACGCGGGACCAAGAGCATTGATATCATGCTCTATTTCCTGCTGTTCAACATCGCCCCGACGGTCGTCGAGCTGACCGCAGTGCTGATCATTTTCCAGATCAAATTCGGCTTCGGGCTGGTCGCCGCGACCATGGCGATGGTCGCTATCTATATCATCTTCACGCGCAAGGTCACCGACTGGCGCAACGCGCTGCGGGCGAAGATGAATGATATGGATACAAGGGTGATCGGCCGGTCGGTCGATGCCTTGCTGAACTACGAGACGGTCAAATATTTCACCGCCGAACAGCGCGAGGCCGAACGCTATGACAGGGCGATGAAAGACTGGGCTGCGGCAGCAGTAAAGTCGGAAAATTCGCTCGGCCTGCTCAATATCGGCCAGTCGATCATCACTAATCTGACGATGATCGGAGCGATGGCGTTCAGCGTCTACGGCTGGCAACAGGGCGATTTGACGGTCGGCGACCTGGTGCTGGTTAACGCCCTGCTGATGCAGCTGTTCCGGCCGCTCGACCTGCTCGGCATGGTCTATCGTACCATCCGTCAGGGCCTGGTCGACATGGACGCGATGTTCAAGCTAATCGATACCAAGCAGGAAGTCGTCGACAAGCCGGGCGCGAAGGCGCTGCAGATTTCCGAGGGCACGGTGCGCTTTAAAAATGTCGTGTTCAACTATGACGATGATCGCCAGATATTGCACGGGCTCGATTTCGAGGTGCCGGCGGACGGGACGCTGGCCATTGTCGGGCCGTCCGGCGCCGGCAAATCGACAATCGCGCGATTGCTGTTCCGTTTCTATGATCCGCAGGGCGGACGGATATTGATCGACGGTCAGGATATAGCCGAAGTCACCCAGCACAGTCTGCGCGGCGCCATCGGCATTGTTCCGCAGGACAGCGTGCTGTTCAACGACAGCATCGGCTATAATATCGGCTATGGCCGCGAAGGGGCAACCCAGATCGAGATCGAGGACGCCGCGCGCGGCGCCGCTCTGGATGACTTTATCGCCAAATTGCCGGACGGCTATGACACACAGGTCGGCGAGCGCGGGCTGAAACTGTCCGGCGGCGAGAAACAGCGCGTCGCAATCGCGCGGACATTGCTGAAAAACCCGCCGATCCTGATCCTCGACGAAGCCACGTCGGCGCTCGACAGCCGTACCGAGGACGAAATCCAGGCAACGCTTGCCAAGATATCGGAGCGCCGGACGACATTGATCATCGCCCACCGGCTATCGACCATCACCCATGCCGACGAAATTATCGTGCTCAACGAAGGGCGGATCGCCGAACGCGGCAGCCACCGGCAGTTGCTGGTCAAGCGCGGGCTCTATGCGGACATGTGGAAGCGGCAGGCGGAGGACCAGCGGGAACCCGCCTGACCGCCAGCCAAAATACCATTTTCGGTCATTTTCGATTTTGCGGTTTCGCATGGTGGCGTCTCTGGCTAGGGAATGATCCATGACCGAAGCGCTCCTTCCCCTGCTCAAATCGACATTCGGCTACAGCAGCTTTCGCGGTATGCAGGAACCAGTGATGGACCGGGTGATGGCGAAGCGAAACACGCTTGCCGTGATGCCGACCGGCTCGGGAAAATCGCTTTGCTATCAACTTCCCGCCCTCGCCAAGAGTGGCACCACCATCGTAATCTCGCCGCTGATCGCGCTGATGCACGACCAGTTGCGCAGCGCCGAGGCGGTCGGGATCCGGGCGGCCACCCTCACCTCCGCCGACGACAATCGCGCGGAGACGATTGCCCGGCTAAGGGCTGGCGAGCTGGACCTGCTCTACGCCGCGCCCGAACGCGCGTCCCAGCCCCATTTCCGGGAATTGCTGGAACAGACCGATATTTCACTCTTCGCCATCGACGAAGCGCATTGCGTGTCCGAATGGGGGCATGATTTTCGTCCCGACTACCGGCTGCTCCGTCCGTTGCTCGACCATTTCGGGTCGGTGCCGCGGCTGGCACTCACCGCGACCGCCGACGCCCATACGCGTGACGATATATTGGTGCAGCTGGGCATCGAGCAGGACGGGCTGATCCTTGCCGGTTTCGACCGGCCCAATATCCGCTACAGCATGAGCCCGCGCAGCGGCCTTGCACGGCAAGTCGGCGATCTGGTCGATCGCATCCCGGGACCGGGCATAATCTATGCGCAGACCCGCGCCGCAACTGAGAAAATGGCCAGCCAAATCGCCAGCACCGGACGCAGCGCGCGCGCCTATCACGCCGGTCTGCCGCCGGAAGTCCGCCAGCAGAACCAGCATGATTTTGTCGCTTCGGAAGATATGGTGATGGTCGCCACCATTGCCTTTGGCATGGGTATCGACAAGCCGGATGTGCGCTTTGTCGCGCATGCCGGCCTACCGAAATCGATCGAGGCCTATTATCAGGAAACCGGCCGTGCCGGTCGCGATGGCGATCCGGCCGAGGCCCATATGTTCTGGGGTGCGGAAGATTTTGCCAGAGCGCGGCAGCGGCTGGGCGAAATTGACGAAACCCGGCTGGAGAGCGAACGGACGAGGCTGGCGGCGCTCGGCGGTCTGGTCGAAACGCCGGGTTGCCGGCGCGCCGTGCTGCTCCGCCATTTCGGCGAAAATCCTCCGGAGCAATGTGGCAATTGCGACAATTGCCTGAACGCTCCGAAGACCCGCAATGTCACCGAACTGGCACGCAAATTCTTGTCCGCCGTTTACCGCACCGGCCAGAGTTTCGGGGTCACCCATCTCGAAGCGGTGCTCACCGGCAGGCAGGATGAGAAAATCCTCTCGCGCGGCCACGACCAACTTTCGGTTTTCGATATTGTCGGAGAAGAGGAAGCTGCGCTGATCAAGCCGGTGTCCCGCTCGCTGCTACTCCGCGATGCTTTGCGCAACACCGAACATGGCGGCCTGATGTTCGGCCCCGAGGCGCGCAAGATACTCAAGGGCGAACAGGAAGTTGCTATTGTCGAACCGCCCAAGCGTGCCTCACGCAAACGGCGCGGGGGCACGGCATCGCCAAACCCCTTTGGCGATCCTCTGTTCGAAGCACTGCGGGCAAAGCGCATGGAACTGGCCAAGGAACTGGGCGTCCCGCCTTATGTCATCTTCCACGACAGCGTGCTGCGGGATATGACCGGTCTGAAACCGGGCAGCCTGTCGGCGCTCGGCGAGCTGCCGGGCATCGGTGCGGCCAAACTGGAGAAACATGGTGAAGCCTTTCTGGCCGTGATCCGTGAAATGACCGAAGCGGCATGAAACGATATATCAACCTGGCCTCCGTTATATTACCTATTGTCCTGGCGGGCTGTAGCGCGGCAACGGCGACCGCCAACGACAGCAATGTTCCGACAGAGGAGACCCAGAAAATGTTCCGCAAGATCAATGACAATCTCAGCGTATCGCCGCAAATCTCGCTGGACGATGTCGCCGCTGCCAAGGCCGAGGGCGTCAGCCTGATCATCAACAACCGCCCCGACGGCGAAGATCCGGCTGCCCCGCAAAGCACCGATATCGAAGCGGCCGCGCGAGATGCCGGCCTGAAATATATCGCGATTCCGATCACGCATAGTGGCTTTTCCGGCCCGCAAGTCGATGCGATGATTGCCGCGCTTGCCGACGGGGACAAGGCCCTCGCCTATTGCCGCTCGGGCACCCGCTCGACTCTGCTATGGGCGCTGGCGCAGGCAAAACAGGGCGTGGCACCGGACGAGATCGCTCGACTCGCAGGCAATGCGGGCTATGATATTACGCCGGTCCGCGCGATGATTGATGCGCTGGCCGCCGGAAGCTGACGCTAGAGGCTAGACAGTCACTAACATTGGTGTAAATAGTCGGTTATGGAGAACCTGCCATCACCGACGACCTGGGCGATTCCCTTTTTCGTCATCACCGTTGCACTAGAATGGTGGTGGAGCCGGAAAAACGTCCGGGTTCGCTATGAAACCAAAGATGCCTTCACGTCGCTGGCGCTGGGGACCGGCAGTCTGGTTGCCGGGATCCTGACCGGCGGCTTTGTTCTGGCGCTGAGCCTGTGGGTTTACGAGCACCGCATTTTCGATATCCAGCTCGGCTGGCCCCATGCGCTGTGGATCGTGCCACTGGCCTTCGTCCTCGACGATTTCACCTATTACTGGTTCCACCGCACCGCGCATCGCGTCCGCTGGTTCTGGGCGGCGCATGTGATCCACCACAGCAGCCAGCATTATAATCTGACCACGGCCTTGCGGCAGACCTGGACCGGCTTTTTTGCCCTCAGCTTTCTCTTCTCCATGCCGCTCTTTTACCTGGGCTTTCCACCGGCGCTGATATTCTTTCTGTCGGGACTGAACCTGATCTATCAATATTGGATCCACACCGAGGCGATCGACCGGATGCCGAAATGGTTCGAAGCGGTGATGAACACCCCTTCCCACCACCGCGTGCACCATGCAACCAATCCCCGCTATCTGGATCGCAACTATGCCGGCGTCTTCATCATCTGGGACAAGATGTTCGGCACCTATGAACCGGAAACCGACGCCGAGAATATCCGCTATGGCATCATCAAGAACCTCGACAGTTTCAACCTGTTCTGGGCCGCCTTCCATGAATGGATCGGCATTGCGAAGGATTTGTGGAGCGCTCCGTGGCGCTACAAGATCAACTATTTGATAAAACCGCCCGGATGGAGCCATGACGGCTCCAGAGAAAGCAGCGAGACCATAAAGGCACGCTGGGCAGAACAGGAGAGAGTTACATGGCAGAATTTGACTTCATCGTCATCGGGGGCGGTTCGGCAGGAAGTGCAGTCGCAGGACGGCTGAGCGAAGACGGCAAACATACGGTCTGCCTTATCGAAGCCGGGGGCCGCAACAATAATTTCCTCGTCAAGACGCCGGGGATGATGCCCTTCCTGTTGAAAAACGCCAACTGGAGATTCGATACAGTCCCGCAAAAAGGGCTCAACGGCCGTACAGGATACCAGCCACGCGGACGCGGCCTTGGCGGATCGAGCGCGATCAATGCGATGATCTATATTCGCGGCAACAAATGGGACTATGACAATTGGGCCGCCATGGGCTGCGATGGCTGGGCCTATGATGATGTTCTCCCCTATTTCAAGCGATCGGAAGGCAATGAACGCGGCGGTGATAAATTTCATGGCGGCGATGGGCCGCTGTCCGTCTCCGACCAGAAATGGCCCAATCCGGGGAGCCTCGCCTTTGTCGAAGCGGCGCGCAATCTACAGCTGCCTATTCTCGATGATTTCAATGGCGAGCGGCAGGAAGGTATGGGCATCTACCAGGTGACCCAGAAAGCCGGCGAACGCTGGTCCGCAGCCCGCGCCTATGTCGAGCCTGCCCGTTCGCGCCCGAACCTGACAATCAGGACCAAGTCGCTGGTAGAAAAGCTGGTTGTCAAGGACGGGCGCGTGACCGGCGTGCAGATCAAGCGCGGGTCCGGCGGCGAAACGATCAATGCACGCGCAGCCGTCGTCCTGTCTGCCGGCGCCTTCGGGTCGCCCCATATATTACAACTGTCCGGCATCGGTCCGGCGGCGCATCTGAAGGACAAGGGTGTGGATGTCGTGCTGGACAAGCCGGAAGTCGGTGAGAATCTGAAGGACCATATCGACTTTGTTTCCGGCTACAAGACCGAGTCAAAAGAGCTGATCGGCGATTCACTCGCCGGCACCGTGCGTATGGCCAAGGCAATTGTGCAGCACCGGGTCAGGCGCACCGGAATCATGACCACGCCTTATGCCGAAGCCGGCGGTTTCTGGAGCAGCGGTCCGGACGTCCCTGCTCCGGATATTCAGTATCACTTCGTACCCGCGATGCTCGAGGATCATGGTCGAGAATCGGTCAAGGGCCACGGCTTCAGCTGCCATGCCTGTGTGCTGCGCCCGCACAGCAAGGGAACGGTCAGGCTGAACGACCAGAACCCCGTTTCTCCGCCGGCCATCGACCCGAACTTTCTCGATGATAACCGCGATATCGCGACGCTACGCAAGGGCGTGCGGCATATGAAGCGGATATTGGAGACCCCGCCGCTGACCGATTTTTCGCCCACCGACCGGCACCCGATAGATATCAACAATGATGCGGCGCTCGACAAGCTGATCCGCGACCGCGCCGACACTGTCTATCATCCCGTCGGCACCTGCCGCATGGGTGGTGATGATGCGGCGGTGGTCGATGCCAGACTGAAATTCCGCGGACTCGAAGGCCTCTATATCGCCGATGCCTCGATCATGCCGGAAATTATCAGTGGCAATACCAACGCGCCGAGCATCATGATCGGCGAGCGGGCGGCGGACATCATCAAGGCGGATCTGGCCGGCTAGTCGCTGCCTATAATCTCTCGATCAACAGGGAGATCAGGATGATCGAAAAAACGAACAGGGTGAGGCCTGCCGTCACGAGGAGGATATGAGCCCGCGAGACACCACTGGTGATCCGGCGGGAAGGACCGCCGGCAAGCGGCATTTTCCGAGACGCCAGTGACAGCGCGATGGCAACCGAGAGAGTCACCAGAAGGCCGATCAGATTCCACCACATCCAGAACAGGCCGGGCTGGCACTGCCAGAAGTAAAGATTCAGCGACAGGCCGGTCAGAAACCCGATATTGCTGCTCAAAACGGTTCTGCGCTTCCACAGGATCGCGATCAGGAACACGCCCAGAACCGGTCCATATAGCGCCGAGCCAACCTTATTGATCGCCTCGACAACCGTGGCGGAAATATCGCCCGAATAGATGGAGAAACAGAGAATCACACCGCCCCAGAGCAGCGCCAGCAAGCGGGCGAAGCGGACCTCCCGGCGCGGATCAGCGATCCGCAGGCCGTAGCCTTTCAGTTCTTCGATGGTCACCGCCGACAGCGAATTGACCGCCGAACTCAGCGTCGACATCGCCGCCGACATGATTGCCACCAGCAACAGGCCTATGACACCATGAGGGAGAAATTCGAGGATGAAAAAGGGCATCAGATAGTCCGGACGATCATCCGGAATGAGCGAGAGAAAGGCGCTGTCGCCCGTGGCAATCACACCGACCGCCAGGCCGGTAATGCAATAGAGCAGCGTGACGGGAAAGCGCAGCAGGGCGTTGGCCGTGAGTAACTTGCGGATATCCCCGAGGCTTTTGGCCGACAGCGACCGCTGGGCCTGGGTCTGGTCGCAGGCATAATATGACACATAGAGCACAAATCCGCCGAAAAGCATCGGCAATAGGGCAAATTCGTCGGTCACCAGCCCCGCATAGGTCCAGTCGACCACCCGCAACCGTTCCGGATCGATGCTCGCCCAGAATAGATCAAAACCGCCGATAATCGATATCGCATAGGCCAGACAGACCAGCAGGCCCAGAACGATCAGCACCATCTGGATCGCATCGGCATAGACCACCGCCCGGATGCCGCCGAGAAAGGAATAGACGATGGTTATGATACTGATCGCCAGGATCGACTGGAGGAATGGGACGCCCAGCACCGCCTCGATGATGATTCCGGTCGTATAGACCATGATACCGGTACCAAAGGCGCGCACGATCTGGAACGAAACGCTGATCAGGAAACGGGTCGACCGGCCGATCCGCTGTTCCAGAAAGTCGAAGATGCTGATCACACCCGAGCGGTAGAGCGGCGGCATGATCACGAACATCACCAGCAGCATCGCCAGCGGCAGCGCGAATTCGAAGGTCAGCCATTTCAGCCCGCCGCCTTCCCGCAACCCGACAAAGGCCGGTGCCGAAATGAAGCTGATCGCCGACAACTGGGTGGCCATCGCCGACAGACCGAGCGGAAACCAGCCGATCCCCTTGTTGCCGAGGAAATAATCGCCCTCGTCATTCTGTTTGCTGAGGACCATCCCGAATATCAGCATCGCCGCGAGATAGCCGATGACCACGATATAATCGAAACTGTTCATATATTCAGTTCAAAACCTGTGGAAATCAAATCCGGATAAAAAAAAGGCCGGGATGCTCTCACATCTCCGGCCTGAAGTTGTTTGTTCGCAGGAGGAACAAGGTGAGGCGCCGACCCGAATTGGGAGGAGAAGGCCGGCGCCAAACAGGTTAGCCCTTGGCAAATTCCGGGTAGGCTTCGACGCCCACTTCGGCGATATCCATTCCGAGCATTTCCTGCTCTTCGGTCGGACGGACACCAAGGGTGAATTTCAGAGCAAACCAGATGATCGAGCTGGTGATCAGCACGAAGACACCGGTTGCGACCACACCGGTCAGCTGCGCGACAAACGGCACTTCGGTGTTGGTAAGCGGAACGATCAGCGTGCCCCAGATACCGGCCAGAAGGTGGACCGGAATGGCGCCGACAACATCGTCGATCTTGAGCTTGTCGAGCATCGGAACAGCGAACACTACGATCGCGCCGCCGATACCGCCAATGAACAAGGCGGCAGGAACGGACGGTGTCAGCGGTTCTGCCGTGATCGAGACAAGCCCGGCCAGCGCACCATTGAGTGCCATCGTGACATCGATCTTCTTGTAGATGAGCTGCGTCAGGATGATCGCGACTACCACACCGCCAGCTGCGGCCATGTTGGTGTTGACGAAGATCTTGGAAACGTCGCTGACATCACCGATCGTGCCCATGGCAAGCTGCGATGCGCCGTTGAAGCCGAACCAGCCAAGCCACAGGATGAACGTACCCAGGGTAGCAAGCGGAATGCTTGAACCGGGCATGACCGTGATCTTGCCATCGACATAGCGACCCAGACGGGGGCCGATGATCAAGGCGCCGGCGAGAGCAGCCCAGCCACCGGTCGAGTGGACCAGCGTGGAACCGGCAAAGTCACTGAAGCCCATGGCGTCGAGCCAGCCAGCGCCCCATTCCCAGCTCACGATGACCGGATAAATGAAACCGGTGAGCACGAAAACGAAGATGAAGAACGGAATGACTTTCACGCGCTCCGCTACGGTACCGGAAACGATCGACGCCGTGGTTGCGCAGAAAACCATCTGGAAGAACCAGTCTGACGCTACCGAATAGCCGGTGTCGACATCCGCTTCACCCACGCCCTGCATGGCGTAAGGGAAATCGGCGATACCGAAATAGCCGCCTTCGAAGCCCGGATAGGCAATCGAATAGCCGATGAACCAAAACATGATACCGGCAATCGAATAAAGGCCGATATTTTTCAGACATTGCATCGAAACATTTTTGGAACGCACGAGGCCGGCTTCGAGCATCGCGAACCCGGCGGCCATCCACATGACAAGGAACCCGCCAAGAAGGAACAACAGGGTATTGAAGATATAGGCTGTGTTGGCACTGGGGTCGGCCACTTCAGCCGCCTCCTGTGCCAGCGCGGGCGCGGCCGCAGCCATCACCGCCAGCCCTGCGGAAATTGTTAGAAATTTTCTCATTGTCATAATTCCCCGATTAAATTGCTGTGTCGCCGGTTTCGCCGGTGCGAATACGCACCGCGTCTTCCAGACCGATTGTGAAAATCTTGCCGTCGCCGATCGACTCCGTACCGGCGGCAGATTGAATGGCCTCAACCGCCTGCGCTGCGACAGCGCTGCTGCACGCCACCTCGATTTTCAGCTTCGGAACCATGTTGGTGGTATATTCCGCACCGCGATAGACTTCCGTCTGGCCCTTTTGCCGACCGAAGCCCTTGACTTCGGTTACGGTCATGCCGGTCACACCGACACCGGTCAGCGCTTCGCGAACATCGTCAAGCTTGAACGGTTTGATTATGGCTATGATAAATTTCATTACGCCCCCTATTGTTGTTACCGGGGGTTACCTCGCAAAGCTCGTGCCAGAATCGGAAGTCTTTGGATTCAGGGGATTTTCACAAAATCGCGCCTCTTAAGAAAGAGTAAATTTTGTGCAATGCAGCACGAGTGCATAAATTTTAGGCAATTGTATACTTGACAAAGCAGCCCTTTTAGTGCATTGATAATGCATGGAAAACGCAATCGACATTTTCGCCCCTCGCTTCACCAATGAAGACGCTGCCCGTGAGCATCTGGAAGCCCTTCACTGGCCAGACGGCCCTGTCTGCCCTCACTGTGGCTCGTTCAACGCGAAACGGCTTCCTGCCCAGCGTGGCCGCAAGACCAAGGCGCATCCAGAAGGCGTTCTCCGCAAAGGCGTTGTCCAGTGCAATGACTGTCGCCAGCAATATACCGTGACTGTCGGCACTGTCTTTGAACGCTCTAAAGTCCCTCTCAATAAATGGTTGCTTGTCAATCATCTGCTTTGCTCATCCAAAAAAGGTATGAGCGCACATCAGATCGCCCGTATGATCGGCGTTACCTACAAAACAGCATGGTTCATGATGCATCGCATCCGTGAAGCCATGAAAGACACTGACCAAGGCCCTATTGGCGGCTACGGCAAGACCGTAGAAGCCGACGAAACCTATGTTGGTGGTAAACTGTCAAACCGCCATGCAAGCCAGCGTGACGGCAAGCATAAAAGCCCATTCAGCGGCAAGCAGCCTGTTGTCTCTCTGGTAGAGCGTGGCGGCAAGGTCCGCAGCTTCCATGTTGCCAATGTCACCGGCCCGTTGCTCCGCAATATTCTCGTCACCAATGCCCACCGTGGTAGCTGGCTGATGACAGACGAACACTCCGGCTACAAATCAGTCGGCAAGGAATATGTCGGTCACGGCGTGGTTGCCCACAGTCGCGGCGAATATGGCCGTCACGGCGTTTTCCACACCAACACGATTGAAGGCTTCTTCTCCATTATGAAGCGCGGCATTATCGGCGTTTATCACCATGTCAGCGAAGCGCATCTGCGCCGCTACACGGCTGAATTTGACTTCCGCTATAACACCCGCGAGTTGAATGACTTTGAACGCTCCACAGAAGCCCTCAAAGGTGCTCGTGGCAAACGTCTGACCTATCGGCGGCCTGTTGCAGCCTAGCGAGCGATATACGCTTAATAAGCCTCAGATCGGCGAAAAGCGTAAACGATACTACCCGTGAACACATCGGGAACAATGACTCGCTAAATAGTTAATTTCATGATAAGAAAACGACTCGGGCTCCATCCGTATGGACAGAGCCCGATCGTTGAAGTTGGCAAATGTTTTTCGAGGACAACCCGCCAGCTCCAAAAGTGGAATTTTCATTCCGGCGTGAGAACTGGAATAATACATTGAATTTTCACTTTTGCAAGGGTTGTTCTCACCACTCAATGGGAAAGGAACCCATTATGAAGCGTGAGAGTAGTAAACCAGTAACCAAGGAAATGGCGGCTCACATCCGCTACCTCATTAAAGAAAAAGGCCTATATCAACACCAAGCGGCTGCGCTGGTTGGTGTAAACCAAGGCCGGATTAGCGAGGTAATCAACGAGCGCCGGCATCCAGACGTGCCACCTGCGCAGGGTTCATTCCCCTTTTGAATCTTTGGGAGCGGCTTTGCGGTCGCTCCCTTTTTCTTTGTGAGGCTTAGGCGGTGTTTTCAGCATCCGCTTTAGGACCTCGTCTTCTTTTTTTTGATCGGGATTGTTCATGGTTCAAATATACAGGTCAAACGAGGAAACTCCAAGAAAATGCGAAATGGACGACGCTTCGCTTCACGCAACGGGGATACTAATTCGCGCCTGCGCTGAAATCGAATACACCCTTGAAGTCTATATAGCCTGCCATTGCAGCTTGAATGGCAGCTCTACTTCATTACTCGCTTCACCCCTCGCTATGCGCCGAAAATTAGAAATCGGTGGATACTTGACTGCAATGACTAGCGACGAAAATAAAGTAGCCTGGGACTCCATATTTTCCAAGGAGTTCGACGAAATAATTCAGTGTAGGAACGCAATCGCGCACGGGGTGTTGTTCGGTATAGATGACGACGGGCTATACAATTTCAAGACGGCAAGAACCGACATCCCCAGTGATGGTAAAGCAATCAATCTGGTCCGCGGTTACCATCGCGACTTTATTATGGAGGCCGCTAGAAAAGCTAAGTTTCTAGCGGCAGATCTGCCCGACCTTCTCTCAATAAGAACATCGTTTGATAAATCTCTTGAAGGGCCTCTTCTTCCCCATCGTAAGGCCCAAAAGAGGGGGCCAAAAGCCGGTAAAGGGAAACGCCAGCCCTAATCATCGCTGAATTAACCTCAACATCAACCGGCCTGTCATGCTGAGAATCATCTAACACGAATCACCTGCTTTGTCATGTATACTATTGCCAAATTTTAGGCAGCACGCTCCGCCATTTTCGCGATTATTTGCGGTATGACTTTCTCGGTCTCGCGGCGGCCAATATCGATCAGTTCTTCGGCCCGGGTAAAGTTCTGGATGTCGATATGACCGACAGGCGGCGACATTGCGAAATCGGGGGGATCGAGCGCCAGCGAATAGCGGCTGAGGTTGCGCAAGGACAGCCCGACCGACGCCTTGACGATCGCCAGGCTGTTTGGTTCCTTGTTGCCCTGCTCTGCAATTCCCGCGGCAATCGAACGGTTGAGGAAATCATCCTGCAGATTGACCGAAAGGCATAGCGCCTCCGGCGCCAGAGCCCGCACCGGCGATACCGGAACCGGCAGAGCCGCCCCTCCGTCAACGAGCAGGCGTCCTTCGTGCTGAACCGGTTTGAAAATGCCGGGCAAGGACATGGATGCACGGATTGCCGGCACCAGCTTGCCGGATTTCATCACGATCGTGTCGCCGGTACGCAGGTCTGCAGCAACCGCCGCGACCGGAAAGGGCAAATCTTCGAAGCAGAGCTGACCGAATTCGGTTTCCAGTTCTTTCTCGATATTGCGCGCGCCCATGACCGCGCCGCGCTTGAAATGCGGGTCCATGAAGCGCAACATGTTCCGGAAGTTGACGTTACGCGCCATGTCTTCGAGATAGTCGAGCTTCCCGACCGCATAGCTCGCTCCGGTGATCGCTCCGATGGACGTGCCCGCAATCGCAGCAATTTCCAGCGGACTATCATCGATCGCCCGCAATACACCGATATGGGTCCAACCCAGCCCCGCGCCGCCGCCCAGGGCAAGGGACAATTTGCCGGCGCCACTCATAGCGAAACATCCTCCGCCAATATCGCCCTGGCTTCCGCCAGATCCTCGGCCAGCACCATTACCCGCGCCGGCAAGGCAATGCCTGCACCTTCGGCAATATTGACATTGCTGTCGAAACAGACCGCGCCAATCCCGGCGGATTCCAGCCGCCCGCGGATGATCTCCGCTTCGATGCCGTGCATATGACGGGACAGTTCGACCAGACTCATTGATCTACTGCTCGCCAAAATAGCGGTCGGACGCCCGCGTTGGCAGGCCGTCGATGCTTCTGACCCGACCGGCGGTCTTGGTCACCCAGGCATCCGGATCGGCCTGGCGGTGATATTTGACCAAGGTCTCGCGCTCGGCCAGCATCTCCATCCGCGGCACGCCCCAGCCGCAACTGGTCTGGATATTGTCCACCTTGATGTCGAATATCTGGCGAGTGCCGGGCAATAGGTCAAAATGCGCGGCCAGTCCGTTCCAGCCTTCATCCTGCGGCAGCACCGGCTTGCCCGTGCCATAAAGCCGCATGATCAGCGCGGGATTGGCAAAATTGTTGAACATGATGGTGATCCGGCCATCGGCGACGAGATGGGCGTGGGTCTCGTTGCCCGACCCACCAAGGTCGAGATAGGCAACGCGGTCAGGGCCGAGCACGCGAAAGGCATCATAGCCCTTGGGCGAAAGATTGATCCGGCCGTCCGCCGCCGCCGTGGCAACGAAGAACATCGGCTGCTTTGCGATGAACGCTACATGATCTTCTTTCAGTGCATCGAAAAATTCCGCCATGCCTCACCCTTCTCAGTAAAATGGGCCACCGAACAGCAGCTTCCAGACCAACACCAGCAACCAGTGGATCACGATCACAGGCCAAAGGGACTGCGACACAATCCGGATATGGGTCAATACTATGCCGAGGATGAACGTAGCAAATAGAAACGAAGGTTGCAGGAAAATCGCCGACCATGGGGGGCCGAAGGTCAGAGCCTGAAACGGATGCCAGAGCATGAACAGAAAGGCCGCAAGCCAGCTACCCCAGCGCTGCGAAAAGGTTGCGAGCCAGGACAAGAGCACGCCGCGAAAGATCAGCTCTTCGATCAGCGCGGGGATGATAAACAGAATGAGAGCGGCCATCAGGCCCGAAGGCATGTCGAGCGCCGGCGCTAGGCGAAGCCAGCCACCGAGAAACCCGGCCAGTGCGATAATCGCTGCCGTCGGAACGGCAATCGTGAAAGCGGCTTTCCAGCGACCGGCATCGGGCCAGACGGTCAAAGCACGCCAGGTCTGCTTGACCGCTGCAATCAGCATCGGTGTTACCAGCTCGCCCCAGCATCGACCGCCGCTTGTTCTCCGGCGCGGAACTGGCGTCCGAGAATTTTGTTGCGATGCGGGAAGCGTCCGAATTTCGCAATCACGTCCCGATGCTCGTTGGCATATTTCTGCTGCTTGCCCAATTTGGTGAACAGGGTCACAGACCGGTTCTGTAACTGGAGATCCTCGGCATGCATGAACGGCATATACAGGAACGGCCGCCGATCCTCCGGCAATTGCTGATCCAGTTCCATATCCACTGCTTGTCCAGCGATCTGCTGCGCCAGATGGTCGGTCGCATAGGCGTCGGCACTATCGCGGAACATGTTGCGCGGGAACTGGTCAAAAAGGATGACGGCAGCCAGAGCGTTCTCCGGAGAGGACAGGAAATCGTCCGCTGTCTTCGATTTCAGCTCTTCCCAGAGTTCGAGAAACCGCTCCTCGATCTGCTCGTCCGTGGCATCGCTCCTGGTCCACCAGTCCTCTGGGTCCAACTCGTCAAACCAGAAGGATAATATGTCAGCAGGCCAGTTCATGGGAATGCAATCGATCCTTTCGTCAAGCCGTGCCACCGACGGTCAGGGCGTCTACCAGCAAGGTCGGCTGGCCAACACCGGCGGGGACGGACTGGCCGCCCTTGCCACACATGCCGATGCCTTCGTCGAGCGCCATGTCATTGCCAATACCGGAAACCTTGGTCAGCACGGTCGGCCCATCGCCAATCAGCGTTGCGCCCTTGATAGGAGCGCCCAGCTTGCCGTTTTCAATCTTGTACGCCTCGGTACAGGAGAAGACGAACTTGCCGGAGACAATATCCACCTGCCCGCCGCCGAAGCTTTTCGCATAAATGCCGTTCTTGACCCGGCTCATCAATTCGTCGGGATCATCCTTGCCGCCCCGCATGAACGTATTGGTCATCCGCGGCATCGGCGCATGGGCGTAGCTTTCCCGGCGGCCGTTCCCGGTCGCCGGTACGCCCATCAGGCGGGCATTCAAACGGTCCTGCATATAGCATTTCAATATGCCATTCTCGATCAGGACATTTTCCTGAGTCGGCGTGCCTTCGTCATCAATGCTCAGCGATCCGCGCCGTTCCTTGATCGAACCGTCATCGACCACGGTGACGCCCGGTGCCGCCACGCGCTGGCCGATCTTGCCGGAAAAGGCACTGGTGCCCTTGCGGTTGAAGTCGCCTTCAAGGCCATGGCCGATGGCTTCGTGCAATATGATGCCGGGCCAGCCGGGGCCGAGCAAAACGGTCTGTTCACCGGCTGGCGCGTCCACGCTCTCGAGATTGACCAGAGCCTGCGCCAGAGCCTCGTCGACTGCACGGTTCCAGCGCGCTTCCTCGAACAAATCGTCGTAAAGATAGCGTCCGCCCATGCCGAAGCTGCCGCTTTCGCGCCGGCCGTTCTGTTCCGCTACGATCGAAACATTGAGCCGTACCAGAGGCCGAACATCGGTGGCGACAAAGCCATCAGGACGAACAATTTCGACGACACTCCAGCTGCCGGACAGGCCAACGGAAACCTGCGAGACGCGGGAATCGCGCGCGCGGGCAGCGGTATCAATCTGCTGGCAAAGCGCAACTTTCTTGGCGAAGGGTATCGCCTCCAGCGGATTCGCCTCGCCATAGAGATGCCGGTTACTGCCGCGCGGCGGCGGGGCTTTCTGCCCCTTGGCCGGATCGAGCAATTGCAGGGTCTGGGCTGCGCGTTTTATCGCCGCTTCGCTGGTTTCGTTACTGTAGGAAAAACCCGTCATCTCGCCGGATACCCCGCGCAGGCCGAACCCGCTATCGGTACTGTAGTCCGCGGTCTTCAGTCGGCCGTCGTCAAAACCGAAGCTCTCCATAGCGCTATATTGCAGATAGAGTTCACCATCGTCGCATGCAGACAGACTCTCGGCAACGAGCGCCTTGGCACGCTCCGGGTCAAGGCCGTCGGGACGATAAAGAAATGAGCGGGGATCG
Organism: uncultured Parasphingorhabdus sp.; assembly: GCF_963677535.2. Lineage (NCBI taxonomy): Bacteria > Pseudomonadati > Pseudomonadota > Alphaproteobacteria > Sphingomonadales > Sphingorhabdaceae > Parasphingorhabdus > uncultured Parasphingorhabdus sp. The sequence continues at coordinate 1,950,750 of NZ_CAXXUT010000003.1, read as the reverse complement.
AGCTTTTCTGTCATCCCGTATATATAGAAATATATTGGGGAGCTTACACCCCCTATGTCGGATTAATCTTTGGCGAGTGCCGGGGAGATGTCAGCGGGGCCGCCGATCAGAACGAATCGCCGGTCGCAATAGCCGCATTCGACATAGCCCTTTTCGTCAATTTCCAGCCAGACGCGGGGGTGGCCCAAGGCAGCGCCGCCCGGGATATCGGTGGCTCCGTCGCAGGATACGCGTTTTTTCGAGGTTTTGACGATTTCGGGAGTTTCAATCATGGCGGTGAATTAGCAACAGATTTGCGGGCGCGCAATATTTTCTCACGCCCGTCTGCAATGATACAATATCATTGATAATCGACGGTCATGATGAAGGACCCGCGATAGGCCCCCGTCTGCTGATTGCCATTCACGCGCAACCGCCCGCCGACCGTCAGATTATAAATGCCGAGTGTCCCCAGCAGACCGCGGACGAACGTGCTGAAATTCCGGTTTCCGTTGCCGATCGCAAGCTGGTCCACCCGCATCTGGTCCGTGCCGTTCGTATGGGTTACCATCAAGGACCCAGGGATCGATATTTCGACGATCTGGTTCGGCCCGCCATAGATTATGAAATTGGCCGGACCGGTCTCGCCACCGGCCAGCGTCGCATCACCCGTAGTCGATACATTGCCGTTGCGGGTATCGACGGTGACGGTGCCATTTCCGGTTCCGGATATGATATTGCCATATCGCAGATCCTGGGTCTTCACCACGGATAGCGGACCTATGGTCACCGCCCGGGCATCGGTATTGCTAGCCTGGGCAAAGGCGGCCGGCGAACCTGTCAGAATGACAAGCACGACGAAAAGGCCACCAATCAGGCGTGGTAAGATTTGTTCTCTGGTCATCACAAAATCTGTCCTATATCGGATGTTAACTCTCTTATATCGATAGGTGTAACTTTATCTTTATCCGCATGGTTAAATTCATCGTAACCTTTCAAGATAACGACATATAATATTGATATTATTTGATAATATTATTCATTCTGCCGCCAACAAGTTCACCCAATATCCTGTTGACCGGCCGCATTTTCTTTCTCCCATATTGTTTACGGGCTAGCCGGAAGACATGAAGCAAATGGGCCGAAAACATGGTTAACGGAGCGGTTACCAATTGATGCGAACCCGCATATTGGTTGGACAAGCATGATAACACCCCGGCATCACAGCCTGCTCAGGATGCTGCCTGCCCCTCCATGTTGCGCTCCTGCCAAAGCCTTTGATTATGAGAATTAAACTGGGTATGCCGCCCGAATGAATGATGCAGCAATATCGATACAGAATCTTTCCAAAACATATGCCGGCGGCAAACAGGCGTTGGACGATGTCAGCTTTGACGTACCGCGCGGTTCGATTTTCGGACTATTGGGGCCCAATGGTGCCGGCAAGTCGACATTGATCAACATCCTCTCCGGGATGGTGCGCAAGACGAGTGGCAGTGCCAGCATCTGGGGCTTCGATATCGATGACAGCCCGCGCAACGCGAAAGCGTCGATCGGCATCGTTCCGCAGGAAATCATCTTCGATCCGTTTTTCACGCCCTCAGAAGCATTGGAAGTGCAGGCCGGCCTCTACGGCGTCCCGAAAGCGAAGCGCCGGACCATGGAATTGCTGCGCGCCGTCCATCTGGAAGACAAGGCCGACGCCTACGCCCGGACGCTGTCGGGCGGGATGAAGCGGCGGCTGCTGGTGGCCAAGGCCATGGTCCATTCGCCGCCGATACTGGTGCTCGACGAGCCGACCGCGGGCGTCGACATCGATCTGCGCCAGCAGCTCTGGGAATATGTGGTGGAACTCAACAAGGCCGGCGTTACCATCGTGCTGACAACGCATTATCTCGAGGAAGCGGAAAATCTCTGCGAGCGTATCGCGATTATCAATCACGGCAAGCTGATCGCCAACAAGCCGACTCCCGAACTGGTCGATATGGCGCGTGAAAAGCTCGTCGAACTGACGCTGGACCGCGACATCAGCGAGGCACAGGATGCGGTTTCTTTTGCCAATGACCTGTTTGAAAAGGCCGAAATCATCGGTCCCCGCACGGTTGCCGTCACCTATAACAAGGACCGGACCAATGCCGGTGGCGTTATGGCAGCGATCCAGGAACGCGGATTCGCGATCGTCGACGTCACCACCCGGGAAGCGGATCTTGAGGATGTGTTTCTCAACCTGACCCGCGCCAAAGCGGCATGAATCACGATGTCATCATTGTCGGGTCCGGCGCCGCCGGACTGAGCGCGGCAATCACGCTCGCCCGTACCCACAAGGTGCTGGTGCTGGCCAAGGGTGAACTGACCGGCGGCTCCACAGCCTGGGCGCAGGGCGGGATCGCCGCTGTGCTCGACGCCGGTGACACGTTCGAGAACCATATCAACGACACGATGGTCGCCGGTGCCGGTCTCAATCGCCGCAAAACGGTTGAATTTGTCGTCGAAAATGCGCCGGCCGCGATCGAGCGGCTGGAGGATATGGGGGTGCCGTTCAACAAGGAAGCGGAAGTCCTCCACCTGACCCGCGAGGGCGGCCACAGCCACCGGCGGATCGTCCATGTCGACGACGCTACCGGCTGGGCGGTGCAGGAAGCCTTGCAGAATACCGCTGCGGCCCACCCGAACATCACGCTACGCCCGCATATGGTAGCGATCGACCTGATCGTCGATCGCCATGCGGAGGCGCCGACCGGCGCGAAAAATGTCTGGGGCGTCTATGCGCTGAACAACGAAACCGGCCATGTCGAGACGCTGACTTCGCGCGCGACGATCATGGCGAGCGGCGGAGCCGGACGGACCTATCTGTTCTCGACCGCCCCGCGCGGCGCGACCGGCGACGGCATCGCCATGGCCTGGCGCGCGGGTGCACGGGTTTCCAATATGGAGATGATGCAGTTTCACCCGACCTGCCTCTATAATCTCGAGGTCAAGAATTTCCTGATCACCGAAGCGGTGCGCGGCGAAGGCGGGCATCTCACACTGCCAGCCGATGCCGGCGACGAAGCCGGTGACCGCTTCATGCGGCGCTTCGATCCGGAACGGATGGAACTGGCCCCGCGCGATATTGTCGCGCGCGCCAACGACCACGAGATCAAGCGGCTCGGGCTGGACTATGTCCATCTCGACATCTCGCACCGCGATCCGGAATTTGTGAAGGGGCATTTCCCGAATATCTATGACAAGCTGATTGGCCTTGGCATCGATATGACAACCGGGCCGATCCCTGTGGTTCCCGCACAACATTATACCTGCGGTGGGATATTGATCGATCTGGCCGGCCGCACCGACTTGCCCGGCCTTTATGCAGCGGGTGAAGCCAGCGAAAGCGGCCTGCACGGTGCCAACCGGCTGGCCTCCAACAGCCTGCTCGAATGTTTCGTCTTCGGTGACGCGGCGGCGCGGGATATTGCCGAACACTGGGACGAGCTCCCTGCTCCGCCGGCGATCCGGCCATGGGACGAAAGCCGCGTCACCGACAGCGACGAGGAGGTGGTGATCAAGCAGACCTGGACCGAAATCCGCCGCTTCATGTGGAATTATGTCGGCATTGTTCGCACCACCAAGAGGCTCGAGCGGGCCCAGAATCGCATTAACCTGCTGCGCGAGGAAGTTGAGGAATATTACAGCAATTTCCGCGTGACCCAGGATCTGATCGAACTGCGCAACCTGATCGAAGTTGCGGATCTGATCGTGAAGTCAGCCCTGGCGAGGAAGGAAAGCCGGGGCTTGCACTATATCACCGATTATCCGGACCTGCTGCCCAAGGCGGTTGATACGGTGCTGGTGCCTTAAACCGGATTCCAGTCCGGCCGATCGCAGGCACTCGCGTCAATTGTCCAGCACGATACGATAGCGCGCCTTCCCACTCTCCAGATGCGCCAGCGCCTCGTTGATCTTCTCGAAGGGGAAATGCTCGGTAACAGCTTTGATGTTATGGCGCGCGCAAAACTCAAGCATGTCGGCAAGTGTCCGAGGGCTCCCGACGAGGGAGGAAGAAAGCGACAATTGGGAAAACATCAGAGGCATCAGCTGCAACTCGGCAGGCACAGCCTGAACGCCGAGAAAGTGCAATCGGCCTTTTGGCTTCAGCATGGCAATAATGGCATTCCAGTCCAGTGCCACATCGACCGTGCTCAAAATCACGTCGAAGCTGCCTGCTGCCGCGGCTATCGCCTCGGGGTCGCGAGAATTGATTACATCATGGGCACCGAAAGCCATAGCTTCGTCATTTTTGGAGGCACTGGACGTCAGCGCCGTGACATGGCAGCCCCAGGCCTTGCCGAATTGTAATGCCAGATGCCCCAGGCCGCCAATGCCCAGCACAGCGATGCGGTCGGTTGGCTTGATGTCAAATTTTACAAAGGGATTGAAAACGGTGATGCCTGCGCAGAACAATGGCCCTGCATCCCGGGAATCCAGTCCGTCCGGCAATTTTATCACGCTGACGCCCGACGCCCGGACGATGTCCGCAAATGCCCCGTGACGGCCGGGTGACACCGTAGACTGCACGGTCTCGCAGAGATTGTGATCGCCGTTCAGGCATTGTGAACAGGTCATGCAATAATGCGAATGGCCGCCCAGCCCGACGCGGTCGCCTGTCTTGACATGTGTCACTTCAGTGCCCGTCTCGATCACGGTGCCGGTGGCTTCATGCCCGCCGACGAAGGGAAATTCGGTGATGCCCCAGGCGTTGTTGCGCAAGCTGAGGTCGGTATGGCAGAGACCACAATGCTCGACCCTGATATCGATATCGTGGGAGCCCAAAGGCCCCAGTTGATATTCGAACGGTTCCAGCTGGTTTCCGGCCTGATGGGCTGCAAATGCCTTTACAGTGCGCATGGTGGCGATTCTCCTGTGCTCGCGATCTGATTTTGAGCGAACCTGTCATATCCCGGCGCTTTAAGACACTGTCATATCAGGTGAGCCCGAAGGTCACGACCATCGTCGACGGGATAATATCCTGCCGCTTTGCCAGTCGATCGCACCCGCTTGACGCTCGCCTCCTGTTTCGCCGGATGTTCTGGTTCAAACGACAGAGGTTTCACCTCCTGTTGGCAAGCCGATGCAACTGGCCGGGGTCGGGTGAATGTCTCCGCCGCGAGGTCTTTGCACCGCATAGACCTGCCACGCGAGGCAGGGAATAGGACTCGGTTATCCTGAGGAAGTGTTTGCCTCCAAGGCTCCGCATCATGTGCGGGGCACAGCATCTGTTCCAGCGAGCGCCTGCAATAATGTGCTCCGCGCTTGACGCGGAGCCCTGCGGACTAGGCGTGCCGGTCTGTCAGGTCCCCCGCACCACCTTGTCACTCGTCTTGTGCTTCTCCAGCTCTGCGGGATCAAACCGCACTGGCTTGAGTTTCTTGTCGACAAACATCTGCATCTGGTCGGTATAATGCGGCGAGTCCGGACGTGTGGTTGCGGCGCCGAAGGGCTGGATCGAGCGGGAGTGGACCTTGCCGTCCTTCGTCCATTCCATGAACATGATGAAACTGTCGCCATGGCGCACGGACAGGCGCCCGTCCCCTTCGACATCCCAGAGGGTCGACGCGCGGATCGTGTCATTGCCGCCATCAACCGGCAGATCGACATCGCCCTGGCGCATGCGTAGTACATCCATCATCGGCGGATCGATCCTGTCGAAATATGTTGTCAGATGGCCGACGGTTTCCTGCAATATTTCGCGCGGATCGGGCATCTTGCCGCGGTTATAATGCGACTTGTTGGCGGGGCGCAGCACCATCAGCGCGAGCGCGTCTGCCGGACCCTTGCCATCGAGATTCCAGTCCCACTGGACCAGCAATTGCTGCGCCTCGAGCAGCTTGGCACTGTCTTTCAGATCGAGCGCGGCAATCCGGTCGAGCCAGTCCTTCGCATAGCCCGCTTTCTCGTAGCCGGTGTCATATTTGATCGCCCACAATTCAGAATCGGTGATCTTGCCGTCGGCATTGGCGCGCTCCAGCAAGGCAATCGACCGGCGCGACCGGTTGGTCTGGTCATTCTCGACGCCCAGCAGCGGCGAGAAATTGTCGGGTTTGAGCTCGTCCCCTGGCCCCGCCGCGATATAGGGCGTATTGTTGGCGTTCATGACGTAGCCCGATGCCGGATTGACCAAAGCGGGTACGCGGGTGAAGGGCAGGGTTTTTTGCCACAGGGCCTTTGAACTGTCTCCCGGCAATATCCCACGCCAGTCATAGCCTTCGGGCCGGTCAGGGAACATTGCGTTATAGTACATCCCGATATTGCCCTCGGCATCGGCATAGATGAAATTGGTCGCCGGGACGCCCTGCCCCGCCATCGCCGCCTGCCATTCGTCGAAATTGCGCGCCTTGTTGATCCGGTAATATTGAGTCAGCATGTCGAGCTCGTCGATACCGGCATAGCGCAGCGCATAGGCGCCGTTGTCGTTGATGATCACCGGCCCGTGGATCGAACGATAGGCGACCTGCGGATAGGGAATGACGAACGGCCCGAACTTGATCTTCAGCCAGACGCGCTTTTTCTCCAGCGCTTTCCATTCACCATCAAAGCGATAGGCATCTTTCTTGTCGTTCAGCGTGAGCTTGTAGATATCGACCAGATCGGGCCGGTTGACGGTATTGGTCCAGCCGAGATATTTGTTGTGCCCGAGAAACGGAAACGGCGAACCGGGGAAATTGGCGCCGGCAAAGTCCCAGCCTTCCTCGCTGTGCACGACCAGTTCGTACCAGGCGACATTGCCGCGCAGGGGCTGGTGCGAATTGGAAATCAGGCGGGTCTTCCCTTCGGGCGAGAGTTCCGGCGCAAGCGCATAAGCGTTGGAGCCATTTTCATCCGGGTCGGGGCCGACCGGTGTTGCGGAGTCCTCTTCGATCAGCTTGTCGGGGCTGAGCGGATGGATCGAGGTCTTGACCGGCTCGTCGGAGAGGCGCGGACCGCCTTCGCGCGGCAGCGGCTTGTTCTGGACCAGCGCTTCAATCGGATTGTTGAGGCCAAAGAAAAAGGGCGACCGCAGCACGAAACCGGCGGCAATATCCTGTCCGTTGACGGGGAATAGTTTCGCCAGCTTCACCTCTTCGGGGTGCTCCGCGGCATAAGCGTTTAGTCCGGATGCGTAGCCGTCCAGCACCGCGCGGACATCGGTCGGCAATTGATCATATTTGCGGTTCACCGTCCCGCGCACGTCGAGGAGCGCCGCGATATAGTCGATCGGCGCGCTTTCGGATCCGTTGAGCGTCGCCATCCGGCCCCGCGTCATCGCCGTTACTTCCTGCAGCGTGGAGAAATCATCTTCGCTATGGGCATAGGCCACGCCATAGGCGACATCGGCATCGGTCTTGCCGAAAATATGCGGCACACCAAATTCATCGCGGACAATACGGGCTTCATAGGTGCCTTCCGGCGGCGGCGCGGGTTGCTCCACACCCATCGGTTCCCAGACAGCAAGGCCAATAGCCACCAGCACAATGATCGCGAGCAGCCCGATCCCCAGACGCTTAAGTGTTTTCACGTATTTTATCCTCTCCGCCAGCACCATAAACCATGTGCTCTTTTACACTCGAAAGCGCTTACCATATAAGTTTCAAGGAAAAAGTTTTGAATATGGTTGTGTTGCACGACTGCAACACCATATTTGTCACAAGACACCGAGACGAAACAGGATGAACCGATGAACCTTGAGAAATTCACCGACCGCGCCAAGGGCTTTTTGCAATCTGCCCAGACCGTCGCAATCCGGATGAGCCACCAGCAGATCACCGCCGCGCATCTGGCGAAGGCATTGCTCGAAGACGATCAGGGCATGGCCGCAGGGCTGATTACCAAAGCGGGCGGCGATGCCAGGAAAGCCCATCAGGAAATTGATGCTGCCCTCGCTAAAATTCCCGCAGTCTCGGGCAGCGGAGCGCAGCAGACGCCGGGCCTCAACAATGATGCCGTCCGGGTGCTCGATCAGGCAGAACAGATCGCCGAGAAGGCGGGAGACAGCTATGTCACGGTGGAACGGCTGCTGCTTGCGCTACTCCTGTCAAAAGACACGGCGGCGGGCAAGGCCCTGCAGGCGTCCGGTGTAACCGCCGAAGCGCTGAACACGGCTATCAACGAACTGCGCGGCGGCCGCTCGGCCGATACGGCTTCCGCCGAGGACGCCTATGAAGCGATGGAAAAATACACCCGCGACCTGACTCAGGCGGCGCGCGACGGCAAGCTCGATCCGGTCATCGGTCGCGACGAGGAAATCCGCCGCACGATCCAGATATTGGCGCGCCGGACCAAGAACAACCCAGTCCTGATCGGTGAGCCCGGCGTCGGCAAGACCGCTATCGCCGAGGGCATGGCACTGCGTATAGCCAATGGCGATGTGCCGGACAGCCTGAAGGACCGGCGTCTGATGGCGCTCGACATGGGGTCGCTGATCGCCGGCGCGAAATATCGTGGCGAGTTTGAAGAGCGGCTGAAAAGCGTGCTCGACGAAGTGCGCGGCGCCGAAGGCGAAATCATCCTGTTCATCGACGAGATGCACACTCTGGTGGGCGCTGGCGCGTCGGAAGGGTCAATGGACGCTTCCAACCTGCTCAAGCCGGCACTGGCCCGCGGCGAATTGCATTGTATTGGCGCAACCACCCTCAACGAATATCAGAAATATGTCGAAAAGGACGCAGCGCTGCAGCGTCGCTTTCAGCCGGTGTTCATCGGCGAACCAACCGTGGAAGACACGGTTTCGATCCTGCGTGGGCTGAAAGAGAAATATGAGCTGCACCATGGCGTGCGGATCACCGACGGCGCGATCGTCAGCGCAGCAGCGCTTTCCAACCGCTATATTCCCGACCGTTTCCTGCCCGACAAGGCGATCGACCTGATGGACGAGGCGGCGTCGCGCATCCGCATGGAAGTCGAATCCAAGCCGGAAGAGATCGAAACGCTCGACCGCCGGATCATCCAGCTCAAAATCGAGCGCGAGGCACTGTCCAAGGAAAGCGACGATGCGTCCAAGGGCCGTCTGGAAACGCTCGAGAAGGAACTGGCGGAACTTCAGCAGCAAAGCACCGAGCTCACCACGCGTTGGCAGGGTGAGAAAGACAAGATTAATGCCGAAGCCGAGCTCAAGGAGAAGCTTGACCATGCCCGGCTCGAACTGGAGCAGGCCGAACGGGCTGGCGATCTCGCCAAGGCCGGCGAGCTGAGCTACGGAACGATACCCAATCTGGTAAAGGCGCTCGAGGAGGCGGCAGGAGATACCGAAGGGGCGATGCTGCGCGAGGAAGTGACCTCCGAGGACATTGCCGCGGTCGTTTCCAAATGGACCGGTATTCCGGTCGACAAAATGCTCGAGGGTGAACGCGAGAAGTTGCTGGCGATGGAAGACATCATCGGCAAGCGCGTGATCGGCCAAAAGGATGCGGTTGAGGCTGTCTCCGCTGCTGTTCGCCGCAGTCGTGCCGGACTGCAGGACCCTAACCGTCCGCTGGGCAGCTTCCTGTTCCTCGGCCCGACCGGGGTCGGCAAGACCGAACTGACCAAGGCGCTCGCCGGCTTCCTGTTTGACGACGACCAGGCGATGGTCCGGATCGACATGTCCGAATTCATGGAGAAGCACAGCGTATCACGGCTGATCGGTGCCCCTCCGGGCTATGTCGGCTATGATGAAGGCGGCGTACTGACCGAAGCGGTTCGCCGGCGTCCCTATCAGGTGATCCTGTTTGACGAGGTCGAAAAGGCCCATGGCGACGTGTTCAACGTGCTGCTGCAGGTTCTCGACGACGGGCGTCTGACCGACGGTCAGGGCCGCGTGGTGGATTTCTCCAACACGCTGATCATCCTGACTTCCAACCTGGGCAGCCAATATATGGCGAACATGAAGGATGGCGAGACCGTCAAGGATGTCGAACCACAGGTGATGGAGGTCGTCCGCGCGCATTTCCGTCCGGAATTCCTCAACCGTCTGGACGAGATCATCCTGTTCCACAGGCTGTCCGAAGAACATATGGCACCGATCGTCGATATCCAGGTTTCACGGGTGCAAAAACTGCTCAAGGACCGGAAAATCGAACTCGACCTTACCGATGCAGCAAGGCGTTGGCTGGGACGGGTCGGCTATGATCCGGTTTACGGCGCACGGCCGCTGAAACGGGCGATCCAGAAATATCTTCAGGATCCGCTCGCCGACATGATCCTGCGCGGTCAGGTTCCGGATGGATCGACGGTCAAGATCGACGAAGGCGACGGTGCGCTGAAGATGGAAACTGCATGACAATTAGCCGCCGGGCATCCATATTGCGGATATGAAAAACCTGCGATCCATGTCCCGGCGGTCCTTTGTCCAAGCCTCCACACTCTGCGCTTTGGCTGGCAGCAGTAATGTGACTGCCGCAGCGAGAAGCCTGACCGGTGTCGTTCGGCAAGCACCGGTGATTGATGGCTTGAGTTTTCTTCCCGACAATCTGGATGAAATCCGCCAGGCTGGCCTGACTGCGATGATCTGCGATGTCTCGGAAGTCGAAGAAGTCCGCGATAGCGACGGGACACCGCGGTACCAGCGTAATTTTGGCGTGAACGACGCAGCTCTGGACGCCGCTATCGGCCGGATAGAAGCCAGTGATCAGGTCTTCGTTGCCGACCGGGGAAGCGATATCGGGTCCAGACCGGGATGTGCAGCCTTTCTGCAATTCCAGTCCTGCGAAACTATTGGCGAAGACCTCAGCCGGATCGCGTATTTCCACGACAAGGGGCTGCGGGTTCTCCAGCTGACTCATCATAATGACAATAAATTTGCCGGTGGCGCGATCGAGAGGGAACAAAGCGGTCTGACTGAACTGGGGCGCGCCGGCATCGCCGAAATGAACCGGGTGGGTCTGCTGCCCGACGTTTCCCACGGATCGATTCCCACGATATTGGAGGCCACGGAGGCAAGCCGGTCGCCTGTCGTCTATTCCCACGGAGCATGCCGGGCAATTGTCGATCATCCCCGCTGCATCACCGATGAAGGAATTCGTGCCATTGCCGACAAGGGCGGTGTCATCGGTATCTTCATGATGAGCTTCTGGCTGACGAACGACAGCAAGCCGAGGATCGAACACCTGGTCGCCCATATCCGGCATGCGATCAATGTCGGAGGGATTGACGCAGTCGGCATTTCCAATGATTTCCCGATGGCTGGGCAGGAAAACCTGCGCAAGTTGAACAATGACAATCAGCAGGGGGTCAAGGAATATCTCGGCTGGTGGCAAGCCATGCGAAAGCTCGGTATCCCCGGCTATGAAGTTGATCCGGAACATGTGGTGATCCCGGAACTGAATAATCTGTCTCGCATGATGACGATCCGTGATGCCTTGCTGGCCGAAGGCTTCAGCCCGCCGGAAATATCGAAGATCATGGGCGGGAACTGGCAGAGAGTGCTTGTTGACGTCCTCGGATAGACCGTGAACCGCTTCCGGATGCTCCTGCCTATTGTGCGATCCCCCTGTTCCCCCCATTATGGGCCATTATGACTTCAAACACAGAAATGACCAGAAACGCCGAGTTTCTCGCCCACCGTTACGATGAGACCAGCGATGCTTTTCAGTTCGTTGCATTAGACCGCGAGCAGCATCGGCGCTGCACGTTCCTGACCGACGAATATATTCCCGCGCAATCGCGCCGGACTATGATCGAAGCCAAAGACATTAATCTAAAACCGGAAACTCTGGCGCCCGTAGACTTCGTCTTTCATTCCGCTTTTGCCTGCTCGACGATGATGGCACGCGCCCTCGATATCGATGGTGTTTCCATGGGACTGAAGGAACCGATTGTCCTCAACGATCTGGTGGGCATGAAACGGCGCGGCGCGGCACCGGCCAGACTCAATCAGATTCTGCAGCAATCAGTTGATCTTCTGGCACGCCCATTCTCCAGCGGCGAGAAAATCATCATCAAACCATCCAATGTCGTCAATTGCCTGGCACCGTCGATCCTGAAATTGCGTCCGGATTCGAAAGCGCTGTTTCTACATGCTCCGCTGAAGTCCTTTTTGCGGTCGCTGGCGGCGAAAAATATGTGGGGGAGAATCTGGGCGCGGGAAAATATGATCGGTATCATGGATGACGGTGACCTTATTGGCGGCTTTACCTCGGCCGACTTGCTCCGTCTGACCGATATCCAGGTCGCCGCCGTGGCATGGCTCTCCGAACATGCACGATTTGCCAAAATGATCGATCAATTTGGGGGAGACCGCATCAAAAGCCTCGATAGCGAGGTATTTTTGCGCAACAAGCAGGCCACTATCGCACGTATCTCCTCCTTTTTTACGCTCAATCTTGGCGAGAAGCAGATAGACAGGATTGTAGCTGGGCCGGCTTTTACTCAACATTCCAAAGATTTCTCAAAATTCGATACCACGGCACGTCTGGACCAGCATTCAAACGTTCAGGATTCGAACGGAGAAGAAATCGATATGGTCGTGCAATGGGCTGCCGCCGTTGCTGACAGCCAGAATCTCTCGCTCGATCTGCCCGCACCGTTGCTTTCTTCACAGGAATAAAGGCCGAAACAGATTATGAACCCTGACCAGAATGTACCGTTTCAGCTGAACCCGGCTCTGGATCTGTCGGCATTGGCTGACCAGTTCAAAACACAGGGCCGCATCCAGATCCGCGATGCGCTGGACATCAGAACCGCCGAGTTTTTCCGTTCGGTCCTTGAGAGCCGGACAAACTGGGGGCTGGCTTGGCAAATCGGGGCGGAAGGGCCACGCGCCTTGCGGTTCGCCGAAACACAAGCGCTCTCAGACATTGAAAGACAGTCGATAAGCCACAAGGCAGGCGAAGCCGTCGGTCGGGGCGAATATGGCTTCGTTTACAAGCAATACGCCATGCTTACCGCCTATCTCGAGCAATGGGATCCGGCCCATCCGCTGAACCGGTTGCTGGAGCATCTCAATGATCAGCCGTTTCTCAATCTCATCCGGCAAGTCAGCGGCGTGCAATCCGTGATCAAGGCGGAAGCCCAGGCCACCTGTTTCGGACCGGGTCATTTTCTGACCGAACATGACGACCTGCACAGCAGAGATCCTCGGCGCGTCGCCTATGTCCTCAACCTGACTATCCCAGACTGGAAGTCGGAATGGGGCGGTTATTTGAATTTTTTTGACGGAAACGGCAATGTCGACGCCGGGTTCAGGCCAATATTCAACAGTCTGAATCTGTTTCTGGTGCCGCAGCGCCACTCGGTTTCCTATGTCGCTCCTTTTGCTCCGGTCGGCCGCTATGCGATCACGGGCTGGGCGATGGATCCCTGACCGGGGCCAAGGAACGGGAAATCTTGCCAAGACAATAAAAAAGGCGGGCTCGAAAGCCCGCCTTCTTTTTATCCGATTGGATCGTATGCGATTAGAAGCGCAGACGAACACCGGTGTAATAGCGCCGACCGAAGACGTCATAAACGTCAGCAGCGGTATCAGAACCGGTCACGTTGAACGGCGTACCGGTCAAGATGTTAGGCGCAGATTTGTCGAGCAGGTTATCTACACCGAAGTAGAACTCGAACTTCTCGGTGACATAGAACGAGGTGTTCATGTCCAGCAGGAAGTATGCTGGTACCGAGTAAGCCTTGGGTCCGTCGAACTGGTCATCTTCGTAAGACTTGCCGATGAAAGTACCGGTAAATCCGACTTTGAAGTCATCGGTCGAGTAGGTCGCGTTCGCGGTGAAGCGATCTTTGGCCGTACCGATTTCACCAGCCGATGGATCGGCATCTGCAGTTGGCAACGAGAAGAAATCGTTCTTGATCACGTGCGTATAGGCACCGCGAAGCGAGAGACGATCGCCTGCTGTCAAACCAAGCGGCGTGCTCCAGGACGCGGTAACGTCGACACCCGAGGTTTTCAGAACAGCAGCGTTAACCTGCAGGGCGTTGATCAGATCGATCGAACCCACGCTGTTAACGGCCGTGCCTGCCTGACGACGAACGATCAGATCACAGAATGTCTGGTTACCTTCATCATAGCACTGCTGAAGCGAGAACTGCCGTGGGAAGCCCGAAATCACGTCGGTGATTTCGATGTTGTAGTAGTCGGCAGTGATCGTCAGGTTGCCCAGTGCAGGGATCGAACGAGGTGCAATGACCGCACCAACAGTCCAGGAGTCTGCAGTTTCTTCGAACAGGTCGGGGTTGCCGCCGTTGAAGCCCGAGATACCCTGAATATCGGCCTGGTTGAGTGTGAACACACCATTTGCGGCAATGTTGGCTGCAACGCCAGCATCAGCCCGGCAATTGTCGCCGGTTGCACCGCCGCCAGTTGCACCAATGCCTTCGCAAGGATCGATCAGGCCCGATGGGAACGTCTGCGAAAGACCCGCAAACAATTCGCCAATGTTCGGAGCGCGAACAGCACGAGCATAGGTACCACGGATCCGGAGATCATCAATTGGCTGCCATGTAGCCGTACCGTTGTAGCTCACAACAGAACCAACCGTCGAGTAGTCGGAGACACGGATAGCACCGCCAACTTCGAGAAGCTGGAAGCCTGGTGTATCAGCCAAGATCGGAACCTTGATTTCAGCAAATGCTTCTTTGACGTCGAACGAGCCGCTGGTATCCGGCAAAACGTTACCGGCATTCAGGCCCTGGTTTGTCAGAGCATCGTTATCCGAGAAAGAAGATTCCTTCCGATATTCAACGCCGACAGCAATTCCAAGAGGACCAGCTGGCAGGTCAAGCAGCGTACCGGAAAGGTTACCCTGAAGAACCTGCTGTTTCAGGCCAGTCTGATACGTGCCCTGTGCCTGGATGTAATCAACCGCGCCCTGCGAAATGGAGCCCGCACCAAAGATGTTGGCAGCGACACAACCGTTTGCACGAGCTTCCGCATCGATACAAATCGCATCGGTCGTCAAACCGTTGCCATTCAGATCGTTGACATCCGTCATGACGGCAAGCGCGTCACGGAAGTTAACTACATTGACCTGACCCGAAGAGGTCTGGTTTTCGTTAACCTGGCCGTAGTTGTAGCTTACGTCCCAGCGAAAACGGTCATCAAACAGGCCGCCGTCGAAGCCGACTACGAAGCGATAGAAATCGCGTTCTGTGCGACCCGAGCGTGGACCGAATTCTGCAAGACGACGAACAAAGCCGATGTCGCGCAGACCGTCGCCATTGCTATCCGTCGCCGCATTCAGAATTTCGGTTGGAACGAACGGGTTGGCTACGATGGTCGTGGTGCCTGGCAGATAGTTTTCGACATTATATCCGCCATCGGTTGGGAAAATGCCGTTGGAACCACCGGATTCCAGCGGGAACGGTTCAATGATGCGCGACGAAGACGTCTTGTTGAACGTGCCTTCGAAGAAGAAGTTGATATCATCGCTAAGCGCATATTCACCGGCTGCAGCGAAGAGATAACGCTGGACAGGAACGGCGAGCGTACGGAACTGCTGGCGGTTGAACCCGTTGGGGCCAAGGCCTGGTCCGACAGTTGCGGTACAGGTGTCACCATTGGTGGTGAAGCAATCCTGCAACTGGCCGTTTGGAGCGTAGGTGAAGGTTGCGCTCGGAGTAATGAAGCGACCCTGTGGCGGGAAGCTGGAGAAGAACGGCTCGGTATCGGTGCCATAATCACCACCGAAGTAGATCGAATCGAGAGCATCGATCTGGGTGTTCGAACGCTGCTTGGACAACAGGCCTTCTTCGTTCGAATAGCCGAAATGGACCATGAGGTTGCCGTCGCCATCGGCGAAGTTCGTGCCGGCGGTTACGTTCATCTGGTAACGTGCGTCATCGCCCCGCTCGGTGATGCCGTACTGAGCGTTGGCTTCAATGCCTTCGAAGTTCGACTTGTACACGAAGTTGACAACACCTGCGACAGCGTCCGAACCATAAAGCGAGGAAGCGCCACCGGTCAGGATGTCAACACGCTCAACAAACTGAGTCGGGATGACGTTAAGATCGACGGTTGCCGAACCAGCAACCGATGCAACAACACGACGGCCGTTGATCAGAACCAGCGTACGGTCGGAACCGAGGTCACGAAGATCGACCGTTGCAACACCGGTACCTGAGGTCAGGAATGCGGAGTTGGTACGGCTGAGGCCAGGTGTACCGAAAACGGGATTTTCAAGGAGAAGTTCCTGAACGTTGGTAACACCAGCATCGTCGATTGATTCAGCCGATACGACCTGCAGCGGAGCAGCAGACTCGACCGTTGCCGACGCGATGCGCGAACCGGTAACAACAATCAATTCGCCTGGTTGTTCATCAGCAGCACCTTCTTCCTGCGCAAAGGCAGGTACAGATACCATAGCGATTCCCAGCACCATCGGTGCTACGGTCGCCTTTAGCTTTGTAAATTTTGTCATTATATTCCAGTCCCTTATTCTGGAGAAGCAAGCCACCATGGCCTGCCCCGGTTGTTGACCGGCGGCAATCTATGCGCCCCAAACGCAATGATTATTCCGCCGAATTGGCGTTGCGATGCAACATCGATGCTGGTGCTGTAAAGCTTCTGTTCAGCTCCCCGAGCGGATTTTGTAGACAATGTAACTATTTTGCCACAGTTTGAATCGCGTCAGGATTCCCGCTTTCAAGCGATTATTTCGGTTGTGGATTTTCGGCCCGAAGTTTAGTTTATGACCGATATAAGACGTAGATCGCTGATATTGCAGCTCAACAGAAGAGGACGAAGATCATCATGAACGATTTCACTGTCAAAGCGGCATTGGCCTTTAATGCGGTCCTGCTCACGGCTCTGCCGGCATCGGCAATGGCGAAGGATGATGATGGGAACACTCCGCCGCCGGCAATTTTTCAGGACGTTATTGATTGTCAGAAGGTTACCGATACAACGGCCCGCCTGGCATGCTATGACGCGAAGGTATCGACACTCGCAGCAGCACAGGAAAGCCGGCAAGTGGTTGTCGCCGATCGAGAGCAGATCAAGGAAGTACGCCGCGGCCTTTTCGGATTCTCACTGCCCAAAATCCGGCTGTTTGGCGGAGGATCGGATGAGAAGGACAAGGAAGAGCGCATCGAACAGCTCGAAACGACCATCACGTCCGCTCGGCAATTCGGCTACGGCAAATGGATGCTGACATTGGAGGAAGGCGGACGCTGGCAACAGACCGATACGATCCGGCTGAATTCCGAACCCCGCAGCGGCGATTCGATATTGATCAAGACCGGTGCAATCGGCAGCTATCTCGCGAGTATCAACGGACAGCGCTCGATCAGGGTCAAGCGGGTAGAATGATCTGTGGCCGGCTTCATCAATAAGCCGACAACAATCAGTCCATCGGTCCGGTCAGCAGGATCGGGTCGATCCGGGCCTTGTTCCATTTCATCGACCAGTGCAGATGCGGGCCGGTGGCGCTGCCAGTGGAGCCGATCCGACCGATCGGTTCGCCGCGCTTCACTTCCTGCCCTTCTTCCACAAGTATCTCAGAACTGTGCAGAAAGGCGCTGTTGAGCCCCATGCCATGATCGATCATCAGCAGATTGCCTTCCAACGTGAAGGGGCTGGATGCCGCTAGCGTCACCACACCATCGGCGGGCGCGACATAATAGGTGCCGGTCGGGGCGGCTATATCGATGCCGCTATGATAGCTGCCTGGATCGCCGTTATAGATGCGCTGCGATCCGAACTGGCCAGAGATGCGGCCCTTTGCCGGCCAGATGAAGGTCTGGCGCCAGCCCTTGCTGTCGCTCTTGACTGAACGAGCCGCATTGATCTGCGCCAGTTCAGGTCCGCGACGCGCCATGAAGGCGGCGCTCCGGGTGGTGGCGCGGCGGTTGATGCTGACATGCTCGATCTTCCATTTGCGCGGAGCAATGTTGATGAATTTGCGGACCGTCTGGCCATTGTCGAGAGTCGCAATGACGTTGGCCGCCTGCCCGGCATCGCGGTTGAAGGCGATGATGAACTTGCCATCCTCGTCAAACGAAACGGGTTCGCCGTCAAACGACAGGCTCCGGGTCCCGGCGGGTGCATCGCCGATCATGACGCCGCCCTGAATCGCTTCGCCGCTGAACCCGAACTGTATCGCATCGCGAAAAGCCGACTGTTCGCCGGCGGTCGATTCCGCGCTTTCGGCGGTCCCGGCATAAACCATGGCCGCGGGTACAGCTACCGCCGCGGCTGTAAAAAGGCACAGGGTAGCTTTAAACCGTCCGCTCACTTTTCACTTTCCGGCAAATGGGCATGCGCCGAAATCTGGGCAGTCGCATAAGGCTCCTGCTTTTCCACACTCCAGTAGCGCAGTTCCTCGAGCGGAATCGCTTCGCCGGTCACCGCGCACAGGACATGGTCGCCTGACGACAGCGGCCGGAAGCCGTTCGGCATGTAATGCAGCTTGGCTACCTTGTTGCGATTGGACATTAACATAGGACGCTTATACTCCCTTTATCCTTTACCTGCGATTTACAGTGTTGATAGCCACAACGGGCCGATCCTAACGTAAATTCCCCTAGAATAAATCCTGCTGCCTGTCATCCGCCGGTTTTTTGACTCGGCTCGGCGAAGAGGAGGCAGGCTTTGGTTTTGCCGGCGCCTTGTCGGTGACGATCGCGCCAACGACTCCATCCTGGAAATGCAGATCAAGGTTGCCCGCCTTGATCGCGGCGGCGCGATTGGCGATCAGACTGCCGTCCGGGCCGGACACTCGGGCATAGCCCCGCTTTAGCGGACCGTCGGGCGAGACCTGCTGGGCCAGCCGCCAGAGCGCGTCCAGCCGTTGCTTCGCGTCATCGAGCGGGCGTTGCACGAGGCTGACCGGCAGATCGAGCCGCTTATACTGCTCCTGCGAACGGGCCAGCCGCTGCTTCAATATAGACGGTCGCAAGGCCCCGGCACTGCTGGCAAAGCGGCTGCGGGCATGAGCGATATTCTGGCTCATGCTATATTTCATCCGCTCGGACGTTTCGTCCACCCGCTGCTGGTGCGGACGGATCAGATCGGTCAGCGCCGGCATCAGGCGGCGTTGCGCCTCCAGCCGTTCTTGCGCAGTGCTCAGGCCGCGCTGCACGCTGCGTGCCATCCGCGCCTTGCCCTCGGCAAGCGTGGCCAGCCATTCCGCGCGAACCGGCACCGCCATTTCTGCCGCTGCCGTCGGCGTTGGCGCGCGCAGGTCGGCGGCAAAATCGCAGAGCGTCGTGTCGGTCTCGTGACCCACGGCGGAGATGATCGGGATCGTACAATCCGCGACGGCCCGGACCACGATTTCCTCGTTGAAGCTCCACAGGTCCTCGATCGAGCCGCCGCCGCGCGCGACGATCACCAGATCGGGCCGGGCGACCGGACCATCCGGCGCCATATCCGAAAAGCCGCGAATGGCGTGAGATATCTGTTTCGCCGCGCCCTCGCCCTGGACCAGCACCGGCCAGACGATGACATGGCTGGGGCAGCGGTCGGCGAGCCGGTGCAAGATGTCACGGATCACAGAACCGGTCGGCGATGTGACCACGCCGATGGTCTTCGGCAGGAACGGTATCGCTTTCTTGCGGTCCTGGTCGAACAGGCCCTCGGCGAGCAGCTTGGCCTTGAGCTTTTCGAACAGGGCCATCAGTGCGCCCTCGCCCGCCAGCTCCATCTTGTCGATCACGACCTGATATTTGGAGCGGCCCGGATAGGTGGTCAGCTTGCCAGAGACAACGACCTCGATGCCATCCTCCGGCCGGAACGGCAGCCGTCCGGCATTGCCCTTCCACATCACCCCGTCGATCACCGCCTTGTCGTCCTTCAGCGCGAGATAGACATGGCCGGACGCGGCGCGTTTGAAGCCCGAGATTTCGCCGCGGATCCGGACATAGCCAAAGCGATCCTCGACCACTCGCTTGAGCGCTCCGGAAATTTCCGAAACCGACAAAGGCGGGGCGTTGTCACCCTGCCCGCTCTCGGCTAGGAGCTTCGCGTCTAATGAGAGGGAATCGTCCATGAATATCCTGTTGATCGGTTCGGGTGGCCGCGAACATGCCTTGGCCTGGAAGCTGGCGCAATCCCCCATGCTCGGGAAATTTTACGCGACACCAGGGAATCCCGGCATCGCGCAGCACGCCGATCTGGTCACGCTCGACATCAGCGACCATGGCGAAGTCATCCTGTTCTGCGGCGAGCATGACATCGATCTGGTCGTTGTCGGCCCGGAAGCGCCGCTGGTTGACGGCCTCGCCGAAAGCCTGCGCACAGCCGATATTTTCGTCTTCGGTCCGGACAAGGCAGCGGCCCAGCTGGAAGGCTCGAAAGGCTTTACCAAGGACCTGTGCGCCCGCGCCAATATTCCCACCGCCGGCTATGTCCGCGCCACCAGCGCGGCTGATGCGCTCAAGGCACTCGATGGCTTCTCCATCCCCGTCGTGATCAAGGCCGATGGCCTGGCCGCCGGCAAGGGCGTGATCATCGCCGAGACCCGCGAGCAGGCCGAAGCCGCGATCACCGACATGTTCGACGGCAGCTTTGGCGACGCCGGCGCCGAAGTGGTGATCGAGGAATTTCTGACCGGCGAGGAAACCAGCTTCTTCGCGATCACCGATGGCGAGAATGTCGTTCCCTTCGGCAGCGCGCAGGACCACAAGCGCGTCGGCGAAGGCGATACGGGCCCGAACACCGGCGGCATGGGCGCCTATAGCCCTGCCCCTGTCCTCACCGCCGCCCTGCAACAGCAGGTGATGGCGCAGATCATCCAGCCGACCGTCGACACATTGGCCGCCGAGGGCACGCCCTATAGCGGCGTCCTGTTCGCCGGGCTGATGCTGACTGATACGGGGCCGCAGCTGATCGAATATAATGCCCGCTTCGGTGACCCGGAATGCCAGGTGCTGATGATGCGGCTGGAAAGCGATCTCGCCAAGCTGATGATGGCGACGGCCAAGGGCGACCTCGCCCAGACCAGCGCGCCGGTGTTCGCGCCGGAAACCGCGCTGACCGTGGTGATAGCGGCGAAAGGCTATCCCGCCACGCCGGAAAAAGGCGGCAAGATTCAGAATCTCGCCAGAGCCGAGCGTGAGGACGCCAAGATATTCCATGCCGGCACGGCGGAGGTCGACGGCACTCTGGTCGCCAATGGCGGGCGGGTGCTCAACGTCACCGCGCTAGGCGATAGCGCCACCGAAGCGCAGGCCAAGGCTTATGCAGCGGTTGACCAGATCGATTTCGAGAGCGGCTTCTGCCGCCGCGACATCGGCTGGCGCGAGGTTGCGCGGGAGGCGGGAAACTAGGTTTTTTCGACGAGCTTGCGTGTCAAAGTTCGGGCCAAGAAACGGTTTTCGCGTGTCCGTATGCCGGGGGCATGGTCATGGGACTCGCTCGCACGCACAAAGGCGCCAAGAGATTGCGCTTTGTGGCTTCGTGTCTTCGTGCGAGCCCGGCAATTTTGCGTCGCACGGTGAACTTTACACAAACAAATTGTTTTATTTTCTGCGACCTTTGCCCCCCTGGCCGCAGAATTGCAGCCTTTGTAGGAAACCAACCGGCCGTCGCGTATGACCTTTGAAACGGTTGCCCGCACCGACCCATTGGAAACAAGCCCCCACCACGCCAAGCTCAGCTACGCCGCCCGCAATCTTTCCTGCCTTGCTGGGCGCCAGTGGGGATCGCTAGGGACGCGCTCCGGCAAACACCCTCTCCTGTTGCGCCGGCGCACCAACAGAAAGTCGTATCGTCATGTCCCGCTTCCTTACCCCTGCCGCCAATCGCCCGATCCGTTCGCTGGCCAGCCTCCTGCTCGCTGGCGCGGCGCTTGGCATGCCGGGTACGGCCCAGGCGACGGACGGCTATTTTCTCAACGGTGTCGGCGCCAAGTCCAAAGGCGCTGGCGGCGTGGCGATTGCGATGCCGCAGGACGCGTTCGCCATTGCCACCAACCCGGCTTCGGCGACCGCCATCGAGCACCGGCTGGATGTCGGCTTCGAGATTTTCATCCCCGATCGTGGCTCCGAGATTATCGGCAACCAGGCGGGGCTCGACGGGGTCTATTCTGGCAATGATGCCAATCCCTTCATCCTGCCCGAATTTGCCTATGTCCGACCGCTGTCCGACACGGTTTCGATCGGCATTGCGGTCAACGGCAATGGCGGCATGAACACCGCTTACGAGACCAATCCCTTCGCCAGTTTCGGAGCCACCGGCCCGGCGGGCGTGAACCTGCGCCAGATTTCGATTGCGCCAACCATTGCGGTGGAGATTGCCGAGGGACAGAGCCTTGGCCTTTCGCCGCATTTCGTGGTGCAGAGCTTTGAGGTCGAGGGCATCCAGCCGTTCGCGGCCAATTCGCAGAACCCGGGCGCTTTCACCAACCGCGGCGAAGACTGGGCCTTTGGCGCGGGTTTCCGCGTCGGCTATCTCGGCAGCTTTGGTGACAACTTCCGCGTCGGCGCCTTTTACCAGTCAAAAGTCTGGACCAGCAAGTTTGACCGCTATGCCGGACTGTTCGCCGAACAAGGCGGTTTCGACATGCCCGCCTCCTGGGGCGTGGGCGTTTCGGTCGACGCAACGCCACGTCTGACCCTGGGGGCGGATTTCAAGCATATCGAATATTCGGACGTCAATTCGGTCGGAAACCCAATCGCCTCGCTGCTTCAGGGCGTCCCCTTCGGTGCCGACGACGGCCCCGGCTTCGGCTGGGACGATATCGACGTGTGGAAGTTCGGCGCTGTCTATCGGGTCAGCGACAAGCTGACCCTGCGCGCCGGTTACGGACGCTCTGCCAACCCGGTCCCGCAGTCGGAGACCCTGCTCAATATATTGGCACCGGGCGTGGTCCGCGATCACTACACCGTCGGAGCGACGTACAAGATTTCGGAGACATTCGAGATCACCGGCTATGCGATGCGCGCGCCGCGCCAGACGGTGAGCGGCTCCGGATCGATCCCCGCCCCCTTTGGCGGCGGCGAGGCGAATATCCATCTGGCCGAGACCGCAATCGGATTCTCGCTTGGCTTTGGTTTCTAGACTGGTTCGACCATTACCAAGATAGCGATGACCGGCTTCAGACTCCGAGCCGGTCGGCGGCCCATTTGATCGTCGGCCCCTGGATGATGCTGGACAACAGCACCACGAAAAAGACGACGTTGAAGATCGCGAAGGCCCCCGGCACCCCGGCGACCATAGGGAATGTCGCAAGAACAATCGGCACCGCGCCGCGCAATCCTGCCCAAGACACGAACAGCTTGGACCGCCAGTCGAACTGGCGGAAGGGCGCGAGGCAGAGGAAGACGCTCAGCGGCCGCGCTACAAACATCAGGATGAAGGTTATCGAAAGCCCCGGTATGATGACCGGCGCGAGATTGGACGGCGTGACCAATAGGCCGAGGGTGAAGAACATCACCACCTGCGACAGCCAGGCCATGCCGTCCTGAAAGCCGGCGACGGTCGCCTTGGCGGCATAGGTCCGGTTGCCGGCAACAATGCCGGCAAGATAGCTGGCGAGAAAGCCGTTGCCGGCGAGCACTTCGGCAAGCCCGAAAGCGATCAGGGCGGCGGCGATCGAAATGACAAAGGCGAGGCCGCCTTGCTGATATCCGCCGCGCTTCAGCACTTCGGGCATGCCGAAGCCGATGGCGACGCCGACGATCGCACCCATCACCATCTGGATGACGAAGTCGGGCGCGAGCTGGAGCGGTGAAGCGGACGGGCTTTCGATCAGGAACAGCGCCGCGCCGACCAGAAAAATCGCCATCGGATCATTGGAACCGGATTCGGTCTCGATCAGCGCCGGCACATCGCCGTGCAGATCGAGGCCGGAGCTGCGCAGCACGGCAAAGACCGCCGCCGCGTCGGTCGAGGCGATCACCGCGCCCAGCAGGGCCCCCTGCAGCGGGCCGAAGCCCAGTATGAAAATGGCGGAAAGCGCCACGATCCCCGCGCTGATCAGGACGCCGATGGTGGCCAGCAGCAAGGCCGGGGCCGCCATGCGCCGGACGTCGCGCCAGGCTGTGCCCATACCGCCGGAGAACAGGATGAACAGCAGGCAGGCAATGCCGATGCCCTGGGTCAGCTCGAAATTCTCGAAATAGAAACCCCCGGGACCGTCGACACCGGCCAGCATGCCGAGGCCGAGAAAACCGATCAGCGCCGGAAAACCGAAGCGGCTGGACAGGGTTCCCGCGAGCACGGTCGTGAACAATATCATGCCGAGGACAAGCAAGGTCAGTTCGGTGTCGAAGAAAGTCATGAATCTCCTGACCATCGGGGGGTTATGGATATCCGACAATAGCATTTCGCAAGGCAGGTCGAAAGGAGAAACGCTTGCATTTGCTTCCGTTGACACCGCCGGTGCCGGCGGCCATAATTCGCGCTTTCCATACCCCCCTGAAGACGGAGACAGCGCCCGCCACCCCCGGGCATGACACCATGCAGCAGTTCCAGAGCCACAGCCTTTCGGTCATAAACAGCATTCCCTTTCTGCCCAATCTTGCACCATGGGCGGAAACGCTTGTCGGCGTCGGAATATTGCTCGCGATTGCGTGGATTGCCAATTTCATCATCAAGCATATCGTGCTGCGCATCGTCACGCGCTGGATGCCCTATGAAGACCTCACGCCGCTACCGGTCGCGGCCCGGCTTGCCAATATCGTACCGGCGCTGATCATCTCCAATGGTATCGGTGCGGTTCCCCATCTGCCGGCGCCGGTTATCACCCTGGTCAGCAATGTGGTGTCCGCTTCGATCATCCTGTTCATCGCAATGGCGCTGAGCAAGGCGCTTACCCTTGCCAACGACATATACGAGCATCGTCCGAGTTCGGCGACCCGGCCGATCAAGGGCTATATCCAGCTGCTCAAGATCATCCTCTACGTTGGCGCGGCGATTTTGATCATCGCAGCGCTGATGGACCAGTCACCGCTGCTGCTGCTGTCCGGCCTCGGCGCGATGGCGGCGGTGATATTGCTGGTGTTCAAGGATACATTGCTGTCGCTGGTTGCATCGGTGCAGCTCACGTCCAACGATATGCTGCGCGTCGGCGACTGGATCGAGATGCCGGCGCTAAATGCCGACGGCGATGTCATCGATATCGCGCTGCATACCGTCAAGGTGCAGAACTGGGACAAAACGATCACCACCATCCCCACCCATCGTCTGATTTCGGAGAGTTTCAAGAACTGGCGCGGCATGTCCGAAGCTGGCGGACGGCGGATCAAGCGGTCGATCTTCATCGACCAGAACGGCATCCGCTTTCTTACGCCCGGGGAAAAGGACGGATTTCGTCGCTTCCAGCTGCTCGACGACTATCTTGGCCACAAGCAGACTGAGCTGAGTAAATGGAATGCGCCGATCGAGAAAGCCGGACGGGACGAGGTCAACGCCCGCCGGGTTACCAATATCGGCACGTTCCGCGCCTATGTCGTCGAATATCTGCGCGCCAACAGCCAAATTGCCGACGGAATGACATTGCTCGTGCGCCAGCTCGACCCGTCACCGCAGGGGCTTCCGATAGAGATTTACTGTTTCACCAGCACCACCGACTGGAACGCCTATGAGGATATCCAGTCGGACATTTTCGATCATTTGCTGGCGATCCTGCCGGAATTCGGACTGCGTCCGTTTCAGCAACCCAGCGGTCTCGATCTGCAGCGCGGTCTGGCGGCGTAACCGCGAGTATCGCGACAGGCCCGGCCTGATTCAGTTCACAGATTCTTTCGCCAGCTGCAGATCGCGGACGAATTTGGCATATTCGACCTGTCGCCCCTGCTCATCGGGGATGCGCAGCAGATAGGAAGGGTGGACGGTGATCAGGACGGGCCGGCCGTCGGCACCGGTCAGGATTTCGCCACGATGGCGGGCGATTTTAACCGCCTTGCCAGTCAGGCTGCGGGCGGCGGTTGCCCCGAGCGCCACGACCAGCTTCGGATCGACCAGCCGTATCTCCTGTTCGACCCACCAGCGATAATAGTTGATTTCGCCGACATTGGGGGTTTCGTGGATGCGCCGCTTGCCGCGCGGGGTGAATTTGAAGCGTTTTACGGCGTTGGTGAGGAAGGTCTGCTGCCGGTCGATACGGGCCTGCTCCAGCGCGCGGTCGAGCAACTGGCCTGCCGGACCGACAAACGGCCTTCCCTCCCGGTCCTCCTGATCACCGGGCTGCTCGCCGATGATCAACAGCTCGGCATGATCCGGGCCAATGCCGCGGATCAATCGGTCGGAGAATTTTTCTCTTGGCGCGTCCGGTTGCTGTTCCAGCAGCGCATAGAGCTGCTCCAGAGAGGTTGGCAGATTTGCAGCGCGATCATCCATCCTCGGGTCAAATAGCAGATCGTCGGGCGCGCCCGCCACCATCGCCTTGACCCGCGTGCCCGCCTGCTCCAGCAACGCAGGAATCAGCTCTGCTTCCGGCAGGTTTTTCCAGTATTTCATCGGCATTTCGGACTTCATCGCGCTGATCTTGACCCGGGCGGGGTTGAAGATATTGGCGTAGTAGGTCCGCCATTCGGCCTCGATCACATCATCCTGCGGCACATCCTCCTTGCAGCCGCCGGGACCGACCGAAAGCTTGCGCCCGTCCCAGGCGATGCTCGTGCCGGGGGTGACGATCAGCCAGTCCATGCCGGTGAAGCGGTTGCGGAAAAAGGGCGCGACCGCTGCGGTGATATGATGGTCCGGCTCGAACCACGCGACAAATTGCTCGCGGCCCTCTGACGCGCCGATTTTGCGGAAGCGGACGAAGGCATGCATCTTGTGGATGTCACGCCGGATCGCTTTGGCGTAGCGGTTCAGCTTCAGCACATCGGCGTCGGCGGGATTGCGGTGCAGAGCGGGAACCGATTGCGCGCGCCAAAGGATGCGATAGGCGAGTTCGAAACGGTCCTCGTTGCTGTGCAGCAGCGCTGTGTTGATCAGCGAGAGCAAAGTCTTCGATATGCGGACGGGGCACGCGATCCGGTCGCTGCTTTGCTCCGGCAAGGCGGCTGGTGGCAACAAATCCAGTTCGCCGCTATTGCCCCGCCCTTCGACTGTCCAGGTCACCTGATCCGGCGCGACACCCGCCTGCAACAGCCGTCGCGCATGGTCGCGCCAACCATCGCGGTCGACTTCGCTGGCAAGCGTGATCCGGTACACGCTTCGAATATCGGCTGGCATTATGTTCACAAGCGTCAGGCTCCAAACAGGCTGAGCTGTTCGGGTGGCGGTTTCAACCGGTCGTAGAGGTTCAGGGAATCCAGTTGCTTGCCCGGATGCCAGTCGACCGTGGTGATGAACGGCAATATCTTCTTCACCGACTGGCAGATGCGTTCGAGATCGGCGAGACGCAAGGCGGTGAACCGCCGGGCCTGCAAAATCTGGCCGACGCCCTTGCCGCCGAGGCCTGGGATGCGCAGCAGAACTTCCTTGTCGGCCAGATTGATATTGACCGGAAAGCGGGCGCGGTTCTGCAGCGCCCAGGCGAGCTTCGGATCGATGCTCAGGTCGAGCTGCCCTGCTCTGCCGCCCTGCATGATTTCCGGTACCGAGAAGCCATAGAAGCGCAACAGCCAGTCTGCCTGATACAGGCGGTGCTCGCGGAGCAAGGGCGGCGCCTGAGCCGGCAGATTGCTGCTGGCGTCGGGGATCGGGCTGAAGGCGGAATAATAGACCCGCTTCAGACCGTATTCGCCGTAAAGCCCATTGCTGGTCGTCAGAATCTTGGCATCGTCGGACGCATCGGCACCGATAATCATCTGGGTACTATGCCCGCCGGGTGCGAATAGCGGCGCCTTGCGGGAAGTCTTTCGCTCAGCTTTCGCCTCGCGCACCTTTTTGCCGAGATTGTCCATCGACCGGCGGATCAGCTTGCCGTCCTTTTCCGGCGCCAGCCGGGCGATCGATTCATCGTCGGGCAGTTCGATATTGATCGAAAGCCGGTCGGCATATTGCCCCGCCTGTTTCAGAAGTTCGGGATCAGCCTCCGGAATGGTTTTCAAATGGATATAGCCGCCGAATTTATGCACGATCCGCAGACGCCGCGCGACTTCAACCAGTTGCTCCATCGTATAGTCCGGACTGCGGATGATCCCGGAAGAGAGGAACAGGCCCTCGATATAATTGCGCTTGTAGAAATCCAGCGTCAGGTCGACGATTTCCTGCACCGTGAAGGCCGCGCGGCGCACGTTGCTCGACGAGCGGTTGATGCAATAGAGGCAGTCGAACATGCAATAGTTGGTCATCAGGATTTTCAGCAGCGAGATACAGCGCCCGTCCGGCGCATAGCTGTGGCAAATGCCCATGCCGCCGGTCGAGCCGATGCCGCCAGATTTCGCCGAATTGCGCTTGACCGAGCCGCTCGAGGCGCAGGATGCATCATATTTTGCAGCATCCGCAAGAATCGCCAGTTTATCGGATCGGGAAATTTTTGACATGGCCCGCCCTAATCCATGTTCCTGTTTTGTTCAATAACATGGATTAGTATTTCCACCGAAAGTTGGGCGTCACCACATCCCCTCCGCCGTCGCAAACCTGTCACATGCCGGTCACGCCCGCGTCACCCCGCCAGCCTAATTCTCACCCATGATACAGACCATCGGAGAAGCGCCATGAGCGTACAAGCGGGTTCCGTCAAACAGTCGACCATATTGAACGATGCGATATTGCAGAACCGGGCGAGCAAGGCGGGGCTGCTCGAACGCGCCTTTTCGCTCGCCTTTCGCGGGCTGGTCTATCCGCAGATCTGGGAAGATCCGGTTGCCGACATGGAGGCGCTGGACATCCGGCCGGATCACCATATCGTCACCATTGCCAGCGGCGGCTGCAACGCCTTGTCCTATCTGCGCGCCAATCCCGCGAAGATCACCGCCGTCGATCTCAACGCCGCCCATATTGCGCTCAACCGGCTGAAATCGGTGGCGGCGCAGCGGCTGGACAGCCACGAGGATTTCTTCCGCTTTTTCGGTCAGGCCGATAACAAGCAGAATCTTGCTGTCTATCGCGACCGGCTGCGCCCCCATCTCGACGAAGCCAGCCGCAAATATTGGGAGGGCCGCGACCATTTCGGGCGGCGGCGGATCAACGGCTTTGCCAAAGGCTTCTATCGGAAGGGCCTGCTCGGCAATTTTATCGGGCTGGTGCATATACTGGGCCGGATTGGCGGTGCGAAACCGTCGCTGATGATGGCGGCACGGACGCGCGAGGAGCAGATCGAATTGTTCGAACAGCACATCGGCCCCTTGTTTCACAAGAAGCTGATGCGCTTCCTTTGCTCCAACCCGATGGCGCTGTTCGGGCTCGGCATTCCACCTGCGCAATACCGGGCGCTGGCCGGTGACCGGCACATGGCCGATGTGCTGTGCGAGCGGACCCGCAAACTGGCCTGCGATTTTGCGCTGGCCGACAATTATTTCGCGCAGCAGGCCTTTGGCCGTGCCTATCAGAGCGCCGCTCCCGGATCGGTACCGCCCTATCTGGAAGAAGCGAGTTTTGACTGGCTTGGCGAACGCAGCCGGCAGCTGGAGATCAGGCATCAAAATTTTATCGAATTTCTGGCCAGCCAGGACGCCGGTTCGCTGGATCGCTATATATTGCTCGATGCGCAGGACTGGATGACCGACCAGCAGCTCAACCGGCTGTGGAGCGAAATCGACCGAACCGCAAAGCCCGGCGCCCGGGTGCTGTTCCGCACCGCGGCGGAAGAGACGTTGCTGCCCGGTCGGGTTGCCGACGAACTGCTTTCCGGCTGGTATTATGACGCACAGCTGTCGCAGGCGCTGACCCGCAAGGACCGCTCGGCCATTTATGGTGCGATGCATCTGTACCGGCTGAAATGAGCCTGATGGACGATATTTTGCGCAAGCGGGCCAGCGATCGCCACGCGAAGCTGATGGATCGCGTCTATCGCAGCCAAAGCGGTATCTACGATCTGACCCGCAAATATTATCTGCTCGGCCGGGACCAGTTAATCGAGGAGCTTGATCCGCCCCCCGGGGGCCGGGTGCTGGAGGTCGGCTGCGGCACCGCGCGCAATCTGGTTCGGGCGGCGAAAGTCTGGCCGGACGCGCAGTTTTTCGGCTTTGATATCAGTTCGGAAATGCTGAAGGTGGCGCGCAGGAATCTGAGGCAGAGCGGAATGGCCGGGCGGATAATCCTGTTTCAGGGAGACGCCGAAAATCCGGCGCTGGCTATGCCGTCCGATGTGCGCAGCTTTGACCGGATATTCCTGTCCTTCTGCCTGTCGATGATCCCCGACTGGCAGGGCGCGATCCGGCAAGCGCTGACCTTGCTCGAACCCAATGGCGAACTGCACATTGTCGATTTCGGTCAGAGCGAGGGCTTGCCGCCGCCTTTTCGCGCGCTCCTGCAGCAATGGCTGGCGCTGTTTCACGTCGATCCCCGGCGCCATCTGCGCCGTTTTCTCGACGAAATCGATCACGAACACGGCACGAAAAGCGAATTCATCCCGCAATATCGCGGCTATAGCTGGCGGTTCGTGATCCGGCGCGGGGCTTGAAAATGATCTGCCCGGACAAGGCCTGACGCGCCTATTCGGCCAGCTTTTTCAATATCCAGTACCAGTGATCGAGACCGTCGTAGAAAGACGCGACCGGCAGCCGCTCGTTCAGACCATGGGCATATATGTCGGATGCCTTCATGGCGGCACCCGAAACCGCCACCGTGTCATAACCAAGATTGCGGTAATGCATGCCATCGGTCCCACCCGATTCCATATAGGGCAATATGGTCAGTCCCGGATATCGCTTGTCGACACTGTAGCGAAGGGCTGCCTTCACCTCATCACGCAGCTTTGATTCCGGGCTTTCGGTGACATCGGTCATCAGCGTGAACATAATATTGTCATTGCCGATGATCTTTTTCAGCCTGGCCTCGGTTGCTGCAGCGCTGACACCTGGGAATATCCGGCAATTCACCGTGGCCGTAGCCGACTGTGGCAGGGCATTTTCGGCATGGCCCGCTTCCAACATGGTGGCGACGCAGGTTGTTCCCAGCGTACCGACCGTCTCCGGATTGGCTTGCAAGGTCGCGATCGCCGCAGCATCCGTCGGGTCCGCCGCGAAACGCAGCATCGCCCGCCCGGTCTCGCCGGGCGTGAGTTTGCCGGCAGTGGCGAAATATTGCCTGGTCAAATCGGTTGCCCGCACCGGAAATTTATAGGCTGCAATCTTCGTCAGGGCTTCTGCCAGTTCATATATCGCATTGTCCGCACGGGGACGGGACGAATGCCCCCCCGGATTGGTCGCAGTCAGATGAAAGGTAGCGAAGGTCTTTTCTGCCGACTGGACGCGAAAGGCGACCGGTGTGCCGTTCTCGGCCAGCGCGATCCCCCCGGCATCGCTGTTCAGGATGAAGGCCGGATCGATATTCTTGGCGACATATTCCGCCTGGTCCTCGGTCGAGACCATGCCCGATTCCTCGTCCCCCGAAAAAACCAGCACCAGATCGCGCGACGGCTGCCAACCCTCTGCCTTGAGCCGCAGGAAAGTCGATGTCAGATTGGTGATGCCATATTTATTGTCCATCGTGGCACGACCGAAAAAATAGCCCTTCTCTTCGGTCAGCGTGAACGGCGGACGCACCCAATCCTTGGCGAGTGCATCGACAACATCCATGTGCCCGAGCAGGACAATCGGCTTGGCGGTGCTACCCGGCCTTGCGCGATAGGTAACCATCAGCCCCTGGGTCTTTTCGCCGTCACTGTCATAATCGGTGACGCGTATATCGCCGTCGTCGAAACCGGCCTTTTTGAAGCGGTCGACGAGATAGGACACCATCGCCGGCACCTGTTGCTGACCACGCGCCGTGCGAAAAGCGATAATATCGCGATAAATGTCGCGCGCCATCTGCTCGTGCGCCGTCAGCATCACATCGTCCTGCGCCAGCGCCGGTGGGACAGACAAAGCCCCCGCTACCAGTGCAAGCGCCATCCGGCCCGTCCATTTTCGCGCCAATCTCGCAAATCCATTTGCAGTCACAATCAGTCCCCCGCAGAAAATCACAACTTATCTGCTGACCCGAAAATGTAAACTATTCCGATAATTTCCAGCCGCACATATTGTTTTCCCAACATCATGATCGCTGTGACAGTATATCAAATGTTCATTTTCCAGTCAGACGCGGTGTGCCAGCTTTGCGAACGGGTCGGAGCGATGGAGGGAAGCTATGCGCCATTTCAATATACCAGCAAAAACCATGTCGATGCTCGCGGTTACCGGCCTTGCGCTGACGTCCGCCGCGCCATCGCTCGACGCGCGATCGATTGCGCGACCGGCCGCGCCCGATCCGGTAAACTGTTCGATTTTCTCGCGCCCCCGCGCTGATCATATTACCGGCCGCCGCTCCGGTGTTGCGCTTGCCTCGCCATCGATGGTGCCAGCACCGCCGCCGCCTCCCCCGTCGCAAGTGGTCGTGACGGCCAGCAAATCCGCAGCCAGCGGCATGGCGGCGGCCGAACGGAGCATCGCACCCCACCCGCTCCCGCGCCCCTATCAGCAACCGCAGGATCGGGAACGCTATGACGGCAAGGATGTTGCCAGCATCAAGCGGGTCGCCGATGCACCGGTGTCGACCTTTGCCGTCGACGTCGATACCGGCAGCTATTCCAATGTCCGGCGCTTTCTCAACGACGGACAGATGCCGCCCGAAGCAGCGGTGCGGACCGAGGAAATGATCAACTATTTCCGCTATGATTATCCCAGACCGCAAAACCGGGATACACCGTTCAGCGTGTCGACCGATATCTCGACTACTCCCTGGAACGATGCCAGCCGCTTGCTGAGAATTGGCCTGCGCGGCTATGATGTTGCCAGCGATGAACGGCCGCGCGCCAATCTGGTCTTTCTGGTCGATGTATCCGGTTCGATGAACAGCCGCGACAAGCTGCCGCTGGTCAAGTCGACGCTGACGGCGCTGGCCGGAGAATTGCGCAGCGATGACCGGGTTTCGATCGTGGTCTATTCCGGCACGGTCGGTCTGCTGCTCGCCCCCACTTCGAACAAGGACCATGTCAAGGAAGCGGTCGATTGCCTTTCGGCTCGCGGATCGACCGCGGGCGGCGATGCGCTCAAACTGGCTTATTCGACAGCGCGGGACAATTTCATCGATAGTGGCATCAACCGGATCATCATGGCCACCGACGGCGATTTCAACGTCGGCACGTCGGATACGGACGAGCTGAAAAAATATGTCGCCAAACAGCGCGAAAGCGGTGTGACTTTGACGATGCTAGGCTACGGTAGCGGCAATATCCGCGACGAGCTGATGGAGGGCATAGCCAATGTCGGCAATGGCAATTATGCCTATATCGACAGCGCGATGGAGGCCCGCAAGGTGCTGGGCTCCGAACTCAGCTCAACCCTCTTCACCATCGCCAAGGATGTGAAAATCCAGATTGAGTTCAATCCGGCCCATGTGAAAGAATATCGCCTGATCGGCTATGAAAACCGGCTGCTCGCGGAAGAGGATTTTGCCAATGACAAGATTGATGCTGGTGATATCGGCGCCGGTCATCAGGTCACGGCACTTTATGAAATAATGCCGGCCGACGCATCCGGATGGCTTCCTGAACGGCGTTATCCTGCCAACCGCGTGACCGACGGCCGGTCCGACCTTGGCGGCGAAATGGCGCACGTAAAACTCCGCTATAAATTGCCCGACGAGGACAGGTCCCGGCTGATCTCGCGGCCGATCGCGGCGGGAGATATGCGGTCTGCTAGCGAGCCCCGTGGTGATATGGCCTTCGCGGTCGCTGTCGCCGCCTTCGGCCAGAAGCTGCGCGGTGACAAATATCTCGGAAGCTATGATTTCCGGAATATCGGATTGCTCAGCGGCAAGGGTGGAGATTACTGGCGTCAGGAATTCCGCAAGCTCAACGATCTGGCGGATAGCAATAGCAGCAGTTGAAGGCGGCGCACACCGGCAGACGGACAAATATATTTAAGGAAATTAACCCTATTTGATAAGCTTTTGTCTCAAATGGGCACAGTTTCACTGGAATGCCCGCCGGTTGGCGGGGCAAGCCAACTGGACTCACGCTACAATATCCGCCATTTTGTCCAATGATTTTAGGAAAGTGACACTTGGGGCGGAAAAGGGACTGAGATTATCTATGGAAATCCGGGGCAAGATATTGACAGGTGCAGCGGCGACCGTGGTTTTGGGTCTGGTCGGTCATGCAATAGCGGGTGAGAATTTCATCAACGGTCTGGAACAGCAGGCGCAAACAGAACTCGCGGCGCGCGGACTGGATGGCGCGCATGTCAGCCTCGGCCACGACCCCTTGTCCCGCGCGGCTGTACTGGATGGCGAAGTGGGGGACGAGGCGAAACAGGAAGCTATGGGTGTGGTCATGACAATCCCCGGCATCTCCAGTGCCAGCTGGAAAGACCAGCATGTGATTGTCGCTGCCGAGGGTGAAGCCACTGAAAAAGCCGCCCCCACCGCTGCCGTGCAGACCCAGGCTGCCAATTGCCAAAGCAGGGTCGACAAGATTATCGCCGCCAACAATATCAGCTTCCGTTCCGGCAGCGCCTATGTGTCGCTGGAGACGCAGAAAATCCTCGACCAGATCGCAACGGCCCTGCAGGAATGCGACGGACTGGCGATTGCGGTCGAAGGCCATACCGACGACAATGGCAATAGCGCCGTCAATCGCAACATGTCGCAGGAGCGGGCCGACCGCATAAAGGCCGGACTGATCGAGCGCGGCGTGAAGGCAAGTCTGATCAGCGCGAAAGGCTACGGTTCTACCCGGCCTCGCGCGACGGGTTCGGACGCGGCCGCCGACGCACAGAACCGCCGGATCGAGTTCCGGATCAGCGCCGCCAACGGCCCGCAAAAAGATGATGCCAAATCGCAACAGGAGAGCTGAACGATGCCACTTTTACTTGAAAATCTGTTGCTCCTGCTGATTACTTTTGCAATTGGCCTCGCCATCGGCTGGTTTGTCTGGGGCCGGAGCACAGAAGAATATTAGCCAAAACCGGCTAGAGTTAATGTTCAAAACGGGGTTTTGAGAAATGATTACGCTGATCACCGCCAATTGGCTGTTATATCTGATCGCACTGCTAATCGGTGTGGTCACCGCATTCTGGATCTGGGCTGCGACCGGTCGCGAGGCATCCGCCCTCGACAGCTTCAACGCCGATGACGGGCTGCTGGAGAAAGCCGGCGAACCGGTGCCGCCGACCGACCCCAAACCGGTCACCGCTCCCGCCACGGCACCGAAAGCGGTTGCGCCGCCACCGCCGCCACCAACACCCAAGCCGGTCGTCGCCCCCGCGGCCCCTGCCGCCAAACCCAAGGCCGAGGCCAAAGCCGCGCCCGTGGCCGCAGAACCGGTGGAAGGTACACCGAAAATTCCGGCAGCGGTCGGAGAACCCGACAATCTGCGTCTGATCAAGGGCGTTGGGCCCAAGCTGAACAGCTTGCTGATCAGCCTCGGCGTGACCCGTTTTGACCAGATTGCCGCCTGGAAAGAAGCTGAAATCAGCGAAGTGGATCAATATCTCGGTGCATTCAGCGGACGGATAACCCGGGACGCCTGGATCGACCAGGCGAAATTCCTCGCCAAGGATGACATTGCCGGGTTCGAGAAAAAATACGGCAAGCTCTGAACAACAGCGGCTTCCCGTCAGTCGACCTCGGGATTGCTCGGCCGGACGATCAGCTTGTCGATTTTCCGGCCGTCCATGTCGACAATCTCGAACACCCAGTCCTGGTCTTCAAAACTTTCGCCCTCTTCGGGAAGATGGCGCAATTGCGCCAGCGCGTGGCCGGCCACCGTGGCATAGTCGCGGTCTTCTGAGAGCCGGATTCCCAGCCGTTCGGCCAGCGCGTCAATCGCCATCGCGCCGGAGACAAGATAGCTGCCGTCGGCCCGCTCGATCAGGCTGCGCTGGGTCTTCTCGTCCTGGTCGGAGACAAATTCGCCGGCGATCGAGCTGAGCAGGTCATTGGGCGTGACGATCCCTTCGAAATGGCCATATTCGTCGTGCACCAAGATCATCGGAACTTCCGTCTCACGCAATATTTCCAGCACATCAAGCGCGTCGAGCTGGTCCGGCACCTTTTCCAGTGGGCGCATCAGCTTGCGCAAATCCAGCTTCTCGCCACCGAGTTGCGCGGCAACGATATCGCGGGCCTGGACCACCCCGCGGATTTCATCGACCGAATGTTCGGCGACGGGGAAACGGCTGTGCTGGGATTCCATCAGCAGCTTGTGAATATCCCCGCGCTTCGCATCGATGTCGAGCCAGTCAATCTCGGTACGGGGGGTCATTACCTCGCGAATGGGGCGGTCGGCGAGACGCACGACCCCGGCCATCACGGCGCGTTCATGCTCCTCGATAACGCCGGACCGCGTCGCATCGGCAAAGACCATCTGCAATTCTTCCGCAGTGACATGATTGACCTGCTCGCGCTTGATCCGCATCAGGCGGAAAATCATGGCGCTGCTGTTATCGAGCAGCCAGACCAGCGGCGCGGAAATGCGGGCCAGCAACTCCATCGGCTGGGCCATGATCAGGGCGATACGTTCTGCGGATCGCAAAGCAATCTGCTTCGGTACCAGCTCCCCGATCACCAGCGAGGCGTAGGTGGTCAGGCCGATCACCAGAACAAAGCCGACGGTGCCCGCCAGCTCCTGCCCCATGCCCAGCAGCTGCAGCCGCTCCGCTACCGGGCCACCAAGGCTGGCTCCGGAATAGGCGCCGGCAATAATGCCGATCAGCGTGATCCCAATTTGCACGGTGGAGAGAAACTTCCCCGGATCGCTGGCAAGACGCAGAGCCGCCTTGGCTCGCTTGCTGCCGCGGTCCGCAAGACCATGCAATTGCGCCTTGCGGGCAGAGACAATCGCCAGTTCCGACATGGCAAATATGCCATTGATCAGTACCAGCAATATTATGATCGTTACATCAAACCAGGGAAAGGGTGTCATATTGTCCATTGATAGGGCGAAATGCCATAAGCCCTTTAGCAGCAAGTTTTACACAATCTCAAGTTTGCTGTCAGTCACCGTTCATTTATCGCGCGCTAAACGGAACCATCTCTTCGGCGGGGCGTTATGCCGGAGAGACAAGAGGAGCCACAAGGGAAGATAATATGCGGATGCACAAATCAATAATTTCAGCAGTTTCACTCGGTGCTCTGGCATTGACCAGCGGCTGCGTGACCAATCCGGAAACCGGAAACCGGACGATTTCCAAAACAGCTATCGGTGGTATCGGCGGCGTCGTCGGCGGCTATCTGCTCGGCGATATATTGGGCGGCAGAAACGACCGCACGGCCAAGATCGTCGGCGCCGGCCTTGGCGGTCTCGCCGGCGCAGGCATCGGCTATTATATGGACGAGCAGGAAAAGAAGCTGCGCCAGCAGACCGCGGGAACCGGCGTGGATGTTACCCGCGAGGGCGACAATCTGATCCTCAACATGCCGTCCAGCGTTACCTTCCCCGTAGACAGCAGCGCCATCAGCCCGGCATTCCAGACAACGCTGGGCAATGTGGCCAACACGCTGGCGCAATATGAAAAAAGCTATGTCGACGTGCTTGGTCACACCGACAGCACCGGCAGCGACGCCTATAACCAGGCCTTGTCCGAGCGGCGTGCCGATGCGGTTGCAAATTTCCTTGCCAACAGCGGCGTCCAGCGCGCACGGCTCGCAACCCGAGGCTATGGCGAAAGCCAGCCGGTTGCCAGCAACAGCACCGAAGAGGGCCGCGCGGCCAACCGCCGGGTCGAAATAAAGATCGTGCCGATCGAGCAGGACGACCTGAACAACTAAATTAGCGCTTGCGCCAACCCCATGATCACGGGCATCCCCTGCAAAAATTTGCAGAGGATGCCTTTTTCATGACCACACCCAATTTTTCCATTGACCTGAGCGGACGAACCGCACTCGTGACCGGCGCATCGGCCGGTCTGGGCCGCCGCTTTGCCAAGGTGCTGGCCGCTTGCGGCGCGAAAGTTGCCTGCACCGCCCGGCGCAAGGACAAGCTGGACGATCTCGTCGCAGAAATTACGGCCGATGGCGGCACCGCCAAGGCCTTCGCCCTTGACGTGCGCGATGCGGCGCAGCTTCAGGCGATCATTCCCGCCGTGACGGAATCTCTGGGTCAGCCCGATATACTCGTCAACAATGCCGGAATCGTCGACGCGGAACATGCCACGCGGATGTCCACCGATCTGATCGACGATGTTCTGGACACGAATTTGCGCAGCGTCTTCATCCTGTCGAACGAATTCGCTCGCCCGTTAATCGCCCGGAAAGCGCCCGGGCGGATCGTCAATATCGCATCCATTGCCGCGACCAGCTATAGCGGCGGCGGAGCTGCTCTCTATTCCACAACCAAGGCGGGAGTTGTTCGCATCACCGAGACGCTGGCGGTGGAATGGTCAAAATTCCACATCAATGTGAACGGCATCGCGCCGGGTCTGTTCGCCACCGATATGGCCGACGGCATGATTGAGCGCGCTGGCGATTTTTCGGTTCACTTCCCGCGCAAGCGCGTAGCGCAGCCGGAGCAGATGGATAGCACATTGCTCTATCTGGTATCACCCTCTTCCGACGCGGTGACCGGCACCGTGATCAAGATCGACGACGGCCAGGGCGGACGCTAGGACCCGAAGCTAGACCAGCTCGCCTGTGAGCAGCTTGGGCAAATCGCCGGTTTCGCCTTTGGCTTCGGCCATGAATTGTGCCTTGAGCGGCGGGATGCGCTGAACCAGCCCGATGCCCATCCGGCGGATCCTGGAAGAGGTTTCTCCCGGCAGGCCGAACAGGCGGGTGAGCAGATCGGTGGCCGCCGAGACCATCATATTGTCGAGGCTGCGCCAGCGGTCGTAGCGCGCGAGAATCTGGGCATCACCCAGATCAAGACCGGTGCGCGCACCCTCGACCAGACATTCGGTCAGCGCCGCCACGTCGCGCAGGCCCAGGTTGAGCCCCTGCCCCGCAATCGGATGGATGCCGTGACCGGCATCGCCGATCAGCACCAGACGGTCAGCGGTCAGATGGGAACTGTGGTGGAAGCCCAGCGGATAGGTCGGCCGATCGGTGAGCAGCTCGATCTCGCCAAGAAATCCGCCGGTCTTCTTCATCATCTCCGCGACGAAGGCACGCTTGTTGATGTTCGCATAGGCCGGACCGTCCTTTCGCGAAACCGTCCATACCACCGCCGAACGGTGCCGTCCGTCCGCATCGTCGAGCATTGGCAGGATGGCGAACGGACCGGAAGGGAAGAACAGTTCATAGGCGGTGTTTCCATGCGGCTTCTCGTGCGCGATTTTGCAGACAATGGCATTATGGTCATATTGCCAGTGCGCCATGATGATGCCGGCTTCCTCGCGCATCCGGCTGCCGCGCCCGTCGGCGGCGATCAGCAACGGGGCAGAGAGCTGCTTGCCGTTTTCCAGCGCGATATCGACCCTGTGGCCGCCACGTTCGCAGGATGCAACCTGGGTCGAGAGATGCAGCGTGATATTGTCACTGGCCTGAATCGCCTCGAACAGGAGTCGCCGGAGCACGGCATTTTCGACCATGATGCCCATCGGGCCTTCGCCTTCGCCCGGAACAAAGTCCAGCGTGCCGGGCTTCAGCCCGTCGTTGACCAGAATCTTCTCGATATCGCAGCCATGCGGTCGCAGCTTGTCGGCCAGGCCGATGGCGTCGAACATGTTCCAGCTGGCGCTGTTGATCGCCGAAACCCGCGCATCGGCCTGCGGATTGAGCAGTTCGGCCGGATCGGCGCGGTCGATGATCGCGATGCGCAAGCCGTGGGCTGCCAGCGTCAGCGCCTGGGTCAGACCGATCATGCCCGCACCCAATATGATGATATCGCTTTGCCGAGAGTCAATTCCCATAGAGACGCCTTTCCGAGCCCGAATATGGGATATAGTTAGGCATCGATGGTCGGGAAAGAAAGGCAAATCCGGTAAAATAAAGCCAAGAAACTTGACGGCGAGTCCCCGATTCGCGCAAAGGAGCAGATAGTTAATGCGCGCCTTCGGCTGGGGCGACGTACGGGAGTATATGATGGCGGGAAAAGCCAAAGAAGCGAATTGGCGTGAAATCATGCGCCTCAGCCTGTTGCGCAGCGGTGCCCTGATCGGGGCCATCGCGATTTTTCTGACGACCGTCTTCCTGTTTCTGGCGCTGGTCAGCTATTCGCCCAGCGATCCTGCTTTCAACACTTCGGCCGGCAGCGTCGAGCATAACTGGATGGGCGTTTTCGGCTCCTATCTTTCCGATTTGCTGCTGTTGCTGGTCGGCCTGCCCGCCCTGCTCTTGCTGCCTTTGCTTCTGGTGCTGGCCAACCGGTTGTGGCGCGACATTCCGCAGCCCGGCTGGAAACAGCAACTGCTTTGGTGCTTTCTGGCGATATTGCTGGTCGGCACCGCCCTCGCCCTCTGGTTCCCGGAACCGGAAATGGAACTGCCTTCCGGTCTGGGCGGCCTTGCCGGGATGCTGATCGCCAACGGAACCAGAGCCGGACTCAACGCAATTTCCGCCGGCTGGAGCGGCCTGATTTCCGGCCTGTTGATCGCGCTGACCCTGACCGGCGGCCTCGTCCTTGGCTATTTCAGCCTGCGGCTGGACAAACCATTATTCTCCGGCACCGCGTTCAAGCTGCCAGCGATAAAGAGTCCGTTCGCCGAGAAAGAGGATAGCCTGGTGGTCGAGCCGGATCGTTCGGGCGCGGCCAAGCCCAAGCCGAAAAAAGAACCCGCTCCGCGCAAGGAAGTCAAACCGGATAACCGGCCGCCGCCAGAGATTAGCGAACGCGCCTTGCCGCCGAAAAAGGCCGGCGTCAGCAAGGGCAAACAGGGGGATTTCTTCGGCCCTTATGTGCTGCCGTCGCTCGATTTGCTGACCCCCGCGCCCGAGCAGGACAATAATGTTATCGACAAGGCTGGCCTCGAACGCAACGCGCGCCTCTTGGAATCGGTACTCGACGACTTTCACGTCAAGGGC
The DNA here is from genome assembly GCF_963677535.2 of uncultured Parasphingorhabdus sp. Classification (NCBI taxonomy): domain Bacteria; kingdom Pseudomonadati; phylum Pseudomonadota; class Alphaproteobacteria; order Sphingomonadales; family Sphingorhabdaceae; genus Parasphingorhabdus; species uncultured Parasphingorhabdus sp. Next base: position 1,909,901 of record NZ_CAXXUT010000003.1, on the reverse strand, counting down.
AACATCAATGCCGTGCGGCCGGGCCCGGTCGTCACCATGTACGAGCTGGAACCGGCGCCCGGCATCAAGGCCAGCCGGGTGATCCAGCTGGCCGAGGATATCGCCCGCAACATGTCGGCGCTCTCGGCGCGTGTCGCCGCCATTCCCGGGCGGACCGTCATGGGCATTGAATTGCCCAACACCAACCGCGAGATGGTGGTGCTGCACGAAATGGTCGGCAGCGACAGTTTCGCCGAACAGACTGGCAAATTGCCGATCATTCTCGGCAAGAATATCTCCGGCGACCCGGTCATTGCCGATCTGGCACCGATGCCGCATCTGCTCGTTGCGGGTACCACCGGCTCGGGTAAATCGGTCGGTCTGAACTGCATGATCCTGTCATTGCTCTACCGGCTGACTCCCGAAGACTGCAAAATGATCATGATCGACCCGAAGATGCTGGAACTCAGCACCTATGACGATATTCCGCATCTGCTGTCCCCGGTGGTCACCGAACCGGCCAAGGCCATTCGGGCGCTGAAATGGGCGGTCGAGCAGATGGAAGAGCGCTACCGGATGATGTCATCGATCTCGGTCCGCAATCTCGCCAATTACAACGAGAAGGTGAAGGCCGCCAAGGCCAAGGGCCAGCCGCTCGGCCGTCGTGTCCAGACCGGCTATGACCCGGAAACCTCTCGCCCGATCTACGAGGAAGAGCAGCTCGACTACGAAGTGCTGCCGCAGATCGTGATCATCGTCGACGAACTCGCCGATCTGATGATGACCGCCGGCAAGGAAGTTGAATTCCTGATCCAGCGACTGGCGCAAAAGGCGCGCGCGGCGGGTATCCATCTGATCATGGCGACCCAGCGTCCCTCGGTCGATGTTATCACCGGCGTGATCAAGGCCAACCTGCCGACCCGGATCAGCTTCCACGTCACCTCTAAAATCGATTCCCGGACGATTCTGGGCGAACAGGGCGCCGAGCAGCTGCTCGGCAAGGGCGATATGCTCTATATGCCCGGCGGCAAGCAGCTGACCCGTGTCCATGGCCCCTTCGTTTCCGATGACGAAGTTCGGCGGGTCGCCGATCACTGGCGTTCGCAGGGTGCACCGGACTATATCCAGGCGGTAACCGAAGAGCCCGAGGATGGCAGCTTTGCCCTCGATGGTGCCGACCTGAGCGATAGCAAGGAAGACCGGCAATATGCGCAGGCCTGCCAGATCGTGTTCGAGAGCCAGAAGGTTTCGACCAGCTGGCTGCAGCGGCAGTTGCGGATTGGCTATAACACCGCTGCCCGGATCATCGACCGGATGGAAGAGGATGAATTCATCAGTCCGCCCAATCATATCGGCCGCCGCGAAGTGCTGCGCGACCAGAATGGCGAACCCCTCTAGCTCCGCGCGATGCCTTGCATCCTGACGGAATGATTAAGCCATTGTTCAATCGCCACCCGCTAGGCGTATCTCTTGATAATCTGGAGTTTTCGTAATGTTGAAATATGGTTTCGCCTTGATCGCTGCGCCGCTGGCCCTGACAGCAAGCCTGCCCGCCACCGCACAGCAAAGCCCCGCCAACAGTCTGTCGAAGGTTCAGGCCCATTTGCGCGCCATGACCACGATGACTGCCAATTTCAGCCAGAGCGACCGCAGCGGCCAAATGCTGACCGGTAAGCTGATATTGAAACAGCCCGGCAAGATTCGCTTTCAATATCAGGACGACGCCAATTTGCTGATCGTCGGGGATGGAAAGGCGCTGACCCTGATCGACTATGATGTGAATCAGGTCCAGCGCTGGCCGATCGGCAACAGCCCGCTGGCGGCGCTGCTCAACCCCGAACGCGACCTGTCGAAATATGGCAAGATCATTCCGACACGCAATCCAGCGGTGCTCAGCGTCGAGGTCCGCGATCCGAAAAGGCCGGAATATGGCGTGATTACAATGGTCTTTACCAAAAAGCCCGGCGCGCCCGGCGGGTTGAGCCTGGATGGCTGGGTATCGCTCGATTCGAAAAACAATCGCACTTCGATCCGCCTGTCCAATCAGAAATTCGGGGTTCCCGTGGCCAACAGCAGCTTCAGCTGGACCGATCCGCGGAGAAAAACGCGCCGCAAGCGATGAGCCGAGACGGGCTGCCGATCAGCAGAAAATGATCCATCTTTCGTTCATGCTGCCGACAGAAATACGGGGCTATAACCAGAAACAGGATGAGGAGAGACAGTCAGGTTTTCCCCCTGTTACCTGACCAAATCAGTCTCAACTCATTCATGCGTGACGAACGCGAGTTTGCCCCCACCTCCTTAATGCCCCCGGAGGTGGGGGTTTTCCTTTTTTGGCCCGGGAAAATTGCACGAATCTCTATTGCCTTTGGGCTTGGGTTTCTCCGCGAGCGTGGCTATCAGACTCGGCATGAGTGATAGCCTGAAAATCGTCAGCTGGAATATTAACAGCATCCGTGCCCGTCTCGACATCGTCGAACGTTTCCTGACCGAAGAAGCGCCCGATGTCCTGTGCCTGCAGGAAACCAAGGTGCGCAACGAACAATTTCCCGAAGGCATGTTCCGCCGGCTGGGCTATAATCACATGATATTGCATGGCCAGCCGATGCACCATGGCGTTGCGATCATCAGCCGTGTGCCGCTGCACAAGGATGAGCGGTACGACTGGCAGAATAATGGCGAGGCGCGCCATGTCGGTGCAGTGCTGCAAAACGGCGTGCGGATCGAGAATGTCTATATCCCCGCCGGCGGAGAGATTCCGGACCGGGAACTCAATCCGAAATTTGGCCAGAAGCTCGATTTCTTCGGCCGGATGACCGAATGGTCGGCCAATCTCAAAGAGCCGACGATCCTGATGGGCGACTTCAATGTCGCACCGCTCGAATCGGACGTCTGGAGCCACAAGGCGCTGCTCAAGGTCGTCAGCCACACCCAGATCGAGATCGACCATCTCTACGCCATGCGCGACGCCCATGGATGGGTCGACATCGGTCGCAAGCTGATCCCCGACCCCGAGCGCCTCTATACCTGGTGGAGCTATCGCGCCAAGGACTGGCGGGCCTCGGACAAGGGTCGCCGGCTCGACCATGTCTGGACCAGCCCGGAACTGGGAGACAAGGCGAAGAGCCACGTCGTTCTCGAAGATGCGCGCAGCTGGGGCAAGCCATCCGATCATGCCCCCCTGATCACGGAATTCGAATTTTGAACGCAGTGCCGCCCGAGGGGGCCAGAAAGGCTGCCGCCCGCCGTGCGGCCCGTGCGATCGATGCGCTTCGCCGGGGCTGGTCGATTGGCGTGGAGGCGGATGGCGACCGGTTGAATCTGCTCCCGGTCGAAACTGGAAATTTGCAAGAAGCCCTGCCGGAAACCGGCACCGTTTCCCTGCTGATATCCGCCAGCCGCGCCGCGACGCTCAAGCTGCACAATCAACTGTCTGCGGGCGACCCGGGTCTGCCAATCCAGATCAGCCTTCCGGCTCCGGTCACCGCGGCGGAGATCATCGCCATTGTCGATCCGGTGCTCGATATGCAATATCCGCTGAAAGGTCCGTTCCGCAGCGAACCGCTGGCCAATCCCGAAGCCGCCGAAGCCGCAATGGAACTGGCCCGTCAGGGTGGTCTGCTACCGGCCTTTGTAGTGGTGGATGCGACGGAGGATCCCGTACAGGCTGACGATGCCGCTGCCTATGCGGACTCCAGCGCGTTGACGATCAGCGCGCATGCGAAGCTTCCGGTCGCTGCCAATAGCAACGCCCATATCTTCGGCTTCCGCAGCGACGCTGACGCCACCGATCATGTCGCGCTGGTGGTCGGCCAGCGTGACAGCAGCACGCCAGTCGTGCGTTTGCACAGCGAATGTCTCACCGGAGACGTTCTCGGCAGCCTGAAATGCGATTGCGGACCACAATTGCATGCCGCGCTCGACCAGATGACCGAGGCCAACTGGGGTGTGCTGCTGTACCTGAGGCAGGAAGGCCGCGGCATCGGGCTGATCAACAAGCTGCGCGCTTACGCGTTGCAGGATCAGGGCTTTGACACGGTCGACGCAAACCAGCGTCTCGGCTTTGCCATCGACGCCCGCGATTTCTCAATCGCCGCCCGGATGCTCGAACTGCTCAACATCCCCAAGGTGAAATTGCTGACCAACAATCCGGAAAAAGTGGAAGGATTGGAGGCATGCGGCGTTACCGTCGAAGAGCGCCTGCCGGTCAAGATAGCCGCCAATCCGCACAATGAATTTTATCTCGATACCAAGCGGGACCGCACCGGGCATCAATTGTGATGTTCTGATGTCTGATCCCTGCTTGGCGCATTATTCAACCCTGTCCGGATGACTTGCGGTCGCTCCGGAATATCTCATCCGCGATATTTCGTGCGAAATCCTTGTCCAGGGTGTCGCCGTTAAGCAGGGCGTACCAAAACGCGCCGTGGACGAAACTGGATAATATATTGATATTGCAGTCCTGACCAATCTCGCGGCGTTCTTGTGCTCGTTTCAACAGGTCAGTGACTATCTCCTCACGTGGATTCACAAAACGCTTTCTGAATATCTCACGAAAGCCGTTGTTTTCCTGCGCTGCTGCAATCAAGGCTCGGATAGTGCCTCCATTTTCGGCCAGATGTTCAAACACCTGAACCAGGAAGCGCTCCAGTTGCATCCTGGATGTTTGGGTCGGATCATTGAGCGGCGCTGATGCATATCGGCCCGTTTCTTCAAAAACCGCATCCAGCACCAGATCAGCCTTGGTGTTCCAGCGATTATATAATGTCTGTCGTGCCACCCCTGCTTCGCTCGCGATAGCGGCAATGCTAACCGCCTCATAGCCGCGCTCGCGCACCAGTTTCAGTGTAGCAGCCTTTATCGTACCCGCTGCTTCTGCATCCCGTGGCCGTCCGGCTGATCGTTTTCCTTCGCTCATGCAAGCCTCCTGGCCGGGACCATATCCCAGCAGCCAATTAATTACTAGACACTAGTCCATTTATATTGCTAGACTACAGTCTATTAATCCGCACCTGACTGTTCCGGAGTCGCCACCTGCATTTTGAGGCCCATGACTATGCTAAAAGAATCCCTCACTGCCCGCCGGGCCGCCTGCATAACCGCCGTGCTTGGCTTGCTTTCCATTTTTCCGCCGCTGGCCACCGATATGTATCTTGCCGGTCTCGGCGACATTGCAATAGCGATGGAATCGAGCGCTGCGGCCACCGAATTGTCGCTGTCCATATTTTTTCTCGGCCTGTGTGCAGGACAACTTGTCATGGGACCGCTGATCGACGGCTTCGGACGCAAAGGGCCCTTGCTCGCCGCAACGGTCCTATTTATCGCAACGTCTTTCGCCCTGATCCTGATCAAAGACATCGCGCTGTTCAATGCGCTGCGTTTTCTACAAGCGCTGGGTGCCTGTGGCGGGATGGTGGTCAGCCGCGCGGTCGTCCACGATCTGTACGACGGCCGCCGTGCAGCCAAGGCCATGACCGTATTGGTCATGTTGCTGACAATAGGTCCCATCGTATCCCCAACCATTGGTAGTCTTCTGCTTGAATCGTTCGGATGGCGGTCGATATTCGTCGCGATGATAGTCGTTGGCATCGTCGCGCTAATATTATCCCTGATAATCTTGCCAGAAACCTTGCCGCGCCAGGCCCGGGCTGCCGCTCCATTTCTCACCGGACGTAAGGCAGCGGTGAAACTGGTCACCCGTTCCAAATTTATGCTACCGGCTGTAATAGCGGGCCTTATCCAGGGCGGCATGTTTGCCTTCATCACGGGATCATCCGGTGTATTCCAAGGCGTATTCGGCCTTAGCCCGCTCGCTTATGGCCTGATGTTTGCGGGTATCGCGACAGCATTGCTTTTGTTCGGGCGTATCAATACAAAATTGCTCGACCGTTTCTCGCCTTCGCATATCCTGAAAAGCGGATTGCCTTATTACGTACTGTTCACGCTTGTGCTGACTTTGTTGTCAGGCACGACAACGCTGTGGCTCTTTGCTCTGCCGCTATGGGTGTCAATTGGAACAGTGGGGCTACTCTCTGCGAACGCCATGTCAATCGCGATGGCATCGTCACGAGATGCGGCCGGAATAGGGTCTGCCTTACTGGGAGCGATCCAATTTGGTATTGCCTTCACCGTCTCTTCCCTGGTCGCAATGGGAGGAACCGGCACGCCGCTGCCAATGGCTCTGGGCCTCTTTCTACCCGCCGTTGCCGCGCTCTTGCTTTCGACGAGATCGCCACTTCGCAACCAGGACAAAGCTGGTTTCGTTTGAGCGGTTGAGACGAACCCGGGAGCAGCGGAAGAGTAGAAAGTTTGTGTTCTCACAGGCGACTGGAGTCTCAGCGCGCCAGCGTGCATGAAAATATCTTCACTCTCGGCCCTTCGAACGGATTATTGGGAACGTGAAAACGGCCCTTAATCGTGATGCTGACACACCATGGCCGCCGCCATCAGCCTCTGGCTACATATTGATACACTTATCGAATTGACGCCACGCCAATAAGCGCAGCATTATAACCGCTCTCATAAAGGAGTAAGTTCATGCGTCGCTTGATCGTAGCAATTCTGGTGATTTCACTGGCACCAGTTTCAGCCAGTCTGGCCAAGCCTGCTCCGCCACCACCTGTTCACGAACGACCGACCGATCTGGTCGCCGCCGATCTTGGCGTTCCCGAACAGGTCTTTGTCGACTGTTTCTCCGGCGTTTCTCCTGAAGCCAACCATGACCCGTCGGTCACACAACAACATGCAAACAAGGCCATTTTATTGCCGTGCCTGCAGGCCGAAAATCCGTCCATCACCAATGAGAAGCTCGATAGCGTGATGGATAAATATCGGCCTGAAGGTCCGATGCCAAAGCCGTAGGGTCAGGGGCTAGCTGCCAATGGATCTGCGAAACCGAACCATTGGCATGTTTCCCCGAAACCTTTCATTCCGCTATCCACCCATTCGCTGCCATGGGTAACGGCCAAGGCGCGGATCCAATCCTGCAACAAAGCCCCGTCTCGACAGAGACTCAGAATGCTTTCGCCATGGGTTGCGCTCTAGAACGGAACGTCGTCGTCCAGATCGCTGTCAAAGGCGCCGCCGCCCTGACCACCGCCACCGGTCTGGCCCCAGCCGCCACCGGAACCGCCACCGGATGGCGCGCCGCCGCCCTGGCCACCACCCCAGCCGTCATTGGAACCGCCACCCTGGCCACCGCCGCCCTGGCGGCTGTCGAGCATTTCCATTTTCGCGTCAAAGCCCTGCAGCACAACATCGGTCGAATAGCGGTCATTACCGGACTGGTCCTGCCATTTGCGGGTCTGCAGCTTGCCTTCAAGATAGACCTTGCTGCCCTTGCGCAGATAGCGTTCGGCAACGCCGGCCAGGCCTTCGTTATAGATCGAGATATTGTGCCACTCGGTCTTTTCCTTGCGTTCGCCGGTCTGCTTGTCTTTCCAGCTTTCCGATGTGGCGACACTGAAATTGCAGACTTTGCCGCCATTGGCAAAGGTACGCACTTCCGGATCCTTGCCCAGATTGCCTACGATGATGACTTTGTTGATGCCGCCGGCCATTTCAAATTCCCCAAAAAATATATGTGATTTTCGATTCTTGGGAACTCTATAGACCGAGGGCGACGGCACTCCAATATGTAATACCGGCCGCCACATAGGCGAGCGCAAAAAGATAGACGAGCATGAAGGTCGGCCATTTCCAGCCGTTGGTTTCCCTGCGGGTCACGGCGATGGTCGAGATACATTGCGGCGCAAAGACAAACCAGGCGAGAAAAGCCAAAGCGGTCGGCAGCGACCAGCGGCTTTGCAGCCGTTCGGTCAGGGATTTTGCCTCCGCTTCTTCGTCCGGCGCATCAATCGCATAAGTGGTCGCGAGCGCCGCGACAGCCACTTCGCGCGCCGCCATCGCCGGGATCAGGGCGAGCGCGATATCCCGGTCGAAGCCGATCGGCTTGACGATCGGAGCAATAACATTGGTGATCCGGCCCGCCGCGCTATAGTCGACCTGGCTCATCGCGCTGTCCTCGGGGACCTTCGGGAAGGTCAGCAGCAGCCACAATATGACGGTCGCCGCAAAGATGATCGTGCCAGCACGGCGCAGGAATATCCAGGCCCGCTGCCACAGGCCGATCAATATGTCGCGCAGGCTGGGCAGCTGATATTTCGGCATTTCCATCAGGAAGCCGCTATTCGGCCCCTTGGTTACGGTCGATCGCAGAACCAGCGCCACGATCATCGCCCCGAGAATGCCGAAGACGTAGAGGCCGAACAGCACCAGACCTTGCAGGCCGATTCCCGGCCCGACGCTGGTTGGCGGGATGAACGCGCCGATGATGATCGCGTAAACCGGCAGCCGCGCGGCGCAGGTCATCAGAGGGGCAACCAATATGGTCGTCAGCCGGTCTCGCGGATCGGAGATGCTGCGCGTTGCCATGATGCCGGGAATGGCGCAGGCGAACGAGGACAGCAGCGGAATGAAACTGCGCCCGGACAGGCCGACACTGGCCATCAGCCGGTCCATGATGAAAGCGGCGCGTGTCATATAGCCACTGGCTTCGAGCAGCAGGATGAACAGGAACAGGATCAGGATCTGCGGCAGGAAGACCACCACTGAACCGACCCCGGCAATGGCGCCTTCGATGATGAAGTCGCGCAGGAAACCGGACGGCAGATTCGACTCGACCGCCGCGGCAACCCATTCGCTCGCCCCTTCGATCCAGCCGATCGGCGCCTCTGACCAGGCAAAGACTGCCTGAAACATGACGAACAGCACCGAGAGCAGAATCAACGGTCCGGCAAAGGGGTGGAGAAACAGGCGGTCGGCCCGCTCCGACCAGCGTCGTCCTGCGGTTTCGGAAACGATCGCCTGGTTGGCAATCCGCTTGGCCTGCTGCCGCAAACCGTGATCGCGCTCCTGTGCGACGATCGGCTTTACGCCATCCGGCTTTGCCTTGAGACGACCATCCACGGCCGCCGCAAGTTCGTTCAGTCCGCGCCGGCGAACGGCGACGGTCGGCACCACGGGAACCCCGAGAGCCTCCGCCAGCTTTGCCGGATCGAGAGTCAGTCCGTCCCGCTCCGCCAGATCCATCATGTTGAGCGCCACGACAACCGGGTGACCGAGTGCGATCACTTCCAGCGCAAAACGCAGATGATTGTCGAGATTGGCAGCATCGAGCACCAGCACGATCATGTCAGGCCGGCGTTCGCCCTGTTGCAGCCCCATGATGACGCCGCGCGTCACTTCTTCGTCCGGGCTGGTCGGATCGAGGCTGTAACTGCCCGGAAGGTCGACCAGTTCGGCCGGACGACCATCGGCAAAGGCGAAATGGCCGGACTTCCGTTCGACCGTAACACCGGGATAATTGGCAATCTTCTGCCGGGCTCCGGTCAGTGCATTGAACAAGGCACTTTTGCCGGAATTGGGGTTGCCCGCGAGGACAATGAGTGGCGCAGCTTCCGTCATCGTTCAGGCAGCTATCGATGCTGCAACCGGCTGAACCGATATAGCCTGTGCATGGGCCTTGCGGACGGCAATCATCATTCGTCCGACTTTCAGGGCAATCGGATCTTTCAGCCCAAACATTCCCTGGTGCAGCTTCTCCAGCGAAACACCTTCGTCGATCCCGAGCGCGCGCAGACGGCGTCCCTCGGCATCGGAAATCGCTCCCCAGTCTATGCCCACAATTTCGGCATTTTGATTGAGGGACAGCTGGTCAAGGGTTGTGGGAGTCTGCATATATCGCAACAGGGCCTTTCTAATTGCGACTGATTATCAATATAGATTCGGCTTGGCGAGTCTTTTTCTGCCTATTTGTCACCAGACGCCCAGCGCCGCGCCGCTCCGCCCCACAGGCGCTACTGTCATTCAGGCTCCGCGATAGCGCAACCGCCCGATAAAGCGGGCCATGCTGAAGCGGTCACCGCCACCGCCGGTGACCCTGGCCTTTACCTTCTCGAACTGCATGACATTTTCGATCCGCCGGTCCAGAAACGCTCTGGTATCGGAAAAATCATCGCTTTCGTCATCCAGAAAGACACTGACCGTACTGCCGTAGACGCCGGATAGCAGCGTCCTCTTGGTATAATGATTATAGTCGGTTGCCGTGTCACCAGCCAGCCGCCACATCTTGTCGGCAGCGCGCCAGCCCATTTTCGCGGCCCGGCGTAAATGCGGTGGTGCCGCCAATATGGCGACCGCCCGCCGCAGGCCTTCGCGGTCTGCCGCGAGCGCCTCCAGCCGCGCTTCGACCAGCGCCTTGATCCGTTCGCGTATTTTCATTCCGGCGAGTTCTTCGGCGCTATATTTTGCCGCCATTTTCTCGTCCACCGCCTGAAACCATGCGTCGATCATATCGACCGGCCCGTCATTGAACGCGAGTGTGGCAAGATCCGGGTCCACGCCGGCAAGTTGTGCGGCCGCCAGTACAGCCTTTCCGTTCCAGCCGTCAAAAGCGGCCTGCGCAGCCAGCGATGGCGCGAGAAAAGAGCGCACTTCGTCCAGGGTCGGTTCTTCGGGAAGCGATGCAGACATGGGGGTTCCTTTGAAATCAGCCCTATCAACATAGACAGAAATTGCCTGGTTTCAAACCATTGCATTTAGAGCAGAGGCCTCTTAACTGTCTGATTAACATTTCACGCCTCTTGTTTCAGGGAATTCCATCTTGACCACATTGTTCGATCCGATCACCGTTGGCGCCATCGAAGCCTCCAACCGCATGTTCATGGCCCCGCTGACCCGCTGCCGTTCGACCATGGAATTTGTCCCCACGCCGATCATGGGCGAATATTATGCCCAGCGCGCCGGTGCCGGCCTGATCATTTCGGAAGCCACCGGGATCAGCCAGCAGGGTCTCGGCACGCCCTTCGCTCCGGGCATCTGGAACGACACGCAAACCGAAGCGTGGAAGCCGGTTGTCGAACGCGTGCACCAGGCCGGCGGCAAGATCATCTGCCAGCTCTGGCATATGGGTCGCATCGTCCATCCCGATTTTCTCGATGGGGAAAAGCCGGTCTCCGCTTCAGCCACGACCGCGCCCGGCAGCGTCCGGACCTATCAGGGCAAGAAAGATTATGAAGAAGCCCGTCCGCTGGAAATCTCGGAAATTCCCGGCCTGCTCGACGATTACCAAAATGCGGCGGAAAATGCGAAAAAGGCCGGCTTCGACGGTGTCCAGCTGCACGCCGCCAATGGCTATCTTATCGACCAGTTCATTCGTTCCGGCACCAATTTGCGGACCGATGAATATGGCGGACCGGTCGAGAACCGTATCCGCCTGCTCGGCGAAGTAACGCAGCGGCTGGTTGAGGTCTGGGGCAGCGACCGGGTTGCGGTCCGCCTGTCACCCAATGGCGATTCCCAGGGCGCGGATGACGCGACACCGGTGGAAACCTTTACCGCTGCGGCCAAATTGCTCGACCAGATCGGCATCGCCTTTCTCGAACTGCGCGAGCCCCCTGCCCACGGCACCTACGGAAATACCGACGTGCCGCCGGTCAGCCCCGATATCCGCCCGGTCTTCCATCGGCCACTGGTGCTCAACAGCGACTATTTCTACGATAACGCGACCGCAGCGCTGGCTGAAAACAAGGCCGACGCGATCAGCTTTGGCCGGACATTCATGACCAATCCGGACCTGCCGGAGCGGTTCCGGGCGGGCGCGGAACTCAACCCGACCGATTTCACCCCGACCTGGTACACCCAGGGTCCGGAAGGATATACCGACTATCCGACAATGGATGAGGAAAAAGTCGCGACGGCCTGAATTGCCGGCGTTCGATCAGAAGTTGCTCTGGAGTCGGCGGAACATATTCTGGACCGCCGATTCGGCTTCCTTGTCCTGATTCATGCGCCCGGAGAGGCGCAGCAGGCGCTGGAACAATTCTTCGCTGGCCATGATGATCTGGCGCGCTTCTACCGGAAAACTCTCGACCAGCGCCTGATCGGTAACGGGTGCCTGACCGAGCGAGCGATCCCGGTTCCATGCTTCGGCTTCGGACAATTCCCCGCTTTGCAAGGCTTTCTGATTCAACAGCCAGGCGATGCAATGCATCAGTCTGGTCGTGACTTTGAGGGATTCGCATGAAAAGGAAACGGCCAGAAGATTGTCCGGATCGGATTCTTCCTGGAAACGCCCGGATTCAAAATAGGAACGGGACTCGTCCGCGAGCAGCATGGCTTCGGTATAAAGTGCGTCGATCAATCTGGTCGTCAAAAGGGCTTCACGATCTGGCATAGAAGCTCCGTAGCAATTTTTTGCAGTTCTTTGACAGCAAATTTTCCACGTCAGAACGGCCTGCGGGGCCTCTGTTTCAAACTGACACGCGGAAGGTTCCAGGGTTAACTGGTGGACGGCACTGGTTAACGGACGGCAGGTCCGCAGACGAGCGCGGCCTCAGGCGATAATATCCGGAATCAGCTGGTTTTCGATCATGATGATCCGGTCGCGCAACTGCAATTTTCTTTTCTTGAGTCGCGCGGTCCGCAACTGATCCGGATTGCCCGTTGCCACCAGCGCGGCAATCGCCTCGTCGAGATCGCGATGCTCGACTTTCAGCATTTCAAGCCGCATTTGCAACTCTTCATCGCTCATCCCCATTCCGGCTCAATCTCCCCCTTGCGTCGCTTACGCAATTTTGCAATCTTCACTCTATTCATGGTTCAGGTCGAAACCAAGACCTTTAACCCATGTAGCAGGAGGCGAGGCCAAATTGGCCAGCTCAGCAGGAAAGGAAGCTTTCACCCTCTTTCATTTTCAAAAAACAATATTTCTGAGGAGATTTTTATGATTCAGGATCACATGTCAGCATTGCGCAAAAAACATGAAGCGCTGGAACGCAAGATAAATGAAGAAGAAACCCGCCCGCTTCCGGACACGATTCGAATCCATAATCTGAAGAAAGAAAAGCTCCGGCTGAAAGAGGAACTGCTTAACTAGCGGAAAATCGGGGACGACGAACCGGCTGGTCCGGAAAAAATATTCATTGCCCTGGCCGAAGTGCCGTTTTCTGCTTCGCACTCATACGGCGTTTCTGCTAGGCAATGACCATGCCCGCATCCGATCCCTCCAGCACCAAGACTGCCCGCAATATCCTGACCGGTCTCCGGTCGATCATGGCGTCCCGCGGCAACGCACAGGCGAAGCTCAACCAGGTGGTTGAGACCATAGCCGAGGCGGTGAGCAGCGAGGTCTGTTCAATCTATTTGCGCCGCGACGGCCTGCTGGAACTTTACGCAACCCGCGGGCTGAACGCGGAAGCAGTGCATGTAACGAAACTCGCGATGGGCGAAGGCCTGACCGGCTATATTGCCAAGAATGTCGAGACGCTCAATCTCGACGAGGCGGCGAGCCACCCTGACTTCCAGTACCGGCCGGAAACCGGCGAAGAAAAATTTCACAGCTTTGCCGGTGTGCCGATCATCCGCAACCAGCAGTCTATCGGTGTTCTCTGTGCCCAGCATGTCGAACCCCGCCGCTATTCCGAAGTCGAGATTGAAGCGTTCCAGACGGCGGCAATGGTCCTGTCCGAGCTGATCATCAGCGCGGAACTGGTCGATGACAATTTCGCCCAGGAGACGGCAACCCTCGACATTGGTGCCAACCGCCTGAGCGGATTGCAACTGGTCAAGGGCAAGGCGCGCGGTCATGCGGTGTTCCACCAGCCGCGTGTCAAGATCGAGCATACGGTGGCGGAAGATATCGAAGCGGAACGGCACCGGGTCTATTCCGCCTTCGACAAGATGCGCGACCAGATCGACCAGATGACCAGCCAGGCCGAATTCGGGGTGGGCGGCGAGCATGAAGAGGTGCTCGAGACCTACAAGATGTTCGCCTATGACGAGGGCTGGAGCCGGCGGATCAACGAAGCGATCGACAGCGGCCTGACCGCCGAAGCAGCGATCGAACGCGTGCAGCAGCATACGCGGATGCGCATGCGGCAGATTGACGATCCGTTGCTGGCCGAGCGCATGCACGATCTGGAGGATCTCGCCAATCGGCTGTTGCGGACGGTTTCGGGACAATTGGGAACCGCCGCAAAAATGGGATTGCGGCAGGATTCGATCCTGATTGCCCGCAACCTCGGACCGGCCGAACTGCTCGAATATGACCGGCGCAAGCTGAAAGGCGTCATCCTCGAGGAAGGTTCGCTGACCGCCCATGTCACGATCATCGCGCGCGCCATGGGCATACCGATACTCGGACAGGTCAAGAATATCCGGCAATTCGTCCGGGAAGACGATCCTCTTCTGCTAAATGTCGACGAAAAGACCGTCTTCGTCCGTCCCAGCCCCTCGATGGAGGAAGCGTTCGAGGCGCAGCTGGAGCTCAGCCAGAAAAAACGCGCCGCCTATTCCGAACTGCGCGACAAGGAAGCCGTAACCAGGGACGGCGTCCGGATCACGCTCAATATCAACGCCGGCCTGCGGGACGATCTGGCTTTGCTCAATCTGACCGGCGCGGACGGCATCGGTCTGTTCCGCACCGAATTCCAGTTTCTGGTCGCCGCGACCATGCCGGGCAGGGCCGGGCAGACGCGCTTTTACCGCGATGTGCTGGATGCCGCCGGAGACAAGCCGGTCATTTTCCGCACCGTCGATATCGGCGGCGACAAGCCCCTGCCCTATTTCCAGGCCAGCGAGATCAAGGAAGACAATCCGGCAATGGGCTGGCGGGCGATCCGCATCGGTCTGGAACGGGACGCCTTGATGAAGGTTCAGGCGCGCGCCCTGATCGAGGCTGCAGCGGGACGGAAACTGAACGTCATGTTCCCGATGATTGCAGAGCCGTGGGAATTTGACGAGGCACGGGCGGTATTCGAAAATCAGCGCCTCTATCTGCAAAGCCAGAAGAAGCGGCTGCCAACGCAGATCCGCTACGGCGCCATGCTGGAAGTTCCGGCGCTGGCAGAATGTCTGGACCTGATGGCAGACCGGCTCGATTTTCTGTCGATCGGCACCAATGATCTGACCCAGTTTCTGTTTGCCGCCGACCGCAGCAACCCGAAACTGGCCGAACGGTTCGACTGGATGAGCCCGGCCATTCTCCGATTCCTGCGCCGCGCCTCTGACAATGCTGCGCGTTTTGATATCCCGCTCGGTATTTGCGGAGAGATGGGCGGCCGGCCGCTCGATGCTCTGGCGCTGCTTGGCCTTGGCATCCGGAACCTGTCGATCACCCCCGCCTCGGTCGGTCCGATCAAGGCAATGGTCCGGTCTCTTAATCTCGGCGAAGCCCGATCCGAGATGGAAGCGATATTGCAGGAAGCGCCAAACGAGCCGAGAGCGCGCCTCGAGCAATGGGCCAATCAGCGCGATGTTGATCTGGGCTGACCATTGCCAGGCGATCCGCCGACGATTCACCTTGCGAGCCAGAGAAAAAGTAAAATCCAGCGACTAACGCATGATAGTCATTGACTTTTGCCGCCCAAACTGGCTTTTTCGTCGCAAATCCGGGACGTGCGAAAAGGGTCGCAAATTGATCCGGCCAAGGGAGTTTTTGTGGCCGAAGAAACCAATGAAGACGCAAATGTTGAGCTGAATCTGCACAGCACGGGCGAATTGTTGCGCCGTGCGCGGGAGCAGAAAAATCTCTCGCTGGACGATGTTGCCAAGAAGACCCGAATCCCGCTGCGCCATCTGGAGTCGCTAGAAAGCGGCGATTTCGAAGCGCTGCCCGGACGAACCTATGCAATCGGTTTTGCCAAATCCTACGCCAGAACGGTGGGCCTGGTCGACGCTACGATCGGCAGCCAGTTGCGTGCCGAAATGGATGAACAGGGACACGGCGCCTATCAGGCCGAAGTAAGCGATTATGCACCGGCAAACCCGTCCAGCATTCCGCCCCGCTATCTGGCATGGACAGCGGCAGGTATCGGCGCGCTGGTTCTGATCGGTTATCTTGTCTGGCGTACATTGATCCTCAATCCCGGTGACCTTGAACTGGCTGCAGACAGCGAACCCGCTATGCCGGCAGAAACTGCATCGCCCGATACCCCGGGCCAGACTGTCGCGGGCAGCAACCCGATGCCATCTGGTCAGGGCACTGTCGTTCTTACGGCAACCGAACCGGTCTGGATGAAAATCTATGATGCGGAGGGCGAGCGTCTGTTCGAGGACCAGATGGCCGCCGGCGAAACCTTTACCGTGCCGGCAGATGCCGATGATCCGCAGATCCTGACCGGACGCCCTGCAGCGCTGACGGTCACCATTGACGGACAGGTTGTCCCCCAGCTGGGCAGCGCCGAGCGGACGATAAAGGACGTCGGCGTCAGCGCGGCCGCGCTGCTGGCGCGGGAAACGGTCAACAACCCGGATGCCGATCTGCCGTCCGAATAACCGCCGCCGGGGCCGCCAGGATCGCGACACGCCTCCGGATCAAACCCGTTGTCCGGTATAATATTATTTACTTTTCAGCGCAGTATATGGTTAATATGCGCGCAATTTGCGGAGGCCTCGATGAAGACATTCGGTATCACAATCCTGCTCACCAGCCTGCTTGCCAGCACGCCTTTATCGGCCCAGAGCGCCGATGTGGACAAGCGCGTCGACCGGCTCGAACAGGAGATGCGTGCGGTCCAGCGCAAAGTCTTCCCGGGTGGTTCAACCCGCTATTTCGAACCTGAAATCACCGCGGAATCGGGTCCGGCAACCCCCGCGACATCGGTCACGACTTCCGCTGTCAGTGACCTGATCGCCCGGGTAGATGCGCTCGAGTCCAGCCTGGCCAATCTCACCGGGCAGGTCGAGGAGAACGGCTTTCGGCTGAAGAAGATAGAGGACCAGCTGGCAGCGGCCGCCACCCCGACGGCGAGCGTGTCGACGGCCAATAGCGGCAGCGCTGCGGCAGCGACGGCTGCAACCACAGCCGAGGAGGCCGCACCTGATCCGCAACGAGTGGTGGGCGTCGCCGCGATCGTCATGCCGGACACCGGCGATGCCGGCGAGGATTCCTATATTTACGGCTACCGCCTGTGGGATGCGAAATTCTATCCGGAAGCGCAAGCGCAGTTGAAGAAAACAGTCGAGGATCATCCGAACCATCGCCGCGCGAGTTTTGCGCAAAATCTGCTCGGACGCGCCTATCTCGATGACAACAAGCCGGCGCTGGCTTCGGTTGCCCTCTATGAAAACTACCAGAAAAGGCCGCGCGGAGAGCGCGCTCCGGACAGCCTCTATTTTCTCAGCAGCGCGCTGGTACAGCTGGGGAAAAAGGACGATGCCTGTCGGGTATTGGCCGAGATGGAGGATGTCTATCCCGAGGTCGCCAGTGGCCGGCTGGCCAGCCGCGTGACATCGGGCAAGGCTGCTGCCAATTGCAAATAGGCCATGACCGGTGCCCCTGCCTCGCTGGAAATCCGTTTCGCGGAGGCGCTTGACCGGCTGCTGCCGTCCTTTGCATCCAAGGAACAGACACTCGGTCTGGCGGTGTCCGGCGGCCCCGACAGTCTGGCCCTGCTGTTGCTGGCATCCAAAGCCTATCCGGACAGGATCGCCGCAGCCACCGTCGACCACGGCCTGCGCCCCGCCGGGCGCGAAGAGGCGGAATTTACGGCCTCGGTCTGTCGCGAACATAACATTCCGCACGACATATTGCGCCCGGTTGTTCCGATCCGCGGCAGTATCCAGAGCGCCGCACGCCGCGCCCGTTACGGGTTGCTCCACGACTGGATGAAGGACCGGCGTATCGACTGGCTGGCAACCGCGCATCACGCCGATGACCAGCTGGAGACCATGATCATGCGCATCCTGCGCGGCAGCGGCATTGACGGCCTTTCGGGGATCAGGGCGAAACGCTCCCATATCATCCGCCCCCTGCTTGATTTCCAGAAACCGGAACTGGTCGCCTATGTCGCCGGCCACGGCCTGGAAGCGGTCGACGATCCCTCCAATCGCGATCAGGGTTTTGACCGGGTGCGGGTGCGCAAGGCGCTGCAGGATCTGGAAGGCTTCGATACCAGCCTTGCGAGCCAGAGCGCAAGCGCAGTGGGCGACGCCCGCGAGGCTATAGAATGGATGACGGATCAACTCGCCGGTGACCATATCAAAAGCACGGCCACGGGCTGCACCCTGTCCGACACCCGCTTTCCGCACGAGATCCAGCGGCGACTGTTGCTCCGTTGCCTGCATATCTGTGATCCTGCCCTGTCTCCACGCGGTAACCAGATCGACCAGACAATCCTAGCACTGGAAAAAGGCGAAACCGTCACCCTGGGGAATATATTATGCCGGGGTGGCGCAGTCTGGCGCTTCCAGCCGGCGCCAAGGCGCCGGACCAGCTGACGGAGCGACACGGCGCTGGATAGCGGCTGAGCCGATCACTTTGATCGGTAAAAACATTGGCCTACTTATTGTCATCCGCAGCAAAAGGACTATCTTGAAAGCATAGATAATTGTGGCGTGATGCCGTTCATCCGCTGCAACATTGATTACAGGACAAAATACGCAATGAATGACGAACAGGATCCCAAAGAAAATCCCTGGATGAAAAGCATGTTCATCTGGGCCGGCGTCATCATCGCGCTTCTGCTCACCGTATCGATGTTCGGAGCGGGCGCCTCGGGCGAAGGGGCGACCGGCATCAGCTATTCCTCCTTCCGCGACAAGGTAGAGGAAGGCAGTGTGAAAAGCGTGGCCATTGCGCCGGACAAGATCACCGGCGAGCTGACCAATGGCGACCTGTTCACCACCACACCGGTTGGCAGCGATCCGTCGCTGGTAACGCTGCTGGACGAGAAAGGCGTGGAATATAGCGGCAAGCCGCAGGAGCAGGCCAGCATCTGGCAGATCATCCTCGTCCAGTCGCTTCCTTTCCTGCTGATTCTCGGCATCGCTTTCTTCGTGCTGCGCCAGATGCAGAAGGGCAGCGGGTCCGGAGCGATGGGCTTTGGCAAATCCAAGGCCAAGCTGCTGACCGAGAAACAGGGAAAGGTGACCTTTGCCGATGTCGCCGGCATCGACGAAGCACGCGAAGAGCTGGAAGAGATTGTCGAATTTCTGAAAAATCCCGGACGCTTTGCCAAACTCGGGGGCCAGATCCCGAAAGGCGCATTGCTCGTCGGTTCGCCGGGTACCGGTAAAACGCTGCTGGCTCGCGCTATCGCAGGCGAAGCGGGCGTGCCATTCTTCTCCATCTCCGGTTCGGATTTTGTCGAAATGTTTGTCGGCGTCGGCGCCAGCCGTGTCCGCGACATGTTCGAACAGGCGAAGAAAAACGCGCCGTGCATCGTCTTCATCGACGAAATCGACGCCGTTGGTCGTCATCGTGGTGCCGGTCTCGGCAATGGCAATGACGAACGCGAGCAGACGCTGAACCAGCTGCTGGTCGAAATGGACGGTTTCGAAGCCAATGAAGGCATCATCATCATCGCCGCGACCAACCGTCCCGACGTGCTTGACCCGGCCCTGCTGCGTCCGGGCCGTTTTGACCGGCAGGTTGTCGTGCCGCGTCCCGATATCGAAGGCCGCGAGAAGATTCTTGCTGTCCACATGAAGAAAGTGCCGCTGGCGCCAGACGTCGACGCGCGGACCATTGCACGCGGCACGCCCGGCTTCTCCGGCGCTGATCTGGCAAACCTTGTCAACGAAGCGGCACTGATGGCGGCCCGGCGTGGCAAGCGGATGGTCGCGATGAGCGAGTTCGAGGACGCCAAGGACAAGGTCATGATGGGCACCGAGCGCAAGTCCATGGTGATGACCGACGACGAGAAAAAAATGACCGCCTATCACGAAGCCGGCCATGCCATTGTCTCAGTCCACGAGCCGGCCTCCGATCCGATCCACAAGGCGACGATCATCCCCCGTGGCCGTGCGCTCGGCATGGTGATGCGCCTGCCCGAACGGGACAATTACAGCTATCACCGCGACAAGATGCACGCCAATCTGGCGGTATCGATGGGCGGCCGCGTCGCCGAGGAAATCATCTTCGGCTATGACAAGGTTTCCTCCGGCGCATCCGGCGATATTCAATATGCCACCAAGCTGGCCCGTGACATGGTGACCCAATGGGGCATGTCGGACCTGATGGGGCCGTTGCAATATGAAGAGGAACAGGGCGAAACCTTCCTCGGCTATTCACAGTCCCAGCGCGTTCATATGTCGGACGAAACCGCAAAGAAAATCGATCTGGAAATCCGCAAGCTGATCGACGACAGCTATGACCGCGCGAAACAGTTGCTGACCGATCATGAGGATCAGCTTCACGCACTGGCCAATGCGCTGCTCGAATATGAGACCCTGTCGGGCGAGGAAATCGACGAACTGGTCAAGACCGGCAAGTTCGAGCGGCCTGATGGCGGAGTGATCAAGCCGGCTGCCGCTCCTTCGGTCGGCACGTCCATTCCAAAAGCGGGGCGGAAGAAAAAGGGCCCGTTTGGCGATCCCAAGCCACAAGGCGCCTGACAGGCTTACCGCAAAGAGCCGGAACAGAAGAAAGGCCGCTCGGGATATTCCCGGCGGCCTTTTCTTTTGTCTCGATGATATCAGCGGCGAACCGCAGACCGTTTAGCGGCGACCATAGTCCCCGGCGACACCGGCGCTGCGTGGCGGTGCGGCGGCCGTAAGACGAAGCGCTTCTGCCGACTGGCTGATCGAACCGATTTCATCCGGCGTATCATCATCGTCGATGAGAACCTTCTGCAGCGACTGCACGAGGCTTTCTTCCAGATCCTTCGGCTTGATCGTTTCTTCCGCGATCTCGCGCAGGGCGACAACCGGGTTTTTATCGCGGTCGCGATCGACCGTCAGCTCTGCGCCGCCGGAAATCTCGCGGGCGCGCTGGGCTGCAAACAACACCAGATCAAACCGGTTTGTGACTTTATCAACGCAATCTTCAACCGTAACGCGAGCCATAAGGCGCTCCTGATTCTGCAAACTATAGGAAAAGAGGCCTGCATGTAGGGCTATTGGCGGGATTTGTCAACAAATCCGGGTGGCCCCGTCCTACGCCCCATAGCCCGAAATACAATCTAATGGTTTGTCGGTCGGGCGGTGATAATCTATGCCTCGAAACCATGAAAAACACCCCCGCGAGTACAATTGCATGGCAGCCCGGGCGAGCGCAATGGTTTGACGTCGGCGCCAACCGGTTGCGGTTGGTGCGCGCGCCGGACGAGCGCCTTGCCGCACTCGTCAATCTGCTCGAACAGGCCGATAAAAGTCTAAAGCTTTTCTTCTACATGTTCGAAGACGATTCGACCGGCCGGAAGATTCTCGATATTCTGATCGCGGCCTGTAAACGGGGCGTCGCCGTCGAGATGATGGTCGACAGTTTCGGCTCCAATGGTGCGCCGCGCAATTTTTTTGATTCCTTCGTCCAGGCGGGCGGCAGGTTCAAAATATTCAGCCCGCGTTTCTCGACCAGCTATTTTGTCCGCAATCACCAGAAAATGATCATCGCGGATGATTGCTGTGCCCTGATTGGCGGGTTCAATATCGCCGACGAATATTTTGCCGTGCATGAACCGTCCGGAGGAGATGACGGGGAAGACGAAAGCTGGGAGGATTTGGGTCTGGAATTCAACGGCCCCGAGGTTGCCAGTCTCGCCAGCTATTTCAGGCTATTGTCCGACTGGGTCTATCGGGACAATGGCAATATGCGTTCGCTGCGCAAAATGGTGCGTTTGTGGGAAGCTGGCAACGGACAGTTCCAGTGGCTTCTCGGCGGACCAAGCAATCGCTTGAGCCGCTGGGCCCGCGCGATAAAAAATGATCTGGAGCAAGGCAGCAGACTGGATCTCGTCACCGCCTATTTTTCTCCCGGACAAGGGCTGTTGCGCCGGATTGGCGGCGTGTCGAAGCGCGGCGGCCACAGCCGGATCATCTTGCCGGGCAAGACCGACAATGGCGCCACCATGGGGGCCAGCCGGCTGCTTTACGGATATTTGCTGAAACGGCATGCGCGCCTGTTCGAATTCCAGCCCAAGCGGCTCCACACGAAACTGGTCATCGTCGATGACGCCGTCTATATCGGCTCGGCAAATTTTGATCTGCGCAGCCTGTTCATCAATGTGGAAATGATGCTGCGGATCGAGGATCGCGCCTTTGCCGACCATGCGCGCAGCCTGATCGATATCCTGCACGAGCATAGCGAAGCCATTACACCGGACCTGCATAAATCCCGGCGGACATTTCTCAATCGTCTGCGCTGGGCCATATGCTATTTTCTCGTCAATACGCTCGACTATCGCGTCACTCGCCGTTTCAACTTCGGTATCTTGAAATAGCCATTTCCTGCCAGATCCGGTGATTTCACGCACCAGCCGGAGCAATCCGTCGCAGCAGAAGAATCGTTCACCGCAATCGGCAGTTTTGTCTCTGTTCAGACGGGAGCGCGTAGTTAGAAGGATCTATGAACATTCCAGCAGCAGATGATCGACCGCTCATGAGACCTTTCCGTCAAATATTGACCTTGATGCTGACCGTCACTCTGGCCGCCTGCGTGTCTGCCCCCAATCGGTCCGCGACCAGACCCGCCACGGCTCCCACCCCCACCTACCAGAACCCCGCACCTTCGGCTCCGCCCGTCTCCAATACCGCACGCAAACGTCCCAACCCGGCGCTGGTCCAGGAAATCGAACAGCTCTGGCGAACCTTTCCGGGAAAGACCGGGATTGCCATCAAGCGGATCGATGGCGAGTGGGAATTCGGCCACCGGATCGACGAATATTTTCCGCAGCAAAGCGTGTCCAAACTCTGGGTGGCCATGACCATGCTCGACAAGATCGATCAAGGCCGCGCTTCGCTGTCCGACCCGATCCGCATCGGCAAGGAAGACCTGACTCTGTTTCATCAACCGATGGCGGTTGAGGTGGAACGGGAAGGCGCCGTGGTGAAATCCGTCTACACGCTGCTGGAAAAAGCATTGGCCAGCAGCGACAATACCGCCAACGATGCCCTGTTGCGTCACGCCGGCGGCCCCGAAGCCGTCCGCAAGTTCATCGACAAGAACAATCTGGGAAAGATCCGCTTCGGTCCCGGAGAGCGATTGTTGCAGGCGGGCATTGCCGGAATGGAATGGAAGCAGGATCTGTCCTATCGCCGGTCATTCTATGCCGCCCGCGCGAAAGTGCCGGTTGAACGCCGGCGGCAATCGCTGGACGCCTATCTCGCCGATCCGGTTGACGGCGCCAGTCCGCGGGCGATTGTACACGCACTCGACAAGCTGGCCCGCGGCGAATTGCTCTCCGCCAATTCAACCAAATTGCTGCAATCGATATTGAAGCGCACCCGCAGCGGGCCGAACCGGCTTAAGGCCGGCGTACCCGCGGGCTGGGAATTCCTGCACAAGACTGGTACCGGCCAGGTTCTTGGTGCGGTGGCGACGGGCTATAATGATATCGGCATCATGACCGCACCCGATGGCACGCGCTATGCAGTGGTGGTGATGCTGGGCGACACGACCGCTTCTATTCCCGAACGCATGCGCATGATGCAGGCGGTGACCCGGGCGGTGGGCCGCTATCATCCGGGCTGACGCCTATTCGCTTTGAACGTCCCCGGATGGCATATCGTCCATCAAATCCGGTGGCAAGTTGCGCTCGTCCAGCATTTTTGCCGCTTCATCCAGCGCTTCGGCCTCGCCAACGGTCACCCCGCCTGGCCCCGGATCATTCTGCGCCGGGCCGCAGGCCGTCAGTCCTGCTAATATTATGATGTTGACCACGGTTCTCATGACATCTCCATAAGCCCTGTCCCGGCCGGACCAAAGACAAAAAAAAGGGCCGTCCGGAGACAGCCCTTTTCCGATAAATTCTGAAAAGCTTATTCTACTGCTTTTTTCGCAGCGTCAGCAGCTTTGTCGACTGCGCTTTTCGCAGCGTCCTTGGCAGCTTCACCAGCGGCTTCGGCAGCTTCGCCAGCGGCTACAGCAGCTTCGCCAGCGGCATCGGCAGCTTCCGCGGTTGCTTCGGCAGTCGCTTCGCCCATGGCGTCGGCAGTGCCTTCAGCAGCATCCATGGCATCAGCAGCAGCTTCTTCAGCCGTTGCTTCCGTGCCTTCTGCCGCTTCTTCCACACCGGTTTCGGCATTGTCTGCGCCGGAGCAAGCGGCCAGGCCAAGTGCAGCGGCGAGTACGATTGATGTTGTAACTTTTTTCATTGGGATAACCCTCTATTTTAGTCCTCAAAAACCAAGCCGGCGGGGAGTTTTTTTCGCTCCTCAGGCCTGCGGGCCTATCTTTAGCGATATGGCCGAATGAACGCAATGACCAACCTGATTCGGCCCATTCTGACTTGTAAAATCTCCTAGAGCCAGTGCCGGAAAGAAAAAGCCAGCCGCAGAAGATCAAGCCGATTGACCAGATATAAAGATTTCTTTATATAGTGCTGCAACATGGACGATATCTTGAATATATTCAGGGCGCTGGCCGACCCGACGCGATTGCGAATCATGCTGTTGCTGCAAAAGATGGAACTGGCCGTCGGCGAACTGGCGCAGATTCTGAACCAGAGTCAGCCCCGTATTTCGCGCCATATCAGGATATTGGATGAGGCTGGCCTGGCCGAACGGCGGAAAGAAGGGAGCTGGGTGTTCCTCAAACCGGGCACGGCGTCGGAGCTTGAAATCCTGGGCCGGATTTTCCGGTCGCAAGCAGTAGCGCAATCCGAACAGGCATTGCAGGACCAGGCCCAGCTGTCACTGGTTCGCAAGGCACGCGCAGAAATGGCCGAGCGCTATTTCGCTGCCCACGCCGACGAATGGGACGCTATCCGTTCGCTCCATCTGCCGGAGGAGGAAGTCGAACGGGCGATGCTCGCCCTGCTCCGCGATGCACCACTCGGCAAAATGCTCGACATCGGAACCGGGACCGGCCGGATGGTCGAACTGTTCGGTGCTGCGGCGCAATCGGTCATCGCAATCGACAACAGTCCGGAAATGCTTCGGCTGGCACGGGCCAAATTGCTCGAAAGCGAAGCCGGCGGCGGAGCAGAGCTGATACAGAAGACAGAACTGAAGCAAGGCGATTTCAACCATCTTCCGCTGGAAGATGCTGCGGTTGACAGCGTCATCCTCCACCAGGTTCTGCACTATGCGCAACATCCCGAAGCGGTTCTGGACGAAGTATCGCGGGTGCTCAATCCCGATGGTCTCGTCCTGATCGCCGACTTTGCCGCCCACGACCGGGAAGATCTGCGCACCGAACATGCCCACGCAAGACTTGGTTTCAGCGATGACAGCATGAAGCACTGGCTCAAAACGTCACAGCTGCAGCTGGTACAGAGCAAGACCCTGGATGGCGGTGAGCTGACAGTCAAAATTTGGGTCGCCAGAAAGAACGCCGTCCCCAGCCTCCACCCCGATTCGCGGGGATCACACCTCCCGAACAAAAATTTGAAAAGAGCATCAGCATGAGCAACCCCGCACGGCCACTGGCCCTCAGCGAACTGGAAGAAGCCAAGCGCGCGCTGGATGCTCCTCTTTTTGCCGGATTGAGCGGCGACGCCGATGTCTCCTTCGAATTTTTCCCGCCAAAATCAGAGAAGATGGAGAAAACCTTGTGGGACAGCGTGGTGACGCTCGAGCCACTCACCCCGCGATTTGTTTCCGTCACCTATGGCGCAGGAGGCACCACGCGGGAACGCACCCACGCAACGGTAGCCCGTATCGCCAGGGAAACCGATATTCCGGCTGCTGCGCATCTGACCTGTGTGGGTGCCAGCAAGGACGAAATAGCGGATGTTGCACGCTCCTATTGGGAGGCAGGCGTCCGGCATATTGTCGCCCTGCGCGGCGATCCCCCGGCGGAAGGAACGGCTTTTGAACCGCATCCCCATGGCTATGCCAGCGCGGCAGATCTGGTCAAGGGATTGAAGGATATTGCACCCTTTGAAATCTCGGTGGCGGCCTATCCGGAAACCCATCCCGAGGCCGATTGTCCGCAAAGCGACCTTGATAATCTGAAGCGCAAGCTGGACGCGGGCGCCAGCCGGGCGATCACACAATTCTTCTTCACCGCCGAAGCCTTTTTCCGGTTTCGCGATGCCGCGGCCGCGGCCGGGATCGATGCCGAGCTGGTACCGGGCATTTTGCCGGTGTCGAACGTCGCCCAGACACGCAAATTTGCCGGCATGTGCGGCGCGGAAATTCCGGGCTGGATGAACGATCTGTTCGAAGGCCTCGACGACCATCCCGCGGCAAGACAGCTGATCGCGGCCACCGTGGCGGCAGAACTGTGCCGCAAACTTTATGCCGGCGGCGTTCGCCAGTTCCATTTCTATACGCTCAACCGGGCCGAACTCAGCTACGCGATATGCCATTTGCTGGGCAAGCGCCCCGCTGGCGCACAACAGGAGAAAGCGGCATGACCAGCGCGCGCGAACGATTGCAGAAACTGGCTGGCGAACGAATTCTGGTGTTCGACGGTGGCTATGGCACCGCGATCCAGAATTATGGCCTCGGCGAACGCGACTATCGCGGCACGCTGGAACTGGCCGATGACCAGAAGGGCAATAATGATCTGCTCAGCCTGACCCGGCCGGACATCATTGAAGCCATTCATACATCCTATCTCGAATCCGGCGCCGACATCATCGAGACCAATACGTTCAGCTCGACCGAGATCAGCCAGGCCGATTATGGCTGCGAACATCTGGTCCGCGACCTGAACGTCAAATCAGCCGAAATCGCGCGCGCGGCTTGTGACAAGGCCGAAGCCAAGGATGGCCGCCCGCGCTTTGTGGCCGGATCCATCGGGCCGACCAACAAGACGCTTTCCCTGTCGCCCGACGTCAACGATCCGGGTTTCCGCGAAATCGACTATGACTATCTGAAAGGCGTCTACCGGGCGCAGTGCGACGCGCTGATCGAAGGCGGCGTTGATTTTCTGCTGATCGAGACGATCTTTGACACCCTCAACGCCAAATGCGCCGGCATGGCGGCAATGGAAGCGGCCGAAGCGAGCGGACGGGATATTCCGCTGATGATCTCGATGACCCTGACCGACCTGTCCGGCCGTAATCTGTCGGGCCATACCGTCGAGGCTTTCTGGCACGCGGTCCGGCATCTCAAGCCGCTGACCATCGGGCTCAACTGTTCCTTCGGCGCCGACCAGCTCCGTCCGCACCTCGCCATGCTGGCGAAGGAGGCGGATACGCTGATCATGGCCTATCCCAATGCCGGCCTGCCCAACGAACTCGGCGAATATGACGAATTGCCGGACGAAACCGCCGAGCTGATCGAGAACTGGTTCAACGACGGACTGGTCAATATTGTCGGCGGTTGCTGTGGCACGACGCCGGAGCATATTGCCGCTATTGCAAAGGTTGTTGACGGTCACGAGCCACGCAAGATACCGGCCATTCCAGTGCACACGCGTCTGTCCGGCCTGGAGCCATTCAATATGGCCGCCTGAAGAAACACTATTGCGGTTCGTTTCGAAGAAAAATTCGGAACGGACCGCAGAAGCATAACTGCCTTTCGTCTGCGCGCAAGGCCAACGGATACCATCACAATATCATGACACAGCCCTCTTCTACCAATTTCGTCAATGTCGGCGAACGCACCAATGTCACCGGATCGGCGCGCTTCAAAAAGCTGATTCTCAATGACGATTATGAAGCCGCGGTCGAAGTCGCCCGCCAGCAGGTCGAGAATGGTGCGCAGGTGATCGATATCAATATGGACGAGGGCCTGCTCGACGCGCATCACGCGATGACCACCTTTCTCAAGCTGATCTCCGCCGAACCCGATATCGCGCGGGTGCCGGTGATGATCGACAGCAGCAAATGGTCGGTGATCGAGGCAGGCCTGAAATGTGTCTCCGGCAAGCCGATCGTCAACAGCATCTCGATGAAGGAAGGCGAGGAAGAATTTCTCAGCCACGCGCGCAAATGCATGGCCTATGGTGCCGCCGTCGTGGTCATGGCCTTTGATGAGACGGGTCAGGCCGATACCAGGGATCGCAAGGTCGAGATTTGCGAACGCGCCTACCAGCTGCTCACCGGCATCGGCTTTCCGCCGGAAGATATTATCTTTGATCCCAATGTATTCGCGATCGCGACCGGGATTGACGAGCATCGCCGCTACGGCATCGATTTTATCGAGGCGACCCGCGAGATCAAGAAACGCTGCCCGCATGTCCATATCTCCGGCGGCCTGTCCAACCTCTCGTTCAGCTTCCGCGGCAACGAACCGGTGCGCAAGGCCATGCACAGCGTCTTCCTCTACCACGCGATCCCTGCCGGTATGGACATGGCGATCGTCAACGCCGGCCAGCTGGATATTTTTGACGACATCGACCCGGAACTGCGCGAGCTGTGCGAGGATGTCATATTCGACCGCCGCGAGGATGCCACCGACCGGCTGATCACGCTCGCCGAAAAATTCCGCGGCACGGACGAGGTGGCGGAGAAAGCGGCGGCAGAATGGCGCGGCTATGAAGTGCACAAGCGGCTCGAACATGCGCTGGTCAAGGGTATCGACGCCCATATCATCGAGGATACCGAGGAAATGCGGCTCGCCGTCAAGGCGCGCGAAGGCCGGCCGATCGAAGTGATCGAAGGCCCGCTGATGGACGGCATGAATGTCGTCGGGGACCTGTTCGGCTCGGGCAAGATGTTCCTGCCGCAGGTGGTGAAATCCGCGCGCGTGATGAAGAAGGCCGTTGCCCATCTCTTCCCTTATATCGAAGCCGAGAAGGACGAGAATGCCAAGGGCAAGGGCAAGATCATCATGGCCACGGTCAAGGGCGATGTGCACGATATCGGCAAGAATATCGTCGGCGTCGTGCTGCAATGTAACGGCTTTGAAGTCATCGATCTCGGCGTAATGGTGGCCTGGACCGACATATTGAAGGCCGCGAATGAAAATGATGCCGATATTATCGGGCTGTCGGGCCTGATCACGCCATCGCTCGATGAGATGGTGACCGTCGCCGAGGAAATGGAGCGGGCAAAAATGACCATGCCGCTGCTGATCGGCGGCGCGACCACGTCAAAAACCCATACTGCGCTGCGCATCGAGCCCGCCTATAGCGGACCGACGGTCTATGTTCTGGATGCCAGCCGTGCGGTCGGCGTCGCGTCGCAACTGGTCAGCGATACGCAGGCAGACGGCTTTATCGCCAGGACACGGGAAGATTATGAGCAGGTCCGTGTCGCGCGGGCTGGCAAGACCGGCAAGAAGCTGGCGACGCTCGAGGAAGCCCGTGCCAATGCCGCCCAGATCGATATGAATCTCAAGCCCGTGGCACCGGCGAAACCAGGATTGCATGTCTATGAGGACTGGGATCTTGCCGAGCTGCGCGACTATATCGACTGGACGCCCTTCTTCCGCGCCTGGGAACTGGCCGGCAACTATCCCGCCATTCTGACCGACGAAATCGTCGGCGAGAGCGCCAGCGACCTGTTCCGCGATGCGCAGGCGATGCTCGACCAGATTATCGCGGAGAAATGGCTGACGGCCAAAGGTGTGGCCGGACTCTGGCGCGCCCGGCGCGACGGCGACGATATTCGCGTCTCTCCGGACAATGCGGAATATAGCTTGCCGATGCTGCGCCAGCAGGTGATCAAGCGCGGCGGCAAGCCAAACAATTGCCTCGCTGATTTCATCGATACCGAGGATGACTGGATCGGCGGCTTTGCCGTCACCGCCGGCCACGGCATTGAAGAACATGTCCAGCGTTTCGAGATGGACAAGGACGACTATAACAGCATCCTGCTAAAGGCGCTGGCCGACCGGCTGGCCGAGGCCTTTGCCGAGCGTATGCACGAACATGTCCGCAAGGACCTGTGGGGCTATGCGGCGGACGAAAATTTTAACAACAAGCAGCTGATCCAGGAAAAATATCAGGGCATTCGCCCCGCCCCCGGCTATCCGGCCTGCCCGGACCACAGTCTGAAACCGATCCTGTTCGAGATGCTTGATGCCACCGCGCATACGGGAATCGAACTGACCAGCGGCTTTGCAATGACACCGACCGCTGCCGTGTCGGGCTTCTATTTTGGCCATCCGCAGGCGGATTATTTCGGTGTGGCGCGAATCAGCGAGGACCAGGTAGAGGATTATGCGGCGCGGCGCGGCGTCGGCCTCGACCAGGCGCGGCAATGGCTGCGGCCCAATTTGAACGAATAGCCCCTCCGGCAATCCCGTTAACCTCTGCCGCTCAGCCTGAATTCATCTGGGACAATATAAGCATAGATGTTGTTTGATATTGCCGCAGGCGATATTGAAACTGCCCAATTCCCTCTATTCAGGACAGCCGAAATGAAGCTCAAGACACGTTTGATCGCCACCGTTATATTGGCTTCACTGGCCGGTACGGCTGCACAGGGCCAGCGTGTCGGGGCGTTCAAGGTGATGGAAACCGGCCAGAGCTACCAGCGTCTGGCCGATGCAGTGGCTGCCATTGGTGGAAATAATGCCACCATTGTCATCGCTCCCGGTGCCTATGGCGATTGTGCGGTGCAGACAGCCGGCCGCATCACCTACAAGGCATCGGTTCCCGGCCAGACCATATTGGATGGCGGCGTCTGCGAAGGCAAAGCGAGTCTCGTCCTGCGGGGCAAGGCGGCGACGATCGACGGCATCATTTTCCAGAACCAGCGGGTGCCGGACGGCAATGGTGCGGGCATCCGGATCGAGCGCGGCGACCTTTATGTCTATAACGCCCTGTTCCGCAATGCCGAACAGGGCATATTGAGCGCCAATGACCCGAGCGCGGAAATTGTCATCGACCGGTCAACCTTTCAGCGGCTCGGACGCTGCGATCGGGGCCTGTCCTGCGCGCACAGCATCTATATCGGTAATTTCGGATCGCTGAAGGTGACCAACAGCCGCTTCGAAAAGGGCAGCGGTGGCCATTATGTCAAAAGCCGCGCCCCGCGGGCGACGATCACCAACAACAGCTTTGATGACACGCAGGGTCGCACCACCAACTATATGATCGATCTTCCGGCCGGCGCCACCGGCGTAATCAGCGGCAATGTCTTCGTGCAGGGCCAGAACAAGGAAAACTGGAGCGCTTTCATTGCCATCGCCGCGGAAGACCGCGACCATAGTTCGGAAGGTCTCAACATCCATTCCAACAGCGCTTCGCTCGCCAAGGGCGTGAACCGGAACACCTGGTTTGTTGCCGACTGGAGCGGCGACCAGCTTCGCATTGCCAACAACAGTCTCGGACGCGGCCTGACCCGCTACCAGCGGCGCTAGAAAGCCCCTCGCCTCACTCGCAGCTGTTTAGCGGACCGCCGTCAATATCGAGACATTGTCCGTCGGTTTCCTCCGCCGGGATGTCCACGCCGACGAGCGCACCCAGCGTCGGTGCAATATCGACCGTCATCACCGACAAGGGCTGTTCGAAATGCCGGATGCCCTCGCGCCAGAACAGGATCGGAACGCGACGGTCATAATCCCATGGGCTGCCATGGGTTGCTACATATCCCCGCGCGGTAGTGGCGATCGGCGTCACCGCCTTTTTAAGCAGAACGACAAAATCACCGGACCGGTCGGGGTGAAAAGAGGCGCGGGCACGCTGCGGCAAGGTCCATTCTTCCGGAGCGCTGCGCGGCACCTCAATCGCCGCAATCTCGTCATGTTCCAGCACCATCTCCACCTGCGTGTGGGCGGCGATCAGCGCTACCGCGCTATCCTTGACCTTTTTCCGCATATCCTCGGAAAGCTCTGTGCTGACATAATAGTCGCCGAATGGGCCATCGGCGTAGAGCACAGGCTGGTCAGCCGGAAGGCCCAAAACTTCTGCGACCTTCCGGCCGATCGTCTTGGCGTTCAGATCAGGGTCGACCCGCTGCGCTGTCGCTACGCCCTGCAGGCTCATCCGTTCCGGCAGGTCGAGCCCGCCATGATCGGCGGTCAACATCACGACATAGTCAATATCCGCTCCGTCCAGCAGATCAAAAAACTGCCCGAGAGAACGATCCAGTTCGCTCATCTGGATGCACATCTCCAGCCCTTCGGTGCCAAAGCCGTGGCCGATATAATCGGTTGCGGACAGTCCGACAGACAGGATATCGGTGGCGTCGCCCTGCCCCAGCTCGAGTTCCTTGATCAGGACCGTTGCCGCGTCGATCACCGACTTGTCGAAGTCCGGAGACCCGCGATAAACGCTTGCGGCGCCTTCGGGGCGCTGAAAGGCATAATCGCCAACCGACTTGCCTTCGCCATGTGCAATACGGGCATTGCGCGCCGCGCAATGGGCCGGCACCGCAAAAGCTGGCCGCGCCTTGTCGATAGTCGAAGCAATCGACTTGTTGAGGGCGGCAATAGCCGGCATGGTCTTGCGACCCTGAAGCGTGGAAAAGCCCTTGCCTTTCCACCAGTATATTTCGTCGACATCATGTCCGCCCATCATCAGCGCCGCGCGGTCCTTGCCCGACACCGCAACATTGCGCGAATCCGGCGAGACTTTCTTGAGCCGGTCGCCCAGCGTCGGCACCAGAAGATGCCAGACCGAAGCGATATAATCACCCTGCGCGGCAGCGGTAATGTCACCGAAGCTGGACCCGTCGATGCGCTCGTCCTCGGCGCAATAGACAGTTTTGTCCTCGCGCTCGATCGACAGATCGATCCAGTTGTTGGCAATGATCCCCGCCCGCCCGGAATGGACACCGGTCATAATCGTTGCATGGCCCGGACAGGTCTCCGTCGCAGCGTGCGACTGATAGCCGGACGGGAACACCACACCCTGCGCCAGCCGGGCCAGACCGCCGGTAAAGCTGCTGCGATACTCGCTAAAAAGATCGGCGGAAAACTGGTCCACCGATATGGCGACCACAAGATCCGGCTGGGCCGATTTCCTTTGGCCGGAATCTTCCGCATGAGCGGTTCCGGAAAATGTGATAAGCGCTGCAACAGCTGTAACTAGAATCGATTTTTGCACGAATGGTCCTCACGGGTAATTGTCGCTATAGAAAGCAACGGTCCAATAGCCTAAATGCCATTATACAGGAAATAGTGAGTTTTTATGACATCTGATTTGCGTCTATTTTCGATCATGGTGGCGTTTGCCGCGCTGTTTTTTGCGCCGGTAGCCGAAGCACAGAACCGGCTGGGCAATACGGAGCTGAATGTAGCCGCCACACTGGTAGCGGAATCCCAGCAGGTGAAGGCCGGGGAAAGCGTGACACTCGCCTTTGTCATGGAGCCGAAACCGACCTGGCACGGCTATTGGGAAAATCCCGGCGATGCCGGTATCGGCATGAGCTTTGACTGGACTTTGCCCCCGGGCGTGACGGCCGGAGAGGCCCAGTTCCAGGTACCCGACAGGCTGCTGATCGCCGGTATCATGAACTATATCTACAAGGGCGATTATGCGGTCCTGGTCAACCTGACCCTGTCCGGTGAAGTCCGCCCGGGCCCCCTCCCGATTGCGGTAAAATCCGAATGGCTGTCCTGCACCGACGAGATTTGCGTGCCCGAACAGGACGAACTGTCGATCACCCTGCAGGTTGTCGGCGAGGATACATCAATCTCGCGAAACACGGCGTTTGACGCGTTCCGCGCGGCCCTGCCTCGTCCTCTGGGCAGTGAAGCCAGCTTTGCTGTCGACGCAGACCTGTTCCGCCTGTCTATCCCGCTGCCCGCGAACGTCGCGATCGACCAGCCCTATTTCTTCATTCTGCAAGATGGCATTGTCGACTATGCCGCGCCGCAGACATTCAATCGTGACGGCGACCGCCTGATCCTCGAAACCGGCGCGCGCGGCGATGGCTATGACACAATCAGCGGCATATTGAAGATTGGCGATCATGACGGTTTTCTGATCACTGCCACCAAGGGCAAGGTCGAAATGACCGGCCTCCCCCTGTCCGGCGACAGCGCAAAGGACGAGGGCGGTGGCTCGCTGCTGTTCTTGGCACTGGGCGGCGCCATTCTGGGCGGGCTTTTGCTCAACCTGATGCCCTGCGTCTTCCCGATTCTCAGCCTGAAAGCAATCAGCCTGGCCAAGGCCGGCGGCAGTGAAACGGTCGTCCGGCGCGATGCGCTTGCCTATACCGCCGGTGTTGTTCTCTTCGCCACGGCGCTCGGAGCGGCCCTGCTCGGCTTGCGCGCCAGCGGTGCGGCGGTCGGCTGGGCATTTCAGCTGCAGGACCCACGGATCATCTTCATCCTGCTGGCCCTGGTCACCGCCATCGGCTTCAATCTGGCCGGGCTGTTCGAGCTGCCCAATATCAACTTCGGCAACAAGCTGACCCAGAAAGACGGCGCCGCCGGATCGTTCTGGACCGGCGCACTGGCCGCCTTTGTCGCCACACCCTGTACCGGGCCGTTCATGGCCGCGGCCCTCGGGGCGACTATCATTTTGCCGCCGATCGCGGCGCTGGTGATTTTTGCAGG
Source organism: uncultured Parasphingorhabdus sp. (assembly GCF_963677535.2). Classification (NCBI taxonomy): domain Bacteria; kingdom Pseudomonadati; phylum Pseudomonadota; class Alphaproteobacteria; order Sphingomonadales; family Sphingorhabdaceae; genus Parasphingorhabdus; species uncultured Parasphingorhabdus sp. The sequence continues at coordinate 1,875,635 of NZ_CAXXUT010000003.1, read as the reverse complement.
ACTGGGCGTCGGCCTCGCTTTGCCCTTCCTGCTTATCGCCTTCGTGCCGGCAATCCGCAACCGCCTGCCAAAACCGGGGCCCTGGCTGGACGGCTTTCGCAAAGTCATGGCGATCCCGATGTTTCTCACCGGCATCGGTCTGATCTGGCTGCTCGGTCGCCAGATCGGAACCGATGCGCTGGGTCTGTCGCTGGTCTTCCTGCTGGTTGTCGGTCTTATCCTCTGGTGGTTCGGCGGCGGACAGGTCAAGGGCATCTCGCGCGGTGCGCTGGCTAGCGCGACAATGATCGCCGTTCTGGTCGGCGGTGTCATCAGCCTGCCCGGCGAAGAGGCGATGGAAAGCCGGAAACTGACCGCGGCTTCCGGCGCCACCCTGCCCAGTGAACCCTTTAGCGAAACACGACTGGCCGAACTGCGCGAATCCGGCCAGCCGGTCTTTGCCTATTTCACCGCCGACTGGTGCATCACCTGCAAGGCCAACGAGGCCGCCGCCATCCAGCGCAGCGAGACCGCGGACGCGTTCAAGGCCGCCGAAGTTGCCGTATTGATGGGCGACTGGACCCGCCCCGATCCGGTGATCAGCAGATTTCTGGAAAAACACGGGCGGGCGGGCGTTCCCCTGTATCTATATTATGCGCCTGGTGAAGAACCGGTCATTCTGCCGCAGATTCTCACGGTATCGACATTGACAGAATTGGTCGGTGAATCGGTATAAGGCGAACTCCCCTTTTCTTTCCCCAATGAATGGAGTCTGACAATGCGAAATTTTTCATCCCTGGCAGCCGCAAGTGTCGCAGCGATCGCGCTGGCCAGCCCGCTGGCCGCTGCCCAGAGAAACGGTGCCGTCGCTCAGGATTTCAAACTCACCGACGTCAACGGACAGACGGTTCAGCTGTCACAGTTCCGCGGCAAGACCGTGGTTCTGGAATGGCACAATCCCGGCTGCCCCTTTGTGGCCAAACATTATGATAGCGGCAATATGCAGGCGACCCAGAAAGCCGCCAGACAGCAGGGCGCGGTCTGGCTGACGATCAATAGCGGTGCGAAAGGCAAACAGGGTCATATGACCGGTGCCGAGGCGAAGGCGCTGATCGCCGAGCAAAAAATCATGGCGACCAATTATCTGTTCGACCCACGGGGCGTGGTCGGCAAGGCATATGCCGCCAAAACCACCCCGCATATGTATATTATCAATGACAAGGGCATTCTGGTCTACCAGGGCGGGATCGATGACAAGCCAACGGCAAATGTTGCCGATATCAAAATGGCCCGCAATCATGTGCTGGCGGCGCTGAAGGAAATCAAATCCGGCGACAAGGTCAGTGTCGCCCAGGCGCGGCCGTACGGCTGCTCGGTCAAATATGCATCCTGACAGACTGGATAATGCAGGACCGGTACGCAAACTTTACGCGCGCACCAGCCCTGCGCCCCAGGATCCGGGGATAGGACGACCGCCTCAAGCCCCCTGAGGCCGTTCGTCAACAGGTCCCCGGACCCGATAGCAATGCTTTTTCTGCCTGCATCATTCCCGAGGGTTGGGAGACAGACCCAGTACGCAACAAGGATCTGCCTCCCCCTTTGCTCCGACAGCGTGCGACCCTACTTAAAGGCACCGCCGGTCAAACTCTTCCCTTCCGCCAGCCAGCACGTGCCGGCGGATATGGAGAACTTATTGTTTCGATGCTGACCGCGATCCATTCCTGCTTGTCGGAATGCGATTGCCGGGTCAGTTCTTGTCTCTGCAATCTGTAATGGCCGTCCTCTAGCTAACCTGACCTGAACGGTCATGTAAACTATGGTAACAACTGGTAAACCATTGAAATTATATTACATTTTTGCGTAATTTATGCACAGCGCCAGATCAGATATTCAGGACGAAATTGGCCATTTCGGATGACGTTTGAAAAAGACCTTATTTTCCATATAGTTACATTTAATACTGATTCGACGCCTGATTTCCGGCAAAAATATACAGATTGGGCATCTCCTGCCCGGATCGTAACCGCGACATACGCCTGCCACGAATGTCAGCCGGACGGGGATGACCCGCTTGCTGAAAATGTTGCCTTTTTGTCGACAGCATCCCTGCCCTACATCTTCCGCTGCGTCTTGCCATAGCCCATTTTCCGCGTGCCCGGTCGGCCTTCGGTGGAGCGGCCCTTGGGTTGCGCCACCTGCAGGTCGGCGGGTAGACCCAGCTCTTCCGCCTCGAGCTTGCGGATCTCGTCACGCAACCGGCCGGCTTCTTCGAATTCCAGATCCGCCGCTGCATCGCGCATCTGCTTCTCGAGGCTTTCAATATGGGCGCGCAGATTGTGGCCGACCAGAGGCTTGCTGTCGTCGTCGACCGCGCCGGTGACCATGTCCTTGGCCGTGGCATGGGCGACAATATCGCCGATATTCTTCTTGATCGACAGCGGGGTGATACCGTGTTCGAGATTATAGGCGACCTGTTTCTCGCGGCGGCGATCGGTCTCGCTGATCGCGCGCTCCATCGACCCGGTCATCCGGTCGGCATAGAGGATCACCCGGCCATCGACATTACGCGCGGCACGGCCGATGGTCTGGATCAGCGATGTCTCGCTGCGCAGGAAACCCTCCTTGTCGGCGTCCAGTATCGCGACCAATCCGCATTCCGGAATATCCAGCCCTTCGCGCAGCAGATTGATGCCGATCAGCACGTCATAGACGCCGAGCCGAAGATCGCGGATCAGCTCGATCCGCTCCAGCGTCTCGACATCGCTGTGCATATAGCGGACCTTGATTCCCGCCTCGTGCATGAATTCGGTGAGATCTTCGGCCATCCGCTTGGTCAGCGTGGTGATCAAAGTCCGATAACCCTGTTCGGCGACCTTGCGGCATTCGTTGATCACATCATCGACCTGGTCCTCGACCGGCCGGATCTCGACCGGCGGATCGATCAGCCCGGTGGGACGAATGACCTGTTCGCTGAACACGCCGCCGGTCTGCTCCATTTCCCACGACCCCGGCGTTGCCGAGACGCTGACCGTCTGCGGTCGCATCGCGTCCCACTCGTTGAAGCGCAGCGGCCGGTTGTCAATACAACTGGGCAAGCGGAAGCCATATTCCGCGAGATTGATCTTGCGACGGTGGTCGCCCTTCGACATGGCGCCGATTTGCGGCACCGTCTGGTGACTCTCGTCAACAAACAGCAGCGCATTGTCCGGCAGATATTCGAACAGGGTCGGCGGCGGTTCGCCGGGCAGGCGACCGGTCAGGAAGCGCGAGTAATTTTCGATGCCGGCGCAGCTGCCGGTGGCCGCGATCATCTCGAGATCGAAATTGGTTCTTTGCTCCAGCCGCTGATGCTCGATCAATTTGCCTTCCGCTTCCAGCTCCTTCAGCCGCTCGGCAAGCTCGAACTTGATCGCTTCCATCGCCTGTTTCATCGTCGGCCCCGGCGTCACATGGTGCGAATTGGCATAGACGCGCACCTTGTTCAGGCTCGCGCCCTTCTTGCCGGTCAGCGGATCAAATTCGACAATCTCTTCAATCTCGTCGCCGAAAAAGCTGATCCGCCAGGCCATATCTTCATAATGCGACGGGAAAATCTCGAGATTGTCGCCCCGCACCCGAAAGCTGCCACGGGCAAAAGCCATATCGTTGCGCTTGTACTGCAGCGCCACCAGCTTGCGGATGATATCCCGCTGGTCGACCGACTGTTCCTTCTTGAGATCAAAGACCATCGCCGAATAGGTTTCAACCGAGCCGATACCATAGAGGCAGGACACCGACGCGACGATGATCACGTCATCGCGCTCGAGCAGCGAACGGGTGGCGCTGTGCCGCATCCGGTCAATCGCCTCGTTTACCGAGCTTTCCTTCTCGATATAGGTGTCCGACCGCGCGACATAGGCTTCGGGCTGGTAATAGTCATAATAAGAGACAAAATATTCGACGGCATTTTCCGGAAAGAAATTCTTGAACTCGCCGTACAGCTGCGCCGCCAATATCTTGTTCGGCGCCAGAATCAGCGCCGGCCGCTGCAATTCTTCAATCACCTTGGCCATGGTGAAGGTCTTGCCCGACCCGGTGACCCCGAGCAGCACCTGGTCGCGCTCCTCATCGCGCATGCCCTCTACCAGTTCCCGGATAGCCGTCGGCTGGTCGCCCGCCGGTTCAAAATCGCTGACCAGCTTGAAGCGCCTTCCGCCTTCCGATTTTTCCGGACGACTGGGCTTGTGCGGAACGAAATCATCCCCGGTTTCGGGTTCCGCGAGACCTCTTCTGATAACCAATTCTGTCATAGAGCCGATATGGAACAAAAAGGGACCAATGTCATCCCCGTTGTGGAGTTTTTGGCCCTGCGGAGAGATAGAAAATTTACATCCGCTCCAGATCGTCTTAAAGTGATCGACAACGCATAATATTTAGGGGAAATTCTTGTGAGAAAATTACTGGTTTCGGTTGCTGTACTCGGCCTTGTTGGCGGCTGTTCGGACACGGGTGCCGACCATGACGGCGACGGCAAGATCACCGCCGAAGAAGTGGCCAAAGAAATGAATCAGGTTACGCTTGAGCCCGGCGAATGGGAAAATACCGTAGAAATCGTAGATGTCGAAATCGAGGGACTGCCGGAAGGCGTGCCGGCCGGCATCATGGACCGCATGAAGGGTCAGACCACAACAACGAAATCCTGCATTACCAAGGAAGAAGCGGAAAATCCCGGAGCCCAGTTCTTTGCCGCGCAGGAAAAGACCAATTGCGAAGTGAAGAAATTCGACATGAGCGGCGGCGCCGTATCATCCGAAATGTCCTGCAGCAATATGGGCGGTACACCCGGCGAGATGACCATGGAAATGGATGGTCAATATGGACCGAGCAGCTATGACATGACGATGAACATGGTCGGTGGCGGAGGCGGCATGAAAATGAACATTTCCGCCAGAAGCAACGGCAAACGCATCGGCAGCTGTCCGACCGGTTGATCCCGGCAAAGCCATATCCGAAGGATCGGGGCAGGAGCGCGTCGCTTCTGCCCTTTTTTGATCGGCGGCTCCAAAATCCGGCTTTGCGCTATCCGATTTGATCAGACATAAGGAAACAAGATACGGGGAGAAAATCATGAAGCATCTATTGGCACTCGCCGCGACAACGGCTTTGATCTGGTCTGCACCGGTGGCGGCACAGAATAGTTCGCCGTCACCCGATCTCGCGGCCGCCATCGCGGCGGATTATGACAATGTGCTGCAAGCCCTGTTTATCGATTTCCACAAAAACCCGGAACTGTCCTACAAGGAAGTTCGCACCGCCGGGATCATTGCCGGCAAATGGCGCGAAGCAGGATTTACCGTTACCGAGAAAGTCGGCGGCACCGGCGTGGTTGCGGTAATGGAAAATGGCGAGGGCCCGACCCTGATGCTGCGCGCCGATATGGACGGCCTCCCGCTCGTCGAGGATAGCGGGCTGGACTATATGTCCACGGCCAGACAGGTCAGCATCGATGGCGAGGAAAAGCCGGTGATGCACGCTTGTGGCCATGATGTGCATATCACGTCGCTGATCGGCACCGCCCGGCAAATGGCGGCGCGCAAGGATCAGTGGTCGGGCACGCTGGTGCTGATCGCACAGCCGGCCGAAGAGCGGATCGGCGGCGCCAGACTGATGATGGAGGACGGGCTCTATAGCCGTTTTCCAAAGCCGGATTTTGCCATGGCCTTCCACGTTTCGGCCGACACGCCGACCGGCAAGCTGGCACTGGGCAAAGGGATCAACTATTCCTCGTCAGACAGCGTCGATATCGTCATCCACGGGGTTGGCGCGCACGGCGCATCCCCGCATCGGGGCAAAGATCCGATCGTGATGGGCGCCGAAATCATCATGGCGCTGCAGACCATCGTCAGCCGTGAAATCGCGCCGCTCAAACCCGCTGTGGTAACCGTTGGCTCCTTCCACAGCGGCTTCAAGCATAATATCATATCCGACAAGGCGGTGATGCAATTGACCGTCCGTTCCGACGACGCCGAGACGCGGGCCAAATTGCTCGAAGGGATCAAGCGCATTGCGACCAATGTCGGCCGGATGAACGGCCTGCCGGAAGACCGGCTGCCCGACGTTCTGGTTTCGCGTGAGTCGACTCCGGCCACTTATAATGACGCCGAACTCACCGAACGGGTGAAGGGCGTTTTCGCCGCGCGCTTTGGTGACGATGTCTTCGACAACAAACCGCGCGAAGGCATGGGCGCAGAGGATTTCGCCTATTTCGTCGCCCCCAATACCGATGTGCCCGGTGTCTATTTTGCCGTCGGCGGCACGCCGCAGGCCGATTTTGACCGCGCCGCAGCGGGCGGCCCTCCGGTCCCGTCCCATCACTCGCCCTTCTTCAAGGTCGCTCCGCGCGAGTCTGTGACGCTGGGAACCGAAGCGATGACAGCAGCGGCGCTGGATTATCTGTCGCCGCAAGATTGACCGTGGCGCTTGAACTCTCAGCAACGCAAATTGACATTCTGCACAAGAGGCTGCTCGACCGGCAGACCGAGTTGAAAGCGCTGGATGCAGAAGCAGCGAGCTGGCGCAATACGGTCGAACTGGACCAGCAGAGCGTCGGCCGCCTGTCCCGAATGGACGCGATGCAACAGCAGGAAATGGCCCAGGCCGAAGCACGGCGGCGGACCAGCGATCTGGCCAGGATCGAAATGGCGCTGAAGCGCATCGGACAGGATGAATATGGCTGGTGCACCGAGTGCGGCGATCCGGTTGCCTTTCGCCGGCTGGAAATCGATCCGGCAGCGGCGTTATGCATTGATTGCGCCCGCTGATTGCATCGCACCTCCGGCCTGGAACAGGCCGATGCAGGCTGCGCCGGTCCAATCGAGTCTTATTTGCGCCCAAAATGTCACCGTATCGCTTTTCACCCTTCCCCGCGCGCGGACATCTCCCTAATGTGCGGACCATGCAAGCCCCCGCCGATATCAAGCCATTTGACGGCCGTTTTGTTTACGGCAAACATTATTTCGCCTGTCGCGTCTATTTCGAGGACACGGATTTCTCCGGCATAGTCTATCACGCCAATTATCTGCGCTATATGGAGCGGGCCCGGTCCGACATGCTGCGCCTGCTAGATATGGATCAGGGCGCGGCCTATGACAGCGGTGAAGGCGTTTATGCGGTGGTCGATCTGACAATGAAATATCTGTTGCCGGCGAAACTGAATGACGATCTGGTCGTTGTCAGTACGGTCGAGACGCTGCGCGCCGCCAGCGTGATCATCGACCAGAAAATCATCCGTGGCCCGGACCAGATTACGTCAGCTTCCGTTCACGCAGCATTTCTTACGCCTGCCGGACGTCCGCGACGACAACCCAAGGCATGGACACAGGCATTTGCCAGCGTCATGAACCAGACCGATACGAAATGAAGGATAATAGATCTTGCTAGACCAACTTTCGCTGGGAGCGACTGCCGGAAATTTCTCTCCCCTCATGCTTTTCATGGAAGCCGATATAGTCGTCAAGGCGGTGATGATCGGTCTGTTGCTCGCGAGTATCTGGACCTGGACGATCATTGTCAGCTTCGGCATGAAAATCGGGCAAATCTCACGCAAATCGGACAAGTTCGAACGCGCCTTTGACAAAACCGAAAATCTGGACAAATTTTTTGACGAATATGGCAAGTCTTCCCTGCCCAGCGCCAAGGTGTTGGCCGCCGGTGTCAGGGAATGGCGCAGATCGACGTCCAAGGCTCCGATCGACCGCGAAGGCACGCGCCAGCGGCTTGCCAGCGCAATGAACACGACCATTGCCCGCGAAGTCGACCGGATTGCCGACCGGCTCAATTTCCTCGCGACCGTAGGTAGCGTCGCCCCCTTTGTCGGCCTGTTCGGTACGGTCTGGGGCATCATGCGCAGCTTTTCGGCCATTGCCGCAGAACAGAACAGCTCGCTCGCCGTGGTCGCCCCGGGCATTGCCGAGGCCCTCTTCGCCACGGCCATCGGCCTGTTTGCCGCAATTCCCGCTGTCATTGCCTATAACCGTTTTTCCCACCGCCTGAACAAGCTCGAGGCCCGGATGGGCCGCTTCGCCGACGGTTTCCACGCAACGCTCAGCCGCGAACTGGAACTGGGAGACTGAGCATGGGCATGAACATGGGATCCGGCATCGGCAGGCGCGGCAATGGCCGCGGCCGCGCGCCGATGGCCGAGATCAACGTCACCCCCTTTGTCGACGTGATGCTGGTGCTGCTGATCATTTTCATGGTGACCGCACCGCTACTGGTCACCGGCGTGCCTGTCGACCTGCCGGAAAGCCGCGCCGACGCCCTGGAACAGGAACAGGAACCGGTGCAGATCTCGATCGACAACGAAGGCCGTATTTTCGTCGATGACGAGGAACTGAGCCGCGGCGCGCTGGAGACAAGGCTGCGCGACATTGCCGCCGAGCAGAATCCCGAGGACCCGCGCCAGATCATGCTGCGCGGCGACAAGACGCTCGACTATGGTCTGATCATGGGGGTGATGGGCGAACTGAACCGGGCGGGACTGAACCGGGTTTCGCTGGTCACTACAGGTTCATCAGAGACGCCGTAAGAGTGGACCGCTGATATGGAGAAAGCTGAAAAAATTGGCTTGGGAATAGCGGCGGCGGGTCATGTGGCCCTGTTTGGCGTGCTCTCGCTGAGCATATTGAGCAGTACCAATGACGCGTTTCGCAACAAGCCGATCGAAGTAATGATCGCCGACGAGGTGGGTCTGGAAAGCGCCGCGCCCGACCCTGCGATGGTCACTCCCGCGACCAGCGTTGCCCCGGAACTGGGCGCGCCGGAAGACAGCAGCATTGCCGCACCGGAACCGCTGCCCGAGCCACCGAAAGCCGAAGCCAAGCCAACCCCGGCACCGAAACCGGCTCCCGTCTCCCGGGAACCCCGTCGGCGCCCAGACAAACCGGCCAGCACCGCCCCAAAGGCAGAGCCGAAACCGGTCGCCAGGCCGACCCCCCGCGGCTCGCGTCTGGGCGATGATTTCCTGAAAGGGGTAACCGATGCCCCATCGGTCAGCCGCAGCCAGAATATCGCGGCGGAACGGGCTTCGCCGGCAGCCGTCGCCTCGCTGGAGCGTGAATTGTACCGGCTAATCAAGCAGAAATGGCGTCCGCCGACGGGCGCAGACGCCGAACTGTTGCGCACCACGGTAACCGCGCGCCTCGACAGCAGCGGACAGATCATCGGCAGACCGACCGCCAGAACGACCGGCATCACACCAAGCAATCGCTCTCAGGTTGAAATCCATCAGGAGCGGGCCATCGCTGCGGTGCAACTTGCGGCACCTTTCACGACATTCCCGGAAAAATATTATGACGAATGGAAGGTTATTGAACCTGTCCTCTATCTCGGCGTTTAGGAGACCAGCCATGCAATCACCCTCCCTCTTTTTCCGTAGCGCGATGCTCGGTATCTTCGCCAGTTTCGGGCTGACCGCATCTGCCCATGCCCAGCTGACCGTCGATGTTGATAATAGCGCTTCGGAAGAACTGGTTATCGCCGTGCCCGGACTGCCCACGCAGCAGAGCATCGACACGCCTGCCGGCAGCACGGCCGAACTGGGCGGCAGGATCAGTGACGTGATCGTCACCGACCTGCGATCAAGCGGACTGTTCAAGCCGATGGGCCGCAACCAGGTTCGCGCTATCAGCTATTCGGAAGTCACGGCACCGCAATTTCCCTATTGGAACAGCACCAATGCCTCGGCCCTGATCCAGGGCTTCGTGCGGGCCAATCCCGACGGCAAGCTGACCGTGGGCTGCTATCTCTATGATGTCGCGCTGGAAACCGAACTCACCCGCCAGGGTTTTGTCGTCGAGCCGCGCGACTGGCGCCGGGCCGCACATAAATGCGCCGACAGCATCTATTCGCGCCTGAGCGGGGAATCACCGTTTTTCGACAGCCGCATCGCCTATATCGCCGAGACCGGCCCCAAGGGGAACCGGGTCAAGCGGCTGGCGATCATGGACAGCGATGGTGCCAATCACCGGTTCATCACCAATGGCCAGGCCACGGCGCTCACCCCGCGTTTCTCGCCCGATTACAAGAGCATCGTCTATCTGAGCTTTCTCGACGGCAATCCGCGCATCTATGTCTATGACATCGGCACCGGACGGCAGCGCCTGATCACCCAGAGCACCAATCCGACCTTCGCGCCGCGCTGGTCACCGGATGGCAAGTGGATTCTCTATTCCATGGCGATTGCCGGCAATACCGACATCTACAAGGTTTCGGCAGCCGGTGGCGGCAAGCCGCAACAACTGACCTTTTCACCGGGCATCGACATCGGTGGCAGTTTCTCGCCAGACGGTAGCCGGATCGTCTTCGAAAGCGACCGCTCGGGCAGCCAGCAGCTCTATGTCATGGATGCGGACGGCGGCAATGAACGGCGCATCAGCTTTGGCGGCGGCCGCTTTGCGACGCCGGAATGGAGCCCGCGTGGCGATCTGATTGCCTTCACCAGAATGGCTGGCAATTTCCGCATAGGCGTGATGACTCCCAGCGGCGGCGGGCAAAGGTTGCTCACCGACAGCTGGCAGGACGAAGCTCCGACATGGGCGCCCAATGGCCGGGTGATCCAGTTTTTCCGGACCACCCGCGGAACCGGCAAGACCGGCATCTGGCAGGTCGACCTGACCGGCCGCAACGAACGGCAATTGCCGACGCCTGTAGACGGATCGGACCCGGCCTGGGGTCCATTGCTGCCATAGATTCAGTTCAAGACAAGCCACTGAAAAGAGATTATGTAACGCCCAAGGGCACAATTGAATAGGAGCAGAATTATGATCAAATATGCGACTCCCCTCCTGATTACCACCAGTCTGGTTCTGGCTGGCTGTTCGAAAAAGGCACCGGAAGAACTGCCACCGGCACCAGTCGATACGAGCACGCCTGCACCAACGCCAACACCCTCCGGTCCGGGCTATGCACCGGGTTCCCAAGGCGACTTCCTGGCCAACACGATGTCCGACCGGATTTTGTTTGATACCGACCGTTTCAATGTCGACTCGCAGGACCAGCTCATTCTGCAGAGCCAGGCACGTTGGCTGGCCCAACATCCCAATGCGCGGGTCACAATCGAAGGCCATGCCGATGAACGCGGCACCCGAGACTATAACCTTGCGCTCGGTGAACGCCGCGCCAATGCGGCGAAAAACTATCTCGCCTCGCTGGGCGTCAGCCCGGCCCGGATGACCACGGTCAGCTATGGCAAGGAACGTCCCGAAGCGCTCGGGTCGAACGAAAGCGCCTGGGCCCAGAACCGCCGCGCCGTGAGTGTCGTCATCCGCTAGAACGGCCGAACATTGGACAAAAAAAAGGGCCGCTACCTGTGCAGGTAGCGGCCCTTTTTAATGTCTGACCGGCCTTTATTTCTTGGTGCCCGTCATTGCCATTTCACCAAAAGCGCCTGCCTTGACCGAACCGGCCAATTGGCCATCGGTGATCGTCGCGTCGCCTTCCAGCTTCATCGGCATGGGAACGGTCATGTTCATTTCCCAGGTGATGTGATTGCCGTCAACCTTGCCATTTTCGACATCCATCGAACCCATAGCGCCGGCGTTGGTGCCGGTGAACGTGTCACCGTCGGTAACAATGGTAAATTCCGATGTCTGGTCTCCCATCGGCGATTTGGTTACGCAAGTATAAGTTCCATCAATAGACATTCCATTCTCCTTTTCATGTCAAAGCCCTGACTCTGTCGGGGCTGACGATCATTCGTCGCTACCCGCCGAATCGTTCGAACTGCTATCACTATTAACAGCAGTGTCATTAACTTCATAGCCGCGATATTCGACCGGCATGTCCAGCGCGTCCAGCTGGGTCCTGATCTTGGTCAGGTCGCCCACAATCACCCAGGTAAATTTGTCAGGGTCAATGGCTGCGGCCATGGCACTGTTCAGATCATCTTCGGTCAGCGCCCGGTAGCGGTCTGCAACGGTTTCCGCATAGTCGGAGGGCCGGCCGAATATCACATCACCCTGCATCTGGCCCAGGATCCGGGACGTACGCTCGAACTGGCCGGGCAACTGGCGCACATTACCGTTAATCGTACGCTCCAGCTCTGCCGCCGTCACCCCGTTCTCGCCAAGGAAATCGCGCACCTGCGCATCAATGGCCGCCACCGCGGGACCGGTCTGGTTGGTCTGGACCGGCGCGCGCATGGTGTACATGACCCGGTCTTCGCCGCGCACCAGGCTGTTGCGCGTGCCGTAGCTCCAGCCCTTGGTCTCACGCAGATCCATATTGATCCGCGAGAGGAAATTGCCGCCGAGCACCTCGTTGGCGGCGTTGAGGGTCAGCAAATCATCCGATCCCCTGTAGGGCAGGACCTGCCCCGCAAGGATCATCGACTGCGGAGAATTGGGCCGGTGAATGGCGACGATCCGACCTTCTCCTTCCGGAATGGCCGCGTCGAAATTCTTCGCCGGGGCAGCTTTTGCCGCGCCCTTCCACTTGCCGAAGCGCAGCTCCAGCTTGTCGACCAGTTCCTGCTTGTCGATCCGTCCGGCGGCAAAGATCGTTGCCTTGGCCGGATGCATCCATTGCTGATGGAAAGCAGCCAGGTCGTCGCGGGTGATGGCCGACACCGTTGCCTTGGTGCCGTTACCCGACAGGCCGCGGCCATAGGGATGGTCTGTACCGAAAATCAGCGGCGGGAGCGTGTTGCTGGCGATGCTCAGCGGATCGCTTTCCTCGCGATCGATGGCGGTCAGCTGCCGAACCCGGATACGCTCGATATCATCGGTTTTGAATGCCGGATTTTTGACAATATCCGCCATCAGATCCAGCGACGCATCCAGATTGGGATTAACCGCGCTCAGATCGACATCGGTGCGATCGCGGCCGCCCCCGATGCTGATATTGGCGCCGAGCCGCTCCTGCTGCTCGGCGATTTCGACCGAGCTCAGACTGGTCGTGCCCTCATCCAGGATCGCGGTCACGAAATTCTGCAAGCCCAGCTTTGCCGGAGAATCGGCGCTGGTGCCGGCGTCGAACGACAGGGTCACCCGGGTCATCGGCACCGCATCACGACGGGCGAAATAGACCTTGATGCCGTTGGACAGGGTTGCGGTCTCCACATCCGGAAAGTCGACATTGGGGATATCACCCACGGGCGGCAGGGTCGACCGGTCGGGAGCGGTCACGGTTCCGCCCTGATCGTCCTGCATATAGAAAGCGGGCGCGGTCAAAACGCCGGTCCGTTCACCGATACCGGCTCCCACTTCCTGATATTCCTCCCGCTCGCCCGGCACCACGGTGATGCCGAGAACGGGACGGGTCAGCCATTTCTGCATCGCCGTCCTCACCGCTTCCGGTGTGGTCGATGCCAGCCGGCCGAGTTCCTTTTTATAATATTCCGGATCGTCGGAATATAGCTCGCCCTGTGCCAGAGCGACGGCCTTGCCGCTAAATCCGCCCACCTGTTCCAGCCCGGCAATCCGGGCAGCGGCGTTGCGTGTCGCCACGCGCTGCACTTCGTCTTCCGTCGGGCCGTTGGCGATAAAATCGGCAATGATTTCATCCAGCCGCCCGGCAACCGCATCCGCGTCCTCGCCCGGCTTTACGTCGGCCTGGATATTCACCAGACTGCCGTGCACGAACGGGATGACATAAGCGGAAACGGAAACCGCATTTTTCTCGTCCCGCACCATGATATTGTCGAGCCGCGAGCTGGCCAGCCCGCCGAGCACGGTCAGACCGACATCGAGCGGCGTATAATCGGGATCGTTGAGGCCCGGCACCACCCAGTTGCGGTAGATGCGCGTGGTTGCAACCTTGTCCTTCATCACCTCGTAAATCGGGGCATCAAGCGTCGGCAGCTCGGGAGCAAGTTCGGGGATCGGCTTGCCGCTCGGAATTGCGCCGAACCATTTATTGACCTTGGTCCGCGCGGTCGCGACATCGATATCACCAGCCAGCACAAGGATCGAATTATTCGGTCCATAATGGTCGGTGAACCATTGCTTCATATCGTCGAGCGACGCCGCTTCGAGATCTTCCAGCGAACCGATCGTGCTGTGACCATAGGGATGGTCCGGGGGAAACAGCAATTCCGTCTGGCGATAGCTGACCAGGCCATAAGGCTGATTGTCCCCCTGGCGCTTTTCGTTCGAGACCACGCCGATCTGGTTGTCGAGCTTCTCCTGCGTCACCGCACCGAGCAGATGCCCCATCCGGTCGCTCTCGAGGAACAGGGCGACGTCCAGCGCGGAGGTCGGGACGGTCTGGAAATAGTTCGTCCGGTCGAGCCAGGTCGTGCCGTTGAGGTCGGTGGCACCAATCTGCCGCAGCGGCTCAAAATAGTCGCCGGGGGCATTTTCCGATCCGTTGAACATGATATGTTCGAACAGATGCGCATAGCCGGTCTTGCCTTCGGGTTCATGGGCCGATCCGACACCATACCAGATGGAGACCGCGACAACCGGCGCCTTGCGATCGGTGTGGACGAGAACTTTCAGACCATTGTCGAGGGTGAATTGCTCATAGGGGATATCGACCTCCGCGACCAGATCGCTAACCGGCGCCGGATCGGCGGATTGATGATGTTTTGCCAGCGCGGGTGCAGTGACCGTCAACGCTGTGGTGGTCAGTGCCAGCAACAGGGAACGGGACAAACGGGACATCGGGATATTCCTCTCTATCAATATGCGATATTTCAATGTTGAACATGGCGTCAAACCCGCTCGGGTCTACCGCCAGCTTCGACCAACGCCCCTCAGGCGTCGACTAACGGCTATTTTGCCTTCCAGCCCCAGAACAGATGACAGGGCAATATATTCCAGAGCGAATAGCCGCTGTCGATCCGGTCGAAATGCGGCGCCATGAAATCGCGGGCCTTCTTGACGAACTGGTAGACCAGAAAGGCGCCACCCGGCCGGATGACATCATAGGTTTCCCTCGCTATTTTCGGGCCCAGCTGGTCGGGCAATGTCGAGAAGGGCAGACCGGACAGCACATAATCGGCTTTCTCGTGGCCAAGCTCCCTGATGATCTTTTGGACGTCGGCGGCGGATCCGTGGATCGGGTAAAAGCGGCTGTCGCGGATCGTCTTGCTCAGATATTCTATAAAATCTTCATTCAGATCGATCACCACCAGCGCAGCTCCCGGCTTCAACCGTTCCAGCACCGGACGACAGAAAGTCCCCACGCCCGGGCCATATTCGACAAACAGGTCGCATTCGTCCCATTTGACCGGTTCCAGCATCTTCCTGACCGTGACATCCGAGGAGGGAATGATCGAGCCAACCATCACCGGATGCTTTACAAAGCCCTTGAAAAAGACGCCCCAGGGGCCGAGACGGCGCTCCAGGCCCGACTTGATACGGTCCGTTATTTTCGTCTTGGCAACACTATTTGACAAACCATTCCTCCGGCAACAGATCAAACTGTCATAGTAGAGCGTTACAGCAACGGTGACAAATATAATAGCGGTTGCCCGCTCCATCCGACCGGCTAAAAGACCATCATGCAGCTGCATCCAGACGACTCCATCGCGGTGATTTTTTGCGCCCAGCGCACCGGTTCGGGCGAGCAAGACTATCAGAACGCTGCGGCAGCCATGGGGGCGCTCGCGGCGCAACAACCGGGCTATCTCGGCGAAGATCATGCCCGTTCTGCGGATGGTTTCGGGATTACCGTCAGCTATTGGCGCGACGATGCCAGCGCCAAAGCCTGGCGCGATCATCCGGAACATGCCCGGATCCGCGAACAGGGCCGCGACAAATGGTATAGCGCCTATAGTCTGCATGTTGCCCGTGTCGAACGTGCCTATGACTGGCAGAAATAGCGTGGCATAGGAGCGCCCATGGCCGATTCTCCCGATCTTGAACCACCGAACCGTGCACTGGCGTCAGGTTCCGATGCCAAGCCGATAGACAGCACCCGGATGGCCGTATTGTTCTCGGTGATGCTGGTCACCGCGTCGGGCAATACAGCGATGCAATCGATATTGCCGACCATCGGCACGCAATTGCAGATTCCCGATTTCTGGGTCAGCGCCGCCTTCAGCTGGTCTGCCCTGCTCTGGGTCTATACCGCACCGAAATGGGCCCGCCAGTCCGACCATCGTGGCCGGAAGGCGCTGATGCGGCTCGGCATGATCGGATTCACCACATCGTTCGCGCTGGCCGGCCTGGCGCTTTTTCTGGGTCTGCTCGGCTGGTATAGCGCGCTCTGGACGTTCATCCTGTTCGCCAGTTTTCGCAGCCTCTATGGCGGTCTCGGTTCGGCCGCACCACCTGCGGTGCAAGCCTATGTCGCCGCCCGCACCCCGCGGGCCGACCGGACCAAGGCGCTGTCGCTGATTTCCTCCTCCTTCGGGCTCGGCACGATCGTCGGCCCGGCGATTGCGCCGCTGCTGATGATACCGGTGCTCGGGCTGTCCAGTCCGATGTTCGCCTTTGCCGCAATCGGCATATTGGTAATGATCGCGCTGGCGCTGAAACTGCCCAATGACAATCCCGGCTATCAGGCGCGTGGTGTGGTGACGTCGGAACCCTATAGCTCCGCGCCCTCGGCCGGCAGTCTTAAAGAAGAGGACGACAGCAGCGAAGAGGAGAGCAGCGTGCCGCCGCGGTTGCGCTGGAGCGATGACCGGGTCAAGCCATGGCTGATTACCGGCATTTTGGGCGGCAACGCCCACGCCCTGATCCTGGGCGTCGTCGGTTTTCTCGTGCTCGACCGGCTCGGTTTGCGCGGCGACCCGGATCTGGGCATCCGGATGACCGGCCTTGTCCTGATGTCCGGCGCAGCCGCAACGCTTCTCTCGCAATGGGGCCTGATCCCACTGCTGCAAATGGGACCGCGCTCTTCGGTTCTGTGGGGCATGGTCCTGGGTGGATTCGGCTGCCTTATCATCGGCCTGTCGCACGATCTTTACGGCATCATCATCGGCTTTGCAGTGGCGTCTCTGGGCTTCGGGTTGTTCCGCCCCGGCTTCACCGCCGGTGCCTCGCTCGCGGTCAAACGGTCCGAACAAAACGGCGTCGCCGGTATCGTCGCATCGGTCAATGGCATGGCCTTCATCGCCTCGCCGGCATTCGGCGTGCTGCTCTACACTTATGCCGGCCCCCTGCCCTTCTGGCTGGCGACCGGCATCTGTGTATTCCTGTTCGGCTGGGGTTTCAAAACTCTCAAGCTCGACGATCAGGTCATGACCAAAAACTAGCGGCCCGCGGCCCGGTGGCGGCAACTAGTGCTTGCTGTCCTTCACCGGCGTCAGCATGCCCGGCGATACAAAGCCGATCGGTTCGGCCCGCATCGCGTTCTGCTTCAGCTGCGATTCCATTTTGGAATATTCTTCCTCCATTTCCTCGGTGACCGAAGCGCGGCTGTCGTCCAGTGCCTGTTCGAAATGCTTCATCTGGACAGTCTCCACGAGTCCGCCAAATTCCCGCAGGGCGTACAGTCCGGCGCGGCGAACCAGGTCCTCCAGATCGGCACCCGAATAGCGGTCGGTACGGTCCGCCATGTCGTCGAGGTCGACATCCTTGCCGAGCGGCATTTTGGCCGTGTGGATCGCCAATATCCGGCGACGGCCGGCTTTCCCTGGAACCGGAACATAGACCAGTTCGTCAAAACGGCCGGGTCGCAGCAAGGCCGGATCGACCAGACCCGGGCGGTTGGTCGCGCCGATCAGGATCACCGACTGCATTTCTTCCAAACCGTCCATCTCGGCGAGGATCGTGTTAACAACCCGCTCGGTGACCTGAGGCTCGCCCATGCCGCCACCGCGCGCCGGCACCAGACTGTCGATCTCGTCGATAAACAGGATCGTCGGTGCCACTTGCCTTGCCCGGGCAAAGAGACGGGCAATCTGCTGCTCGCTCTCGCCATACCATTTGGACAGGAGGTCGCTCGATTTGGTGGCAATGAAATTGGCCTCGGCCTCGCGCGCGACTGCCTTGGCCAGCAAGGTCTTGCCGGTGCCCGGTGGCCCATAGAGCAGGAAACCCTTCGCCGGACGGATACCGAGGCGGGTGAAGGCTTCGGGGTTTTTCATCGGCAGCTCGATACCCTCCTTGAGCCGCATCTGCGCCTCGTCGAGACCACCAATATCTTCCCAGCGGACATCGGGTGCCTGGACCATGACTTCGCGCATCGCTGACGGCTGAACCCGTTTCAGGGCTTCGACAAAATCATGCCGCTGCACTACCAGCTCTTCTAGCACTTCCGGCGGTACGGTTTCCGACTCGAGGTCCAGCTTGGGCATGATCCGGCGGACGGCTTCGATAGCGGCCTCGCGCGTCAGCGCTGCCAGATCGGCACCGACGAAGCCATAGGTGGTGCGGGCCAGTTCCTTCAGGTCGACCGACTTTTCCAGCGGCATGCCGCGCGTGTGGATACCCAATATTTCCCGCCGGCCGGCCACATCGGGCACACCGACAATGATCTCCCGGTCAAAACGGCCAGGGCGGCGCAATGCTTCATCGACCGCTTCGGGACGATTGGTTGCAGCGATGACCACGAGATTAAGCCGCGATTCGAGGCCGTCCATCAATGTGAGCAGTTGCGCCACCAACCGTTTTTCGGTTTCGCCCTGGACCTGCCCGCGCTTCGGCGCGATCGAATCGATTTCGTCGATAAACAGGATCGATGGCGCTGCCTTGGTTGCCGCTTCGAAAATTTCGCGCAGCTTCTTTTCCGATTCACCAAAAGCGGAGCCCATGATTTCGGGGCCATTGATCAGGAAAAATTCGGCATCGCTTTCATTGGCGACGGCACGGGCCAGCCGCGTTTTGCCGGTCCCGGGAGGGCCATGCAACAACACGCCGCGTGGCGGATCGACACCAAGCCGGGTGAACAATTGCGGGTAGCGGAGCGGTAGCTCGACCATCTCGCGGAGTTGGTCGATCGTTTCGTGCAGCCCGCCGATATCATCATAGGTGACGTCGGCGCGGCGATGCTCCGTCGATTCCTCATATTCCGGCCGCAGCTCTACTTCGGTATGCTCGTCGATATGGACGATGCCCTTGGGCGTGGTCGCGATGACATTGAGGCGAATTTGTGTGAGGGAAAAAGCCGGTGCCGCCAGCATCTGCCGCAATTGCGGCGGCATGTCCCCGCGGTCCACCTGTTGCTGGCCGTGGGTGGCAACAAAATCTCCGGCCTTGAGCGGACGCCCCATGAAGCTGCGCTTCAGACCGCCGCCATTGCCCTGCAGGCGAAGATCCTTTTGCGCCGGTCCAAATATCACTTTCTTGGCCGGTTTCGATTCGACCTTGCGAATTTCGACGAAATCGCCGGCGCCGATGCCGGCGTTGGCCCGCTGCAACCCGTCCAGCCGGACAAAATCCAGCCCCTCGTCTTCCGGATAGGGCAGAACCGCCCGGGCCGGGGTTGTCTGTTTGCCGATAATTTCAACGATATCGCCTTCGATCAATCCCAGTTTCCCAAGATTATCGCGCGAAAGACGGGCCAGGCCGCGACCGCTGTCTTCGGGGCGAGCATTGGCAACCTGCAGCTTCAGCTGCAGATTATCATCATCGGATTTGCTTTTGATTGGCGCTGGATCGGACACTGGGGTGGATCTCCTCGATAATCGTTTCGGTTCTTTCCAACAAGATAGGTATCGTCAGGCCGATATGCGAATCAGATTTTTAGTGGGAGGTTCAGGCGACCGGAAACTGCCAAAAAAAAAGGCCAGTTCCGAAGAACTGGCCTGAAAAGTTTTTAGGAGAGGATGCCTGAAAGGCCCATTCTGAATGCAGCAAACCATATTATTGTGCAAGTGCGAAAAGAACATTGTAGGTTGCATAACTTGCAACTTATCAATATTGGTAGTGACAGTTTTCCGCCATTCCTCTCGATTCGGTTCTAATTTTGCGTTGCACAAAGCTCATTTAGCCTCAATATTGGTACTTCTATGCGCCGTTTACCCCCCCTTCGCGCCCTCGAGGCCTTCATTCGCGTAGCCCGTCTGGGTTCATCCAAGGCTGCGGCGGCGGAACTTGCGCTGTCTGCACCTGCGCTCAGCCGCCGAATCAAGTCGCTGGAAGACCATATCGGCAAGCCGCTTTTCGAACGGCGCAACCAGTCGATGGTCTTGAACGGGGATGGCGAGGCCTTGCTGAAAGCGGTTGCCCCGGCGCTGGAAGTGATCGGCGAAGCGGTCGACCAGATGACCGTCACCGGCGGCGATATGCGATTGCGGCTTGGCGTATTGCCCCTGTTCGGAGCCACCCGCCTGCTACCACGCCTGCCGGAGCTCAAGAAACTCTATCCCAAGCTGCATATCAATGTCGATACGTCCTCCCATGCGGAAAATATGCTGGGCGATGCCGTCGATGCGGCGATCATCATCAGCGATGATGTCGATCCCAATCTCTATGCGGTGAAGCTGGACAGCAACAAGGTCTATGCGATTGCATCGGTAGAGCTGACCAAGGGCCCCAATGCCATCAGCAAGCCCGAGGATCTGCAGAATCACAATATCCTGATCCACAGCAATATGACCCGGGCATTCGACCAGTGGAAAGAAGCCGTGGGACTTCCCGATTTGCAGCCGGCCGGTATCGACCATCTCGACAGTGGTCCGCTGATGCTGGAAGCCGCGGCACAGGGTCTCGGAATCGCGATCATGCATGGTGGCCATTTTTCGGATGCCAATGATTCGCGGCTGATCCGGCTGTTCGATCATCAGGTCGACAGCCCTTACAGCTACTGGTTCGTCTGCCGCAAGCGCGACATGAAGAACCGCGCAGTGCGGATTTTTCATGACTGGGTGGTGAAAGCGGGCCTCTAGCCCCCTGGGCCGTCAGGCCTTCAGATCGGGATCCAGTTCCAAATCGTCGTCCAGCTGCACGCCGTAACTGTTCAGCAGCATCGACACTTGGCTATATTGGCCGACGGTCATCACCAGATCCATGCGCTGCTTTTCGGTGAGGTCCGAAAGAGCAACCCAAGTAGCGTCCGACACGTGGCCATCGCTGGTCAGTTCATCAGTGGCGCGGAGCATTGCGCTCTCAACCGGTGTCCAGCCCGGCGCGTCCGGCCCGGCCTTGATCCGTTCGATTTCAGCATCGGTCAGACCACAGTCCTTGCCGATGCGGACATGTTGCGCCCATTCATAGCCGGACTTCCAGTTGAAGCCGGTGCGCAGGATGACAATCTCGCGCTCGCGGGCGGCCAACGCATTATGATCGGACAGGATATAGCCGCCCCACCACATGAAGGCTTTATAAGCTTTCGGCGCCTTTATCAGCGTCCGGAAGATATTGAGTATCTTGCCGGTCTTGAAGCGCTCGCCCAGCATCGCCCGGTGCTCGGGACCGAGTTCTGACTCGGCGAGCGGGGCGATCCTGGGTTTGTCGAGACGCATTTCTAATCGATTAGCCGAGGGTTACGGACTTGATCGCGCCCGGCTGTGCCGGTGGTTCGCCCTTGGGCAGCGCGTGGACCGCTTCCATGCCCGAAGTCACTTCACCCCAGACCGTATACTGGCCGTCGAGGAAACCGGCATCGTCGAGGCAGATGAAAAACTGGCTGTTGGCGCTGTTCGGGTCCATCGTGCGGGCCATCGAGCAAGTGCCCTCGACATGCGGCTCCTTGGAAAATTCCTGGGCGAGATCAGGCTTGTCGCTGCCGGACATGCCGGTACCGGTCGGGTCGCCGCCCTGCGCCATGAATCCGTTGATCACGCGGTGGAAGACCACGCCGTCGTAGAAACCTTCGGCAGCCAGCTCGGTGATCCGCGCGACATGATTGGGCGCGAGATCCGGACGGAGCTTGATCTCAACATCGCCTGTATCGAGGTGGAAAGTCATTTTTTCATGGGACATCGGGTCTTTTCCTTTGCGTTCATTGAATCGGTCTTGCGGGGCATATAGGCAAGGCCTCGCGAAAAATCACCCTGCCTTAGGATAATTGTCACAAAAGATTGCAATTGCAACGGTGCAACGCCTAATAGACAGCCGAACTCGCGCAGAAAGGGGAGCATCGCGATGACCGATATCAACGACGCCCCCGACGCAGTCCTCGACCGCGAAGAGGTTCTCGACGAAGACAACCGGCTGACCGACGAATTTGTCCGTTCGGTTTCCGATGCGGTCGAAGAGAATAACAGCGTTCTGGCGCAGGAGCTGGTCAACCCGCTCCACAATGCCGATATTGCCGATCTGTTCGAACTGGTCGATGCCGACGAGCGGGCGCCGCTGGCGAGCGTGCTGGGTGATCTGGTCAGCGCCGACGTCCTCGCCGAGATGAACGAGCATGTTCGCGAAGATCTGATCGACGTGCTCGACGCCAGCCAGATTGCCGACCTGACCGAACAGCTCGACACCGATGACGCGGTGGCGATTATCGAGGATCTGGATGAAGGCGAGCAGCAGGCGGTTCTCGCCGAACTGGATGCCGAAGACCGGGCCGCGATCGAGAGCGCCCTCACCTATGAGGAAGAAACCGCCGGCCGGATCATGCAGCGCGAATTTGTCGCGGTGCCCGAACATATGATGGTCGGCGACCTGATCGACTATCTCCGCAAGAATGATGATCTGACTACCGAATTCTGGGAAATTTATGTCGTCGATCCGGCTTTCCGGCCGATCGGCACTTGCCAGCTCAGCTGGATCCTCAGGACTCCGCGCGACATTGCCATCGCCGACGTGATGAAGCGGGAACAGACGTTGATCCCGGTCGACCTGGACCAGGAAGAAGTGGCGCTGCGCTTCCAGAAATATAATCTTATTTCGGCCGCGGTCGTCAATGATGACGGGCGCCTGATCGGGATGATCACCGTCGATGATATTCTGCACATTGTCGAAGACGAGGCCAGCGAGGACGTGCTGCTGCTCTCCGGTGCCGGCGATGGCGACATCAACGAGCCGATCCGCGACAGCTACAAGGCGCGGGTTCGCTGGCTGATCACCAATCTGGCAACCGCGCTGGTCGCCAGCTTTGTCATTTCGATTTTCGGGGCGGCGATCGAACAGATGGTGGCGCTGGCCATATTGATGCCGATCGTGGCGTCGATCGGCGGCAATGCCGGCACCCAGACCATGGCGGTCTCGGTCCGCGCGCTGGCGATGAACGAACTGACCCGGTCCAACACCCGCCGGATCATCGGGCGGGAATTCCGCATAGCCCTGCTCAACGGCGCGACGATCGCCGTGCTGGTCGGGCTGGGCACCGGTCTGGTCTTTGCCAATCCAATGCTCGGCGGCGTGATCGCGCTGGCGATGATGATCAATATTGTGATCGCCGGTTTTGCCGGGATTTTTGTACCCGTCATGCTCGACCGGATCGATCAGGATCCGGCGCTGGCCTCTTCGGTGTTCGTCACCATGATCACCGACACCATGGGTTTTCTTGCGTTTCTCGGGCTCGCCGTCGGCAGCGGGATGGTCAGCCTCTAGTGCTCGTATAGGCGGCAACAAAATTGCCGAGATCCTGATAAATCCGCTCCCGCTCGCAATCGCCCAGCATCTCGCAACTGAGCGCATCAAAACCCGGACGGTTGTCACCGGCCGCCAGCCGGATCGCCGCCACCAGCCATATTTCATCCGGCGTTGTCAGCGATGAACAGGGGCGTCCGATCTGAAACGGTTCCTGCCAGGCCGATCCGATGGTCTCGGCCAATATCAACATCCGGGTTGCCGCCTGCCGCCCTCCCAGCCGGTCGGACAGATTGTCCAGACAGTCCAGCGAGTTCTGGCTCGCCACCACGGCAAGGCGAAAGGCAATGATCAATTTCGCCTCGACTGCCGGCAGCGACCGGATATCCGGTAACGGTAGTAGAAGCTTCTCCAGTATCTCGGTCAATCTGTCTCTCCTTGCTGTCCGATTCTCCCTACATTATGATATTGATAATCATTTGCAATAATAAACTACATGATTCCGCCTCGGAAAGGAGCCGGTCGGTCCCGCTACGATCCGGAAGCTGCTTGACTAAAGCGGTCGCCCCCCACAGATATCACCCATGCCACTCAACATGACCAAGATTGCCTATCGCAGCGAAAGCCCGGCAACGCTGCGCCAATGGCTGGAATCACACAGGGACAACAGCACCACCGATGGGGAGGCGCGCCTGACCACCCGTTATCTTCCGAAACGGCATGCGGAAATGGTCGGCGGCTCGCTCTACTGGATTCACGCCAAGAAAATTATCGGCCGTTCGCCGATCCTCGGCTTCATGGAAAACGGTCAGGGAAAACAGTGGATCCGGCTCGAACCGAAACTGATTGCAGTCCAACCGGTCCCCAAGCGTGCCCATCAGGGCTGGCGCTATCTGGAAGCGAAAGACGCGCCGCCCGATCTTGCCGATGGCGCGGAAGGCGCAGAAGAGATGCCGGCAGAGATGCTTGGCGAGCTGGCCAGCCTGGGGTTGGTCTAGCCGCGCATCAGCTTTTGCTGTCGACCCAGTGTTTCAGCAGATCATGGGCGATAGCAAAGGGTGGCGGCGCGACGAACAGCGCATCCGGATCACCGGCCATTGCCGCCTTGACCTCGGCGAGCGTGAACCACGCTGCTTCCTCGATTTCCTCTTCGTCGAGGGTCAGCGTCGGATCGTCGGTATGACTGGTACACGCGATCATCAGCGATGAGGGGAACGGCCATGGCTGGCTGGCGACATAGCGAACATCGTGGACATGGATCCCGGCTTCCTCGAACAGCTCGCGCTTGACGCAGCCTTCTATACTCTCGCCGGGCTCCAGAAATCCGGCCAGCGCGGAAAAGCTTTTGGGTGGAAAGCGGGGCTGACGCCCAAGCAGGACTTTACCTTCGCATTCCGACAGCATGATCGCCACCGGATCGGTGCGCGGGAAATGCTCGGCCCCGCAACCGTCCTGCTCGCGGTCGCATAGCCTTGCCCAACCGCCCTTGCGCGACCCGGTCGGTTTGCCGCATTGCGCGCAAAATTTGTGCCGCGCGTGCCAGTCGACCAGACTGCGCGCCGTCGCATAGATTGCCGCCTGCT
Organism: uncultured Parasphingorhabdus sp.; assembly: GCF_963677535.2. Taxonomy (NCBI): domain Bacteria; kingdom Pseudomonadati; phylum Pseudomonadota; class Alphaproteobacteria; order Sphingomonadales; family Sphingorhabdaceae; genus Parasphingorhabdus; species uncultured Parasphingorhabdus sp. The sequence goes on along the minus strand of NZ_CAXXUT010000003.1, from coordinate 1,850,725 downwards.
CGGCCGGCAAAGCACCCAAAGTCTGCCACAGCGCCCGATTGGCCGCCGGCCCGGCATCCCCTGCCCCGTTCAGTTCGGCAAAATAGGGTATATCCTCGTCGATACCGAGCAACAGCAGATCATTGTCCGGCGAGGCTTCAAACGCGGCCCCCCAGGCCAGATCACCATAGGCATCAAATACCGGGTTGAGGCCATCCAGTTTGAGCAGCCTGGCCCGCGGATTCATCATCGCCGCGCGCAGTCGGTCGGGACTGACCCGTACCTGGTCAGCACGATCAAGCGTTCCGCCGGCAAAGGTCGGCACGATGGTCTGTTCAGTATTTGGCATCTTGTCTCCCGGACATTCACGATATTTATATCTTTGCTCCCCGGAACAGGGAGAGAATTTTCTGCCCTCAGGGGCTGGTCTTGCCCGCACCCGCCTGCGCCGCACCGATAAGATCGGCATAGACATATTTCGGAAAATCCGACTGGAAGGGGTAGCTGTTCGAAGGAATATATTGCGTATAGCCGCCGGCCCGCAGCCCGCGAACGGTGTCCACAAAGGCCGAGGTACCGGCTGCGCCGCCCCAGCCAAATGTGCCCGGCGGACTGACGGCGGTGCCGAGTCCGGAACGGCCGCCCGCGCCGAAGCCGTGGTTGGCCACCCAGGTCCCCGCCGTGCTGGCCGTTTCGGGCAGCAGATTGGAAATGCCCAGCTTCACCGTTTCCGGCTTCATCACCTGCACATCGCCCACTCTGCCGAAGCCGAGGATCATCTGCAGGAACTTGTCATAATCGCCGGCGGTGCCGACCAGGCCGGTGCTGCCAAAGGCAAAAGCCGGCTTGTCGAGATAGATGCTGGTCGCGCCCGGATCGATCGGTATCAGCGCTCCGGCGAACGGCGCGTAATTGTCGGCCAGGTCAGCCGCGCGGTCGGCGGGGACCTGATAGAATATGCTGTCCATGCCCAAGGGCCCGAACATCCGTTCCTGCAGAAACTGGTCGAGCGGCTTGCCGGAGACCTTTTCGATCACCGCACTCAGGACATCATGGCTGAGCGAATAGCTCCACTGCGTGCCAGGCTGGTAGACCAGAGGCAGTTCCGAGAGGCGCTTGACGAAAGTCATGATGTCAGGCGTCGGCGCGCCGGCATCGACACCGGGGATGGGATTGCGGCTCACGCGCCCCGGGGTCAGACCAGCGGCCAGATAGGCCTTCTGGATCGGCCCCTTGGATATGATCGTATAGCCGAGACCGGCCGTGTGGGTTTGCAGCTGTCGGATGGTGATCGGGGCCTTGGCCGGTTCCACATTGTCGATCGAACCTTCGGGATCGACCAGCACCTGCATATCGGCAAACTCGGGAAAAATATCCGACAGCGGCTGATCGAGAGAGATCAGACCGTCTTCGACCAGCATCATCGTGGCCATGCCGGTCACCGGCTTGGTCTGCGAATACATCCGCCACAAAGTGTCGGGCCCGACTGGCCTGTCGCCGCCCAGTTTCTGTGATCCGGCGGTGATAACTTCCGGCACCTGCTGACCAAAGCCGATCATGGCCATCATGCCGGCGACTTTCTTTTCCGCAACATATTGGTTGATGATCTTGGTCAGGCCGGGGAATTTGTTCGCCGCTTCGCGGGCCAGGGCAAGGGAGGGCATGCCGGCCAGAAAGGCGCCGGCACCGATGCCGCCGAGCACGGAGCGCCGGGAAAATGATGGTCCAGACAAAGATGCAGCAATTGTTCCAGCAGTCATTTTTCTTCCTTCATTTTCCATTGCACGGCCTTGGCATATAATGTCGGCAGCCCTGCCCCCGCTATATCATCCAGTGGCCACCAGATATTGTCATCCTTGTTAGTAACGATTTTCTCGTCCTGATAAACCGCCAAATCCACTTCGAGCGAAAAATGGCTGAAGCTGTGCTGAACGATATTGTCATGCACCTGCCAAGCGCCCGCCATCGGCGGCGTAGCATGGCCGTCCCTGCCCGCAGCCCAGCCGTCATCCGGCAGCGCTCGCATCCCGCCAAGCATCCCTTTCGACGGACGCGTGGCGAGCAATATCCGGCCCTGCTGTTCGATCCAGAAAAAGCGCGCGCGGCGGACCGGCCTGGCTTTCTTTGGCGGCTTGACCGGAAAGGCCTCGACCTTGCCAAGCGCAAAGGCGGAGCATTGATCCTGCACCGGACAGATGTCACATTTCGGATTTTTGGATGTGCAGATGGTCGCGCCGATATCCATACAGGCCTGCGCGAAATCGCCGGCACCATGGCGCGGGGTGATGGCATCCATCGCCGCGCGAATCTCGGCCTTCCCCTTGGGAAGCGGCGTGTCGATGGCGAACAGCCGTGCCACCAGCCGCTCTATATTCGCGTCCACCACCACCGCCCGCTCGCCAAAGGCAATCGCTGCGATTGCCGCCGCCGTATAGACGCCTACACCCGGCAATTTCAGCAGTTCAGACTCTTTCTGAGGAAAGACTCCGTCTTTCTTTTCCGTGACATACGCCGCACATTTACGAAGATTTCGCGCCCGCGCATAATAGCCGAGGCCGGCCCAGGCGGCCATGACGTCCGCCTCCTCGGCCCGCGCCAGCTCCTGCACCGTCGGCCAGCGCGTGGTGAATTTCTCGAAATAGCTTTTGACCGCGCCCACCGTCGTCTGCTGCAGCATGACTTCGGACAGCCAGACATGATAGGGATCGGGCAAATTGCTGCCCGGCGGCGAACGCCAGGGGAGTTCACGCGCCTTATCCACATAATGTGCACCGATATTGGCAGAAATTTTACCTGCTTTGGCGGAGAAGCTATCGACGGCCATGGCCGCGCCATGCCATAAAAGGACATAATGGCGAAGAAAATTGGCAAAATCGGTGATGAAAAGGCGAAGGGCGCCGAAAACGGTAAAGCTGTGCCCGCAAAATCGCCCAAAAAAGCCGCCAGAAAACCGGCTGCCAAGGCATATCAGAAATATCAGCGTCCGCGCGGCGGTCCGGCCAAAAGCATTTCCGATCTTATGCCGGAGATCGGTCGCGCCGCCTTTCGTCGCTATGGCTTTATCCAGAGCTCAGTGGTCAGCCGCTGGGCCGAAATTGTCGGCGAACGCTACGCCGCCGTTTCCCTGCCCGAATCGATCCGCTTTCCGCGCGGCGAGAAGGAGGGCGGGACGCTGCATCTGCTGGTCGGTGGCGCCTATGCGACGATGATGCAGCATATTGCGCCCGACATCATCGAACGGGTCAACCGCTTCTTCGGCTATGGCGCGGTCAGTCAGATTAGATTCAGACAAGGCACCGTAACGCCCAAGAAAGACAGGGAAAAAAGGGTCCCCCTGCCTGCTTCGCTAAAGCCCGCGCCGATCGAGCTGGGCGAGAATCTTCGCGATATTGGCGATCCCGAATTGAACCGGGTGCTCGAATCGCTGGCATCGGCAGTTGCAAAGGCGGAAGCGGACCCTAAGAACGAGGCGCAACAAAGCATCAGGATCATCGGCAAGATCGGTGGCGGCGACAAGAAGAAGGACCGGACATGAAGTATGGAAGCGCGTATCTTGCTTCGGCATTGGCAGCATCGGTTGTGATGGTCGCCCCGGCTTCGGGGCAAGAAACAGACTGGACCAAACGCGTGACCCAGTCCACCATCGGCGGCCATGTCATGGGCAATCCCCTCGCCCGGCACAAGCTGACCGAATATATGAGCTATACCTGCAACCATTGCGCGGCCTTTGAAAAGGAATCGCATAGCGCGCTAACCGCCAAATATGTGAACAAGGGCCATATCAGCTTCGAGGTGCGCAATCTGGTTCTCAACCCGATTGACCTGACGGCTGCCATGCTGGCTCGCTGCGGTGGCCGGACCCGGTTTTTCGGCAATCACCGCGCGCTGCTGATGCAGCAGTCCAAATGGCTGACGAAATTCCAGTCCGCCTCTCCCGAAGTGATGAAAACGATCAATGAAGGCACCGTGCCCCAGCGGCTCAAGAAAATCGCCATCGCCGCCGGGCTCGACAATCTGATGAAAGGCCGTGGCTTTACCGCGCCCCAGATCGACGCCTGTCTCGCCAACCAGGCTGAACAGGACAAGATTCTGGCAATGACGGAATATGCAACATCGACGCTCAAGCTGACCGGCACACCAAGCTTCACCATCGGCGATCAACCGCTCGCCAAAGTGCACAGCTGGACAGCATTGCAACCGAAACTGGCGGTTCTTCCGCAATAGACATTCGATATTTTCAGGAAACAGGAACAGAATATGCGCACTTTCAACTATATCGCTCCCCTGGCTCTCGCTCTGGCGCTAACCGCATGCGGCGAAGCAAGTGAGGGAGAATCCGGTGCCAGCGCGTCGGGTTCGGTCGAAGCGGTCGAAGCCCCGGCGGGACAGAAATGGTCCGAAACCGTATCGAAGACGGAAGCCGGCGGCATCGTCATGGGCAATCCCGATGCACCGCTCAAGCTGGTCGAATATATGTCGATCACCTGCTCGCACTGCAAGGATTTCGGCGAACAGGCCTTTGCGCCCTTGCGCGACAATTATGTCGAAACCGGCAAGGTCAGCTTTGAAATCCGCAATTTCGTGCGTGATCCGCTCGATCTTTCCGCGGCCATCCTGTCCCGCTGTGGCGGCGAAGGTCCGTTTTTTCCCCTGACCGAGCAGGCGCTGAGCTACCAGGGAACCATGTTCGAAAAGGCGCAGGGCATGGGCGAGGCGACCTATAGCAGCATATTGAGCGCCAGCCCGGACACACGTTTTGTCCGTCTTGCCGAACAGCTGGGCCTGATCAGCTTTTTCCAGCAGCGCGGCATTTCGGAAGATCAGGCCAAGGCCTGTCTCGCGGACAGCGCGGCGGCTGAAGCGCTAATGAACAATACGCAGAAAGCGGTCGAGGAATTTGACATCCAGGGAACCCCGACCTTCCTGCTCAACGGCCAGAAAATTGACGGTACCAACTGGGCTGCGGTCGAAACAAAACTGAAGGAGGCCGGCGCCAGATAGGCGCCGGGCCACGTCGCACGGGGGGCGCATTGCAAAGGGTGACTGACACAGTCGACGCGGGGGGCATCCCGTGCAGATAAAGAAGCTCAGACTTTCGGGCTTCAAAAGCTTTGTCGATCCCACCGAGCTGCGCATTGAAAAAGGGCTGACCGGAGTGGTCGGCCCCAACGGCTGCGGCAAATCGAACCTGCTCGAGGCCATCCGCTGGGTGATGGGCGAAAATAGCGCCAAGTCGATGCGCGGCGGTGGCATGGAAGATGTCATTTTCGCCGGCACCCAGGACCGGCCCGAACGGCAATTTGCCGAAGTCGCGCTGACCGCCGAGCGCGAAACCAATGACGTATCATCGCTTCACGCCGGCGACAATGACAGCGAACTGGAAATTGTCCGCCGGATCGAGCGCGGCGCCGGCTCCGCCTATCGCGCCAATGGCACCGATGTCCGGGCCAAGGATATTGCCCTGATCTTTGCCGATGCTGCCACCGGCGCGCACAGTCCTGCCCTGGTCAGCCAGGGTAAAATCTCCAATATCATTTCCTCCAAGCCCGAAGCACGCCGCGAGATGCTGGAGGAAGCCGCGGGCATTTCCGGCCTTCACGTCCGGCGCAAGGATGCCGAGCAGAAATTGCGCGCGGCGGAGAAAAATCTGGCGCGTCTCGACGATATTCTCGGTGATATGGAGCAGCGCGCCGCCAATCTGCGACGGCAGGCAAAGCAGGCGGAACGCTACAGAAAATTAAGCGGAGAAATCACCCTCGCGGAAGGCCGGCTGATTTACGCGCGCTGGAAAGAGGCGGCGGCTGCTTCCAATGCAGCCAAAGCCGAAGCCGAGGCGGCGGAAGCAAAAGTCGCTGCCGCGCAAAACGAACAGCAGGCCGCTGTCTCTGCCCAGAATGAAAGCGCCAAGGCGCTCGGCGTCCTGCGCGCCGAGGTCCAGCGGACGCGCGAGCAAGCCAGCGAGTCCAGCCACCGGCTGCTGACGCTGACCAACGAACGCGACAATCTGAAATCGCGCCTGCTCGACCTCCAGGCACAGGCGCAACGCATCCACGAGGATAATGCCCGCGAGGACCAGCTGACCCGCGATGCGATGGAGGCTCTGGCGCGGCTGGAGCAGGACGAAAAGCGGTTGTCGACCGAATTGAACAACCTGACCAAGGAACGCCCGGAGCTGGAGCGCGGCGCTGAACGCGCCGAACGCGCAGCCAGCGAAGCGGAAGTCGAACTGGCCAAGGCGGTTGCCGAGGAAGCCCGTATTCAGGCGGAAATCAAGGTCGCCAATGCCGCCGTCGATGCGGCGCAAACGCGCCATGACCGGCTGTCAGTGGAACTCGGCCGGCTGAACGCCGAACGCGCGGAGATGGGCGACGAGGGAGAGCTGCAGATATCCCTTACCGAAGCGGTCGCGGCGCGGGAGGCTGCGCAAAAAGCTGCCGACAGCAGCATCGTCAGAATCGCTTCGCTGGAGGAACAGCGGATCGAGGCCACAGCTGCTCGCGATGCGGCGCAATCCGGCCTGGCCACGCTCAAGGCCGAACTGGCTGGACTGAAATCCGAACATGACGCGCTGGATCGCGAATTGTCCAAGGCCGAAAGCACCAACAAGGCGATCGATCAGGTCAAACCGGCGCCGGGCTATGAACGGGCGCTGGCCGCAGCGCTGGGCGACGATTTGCTGGCATCGATCGGCGAGGACGGAGACCGCTTCTGGGGCGGGGGAGATATGACCATTTCCGGCAAGGAACCTGCCGGTACTGAAAGCCTGTTGGGCCAAGTCCAGGCACCGGCCGAATTGCACAATCGTCTGTCACAGATTTTTGTCGCAGACAGCGACGATAGCCAGATGCTGGCGGTAGGCCAGCGTCTTGTCACCAAAGCAGGCGCTTTGCGCCGTTGGGACGGTTTTGTCGCGCGCGACGATGGCAATGCCAGCGCCGAACGGCTGGTTCGCGCCAACCGGTTGCGGGAATTGCAGCAGCTGCTCGTCCCGGCCGGCGACAAGGTTTCCGTTGCGGAAGCAGCGCTTGTCGAGCGGCGCGAGACAATATCGGCAATCGAGACGCAGCTGGGGGACGCGCGCACGGCGCGACGCGACGCCGAGGAAGGCTTGCGACGGGCGTTGCGCGAAGCCGATCAGGCGGAAGAAGCGCTGGCATGGCTGCAAAAGCGTACGACCAGTCTCGCCGAGCGGGAGGCTGCGCTAAAGACGGAAAATGCGGCAGCGCTCGCCGAACTGGAGGCCGCACAAAAAGAACGCGCCAGCCAGCCCGATGGCGCGGCCCAGGAAAACGCCCGCTCGATCCTGCAGGACCAGCGTGATGCGGCGCGGCAGCAGGTGATGACAGCGCAGGCGGCCCTCTCCGGGATCGACCAGAAGCTGGCGCAGGTGAAGGAGCAAAAAGCCGTTGCCAGTGCGCAAATCCGGTCATGGCAGGATCGCTCGGGAGAAGCCGAAGCGCGTATGGCCGAAATGGCCAAACGAGCCAAGCTGATCGAGACCGAGGTGGAAAATCTTGCCGATCGCCCACGGGTGATCGAGGTGGAGGTGGCCCGGTTGACCGAACAACAGGACGCGCTGGATGCCAAGGTCGTGGAAAAGGACACGGCGCTGCAGGCCGCCGAACTCGCCCAGCGCGACCATGAAGACCGGCTCAATCAGGCCAGTGAAATGCTCAGCCAGGCCCGCGAATTGCGCGCCGGCGCCAAGGCACGTGCCGAGAACCAGGATTTGCGCCGCATGGAAATGGGCCGCATTTCAGCCGAAAAATTCGAATGCCCGGCGGTGGTATTGCCGAAAAAACTGGAATTTGACGACGATAGCGTTGGTGACGCATCGCAAGAATCGGCAGAACTCGAGCGGCTCACACTCAGCCGCGAACGCATCGGTCCGGTCAATCTGGTCGCCGCCGACGAGCTGGCGGAACTGGAAGGCGAGTGGGCTATATCCACCAAGGAGAGCCAGGACCTGAACGAGGCAATCCACCAGTTGCGCGGATCGATCGGCAGCCTGAATCGCGAGGGCCGGCAACGGCTGCTTGCCGCCTTCGAGGAAGTCGACCAGCATTTCCAGCGGCTCTTTGCCACCCTGTTCAACGGCGGCAAGGCCCATCTGGAAATGATCAACAGCGACGATCCGCTGGAAGCGGGCCTCGAAATCATGGCGCAGCCGCCGGGCAAGAAACTGACGTCGCTCACCCTGCTGTCGGGCGGCGAACAGGCGCTGACCGCCGTGGCACTCATCTTTGGCCTATTTTTGACCAATCCTGCACCCATTTGCGTGCTGGACGAGGTGGACGCACCGCTCGATGACGCCAATATCGAACGCTTCTGCGACCTGCTCGACAAAATGGTCGCCGAAACCAACACCCGCTACCTGATCGTCACCCACAATGCCGTAACCATGAGCCGCATGCACCGCCTGTTCGGGGTAACGATGATCGAGCGCGGAATTTCGCAGCTGGTGTCGGTCGATCTGAACGCGGCAGAAGAATTGCTGGCGGCGGAGTGATCCGAATCCGCCAGTCACAAAGGCGCTTCAGCGGATCGGGGTTAACGGGATAATCCGGGCTGACCGGTTGCGACACCGGCCATGCGTCCCTTTGCGATTGCTTTGACACATGCGATATATGAGCGGTTGAATAATGGTCCTGGTGTGAACAGAACGAGGAATTGCGCAAGATTCTGAACGGCTAGGCGTCCAGCGCTGCCTGCGCTCCGTTCGGCAACACCCGATAGTCGATCGGCTTGAACGTCCCGCCATTCGACGCATAGGCCGAGCACGCCGTCAGTCCGATCACCAGATCCATTTCCGCACGCAGCCTCAGCCGGTCGCCGGCCTTGCTGGTTGGTGGCAGCACTTCCAGCTTGCCAGCCTGATCGACAGGGACATTCATGAACACGTTGAAAGCACAGGGGATGGAGTCCTTCTCCACGCCGAAGGGGGACAGAGCCTCTGCCAGATTGCCGAAGCAGCCGCGATGCACCGGCTTGTCCGGATAGAAATGCTTGAACGTATCCTCGCTGCACGGTGTCAGCAGAAAATCGTGCGACCCGACCGTATCCTCGAGGATCGTCAGCATCCGCCGCGACCGGTTGGACCACAGGCAATTCCCCTCGCTCAGCTGGATTGTTTCCTCGTAATCGAAGGTCCGGCCGTTGGATATGACTTCCCGGACATCGTCGGCATTGAAGGCGAGCAAATCCGAAACCTGACCGCCATCCGGATCAATCACGTCGAGATATTCGCCCTTCCTCAGCCGGAACGCGACGCCCGAGCGCGGCGCTATACGAAAGCTGCTCATAGGCTGCGCCGATCACGGAAGGGGCATTTCCAGTCATCGCCAACCTTGCGGCCGCTATATTGCCGAGCCTCGCTCGACTCACCATATTTGGCCAGCATCGGATTTATGTCGCCGGCCAGCTTTTCATCGCGGGCCAAAATGGTTTTGCGCATCTTGTCATAGCTGCCCTGTTCGCGGAGCCGTTCGAACTGGTCGTGCAGGTTGAACACCAGCACCGGGTGGGAAAAGCGGCGGGCCGGGCGCGATGCATTGGGATGCAGACCGATGACGAAAAAGGCTTCGCCGCCAAAGCTGAGGGAAAAATGCGGGTCATCGGGATTGGCGCTGACCCGTTCGTCGTAGCTCTGGCCGCGCCAGGCATCCTTGTCCGCCATCGACTGGATCCTCTCCCACAACAGCTTTTCGAATTCGGCTTCCGAAATATCTGTCGGTCCTTCGAATATGACCGCAAGGCTCCGCAGGCCTTCAGACGAATCGCGATATTCGCGCGCCCAGACGAGCAATTCGCGATGGACCTGCAAATCGTCCCAGCTGCTGTCGAGACTATGCCCGGTAATCACCTTGAGACTATCACGCGCTAGCGCCGATTTGGCTCCGACACAGGGAAATTCCGGCCGGGAGATCATCGACGCGATGGCGTGCTGCAGCTCCTCCTGGCGTTTGGCTCGACAATTCTGGTCCAGCAATATTGAGTGTTTCATGGCGTTAGTTACGCGCCGAATCACAAAGCGTTCCCGCGCATGAACCGGTCCGCTTCAAAAATCTGGCAATTCAGTCACCCAATATCAGCTGCGGTCCTGGCCCCTTCCGTCCGACCCGGTCTTCCGGATTATAGAGCGCGCATTTCTTCAGGCTCAGACAGCCGCAACCGATGCAGCCGTCAAGCCGGTCGCGAGTGCGTTCCAATTCCGCGATCCGTTCGTCGATCACACCGCGCATCGCCTTGCTGATCCGGGTCCAGTCGGCCTGGGTCGGCGTGCGGCCGTGAGGCAGATTTGCCAGCTGCCGCTGGATTTCGCCGATACTCAATCCCAGTTGCTGGGCAATAAGGACGAAACTCAGCCGACGGATATCCGAGCGCAGAAAGCGGCGCTGGCCGCCGGCAGAGCGGAAGGGTTCGACAAGCCCCTTTTCTTCGTAGAATCGGATGGCGGAGACTGACAGGCCGGTTCGGGCAGCGAGCGCGCCGATGGTCAGGGCTTTTGTCTGAGGCATGTTCATTGTCTCCTCCACTCTTCCTCCCGTTACGCAGCAATGGGGAGGTGGCCTTCGCCGAAGCCTTGGAGAAGGCGGATGACGGAGGGGCCTATTGCCGCAATTACCCCCTCCACCATCCTGCGGATCGTCCCCTTCCCCATGCTGCGCATGAAAAGATAAAATAATAGCTTGACCTCAACTTAGCTTGAGGTTGTACGAATCGCAAGCATGGAGAAATTGGCGGGCACGGAGCGTCGGTCGCGATACGGAAAACATGCTTCCAATTCTTCCAATATGGCGATGTCAATATTGCGAGGAAACCAGATATGAAACTCAATCAGGTCACCGTGGGATGCCTGGATTATGATGAGTCGGTTGCCTTTTATCAAAGGCTTGGTCTCATCCAGATCGTCGATTCTCCGCCTCGCTATGCGCGCTTCGAGACGCCGGCCGGCGAGACTTTCTCGATTCACAAAATGGACAGAATCGGTGCGCCGACCACCATGGTCTATTTCGAATGCGACGATCTCGATGACATTGTCGCGCAGCTGCAATCCACCGGGATCACCTTCGACACCCAACCAACCGACCAGAGCTGGGGCTGGCGCGAGACACGGCTCCGCGACCCCGCAGGCAACCCGCTCTGTCTGTTTCGCGGCGGCGACAATCGCCGCTTCCCGCCATGGCGGATCATCCCCTCAAACAAGAAGAAAGGAAATGCAAAATGACCAACGGAAAACTGGAACACGCCAATATCACGGTAAGCGATCCGCAACGGAGCGCCGATCTGCTGCACGATCTGTTTGGCTGGCACATCCGCTGGCAAGGACCGGCGATGGCGGGTGGCCATACAATCCATGTCGGCACCCAGGATCAGTATATCGCGCTCTACACCCACCCGGATGTGCAGGCGTCAGACCCCACGTTCAACAAGGGCGAGCCGCTCAATCATATCGGCATAACCGTCGATGATCTGGACGCGGTGGAAGCCAGGGTCATTGCTGCCGGTCTCGAACCTTTCAGCCATGCCGACTATGATCCGGGCCGCCGCTTCTATTTCTTCGACTGGAACGGCATCGAGTGGGAAGTGGTAAGCTATCAGTGAAGGCCCCTCTTCCTCACCCTGACCCCGATTCAGGATCCAGAGCGGCAACCGCCACACGGGCATGTTGCCGCTCCGGCCCTCCGATCATGTCCGGGGTGACGACACCCCTGTTGAGCGCCTTTACAGGCTCGGATTAACCAGGACCTTCTCGCCGGTTGCCTTCTTGTCATAACCCTTGGCGATGTCCGGATCGATCATGTCCATCAGGCTGATCTCACTGGAATAGTCGCTGTGGAAGATGCCGTTGCGCTCTTCGACGCTATACATGCGCATTTCCATCATCCGTTCGCCGCCGACCTTTTCCAGATGCGGGGTCAGCAACCAGCCGCCGACACCCCAGTAGAGGCCGAGGCCGCCGCCGAGAATGGTGTCGCCGGTGTCGAGGCGACCGTAGATATAGACCTGCTTGTTGACGGTCGAGCCGTAGACGCTGAATTCCGCACCGCGCACGGCGGCTGCCTTTTCCATTGCGGTCAGAATGTAACTCGCCATCTTGCCGCCGCCGATGGCATCGAAGCCGAGCGTCGCGCCGGTTTCGGCGAGCGCAGCGATCAGCTGCTCCATGAAATCGTCCTTGCTGCTGTCAATGACGTAGGTCAGGCCGATGTCGGTGAGGATCTTCTTCTGGGCGTCGGATCGTACGATGGCGACGAGCGGCACGCCTTCCTTGAGGCAAAGCTTGGCCAGCATCTGACCGAGATTGGACGCGGCCGCGGTGTGGACCAGTCCCGTATGACCTTCGGCCCGCATCGTGTTGAGAAAGCCCTGCACGGTCATCGGGTTGACGAATAGCGAAGCGCCTTCCTTGGCCGGCGCGCCTTCGGGCAGCGGCACGCACATCATGGCGGGCATCACGCGATGGGTGCGATACATCTCGCCACCGACGATGGTCACGACCTTGCCCATCAACGCCTGCGCCGCGTCCGAAGACCCGGCGGCCACAACCGTGCCTGCGCCTTCGTTGCCGGCCGCCAGCTTCTTGCCCGCACGGCCTTTGAAAAACGGCTGCATCGCGGGATCGACATCGGCTACCAGCGCCGGATGGCCATCAACGGTCTCGCTGCGCACCGTGTCCATATTGGCGGCCGCGGTCAGCAGGCCGAGATCGGACGGATTGATCGGGACCGCTTCCATCCGGACCACGACTTCATGCTCCCTGGGTTCGGGCACGTCATAGGGTTCGACCGACAGGATCGATTTGCCGTCTTCGGTGACGGTGGTGAACAGTTGTTTTGCGTCGGGAAATTGGCTCATGAAATATTCCTCTCTTCTATGTTTCTAGAAACTTCTGCTGGCCGCTAGCGCGCCCAGTCCTCCGGTGATTTCGAAAAATTCGCTCACCGTTTCGTCGATAATCTGTTTGGCAGTTTTTACCTCGTCAATCAAACCGGAAGATTGCCCGGCCAGCCCGACGGAGGCCTCCATATCGCCGCCGAAATAGACGTCCATAATGCCCTTGAACGTGTCGGGCGGCATCACCCCGTCCTCATGGATTTTTGCGGTCCGTTCGGTCTTCAGCGCGCGAATGCAGGGCGAGGCTTTCTTGTTCAGCACATAGGTGCCGGTCTCCTCGGCATCGAGTATCGCCTGCTTGTAATTCATATGCACAGGGCTTTCGGCGCTCGACACAAAGCGCGTGCCCATCTGGATCGCTTCGGCGCCGAGCGCGAAGGCTGCCGCCATGCCTTTACCATCCGCAATACCGCCAGCGGCGACCATAGGAATATCGGTCTGCCGGCGGATCGCCTGCAGCAGCACCAGCGTCGACACTTCCTCGGGATTTTTGAAACCGCCGCCTTCGGCACCTTCGACGACCAGACCGTCCACGCCGGCTTCGACACAGCCCATGGCGGCAGCAACAGTCGGGACGGCATGATAGACCACGATACCCGCCTCCTGCAGAGGACCGACAAATTTCCGCGGGCTGCCGGCAGACGTCGTCACGAATTTCACACCGGATTCGCAAACACGGGTCAGGATCGCGGGGTCTTTCAGGAACATGATCGGAAGGTTGACACCAAAGGGCGCGTCGGTGAGATCCTTCATCTTCTCGATCTCGGCCATGCAGTTTTCGGTCTCGCCCGAGCTGGTCTCGATAATGCCGAGCCCGCCGGCATTGCACACGGCCGAAGCCAATTGCGAGCGGGCGATCCATCCCATCGGCGCCTGCACGATCGGATATTTTGCGCCGCTATGTTGAAGGAAACGGTTCATAAAAAGTCTTTCTCTTTATCGTTGGCGACTCAGCCCATCGGATACATGATTTCCCGGCTGATCTTGTAGATCCGCTTCATCATCTCTGGGCTGAGTTCCAGATCGGCGGCGGCGAATATTTCCGGCAGTTGATCAGTGTGCGTCGCGCCGACGATGGTGGACGCGACGAAATCATGCTGTTTCGACCAGGCCGTCGCCAGCGTCACCGGTGCTACGCCCAGTTCTTCGGCAATGGCCATATAGCGCTTCGTCGATTCCTCGGACTTGGGATTGACGAACCGCTCGGCCATTTTCTTCTGCCGACCGCCCATTTTCAGATAGGCAGAAAAACGCGCGCCTTCCGGCGTAGCTCCGTCATTATATTTACCAGACAGGGCCCCACCGGCGAGCGGCGAATAAGGGATCAGGCTGACCCCTTCCATCCGGCAGATCTGCGCCAGTTCATCCTCGAACCGCCGGTTGTTCATGCTGAAATTATTCTGGATCGTGCAATAGCGGGTGACGCCCAGCCGTTCGGACGCTTCCAGCGATTTCATCAGGCCCCAGCTGGTTTCGTTGGAACAGCCGATCGCGCGGATCTTGCCCTTGCGGATTTCCTCGTCGAGCACTTCCATGGTTTCGTCATAAGCCGTGCCGTGATCGGGCCAATGGGTCTGGTAAAGGTCGATATAATCGGTCTGCAGCCGTTTGAGACTGTCGTCCAGCGCCTTGACGATATTGTGCCGGTCAAGGGCGGTCATGCCGGCCCGTTGCGAAGATTCGATCCATCCGTGACTGGGGCCCGATACCTTGGTCGCAATGATCAGGCTGTCGCGATCCTTACCCTTCATCCAGCGGCCGACTATCTTTTCCGTTTCCCCTGCCCATTCCCGTTTGGGCGGCACCGGGTAATTTTCTGCCGTGTCGAAGAAATTGATTCCCGCCTCGACCGATTCGTCCATGATTCGGTGTGACATCGCTTCGTCAGCGCCGCTGCCAAAAGTCATCGTTCCCATGCAGATTTCGGATACATAGATCGGGCTTCGGCCCAGACGACGTGTTTTCATGCAGATATCTCCGGGAAACAGGATGTCAGATTAACTATGCGGTTAAGCAGCATAGACGCCTTGGGTTGCGAAACGCAATGCAATTTCGTTGGCAGCTAGCCTGCCTGACCGAGAACCAGACAAGCGAGAAACAACAGGAAACCGGCGAAGCGGTTGGACCGGAACTTGGCGAGCGCATCATCGCCATCGCCGCTTTTCAGGGTCGTGACCTGCCAGAGAAGATGCAGCCCGACCGGCACCAGCGCCACCAAACCCAGCCATTGCGGCCGCAGCATCCAGAAGGCCGCTGCCCAACTGGTCAGCGCAACAAGGTAAAAGACGAGTACGCCAAAACGGACATTTTCGCCCAGCCGCAACGCGCTCGACCGGATGCCGACCAGCGCGTCATCTTCCCGGTCCTGCAGCGCGTAAATCGTGTCATAGCCGATCACCCAGAATATTGATCCGCAATAGAGCAAGACCATGGCCCAGTGAACCTGCGGTACGATCGCCAGCCATCCGACCAGCGCACCCCAGCTGAACACCAGCCCCAGCCAGGCCTGCGGCCACCAGGTGATGCGTTTCATGAACGGGTAAGCGGCAACCAAAGCGAGACTGCCCAGCGCGACCAGTTTGGCGGCGGTGTTGAGCTGGAACCAGACAGCCAAGCCGATGAGGCACAGGATCCCGAGCCATATCCAGGCCGCTTTCAGCGATGTGGCACCACTGGCCAGCGGCCGCGAGCGGGTTCGCTCCACTTGCCGGTCGAGATCCCGGTCAACGATATCATTATAGACACAGCCGGCTCCGCGCATCGCGATCGATCCGAGCAATAGCCAGAGCAGCAGGTCCCAGCGCTGAATCGCACCGCCAGCCAGCGCGACACCCCAGGCACAGGGCCAGAACAGCAGCCACCAGCCGATCGGCCGGTCAAAACGGGCGAGCAGAGCGAATGGTCGCGCCGCCCCGGGCAGAAGGCCGACGATGCCCTTATGTTCGGAATCAGGGACGACATGATCTGACGGGCTGGGCATGATGATCGCATATCGTCATTTCCCCTGTTCGTCATCCTGAACTTGTTTCAGGACCTCTCCCGGACATAAACTGTCCTCCGCCCGAGATGCTGAAACAAATTCAGCATGACGGGACTGAAAGCGGGCGCTAAACACTGCCCCATGCCAGCCACACCAGCCTATCCGCCGCACAGCGCTCCGCGCCTCTATGTCGATGCCGAGCTTGCCGACGGCGCCCAAATCCGGCTGGACGGCAGCCATGCCCATTATCTACTCAAGGTCATGCGGATCAGACAGGGTGATCCGGTGAAGCTGTTCGACGATCGCACCGGCGAATATCTCGCCCATGTTTCGGCCCTCGGCAAACGCGACCTGATCCTGACCATCAATGGCAAGACCCGCGGACGGGAAGCCGTCCCCGACCTCTGGCTGTGCTCCGCCCCGATCAAGAAAGACCGGTTCAACTGGATCGCCGAGAAGGCGACCGAACTGGGCGTCGCCAAAATGATCCCGGTGCAGACCGAGCGCACCCAGAGCTCCAATTTCAAGCACGAGAAGCTTCGCGCCCATATGATCGAGGCAGCGGAGCAATGCGAGCGTACCGCCCTGCCTGTGCTTGCTCCACAGCTGAAATTACCCGAGTTGCTCGGACAATGGCCCGCCGACCGCCATCTTTTCTTTGCCGACGAGCGTATCCATGAAAGCGGCGAAGGCAGTTTCCGCAAGGCGCTGGTTGCGCATGACGGTCCGGCCGCGATCCTGATCGGTCCGGAAGGCGGTTTTTCCGACGCGGAGAATGATATGATCCGCGCCCTGCCCCGGTCGGTGCCGGTCTCGCTCGGCCCACGTATATTGCGCGCCGATACCGCCGCTCTGGCGGCAATCAGCCTGTGGATGGCCGGTCGCGGGGACTGGAATCCCCGCTGACTGGAGCTGCCTCGACCCCGCCCGCCGATGTAACCGTCCTGAAATACTTGTAAAACCTGCCGCCCCGGCCATGTGGTTAACCAATAATTAGCCCTATCGGAATAGGGAAAGCTCATGTTTTCGGGGAAATCTTTCGGGGGCCAGAGCCGATTGACCGTCCACGCTTTGCTGTGGGGGCTGCTCTGCCTGTGCGCGACGGCGCTGTTCCCGGCCGCCAGAGCCGAAGCGCAGACCGTCAACACCTATTCAAACAGCAGCACAGTCTCGATCCCGGACAACGCCTGTCCGGCGACCGTCGACCGCTCCTTCAGCGTCGGCACCAGCTATATTATCGGGGATGTCAACATCGGTGTCCTGCTGGACCATACTTATCGTCGCGATCTGGAAATCAGCCTGACTTCACCCAGCGGCACGGTCGTCACGCTGATGGACTATGTCGGCGGCGGTGCCAATAATCTGAATGTCGAGTTTGACGATGAAGGCAATGACGGCGACATCGCCTCCCACACATCCAACGATTCGCTGACGCCGGTATATGCCAGCAGCAGAACGCCCCAGGGCAGCCTGTCTGCCTTTGATGGCGAAAATGCATTCGGCACCTGGACGCTGAAGATCTGCGACCAGCAGCGCATCGATACCGGATCCTTTCGCCGGGCCGATCTGTATATCACCGAAAAAGCTCCCTCTGCGGATCTTTCGATAAGCAAAAGCTTCGGCGCCACCTCGACCAACACCGGCAAATATACATTGTCGGTCACCAATGCCGCGACATCAGAATTGACGGCGACGGGCGTTACGGTCAGCGATAATCTGCCTTCCGGAGTCACACTCACGGGCACCTCGGGCACCGGCACCTATAGCGGCGGAATCTGGACCCTGGGGACTGCGATAGCGCCGGGGCAGACATTCACTATAGAATTGAACGTCAATATCACGGCCTCGTCCGGCACCATCACCAATGTCGCGGAAATTCGATCTTCCTCCGCCTATGATCATGATTCAACGCCGAATAACGGAGTGACCAGCGAGGATGATTATGCCAGCGTCAGCTTCACCGCCGGCAGTCGGCTGCCTGGCTATATACCACCGCTGACGTCGGTTTGCTCAATCTCCAATCAGCTACAGTTCAGCTGGGCCTCGCCAACCACATGGTCTCCGTCCGGCTCGCTCAGCCAGTCCTATAATGTTTCGGGTCTGGGCAATGTCCTGTTCAACGTCACCCAGCCGCCAAATGGCTTCGTCAACAGTACGCCGGAAATAACCACCAGCAATTCAGGCGGCGGCGCATCCGGCACCCGGGCTCTCTACTTCTACATGAACAACGGTAACGAAACGCACAGTTCCAGCACGACATTCACGTTGCCGACGGCTGTTCCCGGCCTGCAGTTCAGGATTTTCGATATCGATTATGCGGCCAACCAGTTCACCGACAGGGTTACCATCACCGGCACCTATAATGGCGCTTCGGTGCTGCCGACCCTGTCGAACAACACTGCAAATTATGTCAGCGGCAACAGTGTGATCGGCGACGGCGCCTCCGGTGCAACCGATCCCTATGGCAATGTGGTCGTCACCTTCACCTCGCCAGTGGATTCGGTAACCGTGGTATATGACAATTATCCGCCGACCACCCCGACGAGTTCGGGCAATCAGGCGATGTCGATCCATGATATCACCTTTTGCCGGCCAACGACTACGCTCAGCGTTACCAAAATCAGTTCGATTATCAGCGATCCCGTCAATGGTTCCGACAATCCGAAACGGATACCGGATGCCATCGTGCAATATTGCATTCTGATCAGCAACAGCGGCGGGACAACCGCGGATTCCATTGTCGCCACCGACAATCTTACCGGACCGTTCACCTATAATCCCGGGTCGATGCGAAGCGGCAGCAATTGCGGATCCGCCGCAACAGCCGAGGATGACGATGCAACCGGCAGCGACGAAAGCGATCCCTATGGGGCCTATATTTCCGGTTCCACCATCACGGCAACGGCAACTTCACTGGCGGCCGCCAGCAGCTTCGCACTGACCTTTCAGGTCACCATAGACTAGCCAGACCGCTTCAACCGAATCAGTATTTCATCGAGAGACGACAGAAAGCGCGAGCGGTCCGCCTTGCTGAATGGTCGCGGTCCGCCGATATTCTCGCTGCCCATGCCGGCCCGCAGGTCAGCCATGATTGCGCGGGTTGCCACCGCCGCGCCGATGGAATTTGCTGTGAACGGCTTGCCGTTCGACCCGATCACAGCAGCGCCCGCCTTCACACATCGATCCGCCAGCAAAATATCAGACGTGATCACAATGGTGCGAGCACCGGTGCGCTCTGCGATATAGTCATCGGCCGCATCAAAGGCATCGCTGACCAGCACGCGGCTGACCAGCGGATGATTGGGCACACGAAACGGGCTGTTGCTGACAATCACCACCGCCACGCCGTGACGATCCGCCACCCGGTAAATTTCATCCTTTACCGGGCAGGCATCCGCATCAACCAATATTTCAATAGCGCCGGTCATCGACCGAATCAGTCGGCTTTGGGTGCACCGGATTTCGCGCCGTCATAAGGGCGCTTGCCGCGATGCGGTTTCTTGCCGCCACCGCCGAACTTGCCTTTGGCACCGGCTTTGCGATCGCCCTTATAGTCGGACTTTTTCTTGAACCCGTCGCCAAACTCGCGCTTTGGTCCGCCACCCTCAGAACTGCCTTCTCCCTCTGGCTTCCGCTTCTGATATGGCTTGCCGCTACTGGGCTTGTTGCCATATTTCTTGTCGCCGAACTTGTTCTTGCCGAACTTCTTGCCGCCAAATTTCTTGCTTGCGTTGCTATAATCACGTTTTCCTGCCGCGTTGTCGCCCCGCCCGCCCTTGCGGTTGCGCTTGGCTTCGTCGCGCGGTTTTCCCTCGAACTGGGTGATCACGATATCATCGGTATCATCCCCGCCGGTTTCTCTTTTCTCGGCGATGGCGGCGGTGAATTTATCCACCACCCGGCGCGGAATTTCGAACAATGTGTCATCGCCATTGATCCGGATCGCGCCAATTTCGTTCTTGGTGATATGGCCGCGGCGGCACAGGACCGGCAACAGCCAGCGAGCGTCCGCGCGCTGGTTGTGGCCGACGTTCATCTTGAACCAGACCGTATCTTCAAATCCCGGACGCGGGCCGCCGAGAGCGGGTTGCGACTGGGCGCCCCGATCGAGCATCTGCTCCGGCGCCGGCATTTTGGCGCGGTGCGACTGCACCAGCATTGCAGCGATTTCTTCCGGCGTTTTTTCCGCCATCAGACGCTTGGCCAGTTCCATATCATCATCGTCGATCTCGACCGGCTGCAGCAGGGTCTCGATCAGCCGATCGGCGTCATTCTTGCGAATGTCGGCACGCGTTGGCGCATCCTTCCATTCGGCATTGATCTTTGCACCGCGCAGCATCGATTCAACCCGTTTGCGCCGCTGATAGGGCACGATGATAACCGCCGTTCCCTTTTTGCCGGCACGCCCGGTCCGGCCGG
The DNA here is from genome assembly GCF_963677535.2 of uncultured Parasphingorhabdus sp. NCBI lineage: Bacteria > Pseudomonadati > Pseudomonadota > Alphaproteobacteria > Sphingomonadales > Sphingorhabdaceae > Parasphingorhabdus > uncultured Parasphingorhabdus sp. Next base: position 1,830,450 of record NZ_CAXXUT010000003.1, on the reverse strand, counting down.
AGCGGTGCTGCAAGGTCTCCGCATCGCGCGGAATTTCGACGTGAATCACCAAGCTCAGGGTGGGAAGATCCAGTCCGCGCGCCGCGACATCGGTTGCGACACAGACGCGGGCGCGCTTGCTGCGCAGGGCCTGCATCGCCTGGTTGCGTTCGCTCTGCGTATGTTCGCCGGACAGTGCTACGGCGCTGAAGCCGCGATCGACCAGGCTGGCGTGCAGGCGGCGCACCGCCTCGCGCGTGCCGCAGAACAGCATCGCCGATTCCGCTTCGTGAAAACGCAGCAGATTGACCACGGCATTTTCCGTGTCGGCCGGCGCGACCGTGATCGCCTGATAGGCAATGTCACCATGACCACGATCTTCGCCGACCGTGGAAATGCGCAGCGCGTCATTCTGATAGCGTTTGGCCAAAGAGACGATCGACTTCGGCATGGTCGCCGAGAACAGCAGGGTTCTCCGTTCTTCGCCAGTTGCGTCCAGAATTTCCTCGAGGTCTTCGCGGAAGCCCATGTCGAGCATTTCATCCGCTTCATCGAGCACCACAGCACGCAGTTTCGACAGATCAAGGGCGCCGCGTTCGAGATGGTCGCGCAGACGGCCCGGTGTGCCGACGATGACATGCGCGCCGCGTCGCAGGGTCCGGCGTTCCTTGGAAGCATCCATACCGCCGACACAGGTCGCGATCTGCGCACCGGCAGGCTGATAGAGCCAGGTCAGTTCCCGGCTCACCTGCAGGGCAAGCTCGCGGGTCGGAGCGATCACCAGCGCCAGCGGCTCGACCAGAAACGGGAAACGCCCGTTATCGTCGAGCAGTTGCGGTGCCATCGCCAGTCCAAAGGCTACGGTCTTGCCGGAGCCGGTCTGGGCGGACACGATCAGGTCGCGGCCATCTGCTTCCGGCTCAAGCACAGCGGCCTGGACCGGTGTCGGCTTTTCATATTCGCGCGTCGTGAGCGCTTCAGCAAGAAGCGGGGAGATTTTCGAGAAAGGCATAATATCTGTATTCCGTGGCAAATGTGAAAGCCGCGCGGAACTGCCAGTCGCCTGCGGTTTATGAAGAATATCTTGTTGTTAAACGGTCTGCGCTGGGGATCATATTGCCTTGCCGGCAGCATGGCCACTCGCCCAGGCCCACTGAAAATTATAGCCACCGAGCCAGCCGGTGACATCAACGGCTTCGCCAATAGCATAAAAACCGGGTACTTGCCTAGCTTCCATATTTTTGGACGAAAGTTCAGCCGTGCTGATGCCGCCGGCCGTGACTTCGGCCTTGGCAAAACCTTCGGTTCCATTGGGCATGAATCGCCAGTGCGACAGACGGCGCGCGGCCTCTTCCAGCTTCTTGTCGGTCAGATTGCCCAGTTCGCCTTCCAGCGCAATCCGCTCGACCAGCGTGTCGGTTAACCGCGCAGGCAGATGAGCGTTAATCGCCTTTTTGAGCGAGAGCCGCGGCAAGGATTTCTTCGCCTGGACCAGCCAGTCGCCGGGCAGGTCGGGAAGAAAATCGATCTCGACCGATTCGCCATGCTGCCAATAAGAGGATATCTGCAAAATGGCGGGTCCGGACAGCCCCTTGTGCGTAAACAGGGCCGCCTCGAGAAATGCTGTTTTACCGCTCCGGGCAATTACCGGCGCAGACACGCCCGAGAGCGAGCGGAACAGGGTTTCTTCCCCGCCCAGGGTCAAGGGCACCAGCGCAGGCCGTGGTTCGACTATTTTCAGGCCGAACTGGCGGGCAAGATCATAAGCGAATCCCGTTGCCCCCATTTTCGGGATGGATGGTCCGCCGGTCGCAACGACGAGCGCAGGCGCAAAGGCGGTCTCACCGCCATATTCGACGCGATAGCGGCCGTCATTATGGCTGACTGTGCTAATCGCCTTTCCCAGCGACAGACTGACATTGTCGGCCGGGCATTCCGCCAGCAACATGTCCACTATCTGCCGCGCCGAGCCGTCACAGAACAATTGTCCCAGCGTTTTTTCGTGCCAGTCGATGCCATAACGGTCGACCAAAGCGATAAAATCAGCGGCAGAATAGCGGCTCAGTGCCGATTTGGCGAAATGGCGATTCTGCGAAAGATAGCGGTCCGGCGCAGTGCCGATATTGGTAAAATTGCAGCGCCCACCACCGGAGATCAGGATCTTCTTGCCCGGTTCGTCGGCATGGTCGATCAGCAATATCTTGCGCCCGCGCTGTCCGGCGACGGCCGCGCACATCAACCCGGCGCCGCCGGCACCAAGAATTATCGCATCATAATGGGTCGGGACTTTGGACATCGGATGTTCGGAAACTTTCTAAAGCCGGCAACGTTGCAATGGCCGTTTACGCGGTAATATTGGTTCTCTGCTTCGCAAGGCCCACGCCCGTTGCAGCAACATGATCAGATTTGAAAAACGGCTTGTCCCGTTGACGATGGCACAAGCGAAGCGGCGGCTGCGCGAGGCCGCATTTAACAGCGATACGTGCCAATGGCAACGGCTGCAAGGGGCCACCCGTCTTCCCGAACTCCTTGCCACCATATTGGTCCCTCGCAACCTTTTGGGGATATCCGCGTTTTCAAAACAAGTGCAACCGCAAGCCGATGGAGCCCGATATGATCAGCAGCCTCGCCTATGCCATCGTCCTGATGGGATGTTCGGATGACATGTCCATGTGCCGTGAAATGGCGCGGGACGAGCGCATGTTCGAGACCCTCGGTGAATGCGAGCGAAGGGAAAACACCGCGCTTCGGTCCGATATGGCACTGGAAATGGATTATCCGGTCGTCGCCGTAAAATGCACGGCCGGGGCCGAGAAATTTGCTCAGAAAGGCGTTTCAGATATTGGCGGATGACGGAGACCATATCGGCGGGAGGGCTAGCGCATCACCCGAGTCTTGTCTGCAAATAAGCCGGACAGGCCCGACAAGAAGGCAGCTTTCAACAGCGATTTTTCTTTTGTCCCTCGGCCTGTTTCTCGCGGTGCCGTTCGTGCTGTCTGCGGGCGCGGTTTTCTTCCGGCCCCTGTTTGCCGCAATGGTCATCATGCTGATGCTGATGCCGCTCACCGGTGCGCTTGCGAAACGGGGCGTGCCGAACCCGCTTGCCGCCTTTTTTTCCGTCCTCGCCTTTCTGCTTTTCCTCGCGTTTGGATTCATGCTGATCCTGCAGCCCGCCCTGGAGCTGGCGGAACGGTTTCCCGATATTACCAATATCGTGCAGGAACGGCTCGTGGACATCCGACAGTTTACCGCGTCGGTTTCGCAGATGGGTACGGAATTCTCTTCCACTATCGGTGAATCCGGAGGCCGGGAGGTGGTCCTGGCGAGCCCCACCGTCATGGAAGAAGCCGCTTATGCCACACCCGCCATTCTCCTGGAGCTGCTGCTGGTGCTGCTGCTGGTCTATTTCATGCTCGAATCGCGCTTGCGGCTGAAACGGATCATCCTGTCCCAGCGGTCGACTCTGGCATCCAGCCTGAAAGCGGCCCGGGCCGGCAGAAGTATCACCGGGGACCTGTCCCACTATATCGGCGCGGTTACCTCGATCAATATCACGGTCGGGATCATCGTGGCTTTCGGCGCATGGGCGCTCGGTATCGAATCGCCCCTGATGTGGGGCGGCCTCGCTGCGATATTGAACTTCATCCCCTATCTCGGGCCGATGCTGATGGCGGTGCTGCTATTTGGTTTCGGCGCGGCCTCTACCGGCGATCTCGGCGGCGGCTTGGTCCCTACTGCCGCCTATATCGGCTTGCAGGCGATTGAAGCCAATCTGGTCACACCCTCGATCCTGGGCAAGCGCTTTTCCATGAACCCGGTCGTCATTCTGCTCGCTATCAGCTATTTTACCTGGATATGGGGATTGGCGGGCGCCCTGATCGCGGTGCCTCTATTGATCGTGGGCAAGGCGCTGGTCGCCCAGACCGGCAGCCCAAATATCGTCGGTTTCATTCTGGGTGAGCCGTTATTTGCTTCACCGGAAGACATGCCTGGCGAATCACCTGACCGTTAAGGCTGCAGGCAGCCGTTCGGGATGGCCGTCCGACCGGCGGCGGGTCTTGCCGTCTTATACCCGGCAGCATCGGTGGATTTTTGGGAGATATAGGAAAATGGTGGAGCCTAGCGGGATCGAACCGCTGACCTCTTCGCTGCCAGCGAAGCGCTCTCCCAGCTGAGCTAAGGCCCCATCTGAAGAGCGCCTTTAATCCAGACACTCTCCAACATGCAAATCAAAAATTAGGTTTCGTCGGGTTCGTCGTCACCTTTGCCTTTGCTGACACCCAGATCGTCGTCGCCACCAAGGTCGACTTCATTGTCCGGGGAAGGCTCGTCATCGTCGATGTTGATGTCCAGATCATCATCGTCAACCGCGTCTTCTTCCTTCTTCACCGCCTTTTTCGGCGCTTCGAAAGGCATGGGCTGCTTGGATTTCAGAACAGCTTCCGGCACGAAGCTTTCCCCGCATTCAACACAGGTTGCCGGGTCTTCCTTGCCCAGATCGTAAAAACGAGTTCCACATTTCGGGCATGTGCGTTTCGTGCCCCATTCCGGTTTAACCATGGCTGGTGTCCAAATCCTGTCTAAATCAATTCGTTGAAAGGTAAGTCTGCTATGCGGCGAGTCAAGTATTGCCTAATTCAGCCGCGAAATCCGGCGCGCCTTGCCATAGCTTTGCAGCGCTGTCAAAAGCCGTTTGATATTCCTGCACGAATCATACGTGCGTTCCGCTAACAAAGCTCTGACATGACCAGCAACACTCCCCAGCCAGTTACGTTCAAACCGTCTGGCCCGCTCACCGGCAAGATTTCCGTCCCCGGCGACAAATCCATTTCCCATCGCGCGCTGATATTGTCGGCGCTCGCCGTCGGCAAAAGCCGGATCACCGGGCTGCTGGAGGGCGAGGATGTCCTCGCGACAGCCGCCGCCATGCGGGCTATGGGAGCCAGAATCGAGAAGAAAGACGAAGTCTGGACCGTTCATGGCGTCGGCGTCGGAGGCCTTATCCAGCCGGCCGTAGCACTCGATATGGGCAATAGCGGCACGTCGACGCGGTTGCTCATGGGGCTGGTTGCGTCCCACGGCATTTCCGCGACCTTTGTCGGTGATGCCAGCCTGTCCAAGCGGCCGATGGGCCGGGTGATCGATCCGCTTTCGGAAATGGGCGCCGACATCCAGGCGCGCGCGACATCGGATTATAAGTCCTGTCTGCCGCTGACGGTGCGCGGCATTTGTCCGGCCATTCCCATAGAATATCGCCTGCCGGTTGCCTCTGCACAGGTCAAGTCGGCTATTCTGCTGGCTGGCCTCAACACCCCCGGCATCACCCGGATCATCGAGCCTGTGCTTACCCGCGACCACAGCGAGACCATGCTGAAGGGATTCGGTGCGGACATAAATGTAGAAACCGATGCAGAAGGTTGCCGGATCATATCGCTGACGGGCGAAGCAGAATTGAAGCCGCAGAAGATCAAGGTGCCCGGAGATCCGTCCTCGGCTGCCTTCATGGTGGTAGCGGCGCTGATCATCCCGGGATCGGATATCATCGTGGAAAATGTCGGCATCAATCCAACCCGCGCCGGCCTGTTCGAAGTACTGCAGGACATGGGGGGCGACATACGCTTCCGGAAAAAGCGCACCGTGGGCGGCGAACCGGTCGCGGATATCCATGTCAGACACAGCTCGCTCAGCGGTATTGATATAGCGGCCGATATCGCGCCCAGCATGATTGATGAGTTCCCCATCCTGTTCATCGCCGCTGCGATGGCCGAAGGCACCACAACTACCCGCGGGCTGCACGAATTGCGGGTCAAGGAATCCGACCGCCTGTCGCAGATGGCCAAAGGCCTCGAAGCGCTCGGCGTCGAGCTCACCGAAAAGGACGACGGGCTTATCATTCACGGCAGTGGCGGCAAACCGCTGGCGGGCGGACGCACCAGACCGGTGATCGAAACCGCGCTGGATCACCGCATTGCCATGAGCTTCGCTGTCGCCGGCCTGATGACGAAATCCGGGCTGACGATCGACGACATCGCGCCGGTGCAGACGAGTTTCCCGGGCTTTCAGAATCTCATGGCGGAGCTGTCGTCCTGATGGTCGACGGGCTGACAGCCAATGTGATCGGCATAATGGGCAGTATTCTGGTGGTGTCTGCCTATGCCTATAATGTCTATGCCGATACGGTGAACCCGTTTGTCTATAATGGCACCAATTTGCTCGGCGCGCTGTTGCTGACCATTTCCCTGCTGGTCCATTTCAATCTGGCATCCTTTCTGCTGGAAATGGTGTGGATCTCGATTGCGCTGGGCGGCCTGTGGAAGGCCTATCGGAAGCAGGCGAGGCAGGGATCATGATCATCGCGGTCGATGGTCCCACCGCTTCGGGCAAAGGCACGATCTCCAAGCAACTGGCGAAATATTTTGCCCTGCCCTTTCTCGACACTGGCCTGCTCTATCGGGCGGTCGGCTGGACGCTCAGGGAACAGGGCGGCAATGCCGATGATCCTGCCGATGCGTTGGCGGCATGCGCGTTTGACGGTGCCTTGCTCGACAATCCGGGATTGCGCAGCGAAACGGTTGGCGGGCTCGCCAGCCGGGTGTCCGTTCACCCGGATGTCCGGCGCGCGCTGGACAAGCGGCAGAGGGATTTTGCCTATCAACCGGCCGGAGCGGTTCTCGACGGCCGCGATATCGGAACGGTCATCGCCCCCGATGCCGATGTCAAACTGTTCGTGACGGCCTCATCCGAAGCACGCGCCGTACGGCGGTTCGAGGAAATGAAACGGCGCGGCGAACCGGCCAATTTCGATGATATTCTTGCCGACATTCTCAAGCGCGATGACCGCGACCAGAACCGCAGCGCAGCGCCGCTCAAGCCTGCGGAAGATGCAGACTTGCTTGATACCACCAATTTGACTATAGACGCCGCCGTTCAACAGGCGATTGCCTTGGTGAATGCGAGAACAAGCGGCCGGCACGACAAAGATCCGGCATAGCAGACAAATGATGCGCAAGACGGGCGGTGTAACTAGCGGCCTGACTTTGGCGCAGCTTTTGCTATTTGCACTTGCCCACGCATAAGCCAGTATCGGCAGTTTTCTGGTGGATGCAGCGGTCGCATGAGGTGGCCGCGGCAATTTTGGTCCAAGACCGGCGGAACCAACCGCCTGGCCAGAAAAATTGACTATCAAGGAATAAACCATATGGCCTCAACGGCATTTCCAACCCGCGACGATTTCGCGGCAATGTTAAACGAATCACTCGGTGGCGAAGACCAGGGCTTTGAAGGCCGCGTCGTCAAAGGCACCGTAACCGGCATCGAAAACGACATGGCTGTCATCGATGTAGGATTGAAATCAGAAGGCCGTGTAGCGCTGCGCGAATTCGCCGCTCCCGGTCAGAAAGCCGACATTTCCATCGGTGACGAAGTCGAAGTCTATGTCGACCGCATCGAAAATGTGAACGGCGAAGCCATGCTGTCCCGCGATCGCGCCCGCCGCGAAGCAAGCTGGGACAAGCTGGAAAAAGAATATGACGAAGGCAATCGCGTCGAAGGCATTATCTTCGGTCGCGTCAAGGGTGGCTTCACGGTCGACCTCGACGGCGCCGTCGCCTTCCTGCCCGGCAGCCAGGTCGATGTCCGCCCCGTGCGCGACGTGACCCCGCTGATGGACATCGCCCAGCCTTTCCAGATCCTCAAGATGGATCGCAAGCGGGGCAATATCGTTGTTTCGCGTCGCGCCATTCTCGAAGAAACCCGCGCCGAACAGCGCAGCGGTCTTATCGAGTCGCTGGCTGAAGGTCAGGTTACCGAAGGCGTGGTCAAGAATATCACCGATTATGGTGCGTTCGTTGATCTCGGCGGTATCGACGGTCTGCTCCATGTTACCGATCTTAGCTACAAGCGGGTCAACCACCCGAACGAGATGATCAACATCGGCGACACGCTGAAAGTCCAGATCATCAAGATCAACAAGGACACGCAACGCATCTCGCTTGGCATGAAACAGCTCGAGAGCGATCCATGGGACAGCGCAACCGAAAAATATGCGGTTGGCACCAAGCTTACCGGTTCGGTCACCAACATCACCGAATATGGCGCATTTGTCGAACTGGAACCAGGCATCGAAGGCCTTGTCCACGTTTCGGAAATGAGCTGGACCAAGAAGAACGTCCACCCGGGCAAGATCGTTTCCACCTCGCAGGAAGTGGAAGTCATCGTTCTCGAAGTCGATACCGAGAAACGCCGTATCTCGCTTGGCCTCAAACAGGCCCAGTCGAACCCGTGGACCGATTTTGCTGATACGCACCCAATCGGCGCCACCGTTGAAGGCGAAGTCAAAAATGCTACCGAATTCGGTCTGTTCATCGGGCTGGAAGGCGACGTTGACGGCATGGTTCACATGTCCGACATCGCATGGGGTATTTCCGGCGAAGATGCGCTCAACCTTCACCATAAGGGCGAGCAGGTCAAAGCAATCGTTCTCGACATCGATGTTGAAAAAGAACGCATTTCGCTTGGCATGAAACAGCTTGAAAAAGGTGCGCCTGCCATGGGCGGTGCCGATACCGGCGGCCTCAAGAAGGGTTCGGTCGCAACCGTTACCGTTCTCGAAGTTCGCGATGGTGGTCTCGAAGTCCAGATGGGCGACGATGGCGCAACCGGCTTCATCAAGCGCAGCGATCTGGGCCGCGACCGCGACGAACAGCGTCCCGACCGTTTCCAGGTTGGCCAGAAGCTCGACGCGATGATCACCGGCTTCGACCGCTCGAAGAAACCGAACTTCTCGATCAAGGCGCATCAGCTGGCAGAAGAGAAGCAGGCTGTGGAACAGTTCGGTTCGACCGATTCCGGCGCAAGCCTCGGCGACATCCTCGGCGCCGCGCTGAAAAAGAAAGAAGAATAGTTCTTCCATCACAGCTTGGATTTAGCGGAAAAGCCCGCCCTCTCATCGGGGCGGGCTTTTTCTTTTGCATATCCCATTTCAGGTCGATTTTCTGACAAGGTTGCCAAGGCCATTGAAAATAGACATAATTTCTGGCATCAATTAGAGTCTGGAAATTGACTGACCGCCCGATTCCGAAAGTTTCCTGCAAGGAAGTTCACTGGATCGACCGGAAATCGGAAAGGCGCACCGATGATACGTTCTGAATTACTGGAAAAACTGGCTGAAGAAAATCCGGAATTGAAGCCGGATGAAATCGAGAAAATAGTCGACCTGTTTTTCAACCAGATCAGCCAGAAACTGGCTGAAGGCGGGCGCGTGGAACTTCGCGGATTCGGCGCTTTCTCGACCCGCCAGCGCAATCCCCGCATCGGCCGCAACCCGCGCACCGGGGAATCGGTGGAGGTTCCGGCCAAGCGGGTGCCCTATTTCAAGCCGGGCAAGGAAATCCGCGAGCGGCTGAACGAAGACTGATTTTCGAAATATTCCGATATTTTGCGTCTGCGCACTTGACCGCGCGCGCGCAATAATGCTTGTCGCTAGGCTCCGGCTTCAGGCCGGAGCTACCGGTGCGGACGTGGCGAAATGGTAGACGCAGCAGACTTAAAATCTGCTATCCGAAATGGGTGTGCGGGTTCGAGTCCCGCCGTCCGCACCAGTTTTGACAATCCGGCAATCTGCCCGGCTAAGTCGGACAGGATTGCCGACATTTGACCAATATCTACAGCATCGCCAAGTCAGCGGGTTGATCCAGCAAGACCCGGCCCGCTGTTTCAAACACTGCAGGAGCGGTTGCGATATGCTGGGTCGCGACATGAGCATCGCGGAACCGGCGTTGCAGGCTGTTGTCCGAATAAACAGCGCTGCCGCCGCCGAGCGTATAGGCCGTTTTGCAGACTTCGGCAGAGATTTCGGTTGCATGAGCGCAGGCCAGGCGCAAATTGGCTCGCCCCTTGACGGATATTTCCGCGCTGCCCCGCGCTTCGGCCCAACAACCGGCAATGGCATTTTCCAGATAGCCGAATGCGCCGGAAAGCGATGCGGTGGCCCGCGCCAGATCTGCCTGTACGGTGGCCCGCTGCGCCATCGACCGGCCACCACCGGGCGTTTTCTTGCTCATCACCATCATATGGATTTCTTCGAGGGCAGCCCGGGCATTTCCCAGCGCGACCGACGAAACGCCGAGCGCCAGCAGGCCAAAAAGCGGGAATTTGTACAAAGCGCCCGGATCGCGTGGCCGGTCACCGACAAAGGAGACGCTACGCTGCTTGGGGACTTTCACCCCCTCGACGGAGAAATCACCCGAACCGGTGCCCTTCAATCCCGCGACATGCCAACTGTCGATGAAGGAAGCCTCTGTCGCCGGGAAGAACAACATCCGGTGATAGGGCGCGCCATTGTCGAATTTCTGCAGTTCGCCATCCTTGAAGATCATCGCGCCGCCGCCCAGCCACGAACAATTGGCCGAACCCGACCCCCACTGCCACTGGCCGCTGAGCAGATAATGATCGCCCCTGTCCTCGGCCTTTCCCATCGGCGCAAACACACCGCCGGTGATGACATCGTCGGCCCCGAAGATTTCGCGCGCTGCTGGTTCCGGCATATAGGCGGCGCCAAGGGTGGAAGTCACCGCAATCATCACGCACCATCCGGCACTGGCATCTGCCCCGGCAACCGTTGCGACGATTTTCATAAAGTCGAGCGGATCCAGTTCCAGTCCGCCGATCGCCGCCGGTTTGGAAAGATTGAAGGCTCCGGCAGCAGCCAGTTTCGCGGCCAGATCGGCCGGCAAGCGCCGTGCCTGTTCGGTTTCCTCGGCGCGCGCCGAAATTTCGGGGAGCAAAACCAGTATCTTGTGGCCGACCTCGCCGATACTGAAAATATCATAATCTAAACCGGACATGCAGCATTTCTCCCAAGTGCCACGAACAAGCACAAGAGTTACGCTTTGTCGAGGCGGCAAAACCATCTAGATGGGTCATATGCGCTTTATCGCTCTTCTCTGCACCTGCCTGCTGCTGATCTCGTGCGAAAGAGGTCCGGCGGTGGACAGCGCGCCCGGCCCGGCGCAAATCGTCCGCTTGTCCGATTCGGAGATCAAGGGTCTCGACCCGCAGAAAATCTCAGATCTGTCATCACTCCGGGTTGCCGCAGACCAGTTCGAGGGCCTGACGCGACTGAATGGCGCGGGAAAAGCAGTAGCGGGACTGGCCCGCAACTGGGAAACTGACGAGAGCGGCCTGAACTGGACGTTCAATTTGCGGCCAAAGCTCCAATTTTCCGATGGCACAGCTTTTGATGCGAGCCTTTTTCCGGCGCTATGGCAGCGGTTGCGCGCCCCCGGCACGGCGGCGCCGGCAAAATCCCTGTTCGGCAATATTATCGCGGTCCAAGCGGTCGACGGGTCCAGGCTGCTGATCAACCTGGCCTCCCCTGATCCTGCCCTGCCCGCCCTGCTGGCCCATCCCGCCATGGCCGCAATCCCCCTTCACCGGATCAGCGAGGCCGGGGACCAATGGACCTCCGACCGACCGATGATTGTCAGCGGCCCCTATCGACTGGCGGAATGGAAACTGAACGACCATGCCCGGCTGGAGCGCAATCCACGGTGGCACGATCAGGCCGCGCCAACTCCGACCATCATCTGGAAACCGATGGATGACAGCCTATCGGCCATGCGCCTGTTTCTGTCCGGTGGCGCGGATATCGCGGCCGACTATCCGGCGAGCCGGCACCAGTGGCTGGAGAACAAACATCCGGACCTCACCCACAGCGTGCCCTATCTCGGCAGCTATTATTTCGCGTTCAACACCCGCATTCCGCCCTTTGATGACCGAAAGGTCCGGCTGGCGCTGTCGATGGCGGTCGAGCGCGAATGGATAGCCGGCAAGGTGATCGGTGTCGGCAATATTCCGGCATGGGGCCTGCTCCCCCCCGGTCTTGCCGGAGCGGAACCGGCAAGACCCGCTTGGGCTGACTGGCCGCGGGAGAAACGCTTGCAGGCCGCGCGGGCCTTGCTGGAGGATGCCGGCTATGATGCATCCAGTCCCTTGCGGTTCGAAATCCGCTTCAACAGTTCCGCCGAACATCGCCGGGTTGCCGTTGCCCTGGCCGCCATGTGGCAGCCGCTCGCGGTCGAGGCCAGCCTGTTCAACAGCGAGGCTGCCCTCCATTTTGCCGCACTGCGCCGCCACGAATTTTCGCTCGCCCGCTCCGGCTGGATTGCGGATCTGCCGACGCCGGAAAATTTTCTGCTGGTGCATCAGCAAGCCAATGGCGCGGGCAATTACTCTGGCTATGCAAATCCGGACTATGACCGGGTTCTGGCGCGGGCGATAGCCGAGCCGGATCCTGCAAAGCGCCAATCTCTGATGCAGCAGGCCGAAACCATGCTGATTGCCGACATGCCGGTTCTGCCGCTCTATTTCTACGTCACCCGCAGCCTGGTTGCAAAACGCATTGCCGGATGGGAAGATAATATTTCCAATGTGCATCCCAGCTACACTCTGCGTATAAGGCCATGATGGGTTTTCGATCTGGATATTGGCAGAATCTTCTCTCCGCGTTCCTTGCGATACCGCTGCTGACGGCCTGCGGTTTCGCCGGTGACGAGGATCAGGTAAGAGTCACGGTGATCGAGGACGCGCCGGTGCGGATCAATCCGGTCGGTACAAGGCTGAACTTTTCCTCATCCACCATGCGCGCGGCGATCGCCAAGGGGCTTGTCGGTCTCGATGCCGAAGGCCGGGTCGTCCCTGCACTGGCCGCCCGATGGATCGTTTCCGACGATGGTCTGAGCTATATTTTTCGCCTGTACGACGCGAAATGGGATGATGGCCGCCAGATCACGGCCGAGCGGGTGGCGCGGCTGCTGCGCGAGCGTTTCTCCGAATTGCGCAAAAGCCGGCTGCAATATGACGTGTCCGTGGTCGACGAGGTCGTTTCGATGACCGGCCGGGTGATCGAGATCAAGCTGGATGCGCCGCATCCCAATTTCCTGCAACTGCTCGCCCAGCCCGAACTCGGCCTGTTTCGGGCTGGCCATGGCGCTGGCCCGATGCGCCTCTTGAGCGAAGACAATGGAATCAAGCTGACCCGCTTCGACGAACCCTCGCAGGAGGGAGAGGATGAAGAGGATGAAGATGACCGCTGGGTTTCCTTGAGCAGCGACCCCGCCGCCACGGCGATCGCCCGATATCGTGCCGGCGGCGTGCAAGTGGTGCTGAACGGCAAATATCATCACCTGCCGCTGGTCGATGCCGGCGACATCAGCAGCGGAGACCTGCGTCTCGATCCGGTCGCTGGCCTGTTCGGGCTACGTTTCGTCCGCGCCGAGGGCTTCTGGGCGGTACCCGGCAATCGGGAAATACTGGCGATGGCGATCAACCGCCCGGCCTTGCTGACCTCCTTTCCGGGTGTCAGCGCATGGCAAAGCCGGCTCAAGATCATCCCCGAAGCGCTCGACGTCGACGGCATCAGCGCCTATCCCGACTGGGCCGGCATGACCATGCAGGACCGGATCGTCTTTGCCCGAAACCATGTCAGTCGCTGGAAAGCCTCCGAAGGGCCGGTCGTGCCACTGGCTATCGCGCTGCCCGATGCAGCCGGCGCCGATATATTCTTCAAGCGTATCCAGTCCGATCTCCGGAGAGTGGGGCTGGATGCCCGAAAGGTCGCGCTTGACCAGAAAGCGCATGTGCAACTGCTGGACGAAATCGCTCCCTATGACAGCGCCCAATGGTTCCTGAAGCAATTCACCTGCTTCAAGACGACGGTCTGTCTGAATGACGCAGATTCAAGAATCGCTGCAGCGGATGCTGCAACCAATTTGCAGATCAAGGCACGGCTTTATGCCGAGGTCGAGATCATGCTGGTGGATCATTATAATTTCATACCGATTGCGGTTCCGATCCGCTGGTCCATCGCCCGGCCGGGACAGCGCGGCTTTGCGGTGAACCCGCGCGGATGGCATCCATTGAATAATCTGGTCGGCATACCCATATCCTGACTGTGTGAGTAGTCTAAGACAGGGAGGTCGCATGGCCATTTCCGAAGAACAGTTAAAACGCCTCGCCGAGCAATTGCCCGATGTCAGCCGCGATCCGCAAGCGGTGCGCACCCGCGTCGAAGCTATGGAAAAAGTGCTGGAGCGCGCCTTCGTAATCCCTGGCATCAATCGCCCGATTGGCGTCGATTCCATCGTCGGACTGGTCCCTGTGGTCGGTGACATCGTCACCGCCCTCATGGGTGCCTATATTGTCTGGGAAGCGCGCAATCTGGGCATGTCCAAGCTGCAACTGACCCGCATGGCGGCCAATGTCGGCATCGATACGGCGCTCGGTGCCATTCCTTTCGCCGGCGATGTGTTCGACTTTTTCTGGCGTTCGAACAGCAAGAATCTGAAGATCATCCGCAAGCATCTCGACAAGCATCACCCCGGCACACGGACGCTGGAGGGTTGATGGCCGTGCTTCGCCCTTGATGCGGAGCCCTGGTCGCACGCCCTCCTGTTACCGGCGGAGCTGTAGGTCTTTGCCCAGAGATCGGTAAATCACCCCCCGCGCCAGATCTTGACCGGCATATCGTCCCCCGTCGTCTGCATATAGGCCGGGCAGCGCTGCGGCCGGAAACTCCTGCCGAGACAGAGTTTCACTTCCTGCAACCAGCCGCGCTGGTTAATTTTTAGCCGCAGCATATCGGGCTGCAGCCCCTCATTCGCCGCGGCGAAGGCGTTGCGGAACTGGCCTGCCGTCAGCGGCTTGCGCGACAAGCGATCCATATCGGGGAAACGCACCGCGTCAAACATGATCCGCGACACGCGGAAATAGGTCTCGGGCCGTCTGGTCATGCAGGTCCCGTGCTTGGCCCATTCATGCGCCATCATCCTGGTCGACGGCATCATGCAGAAATTGCGCTTCACCACAGCAGGCGGCAGCGCCCGGGTCGGCGCGCAATATTGCGGATAGGCCGGCCCGCGCGTGTCGGGCCACAGGCCATGGAGAATGAAGCCAAAACTGCCATCGTCTCCGCTGCACTGGGTCTTGTCGCGGCGGCTGTCCTTGCGGGTGCGGCAATATTCCGGCGACCAGCTGAGCGCCAGCGTATAGCTGGTAACGGGCGTAAGCCGGCGCGGTTCGGAGGCCGGCTTGCGCTCGGCGGGCGCGCTGAGGCCGGATGGCGGGCTGCACTGGTAGGATTGGGCTTGGGCGGGGGTCGCGGCCATAGCCAAAAACAGCAATAAAGCCACTGGTCGCCCCAGCGAAGGCTGGGGCCTGACCCGCGTTTCACGTAGCGCGGACGATTGCCCTCGATCCCGGCCTTCGCCGGGATGACGATTGCTATACCTGCTCAAAATCCAGCCCGATATCCGCCGCCGGTGCCGATTGTGTCAAACGCCCCACCGAAATAAAATCAACGCCCGTTTCCGCCTTGTCGCGGATCGTCTCCAGCGTCACGCCGCCGCTCGCTTCGGTCGCCACACGACCGCCGATCAAAGTCACCGCGCCGCGCAGGGTCGCCGGTTCCATATTGTCGAGCAGCAAATGCGTCGCGCCTGCCGCCAGCGCCGGTTCGATCTGGTCGACCCGGTCGACTTCACAAATGATATTCTCGACGCCCGCTTCCTTGGCGCGTCGGACCGCTTCGCCGACAGAACCAGCGACCGCGACATGATTGTCCTTGATCATCGCCGCGTCCCACAGGCCCATGCGGTGGTTTTGCGCTCCGCCCATCCGCGTCGCATATTTCTCCAGCACCCGCAGACCGGGGATTGTCTTGCGCGTGTCGAGCAAAGTGCAACTCGTGCCTGTGATTTTCCGGACATATTCGTTGGTCATGGTCGCGATACCGGTCAGATGCTGCACCGTGTTGAGCGCGCTGCGTTCGGCGGTCAGCATTGCGCGGCCCTTGCCTTTCAGACGCATGATATCGGTGCCTGCCTGTACCGCCTCGCCTTCAGCAACCAGAGTTTCAATCTCGACATTCGGATCAAGATAGCGGAAAAAAGCCTCGGCAATCGGCAGCCCGGCGATCACCGCATCGTGGCGACTGTCCATCACACCGGAGAATATCGCATCGGCGGGGATGACGGCTTCCGACGTAACATCGCGCCCCCCTGCCCCATAAGGGGCGCCGAGGTCTTCGGTGAGCGTGGCTGCGACGAAAGCGTCGAGATCGAAACGGTCGAGGGTGAAGGTCACCCCCTTACCCTTTATGCGCAAGACCAGTCGGCCCCAGGTCCCCCTGCCCGACCGTTGCGCTCGCCATTTCCATCATCTTGTCGATCGACTTGCGGGCCTGCAGGCGCAGTTCCTCGTCCATCTCGATGCGTGGTTCGAGGTCACGCAGCGCCACATAGAGCTTCTCCATCGTGTTGAGCGCCATATAGGGACAGATATTGCAGTTGCAGTTGCCGTCCGCCCCGGGCGCGCCGATAAAATTCTTCTCCGGCACCGCCTTTTCCATCTGATGGATGATATGCGGTTCGGTGGCGATGATGATCGTGTCGCCTTCGAATGACTTCGCATATTTCAGGATCGCGCTGGTCGAGCCGACCATGTCGGCGTGATCGAGAATATAGGCGGGGCATTCGGGATGCGCAGCAACCGGCGCGCCGGGATGCTGGGCCTGCAGCTTGAGCAATTCGGTCTCGCTAAACGCTTCGTGGACGATGCAGACACCGGGCCAGAGCAGCATGTCACGCCCGGTTTTCTTCGCGATATAGCCGCCGAGATGCTTGTCCGGGCCAAAGATGATTTTCTGGTCGAGCGGGATCTGCGAGAGAATATGTTCCGCCGATGAGCTGGTGACGATGATGTCGCTGAGCGCCTTCACCTCGGCCGAGCAATTGATATAGGTCAGCGCGATATGATCGGGATGCTCGTCGCGGAACGCCTTGAACTTGTCCGGCGGACAACTGTCTTCCAGTGAGCAGCCGGCGTCCATGTCCGGCAGCACGACAATCTTCTCCGGCGACAGGATTTTCGCGGTTTCGGCCATGAATTTCACACCGCAAAAGGCAATCACATCGGCATCGGTTTCCGCGGCCTTGCGGGACAATTCCAGACTGTCGCCGACAAAGTCAGCGATATCTTGGATTTCCGGTTTCTGGTAATAATGGGCAAGGATGATCGCGTTGCGCTCCTTGCGCAGCTTGTTGATTTCCTCGACAATGTCGACCCCGGCCAAGCTGCCACCAATTCCACCACGTGCATCCATTATACTCTTCCTATTTCCTGTTCCGTTCCTGTCGAGCTTGTCGAAACATGCTCTTGCCGCCCTTAGACAGGCTCAGGGCGAACGGAGTTTCTGATTCCCGACTAGTTTAGGGCAAGTCACCGTCCAAAGGAAATCAATTGCTGATACGGAATTTGACAATCCGGTCGATAACCTTCTGCTCCGCATCCATGCCACCCACGATATAATAGTCCGCGCCAGCCTTCGCGAGGCCGCGATGATCCATGCTCGGCTCGGCCAGCCGCCCCAGTTCCAACCATCGGTCGCTTTTCAGATCATAGGCGAAAAAGCCGCCCAATGGTTTCGCCGGCACCCCGTCATAGCCGATGCCGTCATAATTATAGGGATTGTCGCCGCCGCCGGCGAAAATGATCCGCTGCCCGGCCTCGTCGCCAATCGCCGCCATCCGGTATTTTGCCTGACCGGAATGGGCATTCACCCCGCGCCAGCTGATCTGCGTGGGATTTTGCGGGTTGATATCCCCGCGCCATGTCAGCTTTGCTGCGACAAATTTCCGTTTGCCGTCATCCAGAACCGAGGCCACCCCGTCGGTGACGATGATGCTGTTGCCTGCTATGCCGCCGCTATGGCCAAAGACAGGCGTTCCGGGAAAGGGAGACGCCTCGGTCCAGGCGCCGGTTTGCGTATCGAACATTTGCACCACGCTGACATTGCCCTCGTCGTGCCAACCGGAGACCAGATAAATGAACCGGTTCTGGTAGGGCACAGCAAGCGCGTCATCGACCGGGGTTGGCATATCAGCCATTTGTTCATAGCGGCCGGTCGCCGGATCATAGGCAAAAACCTCGGGCGTGGACAGCTCGTCGCCATTGGGCGCAACCGTATAGCCGCCGAAAATATAGATTTTTCCCGCTACGGTCACCGCCGCACTGGCCAGGCGCCCTTCCCTGACCGGGACGGACGCGATCGTCTTGCAGGTTTCGGTCGCGAGCACACAGGCAAAGGCAGCGTTGCTGGTATCTTTCCAGCTTTTGCCGGCTTTGAGGCCATTGAAACTGTAGAGGGTCGGACCTTCCGGCCCGTCCGCCACCGCCACGGCATTATTGCTGATCGGTTCGGGCAGCGCGAAGTCGGCAATTTCTGACTGCTGCTCCGGTTGCGGGCTGCGCTCGCATCCGGTCAACATCAATCCGCCCAACAGAATCGCCGTCCATGCCATGCCCCGCATTGTCACTCTCCCGTGTCCCTTTTCTGTCTTTGTTCCGCCAGAACATCCTGGATCGGACGCGAATAGTCCCACCGCTCCTTGTAACGGCTGCGCTCATAAGGAAAAAATGCGTCAATCTTTGCTTCCACGCCGGCGGTCTGCAACGGCACGGCGAAATTATGCCGCACCGCACGGCGCGCGGCTTCCCGGGCGAGACGCAGCTGAACCGGATTTTTCGCCTGTTCGGCGAGTTCCGCAATGCCTTTCTTGCGGTTGGCCTGATCGAGGACATTTTCTGCATCGGTCAGCGCCATCAATATGCCGCCGTCATCATAGGTCTGGATCTGCTCGATATGCACCTCGGGCCGGGCGATTTCGATCGCCGGGATCTCGACATACAGCGTGTTGTCGCGAGCATCCCAGCGGACATCATCGGCGCCGAGCTTGGCCAGATCGAGCTCGTAGCGGACCGTCCCGGGCATGATCAGGGTCTTGCGCGCGGACAGCCCCAATTTGGTCACGGTGGTGGTGACGGTAGCATTGTAGCTGGCGGAGAAGACCGTTAACCGGTTCTGTTCCTGCATATTGGTCAGGCTGGCATTGGCAATCGTCACCGGATCGGGCGCCATGCTGTTTTCGACACGGGTTAAAAGCAGCCAGGCCAAGGTACCGAGAATGATGAATATCACGCCGGTAACAGCAACCGGAACCCAGAGACGCCGTAACTTTTCGACCGTCATCCGCTCAGCGCCCAGACATCATCGGACTGGGTCACCTGCCCCTTTTTCTGCAGGTCGATCAGATGCGCGCGCACCGATTGCCCCGCGGCGCCGTTCAGCCTTGGATCAAGCCCCTTGTACATGCGCGGAACCATGTCCGTAATAACCGCCGGACCTTCTCCGAGCAGCTTCAATATCTGCCGTTCGCGCTGTTTGCGATGGCCCATCATCCCGCGCACCAGCTGGCGCGGGTTGGTCACTTTCTTGCCGTGAGCGGGATAATAGACCTTGTCCTCGCGCTCATAAAGCTTCTGCAGACTCGCCATATAGTCAGCCATATCACCGTCGGGCGGAACAATGACGCTGGTCGACCAGGCCATGACATGGTCGCCGGTGAACATCGCGCCGGATTCCTGCACCGCGAGGCAGAGATGATTGGACGTATGGCCGGGCGTCGCCACCGCTTCGATGGTCCAGCCGTCGCCGGAGACCGTCTCGCCATCGGTAAGCACACGGTCTGGCTTATATTCCTTGTCAAAACTCTCGTCGGCCCGCGGTCCGTCGTCGGCCAGTACCAGCGGCGCACAGCCGATGATTGGCGCGCCGGTGCGCGCTGCCAGCGGCGCGGCGGCGGGACTATGATCGCGATGGGTGTGGGTGCACATGATCGCACTGATTTTGGCCTCGCCAACCGCTGCGATTATCGCATCGATATGCTCGTCCATGGCGGGTCCGGGGTCGATAACCGCCCGATCCGATCCATTGCCGACGATATAGGTCTGGGTGCCGGTATAGGTATAGGGGCTGGGATTGCCGGCCAGCACGCGGGCCACCAGAGGTTCCATCTGTTCGCACAGACCGGTGGGATATTTTGAAGGGTCAAAGTCCATGGACCTGATGTGGCATATTCGGGCCATAAAACAACCACGAAAAAGGGCGGCCTGCCACGCACACCGCCCTTATTCCCGTGATATACGGCTTCCCCGGCCTATATCATTGCCATCTCGGCTTTGACTTTTGCGATGCTATGGTCGATTTCCTTGATCTTTCTGGTACGGTCGGGATCGCTATCGTGGCATTTTTCCACTTCGGCCCGCTCTTTTTTCAGGCCTTTCAAGGCCGCGCCAAGTATTGCGGCCTTGTCGATCTTGACTTCAAACCCGCCGCATCCGGCCACCACCGCCCAGGCTTGGCTCGCCAGTCCATTCTCACCGCCCATCGCGATCTGCTTGTTCATCGCAACGCAATCGGGGCCTTTGATCTTGACGCTGGTGGCAGAAGGCACTGAGCGTCCCTTGGTATAGAATATCGACGAGAGGCGCGAAACGGGTGCCATTTCCTCCAAAGCCTCGCGCTGCGTTTCCCGGGCTCCCGCCAAAGCCTCGCGTCTGGCTTGATCCGCTTCGCGCATCGCTTCGCGAACCTCTAGCCGGGCTTCCTGCCACTGCTGCTCCATTTCCTTTTCCGCTGCAGCCAGTTCCCGTTCCACCTTGCGCATGGTCGAATCCCTGTCCTTCCGATCCAGGCCGCTGTCGCGCAGAGCCTTGTCCGCCGCCAGACGCGACGCTTCGGCTTCGGCTACCAGCTTGTGAATCTCCTTTTCGCTCAGCTTCTTGTCCGTGCGCAGAATGACGGTTCTGCCATTATGCTTGACCTTGTGCACATAATCTTTCGAGATATCGGGATTTTTGCGACCGTTGAGCATCGTGATGTTAATCGAATCGCTATCGGTGGCCGGCGCAGCCGGCGCAACGGGAGCCGCCGGAGGAAGCGGTGCTGTCGGCGCGAGCGGTGCTGGTGGCACAGCGGGTGCGACCGGCGCCAGTGGTTCGGAAACATCCAGCGGATCGACAGCCTCGGCATATGTAATGGTTGCGGTCAGCGGCAATGTCACCACGGTACCGATCGCGACCAGCCCGGCGCCCAGCTTCCGCCGCAGCGAAGATTTTTCCGATCGACCGAGCATCTTGAGACGCCCTTTGATCTTGTCCTTCTGATTTAGCGGACTGGCGAGGCCGAGGCGATGACCGGAAACCGATTTGGCGATCGTCCGGCCATATACGGCGCGGACTTCGCGGCCGCTTTGCGCCAGGATACGCGCGTCGCATGCGGTTTCCTGATCCTGCCGGAAGGCGATCCAGGAAAACCAGGCAACCGGATTGAACCAGTGCAGCGACAAGATTGTCAGTCCGATGAAATTGGCGGCCAGATCGCCCGATTCATGATGGGCAATTTCATGCTCCAGCGCCAGTTCCCGTTCGCGCGGCGCATAGTCACGAAAGAAATTGGTGGGAACGGCGATATATTTTTCAAGCAGACCGAAAGCCAGCGGACCACTGATCGCTGCGGTTTCCAGAATCTTGATATTCTCGTGGCGTCCGATCAAACGCCCGTCGGAGACGATATCCTCGCGGAACTGGAGATAGGCGGCCAGTTTGCTGATGAACAGCAGGCCCGCCCCGCCAAGCCAGACGATGATCGCGATCATCATCCAGTCGAGCGATGCCAGCGCAGCGAAAGCGCTCGTCTCTACCGGCACGGTCGCGACCATCTCTGAACCCAGTGCCATAGGTGCCAGAGCGACAGCGGGATCGGTGGCAGCGGGTGCCTCGAGGGTCAACGTCGGCATGAACAGACGTGCGAGCGGCAATATCCATAGCAGATAGGCAATACGCGCGCCGAAAAAATGGCTGACCGGTTTGCGGATCATCAACACCAGCCCCATCAGCAAGGTCATCGACACCATGGTATCCCATATCCACTGGTTCAGTTCGCCGCTCATTTTTTCAACTCCCTCAAAAGCTCTTCGATTTCGCGGATGTCATCGGCGCTCAACTCATCGGCCTCGGCCAGATGCGCAACCAATGGTGTGACTTTTCCCCCGAAAAGCCGGTCCACAAAATTTCTGGATACGCCGGTAAGATAATCGTCCCGCTCAACCAGCGGAGAATAAAGAAACCGACGGCCGTCGCGTTCGGTGCCGACCACTGCTTTCGCGGCCAGCCGGGACAACAGGGTCTTGACCGTCTGAAGCGACCAGTCCTTTTCCGCAACAACCTGTCCCGCTACTTCCGTGGCGGTCATGGGCGCGCGTTTCCACAGGACTTCCATCACGGCATGTTCAGCATCGCTAATGCGCTCGCTCACGATATCGGTCCCTCCCTTGAGAATCGTCGGTGACTACATCTGTAGTTTCATCGACTACGAATGTAAACAATATCAACCCCGGGATTAATGTTGTTGGTGGATGACCGGTGACCGTTTGTCGAAAAGCAAAGGTACGCAGCCCCAACGGCACATTGTCGGGAAATCTTACAATCTGGCAAAGGTTAACAGCGGATAAACCCTATACTGCGTTGTTTTATATCGTTTTTGTAAAACTGGCACAGAGAATGCAAAGTATATTGTGTCTTTAATACTTCACACCCAAAACCTCCTTGCAGGAGGTACTAATGAGGGGGACAACCTACTGGTCTTCGTTGTCCCCTCTCATTACGAATTTAGACGACACATACCCCAAATAAAAACGGCTCGGTCCTCCTAGACCGAGCCGTTTTTCATTCTGTCATAATCCCTGCCGGGATATTGGTCAGGCTTCCGCGGGGGCGACCTTTTTCTCCGCCATCAGTTCGCCCAGTTCTCCGGCCTCGTACATTTCCATCATGATATCGCTACCGCCGACAAATTCCCCTTTGACATAAAGCTGTGGGATCGTTGGCCAGTCGGAATATTCCTTGATGCCCTGGCGGACTTCCATGTCCTGCAGAACGTCAAATGATTCAAATGCGACACCGAGATGTTCGAGGATCGCAATCGCACGGCTTGAAAAGCCGCATTGCGGGAACAGCGGCGTACCCTTCATGAAAAGCACGACGTCATTGTTCTTAACCACGGATTCGATTTTCGCGTTTACATCGCTCATATAATTTCTCCTATTCGGGAACGGAGGTGGTGAGTTGCAACGCGTGCAGTTCACCGCCCATTTTTCCCTTCAGCGCAGCATAAACCGCCTGATGCTGCTTCACCCGGTTCATTCCGGAGAAGGCAGCAGAAGTGACTTTCGCAGCATAATGATCGCCATCGCCGGCAAGATCGGTAATTTCTACCGAAGCATCCGGGAAGGCTTCCAAAATCATCGCCTCGATATCTGCGCTGGCCATCGGCATCGGGCTTAGCTGGCCTCTTCGATAAACTGGCGGCGGGCTTCCACCATCTTGTCGGACAGAGCGGTGCGAATGGCCGCATCGTCGATATCAACGCCAGCGGAGGTCAGATCACCGAGAAGCTTGCGAATGACATCTTCATCACCCGCTTCCTCGAAATCGGCCGCCACAACTTCTTTCGCATAGGCGTCGGTTTCCTCAGCGGTCAGGCCCATTTTCTCTGCTGCCCATTGTCCTACCAAACGGTTACGCCGCGCGGTAATCCGGAACTGCATTTCCTCGTCGCGCGCAAACTTCGCTTCAAATGCGTGTTCGCGATCCTTAAAATCTGTCATGAGCTTCCCTTGAACTGAGTTGGTATGAAAATAGGCATCAGCGAAGCCTGCCGCAAGTGCCGAGAGACAATCAATCGGCGACTTTTACCACCAATTTGCCGATAGCGCCACGATCCGCCATTTTCTGGATGGCCTGACCGGCATTTTCAAAAGCGAAGACTTCGGACACGCGCGGCTGGATCTTGCCCTGTTCCCAGAGTTTGAACAGCCGGTCGATATGCGCGCGATTGCCTTCTGGATCGCGCGCTGCATAAGCACCCCAGAAAACGCCGCAAACGTCACAGGACTTGAGCAGGGTCAGATTGAGCGGCAGCTTCGCGATCCCGGCCGGGAAACCGACCACCAGAAAACGGCCTTCCCAGGCAATCGAGCGTACAGCCGGCTCGCTATAATCGCCGCCGACCGCATCATAAATGACATCCGCGCCATTCGGACCGACAGCGGCCTTGAACTGTGCGGCCAGAGCCTTGGACTGGTCCTTGTCGAACGGTGCCCGTTCGTAAATCACGGTTTCGTCAGCGCCCGCTTCTTTGGCAAAGGCGGCTTTTTCTTCGGAAGACACCGCGGCGACAACGCGCGCACCAAAGGCCTTGCCCAGTTCGACGGCGGCAATGCCAACGCCGCCGGATGCGCCCAGCACGAGCAGGGTATCACCCTCTTTAATATGACCGCGATCAACCAGCGCGTGGATCGACGTGCCATAGGTCAGGATCAACGCCGAAGCCTCTTCAAAGCTGACACTGTCAGGAATTTTGAATACAGCGTTCTGATCGACCGTAACTTTTTCTACCAAACCGCCATGGCCAGTGGTCGACGCAACCCGGTCACCAACCTTCAGATCGGTAACACCCTCGCCGACCGCCGCAATGATACCGGAAACTTCTCCACCCGGCGCGAATGGCCGCGATGGCTTGAACTGGTACATGTCCTGAATGATCAATACATCGGGATAGTTGATTGAACAGGCTTTGACATCGATCAGGACCTGCCCCTTGCCTACGACCGGATCGTCCACATCGAGCATTTCAAGCGTATCGGGTCCGCCCACCTTGGTTGACATCAAAGCCTTCATATCATTCCCTTCCCTGGAAGCATTTTCAGATCCTAGGCGGCCACCGGTTTGAGCCAGGGCTGCGTAGAATCGTTCTTTTTCTCGTGCCGTTCTATGGCATCGGATTTCGCCATTGTCAGGTCAATTTCGTCGAGTCCCTCTACCAGGCACTGATGACGAAAAGGATCCATCTCGAACGGGAAGCGATCCTGATAGGGCGTTGTGACGCTCATGCTCTCCATGTCGATAGTCACGGGATCGGTTTTTGCGACTTCCATCAGCCGGTCAATCGCTTGCTGCGGCAGGGCAATGGCCAGCAAGCCGTTCTTGAAGGCATTGCCGGAGAAAATATCGGAAAAACTCGGTGCGATCACGGCCTTGATACCCATGTCGTCCAGCGCCCAGGCCGCATGTTCGCGGCTCGAACCGCAACCGAAATTGTCGCCGGCAATCAGGATCGAGGCGCCGGCATATTCCGGATCGTCGAAGACATTGCCTTCCTTCGCCCGGATCGTCTCGAACGCGCCCTCGCCGAGTCCTTCCCGGGAGATCGTCTTCAGCCATTTGGCCGAGATAATGACATCAGTGTCGACATTTTTCTGACCGAAGGGAATGGCGCGGCCTTCAACGCGTTTGACAGGTTTCATCTTTATGTTTCTTCGCTTTTGTTGGCGGCTTCGCTGTCACCGTCTTCATCATAATCCGGTTCATTTTCATATTTTGGCAGCGGCTTGCCTTTGGCCGCCTTGAAATCATCATGTTTTCTCATCTGGTGCCGACCGGCATAGATGAGCGCAGCGGCTATCGCAGCCGATCCGATCGCCGCGCCGACCTTGACTCCGGTCGACCATTTGCCGGCATCCTTGCCGGCGGAATCGCCCTCCTGCACGGATGGCTCGTCTTTTCCATTATCGTCGCTCATATCAACCTCTCATTTCGTCAGTTCGCGCACATCGGTGAGCTTGCCGGTTACCGCCGCAGCCGCAGCCATGGCTGGTGACATCAGATGCGTTCTAGCACCCGGCCCCTGCCGGCCAACAAAATTGCGATTGGAGGTGGATGCACAGCGTTCGCCCGCTGGCACCTTGTCCGGATTCATGCCGAGACAGGCCGAACAGCCCGGCTCGCGCCATTCAAACCCGGCATCGGTAAACACGCGGTCGAGCCCTTCGGCTTCGGCCTGTGCCTTGACCAGACCGGAACCAGGCACGACGATCGCCCATTTGACATTATCCGCTTTCTTGCGGCCTTCCAGTATCGAGGCTGCAGCCCGCAAATCCTCGATCCGGCTGTTGGTGCAGCTGCCGATAAAAATATTCTCCACCGCTACATCGCGCAAGGCCTGGCCGGCTTCCAGTCCCATATAGTCCAGTGACTTGCGCGCCGCATCCTGTTTGGACGCGTCGGCAAAGCTCTCCGGCGCCGGCACCACGCCGTTGACCGGCACGACATCTTCCGGACTGGTACCCCAGGTAACGGTCGGCGATACATCGGCTGCATTGATGGTGACGCTTCTGTCGAATTTCGCGCCTTCGTCGGTCGGCAGCGTCTTCCAATAAGCCACGGCCGCATCCCAGTCGGCCCCCTTCGGCGCCATCGGACGGCCCTTCAGATAGGCGAACGTCTTTTCATCCGGTGCAATCAGGCCAGCGCGCGCGCCGCCCTCAATCGACATGTTGGAGACGGTCAGACGGCCCTCGATCGACATCTGCTCGAACACTTCGCCGCGATATTCGATCACATGGCCGGTGCCGCCCGCCGTGCCGATCACGCCAATGATATGCAAGATCAAGTCCTTCGGGCTGATACCGGGACCGAGTAGCCCCTCGACCCGTATCTCCATTGATTTCGAGCGGGTCAACTGGAGCGTCTGCGTCGCCAGCACATGCTCGACCTCGCTGGTTCCGATGCCGAAGGCCAGCGCGCCCAATGCGCCATGCGCAGCGGTATGGCTGTCGCCGCAGACCATGGTCGTGCCCGGCAGGGTAAAGCCCTGCTCCGGACCGATCACGTGGACAATACCCTGGTTGATGTCGCTGGCACCGATATATTTGATGCCGAAAGCTGGCGCATTGGCTTCCAGCGCTTCCAGCTGGGCCGCGCTCTGCGGATCGGCGATCGGGATCTTGTTGCCTTGCGCATCGAGCCGCGCCGTGGTCGGCAAATTGTGATCGGGCACCGCCAGGGTCAGATCCGGCCGTCGCACCTTGCGGCCCGCCTTGCGCAGGCTTTCAAAAGCCTGCGGGCTGGTCACCTCGTGCACCAGATGACGGTCGATATAGATCAGCGCCGTGCCGTCATCCCGCTGGTCGACAACATGGGCATCCCAGATTTTCTCGTAAAGAGTTTTTGCTATGGTCATAAGCTCCTGACTTCCAATATGGTGTTTCGTTTAGTCAGATCAAT
This sequence comes from uncultured Parasphingorhabdus sp., assembly GCF_963677535.2. Taxonomy (NCBI): domain Bacteria; kingdom Pseudomonadati; phylum Pseudomonadota; class Alphaproteobacteria; order Sphingomonadales; family Sphingorhabdaceae; genus Parasphingorhabdus; species uncultured Parasphingorhabdus sp. The sequence goes on along the minus strand of NZ_CAXXUT010000003.1, from coordinate 1,803,453 downwards.
TGCCCGTGCAAGTCAGAAGTGGCTTCAATTGCCAATCAAATAAGCCTATCGTCGCACAATGAGCAGTTTTGCGATCCTCGCCACTATCATTGCGTCCGTCATCGCGATGGAATGTGTCGCCTGGGCGAGTCACAAATATATCATGCACGGCTTCGGCTGGGGCTGGCACCGCGACCATCACGAGCCGCATGACAAGGCACTGGAGAAAAACGATCTCTATGGCATCGCCGGCGCGGTGATGAGCATTTCGATGTTCGCCGTCGGCAGCCCGCTGATCATGGGTGCGAGCGCGTGGGAGCCGGGCACATGGATCGGCCTCGGCATCCTGTTCTACGGCATCATCTACACGCTGGTCCACGATGGCCTGGTGCATCAGAGATATTTTAAATATGTGCCGAAGCGCGGCTATGCCAAAAGGCTGGTGCAGGCGCACAAGCTCCACCACGCCACCATCGGCAGGGAAGGCGGAGTCAGCTTCGGCTTCGTTTTTGCGCGCGATCCCGCGAAGCTGAAAGCGGAATTGCGGGCGCAACGCGAGGCCGGGGTCGCTGTGGTGCGCGATGCGGTGGGCTAGGTCCGGCCGCCCCTGATCGACGCCCAGATGGTCAGACCGATACCGACGAAGATGATCATGCCACCGACCAGCAACCGGCTGGTCATGATTTCGTCCAGCAGTATCACGCCTCCGATGGCGGCAATTGCCGGGACAGAAAGTTGCGAAACGGCTGCGGAGGTGATCGATATCCGGGTCAGTATCTTGTACCAGAGCACATAGCCGAGCGCAGACGTGATGGCACCCGAGATTGCAGCGATGCCGATGCCGCGCCAACTGAGCATGGACATATCCACCTGCGGCAGCAGCAAAAGAGCCAGCAGACTGGCCCCCACGAAATAGCGGGCCGTGGCCAGCGTCGGATCGGTGCCGAGCTTGCCGGACCATGTATAAAAGCCCCAGGCGATCCCGGCGCAGGCCATCAGGATAGCGCTCGCCAGCGGCGGCGCGGTCACACCCGGTGCCATAAGATAGATAAGTCCGGCGAGTGCGATCAACACCCCGGCCAATTGCCCCCTGGTCGGCACAATACCGCGGAACAAGCCGATGATCTGCATGGTAATCTGTCCCGCCGGAAACAGGATCAGTGCACCGATTCCCGCATCAAGCCTGACATAGGCCCAGGAGAAAGCCACCGCATAGACGAACAGCGCCAAAGCCCCTGCCGCATCGCGCCGGCCCGGCAGGACCGGTTTGCGCTTCTGCGCCGTGAACAGCACGCACAACATCAGCGCGCCGGCAACCAGCCGGACAATGGTGTAGCCGGCCCAGTCGATCTGCCCGCCAGCCAGCGCGATGCGGACCAGCAGCGAATTGCCGGCGAATGCCAGCAATATGCCCAGCAACAGGATGAAGGTCGCCAGGGACCCGTCCAATTTTTTCACGACTCAGCTGGGCCGGGTCATCAGTACCGGACCGCCCAGTTCCACCGTCTTCCGATAACCGGGCCGCGCGACCAGCGCTTCGAAATAGCGTTTGCAATTGGGACGGCTGTCGAGCTGTCCCATCGCGGCCCGGCCTTCGAGCATGTAATGCAGATTGATATCCGCGCCGGTGAACTTGTCGGCGACGAGAAAATCCTTGCCCTCCAGCTCGACCTCGACATGATCGAGCAGATTTTTCACTTCGGCGTTCAGAAATCCGCCCATCACATCAGGCAGGCCGCCGAGCATCGGCGCAATCCCGGTGATGATGAAACTCATGCCCATCGTGCCCTCGGCAAAATGCAGCCATTCGAGATATTTCGCCCGTTCGGGATGGTCGACTGCTACGCCGAGCGCGCCATCGCTGTGCCGCTCGACCAGATATTCGAGGATCGCGCCGGATTCGACCATCACATGGCCATCGACTTCCACCGTCGGCGCCTTGGCGAGGCGGTGCACATCAGCGAGTGCTGCCGGCGAGCGCCGGGTTTTGGGATCGCGGGCATAGCGGACCATCTCATATTCGATCCCGCCCTCTTCGCAGAGCCAGATGATACGCGACGAGCGCGAGGTTTCGAGATGGTGCAGCTTGATCATGGAGTTCTCCTTTGCCGGCACCTATACCGTTCGTCCAGGGCTTGTCGAAGGACAATTTGCTAGTGCTCATCGTGCTTCGACGGGCTCAGCATAAATGAAGTTTTGTGCTCCGCATCAGGTACGGAGCACAGACCGCATAGCCGGCCGTCCCTGTTCCCTGCCGAAGGGCAGTGTCCAGAATGTTCCTGCGCGATCGTCTGAGCGCCGGCCTACGCCGGAGCCCATCAATGTTCGCAGAGAACCGTGCCCCTGCGCAGGCAGGGGCCCATCTCTGCTGTTGCGGTGAAAGGGCAGGAAACGTTTACGCGCTAAACTCAGGTCTGGTAGCACACCCGGCACTGGGCTTGCCGCACCTTCTCTAGATGGGCCCCTGCCTCCGCAGGGGCACAACAGACCTAATGCCCGACCACACCCAGACTCTCGAACGGCTTGTCATTCTCGCTGTATTTCTCGACCAGAGTGGCGCTCGCCTGGTTCATGCCGATCAGTTCGACGGTCTTGCCCTCGTTTTTCAGCCGGTCGACAATCTTGTCGAGCATGCCGGTGGCGCTGATATCCCAGAAATGGGCGTCGTGAACATCGATGATGACCTTGTCGATGCCTTCCTCGTTAAACTCCATCGCTTCGTACAGCATGTCGACCGAGCCGAAGAAAATCTGGCCGCCGAAGACATAACGATGAGTCGTAACCTCGACGAAATCCTGGATCGTGACCAGTTGGCGGACTTTCCAGGCGAAGAAAATGCCGGACAGCAGCACGCCGGTCAGGACGCCGATCGACAGATCATGGGTTGCCACGACCATGACGACCGTTGCGATCATCACGACGTTGGAAGGCCAGGGATGGTGGGTAATCTCGGTAAAGCTTTTCCAGCGGAAGGTGCTGATCGAGACAAAGATCATCACCGCAACCAGCGCCGGCATCGGGATTTGGCCAACCCACTGGCCCAGCCCGACGATAAGAATCAGCAGCATGACACCGGCGACAAAGGTCGACAGCCGCCGCCGGCCGCCCGACTTGATATTGATTACCGACTGTCCGATCATCGCGCAACCGCCCATGCCTCCGATCCAGCCGGTGACGAAATTGGCGATGCCCTGGCCATAGGTTTCGCGTCGCTTGTCGCTGCGGGTTTCGGTCATGTCGTCGACGATCGACGCCGTCAGCAGCGATTCAAGCAGGCCAACCGCCGCCATCGCCAGCGAATAGGGCGCGATGATCTGCAGCGTTTCCCAAGTGATCGGCACTTGCGGGATATGTAGCCACGGCAGGCTGTCGGGCAGTTCGCCCATATCGCCGACGGTAAACACATCGGCCCGGAAATACATGCTGACCGCGGCCAGCACAATGATCGCCGCGAGCGGTGATGGCACCAAAGTGGTAATCTTCGGCAGGCCGTAGATGATCGCCAGCCCGACGGCGATCATCGCATAGGTCTGCCAGGTGAAGGCCTCGCCGGTCATCTGTGGAATCTGTGCCATGAAGATCAGGATCGCCAGCGCATTGACAAAGCCGGTAATCACCGAGCGCGAGACAAATCGCATCAGCAGGTCGAGCCTCAGGAACGCTGCAATCGCCTGGAATATCCCCATCAGGATCGTCGCGGCGAACAGATATTCGACGCCATGATCGCGGACCAGCGGCACGACGAGCACCGCGACTGCAGCGGTCGCCGCGCTGATCATCCCCGGGCGTCCGCCGACCATCGAGATTATCACGGCGATCGAGAAGCTCGCATAGAGGCCCACGCGCGGATCGACACCCGCGATAATCGCAAAGCCGATAGCCTCGGGAATCAGAGCCAGCGCAACAACCAGTCCGGCCAGAAATTCGGTTTTGGGGTTCGACAGCCAGTCGCGCCGAAAATCGCTGTGAATCGCCATGGAATATCCTTTGTCCGAGGGTGGTAATGCTGCAATGCAGCGAGAACGGCCCGGCCAATGGACTATTGGCCCCGAGCCGTCAAGTTTGGGCTGCTAGCTGTTGGCCCGGAAATCCGCCGTTACCGTAGCTACCGCAGCGATCTCCTCTTCATGGGCAATTTCACGCTCCGGCTCGGCCAGCGCCTGCCGCTCCCAGTCCTGCATCGCCGGATGGGCGATGATATGGTCAACCCACGTCCGCCCCTTTTCGCCGATGTCGAGATCGAAGCTGCGCACGCGATAGGCCACCGGGGCGTAAAAGGCATCGACGATCGTGAACCGGTCACCGGCCAGCCATGGCCCGCCAAAGTCCTCCCGCCCCTGCGCGAACAGTTCCCCGATCCGGTCGAGATTGCGTTGCAGTGCGGGTTCGACCGCGTGCAACCGTGCCCGCAAGCCGACATTCATCGGACAGATATTGCGCAGCGGCGCAAAGCCGCCGTGCATTTCTGCCGTTGCACAACGCGCCCATGTCCGCGCCTTTTTGTCTTCCGGCCAGCAGCCGGGATGCCGCTCCGCCAGATATTCCATGATGGCCAGCGAATCCCAGACGGTTTGACCATCGTCTTTCAGGCAGGGCACCTGCGCATTGGGCGCGAAGGCCCGAAACCGGTCATAATTATCTTCTTCGAAATAGATGATCTCGTCCGCAAACGGAATATCCAGCGCCTTCATCAGGACCCATGGCCGCAGCGACCAGCTGGAATAGTTGCGGTTGGCGGTGATCAGCGTGTAGGTCATAAATCTGTTTTCTTTGGTCTGTAAGGGCCAGCTTCATTCGCACCAAGCCATGCTAGCACCGACAACGGGAAGATTGAACGATGACTTTATCCAGAAGAGATTTTATCCGCTCCGCCCAGGCCGTAGGCTTATTCTATGCCTCCGTCTCGCTGGCCGGTTGCGCCCGCGCGCACAGCGCCAATCGCGCGTTCCCTCTCCTGCCCGATCCGGCCAAACGGCTCGATCTGCCGGAAGGCTTTTCCTATACATTGATCAGCGAGGCCGGCGGCATGATGTCCGACGGATTTTACCGCCCCGGCCGCCCCGACGGCATGGCCTGTTTCGCCCATCCCGACGACAGCGACAAATGCATTTTGATGCGCAATCACGAGAATTGGAACAGCATCCCCGTCGGCAGCCCGTTCGGAAAGGGCAATGAACTGCTGGACCGGGTGTCGGACAGCCAGCTCTATGACCGCAAGAAAGACGGCTCACCCTTTTTCGGCGGGGTGACCAAGCTCGTCTATGATCTGAAACACAAAAGGATGGAGCGGGATTTTCTGGTGCTGACCGGCACCGCGGCCAATTGCGCCGGCGGCCCCACCCCCTGGGGCAGCTGGCTCAGCTGTGAGGAAGAAATGCTCAAGCCGGAAGAGGGACCGGGCAAATATCACGGCTTTGTCTTCGAGACCCCGTCCAGCGCCACCGGCCTGATCGACGCGATCCCGCTGAAGGCCATGGGCCGGTTCGCACATGAAGCCGCTTCGGTGGACCCCAAAACCGGCATCGTCTATATGACCGAAGACGCGCGCGACGGGCTGTTCTACCGCTTCATTCCCAATGTACGCGGCGAGTTGCAGGAAGGCGGGCGCCTGCAGGCGCTGGCGCTTACCAACCGGAAATCCGCCGTCACATCCAACTGGCCCGAGGACTGGGGTGGCAATGCGGAAGAACCCTTTGCCGTCGGCCAGGACTATGTCGTCGAGTGGATCGATCTGGATGATGTCGAGGCGCCGGACGGCGACCTGGCGCAGCGTGGCCATGCCGCTGGCGCCGCCCGCTTCATGCGCGGAGAAGGGCTGGACTATGCGCTGCGCACCGATGGCACGACGGGCGACTTCTATTTCACCTGCACCGAAGGCGGCGCCCAACGCGTCGGCCAGATCTGGCGCTACACGCCCGACCAGAACCCGGACAGCGGGCCGGAGGCCGGCGGATATCTGCAGCTATTCTACGAATCCGCCAACGCCGATTCCCTCGACATGTGCGACAATCTGGTGGTCGCGCCGTGGAATGATATCATTCTCTGCGAAGATGGTCGCGGCGATCAATATCTGCGCGGCCTGACGCCCGACGGCAAGATCTACGACATTGCCCGCAATGCGCACAAGGACCAGAGCGAATTCTGCGGCGCCTGCTTCTCGCCCGACGGCACAACGCTGTTCGTCAATGTGCAGGAGCCGGGATATACTTATGCGATCAACGGCCCCTGGGAGACGTTGCGGGTCTGATATTGCTCTAAGCTTCTTAAACCACTTCTTCAGGTTAAAACTGTCGGAAGGGGATTTGCACGCTCACCGCGCTTGTCCCTTTTCCGATATTTGCTCTGATATTCACGTCTCTGTTTCGTGATTTCATACAGAACGATGCCTGAGGAGGTACCAAGATTAAGGCTTTCGATCATACCGAACATCGGAATTGCGACGCACATGTCGCTTCTTTCGACAGCCAGATCGCTGATCCCGCGTTTTTCATTCCCAAACCACACCGCGAGTTTCGCATGTTCAGTATATTCGCCTTCATGCAAATATACATTGGTCATGCCTTTCACATGAGGCGAGGTGACCACGGAATGAAAGTTCTTTCGCTCCAAATGGTTTAGACAATCTTCGGTGCTATCAAACCGCTTTACAAAGCTCCATTTTACCGCCGAAACCGATGTTTTCGACAGTGACTTTTTTTCTCGCATATCCTGCCAATCATCAGGCAATGCCTTTCGTGGATCGACGATGTAAACCTTCTCGACGCCAAGCGCATTCACATTACGGATGACGGTGCCAATGTTTTTGATGTTCGTGGGATCCTCAATCACCGCGATCAAATTTTTACAGACAAAAGGTTTGACCGCATCGGCACGAGCCCGAACCGAGGGTTTTGAACGTTTGTTCTCACCTGTATTATTTTCGTCTATTCCGTCCATCATCCAGCCCCGATCAATTCACGCCCAATAAGCATCCGGCGGATTTCGTTGGTGCCCGCGCCGATGTCGAGCAGCTTGCTGTCCCGCCAGTAGCGCTCGACCGGCCAGTCGGTGGTGTAGCCCGCACCGCCAAGCGCCTGCACCGATTCTTCGGCAACCCGCACGCTGTTCTCGCTCGCCAGCATCACCGCCCCGGCGGCATCAAAGCGCGTGGTCTGTCCGGCATCGCAGGCCTTGTTGACATTATAGACATAGCTGCGCGCGCTGTTGAGGCGGACATACATGTCGGCAATCTTGCCCTGCATCAGCTGGAAACTCCCAATCGGCTTGCCGAACTGCTTGCGTTCGCGGACATAGGGGATGACCGTGTCGATGCAGGCCTGCATCAGACCGAGCGGGATCGCGGCCAGCACCGCGCGTTCGTAATCTAGACCGGACATCAGCACGCCAACACCACCGTTGAGCGGCCCCATGACATTTTCCTCCGGCACTTCGCAATCATCGAACACCAGTTCCGCCGTCGGGCTGCCCTTCATCCCGACTTTCTCGATTTTCTGGCCGATGGAGAAACCCTTCATACCTTTCTCGATCAGGAAGGCGGTGATCCCGCCCGAGCCGACTTCCGGACGGGTTTTCGCATAGACGACCAATGTGTCGGCGTCCGTACTGTTGGTGATCCAGAATTTGGTGCCGTTGAGGACATAGCCGCCCTGCACCGCTTCGGCCTTGAGCTTCATCGACACCACATCGCTGCCCGCTCCGGCTTCCGACATCGCCAATGATCCGACATGTTCGCCCGAGATCAGCTTGGGCAGATATTTGGCTTTCTGTTCAGGCGAAGCCCAGCGGCGGATCTGGTTGACGCACAGATTGCTGTGCGCGCCATAGCTGAGGCCGAGAGCGGCGCTGCCGCGACTGACTTCCTCGACCGCGATCGCATGTTCGAGATAGCCGAGCCCGAGCCCGCCGTCTGCCTCGTCAACCGTAATCCCGTGCAGGCCGAGATCGCCCATCTGCTCCCACAGCTCGCGCGGGAACCAGTCCTCGCGGTCCATTTTCTGGGCCAGAGGCATGATCTTCTCTTCGGCAAAGCGGCGCGTGGTATCGCGGATCTGGTCCGCCATTTCGCCGAGCTGGAAATCAAATTGTGGCGTCGCAATCATGTTAAGTCCTCAATGTTTTTCTGCGAGCGGTTTAGCAGATAATATTCGGGTTTCCAGCTTAGTGTGCCCCTGCGAAGGCAGGGGGCCATCTCCTGCTATTGCGTCAAGAGCGCAGGTCGGGAGATGGATTCCCGCCTTCGCGGGAACACAGGGGTTTTGCGTTGCTCAATATTCCATCCAATGCCATAGCACGGCGATGCTCTATAACCTTGCAAAGCCCTTCATCTTCGCGCTCGAAGCCGAACGCGCCCACGGCCTGACCATTGCCGGTCTCAAGACGGTCCCAATGGGCCCCGCGCCCAAATGCGATCCCGTTCTGGCAACCCGTGTCGCCGGGCTCGACTTCGTCAACCCGATCGGCATGGCCCCCGGCTTTGACAAAAATGGCGAAGTACCCGACGCGCTGATCCGCATGGGCTTCGGCTTTGCCGAGGTTGGCACGCTGACGCCGCTGCCGCAGGCCGGCAATCCCAAGCCGCGTATCTTCCGGCTGGTCGAGGACAAGGCGGTGATCAACCGGCTCGGCTTCAACAATCGCGGCCAGCAGGAAGCCCTGCCGCGCCTCGAAAAAATGCGCGGACGGATGGGCAAAGGCGTGCTCGGCATCAATATCGGTGCAAACAAGGACAGCACCGACCGGATCGCCGACTATGTCATCGGCGCAAAGAATATGGCACCGCTGGCGGATTATCTGACGGTCAATATCAGCTCCCCCAACACGCCGGGCCTGCGCGCGTTACAGGACAAGGGCGCCTTGGCGGACCTGCTCGCCGCCGTGATGGACGCGATGGGCAAATCAAAAACGCCGGTATTCCTGAAAGTCGCCCCCGATCTCGAACCGGCGGATATCGACGATATTGTCGAAGTCGCGACGGCACAGAAGATCGCGGCGCTGATCATTTCCAACACCACCATCACCCGGCCCGATCTGAAATCCAGCAACCGGTCCGAGACCGGCGGCCTGTCGGGCGCGCCCCTCAAGGGCCTCGCGCTGCAACGGCTCAAGGATTTTCGCAAGGCCAGCGGCGGGAAAATCCCGCTGATCGGGGTTGGCGGCATCGCCACCGCAGAAGACGCTTATGAACGCATCCGCGCCGGCGGCTCGCTGGTCCAGCTTTACACCGCGATGATCTACGAAGGCCCGGCCATCGCCGCGGCGATGAACTGCCAGCTGGCGAAATTGCTCAAAAAGGACGGCTTTGCCAATATCAGCGAAGCAGTCGGCACGGCATAAAGCCGGCTGTTACGCTATTCGCCGGTCCCCACCAGCACCACACCTTCCCGGCGCGGGTCGTAGCCGCCATCGACCCTGCCATCGCGGATGATCACGGCGTGCACGCCGCTGTCCTCGCCCTGCCCCGGCTTCAGATCAATCCCGCGCGCGGCCAGCCCGTCGGCAACGCCCGGCGCGAACTTGTCCAGTTCCCCGCCAAATCTGGGACCCCGCGCCACCAGATTGGGCAGCGCCAGCGCCTCCTGCATCGACAGGTTCCAGTCGATCGCGCCAACCAGCGATTTCGCCACATAGGCAAGAATGCTGTTGCCGCCGGCCGATCCGATCGCACCCGCAAACTTGCCATCACGGTCGAGTATTATGGTCGGGGTCATCGACGAACGCGGCCGCTTGCCCGGCGCCACTGCGTTGGCGGCAGGACGCCCATTCTCGTCAACGGGGCTGAATGAGAAATCGGTCAGCTGGTTGTTGAGGAAGAAACCGTCGACCATCCGGCCGCTGCCAAAGATCGATTCCACCGTCGTCGTGATCGAAACCACATTGCCCTGGGCATCGCGAACAATGAAATGGGATGTCCCGGCAGGTTCCAACGTCTTATCCGCGGCGGCCTGCACCGCACCGCGTGGAGTCCCGGCCTGGGGGGGAGAAGTCGCTGCACTTTCGCCGATCAGCGCCGCGCGCGAGGCGACATAGGCCGGTTCCAGCAGGCCCTTGACCGGGACCGATGCAAAAGCCGGATCACCGACATATTGATCGCGGTCGGCATACATCAGCCGGCTCGCCTCGGCGAACAGGAACCAGGCCTGCGCGTCTTCCGGTCCGCGCGTGGCGATATCGGTTTTTTCCAGCATCGCCAGCAGTTGCAACAGCGCCACTCCGCTCGACGGCGGTGGCGGAACGCAGACCAGATAGACGCGATAGGGGTTGCATAGCGCTTCGCGCCTGACCGGCTTGTAGCCAGCCAGATCGGCCATCGTCATCCGGCCTTCGAGCGGCGCGGCGCGAGTCTTGGCAACAATCTTTGCCGCCGTGGACCCGCGATACAGCGCTTCGGGCCCGTTGGCTGCCAGGCGCCTGACGAAGTCTGCATATTGAGGATTTTTCAGCCGGTCGCCGGTGGTCTTGCGCTCGCCATTGGCTTTGGCAAAATAGGCGGTCGCGTCGGGCGTGCCCAGTTGCGGAAAAGGCATTCCCAGAAAGCGTCCCAGCCGCGGGCTGATGATGAAGCCCTCCTCCGCTGTCCGCTCGGCCGCCGAAAACAGGCTGCTCCAGTCGAGCGCGCCATGATCCTCATGCACCATCGCCAGCATCGCCACGGCCCCGGGCACGCCGGTCGCGCGACCGCTGGTGACGGCGTCGCGATAGCCTAGCGGCTTGCCGTCCGGCCCCAGGAACATGGTAGGGCTGGCCTGTGCCGGTGCGGTTTCCCGGCCGTCATAAATGGTCAGCTTGCCCGTCGCGCCGTCCAGATAGGTCAGGAACGCGCCGCCACCGAGCCCGGAGCTTTGTGGTTCGACCAGCGACAGCATCGCCTGCACGGCGATCGCCGCATCTATGGCGCTGCCACCACGTTTCAGAACATCCTGCCCCGCTTTGGCCGCCAGCGGATTGGCAGCAATAACGAATGGCTCGGCCTGCTGCGTTGCGGAAGCGGCTGACGCCGGATTAATGGCGGGTTCAATTTGCCCGGTCTGGGCACAGGAAGCGGTGAGAAGCGCTGCCGCAGCAGCGATAAGACGGGACATTTTCATATAGGCTGAAGCTATAGACCAGGTGCAACGGCCCTGTCCATTGACAGTGACGGCGCTGGCACCGGCCGGCATCTCGGCAACAGATTTCACCTAAAGAATTGCCCAGCGGTTTCAACCGCGCTAGTCCTTGTTCTATGATCCAAGCCCGGAACCAAGCCGGAGCGTGAGAGAGGAATTGTTGCGTGGGCCAGAAAAAGCCGAAAAACCGTTATCTGGAAATCGACCAATATCAGAATCTGGTATCGATGTTCTTCGACCGCGCCAGTCAGGGCGGTGACAAGCCGTTTCTGCACGCCAAGAAAGACGGCGCGTGGCAGGCGACCAGCTGGAACGAAGCGGCACGGCAGGTTGCGGCGCTGGCGAAATCGCTGAAGCGGATCGGACTGAAAAAGGGCGACCGGGTGATGCTGGTCTCCGAGAACCGACCGGAATGGTGTATCGCCGATCTCGGCATCATGGCGGCCGGCTGCATCACCGTGCCGACCTACACCACCAACACCCCGGCCGATCACCAGCATATTCTCGATAACAGCGGCGCTCATGCGGTGATCGTCTCCGACATCAAGCTGGCGAAAAACCTGCTGCCGTCGGTGATCAGCTCTGCCGACGCCAATATCATCATCGGCATCACCGACCTGCGCATCGGCCAGTCCGGCGATTTCGACCTCTACAGCTGGGACAAGCTGGTCCAGGGCAGCGACGCGGATGTCGCCGAAGTGACCGAGCAGGTCGCCAGCATCACCCGCGACGAGACCGCCTGCATCATCTACACCAGCGGCACCGGCGGCAAACCGCGCGGCGTGATGCAGCATCATGGCGCGATATTGCACAATACCAAGGGACCCGCAGAGGTGATCGAAAGCGATTTCGGCTGGGACGACGAGGTCTTCCTGTCCTTCCTGCCGCTCAGCCACGCTTATGAACATAGCGCCGGCCAGTTTTTCCCGATCGGCCTCGGCGCCCAGATTTTCTATTCCGAGGGGCTCGAAAAGCTCGCCTCCAATATCGAGGAAGTCCGCCCGACTATCATGGTGGTCGTCCCGCGGCTGTTCGAGGTGTTGCGCGCGCGGCTGATCAAGACGGTCGAGAAACAGGGCAAGATGCCCAATTATCTGCTCGGCAAGGCGCTCGCCATCGGCCATCGCGAGGCTGAAGGCAAGGGTCGCAAGCGCGACAAGCTGATGGATGCTTTTCTCGACAAGACGCTGCGCCCCAAGGTGCAGCAACGCTTCGGCGGACGGATCAAGGCCATGGTCTCCGGCGGCGCCCCGCTCAACCCGGAAATCGGCGTCTTCTTCCAGTCGCTCGGCCTGACCATGTTGCAGGGCTATGGCCAGACCGAATCCGGCCCGATCATCGCCTGCAACCGCCCGCGAACCGGCCTGAAGATGGACACGGTCGGCCCGCCGATGATCGACACCGAGGTGAAGATCGCCGAGGACGGCGAAATCCTGGTCCGCGGCGAGCTGGTCATGCACGGCTATTGGCGCAACCAGGAAGAGACCGACAAGGTGCTCAAGGACGGCTGGCTGCACACCGGCGACATCGGCCATATCGACGAAGCCGGACGGGTCGCGATCACCGACCGCAAGAAGGACCTGATCGTCAACGACAAGGGCGACAATATCGCCCCGCAAAAGGTCGAGGGCATGCTTACCATCCAGCCGGAAATCCTGCAGGCGATGATCAGCGGCGACAAGAAACCCTATATGGTCGGCTTGATCGTCCCCGACCCCGAATGGGCGCTCGAATGGTCGCGCGAGCAAGGCATGGCCTATGATTTCATCAAGCTGCAGGCCAACCCGGCGTTCAAGTCGGCGGTGCGGGAAGCGGTCGACCGGGTGAACAAGGACCTCTCCGTCATCGAAAAAGTCCGGCGGTTCGAGTTCGCCGACGAACCGTTCGCGATCGAGAATGAAGAACTGACCCCGAGCATGAAGATCCGGCGGCATGTGATCCGGGAGCGCTATCAGGAGCGGCTGGACGGGTTGTATAAGAAGTAGTGGGTTGGGGGGAGTAGGAAAGATGCCTGAAAAGAAGCATTTATCCTTTGATATATAGGGGTTACTGCACCTATCTCTGTAATCCACACCGTAGTCGCAATATAAATGATAATATCTATGTCAGCCGCTTATTTTATCTGCTCTCTTTTCTCGATTGTGTCCTTAACCAAAATACATGCAAGGACTACAAATATACAAATGGCTTGTATTATAACACGACGATCTGGAGCTAGCTGAAAATTTAACGCGCCTGTGAAGTTGTAGGTAAAATCCAAGAAAAATAGAAACGCAGATATTCCAAGAAAAGTAGCCATAAATCTAAGTTTACTAGATACCAATAATATGTTTCTCATATTTGAAACCACCTAGCGTTGTGAAAAACACCACCCACGGAATATACCATTCCCCTGATGACAACAAAAGTTTTTAACAAGTATATCGTCAGTCGCACTAACATGCCTGCTTCCATTGAAGCTTTCAAGCCTCAGTCACTGTAACCAATTACAGGGATATACGGTACTAGTATACCAAATGCACCTACTCCCTCTCCCTCAAGGGAGAGGGTTGCGCAGACTTGGCAGCTTGCTGCCTAGTCGGAGCTGGGTGAGGGTTTACCGGACCCTAGGGGCACAGCAACCCAACCGGCAGACACCCTCATCCAACTGTGCCTAATCCTTCGGATAAGGCTTCGTATCCTTCTCCCTCACGGAAGAAGGTGAAGCTCGCTTTGCGTCTTCGTGGCTTCGTGCGAGCCCAATGATGGGAGGATAGAATAACTCGATCATTCGACGTTTCGAGTTTTGGACGGTTGATCTTTTACAAACGCTGGATTGATTAATTAAAATATAGCCTCAGAGCTATTGACAGGAAAATAGCCTTCAAGCTATATAAAGCCATGACTTGGGACGTTGAGTTTCATGTAGATTTCGAAAGCGAGTTCGCGAAACTCGACGAGGCTGTTCAGGATGAACTGCTTGCGATGGCAGGGTTGCTGGAAATCTATGGTCCACAGCTTGGCAGGCCGCATGCCGACACCCTATCGGGTTCAAGACATGGCAACATGAAGGAACTGCGCTTCAATGCCGCTGACGGCGTATGGCGCGTGGCATTTGCATTTGATCCGGAGCGAAAAGCCATGATCCTGATCGCAGGAGACAAATCCGGCGGCAGCCAGAAGCGCTTTTATAAAAATCTGATCAACAAGGCGGACAAGAGATTTGACGCACATTTGGCGGCACTCGCCAAGAAGGAGAATTGACGTTGGGACGGAATATCAAAACCATTCGGGATGCGTTACCGGCCGAACGGCGCCAGAAAATTGCTGCGCGCACCGAAGAACTGGTTGCCGAAGTAGAAGGGCTTAAAGCCTTTCGCAAACTGGCCAATCGCAGTCAGGTTCAAATGGCCAAAGCGCTGGGCGTCAAACAGCCATCGGTGCACAAGATAGAACATCAAACCGATCTCTATCTTTCGACATTACGCAAGTTTGTGGAAGCCGCAGGAGGCAAGCTGGAATTGCGCGTGGAACTGCCAGGCAAAGGCGTTGTGAACATCACAAATGTCGGTGACCTTGGGTAGGAGAATTTGAGGCTTGCCTGGTGAAGGAACGACGGCAGCTTGCGGCCTAGTCGGAGCTGGGTGAGGGTTTACCGCACCCTGGTGGCACAGCAACCCAGCAGCGGAACGCCTTCATCCAACTGCGCCTAATCCTTCGGACAAGGCTTCGTATCCTTCTCCGTTACGGGAGAAGGTGAAGGAGGCGGCTGCCCGCTAATATTTCGTGCCTTCGCGACTTCGCACGAGATCGACGGCGCGCGGTCGTCGGCCAGTAGCAAAGGGAACTTTTTCGGGGCGTGCTGGTTGGATGGATATGCAAAACGCACGGAAAAACAGTCAGGATATTGGGCGGCTCCCCACGCGGGCGCGCCAGAAGCGGGCCGGCAAGGCGAGCGCGATCGGGTTTTTCGCGCGGCGCAAGCCCGGTTGCCTCCAGCGACCAGCGCCAGCGCAAAAGGATTGGTGACCATCTCTTTCCGGACGATCCTGCTGGTGGTCTTTCTGGCGCTCGCTCTACGTGGCTATGAATGGATCCGGCACGATCACCGGATGCCGTGGACGCCGCTGTCGCTGGCCGCGCCGATCGGCCCGTTCACCACCCGCAAGATTGACGCGCTCGCCGACGATACGCCGCAGTGTCACGGCCTGCTCGAAGCTGCAGCGATAGGCTATTCGCCCCTGCCGCCGGTCAGCGCCGGTCCGCAATGCGGTTATGACAATGGCGTCACGCTCACCCGGGACCAGCCGCAGGCGATCGCCTATAGTCCCGCCGCCAAAACCAGCTGCCCGATGGCGGTCAGCCTGGTGCTGTGGGAAAATCAGATCGTCAAAGCCGCCGCCGCCCGACATCTCGGCAGCACGGTCGAGTCGATCTCCACCTATGGCAGTTACAGCTGCCGGCGGATCGGCGGCGGGCAGACGGGCAATTACAGCGAACATGCCACGGCCAATGCGATCGACATCGCCGCCTTCCGCCTCGTCGACGGGCGCACGGTCTCGGTCGCCGGCCACTGGGACGCGGATGACGAGCGGTCGCGCTTCCTGAAAGAGGTGCACGACGGCGCCTGCGAGATTTTCGGGACGACTCTGTCGCCGGATTATAACAAGGCCCACGCCGACCATCTGCATTTCGACCAGGCCCGGCGCGGCGGCTATCAATATTGCCGTTAGCGAACGGCAGTCACAGAGGAGAAAGACCGATGTTTGTTGCAGCTTATTGGTGGAAGGTCCATCCGGGCAAGGAGGAACAGTTCCGGGCAGCCTGGCGGCGCGGAACCCGGCTGATCCGGGAGAAATATGGCAGCCTCGGCTCCCGCCTGCACCGCGACCAGAACGGCCGCTTTATCGGCGTAGCCGAATGGCCGGACGAAGCCACGTGGCAAAAGGCCTTTGACGCCAAAATGAACTATGACGATCCGGAAACGCGACAGGCATTTGTCGATGCGGTCGCCGATACCGCCGACGAGCCGTTGCTGCTGATGCATGTTACCGACGATCTGCTCGATCACAGCGCGCCGGCCGCTCATTCTGCTGCTGGCACCACTAGGTAGCTATACGGATTGGCCCTCCCGCCGAAACCGGTGAAATATCGCGGCGGGTCAACAGGAGGGTCTACCGGTGAACAGCAAGGCAAGCGCCATCGTCGATCGCATCCGCGCGCTCGAAGCGGAGCTTGAAGTGCGGATCGCCGAAGAACGGGCCGAGATGGGCGAGCGGCTGGACAAGGGCCGGGCGGAACTCGACCGCGATCTGGCGGCGATGCACCGGTCGCTGCGTGTCGGTGTGCTGCGCTATATATCCGAGGCGCAGATTTCGGTGATCCTGACGGCGCCGGTCATCTATGCGCTGCTGCTGCCCTTTGCCTTTCTCGACCTGTCGGTCTCCATCTATCAGGCGATCTGCTTTCGCGCTTACGGGATCGAACGGGTCCGGCGGCGGGACTATATCGCCTATGACCGCGGGAGACTGTCCTATCTGAACGCGATCGAGAAGATCAACTGCACCTATTGCAGCTATGCCAATGGCGTCATCGCCTATGTCCGGGAGGTCGCCGGACGCACCGAGCAATATTGGTGCCCGATCAAACATGCGCTGAAGGTCCGCGGCCAGCACAAGAGGCAGCGCCTGTTCGAGGAATATGGCGACGGCGCGGACTATCGCCAGCGTCTGGCTAGACATCGCGATGCCCTGAAAACGGACGAAAAGGCGGAGAGACGGGACAAGGCCCCCGGACTATGAACCGGCCGCCACTCCCTAGTCGAAAGAAACCGGCCGCGCCAGCCACGGCCCTGCCTTCGCGCCATCCCGTTTCCGATATGGCATCCGCGGCTGGCTATTTTGAACCGACCGAGAGATCCTTGGTATAGGGCACGAAATCCCCGAAGGTGCAGCTGCCCATGGTCGCGCCGCTCATATTGTCGATCAGCTGGATGATCTCTCCCGAGCAGAGCGAGCCGGTTGTGCGCCGGTAGGACATTATATAGCGGTCCGCACCAGGACATCCGCCGGGCGGCTTGTTGATATAAATGGTCTTGGCATTGCGTCGCGACGCGAAGATCAGGATATCGTCGCTGATCACCGTCATTTTGCGCTGGTCATTCCGGTCGATGCAGGATTGTGCCTTGCGCGGGCTCCGCCCTTCAAGCTGCTTGTCGAGCTTCGCCTGCTGCTTTTCCGTAAGTTCGATCGTTTCGCCGCCACTGGCGGGCGCGGCGAGCAGCACCGCCGCAGGAAAGGCTAAAAGCAATTTTTTCATGATCCGTCTCCCGTTATCGATCCCCATCGACACAACTATATCTACCTTCCGGCTGAACCGGGGCTGAAACGGACGGGGATTCAGAAATTATCCTTGGCCGTCCGCCGTGCGCCCAGCTCCTCGGCCGATGCCGCCCGCATGAACGGGTTGGTGGCGCGTTCCTGCCGGATCGTCGTCGGCACCGTCGCCTCGCCCCGCGCGCGCAGGGTCAACACCTCGGCCATCCGTTCTTTCAGCGCGAGATTGTCGGGTTCCGCAACCAGCGCATATTCGCCATTGGCCTGGGTATATTCATGCGCGCAATAGATTTTGGTGGCTTCCGGGAGCGCCTCAAGCTTGCGCATATTGTCATACATCTGTTCGGCCGTGCCTTCGAACAATCGCCCGCAGCCCATCGCGAACAATGTATCGCCGACGAAGGCAACCTTCTCTGACGGGATATGAAAGGCAATATGACCGGCAGTATGGGCCGGTACGTCGATCACCTCGGCGGTCACATCACCCAGTTGCACCGTGTCGCCTTCCTTCACCTTTACGTCGAGGGTCGGGATTCGTTCCTGCTCCGCTTCCGGGCCGGTAATCCGGCAGCCGGTCGCTTCCTTGATCGCGGCATTGCCGCCGGTGTGATCGGGATGCCAGTGGGTGTTCCAGATCTGGGTGATTTTCCAGCCGTGCTTTTCTGCCTCGGCAAGCACCGGTTCTGCAACCGCCGGGTCGACCACCATTGTCTCCCGCGATTCCGGTTCGTGGACCAGCCAGACATAATTGTCGGACAATACGGGGATTCTGATAATCTCAAGCATGGCGTCAAATTACTCCGCAAATTTTATCCTGTCGATATTTAACCGCAAAATAAGAGTTTTAACCTAATCGAACGGGCTCTGCAGCAGTGATTTTGGGAAGGGGCGTGATTTGCGCTTGTTTGTCGCGTTTCTGGCCTATTTGTGCCTCTGGTCTCCGGCTCTGGCCGAAGTTCCGATGGCCAACCGGCTGTGCACGCAAAGCAGCGCCGCGGACGTGACCGCGGAAAGCCTGCTGCAATCGGGCAAGGCCTTCGACTGTTCCGATAATAAATATGCGCTCGACGGTCCGCGCGTCTGGGTCAAGATTCCGTTTCTTGCCGACCGGCTCCCGCCCGGCTCGGTCGAGGTCCAGGGCGACAATAATGGCCTGACAACGATGCAGGTCCATGCGCAACTGGACGATGGCAGCCTGATCTCGTCCAGTTTCTCCGAGCAGCAGGTGATCGATAGCTGGCGCCCGAAGGGCCATTACGGGCTTCCCGTCCCGGGCTCGGAAAATCCGGAGCTGCGGAACCGGATAACGCATGTCTATATCGCCATCGACAATCCGAAAGTGGTCAGCAGCATGTCACTGATCCAGCTGGCATCAAAAGACAAATGGGACGGGCTCAAACTGCCGCTTTCGATCATGTTCGGCGTCCTGTGCGGCATGGTGATCATGCCGCTATTCTACCATATCTTCTTCTATGCCGCGCTGCGCTACAGTTTCATGCTCTGGCATAGCGCGATGATTGCCGCGACGGTCGCCTACACGTTCAGCTCCTCCGGCCTGATGTTTTTGGCCTTCCCCGAGACCAGCCTGCTGGCCAAGATGCTGATCAACTACTGGGCGCTGGCCATTGCGGTTGCAGCCAGCGGCTTTTTCCTGGTCCGCTTCATCGAACCGGGCAAGATCGCGCCATGGCTGCGAAACGGGATCATCCTCTCGTCGGTTCTGCCGGTCTTCGTCACCGCTTTCGTCCTGAGGATCGACGAGGGCTATGACATGGATGCCCGCAACTATTATCACGCGTCCTTTCTGCCGGCCTTTTTTATCGTTCTCTACGCGATGGGGCACGCGCTGCGCCGCGGCAGCAAGGCCATCTGGTTTCAGATTGCCGGGTGGACACCCATTGTCTTTTTCGGCCTGGACCGGGTGGCACGGGGCATGGACCTGTATATCGGCTGGCCGGCGCTGGACTATGGTCTCTATTTCGCACTGGTGCTGGAAACCATCATTCTCGCGCTCGGCGTCGCCAATCGCATCTGGCTCCTGCGCCAGAAGCATGAGAATACCCTCCGAAAACAGGTTGAACTGACCCTGCTTGCCGATACCGACGGCTTGACCATGATGAACAACCGCCGGTCCTTTGAACGCGAATATCGGCGCAATCAGCGCGACCGCCGCTATAGCCATCTTGCAATCATCGACATTGATTTCTTCAAACGGGTCAATGACCGCTACGGCCACGAGGTCGGGGATGAAGTCCTGCGGGTCGTCGGCCGGCAGCTGGATGGCACCGGCCATTTCGCAGCCCGTATCGGTGGCGAGGAATTCACCTTGCTGATCAAGGACAAGGGGCGTGACAAGCGCAGAAACTATCCGGCCAATGTCCTGACCGAAATTTGCGAGACACTGATCATGGCGGTGCATGAGGAAGTCCCGGAAATCCGGGAACCGGTCACCTTTTCGGTTGGCGTTGCATCGCTCGGCCGGCGCGATTCGCTGCGTAGTGCGATGGCGACCGCTGACCGGCGCCTCTATGACGCCAAGAAAAATGGCCGCAACCAGATTGTCTGGATCGATATTTCCTCGTCGGGACCGGTCAAACCGGCCGGCACCGCTTCGATCTAGATCAGACGCTTACCACTCGCCGATATTTTCCATGCTCGCCCAGGGTTCTTGGACCGGCATTCTATCGCCCTTCTGCAACAGCTCTACCGAGATATTATCGGGCGTGCGTACGAAGGCCATATGGCCGTCACGCGGCGGACGGTTGATCGTCACGCCGGCGTCCATCAATGTCTGGCACAGGGCATAGATATCGTCGACTGCATAAGCGAGATGGCCGAAATTGCGGCCCCCGTCATATTGTTCGGCCGGGCTGCCATCCTCGGCAGGCCAGTTATAGGTCAGTTCGACTTCGGCGATATCGGCCTGGCCCGGGGCGGCGAGAAAGATCAGGGTAAAGCGCCCCTGTTCGCTGTCGTAACGGCGCACTTCCTCCAGACCCAGCAAGCCGAAAAAGGCGATGGTCGCCTCCGGGTCACTGACTCTGAGCATGGTGTGCAGATATTTTATGGCCACTATAAACTCCATTCGTCGCTATTCAGAAACGGTTCATCGCTGATATCGCAAAGCCGAACCGGGTCATTTGCAACAGCCTAAGCCGCTTTCGGACGGAGGGAAAGAGAGATGAGCGAGAAATTTATCGAAAGCAGGAACAAGGTCTGGCTGACCAGCGCCGGATTGCTGACGGTCGGACTGATGGTGGGCGGCTATCTGCTCGGCGACGGGCTGCTGCGCGCGAAGATGGCAGACCGCAGCGTCACTGTGCGCGGCCTGGCAGAGCGCGAGGTGACCGCTGATCTGGCGACCTGGACCATTGCCTATAGCGCCCAGTCTAGCGATCTGCAGAGCGCCCAGACCGACATCGACCGCGACACGGCCGCGATCACGGCCTTTTTCAAGGAGCTCGGTTTCGAGGCGGATGCGCTCAAGCCGACCGGCGCCAATGTGAATCAATATAGCAGCAATGGCATCCCGCAATATACGATCCGCCAGCGGCTGAGCCTGCGCACCAATGATATCGACAAGGCGCAGGCCGCCGTCGCGCGCCAGTTCGATCTGGTCCGGCGCGGCGTCGTGCTCGAGGACGGGTCGGGCATGAGCTACACCTTCACCAAGCTCGACGAGATCAAACCGGAAATGGTCGCCGAAGCCACCAAGGACGCGCGCAAGTCAGCGGAGCAGTTTGCCGAGGATAGCGGCACCGACGTCGGTGGCATCAAATCTGCCACCCAGGGCTATTTCAGCATCAACAGCCGCGATGGTGATGCCGGCGGTTACGGCGTCACCGATACGCCGTATAAAAAGGTCCGCGTGGTCACGACCGTCAATTTCTATCTCGACTGAAGGCACTGGGCGCAACGGGCCTGCGGGTCACCTTGCGGGAAGAATTATTCCGTGGCGCTGGCCCGCAATTGCTCGAGATAGCGTTCCGCGGTTTTGGCCGAGGGGCTGTCGGGTCCGAATTTTACCGCCTGTTCCCAATTGCTTTCGGCATTCACAACATCGCCCGCTTCATAGGCGATATTACCCGCTTCAAGCGCGATTGCCGGATCGGTGACCGCCAACCCTGCCGCCACCGCAATATCCGCTTTTGCCAGTGCAAGATCGCCCATCCGCCGCGCCAATGTGGCCGACAGCAGCCAGCCGAGCGGATCCTCGGGGACGAGATCATGAACCAGCACAAATTGCTGCTTCGCCGCATCATATTGATTCATCGCGACATATATACGCGCCATGTCGAGATGCACTTCGCCCTTCAGCAGGGCGTCCAGCTGATCCTGCTCCAGCGCCGAGCCGAGATATTTCAGAGCGGCCGCATTGTCACCGGCGACGAAGGCCGCATTGCCGGCCTGTGACCAGAAAATCGCGGCGCGATCATCGCCCGCGGTTTCCGCTCCTTCTGCCGCCAGCACAAAGGCGGAAACGGCCTTTGGCCATTGCTCCAGCTCTGCATAAGCGAAGCCGAGACAATTGCGCGCGAGATAGCCGCCGCCCTCAATCTGCCATCCGTTGGCAGCGAGCAATCCGTTATCGGGATCCTCCGCAGCCTGGTCGATACATTGGTTGAAACGGATATCGGCCGGGCTTTTCGGCGCGAGCGGCAGCGGACCGGCGGGGGCTTCGGTCCGCGGTTCCGATGGCCGCATCAGGGGGTCAATCGGAGAACCATAAGGGGTTGCCGATTGCAGCAGAAGCGGCAGAACTAGAGAAGATATCATCAGAGATATGCCTGTTATAACATTGTTTCAGCGCCCAAAAATCATCCCAATCGTGCAACCACGTCGATCAGCAGGGCGATATCCTGATCCCGGGACAGCCGGTGATCGCCATCCTTTACCAGATGGACCTGCACATCGTCTGAACGGATTTTCTTGGCCAGTTCCAGACTATATGCCCATGGCACCTCGCTATCCTTCTGTCCGTGCAGCAGGCGCACCGCCCCGTCGAAGGCTATTTCCCGATGCAGCAGGCGATTGGCTTCGCCCGACTGCCAGAAGACCTGTGTCGTGACATAGGGCTCGTCGGAATATTCGCTGGATTCCTCGAGCTTGCCATCGCGGAGAATCGTCATCTTTTCATCCTGTGTGAAGCCCCAGTCGGTAAAGTCCGGAGCCGCGGCAATACCGACCAGGTTTTTCACCCGCATCGGCCGCGACAGCGCGACCAGGAGCATCAGCCAGCCGCCCATAGACGAGCCGACCAGAGTGATCGATCCCGATGTCAGCTTGTCGATCAGGAACAGCACATCCTCGCGCCAGTCGATCAGGCTCTGATCTTCGAAATCGCCGCCGCTGGCACCGCAACCGGCATAGTCCAGCCGCAACATGGCCCTGCCCTGCTGCTTGGCCCAGACATCAAGAGCCAGCGCCTTGCCGCCTTCCATATCCGACATATAGCCGGGCAGGAACACCAGCGTGGTGCCCTTCACCCCCGCCATGGGCGGCGTGTAGCAATAAGCCAGAGACGCGCCGCCGGGACGCTGGAGATACAAGATTTCGTCTTCCATACATTCATCCGTCTGTGTGTCCCGCGGAGGCGGGGATCCATCTCCTGTCCTATAGTTCAAAAACGGTAGATGAGAAGGCACGTTGACGCGCGGTCAACAGCACAACCCAATCGTCGCCAGAATATGGTTCGGGAGATGGGCACCTGCACGCGCAGGCGCACTAAGTAGCAGCAAAATAGACAATTGCGAGACAGAGAAAAGCGATGACCAACATGCCGATATTGGACAGCAGCGGTGTCTTGGCCCGGGGCAAGACCGAGACCAGTTCGGCTGGCACTTCACCCTTGAACCCGAGCTTCCATTTGGGCCGATCCCTGATCCCATCCTCCAGGCCGAAAACATGAGAATCGCCCTGCTTGCCGCGATAGACGAGATCTCCGAAAAAATAGACATCGCTGCGCCATTGCTGCTCGTACAGCGTGAAACTCTTGCCTATCACCTCGATCCGCACCCGCCGTTTGAGCGCGCTGTCGCCATCGATAAGCCAAACATGGGGAGCAGCAGACATAGGCGAAGCTTAAGCCAAGATGCCGTCCGGTGCATCACAAATCTTCGCCCCCCTTAATCGCGCAGGAATATCTCTTCGATCGGCATGGCAAAAAGGTCTGCAATGCGGAACGCCAGCGGCAGGGACGGATCATATTTCCCCGTCTCGATCGCGTTGACCGATTGCCGCGAAACCTTGAGCCGGTCAGCGAGATCCGCCTGCGACCAGTCTCGCTCGGCGCGGAGAACCTTGAGCCGGTTCTTCATGCGTTGAGTCCGCGCATACGATAGAAAAAATAGCCGAGGCCCCAGGACGATATCAATATCGCCACGAGATTGTCCGCGCTCATCGTGCCCAGCTGCTTTTCGAAAACAAGCCAGACCATATTGGCAAAAATGGCGGTGATGATCGCGACAATGGCGCCATTGGCCATCATCTGGAAAAAATAATCCTCCAGTTTGCGGCGGTCCAGCGCGGCTGCATAAGTTGCGATATAGGATATCAGCAGAACCAGCAGCGATGCGCCGATAATCTTGACGGCCGGCGTGACATTGGCCGGGCGCACCTCGTGCGGATCGAATATCGAAACCGCGAGCAGGCTGAGACCGACCAGCAGGATGAAGCCGAACATCCAGTCCGGTTTCAGCAGGCGGCAGAATCGCTGCCAGATGCCGGGAGAGGCGTTGCCGGTCATCCCGTCGCTCCCAGCAACAGGATCACCAGCGCCGCCCACATCGCGATATTTTCGTTCGGGGTCATCGCGCGCCCTTGGCATTTTCTCAATCTCATCGTCAGTCTCCATCAAGTTCCATGGACATTATGTCATGCTTCCTTGACTTAAATGACCGATTCGCTCACAAATGTCAAGCTAGCATGACATATTGTCGCTGGTGGTTGATACACCGCCCGCCGTCCCTGTGTCCTTAACTCCGATGATTGTTGATCTTCCGGCCTGCTGGCGCTAGATGAGCCGCATGGTTCGGATAACGATCACAACCAGGGGCACTATCACCTCCCATTCCGGGGGACGGATGGTCGCGGCCTGATCGCATCCACCGCCACCCGGTTTCGGGTGGACGGTGTCTCTTCCTGAAATCGCGGATAAAACAGCAGACACCATCTTCCGGCGCGCGGTTTTCTATGCCATGGCGCTTCACGATGAATATTGAGATATTGCGATGACCGACCAGATCAAAATCACCCTTCCCGACGGCAGTGCGCGTGAAGTGGCCAAGGGCACGACCCCCGCACAGATTGCCGCCGACATCGGACCGGGCCTGGCGAAAGCGGCGCTGGCTGCCAAGATTGACGGCGAGCTGCGCGATATCATGCGGCCCCTTGAGGAAGATACCGAGCTTGCGCTCGTCACTTCGCGTGATGAGGAAGACGCGCTGGAACTGGCGCGGCACGACTATGCCCATGTGCTGGCAGAAGCGGTGCAGAATCTGTTCCCCGGCACGCAGATCACCTTTGGTCCGTCAACCGACGATGGTTTCTATTATGACTTCGCCCCCGCCGGCGATCCCTTCACCGACGAAGATCTGCCGAAAATCGAAGAAGAAATGCAGCGGATCATCGCCGCCGACAAGCCGCTGCGCCGGGAAGTCTGGGAGCGTGACGATCTGATCGCGCGCTGGCAGAAGGATGGCGAGACGTTCAAGGCCGAATGGGCTGCCGAACTGCCCGAGGGCGACGAGATCACCGTCTACTGGTCTGGTGACGACTGGATGGACATGTGCCGCGGCCCGCATCTCGCCTCGACCGGCAAGCTTGATCCAAAGGCGTTCAAGCTGATGCGCGTGTCCGGGGCCTATTGGCGCGGCGACCAGCGAAACCCGCAACTGTCGCGCATCTACGGCACCGGCTGGCTCAACAAGAAACAGCTCAACGCCCATCTCGTCCGGCTCGAGGAAGCGGCCAAGCGCGACCATCGCAAACTCGGTCAGGAAATGGACCTGTTCCATATCCAGTCCGAAGCGCAGGGCAGCATATTCTGGCATGCCAAGGGATTTGTCATCTGGCGCGAGCTGGAGGCCTATATGCGCCGCGCCATCGACGGCGCCGGCTATGACGAGATCAAGACGCCGCAATTGATGGATGTCCATCAATGGGAACAGTCCGGCCACTGGGGCAAATATAGCGAAAATATGTTCGCAGTCCCCGACGAGGTGCCGGATGCCGAAAGCGACGGCCCTGTGGTCACCGGAACCGAAGGCATGATGGCGATCAAGCCGATGAACTGCCCGGCCCATGTGCTGGTCTTCCGCCAGGGGATCAAAAGCTATCGCGACCTGCCGCTGCGGCTGTTCGAACATGGCTGCTGTCACCGCAACGAGCCCCATGGCGCGCTGCACGGATTGATGCGGGTGCG
Source organism: uncultured Parasphingorhabdus sp. (assembly GCF_963677535.2). Classification (NCBI taxonomy): domain Bacteria; kingdom Pseudomonadati; phylum Pseudomonadota; class Alphaproteobacteria; order Sphingomonadales; family Sphingorhabdaceae; genus Parasphingorhabdus; species uncultured Parasphingorhabdus sp. The sequence goes on along the minus strand of NZ_CAXXUT010000003.1, from coordinate 1,777,636 downwards.
CCAGTTCACCCAGGATGACGCCCATATTTTCTGCCGCGAGGACCAGATTGTCGAGGAAGTGCAGGCATTCTGCGCGCTGGCAAATCGTGTCTACAAGGAAATGGGCTTTCAAAGCTTCTCCATCAAACTGGCGCTGCGCCCAGATAACCGTTTCGGGTCCGATGAGGAATGGGACAAGGCCGAGGAGGAATTGCGCCAGGCGGTGGTCGACGCCGGTATGGCGACGGAGGAATATGGCTGGGAAGAATTGCCCGGCGAAGGCGCTTTCTATGCGCCGAAACTGGAATGGCACCTGACCGACGCGATCGGCCGGACCTGGCAGGTCGGCACGATCCAGTCGGACCGCGTGCTCCCCGAACGGCTCGATGCGAGCTATGTCGGCGAAGACGGCGACCGCCATCGTCCGGTCATGCTTCACCGCGCGATTTTCGGCAGCTACGAACGGTTCATCGGCATATTGATCGAGCATTTTGCCGGGAAAATGCCGCTCTGGCTGGCACCGACCCAGGCGGTCGTCGCCACCATCGTGACCGACGCCAATCCCTATGCCAAACAGGTTGTGGAAAAGCTGAAGGCCGCCGGTATCCGGGTCGAAGCCGACCTGCGCAACGAAAAGATCAATTACAAGGTGCGCGAACATAGCGTCGGAAAAGTGCCCAATATCCTGGTGGTCGGCATGCGCGAGGCCGAAGAAGGCAAGGTTGCCTTGCGCCGCCTGGGCCAGAAGGAACAGCAGTTCCTGACGCTCGACGAAGCCGTGGCCATGCTGAAGGACGAAGCGCTGCCGCCAGACTTGAAATTGGCGTAAAAGTCACGATATATGGCCGGTCGCTGTTGCATTCCAACAACGGCTGTCATGGCCAATGACGCTTTCGCCATCAACAGGGCTTTATTCCGGCAAGCTTTGCCGCTAATGAGCCACCATAGATTAACACTCAGGAGTAATTAACATAGCTGCACCCCCTCGCCGCCCCATGCCGCCCGTCAAAGGCGGACCGCGCTTCAACGATCTGATCAAATCCGACACCGTAAGGGTCATCGACGACAAGGGCGAGAACCTTGGCGTGATGAACACGAGGGAAGCGATCGAGCGAGCAGCAGAAGTTGGCCTCGACCTGGTCGAGGTCTCTCCGAACGCGCAGCCACCGGTTGCCAAATATCTCGACGTCGGCAAATTCAAATATGAGGCCCAGAAAAAGGCCAATGCCGCGCGCAAGACGCAAAAGGTTCAGGACGTCAAGGAAATCAAGATGCGTCCGAATATCGACGATCATGATTATAACGTCAAAATGCGCAACGTTAACAAGTTCATCGACAATGGCGACAAGGTCAAAGTGACCCTGCGCTTTCGTGGTCGCGAAATGTCGCACCAGCAGCTCGGCATGCAATTGCTCGTCCGGGTGCAGGAAGACATGAAGGAAACCGCGAAGGTCGAGGCCTATCCCAAGCTGGAAGGCCGGCAGATGCTGATGGTGCTCAGCCCGAAATAGCGCGGGCTGCTATCCTTCAGCTGGTGCGCCGGTAGCGTGCATCGATGAATTCCGCCACCAGATCGAAGCTTTTCCGGGCATCCTTGGATCCAAAACGCTCGAGATGATGGCGTGGGCTGTCCCAATAGTTCATCCGGACCGGCACATGGGCAGCTTGCGCCTTTTCGGCCAGCTGGACGGCATCGTCAAAATGCATGTCATGCCGGCTGCAATGGATCGCGAGCGGTGGAAATTCGCGCAAATCAGCGTAGACTGGCGAAGCGCGCGGATCGGTCGGCAATGTGTTTCCGAGATAGAGTTTGGCGCTAAACGCAGCCGTTTCCATCCGGAACGGACTGCTACCACTCAGGCTTCTGGAGATATAGGACCAGCCCCGCATCGCCAGATCCCCCCATGGCGAGAACAGGATCGCCCCGCCCGGCATCGGCACCCTGCGCTCCCGCAACTCCAGCATCATCGCCAGCACCAGAGTGGCGCCTGCACTGTCGCCGGACAAAATGATCTGGCTCGGCGCCTTTCCGGCTTTGAGAATTGCCTCATATTGATCGGCCAGATCTTTGGCCGGCAGGGGAAACGGATATTCGGGTGCCAGACGGTGCTTGCCTATTACCGCTTCACATCCACAATGTTCGGCCAGACGAAAAGCCAGCCCCACCTGTTTCGGCGATGGTGGCAATATGAAACCGCCACCTGGTACGTAGAATAAGATCGGTTCCTCGAATTCTTCATCGGGCCAGTCGGCGTCCGCATAATCAGCGGCAAGCGGAGACGCCGGGTCGAAGAGCAGTTGCGTATCGGGTGGCGATTGCATGGCCGGGTTGAAAATTGCATAGGTCCCTCTCGCGGTTGCGGTCCGGTAAGCGGAAAGCAACCGGTCCCGTTCGACCGGGTCGACACCTTTGACGATTGCCGGTTTCAGAGAGCGAACCAGCATATTCTTGATGAACCGGTTTTCGAGCCGCGCGGCAAAATCGGAGAAACCCTTCGCCACTGGCGCCATTTGCGACTGGATGGCGTGGGCAATTTTATTCGCTTCCAGCTGGATCAGCCGGAGGTCAATGTCGCTATCTGCAATCGCAGGATATCCCGGGACAGAGGCTTCCATGACCATCCTTCTATTCCACCAGCGTAAAAAATGATAGAGGGGGTCAGGATGACGGACAGGAAACAGCAAGCGAAGCACAAAGAGGATCAGGTCGACTATATCCGTCCGTTCCTGAATCAGTTCCGCGGCGACGGCGTAAAAATCAGTTCCGAACCGGTTTGGGCGGAACGGGTAGAGGAGATCATCGCCAATCTTCCCGAAGAAACGCTGGACGGTATCGTTAGCCGTATCCGGCAATCGAGCGAAAACCAGTTCGTCGACTTCGCGGCCTTTGGCGAAGCCCATGGCCTGACGCCGGCAGAGATCAAGCTGGTCGACAGTATCGTCGGCGGTCTCTCCGTACCCGAACATGCCGAATGTCATGGAATTTCGGTCAATACCGCCCGTGTTCACATGCAACGGGTGCTGGAAAAAACCGGGTCACGGCGGCAGACGGATCTCCTTCGCAAGGTTTTCGGCCACTAGTGCCGCGGATGCGTCCCCACATTTGCATATAATATAAATGCATGATGCGCGGCTTGGGCCGTGCCCATATCCCGGTCGGCAAGGGTCAGCTTTGTCCAGGCAGGGAGTGAATCATGACACGAGTACAGATTGCGACAGCGTTATTGTTGGCCGGAACCGCCACCCACGCACAGGCGCGGGAGAGGCTGGACCTCGGCTCGGCGACTCCCGTGGCGGTTAGCGGAGCGGAAGATCTCGACACCCATGTGAACAGGCTGGTCGATATCGGCACCTTGTGCGGTCGGAACCGAGGAAACCCGGCCTATGGGGCCAACGCAACGCCCGGCAGGATGTCCGAAGTGCATATCCGCGGTTTCAAATCCGAATATGCCACTCGCTATGGCGCGGTGATGAACGAAATCCGGGTGCGGGGATCCCGTCCGCCTGCTCCTAAAAGCTGGCCGCTGCCCCCTCCCGAATTGCAACAGATTGAAATCTTGCAAACGCCGCCGGACCTGAAGTGCGACGTTTTTCCCGACATTAATACTCTCGCTGCCGGCGGCGGCCTGCCGTCATCCCCGCCGCCAGCCGACGCGTCTCTGGAAGTCGAGCCCCTGCCATCGGACGTCCTGTCCGGTCGCCCCGTCCCGACCGCCGCGGATATCAGGGCCGAGCTGGACGGGCTGGTGGAGTTGTGCCGAACCGGTGCCGACCCGGAGACCAATGCTTCGAGGATCGAGCGTTATAAGAGGCTGTTCGGCCAATGGCGCGAATTGAGGGCGATCCGGGACGACCTGCGCGAGCGATTGGTGACCAATGATCCGGACCTGAACCAGGAGGATGCGATCAACCAGCTGCGCAAGCTCGACCCGGCCATAGAGGGCGTGATATTCCCGAGCCAGCTCAAATGCCCGCCATCGCCAGAGGAACTGGCGCAATCGACATCGGACCGGACCGTGATCTATCGGGAATATTCGCCCTCGGTTGGCACAGACTATCTTGTCCAAATGGCCGGAATGTCGGCATATCCCGAGAGATTGCCCTCGGACGAGCAGCGCGAAGTCACCTACAAGCCCGATATATCGCCAGATAACGGTGTCCGCCCCGTCTTCGAGGAGCCAGCGGGCTCCTATGCGGAACCGCAAGACAAGTCCCGACTATACGGGGATGAGGTCTCTGTCTCTTTCACTGGCAGCTTGGGTAGCCTCGATCTCGGCAACCGGAATAGCGGCATTGGCTTCCAGCGCACGGGCGCAGGAACGGAAACCTTCGCCGACCCGGCAACAACGAAATTCGACAGCGCCGGCTTTTCTCTGGGCATCAACTACAAGCTCGACGACAAGTTCAGCCTGTATGGAAGCTACGGCTATAGCGAGGGTGATGCGCGCACCGAATTTTCCATAGCCGCCGGCGGGCCGGTAGATGTCGGCTTTGTCTATGGCGAGACGTCACCCAGCGGGTCAACCGGCCTTGCGATCGGCAACCGCGGAATAGCCGGCTTCAACCAGTCCGACTTCAGCCTGCATGAGTTTAAAGTCGGACTGGTCACCCCGATCGCCAATAAGGACGGGTTCAGCGCCTTCGCATCGGCCTTCGCCAATGTCCTGCTGTTCAACATGGACTTTGACAGCAAGGCGGAGTCGACGGTATTCGGATCGGTTCTCGAACAGAGCCGCGACCAAGGCGTTTCCAGCACCTATCTGGGGATCGGTGGCGGGCTCGGCATCAGGCAGGAAATCGGCCCCGGTGTCGCGCTGACCGGTTCTGCGGCCGGTGGTATCTACTATCGCGACAGCGACCTCTATGCGATGGAATGGAACAGCTGTGCCCTGTGCCCTCCGGCCGACCAGGATTTCACCCTCAGCTTCGATGAGTCGGATTCCGGCACGGCCTTTGCCGGCAGCCTGTCGGCGGCGCTGGAGTTCGATATCACACGGGATCTCAAATTCTCGATCGGAGCGGATGCCAGCTATCTCTCGGACATCGGAAAAATCATCAACCCCAGTTCCGGTGACCAGGTTTTGCAGGGCGAAACGACGCGACTGGAAACGGGCTCTGCATGGCGTTGGCGCGCAAAGGCGGGTTTCAAACTGGATTTGCGCTAGAGATGGGTGGCGCGATCAGTCGGCCTGGCTGCGCGCCATCCACAGCATGCCCATGCCTACCGCAATGGCAGAAAAGGCGAGTATTATTTCAAATTCCTGATTTACCATGCGCATCTGTCTAGCAGGCGACAGCTAACGGCTTATTAAATCCGTGACGTTTTTCTAGCCGACTGGCTTCGCGCGAAATTGCGCCGGGAAATGCCGCTTCAGATTGGCGACCTTCGGCTTGTCCCAGCGGACAATATAAGCCTGACGGGGGTTTTTCTGCATGAAATCCTGATGATAGGTTTCGGCCGGATAGAATGTCTTGTAGGTCTCGACCTTCGTCACGATCGGCCGTTTCCAGTAGCGGCCCTTTTCCAGCTGCGTGATATAGGCGCGGGCTGCCTTGGCCTGCGCACCGTTAATCGGCACCAGCGCGCTGCGATAATGTTTGCCCCGGTCCGGCCCTTGGGCATTGAGCATTGTCGGATCGGCAATCACCGAAAAGAATATCTGCATCAGCTTGCCATAGCTGACCTGGCGGGGGTCATAGACAACCCGCACCGCTTCGGCATGGCTGCTCAGTCCGGCGCTGACCAGCTTGTAGGACGCGCTGCGCTTGCTGCCGCCATGATAGCCGGAAGACGCGCTGATCACGCCCCTGGTATGTTCAAAAACCCCTTCGACGCCCCAGAAGCAACCGCCAGCGAAGATTGCTACGGCGCGCGATCCGCTTTCGGTTGCGTCAACACGCGGCACGGGGATGATCGTGGCTTTCTCTGCCGCATGGGCTTCCGCGACAAAAGCCGCCCCTCCATCATAACCACCGGACAGGACGCTCTGCGCTCCGGCCCAGACCACGGCGACACAGGCCAGGCTGGCGCCGAAGGCAATGGATCGGGAAAGGGTGGGCCCCACGGAGCCTAGCCCGCTATCTGTGCAACGGCGCTGACCGTGGAAGACAGGGTCTGGCCGGCATCCGACGGCTGGTCGGCGGGCTGCATGAAAAACAGCATCAGCGCGCCGGCGATAAAGCCGCCGCCGAGACTGTAGGTCAAATCGGATTTGAATAATTTCATCATCATCTGTTCCTTGGGGGTCATCCGCTGGTTCGAGTCGTCCCGCCTGTCGGTTACAGCAATTAATATAATATTCCTGTCGCCGCTGTGAACCTGATCACAAGATCATATTCAGTTTGTCCGCCGGAAGATTTTCTATCGGGATAGCGCTATTGTCGAACCTCATACGCCGGGCGGGCGCATCCGCCCGCTTGGCTATCGCGCCATGAGGCGCGGCGGACGCCATCTGTTATTGGCGCCCTTGCCTCGGCTGCGCCTCGGTTAGAAGCCAACCAATAGCGGGAGCGCCAAACAGACGCGAAGCGGAGGCAAGCGCGACCGCGCTCCCGAGCCTATGCGAGGAAAGCCAAGGGCGCGGATGCGCCCGCCCGGCGCATGAGCGTTTAAATCAACGCCGCGCAGGCCCGCTGGATTCGCGTGCAGGCTTCGGTCAGCAGATCTTCCGATGTCGCGTAGCTGATCCGGAATGCCGGTCCGAGGCCGAAGGCCGATCCGTGCACCGCCGCAACCTGCGCTTCTTCAAGCAAATAGGTGACCAGATCCTCGTCATTTTCGATCACCGCACCTTTCGGCGTGGTCTTGCCGATCAGACCGCTGGCATCCGGATAGACGTAAAAAGCACCTTCCGGCATCGGACAGGTCAGTCCCGGCGTATCGTTGATCATGGAAACGACCAGATCGCGGCGCTTCTCGAACGCGGCATTGCGCTCGACCAGGAAATCCTGCGGACCGTTGAGCGCGGCCACTGCGGCCGCCTGTGAAATCGAGCAGGGGTTGGAGGTCGATTGCGACTGCAACTTCGCCATCGCCTTGATCAGCCATTCCGGCCCGCCAGCATAGCCGATCCGCCAGCCGGTCATCGCATAGGCCTTGGACACGCCATTGACCGTCAATGTGCGGTCATACAGCTCGGGACAGACTTGCGCGATCGTCGCGAACGGGAAATCGGCATACCAGATATGCTCGTACATATCGTCGGTCATCACCATGACATGCTCGTGCGGCAATATGACCGCACCGAGCGCTTTCAGCTCGTCCGCGCTATAGGCTGCGCCGCTCGGGTTGGAGGGCGAGTTCAGCAGCACCCATTTGGTTTTTGGCGTGATCGCCGCTTTCAGCTGTTCGGGGGTAATCTTGTACCCCTGATCGGCCCCGGCCTCGACAATCACCGGACTGCCGCCGGCAAAATTCACGATATCGGGATAGCTGACCCAGTAAGGCGCGGGAATGATTACTTCATCGCCCTCGTCCAGCGTCGCCACCAGCGCATTGAACAACGTGTGCTTGCCGCCGCTGTTGGCGGTAATCTGCTTGGGCGTGTAGGTCAGGCCGTTGTCGCGGGCGAACTTGTCTGCGATCGCCTGTTTCAGCGCTGCCGTCCCGTCCACCACCGTATAATTGGTATCGCCGTCGCGGATCGCCTGGATCGCCGCTTCCTTGACGAAGTCGGGTGTGTCGAAATCGGGTTCGCCAGCCGAGAGGCCGATTACATCAATACCCTGGGCCTTCAGTTCAGTGACCTTTGCGGTCATTGCCAGCGTGGCAGAAGGTTGAATACGTCCGAGGGCTTTCGAGATTATGGTCATGGGAGATCCTGTCGCAGGGAATAAGCGTGACTGCCTAATATCATTGCTGCTGCACTGCAACAGGGAGAATAGGTCAGCTGCGTTTTTTCACAAACTCTGCTCGCAGTACGAGACCTTTTATGCCTTCGTGCCGGCAATCAATCTCCTGATCGTCATCGGTCAGCCGAATCGACTTGATCAACGTCCCGCGTTTCAGAGTCTGGCCCGCGCCCTTGACCTTGAGATCCTTGATCAGCGTAACGGCATCGCCATCGGCCAGCACATTGCCGACCGCGTCAAGCACTTCGGGCCTTGCCGCCTTTGCCGCGGCATCCTCCGGGCTCAGCCATTCGCCGGTTTCCTCGTCATAGACATAATCGCCTGAACCATCACTCATCACAAAGCCTCCAGTGCCTGCTGCATGTCGGCGATAATATCGTCGATATGTTCGATCCCGACCGACAGGCGTACCACGTCCGGCCCTGCCCCTGCAGCAACCAGTTCATCGCCCGACAGCTGGCTGTGTGTTGTCGAGGCGGGGTGGATGATCAGCGATCTCGTGTCACCGATATTGGCGAGATGGCTGAACAGCTTGACTGCCGACACCAGTTTCGTGCCCGCTTCATAGCCGCCTTTCAGGCCGAAGGTGAACACCGCCCCGCCCTTGCCGCCGAGATATTTCTGTGCCAGCGGATGATAGTCGCTGTCAGCCAGCCCGGCATAGGACACCCAGCTGACCTCGTCGCGCCCCTGCAGCCACTGCGCCAGGGCCAGCGCGTTGTCGCAATGACGCTCCATCCGTAGCGCCAGAGTTTCCATGCCGGTCAATATGTAGAAAGCGTTCTGCGGTGAGAGCGCCGGCCCCAGATCACGCAGCGACAGCGCGCGCGCCGCGAGAATGAAGGCCATCGGACCGAAAGCATCGGTAAAGACCTTGCCGTGATAGGACGGGTTGGGCTGGTTGAGAAAGGCGAATTTCTCGCTCTTCGTCCAGTCGAACTTGCCGCTGTCGATGATCAGGCCGGCGATGCTGTTGCCATGGCCGCCGAGAAATTTCGTGCCGCTTTCGACGACAATATCCGCGCCATGTTCGATCGGACGACAGAGTATCGGCGAGGCCATGGTATTGTCGACGATCAGCGGGATGCCCGCAGCATGGGCAATATCGGCGATGGCAGCAATATCCTGCACCACGCCGCCGGGATTGGCGAGACTTTCGATAAAGACGCAGCGCGTGTCATCGGTGATTGCGCCTTTGACCTCGTCCATATTGTCCGCATCGACAAAGCTGACGTTCCAGCCGAATTTCTTCACAGAATGGGCGAGCTGGTTGAGCGAACCGCCATAAAGTTTCTTCGCCGCGACAATATGCGCGCCGGGATCCATCAGCACATGGAAGACGAGCAGTTGCGCGGCATGGCCCGAAGCCACGGCCAGTGCCCCGACGCCCCCTTCCATCGCAGCAATCTTGCCTTCGAGCGCGCCGTTGGTCGGGTTCATGATCCGGGTATAGATATTGCCGAACGCATCGAGGTTGAACAGGTCGGCCGCGTGATCGACATCGTCAAAGACATAGGACGCCGTCTGGTAAATCGGCGTGATCCGAGCGTTGGTCGTCGGATCCGGTTCGGTGCCGGCGTGGACCGCCATGGTTTCAAGCTGCGGATTTTCCAGATGATCGGTCATGATGCGTCCTTGTGCAAAGAAATAAGCAGCGTGCCTAATATCAATGCGCCGTTACCGCAACCGGACTTCTGCCAGGTTCGCGCGGGCGAGACCGGATATCCCGCATATCCGATCCCTCTCTGCAAATATCTCGCGGTATTTTTGAAACTTTATCCGCCCTGCGCGTTGATTGGATGAAGCAGAGAAGGAAACAGACCATGAGCAACAATGATATGACCAATACAGCCGATCGCGACGAAATCCGCGAGGAATTCTGGGAATCGATCGCCGACAGCCCGTTCGTGATGATGGCGCTCGACGATGAACGCAAGCACAGCATCCCGATGCGCGCGCAGCTGGACAAGGATGCCAATAGCGCGATCTGGTTCTTCACCACGCGCGACAACCGGCTGGCCAAGGGCGGCCCGGCGATGATGCAATTTGTCTCCAAGGGCCATGATCTTTTTGCCTGTGTCTCCGGCAATCTGACCGAGGAAACCGACTCCGCGATCATCGACAAGCACTGGAGCAAGCCGGTCGAGGCCTGGTACGAGCAGGGCCGGCAGGACCCGAACCTGCTGATGCTGCGGCTGGACCTGCGCGACGCGGAAATCTGGGAAGCCGATCCCGGTATTGTCGGGATGTTCAAGATGATGACCGGCATGACCATGGACGGCGGGGAAATGGGCGACCATGCCCGGGTTGCGATCTAGAAGCGACCATCGCCGTTCAGGCGCGATCCACAGGGGTTGCAAGAAGAAGGAACGTAGCAGGTACAGGCCGGGAGCCCGCCCCGTTGCAGACTTCTGCGGCCCCGATTTTTTTCGGCCAGCCTGCCTGCAACAAATCCGGCTTCCGCGCGTTTCTTCAGCATGACCAATCTGTTTGCCGGACCCGACACCATTTCCTGGACGGAAGCCCTGTGGCGGCTTGGCGCGGCGACCCTGTTGCCCTTTCTGATCGGACTGGAGCGGTTCATCCGCCGCAAGCCGATCGACTTCCGCCCCTTCGTGATCATCTCTATCGCCGCCTGCGCGCTGGCGATTGGTGCGATGGAGCTGCTCGAATCCACCAGCGATCCGCAAAGCGACATCGACCCCAGCCGCGTCTTTGAAGGCGTGATCACCGGCATCGGTTTTCTCGGTGCCGGTGCGATGTTCCGCGAGGGCAGCTTTGTCCAGGGCGCGGGCTCTGCCGCCGCAATCTGGGCGGCTGGTGCGATCGGCCTGATCTGCGGTTTCGGTGAATTCTGGCTGGCGGCGATCATCACCGCCGTCATCCTGACCGTGCTGATCACCAGCGCGCCCTTCACCTCGCACTGGGACCCGGGCGAAGAAGACGGGACCGGCGGGTCCTGACTCGCCCAGTGCATCCATTTACCCCTCAAGCAAGCGAAGGAGACATATCATGCCAGCCCAATCCAAAGCCCAGCAACGCGCCGCCGGAGCGGCCCTGTCCGCCAAGCGCGGCGAAACCAAGGTCGGCGACCTCAAGGGCGCGTCCAAGGACATGTATGACAGCATGACTGAAGAGGAGCTGGAAGATTATGCCGGCACCGACCACGACGGCCTGCCTGAAAAAGTCGACGGCGACGGCTAGCCGGTCCATCCGCCCTATACCCACAGTCAGCGCCGCGCATGAAAAAGCCGGGCGAAATCGCTTCGCCCGGCTTCTTGTGTCTGGCCAGCCGCAGCTTACCAGTAAGGCGTCACCGTCCAGTAATTATAGACACTGGACTGATATTCGCGGTCATAGGCGCGGTCCGGTTCGTTGCCGGCAAAGCGCGGCGCGTCCATCAACTGCTCCTTGGTCACGTCGATGCGGTAGCCGTCGAGCTCGGTATCATAATCGAGTTTCGACCAGGGGATGCTGTGCTTCTCGTCTCCAATGCCGAGGAAGCCGCCGGCGGAAATCACCACATCGGTGACATTGCCGCCGCGCTTGTCGATCAGCAGCTTGTCAACCGATCCGATCTTGCCCTTGTCCGAGCCGTAGACAGCGGTGCCATCTACGCGGTCGCTGCCAATCACACTGTGGTTTTTCTCATCCTGTAACATCATCATTTCTCTCCTCTAGGTTTCAGGGCCCTTTGTCAGGGATAGCCCCATGGCGGGCCGAAGAAAGGGGGAAGGCCGGTGCCATGTGGCTACAGGGAATCTACGGACGCGCGCGCAGATCGTTCCGGATATTTCCGGAATTTTTTGAGGGCGGGGTAGGGCTCCACCCAGGGCACCCCAGCGGTTACCGATCACCCTCCCCGCCCAGCGGAAATTCAGCTAGATTCGCCCCGGAACAATTGAAGGTTGCGCCGGGCGCCGGCGGATGCGATCCTCGGACACAGTCATGATCAGGGAGCAAGCAGGATGAATTTCAGGATGACGGGCGCAGGCCTGACGGCGGCAATGCTGGTAATGACGAGCGGCACGGCCACCGCGGCAGCCCTTGCAACAGCCAGCACCGCCGCAATTGCAGAGCCGGATGCAGCGCCGGGCGCCGAAGCTTCCTCCGCCTTCATACCGGCCGATTTCGATGCTCCGACGCTGGTGGAAACCGAAAATTTCAAGCTTGTCCCGCTCGGCCCCGACCTCGTCGACATCGATTTCGCGGCCTATATGTCCTCGATCGAACATTTGCAGCAGACCTTCACCCGTAGCACCGGCTGGCCGCACAAGGATATTTCCGCTGCCGATGCGATGCGGGATATGGAAACCGAACAGGCCCGCTTCGCAAAACGCGAGTCCTTTGCCTATGCCGTACTGACGCCGGACGGCAGCCGCGAGCGGGGCTCGCTCTATGTCCGCCCGAGCAGCGTCGACGGCCATGACGCCGAGGTCCGCCTGTGGGTGACCAAGGCCGAATATGACGCGGGCTTCGATGCCGAACTCTATGCCTGGGCGCGCGGCTGGGTAGAAAGCGACTGGCCGTTCGAGAAGGTCGCCTATCCGGGCCGCGCGATCGACTGGGAGAGCTGGGACGCCCTCGTGGCGGCATCAAAGGCCGGCAAGGCCGACCAGTGATCGTGAACAGCCGCCGGATGCGGACAGGAACAAGGGGGTGACCCGATGCCGGACACGCCACTGATCGAGACCGACCAATATCGGCTTCGCAAGCTGGAGCCCGGGGACAGCGCGGCCCTGTTCGAAACATTTGCGAGCGAGGAAGCCTGCCGCTTTCTCGCGCGCCCGCGTTTCGAGAGCGAAGCCGAGCTATGCGCCTGGCTCACCGATCCGGAATGGAATGGCCGCAGCTGGGTCGCAATCGACAAATCCGACGGTGCCCTTGTCGGCCGCTTTGTCGCGGTCCCGGCCGGAGACGAGCAGGTGAGCGAGCTGGGATATGTCACGGTCGCCGACCGGCAGGGCCGGGGCGTCGCCCGCGCCTGCACCGCCGCGCTGATCAGCCATTTGTTCGAACGCGAGGACCACCGCCGGGTGTTCGCGGAAATCGACAGCCGCAACCTGGCCTCGGTCGCGCTGGCCGAGCGTCTGGGCTTCACCCGCGAAGCCTGCTTGCGCGAACATGAACGCACGCATGCAGGCCTGTGCGACATGCTGGTCTACGGCCTGCTGCGGCGTGAATGGAGCGGTGCGCAACAATTGCTGTAACCGGATGCCAGACCGTCACCGGCTGATTCTCCAGCATTCGTTATCCCGGCCAAGGCCTGCACCGGCACAAGATTTGGGCATCGGGAACAGTCAGTCTCCCCCGCCAATCAATCCGACAAAACGGTTCTCGCCCACCCGCAGGCCCGCGATATCCGCGCCAAGCCCATCGATCAGCGCCGTTCGCTCCGCCGCCTCCATCTCGACCAGATCGAGCACCGCCGGATGGACATAGCTCTTGCGGCAGATCGCCGGCGTGTTGCGCAGGGTCGCGGCGGCGGCTTCGCAGGCCTGCTTGATCGTCGGATTCTCCTCCGGCGCGATCGCATCCAGCGCGGCGACGCTGCCGTGCCAGGTGCGGAACATTTTGGCGCTCAGGCTGTCCATACCGGACGCCTCTTTCAGCCAGTCGTTGACGTCGCCGCTGTCGAGCGGATGGACCGCGCCGTCGCTGCCGACATATTGGAACAGGCGCTTGCCCGGCAGGTCGTCGATCCGCTCCAATATCCTCTGCAGCCGCGTGTCGCGCAGGCTGCAGCTCACCCGCTTCCCGCCCTTGGCGCGATAGCGCAGGCGCAGCCTGTCCTCGTCATAGCGGATATTGCCGCCGTCCAGCGTGGTCGCCCCCTTGCTCATCCGCGAGCTGCCGCCAACCCGGATCGCGGTGCGGTCGATCAGCCGCACCAGCGCGGCAATCGCCACTTCCTTGCTCCGCACATCGGCCGCGCCGTCGGGCCGCAGCAGAGCGTTCACCTTGCGCCGGATCCGCGGAAGCCGCGTCGCAAATTCCGCCAGCTGGTCAAATTTCTGCCGGTCGCGATAGAGCCGCCAGTCGTCATGATAGCGATATTGCTTGCGCGTCGCGGCATCATAGCCGGTCGCCTGGATATGGCCATTGGCCTTCACGCAAATCCACACATCGCTATAGGCCGGCGGAATGCCCAGCTTCCTGATCCGCGCCAGTTCCACCCGGCATTTCAGATGGCTCTTGTCGGGCAGCAAATATTGAAACCCCCGCCCCCGCCGCACCCTCGATATGCCCGGCTCTTCGTCGCTGCTGTAGACCAGGCTGGGGATGCGGAGAGAGGAATCGTGGATCATGAGCGAAAAACGCCGGCCGCGATATTCGGTTCCCGCGGCAGGAGCGAATGTTCAGCGCCCCGCCGTCCCGCTCAAAAAACCCAGTTCAGCACGATCAGATAGACTGCCGACAGGACAATCCACGTCCCGTCCAGCGTCTTCAGCCTTTTCGCGCCCAGCCACAGGGCGATCGGGCGGGCGAGGAAGGCGCCGAGCACCGCGCCCGGTCCGGCCAGCAGCACGATCTCCCACGCCACCGTGTCCATCTCGATATGCCAGACGATGCCGACCAGCACGCTGATCGAGGAAATGACGCAGGCGGTGCCGGTGCACAGCAGCACCGGATAGTGGCGGATGAACAGATAGAGCGCGACCAGCTCCCCCACGCCGACCGAGAAGAGCGCGGTGAGCGCGCCGCCGGGGATCGCGATCAGCATCAGGATCAGCAGATCGATCTTCTCCAGCCGCGCCCGCTCCGCCCTTTTGTGGTTGATCGTCCAGGTGGTGATGATCAGCGCGAGGCCGAGAAAGATCGAGAAAATCTTGTAGCCGAGCAGGATCATCTGCCCGTCGACCATGGTCAGCCGCTGCATCGCCAGCAGCGCCGGCAGGGCAAAGGCGAGCACGGCCCCGATCACCAGGGCAAAATCGCGCGGCCGGACCTGGACATAGCCCGCGCCAGCCACGCCAGCCGCGTCCGCAGCCGGCTGGTGCAGCAGACGGTCGGTCCAGCGCAGCCCGCCCATGGTCATGCCGAAACACTGGATCGCCATCGACGCGGCGGTGACCCGCAGCGGATCGAGCGCCATGATCCCGTGCTCGCGCAGCCCGTTGAACACCGGCACAAACACCACCCCGCCCCCGGTCCCCGACGTATTGGCAATCACCGCCGCCAGCGCCCCGATGCCGGGCAGAAACCAGAGCTGGCCCAGCAGAGCGGGATCATAAGAGGCAAACAGCAATATGCCGGCATAAAGCGCGAGGAGGACGGCAGCGCCGTAGATTACGATACGGCCTTGCGGTGGTGCTGTGGATTTAAGCTGGGGTGTGGTCATGTGGCGGCGTTGGCGAAATGCGCAGCGCGACGCAAGCGGTAATGAACCAACCGAGGTGGGGTCGGATGGTGAAAAGGGAATGGCAGTGACAGTTCGCGCGAGAAACCCGCACAGGTCCGGTCTCAGAGCGCGCTGCCACCGCCATTCTAATGATAATTATTCCGTCGCGGCTGCGCTTGTTTCCGCCTCGATCGCCAGTGGAGCCGCTGGCGTTTCAACCGTTAGTGGCGCCGCTTTCTTTGCCTGAATAGCCAGTTCCACATCTTCATCGATAAAGGCCGGCACTTCGCCCCCCATCGGGAAAACGGCACTGGTTCCTGTCATGAAAAATCCGGCAATCGGGACCAGCGCAATCGCACCAACCACGCCGGCTGTTCCCGTCACACCCTTGTCGTCAAAGGCACCGGTCAGACGGATTTGCCGACCGTTGACCCGAGCGAACAGGGCACGTGCTTCAAGCTTGCCCGATTTGCCCCACATGCCCTTGTTGCGAACGCTCGTCAGTTCCGCTTCAGCAGGCGACCCGGCAGGGATAACAACGACGTCATTGACGTAGACTGGGGCGGCAACTTCCATGCGCACGCGTTGCCCAACGCGGGCCGACTTCTTCTTGGTTGTCACTTCTTCCATCAAGCGAAGCGTGATCGGCGTTCCAGCGCGTAAAACCGCGTTCTAAGTCACCAGTTCAGGAATAGGGGCCACCGCGGCCGATGTCGGTACCGCAACCGGAGCGACTGCTTCCGTTGGCGTGGCTTCCTGAGCGATGGCTTGTGTTACAGTAAAACTCATAGCAGCCGTAGCCACCAGCAAAAACGTCTTCATTATTGGACCCCCCAATTAAGTGATTCGAGCACATCTCTTAGGTGAGAGGTCGTCGATTAGTGAAACTATTTTTCACCAATTGGTTAAATAAAGCAATTCGGTGGATCTGGAGACCTGAGATCCGGTGCGCTGCCAGAATTACGGTGCCAGCGGACTAATTGGTAAAACCTCATCACATCCCCTCACCCGACCCCAATCTCCTTCAACGCCGCATCCTCCAGAAACGCACTGCGCGTCATCTTGCGGGTGCGGGCGGCGCTGTCGATCATTTTGACGACGCCGGTGTCGAGTGACACATTATAGCGGCCGGTCCGGCCGGTGCGCTCCAGATAGGGGATCTGGACCAGAAAGGCGCCGTGCTTCAGATCGTCGGCAGCTGATTTCTGGATTTCGCCGATCGGACTGGCGGGAATCAACTCCTCATCCTCGAAATAGAGCGACAGTGCCTCGATCGCGTTGGCAATAATATCCTCTTGCCGGTCCGCGGCGGAAAAGCAGCCGGGCACATCCGGAAAGGAAATTCCGTAGGCGCTGTCTTCATCCTTATGCACAACGGCAAAATAAAACATGGGCTGGGCCTTTCAAATCCATCCCGCCATCCGGGCGATGCTGCGCGCCGTGCCGACGGGCAAGTCCTTCCTGGGATGCGGAACAATGATGGTGCGATCATCCTTGCGATATTTATGGTGGGAGCCTCTGATCGAAACCAGTTCATAGCCCTCCTTGCGGAGCCGCCGGATGATCGGCTTGCTGCTCCGCTCCATGTGTATTTATATACACATTTTTTGATGGAAGTCAATCGACGGTTATAGCGGTCACCAACCCCCGCACACTATTCCCCACCAGAAACCCGCCCGCCAGATCCTCCGCGCGCAAATCCGCCTCGACCGCCTGCCCGCTCTCCAGCAGCTCCGCGCGCAGCACGCCCGGCAGAACGCCGCGGCCCAGAGGCGGCGTCAGCAGCTTGCCGTCGCGCTCGACGAAGATATTCCAGATCGCGCCTTCGGTGACAAAGCCCTCGCCATCGACGAAAATCGGGTGGACGCCCTCGCCCCGGCCGCCGTCTTCGCTGGCGACCTGATAGACCCGCCGGTCGCTGGTCTTGTGGTGGAGCCGGAAATCCGCCTTGTCGGCCTGCATCGGCACCAGCCGGCATGGGACGGGCCCGTCCTGCGGGGCGGGCATCGGTTTCAGCTCGATCGCCAGCGCGCCGGACTGGCCGAGGTGCAGGCGGACCATCGCGGGGCTGTCCTGGTGAAAGGTGATGGCCTGGATCGCGTTGCGGGCGGAGTGGCGGTCGAATTCGAAGTCGAGGGTGGCGGCGCTGGTCTTCATCCGCTCGAGATGCGCTTCCAGCCGGGCGATGCCGCTGGCGGGATCAAAGGCCATGGTCTCGATCAGATCGACCTTATGGCCGCCTTCCGCATTGGCATCCACTTTCGCAAATCTCCCCTTGGCGAGGCATTCCCGCCACTCGTCTTCCCCGTCCGAGTCCGCCACTATGCCAGAGCCGAGGCCGATGGAAAGCGTTTCTTTGCTCTCTTGCAGGAAGAAGGTGCGGATCGCGACATTGAAGGCGGCGTCGGAGCGGCCCTGTGCGTCGGGCGCGTCGATCCGGCCGATCGAGCCGCAATAGATGCCGCGCGGGGCGTGGTCGGCGGGGGCGCCTGCGGGCGCGCTTTCCAGCTCGTCGATAATCTCCATCGCGCGGATTTTCGGGGCGCCGGTGATCGAGCCACAGGGGAAAATCTGCCGAATCACATCGACCGCGTCGAGCCCGTCCTGCAGCTGCGCGGTGACGGTCGAGGTCATCTGGTGGATGGTCGGATAGCTTTCGATATGGAACAGCTCCGGCACGGCGACGCTGCCGCGCTGCGCCACCCGCGAAAGGTCGTTGCGCAGCAGGTCGACGATCATCAGATTTTCCGCCCGCTGTTTGGGGTCGCTTTGCAGATGGTCCTGCACCGCTGCGTCGGCTGTCGGATCGGCAACACGCGCGGCGGTGCCCTTCATCGGCTTCGCGGTGATCCGGCCGTCCTTCAGCGCGAAGAACAGTTCCGGCGAGAAGGACAGCATCCAGTTGCTCCCGTCAAACACCACGCCGCCATAGCCGGCCTGCGCTCTGCCCCGGATTGCGGCATAAAGCGCCAGAGGATGTCCGGAAAAGTCCATTTCCGCGCGAAAAGTGAGATTGGCCTGATAGATATCGCCATTATTGATATAATTTTGTACCTTTTTGAACGCCGCGTCATAAGCGTCGCGCGCGATGGAGGGCTTGAGCCGCCCGAGCCAGGCCCCGTGGCGGTCGGGCAGCGCTTCGGCGACGGCGTCTGGACTTAATTCCTTGTAATCATTGAATATTCCAAACCATGCCAGCGGGGCGGGCAAATCCGCCGGCATTTTGCCCCGCAACCGCGCCTCCAGTCCCAGTCCCGCCTCATAGGACAGATAGCCCGCCACATGCTGCCCCGCCGATCGGGCCCGCGACAGGGCGGCAAAACATGCTTCCAATTCTTCCATTTTGTCGGCCCGGATGACCGCCAC
Organism: uncultured Parasphingorhabdus sp.; assembly: GCF_963677535.2. Classification (NCBI taxonomy): domain Bacteria; kingdom Pseudomonadati; phylum Pseudomonadota; class Alphaproteobacteria; order Sphingomonadales; family Sphingorhabdaceae; genus Parasphingorhabdus; species uncultured Parasphingorhabdus sp. The sequence goes on along the minus strand of NZ_CAXXUT010000003.1, from coordinate 1,759,098 downwards.
CGGATCGCTGTAAAGCCGCGCTGGCGCTGCATCACAGGCCCGGGCATCGTCGAGCAGGACAAAGGGAGAATTTCCATCGAACACCTCCCTCCCCTAATTGCTTTTGCCACCATTCGTCCATAAGCTTGCCAAAAGAAACACAGGGAGCTTGTCATATGCGTTTTGGACCGGCCTGGCAGATTGGCCTTATATTGTCGGTATTTACCGGTGCTCCAGCAGCCGCGGAGGCGGATGGGATTGCCCCTCGCCCGGCAGCGCTGGTCGCCGATCAAGTCCCTGTCATCCCGCAGGAAATCGTCGAGCAGACCCGGCCCTATATGGAATATCGCACCGCCAGTTTCGTCGACTGGGATCCGAAAAGCCGGGCAATGCTGATTTCCACCCGCTTCGCCGATACCAGCCAGCTGCACCGCGTCGCTGCACCGATGGGCCAGCGCCAGCAGCTGACTTTCGCCAGCGAACCGGTCTATTCCGCCCGTTACGCGCCCGACGGCTCGGCCCTGCTGTTCGAGAAGGACAGCGGCGGCAACGAGGTCAACCAGATCTACGCGCTGGAAAAGGGCCAGCCCAAAATGCTGACCGACGGCAAAAGCCGCAACAGCCTGGGCCCCTGGTCAAGCAGCGGCACACTGGTCGCCTTCGGCTCGAACAAGCGCACCGGTCTGTATAACGATATCTACCTGATGGATCCGGCTGATCCGGAGAGCGCGAAAATGCTGGTTGCCTCAACCGGCGGCGGCTGGTTCCCGATCGATTTCTCGCCCGATGACAAGCAGTTGCTGGTGTTCAACTATGTGTCGGTTACCGACAACCAACTCTATCTGATCGACATTGCCGACGGGACATCGCGCAAGCTGACCGAAAGCGACCAGCCGGTGGCCTATGACGGGCTGAAATTCGCGCCCGACGGCCGGCTCTGGGCAGCATCGGACGATGGCAGCGACGTCAAACGGCTCGGCATCGTCAATCTGGAAACCGCGACGTTTGAACCGGTGATTGACGAGAAAATCCGGGATATCACCGATTTCGACATCAGTCCTGACGGCCGCTGGATCGCATTCGAGGTGAACCATGCGGGCCGTTCCGTGCTCAAATTCTATGATATGCAGAGCGGCGCGGTCCGGATCGTTGACGGCTTGCCCGATGGCGTGATCAGTGGTGTCAAGTTCGCGCCCTGGGGCGAACTGGGCATCACTCTGAACAGCAACCGGACCGGCATAGATGCCTATAGCATCAACCCGGAAACGCTGGCGGTGACCCGCTGGACCAGAAGCGAGACCGGCGGGCTTGATGCAGCGGACAATGTCGCGCCCGAACTGGTGGAGATAGAAAGTTTCGACGGCGAGAAAATTTCCGGTTTTCTGTATCGCCCCGATCCTGCGCGCCACACCGGCAAACGGCCGCTGATCATCAATATACACGGCGGTCCGGAAGGTCAGGCCACCCCGCGTTTTCTCGGGCGCAGCAACTATCTCGTCAACACGCTGGGTGTCGCCATATTCTACCCCAATGTTCGCGGTTCCACCGGCTTCGGCAAAAGATTTGTCGCGCTGGACAACGGACCGTGGCTGCGGGAGAATAGCGTGCTCGATATCGGGGCGTTCCTCGATCATCTGCGCAAGGACAAACGGATCGACCGCAAGCGCATAGCGGTGACCGGCGGCAGCTACGGCGGCTATATGACGCTGGCGTCGATGTTGCGCTACGGCAGGAAACTGAAGGCCGGGCTCGAAGTCGTCGGCATCTCCAGTTTCGTCACATTTCTCGAGAATACCCAGGCCTATCGCCGCGATCTCAGGCGGGTGGAATATGGCGACGAGCGTATTCCCGAACAACGCGCCAAACTGGAAGAAATCAGCCCGCTACGCCGCGCCAGCGAGATCGATATCCCGCTGATGGTGGTCACTGGCGCCAATGATCCGCGCGTCCCGGCCAGCGAAGCCGACCAGATCGTCGCCGCGGTCCGCGCCAACGGGCGTCCCGCCTGGCATCTGCTGGCCGAGAACGAGGGGCACGGTTTCCGCAAGAAGGCCAACGCCGATTATCAATTCTGGGCGAGCCTGCTCTTCTGGCAGAAATATTTACTGGGTGGAGAATGAATAAGAGGGTGCCGGCCATATGAATTTCCCGAAGGTCATTTCCGCCGTTATAATTCCTCGGTGGCAGGAGTGACCTTTCGGGTGGCCAGGATTGTCATCCTCTATGCGATGGCCCTCGCCGCCGCTGTTTTCGCTCTGGAGTGGCTGCAATATCAATATTTCACCAAGGTCTATTCGGTGGAAATCTATGTCGTTCTGATCGCATTGGTCTTTGCCGCGCTGGGCATCTGGGTGGGGCACAGGCTGACCGCGAAAAAAGCGCGCGGTCCGTTTGAACAGAACAGGGCAGCGCTGAAATCGCTGGGCATTTCGGACCGGGAACTCGAAGTACTCGTGGCGCTGGCAGCGGGACAGTCGAACAAGGAGATCGCGCGGACGCTCGCTATTTCGCCCAACACCGTGAAGACCCATATCGCTAGGCTTTACGAAAAACTGCAGGTCAGCGGCCGCGTCCGGGCGATCGAACAGGCGCGGCACCTGCATCTGATCCCCTAATATATCCGGGTGATTGGCCCCAGATCACCCATCCGGGTGATTTCCAAATGCAGGAGCAGGTGCCATAACCACCGCTCAAGCGGAGGAACGATCATGCGGAAAATCGCCCTGACCTACGGAGTGCTGTCCGGAACGATCACTATCGTCACCCTGATCCTGGGCCTGGTGGTCAGCGACGGCGGTAGTTTCCTGTCATCCGAACTGTTCGGCTATCTGACGATGCTGGTTGCGCTGTCGATGATATTCATCGGTATCAAACGCTACCGCGACCAGGAACTGGGCGGGGTGATCCGCTTTCTTCCCGCTTTTGCCATGGGGCTCGCCATCGCGGTGATCGCCGGAATCATGTATACGTTGGTCTGGGAACTCTATTCGATGAGCAACGGCTATGCATTCATCGACAGCTATGTGAACAGCGCGATCGAGGCCAGAAAAGCCGCCGGGCTGCCCGCGGAGAAACTGGCGCAGGAAATCGCCGGTCTGGAAAAAATGCGAACCGACTACGGAAAAATCTATATCCGCATGCCGATGACCTTTCTGGAGATATTTCCGGTCGGCCTGATCATATCGATCCTGTCGGCCGCGCTTCTGCAAAATCCGAAAATCCTGCCCGCACGGCAATGAACCCGCACAAGGAGAGGGAATATGATACTCGGAGCCTTTTCAATCAGCTTGGCGGTGAAGGATATTGCCGCTTCCAGAGCCTTTTACGAAAAACTCGGCTTTGTTCAATGCGCCGGCGATCAGGATCAGAAATGGCTGATCCTGAAAAATGGCGAGACGCTGATCGGCCTGTTCGAGGGCATGTTTCCCCAAAATATGCTGACGTTCAATCCGGGATGGAATCAGGAAAGCCAGAATCTCGACGATTTCGATGATGTCCGCGATATCCAGAAATCATTGCTGGCAGCGGGCGTGCAGCTCGACAGTCAGGCTGATGACGGGGAAGGTCCGGCCAGCATCATGCTCACCGATCCCGATGGCAATCCGATCCTGATCGACCAGCATCGCTAGCGGCGGCGCTCGGCGCTAGTTCCGCAAATTCGGATGATTGCCAATGCTCGCGCGGATCGCGTCCAGCGCCGGCTTGCGCATCGCCGATTTCTGATAGGCATAGGCATGGCCCGGCAGCTTGGCGAGTTGCTCCGCTATCGCTGTTGCCTGTCCGACCACCTTGTCCGGTTCCACCAGCATATCCAGATATCCCGCCTCGACCGCGCCGTTCGGATCATAGATAAACGCCTGGATCATCGCGCGGGTCTGGTGCAGCGGGCTGAGCCGGTCGCGTGCCAGTTCCACCGCAAAGACCGGCAGCGTCATGCCGGTAATCGATTCATTCGCGCCCAGCTTGAATTCGCCGGCGGCTCCCACCCGCGTGTCGCAGCACATCAGGAGGAAGACGCCCATGGCAATCGCGTGGCCGGTGCAGGCACCGATCACAGGAAGCGGCCCGCCATAGAGCCGCAGCACCAGCTCCGAAGCACGATCGAGCAGACGAACGGAATCCTCGCGGGTGAAGCTGCCCATCATGCCAAGATCAAAACCGCCGGAAAAACGGCCTTCACGGCCGGCCAGCACGATCGCCTTGGCGTCCGCCTCAGCCTTGTCCAGCGCTTCGTTGAGCGCGATCATCAGGTCGAAATTGACCGCATTGGCCTTGCCGTCATCGAGGGTGATAAGAGCCACATCATTCTGGATATCGACGGAAATACTCATGGCCTGTCCCTTTCAATGCGTGTTTAATTGACCGGTTAAGCCTATGGCCGAATCGGCTCAGGTCAATCGAAAAATGTGCGGCCTAAATCTCGAAAGCCGCTGAGTGACGGGCCTGGGCTGACAAGCCGTAGCGGCAAATCCCTCAGCCCGGCTCGCCTGCTATTTTTAGCAAGCGGGCCACATCGTCGTGGTCATGATAAAGACCAAAGCCGATCCGCAGGACATCGCCGCGCACATCGGTCACGACATTGCACGCGGCCAGCCGGTCATGGAGCGCGGAGGCTGTGTCACCGCGAAAGGCGAGAAAACGGGCGTGCTGCCGGTCGCCAAGCGGATTGAGCAGTTCGAAATCTGCCAGCGGACCTTCTTCCAGAAACTGCGCCTGCAATGCGCCGACATGGCTGGAAATTACCGCTGTCGTCAGCCCTTCCGCAGCCAGCATATTCTGGACGGCGTTGAAGCGGTAAAGGCCGGACGGATCGAACGTGCTGCCCAGAAAGCGCCGCCCGTCCGGTGCATAGCCGACCTCTTCGGGTGGCAGGGCCAGATCGTCGAAGGCGGCATACCAGCCCGTCACCACCGGCCGTTCGGCATAGCCCGGCGGTGCGTGCAGGAAACAGGCACCCTCACCGGCCATCGCATATTTGTAACCGCCCGAAAGATAGAATACCCGGTCGGCAATTTGCGACAGGTCGGTCTCGATCGCCATGAAGCCATGGTAGCCATCGATCACAACCCAAGGTCCCTCGGGACGCGCCAGCGCCGCAAGCTCGTCCAGCACGGAGACAATGGCGCCGGAATTGAACAGCACATGGCTCGCAAATATCAGATCAAATTGCCCGGATCGAGCCGTCTCCAGCAAGCTGTCCGACGAAGCCGTTTCCAGGATGACCTCCCCCGCCTCCACCCAGCGGGTCATCTGCCGGCGAAAACTGTGAAACTCGCCATCGGTCGCCAGCACCCGGACTGGCCGCTTCGGGATGGCCGACAACAGGCGCACGATGAAATCATGCGTGTTCGGCGCGAAGCACAGGGTGGCAGGATCGGGCAGGTTCAGTTCATTCGCAACATGCTGCTGCGCTGCGGTCCAGACCGGCCCCATGATCTTGTCCCATTTGTGATCCGCCAACGCCGCTGCATCCTGCCAGGCAGTCATATGGCCGTCGTGGCTGGCATCGGGCCAGAGATGGTGGCTGTGAGCAGCAAAATGCAGCCGCTCCGGATTGGCCGACAGAGAGCGGGAGAACAGATGTTTCCAGCTCATAACTGGGTGCGCAGTGACCATAGTTCGGGAAAGGCGCGTTTGCCCAATGTGCTCTGCAGATAGGAAACGCCCGCCGTGCCGCCGGTTCCCATTTTTCCGCCGATGATCCGCTCGACCGTCAGCACATGCTTGTGCCGCCAGGTCGCCATTGCATCATCCAGATCGACCAGCTTTTCCGCCAGCTGATAAAGCTCCCAATATTGCTCGGGCTTGCGATAGACTTCCAAAAACGCTGCCTCGACCTGTTCGGACGGTTGATGGGATTGCGAAAAATCGCGGTCCAGAAGCTCTGGATCAATATCGAAACCGGCCCGCGCCAGCGCCGCGATCGCATCATCCCAGATGCTCGGCTGGTCCAGCGCGGCCTGCATCGCCGACTGCGCTTCCGGACGATCCTCCTGATATTTCAGGAAGCCCTTGTCCTTGAGGCCGAGCATATATTCGACGGTCCGGAACTGGTCGGACTGGAAACCCGAGCTGGGTCCTAGAACATGACGGAAGCGCGTATAATCGCTCGGCGTCATGGTCGACAATACGTCCCAGCTCAGCGTCATGACAGCCTGAATCCGGCTGACCCGCGCCAGCGCCTTGTAAGCGGGGACGAGCGCATCGGTCCTGATCTGCTGCTTGGCGAAGCGCATCTCGCGGATGATCTGCTTGAGCCACAGTTCCTTGGTCTGGTGGATGATGATGAACAGCATCTCGTCGTCCAGATCGGACCGGGGATGCTGCGCGTCGAGCAATGTGTCCAGCGCCAGATAGCGCGCATAGGTCATGGTGGATGTGTCGGTCATGCGGAAGTGTAACGCCGCTATCGCCTGATGGGAAGAGAAGCGGACTGATATCCGATGAAATCATCTCATCCAATCAATATCGTCTCGCTTTCGCGGCGGGAAATCCGGATTCCTTCTTCGGCAGTGGTTAGGCCTTCGCGAACGAGCGCTCTGGCAGCGGATCCCAGATTGGGCTGTTTGAGAAATGCATGCGATGCGATGCGCGCCTCGTCGCCACCGTCGTTGATCAGCTTGCGCAGCGTGTCGTCGATGCGGATCGCCTCGAACACGCCGATACGGCCCTGAAAGCCGGTATGGTTGCAATGGTCGCAGCCGGTCTCGCGGTAGACCACGGTGCCATTGTCAAAGCCGAGCAGCGAGGCGAGGCTCCCGTCGGCCTGGATCGGGGTGCGGCAATGGTCGCAGAGCTTTCTCACCAGACGCTGGGCAACCACCGCGCGCAGGGTCGAGGCGAGCAGAAACGGCTCCACCTTCATGTCCCGCATCCGGGTGATCGCACCGACCGCGTCATTGGTGTGCACGGTGGAGAGCACGAGATGACCGGTAAGACTCGCCTGCACCGCAATCTCGGCCGTCTCGCGGTCGCGGATCTCGCCGATCATCACGACATCGGGATCCTGCCGCAGGATCGCGCGCAGACCGGCCGCGAAGGTCAGGCCGACCTTGGCATTGACCTGCGTCTGGCCGATCCCCTCGATCGCATATTCCACCGGATCCTCGATGGTCAGGATATTGCGGCTGCCGTCGTTGAGCTGCTTGAGGCCGGCGTAAAGCGTGGTGGTCTTGCCCGAGCCGGTGGGGCCGGTGACCAGGATGATGCCATTGGGTTCGCTGAGCGCCTCGCTGAGGATCGCGTGGGTATTGGGGGACATGCCCAGCAGGTCGAGCGAAATACCGGCGCTTTCCTTGTCGAGAATCCGCATCACCACCCGCTCGCTCGCCCGGTTGGGCAAGGTGGAAACACGCACATCGAGCAGCTTTCCGCCCAGCGTCAGGCTGATCCGGCCGTCCTGCGGTATCCGCCGCTCGGCAATATCGAGCCGCGCCATAACCTTGATCCGGTTGACGATCACGCCCGCGACATGCGGCGGCATACGCAATTTCTCGGTCAGCACGCCGTCGACCCGCATCCTGACCACCAGCCCCGTCTCGTAAGGTTCGATATGGATGTCCGAAGCGCCCTGCCGCGCCGCCTCGGCGATGATCCCGTTGATCAGCCGGATGGTCGGCGCGTCATCGGCGCTGTCGAGCAGATCCTCGGCGCTCGGGATATCCCCGGCAATATCGTCCAGCCCCTCGCCGGCCAGCGCCATATCGCCCGCCATGGCGGCCGCCGAGCCGTCCATCGCATAATGGGCGCTGAGCAGCTTCTCGAACGCCGGAGCATCGACCAGTTCCACATCGAAGGGCAGAGCCAGATAGCGCCGCACTTCCAGCAAGGCGGACGGGTCCGCACCCTCGCGCATTGCTATGGTTGCCCGCTCGTCCTCCATCGAACAGATTATAACGCCCTGATCGCGGGCATAGCTGTAAGGAAGGTCGAGCAATAGCGCTTGGCTGTCGCAAATGGGCCGGGATGTGTTCCCGCCGGATGTTTGTTCGACCGGAGCGGGCATATTCATGGCAGCAATCCGTCATTGGATCGGACGGCCTGCCCGGCCGATCCGACCCTATTCTTGCAGCCTGTTGTCAGAAATCCGGTTATCACGACGTCCCTGTCCTGTCTTGCCCGTTACACTGGCTAGATCGCTATGGTGACGCCTCCGCGACACTAAGATGACAGATAGGTTACGCTCGCGCCGGGGGGCTAGAATTTCGCCTTGACCCCAATGGAGAAGCTCCGGCCGAGATCATATTGCTGGTTGATGATCAGAACGTTGCCGGACTGGGTTTCCCGGAAATTCTCGTTGGTCAGGTTGCGTGCCTCAAATTTGATTTCCAGTTCCTGACCGCCAATGGTGACCGCTTCTCTCGCAACAAAATCCAGCTTCAGGCTTGCGTCCTGCACCAGATCCGGGTCGGGCTGGCCACCCGTGATCGGGCCACGCGTGGTGACCCGGTCGCTGGCATAGCTGAGCAGGAAAGTATATTGCGAAAGCCGTTCGGTATTTTCGATTCCGAATTGGAAATTTGCCAGATGTTTCGATTGTCCGGTCAAAGGCGAACCGTCGATGAACACCTGATCCGCCGAGCGTACGCCCAGCGTATCGTCCAGGATGGTCGTATCGTTCGTGCCCACCTTCAGCTCGGAATCGGTATAGGTATAGTTGGCAATCGCAACGAACCTTCTATCCGCAAAAAAGTCTGAGCTCCCCAGCCCGTCCATCGGGAAATATTTCAGCAGCTCGATTTCCGCACCATATAGCTGGGCTTCCGGAGCATTGGCAAATGTGGTCTGGAAATCCGAACTGCCGGCAGGAATGAATGCAACGGGTTCGATCGGATTGTCGATCTTCTTGTAGAAGCCAGCCAGCAGGACACGTTCTCCATCGCCAAAATAATATTCGACGCGGGCTTCGGCGTTGAACAGCTCGCTATCTTCGAGAAAGGGGTTGCCCGAGAATACCCGGCCGGAGTCCGGGTCGAGATATTGCGGGCGGGCCAGTTCGCGAAATTGCGGACGAGCGATGGTTTTCGAAGCACTTGCACGGAATTGCATATCCTCGGCAAAATTCCATGTCAGTGTACCGGCAGGCAACCAGTAGTCATTTTTGAGCGGGGCTGTCTGCACCAGCGTGCCGTCATTGTAGATATCCAGCGCGGTTATCGACTGATCAGCCGACTCATAGCGGACACCCAATTCGGCCTGAACGAAGTCAATCAGTTCCACATCGGCTTTGACATAGGCACCGTGAACGGTCAGCTCTGCATCATAGGCCTGAGAGCCTGCATTGGTCTGGTCTTCCTGAATGAAAATACCGTCGGTTGTAATGCCTTCGGTGTAGCCGCCGTAGACATTAAAGTCGGAAACGAGATAATCTGGACGCTCCTGGCTCACCCCGAACGGCAGGCTGCTGGTCGGAAAGTAGCGGAAGTCGCGCCGGAATGCGTTCCGGCTGGTGTTCACATAGCTGTAGCCGGCCGACAAAGTTATGTTGCGCGAAGTCGGCAGAGCATAGGCAAAATCTATACCGCCATTCCACACATCTTCGTTCAGATCGCTGAATGCGATAGTGGCCGACTGCGGGTTGGTCAGCAGGTTATTGACATAATCCTCGGCAACCGGGTCATAGAAATAGGTAAAGGAGCGCTCATAGGGAGCTTCGCGTTGCGAATTCGCATAACCACCGCGAACATCAAGCGATATATCGCCGAATTTGAATTCGCCAACCAAAACCGTGTCTATCAACTGACGTTCGATCCAGTTGGTCTGCTGGCGCATTTCATCCGCCGGTGTGCTGGGGTCGATGTCGCCGGTATTGATATTGTCCGCGGCTTTCAGGCTTGTCTGTTTCAGGGAATCCCGAATGTAGAGATTGGTCCAGCGGATTACATGCTCGTCCACTTCGAGACCCAGGCCGAGAAGTCCGCTAACCACGATATTGTGATCGGTACGCACGTTACGACCGTCATCGGCAATGATGCTGGTGGTGCCGCCCTGTTCGATCGAATCGCGGGTGAAGAACTTGTTGCTGTACGAGGCATTGAAGATCACGCCGAGACGGCTGGCGCCAATATCCTCGACCAGACCAGCGCTCATATCGGCGCTCCAGTTGACCGGGATATCGTCATTGCGCTGAACCAATGTGGTCGGCGCGTTAACCAGGCTGGCGGTAAAATCCTGCAATTGCTCCTGGGTGAAATCAGGGCCCAGTTCGATGCGGGACCCGGCGTTAAATGCCGCAGCCAGACCGGCCGGCACGTCGCGGGTACCGTCGTCAAAACCAGTCCAGTCACTGTCGCTGCCGAAATGGGTATAGCCAAGTTTCCCGGTCGTTTCGCTATTCATACCCATGCCCATTCCGAATTCGAAATAGCTTTCATCGGGAATGGCAGCCGTGGTCAGATTGATCAGACCGCCGCCAAACTCGCCGGGATAATTGACCGAATAGCTCTTCTGAACCGTGGCACTGGCAAGCACCGAGGCAGGAAAAATATCAAGCGGCACAACCCGCTTTAGCGGCTCCGGCGAGGGGATAAGCGTGCCGTTCAGCAATGCCTGCGAATAACGGTCGCCGAGGCCACGAACATAGACAAAACCGCCGCTATCAACAGAAAGCCCGGTAACCCGCTCCAGAGCACCGGCGATATCGCCATCGCCCGATCGGGCAATATCTTCCGTCGAAAGGACGGAAATCACGCTCGAATTATTGCGTATGGAATTGGGGATATAGCGGCCGCGAACGATAATCTCGCCACTGAAGCCACCGCCAGGAGCAGAAATGTCGACATCATCGCCGGATTGCGTTTCTTCAGTTGGTTCAGCTTCAGAAGGCTCAACGACTTCAGCCGGGCTCGCTTGCGCCAGCGCCGGCAGAGGGCTGAGTGCTGTGGAAAAAAGGAGTATGCTCGCGAGTGGGGCAGGTTTCGACATTGATGATCCCTCGGATAAAAAGAAAGGGAGGTGGCGACACGGGCCGCCACCTCCTGAACGGGCTGTGGCGATCAAGAGACCGGCGAAGCTGCGCAAGTCTGGAGAGAACCGAAATCAGCGTAGCTCGCATTGCAAGACCAGCTCTGGTACCAGAGATCGTTGATGTCGCGGACGGCACCGATATAATCTACCTGAACGAAATCCGGGCTGAAGCTGGTGATATTGGCGACCGGTGTCACAGCCGTTTCGTTCGAGCCATTGATGAACAGGGAAACCAGGCTGGATACGAAGTTGAAGTCGTTATTCGCATTGCCCGCAGCATTCACCGCAGTGGCTTCAAACGTATCGGCATCCGCATCAAAGTCGCCCGTGGCACAGCTGCCAACCACCGACTGGATCCGTGGGGGGCCGAGCTCGTCAAGCGCGGCATTGGCTGCCTGAACCGTTTCGGCCTGATCGATATCCAGGCAGGTTCCCGGTCCGACCAGAATGCCGTTCAGGATCGCGGCATCCGGTCCGCCGCGAAGGTGAATGACCTTGTCGCCTGTCTTGCGTTGGATGAAGGTGAAATTGGCCAGCTTGACATCCTGACGCGGGGTGAAATCGAAGCCGCTGTCATCATCGGAGTCGACTTCCCACAATGTGTCGCCACCGGTGGTGTTCTGAACGCCGATAACAAACTGGATGGCCCCCTTGTAGCCGACATCGGTGTCTAGCGAGTCATCGTCCGCTCCGGTGATAATCAGGTGGTCCAGATTGACCGTGCCACCAAAGATTTCGACACCGTCATCACCACTATTATGGATCTGGACGTAGGAGATATCGGTACCCGAACCGACGCCACCCAAGGTCAAGCCCTGAAGTTCCTGGTTGGCCGATGCAGCCCGACCGGTATAACGAACCTGCAGGTAACTGATAGTGCCGCTATTGTCGGCCGCCTGGTCTCCGCCGTAGAAATCGGACGGGCCTGCACCCTCTGCCAATTGCTGACATCCGGCAGTACCGCCAGCAACGGCGCCGATGCAGTTACTGATCGGTGCGCGACCAAGAACCAGAATTCCACCCCATTGGTTCGAGTCGGCGTCGGTGGTCGTGCCTTCGATATTCTGGCGCGAGGTGAAAATCACCGGTTCGGTTGCGGTACCGGGAGCGTTAAAGGTCGATCCGCGGTTGACGATCAGGAAGGTCGTGGCGCTCTGGGCAAAAACAACAACGCCCGGCTCGACGGTCAGGCTGCTGGATACGCCACCGGCAGCAGCGCCATCACCGCCAACGTCGGTACCGACTTCTACGCGTCCGCTCATCGAATAAATTGTTCCGTCGCGCTGCGGGACCGTCAGGGCCGACTGAATGCTGTTCGGAATCTGGCAGACCCGGTTGTTTGCCAGAACACCGGCATTGGTAAAGCCTGTCGGACAGTCATCGGCCGCAGTGCCCGGTGTCGGCGTCGGGGTTGGGGTCGGGGTCGGTGTCGGTGTTGGCGAAGGCAGAACAACGATATTGCCTTCACCCGGTGATGCGACATCGTCGGCACCGCAGGCCGTCACTGCGACAGCTGCCGCACCTGCAAACAGGACAGAACGAAATTGCTTATTCAACATGGGTTTGGTCTCCGCAAAAAACTGATTTGATACTTTCGAATCAAACGATGCGGTTCGAATCAACCGGCCCCCATCGCCCTCGGGAATGGGCACTAGGGACCGGAAATGACCCGGCGATGCTGTTTGCGTGACGGTTTGGAGACTCAATTATGACGGTTATTTTTCAACATGACCGCAACTGCGGAATTGAACGGTTTGCCCGAGGAACAATCCCGGTCGACAGAGTTTCTGTTATAAAAAAAGATGACCGCAAAAGCGGCCATCCTCCCGAATTTCAAATTTAAGTGATCGGTTTGCCCGACTTGGCACCCGTTAGCGGCGGGCAAGCCGCTCGTTCAGATTCTGCAAAGCCAGTTCTGCTGCCACGCGGGATTTGACCACCTCGCCACTGGCCAGCACGAGATCGTAATTGCGGCTACTGTTTTTGGCAGCCATGAACAACCGTGCGGCATCGCCCATACGTCCCAAACGGGCGTAGGCCTGTCCCAGATTGATCAAGCGAGCCGGATCCCTGGCGTGATCCTTCTCGGAAGCCTTCAGCTGTTTCAGGGCCAGTTCATTGTTCCCCGCCACCAGCGCGTCATAGCCGAGCGCGCCTCTTTCATAACCAATCTCGCCAGACGGTTGCGCCACGGCGGCACTTCCCATCAACAGCATAGCAGTTGCAGAACCCAGAATTTTTGCGGACTTCATGACATCTTCTCCTCTACCGATAGCTCTTTGTTACACAAATATGACAGCGATGCAACATAAGTGCAATAAAAGTGTAATATTTGGCAAGGAGGCCGTTGGCCAAAATGGTGGACAAAGCGCGGCAATAACAAAACCGGCGACAGGATCGCGGGCAACCGCGCGCGCAGCAAACCACTCTCGGAAGCGCGAGGCCGGCTTGGCGGTCAAGCTATTTACAGGTATGGGAAGCGTCTCTGGAGGCCCGAGCCGGAATCGAACCGGCGTACACGGATTTGCAATCCGCTGCGTCACCACTCCGCCATCGGGCCAGAGAGAGGGCGCGAATTGCGTCGCTTTGCTGCGAAAGTCAACCCAAAGTTACGTCCGCAAACCACATTGCCTTCGACAGGTCAAAAAAGGCCCTATGTCGTGCAAAAGACGCAGTTAGCAGAAAATCACCGAAATCCATCTTGGCGCAAAGGGCAAGGCGAGCTAGAAGCGACAACATTCCGCCATAGTGTATTGTATTCATAATACGGAAATGGCATGAACGCACAACATTCATTGCGAGGATCGACGCTTGGGCCAGGAAAATTTCAAACAGATGCGCAAAGCCATGGTTGTAAGCCAGCTGCGCACAACTGATGTCAGTGATCCGCGGGTTATCGCGGCGATGAGCCATGTCGCTCGCGAAGATTTCGTCCCGGCTGCCCAGCGCAGCTTTGCTTATGCAGACCGAGGTGTGCATATCAGCCAGGGTCGAACATTGAACCCGCCGCTCGCCACGGGACGCTTGCTGAATATGGCGCATGCAACCAAAGACGACACGGTTCTCGTGGTTGGCGCTGCCACCGGTTATACGGCAGCGGTGCTGGCGCAACTCGCGGGGAATGTCGTCGCGGTTGAGCAAGACGCCAAACTGGCTGCCATAGCGGCTAAAAATCTGGCTGAATTTGACAATATTCGTGTCGAATCCGGAAAACATGCTGATGGCTGGAATCAGGCTGCACCCTATTCTGTGATTGTCATCGACGGGTTGGTAGAAGAGATTCCCCAGCTATTGGTCGATCAACTCGCGCCGGATGGCCGCATGGTTGCAGCCGTGATGAAAGACGGCGTGTCGCGTCTTGCTCTGGGCCGGACGGCAGATGGCCATATCGGCTATCAATATTTTGCCGATTGCGGAGCAAGCCCCCTGCCCGGCTTTGAAAAAGAAAAAAGCTTTACATTTTAAGGCGTTCGGGAGAGTGACGACATGAGTAGACGCCGCCTTTTCCTGGGAACAGCTATTGTGGCGTTGCTGTCTGCACCCGTGCAAGCGGATACGTTGCGCGACGCGCTGGAAGCTGCCTATCAAACCAACCCGACGCTGTCCGGCGCGCGGGCAGCGCAACGGGCAACAGATGAAACGGTTGCCATCGCCAAAGCCGATGGCCGACCCAGCGCCACAACAGATTTCGGATTTCAGGAGAATTTCCTCCGCAGTGCCAATAGTTTCACGGCTCCGCTGCGCCAATCCACGGCAGGCGGCTCTATCGACGTACCGATCTATTCCGGGGGTGCCGTAAAAAATGCCATTCGCGCCGCTCGTACCCGAGTGGAAGCCGGACAATATGACCTTCGTGCGACAGAAGCGAGCGTGTTCAGCAATGTGGTTGCTACTTATATGGATGTGATCCGCGACACTGCGATCGTCAAGCTGAACCGGGCCAACGTGGGCGTTCTCACGGTCAATCTTGAAGCGACGAGCGACCGATTCGAAATCGGAGATTTGACGCGGACCGACGTGGCGCAATCGGAATCCCGGCTGGAAGTGGCGAAGGGTGACCTGGAAACCGCCCGCGCCAGCCTGATCGGCAGCAAGGAAAATTATATTGCTCTGGTCGGTCGCGAGCCGGGCGAGCTGGAACCGCCTCCGCCTTTGCCGGACATGCCGGAGACTCCGGATCAGGCTGTGGATGTGGCACTGACCTATAATCCGGATCTGCTCGCCGCCAAGGAGCGCAGCGAGGCCGCCGAATTTGATATCAAGACGGCCCGGGCGGGCAACAAGCCGACGGTCAGCACCTACGCGCAGGGACGCTATCTCAATTATCATGGCTCGCTTGGCGGAAATGTCGCCGGCAGTGTGTTCATTCAGGAACAGTCTACCGCCGAGGTGGGAGTTCGTGCCAGCGTACCGATTTATCAAGGCGGCCGGCCGGCCGCCCAGATTCGTCGGGCACAAGCGCTCTCCGGTCAGGCCTACGAACAGCTGATCGCCATTGAGCGCGATGTCATTTCGCAAACCCGTGCGGCCTATTCCAGCTGGCGCGCGGCAGAGCGGGTGATCCAGTCTTCCGAGCGGGCCGTGGCGGCAGCAAGCCTCTCACTGGAAGGCGTGCGTGCGGAAAATTCCGTCGGCAACCGGACCATATTGGATATATTGAACGCCGAGCAGGAACTGCTCAACGCGCAGGTCCAGCTGGTGACTGCCCGCCGCAACAGCTATGTCGCGGGATTCTCCCTGCTCGCCGCAATGGGCCGCGCAGAAGCGCGCGATCTGGGACTGGAAGGCGGACCACTTTATGATCCCGATGTCAATTATGACCGGGTCGACGATATGTTCTACGACTTCCAGAGTGACCCCAATCCCGAACCGCAGGCGACCAGGACCGTTGACACGCAGGCGCAAAAAGCGGAGATAGAACCATTGCCCGAGACACCGAAGCGCCAATAGATGCATGGCGCCGATAGTAGCGGCAACACAGTATAAGCTTGGGGGTTTCGCAAATGGCCGAACAGAACAGGGAATCGTCGATGGAGGAAATTCTCTCGTCGATCAAACGCATCATCGCTGAGGACAAGGCGATCGACGCGGACACCCCCCAGCCGCATCGCAAAACGGCAACAAAACCGGCGCTGCAGGCCGTCCCCGACATCACTCCGGCCGATCGCAATGAAGAAATACTGGAGCTGACCGACGAATTGCCGGGCCATCATAGTTCATCCGCGAGCGGCGTCTTCGGCGACCGCCGCAAGGAAGAACGCTTGATCGACGACAACAAGCTGGACAGCATGCGCCAGTCGCTTTCGGCGCTGGTGGAGAAGGAAGCCATGGAACGCAAACCGGCAGCGCTACCCGCTGGCAGCACATCGCTGGAAGAGCTGACCCGTGACCTGATGCGGCCGATGATCAAGCAATGGCTGGATGCCAATTTGCCCGATCTGGTTGAAGAGCTGGTGGCACGCGAAATCCAGCGACTGAGCGAGAAATAGGCACGCCGATCTAATCGCAATTGCCTTGTCGAGCAGCCGTGCTAAACTGTTGCTCATGACCAAATTTTTCCAAACATTCACCGCCGCCCTGCTCGCAACCGGCATGATGGCCCCTGCGATGGCTGGGGCAAGACCAATGACAGCGCAAGATCTTGCGACTTTAAAACGCATGGGATCGGTTTCGGTTTCTCCCGATGAGAAATGGGCCGTCTTTGACGTCACCGAAACCGATGCGGACAGTTACGAACGATCCAGCGCGCTTTATCTGTTGGACATTGAGACTGACAATGCTGTTCCCGTACCAATTGCCGACACCGCCGGCAAAAGCGAACATAGCCCGGCTTTCGCCCCCGACGGCCGCCTTTATTATCTTAGCGACGCCAGCGGTTCGGAACAGCTCTGGCATGCGCGTATCACAGCAGGCGAGCAAGTGGGCAATCCGGTCCAGGCGAGCGACCTGAAAGCCGACATCGCTGGCTTCAAGCTGTCACCAACCGGCGAAAAAATTGTGCTTTGGGGTGATATTGCCAAAGACTGCCCCACCTTCGGATGCGAAAAAGACGGAAACCGGGCCGAACTTGGCCCCGGAACAGGCCGCGAATATGACGAACTTTTCATCCGCCACTGGTCCAGCTGGGAAACACCGGGCAATTACAGCCGGATATTCGCCTTTGACCTGAAAAACGGGAAAGTCACTGGTGACGGCGCGGCGCTGGATGGTGATCTGGTCGGCGACAGCCCCTCCAAACCCTTTGGCGGCGGCGAGGAAATTGCCTGGGTGCCAGGAGAAGACGGCGTGTTCTTCGCGCTCAGGATCGCGGACCGCAATGAACCGAAGTCGACGAATATCGATATTTATGGCGCCAAGACCAATGGCTCGGGAACCGTCAACTATACCGATGGCAACGAAGCCACCGATACGCTTCCCGCATTTTCTTCGGACGGGGAATGGCTCGCTTGGGCGGCAATGGAACGGCCCGGCTATGAGTCAGACAGGCTTGTCGTAAAATTGCGCAAGCAAGGCAGCGATGAAAGCGATGCGATTGCCTTGACCGAGAATTGGGACCGTTCGGTCGGCTCGATCACCTGGACGCCCGACGACAAATATCTCGTCGTAACCGCACAGGATGTGCTCGATCACCCCGCCTTTGCAGTGGAGGTCGCGACCGGCAAGGTTACCCGCCTGACTGGAAGCGGCAATGTTGGCACAACAATTCCCCTGCAGGATGGTTCGTTGCTTTACACGATGAACAGCCTGCAAGCACCGACAGACCTGTATCGGCGCGCAGCGGATGGTAGTGTCAGGCAGCTGACCAATATCAATGGCGCCGAGCTGGCCGAGATAGATAAGGTAGAAATCGAGCGGTTCAGTTTCGCTGGTGCCAATGGTGACACCGTCTGGGGACAGATCATCAAGCCGGAAGGCGTGCCCGGCAAACTGCCGATGGCCTTTCTGGTCCATGGCGGGCCACAGGGCAGTTTCGGCAACAGCTGGTCCACACGCTGGAACCCCAAGGTGATGGCTGCGCAGGGATATGCCGCAGTCACCATCGATTTCCATGGTTCAGTTGGCTACGGACAGGAATTTACCGACAGCATCAATCAGGACTGGGGCGGCAAGCCGCTGGAAGACCTGAAACTGGGTTATGCCGCCGCTCTCGAGACCGATCCGCAAATCAATGGCGATCGCGCTTGCGCACTCGGCGGCTCTTACGGCGGTTATATGATGAACTGGATCGCGGGCAACTGGCCTGACCGGTTTGACTGCCTGATCAACCACGCGGGTGTATTTGACCTGCGCTCGATGGCGTTAAGCACCGAAGAATTGTGGTTTGACCAATGGGAACACGGTGGCAACTGGTGGACACGCCCCAATCCGGAAAAATGGAATCCGGTGAACCACATCGGAAACTGGAAAACACCGACGCTGTTCATCCATGGGGAGAAGGATTTCCGCATTCCCTACACCCAGAGCATCATGCCGTTCACCGTTGCCCAGGAAATGGAAATCCCTTCCAAATTACTGATCTACCCCGATGAGAACCACTGGGTGCTCAAGGGCAAGAACAGCGTGCAATGGTACCGGACGGTGTTTGACTGGATGGACAAATGGACCGCTACCGATGGGCAGGACAGCGAAGGCCAATGAGCTTTTTCCCCACGGAGGACCGTGACGGCACCACGATTGTCACGCTGACCAACGGCGAACGCAACACGCTCCACCCGGCACTGCTGGAAGAAGGCATTGCGGCCTTTCAGGCACTGGCCGACAACCCTCCCCCACATGGCGTTGTCCTGACCGGGGCGGGCGAGCATTTTACTTGCGGAATGGACACCAAAATCGCGGCGGCGCTGGACAAGACTGGCCAGAAACAGGCCGCTGCCGCCATTGATGCTTTTGCGGCCTCACTTCATCGCCTGCCCTGCGCTTTCGTGGTGGCTCTCAACGGCAACACGATCGGCGCGGGCGGGATCATGGCGCTGGCAGCGGACTGGATTGTCGCGGCACAGGGCGATTATAAAATCGGCCTGCCGGAGGCAAAGGCCGGCCTGCCCTTTCCGTCCGTTCCGCAGGCGATACTGGATCACTGGCTGGATCCTGTCTGGCGGCGCCGGCTGGCTCTGTCTTCGCATTTGCTAAACCCTGTCGAAGCCCTTAGCGCTGGGCTGGCTGACGAGCTGGCAAGCCCCGGGCAACTGCTCGAACAGGCCGTTGCCACCGCACGGGAACTGGCGGCTCAGCCAGGATTCAAGGCCTGCAAACGGCAATTGCGCGCCAAGGCTAATGCCGAGATTGATGCGATTTTGAAGGGTTGAGTGCCGGCCCCGGTGCTTCGCACCTGATGCGGAGTTCCAGGAGGCCAAGATCGCACGTCCCTTTTTAGGCCTCCGCATCAAGTGCGGATCACAACACTGTTGTCTCCCGCCAAAAGCAATGCCAAAGACCCAGCCATGACCTTAGACAAAAATTTCGACCCCGCCGCCATCGAAGCCCGCTGGTATGAACATTGGGAAAACAAGGGCCTGTTCCGCCCGGAACGCGATGATCGCGAACCGTTTACGATTGTGAACCCGCCCCCGAATGTCACCGGGTCACTGCATATCGGTCATGCGCTGGACAATACGCTGCAGGACATCATCATCCGGCACGAGCGGTTGAAGGGCAAGGATGCGCTCTGGGTCGTCGGCATGGATCACGCCGGCATCGCCACCCAGATGGTGGTCGAGCGCCAGATGAACGAACGCCAGCAGAAACGCACCGACTTCACCCGCGAGGAATTTGTCGAGAAAGTCTGGGAGTGGAAAGAGGAAAGCGGCGGCGCGATCACCAAGCAGCTGCGCCGGCTAGGCTGTTCGATGGACTGGTCCAACGAGCGTTTCACCATGGACGAGGGCATGAACGAGGCTGTGCTCAAGGTCTTTGTCAATCTTTATAATGACGGCCTGATCTATCGCGACAAGCGCCTGGTCAACTGGGACCCGGCGCTGAAGACCGCGATTTCCGATCTGGAAGTCGAAACAGTCGATACCAAAGGCAGCTTCTGGCATTTCAAATATCCGTTGGCCGATGGCGTCACGCTGGACAACGGGCAGGATTATATCGAGGTCGCGACGACCCGGCCGGAAACGATGCTCGCCGATATGGCGGTTGCGGTGCATCCATCGGACGAGCGCTACAAGAGCGTGATCGGCAAGGAAATCGAGCAGCCGATCACCGGGCGCCGTTTCAGAATCGTTGCCGACGAACATGCCGATCCGGAACTGGGTTCGGGCGCGGTGAAAATAACGCCGGGCCATGACTTCAACGATTTCGAGGTTGGCAAGCGGGCGGGCTTTGCCGCCAGCGAGATGCTCAATATGCTCGATGGCGAAGCCAATGTCTGCCAGACCGCCGACGGACTGGTGCCGGACGAATATATCGGGCTGCATCGGTTCCGCAAAGACGGCGTCGACGGCGCCCGCGAACTGGTCGTGCAGCAGCTGAAGGAACAGGGCTTCCTGATCCCGCATGTTTCGAAAAACAAGGACGGCGAACCAGTCGAACATGACGCCGAACCGCGCACCATCGCGACACCTTTCGGGGACCGCGGCGGCGTGGTGATCGAGCCATGGCTGACCGACCAATGGTATGTCGATGCGGAAACGCTGGCCCAGCCGGCGATCAAGGCCGTGCGCGATGGCGATATCGAAATCGTGCCGAAAAGTTGGGAAAAGACCTATTTCAACTGGATGGAAAATATCCAGCCCTGGTGCGTCTCGCGGCAATTATGGTGGGGGCATCAGATTCCGGCATGGTTTGACGAAAATGGCAAAATCTATGTCGCGATGAGCGAAGAGGAGGCACAATCGCAGGCAGGCCCGGACGTCACGCTCGCTCGCGACCCCGATGTTCTCGACACATGGTTCTCTTCCGCTCTCTGGCCCTTTGGCACGCTTGGCTGGCCGGAACAGACCAAAGACCTCGAACGCCATTACCCCAATGACCTGCTGATTTCCGGCTTTGACATCCTGTTCTTCTGGGATGCGCGGATGGCGATGCAGGGCATCCAGTTCATGAAGGAAGTGCCGTGGAAGCGGCTCTATCTGCACGGGCTGGTCCGAGCCGAAGATGGCTCCAAAATGTCCAAGTCCAAGGGCAATGTCGTCGATCCGCTCGGCCTGATTGACCAATATGGCGCCGACGCATTGCGTTTCTTCATGGCGGCCATGGAAAGCCAGGGCCGTGACATCAAGATGGATGACAAAAGGGTCGAGGGCTATCGCAATTTCGCGACCAAATTGTGGAATGCCTCGCGCTTCTGCGAGGCCAAAGGGATCGGCGCGAGCAAGACGCTTGCTGCCCCGGAAGCCGCCCTGCCCGTCAACCGCTGGATCATCAGCGAAGTGGTCGAGACGCAACAGGCGCTCGACAAGGCGCTGACCGACCTGCGTTTCGATGCGGCGGCCAACACCATCTACCACTTCACCTGGGACCGGTTCTGCGACTGGTATCTCGAACTGATCAAGCCGGTTCTGCAGGGTGAAGATGCCAGCGCTGCCGACGAAACCCGGATGGTGGCCGGCTGGGTGCTCGACCAGATCATCGTCATGCTCCACCCGTTCATGCCGTTCATTACCGAAGAACTTTGGCACGCAATGGGCGACAGGGAATATGATCTGATCATTGCAAAATGGCCGGCGCCGAAAGCTGCCGTCGATGCGGATGCCAAGGCAGAAGTGGACTGGCTGATCAAGCTGATTTCCGAAGTACGTTCTACCAAGGTCGAGCTTAACATCACCCCAGGGACCAAAATGACCGCCCATGTCCGCGATGGAGACGACAGTCTGCAGGCCAAGGTGGCGCGCCAGCATTCCGCGCTTGACCGGGTTGGACGTCTCGAGGCTGTTTCCTTTGACCCTGCCCCGGAAGGTCCCTCGGCTCAGATCATTGTCGACAACGCGACCTACATATTGCCACTCGCCGGTGCGATTGACATTGACGCGGAGAAGGGTCGACTGAACAAGGCTTTGGAAACCGCTCAAAAAGAAGCCAAATCCCTGAGCGGACGATTGGGCAATCCAAATTTCGTGGAGAAAGCCAAGCCAGAAGCAGTAGAAAAAGCGCGCGCCGATCTGGCCGAGAAAGAGGCAGAATCCGAACGATTGCAGGCCGCTATCGACCGGTTGGGGTGATTGGTCCTGCTCATGCAGGGACCAATCGTCCAGTGTTTGCCCGGATTGCGAAAAAGCCCGGGTTCAGTATCCGGAATAGCGTCTAGCTAGATTTGCCACGACGCATCTTTTCTGCCGCAATCCGCATACGTTCGGCACCCGCGCGCATTTTTTCGGCGGCCCGGCGTATTTCTGGTGCACCGTTCAGCAATTGCGATGCTGTGAAATGCGTATGTCCGCGACCATTTTGACTGGCCACTTCACGTTCACGAAACTCCGCATCGCTCTCCAGCCGATCCGCATAGGCTTCCATCTTCTCGGCTCCCCGCAGCATTTCTTCTGCGCCTTTTTCCATGCCGACGGCGCCTTCAGCCATACCGGCCTCGACCTGCGCCTTGATTACCCGAGCGAGCGTTTCGCTCCCTTCCTTTTCTTGCTGATGATCCGTATCTTGTGCATGCACCACCATAGTCGGCACTAGCGACGCCGCAACCAGCCCCAGTCCCGCAAGCAACGGGAAATAACGTTTCTCGACCATCGGATTCTCCATATCAGTCAGCCAAGCCCAATGCCTGGTCCGTTGACTACAGACGTAATCGATGCTTGGAGATTTGAAAGTCGCTATCGATCAACAACCGAGGAGAATGGACAAACGCTCCGGTGCCGGTTAGCGGCCCTGAGCTCTCCAGCGCTTGATCACACGCTGGACAATCTCTTCCTCGCCGCCATGTTCGCGCCAGAGATCGGAGAATATCGGGTCTTCCGAAGCAGGGCGACGTTCCTCGGCAAGCGTATCCAGCGAAACGCGGATCGGAATCGCGACACCTTCGCCACAGCAGATGACTTCGCGATTGCGCAAGGCGGGGATGGAATCGAGAAAACCGCGCGCGCCCTCGGGCATCGCGGCTTTCACGAAAGCCTGGTCACGATCGTTATTCAGACGCATCGACAGGATCGTACCGCATTGCGAGAGCACCCCTTCGGCGAGATCCGACGGGCGCTGTGTGATCAGCCCCAGAGACACGCCATATTTACGGCCTTCCTTGGCAATCCGGCTGAGGATATCGCGAACGCTGCTTTCCTCGGAAACATCGTCATTGGGAATGTAGCGATGCGCTTCTTCGCAAACGAGGAGCATTGGTCGTTGGGGCTCGTTGCGCGCCCATATTGCATAGTCGAATACCAGCCGGCTGAGCACGGAAACCACGGTCGGTGTGATTTCGGACGGCATCGCCGAAACATCGATGATCGATATTGGCTTGCCTTCGGATGGCAGTCTAAAAATCTTGGAAAGAAACGCCGCCATAGTGTCCCCGACGAGCATGCCGGAAAACATGAAACTATAGCGCGGATCGGCCTTGATTTCATCGATTTTCGATTTCAGTCGCTGGTAAGGCGCACTGTTTGTCGCCTTGTCGAGCTTGCCCATTTCATTCTGCAGGATCGTTGTCAGATCGGACAGCAGATAGGGGACCGGTGAGTCCACCGTCAGCTTGGTGCCGCCGGTTGCTCCTTGACTCTTGGCTTTTGCCGCCAGCAGACATTTGGCCAGAATATCACAGTCCATCTGCTTGGCATCGCCCTTGGACTGGACAAATACTTCACAATGCTCGCGGAAGTTCATCAACCAGTAGGGCAGATTGAGATTGTTCACATCGAATAATTTACCGTTACCCTTGAAGGCGGCTGAATATTCACCGTGCGGGTCAATCATCAGAATATGGCCTTCGGGTGCAAGATCGCATATTTTGTGAAGGATCAGAGCTGCCGCTGTCGACTTACCGGTACCGGTCGATCCTAGAAGCGCAAAATGCTTGCCGAGCATGGCGTCGACATAAAGCGCACCGCGGATATCATCGGTCGGATAGACGGTACCTACCTCGACGTTGGCGCGACCGTCGGAGGCATATATCTGTTTGAGGTCGGCCGTCGTGACGGCAAAGACCTCTGAAGCTGGTGTCGGATAGCGGGTGACACCGCGGCGGAAATTGTAGATCTGGCCGGTCAGTTTTTCTTCGTCACCTTCGCCGAGAAAATCGATCTCGGCGATCACCAGTCCGGACTGGCCTTCGAAAAGGCGCTGGGTCCGGATATTGGCTAGCAACCAGGTTTGGCCAACGCGTATCTTAACCTGGCTACCAACCTGCCCCGCGGTTTTGATGGTCGGGTCCACATGGTCCTGAAGTTGCGCAAGCACTGCGGTATCCATAAGGATTTTTGATCCGGAGCCGGCAATTTCGATCACCTCGCCGATTTTATAGCCTTCACTACGCTGCGAAGGGGCCCCCTGGTTCTCCTCCTCCAGCGTTGCAATTTCGGCCTCCGCGAGAGGCGTGGCGGCGGGGAAATTATGAGAACCCATATCGGACATCGGTTATTTTCCTGTTTTACTGGTCAGGACACCGAACTAGTCGAACATGGTTAAGGAAGATTTACTCGGGCAACAGAAAGACAGGCCAAAGGTATAAGCGGTCCGGCAAGCATTACATCTTGCGGAACAGATAACCCGCAGACCAGCCGAGAAAAACTGAAATAAGTACCGCGATCAACCCATAGAGAAAGCCGTAATTCTGGGCAAGATTGGTGATGAAGCGGCCCATTCCGGTCTTTTCAATGGTGATTTCTTTTACTTCGGCAGCCTCCACCCGACCATCGATAACAAGAAAGGTTTCTGCGGTATAATCTCCAACCGGTACGCTGGCCGGCAGGTTGATCCGCGCCTGATAGAGTACGCTATCGGTGATCTTCACGCTATTCGGCAGATTCTTGAACAAATTTCCCCGCGCGTTCAGATCAACCAGGCCGTCAACAAAACGATCCAGTTCACGACTGTCAATCGCCCCGGCCGGAGAAAGCTGCAAATGGTGCAGTCCCAGTTCGTAAATATCAGCGGTCTTGCCGTCGACAATTTCGTCGATCGGCTTGGAGGATGCAATCGCGTAGAAACCGGGAGCCGACCGAAACTCGCTGCTCGCCGCGTTAACCCAGATTCCGGCGATCTGCTGCTTTTCGCGCACGACAATAGATTTGACCGGTCCCTTGAGCACCACCACGATATCGGCCTGATCGGTATTGCGGGTGCCCGGGGGATAGGTGATGGCACCAAAAAGCAGTAGCTGCGCACCATTGAAATCGCCCTTGATACTGATCCGGTCCTGCGAGACTTCGGGAACCAGGACCGGCGTTGCGGCAATTGTCAGCATGGCAATACCGAACATTGCCAGCAAGCGACCAAGAAGGCGAGGCTCCCGCTTCACAGCAATTGCACCGTATAAATTTCATCCGGCTGGAACCCCAAGCCGAGAGCCATGCGTATCGCAACCAGCAGCACCATGGATGCCAACGCCAACCGCAGATATTCCGGTCGCATCCGTTGCGCGAACTTTGCGCCAAGCTGCGCACCGGTCACGCTGCCAAGCAGCAGCAGGGAGGCCAGAACAATATCGACCGCCCGCGTGGTCATGCTGTGCATCATCGTCGACGCGATAGTGACAAATAATATCTGGAAAAGCGAGGTTCCCACCACCACCTGCGCGCCCATACCCAGCAGGTAGAGCATCGCCGGTACCATGATGAAACCGCCACCGACACCCAATAACATCGTCAGAATGCCGGTAAGCAGACCAAGCACGAACGGCGCGATAGGCGATATATACAGACCGGACCGGTAGAAGCGCCATCGGAAAGGCAGATTGGCAACCAGCGGATGATGGCGTCGCTTACGGGCGGGCATCGGCTTGCCGGCGCGCAGCGCGCGGACGCTCTGCAGGGATTCCTTGAACATCAGCCCACCAATGCTGGACAGCATCAGGACATAGAGAACATTGATTACGGTATCAATCTGGCCCCAGGTCTGGAGGATCTGGAACAGCCCGGTGCCAACGATTGTACCGACGATGCCACCGACCACCAGTATCGCACCCATACGAAAATCGACGCCTTTGCGGCGCATATGGGCGGCGACACCGGAAATGCTGGCCCCCGTGACCTGAGTGGAGGCCGATGCAGCGGCCACGGTTGGCGGTATTCCGTAAAAAATCAGCAGCGGCGTGGTAAGAAACCCGCCGCCCACACCGAACATTCCGGACAAAATACCAACCAGTCCGCCGAGAAGGACGATGACGAACGCATTTACCGATAGATTGGCGATTGGCAGATATATGTCCATATAGATGTTGGACTAATCTCTTTTGCTGTCGGGATAAAGGGCGTTGCTGCCTCGCGGGCAGGAAATCGATCCGATCCGCCGACAGGACCGGAAATACGCTTGTTCAGAAGCCTGTCGAAACGGTTAGCGCTGCTCCGTTTCCAGGCCGCGCATTGCCGCCAACGCGGATTCGCCAGTCAAGGGCAATCCGCGCCGAATGCCCGATGACGGGGACGGTCACATCGATCCGCGGTCCGACATCGACGCGGCGGATATTGCGTTGACCGCCAGCCCAGGCGCCCGGCCCCACGGATATTCTTGCTGAGCCTAGCCCCGCTATCGGTCGCTGTACAGTTGCTGCGCCGTCAAAGAAATAGGTCTCATTCGGACCAAGCACATAGCCGGCCTGTGCATAGGTCTCGAGCGTCCAACGTTCTGCAATCGGCTCTGGACCGGTGCCACCGGTTACAAAGAAAGCGGTTCCCGATTCCCGTCCCCTCGCGGCATCAAAACGCTGCTCCGCGTGCAAGGCGACGGGAAAGGTCCGAACCGGCTGGATGCGGGCCCCCAGAGCAACCTCCTCTTGGCTCCAGGGATCCAGCGCTGTCGAAACGCGGCCATATAGGGATATATCCGGTGCCCGCCTGTCCAGCAGTTGATAGGACAATATAGCGCCAGCCTGACTACCGCCATATTGCCCGTTGGAGATCAATTGCCGCCCGTTGCCCTGCACCCCCCGATCCGGACCGGGATCATGCCGTGCAAATATCCAAAAATAGGCAGAGAACCGGTTGCGCGCGTGACGAGTGGGTGGAACCGGAAAAGGCTGGCGGGCACCGGCACCTACCGGTGCAGTCGAACCGGTCGAATTGGATAAAGTCTGCAGAAGAAAACTGCTGGCTTCTTCAGAATCCTGCCATCGCCAAGATGGACGGTCCGGCACATGGGCGGTTTTCCTATCTTCCACCGGTACTTTTAGCGCGCCTTCTCCTGTCATATTGGATGAATGATGATCGGACGTATTTGCCTGTTCACGGCGGATTTCAATCGGGACGGCCAATGATCGGTTAGAAAAGGAGAGCCGATTGCTGTCTCCGGCCCGATAGGCAGCGCTTGTCGAAACTGGCTGTGGTGGGTTTGAAACGATATTCGCCGTTCCATGCCAGGAGATCACACGCACCACTATCCAGATCGCGGCCAGAGTGACCATTGCACGCAGTGGCGCACCTGCTGTTGTCGTCAACAACGGATCAGCCTCTACCGCCTGTGCTGGCCTGCGGTCGGAGTTGCTGAACATCCTTCGCATCGGGATAAAAATGGCTGGTCTTTTCCCACCGGGCGGGCTGACCGGTCAGCTGACCGATATATTGGCTGAGCGCGCGCCAAACGGCCATGATATTGATCAGATTGGCCACCACTGTCCGGGGAATCGACAAAAAGGCTTCGCGCAGACCGTATAAGGAAAAGACAAAATAGAATTTCATCGCCAGCCGCCACAGCAGAAAACCCAGATTGAGAATGAGCAATATTTCCAGGAAACCGGAAACGGGCCGGGGGCGATACATGCCGATCAGATCAGCGAACGCCAATATTCCCATCAATATGACGGCCACATAGGCAATAGCGACGATAATGGCCGCGAAACTGGCCTTGCGATCACGCAGACGCATCCAGTTTTCCCGCCAGCTATTCTTCCAGCCCAGACGATCCCATCCGGACAGGGAAATGCCTGCCATCCAGCGACTTTTCTGCCGTATGGCGTCTTCCAGTTTATCAGGAAAAAACTCCTGCGTGGCGACCAGCTGTCCGTTCCGATCCCGCAACCGGGCAAAAATGCCGCGCGATTCTCCGCCCGTCAGATGAAGTCCCAATTCATAATCTTCGGTCAGGCTCCGCGCATCAAAGGGCTTTCCGCGGGTTCTGGCCGCCAGTTTCTGCAGGCTTTCTCTGGCGAAAGCACAGCCGACACCAGCAGAAGGTATGGACGCGCCGAGCGCTTCCCGCAGCACCATTTGCTTGCCGTGCAATTCGGCAAACTCATCGCCATAATGGCCGGCGACCCAGCGCGATCCTTTTGCCCGTCGGGGGATGACCGGCAACTGGACCAATGCAGCGCGTCCAATCAGATGTCTGAAAAGCCGCAATGCTTCAGGATGCACGATATCTTCCGCATCGTGCAATATGATCGCGGCATAATTTCTGTTTTCCTCGATCTCGTCGCGACAGAGGGCGTCCCAGAGATGGTTGAGACAATCTGCCTTGGTGGTCGGGCCGTCATGCTGACACATGACCAGCCTGATCTTGCTATCGCCCGCGGCAGCGGCAGCCACCGCCGCAACCGTGTCGCTATCATTGGGATAGCAGCCCACGTATATTCGATATTCATTGCCGGCCCATTGCTGCAAACAGCGCCGCAGCATTGCCCCGATCACCGCCGCCTCCTGCCAGGCCGGCACGAATATCGCCATCCGGCATCCGGGTGAAGGGTCCGCAAGCTTTTCCACCGTCACCCGTTCGTAGCGTGAGTAGACGAAAAGCCGCCGTTTCATGCGATGAAAAAGCCACAAACCGTCGAACATCAGATCGTCGACGGAACCGATCAGGAAAGACAGGCTGGCAAACAGCAGCAGTTCCTTCTGCAGAAAGTCGAGAAACGGCAAATATTGGTCGCCTGCCATGGACATTCTCCGGCTGTTCGCAAAAGCTGTGCCTCTGCGAGTGGTTTTCTGGGATGAACAAAGAACAAACGGTTTGCTGCGTGCAGACGCTAGCCGGACTCCAGTTGCTGCTGCGACGGTGCCAGTTGATTTTCCCTGGCCCCGATCGCCAGCGCCAGCAACATCGGATAGGCCCAGAAGACTGCTCCCGTACCTAGCGCCCAAGCGGTTATCTGCGGTGCCACGATCGTTGTCATATGCGTAGTTAAGGCTAGCAAATGAAAAGCCGTGGCCCACATCGGCCAGAACCGATTGGATTTAAGCGACAGCCAAATCAACGCAAAAAAAGCAACGATATCAATTGCAAATATTCCTACTTCCAATGTTGCCCACGATGTTCCGAACGAACGTGCAACCGCCAAGGTCGATAGTGATCCCAATATCATAATCGTCGCTCCGCAATATTCCCAACGTGCGCCCCGCAAAATTGCATATCCGCAACAAGCGAACAAAAAAATATAATAGAGATAGCCCCAGATGGTGTGAAAGATCACTGCGTCGTTTCTAACTTTGGACGCGCTGCATCGTGAAACCGGACCAGCATCGTTTTGACCATCTAGGCAGCATGATCAGCCATATTTACGATATTCTCATCCAAGGTCTGAGCCATTTCGGACGGCTTTACTCCGGTACTCCCCATCGCCATCGCCTGCAATCCAATCTGATCACGGGTTTCTGCGAGATGGTTGTGCGTCGAAACCAGACATCCCCTGGCCGCAACCAATGCAGTCAGCGTTGCTGCCGCCTGATCAATCGCCTTCTGCCCGACTACAGCCGAGAGTTTGGCGTTCGCCCGCGCAACGGGCATATATCCGGCCAGATCTGACACTCTACATATAGCATCGTCGATGGCCTGTTCCGCCGCAAATAGCCGTTTCGCCAGATTCTCGGCTGCGTCTCGTCGTTGTTTAAGCACCTTCGTTCCTTTCCTTAGGCTGGGAATCCACGCGAACTCACGCATGGAATCGTCAACGGGCGAATGACGAAGCCGGAAGGGCGTGTTGCTTAACCCTTCAGTCGGGAAAGCGCTTCCAGTCCCGCAACCAAGCCGCCGAAAGACAAGGCAGACCCGATCGCAATGGCCAATATCCATCCCAAACGCTCTACAGCAGCAAGACGGTTTTTCTCGCCGCGAAAGCGTGGAAAGGGCAGCGGCCGTCGTGCAACTTCCGCCTGACCCAAAGCCGCAGCAGCCCTGCCACGAACCGCATTCGCTCGATCATCCGTTTTGCCGGCTAGTCTTTCGCTGGTTCTCCCGGATGACGGCTCCTGTTCCCTTGTTTCAGGGACAGGCTCAACCCGCGACGTTTGATATATCAATGGTTGATACGTTTTTTGCTGATCTTCGGCGGCGAATTTTCGCGCCGCTTCGAAACGCGACTGGACGTTCAAAATGCGGATAGCCGTGCGCAACCGCTGATCCACCGTGTGCGGGGACACACCAAGTTCGCGTGCAATTTCCTTCGAATTGAGATGCGCCAGCACAAGCCGCAAGCAATCGCGCTGTCCGTCATTCAGCTGGTCAATATTGCTTACCGGCATTGCAAGGAAAGCCGGTCGAATCGACAGCAGAAAAATATGAAAGATGACGAACAGAAAGGAAAGCCTGGTCGATCCTGTTCAAACAAGATCGGAATTAACCGCCCTATTGCCATTGAGGCCCCCTAATTTTTCAATTAGCTCCATGGTATTCTGCACGACCATTACCAGATAGTTCGAAAATTTTGAAATATTATTGGCAAGCTGAACGACAGCCGGACCGCCGAGACATTTCCCAGCCGGTGAAACGGCTCTGGAACGCAAAGTATGCTGGACTTGCCTGCAGCTTCAGGCCATCTACCAAAGAAAAAGATGGAGAGAGCATGAACGCTACGCAGGCTGCAGCGCCCCTGACCAATACGGGACTGGCATATCGATCGGACGGATATCGCAACTACGTGATCATCTCGCTGATGCTCCTCTACACCCTGAATTTCATCGATCGCATATTGATCGGTGTCGTCGCCCAGCCGATCATCGAAGAATTCAGGTTGCAGGACTGGCAGTTTGGCCTGTTGTCCGGCTTCGGCTTCGCCCTGATGTATACCGTAATGGGCATTCCGATCGCCCGGCTTGCCGAGCGAATGAACCGCGTCAAGATTATCGCCGCCAGCGTGATCCTCTGGTCACTGATGACCGCATTATGCGGGATTGCCGGCAGTTTCATCGCGTTACTTGTTTTCCGTATCGGCGTCGGCATCGGGGAAGCTGGCCTGACACCCGCCGCCAATTCGATTATTTCAGACTATTTTCCACCGCGCAGCCGCGCACGGGCTATCGCGATCTACACAATGGGCATTACCTTGGGGGGCGTGCTGGCCAATGCTTTTGGCGGTCCGATCACCGAATTATTTTCCTGGCGCGAGGCTTTTCTCGCTCTGGGCGTCCCTGGGGTCATTTTCGGTCTGATTTTCCTGTTTACAGTCGAGGAACCGCCACGCGGCTATGCTGATCCGCCAACCGCGACCAAACCCGAGAAAATGGGTATCACGGAGACAATCAGGGAAGTTTCCGGCAAACGCAGCTTCTGGATCAATATGATCGCTGCCGCACTGGTCGCCTTTGTCGGCTATGGCGTCAGCAATTTCCAGGTCGCTTTTTTTCAGCGCGCGCATGAAATGTCCATTTCGGAAGTGACCCTGCAGATTGCGGTCCCCCTCGGCCTGGCCGCTTCATTCGGCGCGTTCATTACCGGCTATCTGACCGAGAAAATGAGCGGACGCTATCCCAATGTGGTGGCATGGCTGCCGGGGATCATGCTGATCATTTGCGTTCCCTTATACTGGATCGGCTTGACCACGGATAGCGTAGCCATCGCGTTGACGGCTTTGCTGTTCGCCGCTGTCCTTCATTATGGCTATCTCGGAGCGCAATATACGATCTGCCAGGGCGTCGCGAGCCCGCAGTCGCGCGCCACCGCCGTCGCCCTGTTCCTGTTCATCGTAAACCTTATCGGTTACGGCTGCGGTCCACTCGTCATGGGAATTGCCAGCGACCTGCTGATGAATGCCGATCTCGCTGCCTCGCAATATGCCGCGGAGCTGACCGGCCAGATTTGCAAAGGCAAACCGGAAGAGCTGATTGCAGCACTGGGCGCAGCCAAGACCAATGCCTGCCTCACGGCCAGCGCGGAAGGTTTGCGCTGGTCGATGATCTATATTGTCGGCCTGTTCTTCGTCGCAGGCGGTCTTTATATCTATGTCTGCAAGACGCTCCAGCAAGACCTCGTAGCAAAGATGAGCTAGACCCATATGGCCCGCCCCAAAACCTGGCAGCTGATCGCTGCAAATTATCCCGTGTCTGTCGTGATGCAAACGCGCTTTCAGGATATTGATCCCAACCGGCATCTCAACAATGTCGCCTTCGCGGCGATGTTCGAGAATGCGCGGGTGCGGTTGAACCGCAGCCTGCGGCCATGGGCGGACCGACCGAAAAACGAGCGGAGTATGGTTGCCTCGGTTGCGATCAACTATCTTCGTGAAGGCCATTATCCTGATGACGTGGAGGTGAGTTCGGGCGTCAGCAAGATCGGCCGTTCAAGCTATGTCATCGCACAGGCAATGTTCCAGAATGGCCAGTGTATTGCCACTTGCGAGTCTGTCATCGTCTGCCGCACCGACGGCGAAGGCAGACCGCTGCGGCAGGAGGTGGTCGATGAACTGGAGAAAATGCGCACCACCGGCTGACGGCTTTAGGAAAGCTCCCCCCAGCCACGATCTAACCAAACTGGCGGCACGCAAGAATAAGGTGCTTAGACAGACTCAGGACGAACGGCGCTGGTCGGCAGTCAGCAAATCAGTCGACGAAATTCGCTTCCCGTTTCTGCATGAAGGCCATCACTGCTTCGATCTGGTTCGGCGTGCGGGCAACCTTGTCCTGGCCCACCGATTCCATCATTAAAATCTCGTCTTCGTTCATGTCCGGCAATTTGTTGATCAGATCCTTTGCGATCTGCACGGCCTGCGGATGCTTGCTGGCGATCTCGGCCGCGATTTCCATGGCCCTGGCATGCGGGTCATCGGCCAGATGGGTGACGAAGCCCAGCTCCTTGCCTTCTTCGCCGGTAAAGATGCGGTTGGTATAGGTCAACTCGCGCAGGATATCATCGCGCACAAAGCTGCGCCAGGTCGTGTAGCTGCCCATGTCCGGGATCAGGCCCCAGCGCATTTCCATAATCGACATTTTGGCATCCGGCGCAACCACACGGATGTCGGCAGCGCTGGCAAATTGCAGCCCCCCACCGATACATGGACCGTGGATCGCGGCGATGACCGGAGCTTTCAGGCGGCGCCAGAGCAACACGATATGCTGATATTTATTGGCATTGCCAAAGGTCCGCTCGGCCAGCGTGCTGGAAAGGGGTGATTTTTCACCGCCTTCTTTCTCGTCCGAAGCGGCAGCAGCCGAGGCAGCAAAATTGCCCATATCGAGACCGGCGCAAAAAGCCCTGCCTTCACCCGACAGGACGATGGCACGAATACCCTCCATCGCTGTCAACTTTTCGCCGGCTTCCACGATGGCTTCAATCTGTGCCGCGTCGAGCGCGTTCATCTTGTCGGGTCGGTTGAACCGGACATCGGCGATATGATCCTTGACGGTGATGGTGACGCGCTCTGACATTGTTCATCCTTTGCTCTTCCCCGTTCGCTGCGAGCGACATCGAGAAATATGATATTCCCACTGTGCCTCGCCTGGGCTTGACACGAAGGGGAATGAAGATTCGTTGCTATCCGGCCGCCTGTTTAATCGCCCAGTTAACCAGCGGCAACTGGTCATTGCCAAAATACATTCTTTCACCCTTTCCGAATGGCACGAACATACTTGGCGAGCCATAGGCTCCGCGAGCAATCGCTTCTTCGGTATTGGCGCGCAGCCGGTTCTTGATGGCCTGCTCCTGCATCTGCGCAGCAAGAGCGGCACCGTCGAGACCGACTTCATTGGCAATCGCGATCAGCACGTCCGGATCATCCAGATTGCGCTGATCACCATAATAAGCGTTGAAGGCAGCGGTTGCGAACTTGTGCAGCGCGACCTGGTCCTCTTCCAGCGCGCAGCACAGGCGCATCGCATGCACCGACTTGACCGGATGATGCTCGCTCGGGAAATTCATCGGCAATCCGGCCAGCGTGGCCCAGTCCTTCAACACGCGAAAACTGTGGACGAATTTGCGGTTGTCGGGGTTTTCCCGCGCGGCATAGACATCCTGATTGACCGCATTGAAAACGCCGCCAACGAGAAACGGCTTCCAGATGATTTCTGCGCCATTATCTTCGATGATCGGCTGGATGTTGTGGAAGGCAAGGCACGTCCAGGGGGAAGAGAGATCGAAATAGAATTCCACTGTGGTCATATACCGGTTCCCTTAACTTTACCCTGTTCCGCGCATCGCGCGCTCTATTCCTTCAACCCGAACAATGTCCTGCGCGCCTGCGCGTCATCCTGTGGGTTGCGATTGATTTTGTCGCGGCCGACCGCCATCCCGCGCCGCAGACCTTCGCGCTGCTTGAGCGTCTCGTACCAGCGCTTCACATGGCGAAAATGCTCAAGCGCGATTTCCTGCCGCTTGTAGGTCTGCACCCACGGAAAGCAGGCCATGTCGGCAATGCTATACTCTTCACCCGCCAGAAAGTCATGATCCGCCAGACGCCGGTCCATCACGCCAAACAAGCGCAGCACTTCCTTGCGATAGCGTTCGGTGGCATATTCGATCCGGTCGGGCGCGTAGAGCTTGAAATGACCATGCTGCCCCATCATTGGCCCCAGCCCGCCCATTTGCCACATCAGCCATTCCGTCGCGGCAATCTGTCCGCGCAGATCGTGCGGCAGAAACTGCGCCGCCTTGTCCGCCAGATAAAGCAGGATCGCACCGGTTTCAAAAATACTCACAGGTTCGCCGCCATCCACCGGTTCATGATCGACGATCGCGGGAATCCGGTTGTTCGGACTGATCGCGAGAAAATCCGGTTCGAATTGCTCGCCTGCCCCGATATTCACCCATTTGAGATTATAGTCGAGTCCGGCCTCCTCGAGCATGACCGAAATCTTCCAGCCATTGGGTGTTGGCGCAAAATAAAGATCGATCACGGGGATATCACCTGTTGTAAATCTCAGCCTCCGTCACGCGTCATCAAATCGCTTCGTTCTGGCCCGGCGTATTGACACCCATTTTCTGCAGATATTTCTTCACATTGCGTGCCGCCTGGCGGATGCGTTGCTCGTTCTCGACCATGGCGATGCGGACAAAGCCCTCGCCGTCCTCGCCATAGCCGACGCCCGGAGCGACCGCGACACCGGCCTGGGTCAGCAATTGCTTGGAAAATTCGAGGCTGCCCATATGGGCCAGTTGCGGTGGCAACGGAGCCCATGCGAACATCGAAGCCGCGGGGGGCGGAACGTCCCAGCCCGCCCGGCCAAAGCTTTCCACCAGCACGTCGCGACGCTTGTGATAGAGTTCGCGGTTCTTCGCGACCTGATCCTGCGGGCCATTGAGCGCCGCGCAAGCCGCCGCCTGGATCGGCGTGAAACTGCCATAGTCGATATAGCTTTTTACCCGGCTTAGCGCACTGATCAGCGTCTGGTTACCAACCGCAAAGCCGACTCGCCAACCGGCCATCGAATAGGTCTTGCTGAGCGAGGTGAATTCCACCGCGACATCTTTCGCGCCCGGCACCTGTAATATTGAAGGTGTCGGATTGCCGTCATAATAAAGTTCGGAATAGGCCAGATCGGAGAGAAGCCAGACCTTGTTTTCCTTGGCCCAGGCCACCAGCCGCTCGTAGAAGGCGAGATCGACGACTTCCGCGGTCGGATTGGAAGGATAGTTGACCACCAGCAATGTCGGACGCGGGACGGTAAAAGCCATCGCCCGTTCCAGCGACTCCCAATAATGTTCGTCGGGCGTGGTCGGTACGCTGCGAATGGTCGCACCGGCGATGATGAAACCGAAAGTATGGATCGGATAGCTCGGATTCGGTGCCAGGATACAGTCACCCGGTGCCGTGATGGCGGTAGCCAGACTGGCCAGTCCCTCTTTCGAGCCAAGCGTCACCACGACTTCCGTTTCGGGATCCAGATCCACGCCGAAACGGCGGCCGTAATAATTGGCCTGTGCCTTGCGCAGACCAGGAATTCCCTTGGATGCGGAATAGCCGTGCGCGTCCGGCTTTTGCGCCACTTCGCAAAGCTTGTCGATGACATGCTGCGGTGGCGGCAGGTCGGGATTGCCCATGCCGAGATCGATAATATCCTCACCGGCCGCTCGCGCCGCTGCCCGCATGTTATTGACTTCGGCAATCACATAGGGTGGCAGTCGCTTGATGCGGTAAAACTCTTCGGACATTATTGATCGTTTCTTGCGTTAAATATTACAGGGCCCCCGCTTTGCGTAATTTTCACGCGAATGTCGAGTGCTAGTCGGTGGGAATTGTGCGCAACGGACATGGCGTTGGATAAAGACAAAATCGCGTCACGGGAATGGAGCCTCCCTCCCCACCCAGATTCCCAAGAAATGTTTATCCATCAAGACTTTCAGTTTGCGGGTTTATTTCTGCGCCCCCGGTGATTATTCCAGAGATCCAGAGAATATTGCGGGGCGGGGGATGAATGAATAGAATGGGTGTAACTGGATTGCCTATTGTTAAGGTGGTCAGAGCAATCGTAATTTTCAGCCTTTTTACTACAGCGGCCCAGGCTCGGGACGATACTGCCACTGTAGACCAGGCGAATAATAAGCCCCAATCCGCCGATATTATCGAGACAAAAATTTTCGCGAAACCGGGCCATTTCGGTAATCCAAAAATATCTCCTGACGGCGAGCGCGTCGTATACCGGCAGCAACTGGGCGGCAAATCCTATCTCACCGTTGCGGTATTATATGGTGATGCCAAGAAACGCATAACCATTCCCGAAAATGTGGATCTTCGCTGGTATCGGTGGGCGGGCAACAACAAGATATTGTTCGGCGTGTCCGCCATCGTCGACACGTCGCGTGGCCAGCGCAGGCACACGGGGCTGTATGTCACGGATGTGAGCAGCGGCGTTTCCATTACACTGGGCCGGAAAACGCAGGGATATGACGGGGACAATGTCCTCTATGTCGATCCCACCGGTACATATATCCTGCTTTCCATGCAGCGGTCCATTTTTGATTATCCCGCCGTATATCGTGTCGAACTCGCCAATAATGAAACCACGCGCGTGGTCCGCAGGCAATCACAGATTTGGACCTGGATTGCCGACAATAGTGGCGTTGTGAGAATGGGGCTGAGCCAGATTGGCGGCACCTTGAAAATCTACTATCGAAAGACGGCGGGAGAGAAATTCAGACAAATCGGGAAAATAAGGGAAAAGGACGATCTGGAAGAAGCCCTGCTGGATATCACAGATATCGTTTCCGAGGCCGATGAAGGTTACATCCTGTCCAACGAGAAAACAGGACGCTTCGCGCTTTACAAGTTCAACTATCTGACTCGCGAAGTCGGAGAAATGGTATTTGGCCATGACGAGAATGACATTACCGGGTTCAAGCTCAACGATAGCGGGACCGCATTGGAATCGGTCTATTTTACCGACTCCCGGGACCGGGTAAAATGGTTTGACGACGAACTTGCAGAACATCAGCGGAAGCTGGATGCCGCCCTGCCGGGACAGGAAGCGTGGATCCAGTCCAAAAGCCGCGACGGGAAACGCATGATCGTCTATGTGACATCATCTACCGATCCGGGCAGCTATTATCTCTACGAACCCGAGATCAAGAAACTCGCGTGGTTTGCCAGCCTGAACGACAAGCTGGACACCGGGAAACTGTCCAGAACGGAATATGTGAAATATGATGCCCGTGACGGCACCACGATTCCGGCCTATCTCACGCTGCCCAAAAACCGTCCCGCCGAGAATTTGCCGCTTGTCATCCTCCCGCACGGTGGCCCTTTTGGCGTTCGGGACACGCTGGATTACAACACCGAAGCACAGTTTCTTGCCAACCGCGGATATGCCGTGTTGCAACCCAATTATCGGGGTTCCGACAGCTATGGGGAGGCTTTCTACAAAAAAGGCTCGGGAGAAATCGGCCGCGCGATGCAGGACGATCTCGACGACGGGATGGATTGGCTGGTTGGCCGCGGCATTGTTGATTCGAACCGGGTCTGCATCGTCGGGGGCTCTTATGGCGGTTACGCGGCCCTATGGGGCGTCACGCGAAATCCCGAACGCTATCGCTGTGCCGCCAGTTTCGCCGGGGTTACTGACTGGGACAAACAGCTCAGTTATGACGGTCGCTTTTTGAGAAGCCGGTATAAAAGGGAATGGCAAGAGGAAATAAGGGGCGATGAGGAATTTGATCTCGACACGGTTTCCCCTGCCCGGCTCGTTGCGCAACTGGAGCGCCCGATCCTGCTCGCCCACGGAAAGAAAGACAGTACCGTCCCTTTCAGCCAGTTCAAATTTTACCGGTCAGAACTCGAGAAAGCCGGGAAAGACGCAGATTATATTGTTTACGAAAGCGAAGGACACGGCTTTTCGGATTCCGAAAACGAGAAGGACTGGCTGGATAAGCTGGAGGCCTTTCTGAACCGGCACAATCCGGCCTACTAGAACGGCCGGGGTTTTAGAACGGCCCGCCTACTAGAACGGACAGTCCGGGCTTCATGACGCTATCGTGCGAGCCCCGCGGAGCACCGTCTGGCTTTGGCTTCCCCTCAGCGCGATGGACTTCTTCCGGATCGTATCGAGGAAATGCCAGGTCGAAGTCGCTTTTTCGGGGGTGAGCGCCACGCTCATATAGCCGCGATGTTCGGTGTCGGCCCATTGCAGCTGCTCGTTGGTACCAACCACAGCCTTGGCCACCAGATCAGGATTCACGCCTTTGGTATAGGCTTCGAAGCCTGGCGAGCTGACACTATGTCCGGCAAATTCCACACCGGCAGCGCCATCTTGTGTCCCCAGCTCAAAAGCCCAGGCATTGTGACTGTCGCCCGACAGGGCGATCAAGTCGGCATCGGCTTGCTGCGCGGCGGCCAGCGAGCGGGCGCGGGCCTGCGGATAGCCGTCCCAGCTGTCGAAATTGATCGGCAGTCCAATCTGGGCGGCCAGTGCGCCCACCGCGACACGTGCCTGCGCGATCGGCGGCGCATCTTCCGGCACCCAGTTTTTGGCGTCTTGCGGCAGCACCAGTTCGCCCATGACGCATTGCTGCGACCAGACTTGCCACTTCGTACCAGAGGCTCTGGATTTCCGCATGGCATTCGCGAACCATTGTTCCTGGACCGCACCCAGCATCGAGCGGTCCGGGTCCTGCCAGACATCGTCGCGAAACGCCTTGAGCGCCGCGGCGACATCTTTCTGCCCCTCGATCGCTTCGGCCAGGTCCACCGGCTTGTCGCGCCCGCCAATCCGACTCTCGGTAAAGAACAGCGTCGCCAGATCACCGATCTGATATTCGCGCCAGCGCGGGCTGCCGAATTCCATGTCGCGAACCGGCATCCATTCGCGGTAGACGCGTTCGGCGACGCGTTTGCGCACTTCCCAGTCCCCTTCGCTCGGATCGTGATTCTGCGCGCCATCCTTGTAAGCGTCATTGGCAAATTCATGGTCATCCCATGACGGTATCATCGGCAAAACCTGATGGATGCGCTGCAGGTCGGGATCGCTGCGATAGGCGGCATAGCGCAGCCGGTAATCGGCAAGCTGGACCATCTCGTGGGCGGGATCGATTTTCCGGCCCGCCAGCGCCTCCTCCTTGGAAGGATAGGTGCCGATCGGATATTCGTAGAGATAATCGCCGGTGTGAATGATCAGGTCGAGTTCTTTATTTTGCGCGGCATGGGCATAGGCGTTGAAATAGCCGAACGGCATGTTGGAACATCCGACAACGCCGATGTTGAAATTCTGGACCGGTCCTTGCGGCAGGGTGCGGGTCCGGCCAATGACCGATTTGGAGCCGTCCGGCCCGACAAAGCGAAAGAAATACCACCGGTCAGGGCTGAGACCGTCAACGGTGATCTTGGCCGTAAAATCCCGCTCGGTTGTTGCCTGCACTTCTCCAACCATTCTGGCACTGGTAAAATCGGCATTATCCGATATTTCCGCGGTCAATCTGGCATCGCCGCTGCCGACATAACGGGTCCATAAGAGCACCGAGTCTTGCGCAGGTTCGCCGCTCGCCACGCCGTGAGTAAACCCCTTCCCTCTCATTAGCGAGGCCGACGCCGGCACACCGAGCGCACCAAGGCCGAAAGTTCCCAGCGCCATCAATTGGCGGCGATCGATATTCATGGTCATGACTTTATCCCAAAATGCCTAGAGCGAGCAAAATAACGAAGAATAACGTCAGACTGATGACAGTGAATATGAGCAGGAACGATAGCCGGACCAGCGCTTCGGGGCGGGACAACTTATAGGCATGTCTGAGTTGCCGGTAGATATGGAACGGCGGATAAAACAGCAGCAAAGCCCCCCAGATTTCATCCGGAGCGCCGATTGCAGCCAGTATCGCGCAGACCACGAATAACAACGACATGAATGCGATGGAATAAGTGGCGAAAACCGCGTGATCATAGAAATGGTAACCGCGACGACCGATCAATGCGAGCCACACGAAAGGGATGGAGATCGGGATCAGCAACCAGGCAAATTTATAGCCGTTGGCTTTCAGCTTATAAAACAGCAGGGAGGGATTCTTGTTGGCGCGTTCCAGTCCGCTTTTAAGCATTTTGCCAAACCCGCTATTCTCCAGATCCGACCATATTCCCAGCCTATTTCCATTCCCGCGGCTTGCATTCTGTTCTTCTGCCCCGACATTCGCAGTCCGGGAAGACTCATCCACCTGTCCTGAATCGTCAATCGCCGCAAAATCCTCCCCCAGGCCGACTTCCGGATAGGGAAGCTCGCTCATCGTCATGGTGGCAAGGACATTGCGGTTTTGCTTCATGTCCAGGATTTGTGCGCGGACCTCGGCCTTGTCTGCCTCGGACGCCGCTTCCAGTTCTTTGATCTTGTCCTGCAGACGTGCCTCAATTTCTTGAGATTCTGCAGTGACCGCACCGTTGAAGCCGACAGTTTCGCTATCATTGCCATCAGCGGAAAACGGACTTTCTATAAATGAAAATACCGCAAACATCATGAATACCGAGAACAGGAACAATGCCATCGGAGAAATGAACTTGGCGCGCTCCCCGCGCACATAGCGGCGTGTCAGATGGCCCGGTTTCCAAAACAACAAGGGCAAAGTGCGCCAGAATTTTCCCTCAAAATGCAATACACCGTGCAAAATATCGTGCCAGAACGCACCGATCGACCGGTGAATGTGCAATGGCTGGCCGCATTCCGTACAATAACGGCCCGTAACTTTCGATGAGCAATTCAGGCATATGTGCCCCTCGCCGTCCGATGCGCCCATGTTTTCGGCATCCACCGCTTTGGCTATCAAGCCGCCTTCCACGGCCGTTCCCATTGCTTCCAGTTCTTCCGACATAGCCATTAGTTTTGGCCCATTCGATCGATAAGGCAAGCGGCTTTTTGGGATCGGGAGCGGCCAGAAAGATGAACAGTAACGCAATCGAGATTCGCGGCCGCGCCGCAAAGCTTTTCTGCAGCCGATAGATAGACCGGGAAATGCACACCGGTTGCACAACAATTGTTTCCCGCGATACAAAAGACCGCTAATGGGCGCAGATGACTGCAGAAAAACCGAAGCTCATCATCCGCAAGGCGGAACTGGAAGATGCCCGCAAGATATCCGCCTTGTCGCGCAAGGTCTATGGCAAGGGCGAAGGCTATTCGGCCGAGGAAGTGCGGGGCCAGATCAACAATTTCGCCGATGGCCAGCTGGTTGCCGAATATGAAGGCAAAATTGTAGGCCATTGCGCGACATTCCAGATTTCCGAAAAGACAGCGCGTGCAGCGCATAGCTGGGCGGAAATTACCGGCGGCGGCTTTGCCGCGCGGCACGACCCGAACGGCGAGATTCTCTATGGTATGGAAGTCAGCGTCGATCCGGATTACCGGCGGCTGCGCATCGGCCTGCGCTTCTACAAGGTGCGCCGGGAACTCTGCCAGCATCTCGGGCTGAAGGGCATCATCTTCGGCGGGCGCCTGCCCGGCTATGCACGGCGCAAGCGCAAATATCCCGATCCGGCCGATTATCTGGCCGCAGTGGTCGACAAGCAGTTCCGCGATCCGGTGATCAATTTCCAGCTCAATCAGGGCTTTGTCCCGCTGGGGATTCTGAAGGACTATATGCCGAGCGACAAGGCATCCGGCGGCAATGCAGTGCATATGTTCTGGGAAAACCCGCTGGCTGCCGAAGCCAAGCTGCTGACCCAGACACCGCATGACCGGCTACCCCAGTCGGTGCGCGTGGCAACGGTACAATTCCAGATGCGCAAAATTATTTCGCAAACCGACTTCGAGGAACAGGTTGAATATTTTGTCGATGTCGCCGCTGATTATGGCGCAGACTTTGTCACGTTCCCCGAACTGTTCACGCTGCAATTGCTGTCCCTCGAAGGAGAGAAACTGGAACCGGCCCAGGCGATCGAAAAAATCGCCGAATATACCGACCGGTTCAAGGAAGTGATGGAGAAGCTGGCGGTTTCCTATCATATCAACATCATCGGCGGCTCGCACCCCACCCGCATGGAAAATGGCGATATCCGCAATATCTCTTACGTGTTTCTGCGCAACGGCGCGGTCTACACGCAGGACAAGCTCCATCCGACGCCCAGCGAAGTGCGCTGGTGGAATATCAAGGGCGGCTATGGCGCGGAAGCGATTCCGACCGACTGCGGCCCGATCGGCGTGATGATCTGCTATGACAGCGAATTTCCGGAACTGGCACGCCATCTGGTCGACCAGGGCGCGATGATTTTGTTCGTGCCCTTCTGCACCGACGAACGGCGCGGCTATTTGCGGGTGCGTTACTGCTGTCAGGCGCGCGCGGTTGAAAACCAGTGCTACGTCGTGATGTCCGGGGTCGTCGGCAATCTGCCCAATGTCGAGAATATGGACATTCATTATGCCGAAAGCGCGATCCTGACCCCTTCGGATTTCCCGTTTGCTCGGGACGGCGTGGCAGCCGACACCGCTCCCAACACGGAGACAATTGCGATTGCCGACCTGTCGATGTCGAGCCTCCTGACCAGCCGCCAATCAGGAGCAGTGCAAAATCTCAAGGACCGGCGTTTCGATCTGTACCGGGTATTGTGGAAGGGATAGATACGTTCGAGACGACGTCTGCCGGATCGGTTCTGGTCCGGTTTCTAGTCACCGTTTTCCATGATATCCGCCCATTTACCGGTCTCCTTCACGCGCCCATCCTCGAGCACGATCAACTGATCCGAATTTTCCAGCGTGGGCAGTCGGTGACCGATGACAATAACAGTGATGTTGTCGTGTAACCGGTCAATCGTATCGCGGATCCGCGCTTCATTCGCCAGGTCGAGTGCGCTTGTGGCCTCGTCCAGAATGATCAGTTCCGGCTTCTGGATGATCGCCCTGGCCAAGGCAATTCTCTGCTTTTCACCACCCGACAGGCGCTGTCCCGCATCGCCGACAACGGTATCCAGCTTTTCGGGAAGGCTGAAGACAAAATCCGCGGAAGCAAATTGCAATGCCTTTTCCAGCTCCTGGTCTGTGGCTCTATCATCAGCCCACAACAAATTGTTGCGGATCGTATCGTGGAAAAGAAAAACATCCTGCGGCATATAGGCGATGGATTTGCGCCAGCGCAGCCGGTTTTTCTCATCGAGCGGTACCCCATCGATTTCGATACTCCCAGTGGCAGGAGTAAGCAGGCCCATGATGAGATCCGCCAGCGTCGATTTCCCCGATCCCGAGGCCCCCATGATCGCAGTGGTTTTTCGGTGCGGAATCTCGATATCGACATCATAAAGTGACGGGGTCCCCCGGGTCCTGTAGCTGAACGAAACGCCCGAAAGCTTTATGGACTTGTCGAACCGGATTTTGTCACCCAGATTTTCAGACAATGTTGCTTCCCGTGCCGCACCGGCTTCGCGCATCAGATTCGTGTAATTTGACAAGACGGAATCAGAATGGAGAATATTGTTGATCTGGGTCTGGATCTCCCGGATCTGCGGGGAAAGTCTTGAAAAAATCAAAACCAGAATAAGCAGGGTGGGCAATGAGAGCTCGAATGTCGTGACACCGATATAGAGAAGCATCACCATGAACAACGCGACCAGGATCTGGAATATGACGCTCATCGCGGCATTCAGATGGGTAAATTGCAAAGTCCGTGTGCGCAAAAGGCTGCGTATTTCCAGCATCAAGCGGCTTTGGCGGTTTTCGCTTCTGAGAATCTTGATAAGCTTGATGCCGGCCAGACCTTCTTCAATCGTTTGCTGCACCTGCCGATTGGCAACGCTCAGCAGCTTTCCCTGCTCATGGGCTAGCTTGTGCTGTCTGCGCATGGTGAAGAACAGCCCGCCGCCCAAGATCATGGCTGCAAGCGTCAGTGGCAGGGACAGGCTGAGCGCTACTGTGATGTAAGCCAGGATCGAAAAAGCCGAGACA
This sequence comes from uncultured Parasphingorhabdus sp., assembly GCF_963677535.2. Classification (NCBI taxonomy): domain Bacteria; kingdom Pseudomonadati; phylum Pseudomonadota; class Alphaproteobacteria; order Sphingomonadales; family Sphingorhabdaceae; genus Parasphingorhabdus; species uncultured Parasphingorhabdus sp. The sequence continues at coordinate 1,714,582 of NZ_CAXXUT010000003.1, read as the reverse complement.
ATGAAACGGACGGAGAACATCAGCGCTGTGCCCATCCGGCTGATTTCGGTAACCAGCAGATTGGACATGTCCGACTTTTTCTGCGTTGTCAGCCATTCCCAGCGTGCCTCCAGCATCGCATTGAAACTTTTTGTACGAAGATCGTCCAGCAATTCGAGCCGGAAACGCTCGGATACGATTGTCTGGCTATAGCTTATACAAGCGCGTAAAATATTCAGAGCCAGAAATGTGGCGAGAAGACCAGTCAGCGTGATCGGGATCCCCAGAAATACCAGGCCATCCACGATCATTCCGACGACACCTGAGGCCTCCGTCTGCGATTTCTGCAACGCCGCCAACAGGGGAACCAGGAGCACCAGTCCGATGCCTTGTGTCACACTGGACAGCAGCAATAATGTGGCAAACAGCAACGAGCGGGCCGGCGAAAAACGCCACATCATTTTCAGATAAGTCAGAATCAGCATCATAGTCGTTTAGTTAAAGCGCTCAACTAATCAATCGAAAGGCGTCGGCCGTATCGCGGGCGACAGCAATCACCACGCCATTTGATGGTCCACAAAAACAGAAGAAATATCGTCACAAGGATGAAGCAGCGAATGCGTCAGCGCCTTCTCCACAAAGTCATCGCCATGATCGCCGTATATGGCCGCCTGATATGCATGGTTATATCCGGGCAAATACAGAATTCAAAACGCGGGCGCGCGTGCTGTCCATCAGACCGATTTTCCCCGAAAAGATAATATCGGCAGAGCCAGAGAGGAGCGAGCTTTTCCAAGGCAAATTCGGTCGGCCGTTGGTGTCGGCCGTCAATGTTTCGAAGAACAGGTCCTTCAATTCTGCGGTATTCCGAGCTTTCATATATGGCTTGAGTATTTGCTGCCATCCGTCATCCAGGCTGTCAGGAAAGACTTGTTCGGTCATCAGCAGACTTGCCGCGACCGCTGTATCGCAACCGTAGGTTGCCGCGATACTCAGCATCTCCAGTCGATTATCCGCGGGCATGTTTCGCGCAACAATCGACAAATCGACGACCCATTTCAATCTCGGCCACATGGCGAGCGATCCATGCAGGACGAGGTACAGGCAGTAGAAGCTGTTAGACAGCGATGGCTGGGCATCGAATTGCACGGAATTGTTAAAATCTCCTGTGAGATCTCTCGGTTCGAACTTGAACAATCTCTGATGCAGTTCGATTGGGACCGAAACAGCAGGGTCAATAAAGGTAATATCCTTGAACCGCTTCAACTCCATCTTCTGGCGTATAGACTGAGGTATCTCAGTACGTTTCAACGTCGCTGACTTGTAGATATAACCCTGCTGATTCATCATTGCGATAGCTTGACGGGACCGGTCCGGGGAAATGAGAATATCGATATCTTTCGATCGTCGGACAGCAGAATTATCATGAAGCTGTTGTGCCAGTCCTCGCCCTTTCAGAACGGTGAATGGAATGGAATGGTCTTTTAGCAATTTCGATATTCTTTGTTCGGCAGCCTTTTGTTTCAGACTTGCAATCAAATTTTTCTGACAGGCCGATTCCAACAGCGTTGCGGCAGGGCCTGTTGCTGTAATATCAGCACAATTTTGCATCGCCATGTGCAAGAGCGGGCCGACGCGATGCCGATTGTCTGCAAAAGTTGCGAGCGTCTCGCTGATCGGTTCCCCAACACCTCTTGGCGGCAAGGATATGGCTGGACGCAGATATCTGCTCAATGATAATAGAAGGGCCTTGCTATCGCTGTCCATGAATAGCACCTAGAATTTTACTTCCGCTTAGGCGAGGCCTGAATGCCAAAGGCACTCATTTTTTCTCCAGCCTATCAGATACCGCCTGTATCAGCGCCGCAATTCGCGAAACACGTGCTGGCAAGACTCGCCCCCTCCGGGAGATCATCCACAGATCGTGGCGCAGCTGCTTGGAAAGCGGTGCGATGCGCAATCTGTCGTTATCAGGATAGCTGTCGACACCGCTGCGTGGCAGCAGCGTATAACCGATACCGCGCGCCACGGGTGCGGGAATCTGGCTGATCTGGTTTACAAAGCTCCGGATTCGCAGGCGATCCGATCCGCGGAACTCATCGGGAAAGTTCATCGCGAACAGATCGTCAGCATAGGCGAAACCGTCTGGATGCGCGATGAAGCCGAGCTCTTCCAGCCGTTGAAAGCTGATCGGCGAAACCGACGCGCTTTCGGGAATCACCAGGCACAATTCCTCCTGCCCCAGATGTTCTGCCTGAAGCCGTGGGTGTTGCGGATCATGATCGGCAACACCGAGATCAAATCGTCCCTCCAGTACACCGGCCAGCACCTTGTCCTGCGGGACCGCCTCGAGCCTTATACTCAGGCTCGGCGAGGTTTGCATCGCAGATAGCATTTCAGGATATAGCAGCGTTGCAAAACTACCGGAACAGGCCATAGCCACTTCGCCAACCGCAGGATCATCGTGCGATATGGTTTCCTGCAGCGCCTGTTCTTGAGCCCGCCTTGCCAGTCCGACTGCCAGAACCGCTTCACCCGCAGATGTCAGGCTAAAACCTTTGCCCTGGCGAGAGATCAGCGATTGACCAACTTGAGTCTCGAGCTTTCGCAGATGCTGCGAAACCCCTGGCTGTGTCATATTCAGCAGGCTGGCTGCCTTGGTAAAGTGACCGGTTTCGCAAAGCACAACGAAGCTTTCCAGCCATTGGGAATTCAGCATGAATCATTACTATATGTTATGATTATATTTTTGAATGATTATTTTTTTAAATGTTGTTGCTGCTCTATTTCCTTCTGATCAGAAGATGAAAGGAAATCTAAAATGCAAACTGCACCACGCGCTTTCTCCCATATTGGACTATCCGTTCCCGACCTCGATGCCGCGGTGAAATTCTATACCGGGGTTCTCGGACTCTACACGATAATGGAACCGACGAGTGTCATCGAAGACGATAGTGCGGTCGGAATCATGTGTACGGATGTTTTTGGCCCCGGATGGGACAGCCTGCGTATCGCCCACCTCGCCACCGCTGATCGCGTCGGCATCGAATTGTTCGAGTTTCCGGACAACTATGCGCCTGATAATAATCTGGACCACAAGCGTTTGGGAACATTCCATTTCTGTGTCCAGGATCCGGACGTAGAAGGGCTGATCGAAAAGATTGTTGCGGCCGGCGGCAAGCAGCGCATGCCGGTACGCGAATATTATCCCGGCGAGAAGCCCTATCGCATGTGCTACGTCGAGGACCCGTTCGGAATCGTGTTCGAGATATACAGCCACAGCTATGAACTGACCTATTCCGAAGGCGCCTATTCATAGCAGAATGAATGGATTGGACGCGCGGTCTTGAGCTTGCATTCACCGAATTTGAGACCCGGCCGCGCAACCAATGCACCACCGGAACGTTGTTGGAGGAAATAGCAAATATAACAGTACAAGATGGCAAGAAATATGAAAATCCTGATGGTTCTCACCTCACACGACGAACTTGGCGACACCGGCAAAAAGACCGGTTTCTGGCTCGAAGAATTCGCAGCGCCTTATTATATTTTCAAGGATGCCGGATCGGATATCACGCTGGCTTCCCCCGAAGGCGGACAGCCGCCGCTGGATCCATCCAGCGACGCAGACGACGCCCAGACCGAAGATACGAAACGATTCAAGTCTGACAAAGCCGCGCAGGCGGCACTTGCTAACACCAAGCCATTGTCAGCCGTTTCGGCCGACGGCTTTGACGCAATCTTCTATCCCGGTGGCCACGGTCCGCTCTGGGATCTGGCCGAAAATGATGACAGCAAGGCCCTGATCGAAACATTTTCCGCCAGCGGCCGCCCTGTCGGCGCAGTCTGCCACGCTCCCGCCATCTTCAAACATGCGAAAAACGCGGTTGGCGAACCGCTGGTCAAAGGCAAGGCAGTAACCGGCTTTACCAATTCGGAAGAAGAAGGGGTTGGCCTGACCAATGTCGTGCCTTTTCTTGTCGAAGATATGCTGAAAGAAAATGGTGGCATCTATCGCAAGACTCATGACTGGGCCCCTTTCGTTGTCGTCGACAGCATGCTGGTCACTGGCCAGAACCCCGCATCGTCAGCAGAAGCCGCGAGCAAGCTGCTCGATCTGCTTTAATCCCCCAACAAGTGAAGTGAACGGAGCGACCTATGAATATTCTGATCGCCGGCGCGACCGGCAAAACCGGATTGCGGCTCGTGAATCAACTGAAGAACAGCGGCCATTCCCCCGTCGCGCTGGTTCGTGGATCCTCGAATACAAGCTCATTGCCGCAAGGGGTAGAGCAACGCCAGGCGGACTTGACCGATCTGCAAAGCGGCGTTTGCGATGGTTGCGATGCCGTAATTTTCGCGGCCGGATCAGGCGGATCCACCGGTCCCGAAATGACCGACAAGGTTGATCGCGACGGTGCCAAACGGCTGATTGATCTGGCCAGCGAGGCGGGCGTATCACGCTTCGTGATGTTGAGCAGCGCTGGCGCGGATGATCCCGACCCGGAAAGCGATCTTGCGCATTATCTGCAAGCGAAACATGACGCCGATGAACATTTGAAAGCTTCGGGCCTGAACTACGCAATCGTCCGGCCCGTCAGCCTGACCGATGAGGATGGCAATCGTAACATGCGGTTCGGCGGCGATGTTGACCCCAAGGGAAAAGCGGCGCGCGGCGATGTCGCTGCAGTGCTGGCCAACGCGGTGGAAGACAGTGACTGGACAGGCAAGGCTCTGCTGATGCAATCAGTCTAGTGCCGGGCTGGCGACCCCGGTGCTGAACGACTTCAGATCAGCCACGCCAACCGCCTGCCCGGACGGCCAAGCGCCCTACACGGCTCCGCGAAAATGCGATGACCAATATGTTGTAGTCCACCAAAGCGGTAAGCGCTGCCATTCGTCCGCCGGCGCAGTCGGGGCGCTCTGTATTGCTGCAACCTTTGTCCCGCCCGGACGTAGATCCGGCGATGCAGGATCATTCGACCGCCAAGGGTGGAAAATACCGGCACCAACCAGCAGGATGCGCAACAGATGAAATTGGCAAGGGCAAAGCGGGACGAACCGGTTCAATATGCAATCATTGCCAAATTCCGCACCCGCGCAACGTCGGCGGATCATTCGTAGATGGACGATATCGCTGAAATCACTCGCGAAAGCCCCTATCGGAAGCTGAGGATCATCATTGCCACCTGTCTCGTCGTTCTGCTGTCGGCTATTTTGCTGCTGGGGGCGGTTCCCGCGGGTATCTTCAAAAGCGTGATCAAGGAGAAGTTGCAAGGAACCGCCGAACGCGAAGTAACAATCGGCACCGTCACCCGGGACAGCTTTTTTTCCTACGCTCCGGTTATCACCATCCATAATCTTCGCGTTGCGCAACCGGCCTGGGCGGGTGAAGGCGATTTCCTCCGACTGAAATCAGTTTCGGCACGGCTGTCCGTGTTTGAAGTCCTGACCGGCAACACTCAGCCAGATCGGGTCACTGTCGAGGGGCTGGAAATCGCCCTTGTCCGCGACGAGGATGGCCGGAGCAACTGGAATGACCAAGATGATCGCAAGGATGATGCAGAAGCCAGCACCCCAGTCCTGACCGATCTGGATGTCGCCCACTCCCGTTTCAGCTATGTCGACCATAAGAGGGGCCTCTCGCTTGCGGGTCCCATTTCGGTCAATTCGCGAAACGGTCTTCGCGCGGAGGGACGCGGTACATTTTTAAAGTCCAGCGCCGTCATGGCGTTCACCGGAGGCCCCATTACGGGGATTGATCCCGAAGCCGGCTATCCTTTTCAGCTTTCCTTGCAGTCTCCGGCTTTGGAACTGAAGGCCAAAGGCGAAATGCAGGGCGTATTGAACACCGATCGTTTCGTCGCGACGCTCTCTGCACGCGCGCCGACTCTAAAAAATCTCGACCGCATTGTCGAAGCTGGTCTGTTCGGGACGCAAAAGATCGATTTGCAGGCAGATATCCGTCACCAGGGAAAGGACTGGTATATCGAGAAGCTGAACGGATCGATAGGCCGGTCCAGCCTGACGGGCAAGGCGGACGTCCTGAAACGGGATGGCCGGACCAAAATAGACGCCAGCATAAAATTCGCTACGCTGGACTTTGACGATCTGGCAGACGATGAAGGCTTGGCCAAAGCGGCGGCTCTCACTCGACGCATTGGCCCCCGGGTCATTCCCAACACCCGTATCAATCTCTCCAAAATGGGGCCGACCGATGGCCAGATGACTTTCACCGTTGACCGCCTGCTTTCGCGGCGGGATACGATATTCCGGAGCGTGCGGGGCAAATTGTCGCTGGATCACAAGTTGATCAACATGACAGATCTGGTCATCGTGCTGAAGAGTGGCCGAATGGTTGGCACCGTGCGGGTCGATCACCGAAGTGGCGCACCGAAATTTTCAACGGACCTGACACTGAGAGGCGCTTCCCTTTCCGATCTGATCGGCAATGACGATATCGTGACGGCAAAGATGCGGGGCCGGATTTTATTGTCCGGCACCGGCGACACGGTCCGGTCCGCCTTGGAAAAGGCAAACGGCAGAGCCGCGATGGTCGCTTCGGGCGGCAGCGTTCGCGCTACAGCTGCACATGTTCTTGGCCAGAATCTCGGGGGCGCGGTCCAGGAAATAATCGACAATCCGGAAGCGCGGGTGCCACTGCGCTGTCTGGTAGCCAGCTTTACGGCTCGAAACGGTATCTTGACACCCGCACCGCTTGCCATAGATACCAGTGTCTCGGTCGGACGTGGCCAGGGACGGATCGCCTTGAAAGGCGAAACAGTCTCTCTGATATTGCGCGGCGGCGCCAAGGGGAAAAGCGCTTTGCGCATTGTCGATCCGATCAAAATTTCCGGAACGCTGAACGCTCCGGATGTGTCCGTGGCCGGGCTCGGCAAAGCCCGGGATGCAGAAAAGCCTTCCCTCGGAGATGTTTTGAAAGTTGCGACAAAATCTATCGGCAGCGCGCTGGGTATAGGCGACAGCGACGAACAGAAAGAGGCTTTCATGCAAAAGCCGAAGTCGCTGGACTGCGATGCAATTGTTGCCGACGCGATGCGCTAATATTGCGGGAACCGCCCTGCACCTTCTACCACTTGCAGCCACCTGAAAAACCTAGAACAATCAGGCTGAACCCCAAAAAAAATTCACTCCGGTCAAGGCTGCGACCAAATGGCTCCGTCTTGTGAATATTCAGGGAAATATGTCCCCATATTCACAAGAGGATTTACATGCGCAAATATCTACTCGCGTCGACCTGTCTGGTCGCTGTCATTGCCCTCCCCGCACGGGCGGAAACAAGCATAGCGACAGCCACCACCGACCCGATCCGCACATCCACCATCGATGGAGGGGGAGCCGATGATATCAGGATTACTTCAGCGGGCTCGGTCCAACCGACAGCGGGTATTGCGGTTACCGTCGACAGCGACAACATTCTAATCAACGACGGTACGATAGAGATCGGCAATGCCGACAACGCGACCGCTATTCTCGCAGAGTCAGGCGTCACCGGTACAATCACCAATAGCGCGACGGGAAAGATCATTCTTGACGAGCCCTATGCGCCAACAGATGCCGACAATGACGGGGACATAGATGGCCCATTTGCCACCGGAACAGGCCGGACAGGCATCGCGACCGCCGGCGCTTTCAACGGCAATATTACGAATAGCGGAACGATCACGATCGAAGGCAATGACTCAGCCGGGATCCGTCTGGGCGGTCCATTGGCCGGCAATTTTGTGCATGACGGCACGACCACCGTGCTCGGCGACAACGCGCTAGGCGTTAGTTTGCAAGATATTACCGGCGATGTTCGGATTGCCGGAACCATCACCGTGCAAGGTCTTGACGCTGTAGCGGCGCGTGTCGACGGTAATGTCGATGGCGCGCTTGTGGTCCAGGGATCTCTGCAGTCCACCGGCTATCGATATGCGACAGCGCCCGCCGACAGTTCCAAGCTGGACGCCGACGACCTGCTGCAAGGCGGCCCAACCCTGTCGATTGCTGGCAATGTTTCGGGCGGTATCATTCTCGCCGTGCCGCCGAAGGATAACAGCGCCACAGACAATGACGAGGATGATGACGGCATTGAGGATTCCAAAGAAGGTTCTGCGCTCGTCCGTTCTTATGGCGCGGCGCCCGCAATGCGTATTGGCGATGCCGGCAACGCCGTAACCATCGGCGCGATCGCCGGCACGGGAACAGGTTTTGGATTGGTCATCGACGGCGGCGTCCTGGGCAGCGGTGTTTACAGCGGCATCAACGCCGGCGGCCTGCAAATCGGCGGACTCGGCGGCACCGTCACCATAGACGGCGGCATTGGCATAAGTGCAACCGGCTCGATAAAAGCGGTCTCCAACGGTGGATCGGCAACAGCGGTGCAATTGGGATCCGGCGCCACGACACCAGAAATCCGCAATGCCGGCACCATCGAAGCGACCGGTGGAAGCATCACAACTTCGATCAGCACCGCGATTTCGATCAGCGCCGGCGCAAATCTCGCAACCATCCGCAACAGTGGCACGATTGGCGCTAAAGCGGGCGGCAATGAGGGCACCGCGATTGCGCTCATGGACTCGTCCGGCACCGTCGAGCTGATTGAAAACAGCGGTACGATCGCTGCCACCGGTGCGCTCGCATCATCGGGCCGCAATGTCGCGATCGATCTTTCGGCAAATGACTCGGGTGCCACCGTCCGCCAGACCGCAGTAGCGGCGTCGGCTAAGGCTCCTTCGATCATCGGCGACGTTCGCTTCGGCAACGGCAACGACATATTCGAAATAGCCGATGGCAGCATGAGGGGAAGCAGCAGCTTCGGCGCCGGCGACAATCAGCTCAACCTGTCCGGCGACGCAGTTTACGCCGGCAAAGCGGAATTTGGCGCAGACACAGATATTCTGGCACTCTCGGGCACAGCGGTGTTTGACGGCAATGTTGATTTTGGCGGCGGAGCAGACATGCTGGATTTGTCCGGCACCTCACGATACTCCGGCTCGCTGACCAATGCACAAGGCCTTGCGGTGACAGCGTCTGGCGGCACGTTCGATGTCACCGGCGCTGCTCAGATTGCATCGCTTGCCATCACGGACGATGCTGTGCTCGGCGTCACACTGGGCGGCACCAACGATACGGCTTTACAGGTATCAGGCGATGCAAGCTTTGGTGCCGGATCGAAACTCGCGATCAAATTGTCCAATGTCCAGAGCGCCGAGGGGGACCATGTGGTCGTGCAGGCTGGAACCATCACCGGCGCGACAAATTTGACCGCCTCAACCGCGCTCCTGCCTTTCCTCTACAAAGGATCCCTCAGCTCGAACGCCAATCAGGTCGTTGTCAGCGTGGCCCGCAAGGATGCGACGGAACTCGGCCTCAACCGGTCCGAGGCAAGCGGATTTGCCGCAGCCTATGCGGCACTGCAAACCGATGAGGATGTCGAAGGCCTGTTCCTGGCAATTGCCGATCAGCAACAGTTTCGCAACCAGTTGCAGCAGATGTTGCCCGAGCATGAAGGCGGAATTTTCGAAAATGTCACTCTGGGATCCCGGGCAATGGCACGGTTCCTTGCAGATCCGAGCGCTCCGTTCAAGGATGAAGGCAAATGGGGCTACTGGGTTGCGCAGGTCGGCTGGGGCAGTTCGAAAAGTGTGGGCGACACCGCCGGCTATGACGTCGGTGGCTGGGGTATATCCGCGGGTGCAGAACACAAGACCGGCATCGGCAATTTCGGCGCCTCTGTCGGATATATTCACGGCAAGAACGATAACGCAAGCAATGGCAATGAAGTCTGGTCCGAACAATGGGAACTGGCCGGATACTGGCGTCTGGCCGCCGACAACTGGCTGGCCCATGCCCGCATATCCGGCGCGAAGATCAACTTTGACGGCAACCGCTATTTTGTTGGGGAACTGGACGGGGAGGATATCACGAAGACCATGACATCGGATTGGGGTGGCACCTTGTGGTCAGCCTCCGGTGCGGTAGCCCGTGACATGCGTTCGGGCAATTTCTCGATCCGCCCGACAATTGCCGTAGAATATTTCAAGTTGAGTGAAGACGGCTATGCTGAATCCGGCGGTGGCGAGGCGCTGGATCTGACTGTCGCCGACCGTGAAAGCGACGAGTTGGCGGTTTCCGGCACAATTTCGATGGGCCTCGATCTGGGTGGTGTTGACCAATATGATGGATGGTATCGCTTTGAGCTCGAGGCGGGGCGACGCGAAATCGTCGGCGGATCTCTTGGTGTCACCGTTGCCCAGTTCGAAAACGGTTCGCCCTTCACCCTTGTGCCGGAAGAACGCAAAAGCGGATGGATCGGACGATTGCGCGCAGTCGCCGGCAATTCCGCCTTCCAGATCGGCGGCGAAGTTTCTGTCGAGGAACAGCAGAGTCATGCGGCTGTAGCGGTACGCGCCAGCCTGCGAGTCGGTCTGTAGTAAAATCGCTCGGGCGAGAGCGCAAGGGGGCAGGATATATCCCAATCCCCCCCTTGCCTTCCTTTAAAACGGAAATGGAGACAGACATTTTTGCTACACCCGCCTCGGACACCGCCCGCCCACTCATGCTGCTGTTGCGCGATAGATTGCGCTCGCTATATATCGCGCCAGCGGAAGACGCTTGCGACGGCCATATCAGCAAAAGGCGCATCGCACCGGACAAGCGCCACAGCCGAAGCGAACAGTTCATGAGCATGGTTGATAAAAAAGTTGAATCCGCACGCGGCATCGAAGCTGTGCTGCTCACCAACCGTGAAAAGCTGATCCGCTTTCTGCTGGCTCGCGGCGCCGGCGACAGTGCTGAAGATCTATTCCAGGAATTGTGGGTACAGATTGCAAGGTCACGCCCCGGACCCGTGGCAAACCCGCTTTCCTATCTTTACCGCGCCGCCAACAATCTGATGCTGGACCGCTACCGCTCCGCGCGTGCGACTGAAATGCGCGAGAAGGCCTGGGGTGAGCAAGAAAGCGGACGTGGGCATCCATCGGTCGAACAATCGCTTATCTCGCGGGAGGAACTGGCCCGCGTCGAAGCTACGATCAACGAGCTCGGCGAACGCCCAGCCGCCGCCTTCCGCTATTTTCGCATCGAGGGTATAAGCCAGCGCGCCATCGCGGCCCGGCTGGGTGTCAGTCTGAGCACGGTGGAGGCGGATTTACGCAAAGTCTACAAAGTGCTTGCCACAATGAAAGGGCAAATCGATGAGCGATGAAACACCCTTTGCGGTCGAAGCCCAGGCACTGGACTGGATAATCCGCCAACGCGATCCTGCTTTCGACGATTGGGAGAACTTCACCGAATGGCTGGAACAGGCCCCAAATCATGCCGCCATCTACGACCGGCTGGCGGCCCGCGACGCGGAACTTGATGAATATCCTGAACCGGCCGACGACATTGTAGCCACCAAGCAGCCGGTCTTTGCCAATCGCCGGACATGGCTGAGTGGAGCTCTGGCTGCTGCGCTGCTTGGAATTATCGGCACCAGCATGTTCAACAATAATGTCACCCGTATTGAAACCGTCGCCGGAGAGCATCGGACGGTCGCGTTGGCAGACGGCTCCCGGATCGAGATCAATGGCGGAACAATCATCGCACTGGACGAAGACCGGCCCCGCTTCGCCCGGCTCGAAAGTGGCGAGGCAATGTTCCACGTCGTTCACCGCGAAGACCACCCGTTCCTGGTCGAGGCCGGCAAAGCGAAGCTTGTCGACATGGGGACCGCCTTCAACGTCATTCGCCGGTCTGATACGCTGACCGTAGCCGTGTCGGAGGGCCTGGTGCTGTACAATCCGGAACGCGAGAATATCTCGCTGGATGCTGGATTCGGAATTGAGGCTTCGGATGCGTTGGGACCGCCCCGGGTGCAGGCCATTGACCCCCTCAGCGTCGGTAGCTGGCGGAAGGGCCAGCTTGTCTATAATGGGACGTCCATTGCGCAGGTCGCCGAAGATCTTGGCAGAACGGCCGGTCTGAAGATCAGTGTCTCGCCCGACGTTGCATCGCTGCCGTTTCGCGGCGCCCTTTTGATCAGCGATGACCAACAGCGAGTGATCGATGACCTGACGGCACTGGCAGGCATTAGAGGAGAAAAACAGAATGAAGGATGGTTGCTGACCCGCTGAAATGAACACCCGCCTGTTCTCCGCCCTGTTGTTGCTTTTGTGCGCGACCCCCGTCGCGGCACGTGATGAATCGCGCTTGATCGAATTGCCAAGCGGAACATTGTTGCAAAGCCTCCCGCTACTCGGGCGACAGGCGGGCATCAGCATCAGCGTGGCCGATGCAAAACTCTGGCGAAGGATGGTAAAACCGGTTCGCGGTCGGATGAGCGTGCAAAAGGCCCTTGATCGCATGCTTTCCGGTACTGATGCGCATGCGGTGAAGGTCGGTGCGACCAGCTGGCGCATTGAACGGCGGGCGTCCCGCTCTCAACACGCCACTCGTCAGGCCGGATCAACCCGCAAATCACGCCAGGTCAGCGTGCAAGCGACGCCATCAGCGGAGGAGCAACGTCCGGTTGAAGAAATTGTCGTCAACGCCAGCAAGATCGACATGCCTTATGTCAACTATGCCGGCGCCGTCACCATATTGGATGGTGCCGATCTGCAGTTTGGCGGAGAGCGGGGCATGGATTCGATATTGTCGCGCATGGCGACCATATCCTCCACTCATCTTGGCAGCGGCCGAAACAAGCTGTTCATAAGAGGCATCGCCGATTCAAGCTTTACTGGACCGACGCAGGCGACGGTCGGGCAATATCTCGGCGATATCCGTCTCAGCTATAACGCGCCCGATCCCGACTTGCGACTTTACGATATCGACCGGGTGGAAATTCTCGAAGGACCGCAAGGCACATTATATGGCGCGGGATCGCTGGGGGGCATTATCCGGATGATCCCCAAGGCACCCGACCCGGACGAGACGACTCTGGTCGCCTCAGCGGGCGTTTCTCTGGTGCAGCATGGCGCGCCGGGTGGCGATGTTTCAGCCACAGCGAATATCCCTGTCGGTGCCAGGGGGCATGCGCTGCGGCTGGTCGGCTATTCCATCAGCGACGGTGGCTATATCGACAATCCGCTGCTCGGACTGAATGACGTAAACCGTACCGATATCCGTGGTGGACGCGGCACGCTGCACCTCGACCTTGGTGACAATTGGGCAATAGATTTCGGCGGCATCTACCAGACCATAAAGGCCGATGACGCCCAATATGCTGACAAAAATGCCCCACCCTTAACCCGCAGCAGTCTTGTCGAGCAGGGTGCAAAGGCGCGCTACGGTTCCACGATGGTGGTGATCATGAAGGACTGGGACAATCTCCATTTCCAGTCCTCCAATGCCTACGTCGACCACAATCTCTACGAACGGTTCGACGCCAGTCTGGTCGGAGACACGCCCCGTATTTTCGAACAGCGGAATGCGACCCGGATGCTGACCAGCGAGACGCGCCTGTCCCGCCCCTATAGCGACGGGCTGGGCTGGGTGATCGGCGCCAGCTTCCTTGACAATCGGACACGCCAAACAAGGGACTTTGGCGGAGAAAACATGCGTGCGGCGATTGTCGGCGTCACCAACCGGATCACCGAATATACGGCCTATGGCGAAATGTCGCTTGAACTGCTGCCCGATATCGTCGCTACCGGCGGCCTGCGCTATACCCATGCCCGTCTCGGCGGTAATGGCGAGGATATCGATGCCCTCGTCGCGCTGACGCAAATCGGCCGTGCCATAACCGCAAAGCGCAATGAACAGGACCTGCTGCCATCAGCATCGCTGCTCGCGAATCTGGGGAAAAATGTAACATTTTACGCCCGCTATCAGGAAGGATTTCGCCCCGGCGGGCTGTCGATAGACGGCAGCTTCGTCCAGCGCTTTCGCAATGACCATGTGTCCACCTATGACGCGGGTATGCGCTTTGGTCGCAAGGGCGTGACTCCCTTCGACGCCACGATTTCCATCTCGCACAGCCGCTGGCGGGATATTCAGGCGGATTATATCGACACCAATGGCTTCCCGACCACCGCCAATATCGGCGATGGAAAAATCACCAGCATATCGGGTTCAATTGCCGTCAGACCTGTCACCGGACTGTCGCTGGAAATGGGAGCAGTTTATAACAAGAGTCGCGTGATCCAGTTGTCGACCGGGCTGCAACTGGCCGGGGCGACCTTAGCCGGTCCCCCCACCGATTTCCTCTCGTCGGTCCCGGTGTCCGCTACCGGGCGGCTTGGCCGCATACCCAATGTCGCCAGCCACGCCGTGCGCGGCTCGGCCAATTTTGAAACGGCCATCGGTGACGAGGATTTCCACCTGCAGGGATGGGCCAGCTATATCGGTCCTTCCCGTGTCGGTATCGGCCCGCTTCTGGGCGAAGGGCAAGGAGACTATCTGGACAGCGGCCTGGCCGCGCGGATCGGCGATGATTCACGAGGGATCACTCTTTCCATAACCAATCTTCTGGATTCGCGTGGCAATCGCTTTGCTCTGGGAACGCCGTTCGTTCCAGGCAGCGAGGGCTATCTGACCCCGCTTCGTCCACGAACGCTCCGGATCGCCGTCGACGTCGCCTATTAAGATTGCGGGAGGCCCTATACACTAGCCAGAGGGGCGCACGGCTGCACAAACAGGCAAAGCTGCTGCAAATAACAAGTCCGGCGACAACAAAGAGTGAGGCAAATTGCTGACAGCATCCAGCGGTTCGGCTTTCCCAATCCGGTGTTGGTATCGGATGATGGCGAAATCAACGCCGGGCACGGGCGAGTAGAGGCAGCAAAGCTGATAGCTATGAAGGCCGGAGCTACTGGAAAACTACTTCCCGCCAGGCGATCTGGAAACACAGTTCGAGACGTTCGTCGAACATTAGCGCAGGCGACGGCAGTGCCGGGAGCGCTGCCTGATGCCGAGCCACCAGCGCTATCACGCAAACCCGAACAATGTAACGCCTGCCGATGCCTACTTCAGCTGAGCATCCGCGATCACAAGGCAGCGAGAAAGAACCAAAAAACACGACATCGAACATCCGTGCTTGCAACACTGCAAGCCTGCCGCTTAATATCAACCAACCAGATCGAGCCAATGCCCCGTTATATTACGAAGCCTTCAGTGCAAAATGTTCTGACGACGGACAGTCTTGATAGCGCCTAATTCACGCGGTTTCCGCAAGGAACACAGGACCATAAAAGCCATGCAAGTCCACTCAGCAGTCGGTCTTTACGTGCAAACCCCTTGGCTGAAACACCGGACAGCTGTCGCCCCCCTTGGTCGGTCCTGGTATCGTTGCCACCCGCAGCCGTATGACAAGCTACCGTTGCGCCAAGGCTTTCAATTCCACCCTCGGGATCGTGCCAAGATTTACACGGTATCGGCCCGAATGCTATCTGCCGGCACCGGCTGCGATGCGGTTCGCGGGGCTTCTGCGCATGGCTTACGCGCTACGTCTCGGCTTGGCGTCGTCTAAAAGCAGAGAGGCGATCGACATGATTGGCGCGCATATTTGGATCGTATCCGGCCACGGGAATTTGCCAGGCAAGGATAACTGGTTCCCCGATAATGCAGGCTTCAGTGACGGGACAAACTTCGCCTTTACCGGCGCAGAAAAACAAGCATGACGGCAATTGAAGATCGCATTTTAATTAAAACCATAGGGCGTGAGCAAAACCGCATCGCATTCGTACGCGACGTGTTTGAAGAGCCTGAGAGGGTGATTGCTCTGGCCTCTGCGGCAAAATATGCGGCGGCGAGCAAAGCCTATCCCGGCGTTCGCGCTCCGGTGGATAAGGACGTCGCCATGTTGGTCAAATCAGCGATTTTGGCGGCGGTACGGGCATTGTTGGCGGCCGAGATTTCGGAGCTGGCCGGCGGTCTACATTATTCGATAGTGACCCAACCCCCGTTCGACAGACGGGGTATAGCGCGGATGCCGCATACCGATGGCTCGACAGGAGCCCTTATGGCTGCAGTGCTATATCTCAATCGTGGCCCGCATGGCGGCACCGGCTTTTTTCGTCATCGGGGCACCGGCTTTGAACGGATCACTGATGACCGCAAACCATTCTATGATACGGTTGTGAAGTTAGAACAGGCTCAGCTCGTTCGTTCAACGTCTATTGCGCCGGATTTGCATCACCCCTGTTATACCAGGATCGCCACTGCGAAGCCTGTCTTCAACAGCATGGTCGTCTATCCCGGAGCGATCCTGCATAGCGGTGATATCGACAGGACTGCCCCAATTCCGCTTGATGCCCGAAACGGCCGCCTTACCATAAACGCTTTTCTTACGCCCGCTTTATAAAGTGATGGCCTGCCGGTGAATAGTGCTTGACGATTGGGTAGTCATAGGGTTGGAGGATGAGCCTAAGCACCGTGAAATTGGGGTCTGAAGCATGCAATCAAAGGATGGCCGGGTAGATTCTGTATTGGTGGTTGGAGCGGGTACTGCCGGTCTGGTTTCGGCACTGATGATCCGTCAGATGAATCCTGACCTGCCGATTACTGTCCTCTATTCCGCTCGCATTGGGCATATCATGATCGGCGAAGGAACTTTTGCCACTACCCCGGCCCTGCTTCATGACAGCATGGGGTTAGATCGGCGTGCATTTTACGCCGCAGTAAAACCTACCCCTAAGTTCGGAGCGCGATTTCTTTGGGGAAAAAATGGCAATTTTGATTACACGTTTGAAGCACCGCTAAGCACAGGCGGCAATGAATTTCACAAGTTGCCGCTTGGCTATAGCTTCCCTCCTGATAGCCCGTTTACCGGATATTGCATAAGTTCTGCGTTCATGGAGGCCGGAAAGATTCCGGATGCGGCGCTGCAGTCAATGGCTTCGGTTGGTCGGCCACCGGCTGCCTATCATATGGAAAATCAGCTGTTCGTCGATTTCCTCTCGGAAACATGCTCCCAGCGCAATATTTCGCTTGTAGACGCAGAAGTCTCCAACATCGAAACGGACGAATCGGGCGTAAAACACGTCCTGACCAAAGATGGGCGCGCGTTTGCCGCTGATCTGTTCGTTGATTGTTCCGGCTTCTCCGGCGCGCTCATTCATGGTGCCTTGGGCGAACCCTATCTCAGCATGAGAGATTCCCTTTTTTGCGACAAGGCTGTCGTCGGCGGATGGACGCGCACGGACGAACCGTTGCGCCCCTATACAACTGCAGAAACGATGAACGCCGGCTGGTGCTGGCAGATCGAGCACCGCGATATCGTAAATCGCGGATATGTCTACTGCAGCGCCTTCATAGATGACGAGACCGCCGAGGCCGAATTCAGAAGCAAGAACCCGAAGGTCGTCGAAACCCGAACGGTCCCTTTTGAAACGCGCAGAATCCGTCGCTCGTGGGTTGGCAACACTGTCGCTATCGGCAATGCCAACGGTTTTGTCGAGCCGTTGGAAGCCACGAATATCCAGCTTATATGCAACTATGCACTGCGATTGGCGATCGCTCTGAGCGTCAGCCGGAGAATAGTGCCCTCACAGGTTGAGGCGTTTAATATCTATACTGAAAGAAGCTGGCATTCGGTGCGCGATTTTCTCGCTGGCCATTACAAGTTTAACACGTTGCTGGACACGCCTTTCTGGCAGCACGCGCGCGACGCAACCCCCTTGCACACGGCGGAGGCGGCCGTTGATTATTACCGCGAGGCCGGCCCCGACCCAACCGGAATGCGGATGATGTTAGCCGAACATTGCTTGTTCGGTGTGGATGGCTGGCTCGCCATCCTGCTTGGCTGCGGAGTGCCCTATGCCCGGAATCGGGCTCTGCCAGCCGAGGAAGCCGCAAGAATGGCTTTTGTGCGAAAAGTTAACGCCAATCTGGCAGAACGCGGGAGCGACCCCGCTGTGACACAGATCGAAGCCTGGGCACCGCAGGCTAGACAGCCGCAGAACGCGGCAATCAATTCTGGCATGGCAAGCTCGTGATGAAAGCCCCCTCCACCAGCCCGGTAACACGGCTCATACTTGAACGGTCCGATCCGGGCACGCTTGGCGTGTTGCCGCGGGTGACGAAACCGGAGATGGTTCGGCATCTTGCGCCGGTCGATATTAATTTGCTGCAGGCCAAGGTAAGCCGCCTGTCGGAGATGGCTTGGGCCAAAGAGGATGAAGGAAAGCCCAACAGGTTTCCCTGTTTCCATCACACCCAGCATATCCTGTTTCGATTCATCCCGGACAACCGGAATGCAGCAAATTTCGTTTCCTATCCCAGCTGGCCGCTTTGGGCGCCCCTGCTGCTTCCTGTGATGCAGTCGGCAATTGTTCCGTATAATTTTACCCGGCCGGTTTTTCCAAAGGTCATGCTGGCCCGGCTACTTGCCAAGCGGCATATTGATCTGCACCGGGACGGCGCGGGGGCCAATCTTCATACCCATAAAATCCACGTGCCACTACAGACAAACGACGCCGTTCGATTCCAGTTCGCCAATGCGCAATTCCAGCTTCATGTCGGCGAAGCTTATGAAGTCAATAATATAACCCGGCACGGCGGATACAATGACGGGGACGAGCACCGCGTCCATCTGATTTTCGAAGTCTTCGATGCCGCTGCAGCCACAAAGATGAATTCCTGAAGTGCCCCTCTATTATCGCGCTTATGGACTGATTTTCGCGTCGGAAATTGCCTTGCCGTTCGAGCCGGTTGACGAGGCAGCAGTGGATGTGACTGTCGTGCGTGGCGAAATACCGCAGGATCTGGGCGAAGGCACACGTGGTCGCGGGCTGTGGTGGGCAAAGCCGGGTTGCTTCCTGATCCACCATGGTGACGGCAGCGGCGTGTTGGTTCGGGATGGACGGGAAATGATTGTCGGCGGCACCGAACCCGATATGGTCAGATTGCTGCTGACCGGATCTGCCTTGACCGCCCTCTTGCAACAACGCAATATTGTCCCACTTCACGCCAGTGCCGTGTTGATTGACGGCAATGCAGTAGGTTTTTTTGGTAATTCCGGTGCCGGTAAGTCGACAACCGCTGCTGTGCTGGCCGAACGCGGTTTTCCCTTGGTTGCCGATGATGTTCTGGGATTGCAAATCGAGCAGGGCGACACCGTGTTGGCGGTGCCCGCGTTCCCCAAGATCGGGCTATGGCGCAGCGCAACCACTGCCCTGGACCTGACGGTAACCCCTGACGACCAGCGGATGAACGGCGTTGAAAAATATCTAGTTACGCCAAAGCAATTTCACTCCTCACCCGTGCAATTGTCGCATCTTTTCAAGATAGAGCCGCACATCGAAGGCGATTTCGAGCTGACGGCGCTTGACCTGTCAGAGCTTCATCAACTGCTGAATGCGAACATTCATCGCAAGCGGGCTGCTTTGGCGCAAGGCGCACTGCCCGGATTTTTTCTGTCCCTGGCCGCAACCGCCCGGCAAGTGCAGTCCTATCGCCTGATCCGTCCTCGCGAAGGCGCGCGCTTTACGGAACTGGCAGACGCTATCGTCAACCGGGTTCGGTCGGATCTCGCGAATATGCAATCGTGACCAATCGGTTGGTCTGGCTGGCCTCCTATCCCAAGTCAGGCAATACCTGGGTGCGTGCGATCCTGTCCGCGTTGTCCGTCGATTCGGCAGATATGTTCGATATCAACGCAATGGTGGGCCGAGGCGGTCCGGTCAGTCCGAATGAGTTTGAAGATATCATGGGCGTGTGCTGGAGCGAGCTAAGCATTCGCGAACGGCAGGATCTTTTGCCCGAGTTTACGGCCGAACTGGCACGCGGCGTTCGAGGGATAGAGTATCACAAGACCCATATGGAGTTTAAGTGGAGTCCTTCGGGGAGACCTGTGTTTGATGGTCGGGAGGGGGCGGTCGCGGTCTATATTGCCCGCGATCCGCGGCAGGTCGTCATTTCCCACGCACATTTCTTTGGAACGGGTATCGCAGAATCCGCGGAGATCATGAACGATCCAAACAGGCGGACCTCTCTAGGCGACCCAGAAATACATGAAAGTGTAGGCCGCTGGACCGACCATGTGACCGGCTGGATAGGCCAAAACCATATTCCGGTCCTTGTGGTGCAATATGAAGCGCTCAAGGCCGATCCATACCGTGCGGTCAGGAAAATTCTGGATTTTGTCGGTGTTGATTTTTGTGCCGACACCATCGAAAGCGCCATTGCGGCCACGCGATTTGACCGATTGCAGAATCTGGAACGCGAGGAAGGGTTCAACCAGCGTTCCACCGCGACAGATCGATTTTTCCGAAACGGGACAAGCGATGAATGGCGGGAGGTGCTAACCACCGAACAACAGCGTCAGATCGAGCGCGATCAGGAGGCAGGAATGCGCCTGCTGGGCTACTTGACGGACGATCCACTGCCAATTAGGAAACTTCAAAAATGACTTTGATCGAGAGTAGCGTTATGGACCCCGCAACCACCATTTGCCGGAACCCTGAAATAATGTTCACCGAACTGGGTGACAAGACAATGACAATGAACATTGAAACCGGGAATTATCACGAACTCAATTCTATCGGTTCAGCGATATGGCGTGAAATTGAACAGCCGGTTCAGATCGACTTGCTTCGGGACAGGCTTTGTAACCGCTACGATGTATCACCCGAGCAATGTCTGAGCGAGATGTCGGATTTTCTGACGGAACTGTCTGCGTTGCAGATGGTCGTGGTCGGAAAAGAACAGACTGGAAATTAATCCGTGATCATGCGTAAATCTGTTGATTCAAACGAGAAACTTCTGCATGAAAAACGAAATGCTGCTCGCGTGATCATGGATTACGGTAATTTGAGGAATCGATAATGGCTGAAAAAGTGGTAAAAGAAACTGGGTCCGAGCAAGATTCTTGTGAACGTCTGGCTTGGGATCGGCCGACCGTCCTTACGTTCGATGTGATACGGGCAACAGAAGGCGGCGCTTGGAGTACAAGGAGTTCAGGCGATGACGCCTGGTATGCCAGTTGAATCTGTTTTCCATATTCTGACTGGTTCTGCCGTCCATAGGCTGATTATTCGTGCCGACTAATGTTTCATTTTTGACCCATATTGTAGGTAAAAACTAGAACAGCCCGCGCCAAGCATAACCCAGCGCCTCGATCTCGTCAGAAAAATCAGCAAATCCGGCACGCAGGTCGTCGATTGCATGGGGTTGCAATCTTGAAAAAGCGTCACCATTCATATTCCGCGCTGTTTCGAAATAGCGATTTTTTACCGGAATCGGTTGATCCAGTGCATAATCGTCGATCATTGGCATGAATTGCCGAATGCGAGCCGCCGTGCCGACGGGATCATCGGTCATGCTTTCATATGTCAGCCAAATAGAGTTTACTTGGCGATTAGCCCTGTTCCGCAACTGCCAGCGGAAGCAGTGACCGATATGTCTGGCGACCAATTGATATTTGTTGTCGCCCACTGCCAGCCGCTGTTCAATCGGCCTGCGCAATATACCTTCGGCAACCGCATAAGGATCTCGCGTCAAAAGGATGAACCGAGCATCGTCGAACTGCTGGTCCAGAACATCCATATTAAGCAGAAAAGGCGGTGACGAGGTAACGAATACAGAGGCGTCGACCCCATATGATCGAGCCAGAAAATACCATGCCTTCCTCGTCCGCTGCCAGTCATAGACAGACGGATCACAATAGCGTGCACGACTGTCAGCAGAGGCGTTCCAGGTCAAGGAATCGTGGGAATCACGCGTGAATGGCCCGACATAGCCTGGGACATGTTGACCCTCGCGCGGCAGCCACCAGACTTTGTCACTGAATTCGAACGAGCGTCGCAGAAAGGTTGATCCGGAATTGTTCGGGCTGATGACGAACAAATGTGTCCGGATCGTTTGCGCCGGATCATGCTGTGCACCGAATTTGAGCAAGCTTGCCATGCGCGCGCTTTGCATGATAACGCCGCCGGAATAAAGCGTTGATATCATATGCACATACGGCACGCCGACAATGCACGCCGCTGCCTGATCTTGGGAATGGACCGACATGTCTCTGTTTTGTGGCAGGATCAAACTTACTGCCACCCCTCTCTCGGAATCAGAAATGATATCCGATATGGCACATTCCTTGACGGAGAAAGGCGTGGGCCCGATCACGACTTTCGCCGCAAGGGGCTTTCAAGCAGCTGCCAAGCGGCTGACCGCCGATAGCCCGGTGGATGTCTCGACCTATTCTCTGATCGACCAGCCGGGAGGCATCAGTTGCGCGGGATCCGTGAGAATCGACAATCGCCGCGAACTCTCCGAAATACTGGGAATGTCGGGTAGTGACGTCACCCGCGAACAGGATCTGGCGCTTGTTATAGCGGCCTATCGGCGCTGGGGTGCTGACTGTATTGCGCGTCTGTACGGCGACTTTGCCTTTGCCCTGTGGGATGCCAACCGGCACCGCGCACTGTGCGCACGGGACCATGTCGGCATTGTGCCATTTTATTTTGCACGGGCCGGCGACATATTGGTATTTGGCAACGACCTTGCCGCGGTCGCAGGGGCGCCGGACATATCCGGGGAAATCGATAGCAGACTGGTTGCAGATTTTCTGGATACGGAACTGCTGTTCCCGCCGGGCCGGACAATGCTCAAGTCAGTATCACGATTGCGTCCGGGACACCGGCTCGAATTTTCGGAAAGCGGATTGAAGGAAGAGCGCTGGTGGAGGTTCGAACGGATTCCCAAGGTTCGTTTTGATTCTGACGGGGATTATGTCGAAGCGCTCGATTCCATTCTTGCTCGCGCGGTGAAGAACCGGTTGCCAGCCCAAGGCTCGGTAGCCACGCATGTTACCGGCGGCCTTGATTCGTCAGCCGTGACCGCGATTCTGACCGAGCAATGCAGGGCTGCCGACGCAGCGCCACCCATGGCAATTACCTGGAATCCGGAGCCCACAACGAAGGCGGATCGTAGCCATCCCGAAGCGGCGATACTTGCGACATTCTGTGGTGCACTCGATCTGTCGATACATCGCCATCCGCCCGATGTTGAGGGCGTCCTCGAATTTTTCGCGCGTGATCCGGTGCTGCATCCGACCTCAAGCATGCTGATCATGGAAATTCCCGTTCAGAAAGTCGCTCATCGCGCGGGCTGCTCCACGATTTTTTCCGGTCATGGCGGTGACCAGGGCATCTCTTATCGCGGTAGCGGTTATATGCCGTCGTTGCTGTTGTCGGGAGACTGGCAGCGCCTGGCGGAAATCGGGCGCAGTTCGGGGAGCGGGCCAATACGCGCGTTTGCTCGCGCCTTGCGCGGGCTGGTCCGCCTCGTGAAACAAGACCTGAAAAATCAGATACCCTTTGCTCTCGGCAGGTCGTCAGGAAGCTTCAAGCGTCCGAGCTTCTGTCGCTTCAATCCGCGAAACAGGTTCGTCCGCAGACTGGCTGCATCGCCGGAAGGAGCGCGGCGCAATATGCTGCTCGACGGTTATCTGGATATGCGTATTGAAGCCTGGGCGGAACATGGCTCTCGTCGTGGCTTAAGATATGTGTACCCACTTCTGGACAGATATTTGCTTGAATTCGCGCTCGGCCTCCCGCCGGAGATGTTCGATCGGGGAACCCAGAGCCGTTGGCTGATGCGGCAGATGCTGCGCCGCCACGCACCCGAACCAGTCGCCGAAAACCGCAACAAAACCGAACCTACACGGTCGCTCGCCATGGTGGATGCGCTCGAGGAAGCCCGGCCGTTGCTGGTCAAAGCCCTACATGGCGAGTTGGAACGCAGCGACATGATTGACGTTGCCAGCCTTCGAAAGGATCTCTCCGAACTTCCGATCAGGCCACGGGGGAATCGCAGCCCGCGATTTGGCCGCCGGCGGGCCGCGCTCGAAATGCTCGATATCGATCCGCGCGTATGAGCATGGACGCATCGCAGACCACGCAGCTGGTGACGGTGGCAACCGAAAGCTTTGTTCCCGGGGCCTGTGTCATGTTTGCTTCGTTTCTGCGTTTCCATCCCGATTTTCAGGGCCAACTGATAACCATCACCGACGGTCTGAGTAATACGTCAGAGGCCGCACTGCGCAGGGTTTCTCCGCGGATCAGAATCGTGCCTGCCGGGCAGGACCTGATTGAGCGGATTGCCCGACTGGCTGACGCCATCCCCGGCCTGTCCGAGACCAGCGGACGATTCCTGTCCCTCGAAGTGCTTCGACCTTCTGGAGCGGAACGGGTGCTGTTTTGCGACAGCGACACGCTCTTCCTCGGTCCGATCCACTCGATGTTCGACAGCAAAAGCGATGTTATTGCAACCGGGGATGGTTGTTTCTTGCGAGGACAGGCGAGAGACGCGGTTACACTGGCCGAGGTGGAGCGCGGCCCCGGACGGCTCAATCATACGTTTAATGCCGGTGTCATGCTGTTCGGCCAGCCTTCTTTGACCGGAGATGATTTCAGTCGCGCCCTGACCGAACTTTCGGAGTTGCGGTTCAACAAGCTGGAATGTGGTCTGCATGATCAGGCGATCTATAATCTGGTCTTTGCCGATCGCGTCAGGCACGTGGATTGGAGCCACAACTATCTCTTGAAACATCGGATGTTGATCGAGAGGCGGGAACCGGTCGTGCCGCGAGATATCCGCGTGCTGCATTTCAACCAGCGGACCAAACCCTGGAACCTTTCTGCGGAGCAAATTGCACTGTTCCGTGACCCCTTTTTCAGATGGGCAACGATGCAATGGCGATCTGCTGCTGAAAGGGTTGGCACAGACGCCGTCAGAACGGGCGTGCCTGATCCAAGTTAAGGCGGGCTGGCGAGCGAAGACACCTGACGGCATCGTCACCGGCAAACTGCGGTCATAGCGTGCCGCTTTCAGAGAAATAGGATTGGTCGCCAAGCATCTAGACAGCAAGTGTGCAACCGGCCGAACTGAAAAGTTCCACCAGCCATAGCGAAGACGGGAGCCGAAATTGAAACGCTTGGCAACATGTTAGTCAATATGGATGCTGGCGCCATCGTTTTCGTCTGCATGGACTGGCGGCACATGGGCGAACTTTTAACCATAGGTACCACCGCGTTTGCCGAACACAAAATCTGGTCGTATGGACCAAGACCAATGGCGGCATGGGTACTTTTTACCGGTCGAAGCATAAGCTCATCTTCGTAGTCAAGCACGGAACCGGGGAGCATATTGACAGTTTTGGGCTGGGCGATACGGGACGTTACCGGACCAATGTATGGGACTATACGGGTAGAAGCAGCATCAGCGCAGATCGAGGCGATGAACTTGCCATGCACCCGACGGTCAGACCGGTCACTCTGGTATCCGATATTATACATGGCTGTTCAAAGCCCGGGCACATCATATTGGATTGTTTTGGTGGCTCTGGAAGCACCCAGCTTGTTGATCTGGCTTTTTTGTTCGCGGCTGGGGCGAGAGGAAGGTCCTGAAACGCGCACGACAAGGTCTGCTTTGTCACAATCTTGCAGATTATTGTGGGCATTCTCCTATCGGCCCAATTACCGCCGGTCTGAAATGCACCCGATTTCATATATCCCAGTGATTTTGCCCAGTCCCGAAAGCGGAAGCCAGATGTTTTCGCTCCGGACCGTCATCGCCGGGTATAATAATCTCCTTGGTTGTGCATTATTGGCATTTGTGCCAAATTGTCGCTACTTGGAAATCAATCATGGTTTCGCCCATTTGGGGAAATGCGGTTTCCCAGAGAAAGAGGGTGTTCCATATGGCTGACGATGAACGTGATATGACGCCAGCGGAGCGCCGTCGGGAGCGGCAGCGTCGCCGGATTATCGAAGCCGCGACCGAGTTGTTCGAACAGAATGGCGGTGAGGACGGCGGCGGCTATTCATCTACAACGGTTGAGCAAATCGCGGATAGGTCCGACATTTCCGTCCGGACCTTTTTCCGGTATTTCGAGACCAAGGATGACGTGATTTACCTGGATGTCCGCCGCGCCGTGGAAGACCAGCGCCGCTTCATCGAGCAAAGGCTCGAAGAGGGCCTGCCGCCAGAAACGGCTGCCCTGGTTGGTACGATCCAGCAGGTGCTGGCTTTTTCTGGCGACACACTCAATCGGAAACGGCTCAAACGGGGACTGACATCCCCAAATTTTGCCGATCGCTCTGCATCCTGGCGATCGATGCAGCGCGAGATGCTGGAGGAATTACTCGCCCCACACATCTCCGCAGAACCCGGTCCCGGCCGGAGAGCGAAAGCCATCGCCTGGCTGACGTCCGCGATTTTCGATTGCGCAGTCGAACAATGGCGGGCCGATCCGCGGTCGGATCTGCGTGACCGTGTCAGGAACGCCGCCGATGATCTTGCGCAAGCGCTGGGCGTGATAAACGGATCCGGTCAGTCAGGACTGACTGCGCTGTTAAAGCATATCTAGAATCTGTTTCAGTTATGCTGACACATCCCGCACCAGCCCATACCCGCTCCCGATCTGCCAAAGGGCACAATCTGTGGAGACTGGTAGGGGGTGTGTCCTAACACCGTGATTCTAAGTCAGTCGAAAGACTTCAGGCGCAGGTCCAGGCCCCTCAACGTACCCAATGGAAACTAGACCAGTCGACAGCAGCCCCAAATTATCGGCAGCATCAATGCTAATTTGACATTAGTGTCATTTAGACATACCTGTCCATCTAGTTTGCCCCTGGGCACCGATTCGAAAGGGATGGCGAGGATGAAAAACTCTTGGATTCAGAAAAGCAGCGGTGTGCACGTGCCTCAGGCACGCGTGGGTGTGCGGGAGATGAGCGAGGAGCATATAAGCCGGGAAGCTTTTTTTGGCCCTGCGTCCATGATTTACCATGGCAAGCCAGCACGCGCGCCAAAGCGTGTTGAAGGTTCGCTCAATCTGCGCATGGCGAAGATCGCAGACTTCAAGGTCAGTGATGAGGACAGTGAGACTGGCCTGCCAACACTGATGTTGCACAACGACGAGGTGAGAATTTCGCTCAGCCGCCGTGCGGCGGATATGCCTTTTCTGATCCGCAACGTAGACGCCGATACGCTGATTTATGTTCAGCAAGGCAGCGGTACTTTCGCGACTGAATTTGGCCCGCTGTCCTATTCGGACGGAGATTATATCTACATCCCGAAAGGCGTGAGTTACCGCCAGATGCCCGCAACCCAAACAGTCGCCTTGGTTGTTGAGTCCATCGCGCCCATCAATATCGCAGAGCATGCGATGCTCGGGCGGCATACGCCATTTGACACCGGCGTTTTGGGTGTACCCGAAGTGGAATCCTATGATTGGCCGGAACAGGATGAATGGGAGCTAAAGCTGAAACAGGGGGATGAATTGACCTCCTGGTTTTACGAGGAGCTGCCTTTTGATCTGATCGGCTGGAAAGGAGACCTGTTTCCCTTCCGCCTCAGTGAGAAAGACATTCGGCATGTAACGTCGGAGCGAATGCACATAGCCCCTTCATCCTGGTGCATCTTTGAATCTTCGAGCTTCCTGTGTGTAGCCTTCCGGCCGATGTCCGGCGTCAGTGATCCAGAGGCGGAAGAGCTGCCTAGCCGGCATCGGAATCTGGACACCGAAGAAGTTCTGTTCATTCGCTCGCTGTTCGCAGGAGTCGTGGCGCCCGAGCTCTGGCATATGCCCCAGGCCGTGACGCACGGCCCGTTGGACGAACATCGCAAGATGTTCGAGATGCATCGCAAGCAGATCGAAGCCGAGGGCGGCAAGTTGCAGCGCACCTTTGATGCGGTCAGCATCGATCCATTCCGGCGTGTCATCCCAACGCCCGCCTATGAAGCAATGGTCGCCGCCAACGGATGATGCAGGGGGACGACAATGCCCAACCGAAAGCAATTGCACATGTTCAATGAAGTGAGAAAAACAGTGATAAGTCCATCTGCGGGAATTGGGCAGTGAACCCGGTGAAAGCGCTTCCCATGCATTCTTTTCTGCTCAGCGCTGAAAAGGGGCTACCATTCGAGCTATATCCGCCTGCGGTGAACAGCAATCCTTCCGTCAGGGTCGATTTATATGAACCTGACAGCGGCATACCGGATCATAAAACCGTGGCTATCTTCTCCCATCCGACTGTGCCCGTAGCCGGATTTTACATGTTCGAACCGCTCAAGATGATGGGATTGCCCTGTGCGGCGATTGCCACGCGCTTTGCGGGCAATGATGCGACGCTAAACATGGAGCGTTGCGCTCAAGATGTCGGCACAGCCGTGCGTTTTTTGAAGGAGCGTGGCTATGAAAAGATCATCTTGCTGGGTTTTTCTGGCGGCGCCTCGCTGCTCTGTTTTTATCAGGCACAGGCAGAGAATCTGACCGCGACGCAACTGCCCGACGGGCGGCCCAGCGGCCTGTTGCCGGAACATCTGCCACCCGCCGACAAGCTCGTTCTGTTCGGCCACCATCTGGGGCGCTCACAGACATTGCGCAACGTGCTCGATGCGTCGGTGCTCGACGAGAATGATCTCAGCAAAACCGATCCGGCTCTTGATGTATTCAATCCGGATAACGGACCGCCTTTTTCCGATGACTTCATTGCCCAAATTAGAGCCGGTCAAGCTGCACGGATGCTGCGTATTACCGATTGGGTAAAGGCGCGTCTTGCGCAGCTGGAACAAGAATATGGTCCGGGAGCCGATGAAGCGTTCGTGGTGCATCGAACCAACGCCGACCCGTTCATGTTCGCCGAGACCTCTGATTTCAAAGGCGATAAAAACGCGATCCAGGAAATGAATTTGGCAGGCAATGGCCTGGGCCGCTTTACCAGCCTGCGTTCATGGCTCAGCCAATGGGCAACCGATATAAGTCACGCCGACGGCCCATCGGACATGCGGAAAACGACCGTCCCGGTTCTGAGCATCGTTCAGAAAGGTGATCACCGCGCTCACCCCGATTATTTGCGCCAATGGGAAGATGCCATGGGCGACCGGTTCACCGGGCATCATTATTTTGATGCAACCCACTACATGGACCCCAAGAAACAACGCGAAATGGTTGTCGATGCAGCAAAGTTGATCGCTGGTTTCGCGCTGGAATAGTGACCATGACCATCGAATGCTAATCCCAATCCAAATTTACATATGAAGGAATTAACCATGAAGAGACTGAGCGGAAAAACACTGGTTATGACGGGCGGCGGCGGCTCCATCGGATCCGCAGCGGCATTGCGCTGTGCGCAGGAGGGGGCAAATCTGGTTCTCTCTGACATTCGCGAAGAAGAACTAAATGCCGCCGCTGAAGCAGCTCGCAAAGCAGGTGCTGAGGTTCTGGCTCTGGTTTCCGACACACGCAACGAAGATGATTGCGCCGAGCTGGCCGCCAAGACGGTGGAAAAATTCGGGCGTATCGATATGATGTTTTCCAATGCCGGGGAAGTATGGGTCAAAGAAGCTTTGCAACAGGACAAAGCCTTCTGGACCGACTGCCTCGAGCTGGAACTTACCGGTCAATGGCTTCCCATTCGTGCAGCTTTGCCGACCATGATCGAGCAACAATCGGGCAGCGTTCTGGTTAGCTCTTCCATGACGGCAAATGTCGGCATCAAGCATATTGCCGCCTATAGCGCCGCAAAAGGCGCGCTCCAGGCGCTGATGAAGACTCTGGCGGTTGAGCATGGACGCGATAACATTCGGTTCAACAGTCTCGCCATCGGTTCGGTCGAAGGCCGTCATATTATCGCCTCCAATGCCATGCGGGCGGGCATTTCCTACGAACAGGCCGAAGCCGTAGTTGGAGCAACCAAGAAAATTCGTGATGAGATTTTCCCGCTTGGCCGGATGGGCAACCCTGAAGACATCGCGCCGGTCGTTGCGTTTTTTGCTTCGGACGATTCATCGTGGGTCACAGGGACCAATTTCTATCCCGATGGCGGCCTCACGCATGATGGCACAGCCGGGATCAGCGGCTTCAATCAAGAGCAGCTGAAGAAATATGCCGCGATCGTAAGCTAGGCCCCGGAATGAAAGGCTCGGTCTTTTTCCTCTTGGGCGGCGCAGCTGGCATTGGCGAGCAGGTCGCTCGGCAAGCCGCTGTTGCTGGCGCGAAACTGGCGATTTGCGATATCAAGGAAGAAGCAGGCACCGCTCTCGCACATGAGGTTGGTGGCAGCTTCTTTTATTGCAATGCCGCCAATGCCGAAGGCGTGAAAGATGCAGTATCCAGATGCGCAACAGAATTGGGAACACCAACCTACGCGCACCTCAACTCGGGTGTCATGACCGTCCCATCCGATGCACCTTTTACGCCATTCGAGGAAGCACCTGTTGATGCCTATCGGCGGGTTATGTCGGTCAATGTCGATGGCGTCTTTCACGGCCTGCGGTATCTAATACCGTTGATGCGCGAGGATGGCGGAGCCATTACTGTCACCGCCTCTCGCGCCGGCATGGTCCCCACCCCGTTTGATCCCATCTATGCGGCCAGCAAGGCAGCGGTTCTGCAAATGGTACGCAGCGTTGCCACCGCCAATGCGAGCACGCCCCTGCGGATTAACGCGATCTGCCCTGGCACGGTAGAGACAGCAATGCTTTCCGACCTGGTACGAAAGGCGGGAGTGCCGCTGATGCCGCCATCTGCAATCGCGGAAGAGGTGATTGAGCTGCTCAAAAACGGTGCAAATGGCGAGGTAAGAGCCAAGATCGAGGGACGGGATGCCTTTGCCATTGGAACGTTCAACAACGACATGGAATATGTGGCTCCGAGGGAAATATGAATGCATTATCCAGCCAACCGCAGGCAGACCTGCCATGAATGAGTTTGCCATGGGCTGGAAGATTGTGCTCACCGCTATGCTGGGCATCGCGTTCAGCGCATCAAATATATTGCTCTATACAATTGGAGCCATCGCGCCGGAGCTCTCCCAGGAATTTGGCTGGTCGCATGGGGCAATACAGCTGTCCTCCCTGTTTTCCATCGGTACGATTGTGATCAGCCTGCCGATTGTGGGATACCTGTCCGACAAATTTGGCGTCCGGCTCATCACGATTGTTGCGATTATAACATCATCAGCCTGCATCATGCTGCACGCTTTCCTTCCGGACAATATCATTATCTTCTACATGCTGGCGTGTCTCACCGCCCTTTCCTTTGTCGGTGTTTTGCCGCTAACATGGACAAAGATGGTGACATCGTGGTTTGACAAGCACCTCGGCCTTGCCTTGGGTTTGACCCTGCTGGGCACTGGTTTGGGCGGAGCCCTTTTAAAGCCATCTGTTGCGGGCCTAATTTCTGAGTTTGGCTGGCGCGGTGCCTATGTGGGGCTTGCCGCTATTCCACTTGTCCTTGTGCTCCCGTTGGTACTGATGTGGTTCAAGGAACCAGAGAAAATCAGCAGGACGTCCAACACCCAAGTCGAAGGCAAAGCCTCGACCGCAACCAGCATCCCCTTTGTCACAGCGCTGAAAGACTGGCGCTTCTGGGCAATTGCTGTCGCCTATATGCCCATCGGTTTTGCTGTTGCGGGCCTTATCACCAATATGGAAGTGATATTGGCAAGCGGCGGTGCAACGCCGAGCGATATTGTAACTGTCGGGGCGACCTTTGGCCTGTCCGTGATCGTTGGCCGTATCATCGGCGGGTATCTGCTGGACAAGTTCAATCCGGGGATCGTGGGGTTCGTGCTGATAATGTCATTGTCCCTTGGACTTTTGATATTGTCGGGTGAGAATTTGAGCATGCCGATGGTTTTACTGGCTATCGCGCTTGCCGGTTTTGGCACCGGCGTCGAGTTTGATGTTCTTTCCTATGTCATAAACCGGATTTTCGGCTGGGAACATTATGCCAAAATATTCGGTGCCATCATGGTTATACTTTACATCGGTTCTGCATTCGGACCGATGTTGTTCGGGTCTTCCTACGATAAATATGGAAATTTTGACCCGGTTCTCGTGCCTGCGGCAATCGGAATTTTTGTGTCCTCAATATTGATAGGTTCGCTGTCGGGCAGCCTCAAAAAACAGCCGGAGCCAATGGTCAAATGAAGAATGATGATACCAAAAATTTGCTTTCATCGGACTTGCAAGTCGATGTTGCCGTCATCGGTTCCGGAGCCGCCGGATTTTCTGCCGCATTGACCGCCGCCCAAGAGGGGCTGGACGTCGTCATTATCGAGAAGACCGATGTCTTTGGCGGCACGACCGCTATTTCAGGCGGTGCGATCTGGATTCCGGGGAGTAGCCATGCCAAGCGGATGGGGGCTGATGACAGTCGTGAGAAAGTGACAACCTATCTCAAGAACCTGTTGGGCAATCATTATTCGGGCAATCTGATAGAGGCCTATCTTGATGCCGCACCCGAAGCAATTGACTATCTGGAAGCCCATACTCACCTGCGCTTTATCCCGCGCAAATATTCCCCCGACTATCACTCCGATCTGGAAGGTTCGGTCTTGGGCGGGCGCACGATGGATAGCGGACATTATAATGGCCGAAGGCTAGGCAAGCGTTTCGCCGACATCCGTTCGCCGTTGCCGCAAATGATGGCCTTTGGCGGTTTGATGGTCACGATGGACGACGTGGCCAATCTGAAGAAGATCAAAACATCATTGAAAGCCTTTTTCAAGCTTGCGGCGCTCGGCGCACGGTTTGCGTTTGACAAGCTGAGCTATCCTCGCGGGACCCGACTGGTATATGGAAATGCGATGATCGCAGCCATGTACCGGTCCGCACTGGATGCTGACATCGCAATGTTTCGCGGCGCAGAGGCCAAAGGGCTGATCAGGGACGGTGATAGAATAACCGGTGTGCATGTCGCATCCGCTGCCGGGGAATATCAGATCTTGGCTAAACGCGGCGTTGTGCTGGCGACTGGCGGCGCTTCACATAACGAGCAATGGCGACGCGAGAATCTTCCAACGCCCGATGCCCATTTCAGCATGGCTCCGCGAACCAACACCGGTGACGGCTTGCAAATGGGCAAAGAGGCCTTGGGCAAAGTAGCCAATGGCAACGCGAAAAACGCCTTTTTCGCCCCGGTTTCGAAATTACCATTGGGCAAAGGCCGGGTCCTGCAATTCCCGCATCTTTTGGGGGACCGGCTAATGCCTGGCTCCATTGCCGTAGGCAGCGATGGCCGGAGGTTCGTCAATGAAGCTGAATCCTATCATCAATTTGCCTCCGCGATGGTCGAGGCCAATAAAGAAGGTTCGCACGTGCCTGTTCACCTCATCTGTGACAGCGTCTTCCTACGCAAATATGGGCTGGGAATGGCTCGCGTGGACACAAAGGCATATGATAAATTGATACAGGCTGGTTATTTGATTCAGGCTGAGAGCATTGATGATCTGGCAATGAAAATCGGTGTTCCGCAGGAAAATCTTGCCGAAACGGTTTCCGCAGTTAACGCATTTGCAGCGAGCGGCGTCGATACGGAATTCGGAAAAGGCAGCACGGCCTATAACCGGTATATGGGCGACGCATCGCAATCTCCCAACCCGTGTCTAGGGCCGATTGAAGAAGCCCCGTTTTTTGCCATCAAGTTGTGGCCCGGCGATATCGGGTCAGCCGCCGGTTTGGTCTGTGATGGCAACGCGCGGGTATTGGATTCGGAGAGTCAGCCGATTGAAGGCCTGTATGCCTGCGGCAACGATATGAATTCGATCTGGTCGGGCTTCTATCCCGGCGGAGGAATTACCATCGGTCCGGGCCTGACCTTTGGGTATCTGGCGGCAAAACATATGTCAGCCACGATGCCCTGAGCAACGAAGCTTCACGGCGTTCCAACCGTCATTAGAGCAGCAGCTATATCTTCTCCGCGTGCTGCAATATCCGTAATTTGCGCTGTACTTCGCGTTCGTCTTCCTTGGTCATTTGATCATCTCCTTCCTACGTCAGGAATTTACAGAAGATGTCTCGCGAATATCTACACGCAGAATATAGTTCGCGACATGTCCAACAGCTCGCCCGGCTGAGTTATTTAGCACCTGATATTATCGCCGCGATTATTGATGGCACGCAGCCGGTTGATCTGACTGGCCGCAAGATCCTGCGGATCGGGAATGTTCCACTCTGCTGGAGAGCCCAACGTAAACTATTCGGCTTTAACTGAAGCCCAAAACCACTTAAATCCAATAGTGCATCTGGTGCCAGCGTTTGGGGCCATGGAGATAAATGGGTATTATGCCCTCCTATGGCCGCTGCCAAATGGTCTCTGGTCACCGGCACCCCCATACGACATCAGCTAACCCTCTAAGAACTGGGCACTAAATTGGCACACGCTCGGGACGCCGAGAGACATTGGAAATCAAGGAAAAAGGTGGTGCCCGAGGGCGGATTCGAACCACCGACACAGCGATTTTCAGTCGCTTGCTCTACCAACTGAGCTACTCGGGCATCTGGACCTGCGCGCTGCGCGGGCCTCGTTAGGAAGCGACGCTATAGGCGGGGCTATTGCCGCTTGTCCAGCCTAAAAATGGCGGATTTATCAAGCCCCTTCACTCCTCGCCATTTCGGCCGGAATCCCCGGTCAAATGTTCGGCGAGTTCGTCCGGAGAAACCGCCTGTCCGGGGATTTTATAGCCGTTGCCCAGCCATTGCAGCAGATCGCGATCCTTGCAGCCGGCGCTGCAGAACGGCATCCATTTTTCCACCGCAGCATTGCCGCAAACCGGGCATTTCGGTGATTTCGTACCGGCCATCTGCTATCCTTGGCCCAGAATTCCCGGAAACAGACCGGAGATCAGGATCGCGATTATGACCAACGGGCAGAGCCAGCGCACCAGGAATAGCCAGACGCGTTGCAGGTTTCCGTCCAGCCCGTTTTCCTGATCAATCAATTTTCGATCCGCTATCCAGCCGACAAAAATCGAGACCAGCAAAGCGGAGGCAGGCAGCAATATTTTCGCGGTCAACTCGTCGATAATCCCGAAAACCGGCTGTCCGGAAAAGATCATGAAGTCGAACGGCTGGAAATCCGCCTGGCTGTTGAACGAAAAGCTCGCCCAGGCCCCGATCAGGAAGGCGAGACCGCCCAGGACGATGGTGACCAGCCAGCGCGGCTTGTTGAAACGGCCGATGGCCCAGCTGACCGAAGCCTCCAGCAGCGCGACCGAACTGGTGAGCGCCGCAAAAAAGACCATGATGAAGAACAGAAGTCCAATCAGAGACCCAGCCGGCATCGCCTGAAAAGCAACCGGCAAATTGACGAACAGCAGACCGAGACCGCCCTGCACCTGTTCCTGACCATCGAGGATTGCGGCCAGAGTTGCTGGCGCCAGAGCCGCAAAGGTGATGGGGAAAATCGCAAGGCCCGCGACAATCGCGACCGAGGTATCGGCGGTCGCAATTTGCGCCGATGTCTTGGCCAGATTGATGTCACGCGCCGCATAAGCACCATAAGTGATCATCAGTGCGGAGCCCAGAGATAGCGAAAACAGGGCCTGTCCCAGCGCCGAAAGCTGGACCGACGGGTCGAGCAGGCGGGCCGGTTCGAAATCGAACAGGAAAGCCAGCGCTGCGCCGAACGATCCGGTAAAGGCTCCGTAGATGGTAATCGCGACCAGCAGGAGGAAGAAGATTGGCATCAGCCAGACAGCGACTTTCTCGATCCCGCTGCTGACGCCGCGACCGACGGCAAATATGGTAAGAGCCATGAATATCGCGTGCATCGCCAGCATCTCGCTGCTGTTCGCCTGCAGGGCTGGCAATATCCCCTGCACCTCGTCGACCGATGATCCCGACAAGGCGCCTTGCGCCAGATTGCCCGAACCGACGGCATGGGCAAAATCACCGATGAATACGCCGATGAAATGCACAATCCACCCCGCCAGCACGCTATAATAGGTCAGGATAAGAAAGGCGCCGACCATACCGACACCTGCGCCAATCGACCACCAGCGCGATGCGCGGGATTCAATCGCGACCCTCTTCATGCTCTCGATAGCCGACCCCTGACCGTGGCGGCCTATGAGCGTTTCCGAAAGCAGGATCGGCAGGCCGATAAGCAAAACACAGAAAATATAGAATATGACGAAGGCACCGCCACCGTTCGCACCAGCTTCCGCAGGAAAACGAACCAGATTACCCAGACCCACAGCCGAGCCGATCGCTGCCAAAACAAAAGCCGTCCGCGAAGACCAACCATCACCACCTGCTGATACTGCGCCTGCCATATCTCAAATCCCCCGATTACTGACCAGTTCCGGCCTTGTTGCTTTTGTTACTAGCTCCGCATCAACATCGGACCAAGCGGTTTTCCTGCAAAAATGTGGACGTGCAGATGCGGCACTTCCTGATGGCCATGCTGGCCGACATTGGCGAGCAGGCGATAGCCCGGCTCGACCATCCCGGCTGCGCGCGCCACATGGCCGACAGCGCGGACAAATCCGGCAATCTCCGCGTCGCTCGCTTTGGCCGAAAAATCATCCCAGCTGACGTAGCGACCTTTCGGAATCACCAGAACATGTTCGGGCGCCTGTGGATTGATATCATGGAAGGCAAGCACCCATTCATCTTCATAGACCGTCTTGTTGGGAATTTCGCCGCGCAGGATTTTCGCGAAAATATTATCGTCGTCATAGGGTTGGGTTGGGTCAATCGCCATCAGCTTGCTCCTCTTGCGGCTTTCTCCTCCAGCCCCGACAGGCCCTCCCGGCGGGCCAGTTCGGCGGTCACGTCGTCCAGCGACAAACCCATGTCGGCGAGCAGGACCATCAGGTGGAACAGCAGGTCGGCCGCCTCGCCGATCATTGCGGTCTTGTCATCCTGCACCGCGGCGATCACCGATTCGACCGCTTCTTCGCCCAGCTTTTCTGCCATTTTCGCGCGCCCCTTGGCACGCAAGTTCGCGACATAGCTTTGATCCGGCTCCGCGTCGCGTCGCTGCAGGATCGTCTGCTCGAGAGATTTGAGGATATCAGTCATCAACGGCGGTTTGGGCGAGAAATCGCCCGTTCGTCAAGCCCCGGCGGCACAAGTTTGCGCGCTTCACCAAAATGGGCCGCCTTGGCATCAACGCCGGGCGGGAAGATTGGCGGCGCGCAGGGCGGCATGGGCATCGGCAATCGTATGCTGGCCGAAGTGGAATATCGAGGCCGCAAGCACTGCATTGGCATGGCCCCGGGTCACGCCGTCGACCAGATGATCGAGATTGCCGACACCGCCACTGGCAACCACCGGTATCGACACCGCATCAGCGATCGTGCGCGTCAGGTCCAGATCATAGCCATCGCGGGTGCCGTCGCGGTCCATCGAGGTGACCAGCAGTTCCCCTGCTCCCAGTTCGGCCATGCGGACAGCGTGCTCCAGCGCGTCAATGCCGGTCGGGGTTCGGCCCCCATGGGTGAAGATTTCCCAGCGTCCCGGCTCGATCTGGCGGGCATCGATCGACGCCACCATGCACTGGCTGCCGAAACGGGTCGCAATATCGCTGACCACTTCCGGCCGCGAAACGGCGGCGCTGTTGACCGCCACCTTGTCCGC
The DNA here is from genome assembly GCF_963677535.2 of uncultured Parasphingorhabdus sp. Lineage (NCBI taxonomy): Bacteria > Pseudomonadati > Pseudomonadota > Alphaproteobacteria > Sphingomonadales > Sphingorhabdaceae > Parasphingorhabdus > uncultured Parasphingorhabdus sp. Next base: position 1,677,301 of record NZ_CAXXUT010000003.1, on the reverse strand, counting down.
CCCCGCCATCAGCAAAGCGCGCGCGTCATCCGCCGTGCGGACACCGCCGCCCACGGTGACCGGCATGAAGCAGACCTCGGCCGTGCGCCGCACGACATCGATGATCGTATCGCGATTCTCATGGCTGGCGGTAATGTCGAGGAAGCAAAGTTCGTCGGCCCCCGCAGCATCATAGGCCTGCGCCTGCTCGACCGGATCGCCGGCGTCCTGCAGGTCAACAAAATTGACGCCCTTGACCACCCGGCCATTGGCGACATCGAGGCAGGGAATGACGCGGATGCGGACGGTCATGCGCGCACCGCCGTTGGTGTCGAGCGAAGTCGAGAGACGTTTGCGCGCGAAACCAATGTGTCTCGACTGCGCTCGACACGAACGGAACTGGGCCGTTCAACCACGATTGGCCATCGCGATCGCGGTCGCCAGATCGAGCCGCCCGTCATAAAGCGCCCGGCCGGTGATCACGCCTTCGATCCCGTCCTTGGCAAACTGGCTGAGCATATGGATATCATCCAGTCCCTTGACCCCGCCGCTGGCAATCACCGGAATATCGACCCCGCGCGCCAGATCGACGGTGGCTTCGATATTGCAGCCGGTGAGCATGCCGTCGCGCCCGACATCGGTGAACAGGATCGATGCAACGCCCGCATCTTCAAAACGCCGCGCCAGATCGCGAACGGAGACATCCGATACATCGGCCCAGCCTTCGGTTGCGACCATGCCGTCGCGCGCGTCAACGGCGACAACGATACCGCCCTCATATTCCTTCGCCATATCCTTGACGAAGTCCGGATCTTTCAGCGCGGCGGTACCGATCACCAGCCGGGCGACGCCCAGTCCGAACCAGCGTTCAACTGTCTCGCGATTGCGAATGCCGCCGCCCAGTTGCACATAGCCCGGAAAACTGGCGACAATGGCCTCTACCGCTTCGGCATTTTTCGGCGAGCCGGCAAAGGCCCCATCCAGATCGACGACGTGGATATGTTCGGCGCCGGCAGCGGCAAACAGACCGGCCTGTTCCGCCGGATTGTCGCCATAAACCGTGGCACGATCCATATCGCCTTCTGCCAGGCGAACGACTTCGCCCGACTTGAGATCAATGGCAGGAAATACGATCATGGTTTCCACTCCAGAAAACGGTTGAGAAAGGCCAGCCCATAGGCCTGGCTTTTCTCGGGGTGAAATTGCACACCGACGATATTGTCGCGACCGACCGCCGACACCAAAGGTACGCCGTGGCTGGTCTTGGCCAGAATCTCCGCCTGGTTCGCGGCGTCAAAATGATAGCCGTGCAAATAATAAGCTTCGCCGGGCTCGAGCAGATCATGTCCCTCGGTCGGCGTCACGTCATTCCAGCCCATATGCGGAATTTTTATATCATCGCTGGCAGGCTCGATCGCCCTTACCGTGCCGCCGATCCAGCCAAGGCCTTCATGTTCGCCAAATTCGATACCCTTGTCGGCCAGCATCTGCATCCCGACACAGATACCGAGGAAAGCCACGCCTTCGGCGCGCACCCGCTTTTCCATTGCTGCAACCATGCCGTCAATGGCTCCCAGGGCATCGCGACAGGCGCCAAATGCCCCGACACCGGGCAATATGATCCTGTCGGCTCGCGCCACCAGCTCCGGGTCAGCGGTTACAGTGACCTTGCCAGCCCCTGCGGCGACCAGCGCATTGTGCACGCTGTGCAAATTGCCGGCACCAAAATCTATGAGAGCGATGGTTTCAGACATGGTGCAACTCAACCGCCCAATTGCCCCTTGGTCGAGGGAATCGCATCGCCCTTGCGCGGGTCGCGTTCGACCGCCTGACGCATCGCCCGGGCAAAGCCCTTGAACATGCTTTCCGCAATATGGTGATTATTCTCGCCATAAAGCAGTTCGACATGCAGCGTTATTCCAGCGGCATCGGCAACGCTGTGAAACCAGTGCTTGAAAAGCTCCGTGTCCATCTCGCCAAGCCGCTCCTGCGTGAAACCTGCGTTCCAGACAAAATAGGGCCGACCGGAAATATCGAGCGCCACCCGGCTCAACGTCTCGTCCATTGGCGAATAGGCGCTGCCGTAACGCACGATCCCCGCCTTGTCGCCGAGCGCCTGATGGATCGCCTGACCGACCGCAATAGCGCTGTCCTCGGTGGTGTGGTGCTGATCGACGTGGAGATCGCCCTTGATCCGCAATTTCAGGTCGATCAGCGAATGGCGCGAAAATTGTTCGATCATATGATCGAGAAAACCGATGCCGGTCGACACATCATATTGACCGGTTCCATCGAGGTTCAACTCGACGTAAATCTCGGTTTCCTTGGTATTTCGTTCGATTGTCGCTGTTCTCATGCAAGAGGCCTATAGTGACTTGGACAAATCAGGCAAGAATTTCGCGGCCTTTGGTCAACGCAAAATTCATTTTACGCTCTTGACCCGATGCCCGCTTCACGCCACCTAGTGCAAATGAGTGATGACGCACCCGATAGCCTGATTCCTTACGACGAAATCGTTCAGGAAGCCCTGCGTGCGGTGGTTGGCCGTGTGCTGAGGGAAGTCGAGAAAGACGGTTTGCCCGGTGAGCATCATTTCTACATCACCTTCAAGACCCGCGCCCCCGGCGTCGATATCCCCGATCACCTGATCGCGCGGTTCCCGGACGAGATGACCATTGTCATCCAGAACCGCTATTGGGATCTGAAAGTTGACAAGGACCGTTTCGAAGTTGGCCTGAGTTTCAACCAGATCAGTTCGATGCTGCATATTCCGTTCGCGGCGATCACGTCTTTTGTCGACCCGGCCGTGGATTTTGCCCTGCAGTTCCACGTTGACGAGGTCGAGGGCGATATCGATGACCATGATCCTGCGGAAAATGACGGCGAGACGGAAGCGGTCGAGACCGTCGATGACGGCTCCAACGTAGTGACGGTGGACTTCGGCAAGAAAAAGTGAGCGGCACCCGTACCGAAACCGATTCTCTCGGCGAAATTGAAGTGCCAGCCGATGCCTATTGGGGCGCCCAGACCCAGCGAAGCATCGAAAATTTTCCCTTCCCCCGTCAGGAACGCATGCCGATTCGGCTGATCCATGCGCTGGCTGCGGTCAAACAGGCAGCAGCGCGGGTCAACGGCATCCATGGCCTCGAACCGGAAATCGCCGCCGCCATCGAAAAAGCCGCCAATGCCGTGCGCACCGGCGAATATGACAATCAATTTCCATTAACCATATGGCAAACCGGATCCGGCACCCAGTCGAACATGAACGTCAACGAAGTGATCGCCGGTGTCGCCAACGAGGCGATCTACGGCACGCGCGGCGGCAAATATCCGGTCCATCCGAACGACCATGTCAATCGCGGCCAATCGTCCAACGACAGCTTCCCAACCGCCATGCATGTGGCGGCGGCGCGGGCACTGGAAGTCGAGCTGTTCCCGGCGCTCGAGCAATTGCACGACGCCCTTGCCGAAAAGGCGCAGCAGTGGAAATCCATCGTCAAGATCGGCCGCACCCATTTGCAAGATGCCACACCGCTGACGCTCGGCCAGGAATTTTCCGGCTATGCCGCGCAGCTGGTCGCCGCCCGCGATCGGGTCGAGAGCGTGCTGCCACGATTGTTGCAGCTGGCGCAAGGCGGCACCGCCGTCGGCACCGGGCTCAATGCGCCAGACAGTTTCGGCGAGCATATCGCCAAGGAAATCTCCAAGATCACCGGCCTGAAATTCACCTCGGCGCCGAACAAGTTCGCGGAACTGGCCGCACATGACACGATGGTCGAACTGTCAGGCGCACTCAACACGCTGGCGGTGTCGCTGACCAAGATCGCCAATGATATCCGCCTGCTCGGGTCGGGACCGCGTTCCGGCCTTGGCGAGCTCGACCTGCCGGCCAATGAACCGGGCAGCTCGATCATGCCGGGCAAGGTCAATCCGACCCAGTGCGAGATGCTGACCATGGTTGCAGCGCAGGTGATCGGCAATCACCAGGCGGTGACCGTCGGCGGACTGCAGGGGCATCTGGAGCTGAATGTGTTCAAGCCGCTGATCGGCGCCAACGTGCTGCGCTCGATCGAGATCATCTCGATCGGCATGTCGAGCTTTTCCGAACGCTGCGTGGAAGGTCTGGAGGCTAATGAAGCGCGGATCAGGGAGCTGGTCGATAACTCGCTCATGCTGGTCACCGCCCTCGCCCCGGTAATTGGCTATGACAAGGCGGCGGCGATTGCCAAATATGCCCACAAGACCGGCCAGACATTGCGCGCATCCGCACTGGAACTCGATCTGGTTGACGCAGAAACCTACGATACCCATGTAAGGCCTGAGAATATGGTCGGAAATCATTCCTGATCCGGGAACAAGAACAACATGTCGCTCATCAGAAATATATTCACCACCGCAGTGGGATACGAAGCCCGCAAGCACACCAAAGGCCACGGTTTGCGCAACTTCGGCCTCGGCATGCTCGCGGCCCGTCTGGCCACCCGGTCCGTCCCCGGCGCGCTGCTGGTCGGCGGGGCGCTGATCGCGAAAAAGCTCTATGATGACAAGAAAGAGGCGGAAGCCCTGCCCGCATCCGAGGCGGTGATTGATATTGAGGGCAAGCCGGTTCCGGAGGAACGGAAGCTTAAGAATAGCGCTTCATCGTTGGCAAATTAGTGTATTCAGTAAACTGTCACCGTAATTGCATGACTGCACCTCCTTCGATGCCGACATTGAACCACAACAAGAATACCGCGCTGGGAATCCCTTTAATAGGTCCTAACCCTAGCAAACTGTGATCACAGTCCTATCAGGGAATTTGCCAACCATCCAAATTCCTAGCGCACGTGAGTACGAAAGTATTTTTTGTATAGTCAATTTTCCCTTGAAATTCACCGGTAATTCCTTCGCCCTGATCAACGATTATGTCACCTCCGAGAATTACGTTCTTAGCATATGGATCATTTGAATTTTCTCTACATTCTTCCATCTCCTCATTATTTCTAACCAAATTAAAAGACTTGTTCTCGCCAAATATCTCAATCATCACCTGTTTATGCGGATGAGCTATGATTTTTCCTTTTCCCCAAGTATTTGAGATATCTGACTCCACAGCACATGAAGAGCAAAGCGGTATCACCAGCGCCCACCATCTAGTACGGAAATTTTTTGACATAGCTATTTACTGCCTTTTTCCTGTCGGCCTCGTTTTGACGTCCAATTACCGTGACAGTTGCAACAATCCCCGAACTTTGGATTTAGGGCTATGTTTTTAGACTATCAATCTCTGTCCGATTTTCTCCTGCATATCTTCAACCATCAGACCGCCCGAAACAAAATTTCCTACATCGGCAACAATCTATCCAACATCACGCAAAATAACGCCTCCTTGGTCCGAACTTTGACGAACTTTGGACCAGATTTCCCATTGAAGGCATGGTTTCGAGCTTCTCTGCAATCCATCGCTAATTCCTCACAGCCCAAATTTTGGTGAGAAGAACCTATCCCCGCCAATTGTAATATTGATCACAACTGACATTGCTGTAAGCTCCATGAGAACCGCCAAAACGAAGCGGCACAGGAGAGCATGTTGGCAACCACCGCGCAAACGGGGCAAGCGCCCCGCAAATTCTTTGGCTGGACCAATGTCGGTCTGTTCTTCTTCATCCAGTTTGCCGCATCCGGCTTTGTCTATTTCGCCTATTCGGTGGTCTTCCCGGTGATGGTCGAGACGATGGACTGGAACCGCGGCTCCGCCTCCATTGCCCAGTCGGTGGCGCTGATAACGCTTGGCCTGTCCTATCCATTGACCGGCTATCTTCTGAACCGGTCGGGGGTCCGCCGGACCATGACAGTCGGGTTGCTGGTCATGCTGGCCGGTTTGCTGCTGCTGGTATTTGCAGTGTCCGATTTATGGCAGTGGGTTCTGGTATGGGGCGTGGTCATGGGCCTGTCTTTTGGCCTGACCGGCCCGATCTGCGCGCAGACCGCCATGATCAGCTGGTTCAGCGTCAAGCGATCGACGACAATCGGCATCGTCATGACCGGCGGCGCGCTTGGGGGCGCGATGGCACAGCCGGTTCTGGCCGAGATGATGGACCGGTTTGACAGCTGGCGGGCGGCCTGGGCCATCGCCGCGGCGATGGTCCTCATCGCGCTGGCCGCCACGCGGTTCATCATCAACCGGCCGGCCGATATCGGACAATTCCCGGACAATATCGATCCCATAAGCGCAGTCAGTGACGAGCAAGCTCATCACGCGCACCCGAAAACCTATCGCACCGACCATGAATGGACGTTGCGGGAGATCATTCGCAAACCGACCCTTTTTCTGATGATGGTGATATCGGTTGGTTATCTGGGCACCTTCTTTGCCTTGCTCAATCATGGCGTTCTGCATCTGACAGACAATGGTCTGAACGGGATCGAGGCGGCCGCCATATTCGGCCTTCTGATCCTGGGCAGCGGGCTGGCGCGGATTCCGGCCGGCTGGCTTGGCGACCAGTTCGAACTGCGCTGGACCATATTCGGGTCCATCGCCCTGATGGCGGTAGCGCTCGCGGGATTCTGGCAAGGCCAGAGCATATGGCTCTTGTCGGCCATGGGTATGTTATTCGGTGCCGGCTATGGCAGTCTGCTGGTGTTGCTCCCCGCGGCGATTGGCAATTATTTCGGCGAACGCGCCTTTCCCGTGATCAATTCCCTGTTCGCTCCTGTGGTTCTGCCCTTCGCCGCTGCGGCGCCCGCCGGTGCCGGCTTTGTCTTCGAGGCGACCGGCAGCTACGACTTCGCCTTTGCCGGGGCCATCATCCTGCTCGCCGCCGGAATGCTCGCCGCTTTCTGCCTCAAGCCACCGGCGACGCCCGTCTAGATATTACCGTCGCTCGAGAGCAGCGCGGCAATCGGTCTGGTTCCCGGCCGGCGCGCCAGCACGATCATCAAGATCGTCGTGAACGGAACCGCCAGAATAGCGCCGGGAATGCCCCACAGGCTGCTCCAGATGGCCAGCGAGACCAGCACCACCATCGGGCTGAGATTGACCGATTTGCTGAGCATTTTCGGTTCCACGATATTGCCGACGATCACCTGCGCCGTGGTCATCAGGCCGGTGGCAATCAGAGGAATGGTCAGCGTCCCGAACTGGGCCACGGCGAACAGCGCCGGAAAAGCCACGCCGACGAACGAACCGATATAGGGAATATAATTGAGCAGCCCGATGATGATCGCCCACAAGGCGGCATATTCCACGCCCAATATCAGCAATATCACCCAGCAGATGACACCGAGGATGATGTTGATCAGCGTCTTGGTCGCCAGATAGCTGCCGATATCATGGTTGATCCGGGTGATCATGTTCAGTGTATCGGTCGAATCGCTGTCCGAACCGAAGGCCCGGCGCACCTTTTCGGGAAAGCCGGTGATCTCGCTGAGCAGGAAGGATGCATATAATATCGTGATGAAGACAAATCCGCCGAAGCTGGTCAGCGAGGACAGCACCGACTGGGCCAGCGCGGCGATATCGATCTCGGTAAAAAATCTCGTGGCAAATTCACGTACCGCTTTGGCGATCGCCTCGGTGCCCCGGTCAAATATCGCCGAGGGCGAAGCCATAAGTTCGGAAACTTCCGGACGGCCAATCGTCTCGTCTGCCGGCAGCGGGAACCATAGAGCGAACAGATTTTCCAGATTGCGCTGATAGACCGGCAGCGAAGGCACCAGATTCTGCAGACTGGCCACCAGCATCCGGGTCATGGCAAAAAGCATGGCCAACACGCCAATCAGGGCGAGCGTGGCGCGGAGCCACAAGGGCGTCTGGCCAAGCCCGGGAATTCGGGCGACAGTGGCGCTGGCGGCATAGAGAATCTGCAGCAGGATGATCGCGGTCACAATCGGCAGGATGATGTCCTGACCCACGTAAAACAGCCAGCCGATCATGATCGTGATACCGATCGCGTAGAAAATGGTGCTGATACGTCCCTGGATCATGATTTTTCGATAGCCTTAATCTCCGTGACTGTCATCAGGATGATTGTGCATCCTGCAGATATAAAACATCGGGACAAGCATCTTGACGCGATGCACACCTATCGGCCAATAGCCGCTATGGCCGACAATATTGCTTCCCAGAATATCGATAATGATCACCGCGAACTGAACCGCAGAGGACTGCTTTTCGTGCTGTCCTCTCCCTCGGGCGCCGGCAAATCGACATTGGCAAAGATGTTGCTGGAAGCCGACGACGAGATCGCCATGTCGGTGTCGGTAACAACCCGGCCGAAACGGCCTGGTGAAGAGGATGGCAAGGACTATTATTTCGTCAGTGGCGACCAGTTCGAGGAAATGGTCGCCGATCATAGCTTCCTTGAATATGCTACGGTATTCGGCAACCGCTACGGCACTCCGTCGGTCCCGGTGAACCAGAGTCTGGAAGCCGGACAGGATGTGCTGTTCGATATCGACTGGCAGGGCACACAGCAGCTTTATCAGCGCGCCGGCCAGGATGTGGTGCGGGTGTTCATTCTGCCACCCTCTCTCGGGGAATTGCGCAACCGTCTGGAAAGCCGCAACACCGATGCGCCGGAGATCATTGAAAGCCGGATGCAGCGCGCGACCAGCGAGATCAGCCATTGGGACGGCTATGACTATGTCCTGATCAACGACGATCTCGACGCCTGCTTCACCAAGGTGAAGCAAATTCTTGCCACCGAACGGATGCGACGGTCGCGACAAACCGGCCTGATCGGGTTCGTCCGGAACTTGATGGCGGAATAGTCAGGGCGCTGGCTGCGGCACCTGCCTGACGTAAAGCCCGTCAAACAATGTCGACCAGCTGGCACCATCATCAGTCGACGTCTGCCAGTGCTGTCGGACGCTTCCGTCATCCCGGGCTGTCCAGGTGATGCGGTTGATGACCATACCCCTTGCATAATAAGGGGTGTTGCGGTTGCTGAGTACCATCTCACCCTCAGCATTCAGCCCGCCTTCGATAAACAGCGCCGAACCATCCGTCCCCATCCAGGTCTGGTGCCATTTTTTCTGCGCGGCATCGTAAAAGCTCATGCTCATGCCGGTGTAACCGCTTTTGTTGGTATAATCTTCACGGATAACGCAGCCGCCGTGATCGCGTGAAATCCGGCTCGACGCCGTCGCCCGGTCCTGTCCGGCTGCGGTAACGTCCCAGACTCCGATCCAGAAATCAAAAGCACGGTGAGCGTCGCTTAGGCAGGCTTGTACCGACTGGACAGACGCTGGCGCAGGCGTCTGCGCGTGCACAGGTTCAAAAAAAGGGGATGGCAGCAGAAGCGTTGCAACGGTTGCGCCCAATAGGGGGCGGGCGCATGATCCGCGAATCCGGAAATAGGAGCTTGCCCATGCGGTAGGCAATATATTCCGGTTCAGCGTTTTGCTTGTCCGCGTTCCGATACCATCCCCCATTTCAAGCTTCGATGCGACCCGTCAGCATTATGCTTTTCCGGATTCTCACTCAGCTGCCGTCAACATAGCATAGACGCGCCGCACCCAGACTGCCGTTCGACCAACGGCATTTGCCGATCGACAAAAGAAAGATGCTTTGGCAAGCTGCGCAAAACGAGGACATTTTGCATTGCATCGATCGGAAAAGACCGTTGGTTTTCGGTCCCCGAAAGGGTACCAAAGTGGCAATGGCGGATCGCTAAGGGGGTAATGTGGCTGAACCACGGGAAATTGATGTTCTGATCATCGGCGGCGGCTTTTCGACCATGCCGCTGATCCGCGAACTGGAGGCAAGCGGCATCGGCTGGCTTATGGTGTCTCCGATGCAGCCAATCTGGCAGCAGCTGGAAACTGCCGGTGCACTCGATTTCGACCTTGTGAGTTCGCTCCAGAGCAGCGTCTACTCCTTCGAACTGGTGGAAATGCTCAGGGAGCAGGGGGAAAATTTCTCCGATGGATTTCCCACTGCCAAGGAATTTTACGGGATCCACAAAAAATACGCCGCACGTCACGCCGATCACATCTACAATGGCGTCGTCGACAGCATCGACAATCATGCCGATCACAGCATCGTCCACCTCGAAAGCGGCGAGCAGTTCCGCGCCAAACATGTCGTCGTCGCAACCGCTTTCCGGCGAAGGATGAACGCCAATCTCAAGCAGATCACAGTGGATGAAAGCTTTGCCGGCAAAAACGTCGCCATCACTTCGACCGGCGACAGCTCGAACCTGCTGATCGCCAAGCTGGTTGCTCATGGCGCCAAAGTGCATCTGGTCAGCAACGGTTTCATCATTCTCGACAAGATGTTCGCCACCTTTTCGCCCTTCGACGATGGGCCGCGTTTCGTCCCGCTCGACCAGCTCGAATGCCACAATTTTTCGGAAGTCAGCAAATGGAGCTATCGCGCCTTCATCGACGGCGGCTATATCCACGGCCTGATCCATCACCGCTTTGCCCAGTTGTTCGACCGCAACAGCCTGGGCGTGCGCCACCCCAAGAGCATCCGGCCGCACAAGGACATCCGCCATTTCTTCAAGGCGAAGGCGCCGGTCGAAAACGGCCATATCGCGATCAAATATTGGCCGATCGATGTCTACAAGCTCTATTGCGAGGAGACGCTGGAACAGAAGATTGCCGATGGCTATCTGATCAACGATCTGCCCTTCTTTCTGGAGCATGGCCATGTGAAGCTGTGGGACAAGGCGGCCACAACCATCGATCATGAGGCGATGACGCTCAGCGAAGACGGCGAAAGCGCAAGCTTCGATATGCTCATCGACGGCGATCAGGAAATACCCGCAGTACCCGAGATCCGGGCGCATGGCGAAAGCGGAGTGGAAGTCTTTGCTTACAAGCCGCGCGAACAGTTCATGGGCGTCACGTCACCCGAGCTGCAGAATATCTACACCATCGGTTTCACACGCCCCTTTACCGGCGGCCTTAACAATATCACCGAAATGCAGTGCCTGCTGGTTCACCGGATGATCGCCGATCCGGACTTTCGCAACAGTATCAGGACCAATATCGACCAGCGCATCGCCGACTATAACGCGACTTATTATACCAAGCGGCCGGAGAAAAAGACCGACCATCTGGTCTGGTACGGGACCTTCACCGACGAGGTCGCCAAGCTGCTCGACATTCGCCCGGCCCGCGCCGACATGCCCGGGAAGAAGGGCCTGATGCGCTATTATATGTTCCCCAATAATGTATTCCGCTTCCGCGAAAAGGGCCGATACGCAGTCGATAGCGTCGACAAACTGATCGAGCATACCTCGAAACAATATCACGACTACAAGGTATTGGCGCTGCTGGTCATCCGCTACCCGTTTTTCGAGCTGCTCGCGCTCGCCACTATCCTGCTGGCGCCCGTGCCCTGGTGGGTCAAGATTCCGGCAGCGATCATCCACAACCGCCTGCCCTTCACCTCGACGCTGGTCGGAAAATTCGGCCTGCCGACACGGGAGAGCAAGGCGATATTCAATTATCGCAAGGCGATCAGCTTTCCGGTGCTCGCCTATCCGCTGGTTGCGGCCGCCACGTGGGCAGCCGCAGGAACGGACGCCGCATTTGCTTTCTCAGCAGGCCTGCTCGCTTATGTCTATGCGATGATTCATCTCGGCACGGCCAAGGGATGGAACCGCAAATTCTTCTGCGATATGAAGAGCAAAAGGTCACCGGAGATGGTCAGGTTTTTCGAGAAATATCGGGCGGCCTTTGGGCGGGTCAAGGGGACTCGGGCGCTGAATGAAACACCCTGAACGCCATTTTTAGGGTTGAGACGATGAGGACTAGTCGAGAGCAAGTGCCTCGCGACCGGTATATTTGCTCGCACACAACCCTTGAAAACAGAACAAACATTGAACATATAATGCGGACCACCCTGTTCTTTTGGCCCGCTGGACTCTCTCCGGCATCTTCTGCAAAGCACGTCCATGAGTCTGACCCACATCAAAGTAAAAGGCGCCCGCGAGCATAATCTCAAGGGCGTGGATATCGAGCTGCCGCGCGAAAAGCTGATCGTGATCACCGGCCTGTCCGGCAGCGGCAAGTCGAGCCTCGCGTTCGATACCATCTATGCCGAGGGGCAGCGGCGCTACGTCGAAAGTCTGTCGGCCTATGCACGGCAGTTTCTCGAGATGATGCAGAAGCCCGATGTCGAGCATATCGAGGGGCTTTCGCCCGCGATCTCGATCGAGCAGAAGACCACCAGCCGCAATCCGCGTTCGACCGTCGCGACGGTGACCGAGATTTACGACTATATGCGCCTGCTTTGGGCGCGCGCCGGCGTGCCTTATTCACCGGCGACCGGCCTGCCGATTACCGCGCAGACCGTTTCCCAGATGGTCGACCGGGTGATGACCCTGCCCGAGAAAACCCGCTTCTTCCTGCTCGCACCCGTGGTGCGCGGCCGCAAGGGCGAATATCGCAAGGAATTGCTGGAGTGGCAGAAGGCCGGCTTCACCCGGGTCCGCGTCGACGGCGAATTTTACGATATCGAGGAAACGCCAAAGCTCGACAAGAAATACAAGCATGACATCGAGGTTGTCGTGGACCGGCTCGTGGTGCGCGAGGGCATGGAACAAAGGCTGGCAGACAGTTTCGAGACGGCACTGCGGCTGGCGGATGGCCTGGCCTTTGTCGATCTGGCGGATGGGACGGTTGAGGAGGCTTTGGCGCTTGCCAATCGTGCTTCGACAGGCTCAGCACGAGCGGAGAGTGTGGCCGAAGCCCAGACACCCTTCGTGTCGAGCGAAGCCGAGACACGCCTCTCGACTGCGCTTGAGGGCAACGGACAAAGCGCGGATTCCCCACAAGGCAAGATGAAGGGCACCGGCCTCCCCCCGAACCGGATCGTCTTTTCCGAACGCTTCGCCTGCCCGGTCAGCGGTTTCACCATCGAGGAAATCGCCCCGCGGCTCTTCTCCTTCAACGCCCCGCAAGGCGCCTGCCCGTCCTGCGACGGTCTCGGCGAAAAGCTGCATTTCGATACCCAGTTGATCGTGCCCAATCCGGCGCTGAGTATCAAACAGGGCGCGGTTGTGCCTTGGGCCAAGTCCAACCCGCCCTCGCCTTATTATATGCAGGTTCTCGGCAGCCTCGCGCGCCATTTCGAATTTGATCTCGAGACGCCTTGGAACGAACTGAGCGCACATCATCAGGATGTCATTCTCAACGGCACCCAGGGCCTGCCCGTCACGCTCCGTTTTCAGGACGGCCGCAAATCCTATGAAGTGAAGAAGCCATTCGAAGGCGTCGTCGGCAATCTCAACCGGCGCATGCTGCAGACCGAGAGCGCCTGGATGCAGGAAGAGCTGGCCAAATTCCAGGCCGCCGCACCGTGCGAGACCTGTCACGGCGCGCGGCTCAAGCCGGAAGCGCTGGCGGTCAAGATTGCCGGCGAGGATATCTCCATCTCCTCTCGCCGCAGCGTCGGTGACGCGCTGGAATTTTTCGAAGGTCTGGGTGCCAAGCTCGACAAGACGCAGAGCCAGATTGCCGAACCGATCCTCAAGGAGATTATCGAGCGGCTCGGTTTTCTGAACAATGTCGGACTCGACTATCTCAATCTAGACCGGACCAGCGGCACGCTCTCCGGCGGTGAAAGCCAGCGCATCCGGCTGGCCAGTCAGATCGGATCCGGCCTCAGCGGCGTGCTCTATGTGCTCGACGAACCGAGCATCGGCCTGCACCAGCGCGACAATGACCGGCTGCTGACCACACTGAAACGTCTCCGCGATCTCGGCAATACGGTGATCGTGGTCGAACATGACGAGGATGCGATCCGCACCGCGGATTGGGTTGTCGACATGGGACCGGGCGCCGGCGTCCATGGCGGCGAGGTCGTCGCCGAGGGCACGCTCAAGCAGATCTTGAAATCGAAGAAATCGCTGACCGCCGCCTATCTCAACGGCACGCGGGAAATCGAAGTGCCGGCCAAGCGCCGCAAGGGCAATGGCAAGAAGCTGACCGTGCACGGCGCAACCGCCAACAATCTGCAGAATGTCACCGCGTCGATCCCGCTCGGAACCTTCACCTGCATCACCGGCCTGTCGGGTTCGGGCAAGAGCTCGTTCACCATCGACACGCTCTATGCTGCGGCGGCACGGACGCTCAATGGCGCGCGGATGATTGCCGGCGCGCATGACAAGATCACCGGTCTCGAATATTGCGACAAGGTCATCGATATCGACCAGTCGCCCATCGGCCGCACCCCGCGGTCCAACCCGGCGACCTATACCGGGGCCTTCACCAACATCCGCGACTGGTTCGCCGGTCTGCCAGAGGCTCAGGCGCGCGGTTACAAGCCGGGCCGGTTCAGTTTCAACGTCAAGGGCGGCCGCTGCGAAGTCTGCCGCGGCGACGGATTGATCAAGATCGAGATGCACTTCCTGCCCGACGTCTATGTCACCTGCGAGGAATGCGGCGGCAAACGCTATAATCGCGAAACGCTGGAGGTGAAGTTCAAGGGCAAGTCAATCGCCGATATTCTCGACATGACGGTCGAGGATGCGGTCAGCTTCTTCAAGGCCGTCCCGCCGATCCGCGACAAGATGGCGATGCTCTATGAAGTGGGCCTTGGCTATGTGAAGGTCGGCCAGCAGGCGACGACCCTGTCCGGCGGCGAGGCGCAGCGGGTCAAGCTGGCCAAGGAATTGTCGAAACGGTCAACCGGACAGACGCTCTATATTCTCGACGAGCCGACCACCGGTCTGCATTTTGAGGATGTCCGCAAGCTTTTGCAGGTGCTTCACCAGCTGGTCGAACAGGGCAATAGCGTCGTGGTGATCGAGCATAATCTCGACGTCATCAAGACCGCCGACCATATCATCGACCTCGGCCCCGAAGGCGGTGTCCGCGGCGGCGAGATCGTCGCGCAAGGCACACCTGAAGAAGTTGCCAAGGTCAAGGGCAGCTATACCGGCGGCTATCTGAAAGATATGCTGGCGAAGTGAGCGGCACAATTGCGAGGCTTCTTTTCGTCTGCACCCGCAACCGCCTGCGCAGCCCGACAGCGGAGGTGGTGCTGAACAGCGTGGACAGGGTGACGGCCATCTCGGCGGGTACGAATAACGATGCCGAGACACCGCTATCCGGCGATCTGATCCTCTGGGCGGACAGCATCTATGTGATGGAGACCGGCCACAGGAAAAAGATCACGCAGAAATTCGGCCCGTTGCTGAAAGAAAAGCCGGTTCGCAACCTGGCCATTCCGGACAATTACAAGTTCATGGATCCGGATCTGGTTGCGATCATCAAAGCCAGATTTCCGGCCTATTTTCCCTAGCGCTTCAAGACCCGGCGCTGCCACAATAGCAACGCGACCGGTACGACCAGTTCAACAATCATGCCACTGACTTGCCAGCTAGCGGGCTCGCCCACTGTCGTCCAGGACACCGCCCTGGCGATGCCACCGACAAACCAGCCCAGCATGGCAAAGCGTAATAAATCCGCCCGGCCGCGAATATCACCGGCCGACCAGAGGATCATCAACCCGATAGCGACATAGACGCCGGCAAGATAACGATACTGGCTGTCGAGCGCCGTGCTGACCGCGTCCCCTCCACTATGTTCCGCTGCGCCAAATAGTATGCCGGTAACGCCCAGAAATAGCGGAACCAGCCCCACCAGAATCGTGACAATACGTAAGATATTCATTTCGATTTCCCCGTTGCCCCGCTCGCTCACGCGAAAAAGGCTTAAATCCCGAACAGGCGATGCCCCAAGCGCAGCGGATAGTCCAGCCTGGTATCTACAGCCGCTCGAGACGCACAGGCAACCCGTCCTTGGGCTGCGGGATCGGGAAGACCTGCCAGTCCGGCTCGTAACCCGCTCCACCCTGCAGGACCACTCGGTTCTGGGTCAGCATCGCATGCATCAAGATCTTGATCTGCATATAGGCGAAATGGAGTCCGAGACACATATGCGCGCCGCCGCCAAAGGGCACCCAGGCATATTTGTGACGACCGGCCGAATTTTCCGGCGTGAAGCGCAACGGATCGAATTTTTCCGGATCGGGCCAGTGTTTTTCCATCTTGTGCACAAAGCTGGGGCTCACCCCGACGGTTGTACCGGCTGGAATCGTGTAATTGCGGAAGGTAAAATCCTTGACCGCCCGACGCGGCATCGACGGCACCGGCGGGATCAGCCGCAGCGCTTCCTTGAAGGCCATTTCGGTCAGTTCGAGCTTGCCCAGCTGTTCCATCGACAGCGCCGTTCCGGCAGGCGCGACCGACAGACATTCTTCGCGGATCTTGTCCTGCCACTCGGGATGTTTGGCGAGCAAATAAATCAGGCTGGTCGCTGAAGAGGTAATTGTGTCATGCGCCGCCATCATCAGGAAATTCATGTGATCGACGACCTCGTCCTCGGTCAGCAGCTCGCCATTTTCATGGGTTGCGAGGCAGATCTGGGTGAATATATCCTCTCCGCCTTTCGCCCGGCGTTCTTTCACTTGCGGGGTGAAATATTCGAGCAGATATTCGCGCGCCTTCACGCCTTTCCACATCTTGGTAAAGGGTATCGGTTTGCGCGCCACACCCACCGAAGCCTGCACCTCGTGCACGAAGGCCTTATTAATCTTGTCGGCTTCCGGCCCCCAGGGGATACCCAGGATCGCGCTGGCAGCGGTATCCAGCGACAGCGATTTGATCGCCGGATAAAATTCGAATTCAGTCCCGCTCCATTCGCCAACCCGCTGTAATATCCCATCGCCGAGCACCTGGCAGTGATGCCTCATCGGGCCTGGCTTGAAAGCCACCGACAGCGCCTTGCGATCCGCCCGGTGACGTTCGAAATCCATCAGCATCAGGCCGCGGGGAAACAAATTGTTGAGAATCGGTCCCCAGCCCTGCTCGCTGGAGAATATCTTGTCCTTGTTGAACAGGATCAATTCGGTGGCATCGGCCCCAAGCAGATTGACCGACCATCCCCCGAAACTGAATGCGCGATAGACCGAGCCATATTTTTCGAACATCCGGCGCCCGAATGCGTACGGGTTCTTGAGCAGATCCAGTGTACAACCCAGAACCGGCAGGCCTTTTTCACCCGGAATATGCGACAGTTCTTCCTCGCTGGGGCGCCGCACCCAATGCGGATTGGCAGACTCCTGAAACGGATATCCATGCGGTTTTGTTGCAACTGTCGCCACGCGAGTTCTCCTGGACTGGTATTTTGACAACAGGGTAGCTACTTTCATTAATGTCAGCAAGCCACTCCATTCATAAGCTATTCAATCACTGCAAATTAATGGTGGAACCAATCACGAAACAGTCGCAATGCTGTAGGGCTGGTGCCAAGGAACCGGATTCAGAGGAAAGATCATGACCAATTTTGCAACGCCCCGGTTCCTGAAGTCTGCCTTCGCCGCAGGCGCACTGTTGAGCCTCGGCGGGTGCATGTATGGCGGCACATATGGCGACGGCTATGTCAACAATCATGGCTATGATTGCGATCCCTATGCGCCGTTCGATGATTATTATGCCTGCGACTATGGCTATGGTTTTGCCAATATCGGCTTCGGCGGCGGCTGGTATGACCAATATTATTATCCCGGCTATGGCATCTATATTTTTGATCGTGGCGGCAGACGCCACGCGATGCACGCCAATCACCGGCGCTATTGGGCCCGTCAGCGTGCCGCTTATGGCGGACATCGCGCCAGAGATCGCAGATATCGGGATGTAGATTCCAGCCGCCGCGGCGACCGCCGTGACCGCAGAATTGATCGCCGGAATGATTCTCGCGATCGGGATGGTGACAATGGTCGCGGCCAGCGGCGCGGCGACGACAGAAGTGCGCGCGAGGAACGCGGCAATCGTTCGGAATCAGGGACAACCCGTCCAAACAGGAGATCGAACGCAACAGCCGAGCAGCCGCGAACCCGGCCCCAGTCGTCGGTCCGTACCGACAGAGCAACCCGCGAAAGCCGCAGCGAACCGAGTCGCCGTGCGCGCGAATCCAGCCGTAGCGGACGAAAGCCGCTCCGCGACGACTAGCGCAACCGGGCCCGCCCGCGCCGCCTCCCGCAGCGTAATAGTTAATAGAATTGTAATCATACTGATTAGCCTATATCCTGTGATCCCGATATCATCTTCGAGGATTTTGGTTAATGGCAAGCGCATTTAGCGACATTCAACCCGACCAATATACACCGTCGGAACAGCATCCACAGCATGGCGTCATCATCGGCGGGCCGGCTGCACGCGCCAAACGCATCGAATATGGCATATTGCTTTCGACGATGGTACTGGGATCGCTCGGAGCGCTTTACTGGACCCTGACCCACGCCACCGGCTGGGTCGAATGGTCCGCTTTTCTGTTCGGATTTGCCCTGATCAATATGGGCGTCGGCATTGGCTATCACCGCTATTTCACCCATCGCGCTTTTGAAGCGGGGCCGAAAATGCGCCTTGCCATCGGTATCATGGCGCAAATGGCCTGTCAGGCATCGGTCCTGAAATGGGCCGCGGATCATCGCCGCCACCATGCCTTTGCCGACAAGGTGGGCGACATACACAGCCCCTATATCGACGGTCATGGCAAGAAAATGGGGAAACTCAAGGGACTGGGCATTGCCCATTTCGGCTGGCTGTTCGACAATACCACTTCCGACATGAAGGTCTATGGCAAGGGCCTGATCGACGATCCGCAAGTATTGTGGTGCCACAAGCATCGCTGGTCGATCGCGGTTTTTTCCAGCATCGTCCTGCCAGCCCTTTGGGCGCTGGCTTTTGGCGGACCGGAACATATCATCGGCACCATCCTGATCGGCGGTTTTTTCCGCAATTTCTTCTTCCTGAACTTCGTGATGGGCGTGAACAGCATCGGCCATGTTTTCGGCTCGCAGCGCTTTGATACCAAGGACGGTTCGCGCAACAACTGGTTCATGGCCTGGATGACCTTCGGTGACGGATGGCACAACAACCATCACCAGCATCCGCGCGCCGCCTCCTCCCAGGTTGCGTGGTGGGAGTTCGACCTGAACGGACAGATCATTTATCTCTGGGAGAAAATGGGCCTCGTCTGGAACGTCCAGCGGGCCCCTGCCTATATCCGGAACGAAAAGGGCGAATGGATCCAGCAAAAGCCGAAGGCCGCATCTGCCAGATTCGACGAACCGGAGGTCATGTCAGCCGATGACGGCGGCATCATGTTCCCGGCCGACAAGCAGCATCATATTGAACCCGCCGAATGACGGATCGCGGCTAATGTGACCGCAGGGTCAGATTGGCCGAAACCGTTCCATTGTCAGCGGGATCGACGCGAAGGCTTTCCACCGCGATCCCCTCGCGTTCGATCCGCGAAAGCCAGCCCAGCAGCGCCGTCGGCTTCGCGGATTCCACCACCATATTCACTCGTTCGTCCGACTGCGGGGTCACAGAGGCCACCGCTATACCCGTCTCGCCAGCGCTCTGGCTGACATAAGTGTCGATTGCACCCGTGAAGCGTTTCGGCTGCCCATCCGCCGGTTGCAGCAGCGCCGCAACCTTGCTCTCGATCCGGGCCTGCCGTTCGACCGCATCACCATAGCGATCTTCGGCGGTGTCCATGGCATCGACCATCGGGCCGGCAATGCCGTAATAGCCGACCACTCCCGCCAGCAACAGGCCGGCTATCCCGACCAGCATCTGTTCCCGCCGGCTGAGCCCGGCAAGCCAGCTTCTCGCATTGTCTATCATGGTGCTCTCACCGTAATGTCAGCCTGTGCCGATCCGGTCGCGTCGGTACGCGGGGTCGCGGTAATGATGAAACCCGCGTCCTGGAGAGCCAGCAGGGCCGGGTTGATATCCTCATTGCGCACCGCCGACAATGTCGCCGACACAATGCCATTGTCACCATAAGCCATGCGGGTGATCGACACATTCGGCACCTGCTGCAGCGCTGCATATAGTGCCGAAGCCGGAACCGGGAACATTATATTGCCGCGGTTTTCGGCAATCAGCCGCTGGTCCAGCGCGCGTTCGGCGGCTTCGGGATTTTCCTGCTCGCCGACAATCTCTGCAGCCCGCATCAGCGCCGCCTCGTCCGCGGACGCGGCTGCCCAATGATATTTGGCCAGTTGCGCCAGCGGAATGGCAAGAGACAGGATGACCAGTCCCGCAGCCATCCAGCCGAGGCGGCGTTTTTCCTTCGCATCGATCGCCCGTTGCGTTTTCTTCACGAAGGGCCCGCTCCGGAAATTCAGATCGCTTTTCTCCGCAGCACCGGCCAGCATGACGCCGAAAGCATCGCCGGCTATCGGTTCGACGGCTCGTTCGGCAAAAAGAATTTTGCGCAAAGCAGGATCATCCACCGCGATGATATTTCCGGCGCGCACGACCCGGTCAAATCCGAAATCCGCAGTTACGGCATTCGCTTCCATTTCTCCGCCCGTCGGCAGCAGCCAGCCAGCCGGAATGATCGCATCCGGGTCAATATTCCGCGCCTGCAAACGGACCAGACCGCTTGCCAGTATATCCTGCCCGACCGCAGCCGTAACCGGCTCGCCCGATTCATCGATAGCGGCGACAATATGCACCCGGTCGGCTTCCAGACTTTGGGCTCTGGCGGCGATAATTGCTGCCGCCCGCATCTGGCTTTCATTCGCATCGCTGATCGCTGGATGCGCCATGATGCTGACATGATGTGACGGCATCAGCGCGATCATGCGTATATTTGCATCCCCCTGGCCGGCCCCACCGGCCTGCGATGCCATGAGCGGATCCGAATCGCAGCCCGTAGCCTGCACGGCCCCGTCTGCGACGTGCCACCAGTGCAGCACTTCGTCATCCGCGACGGGAAAGGCAATCAGGAGAAGGTCGGGGTTCACGCGCTCGGTCTTATTCAGCGTAAATGTCGGCGTTATCATCCTCACCGCCCGGCGCACCGTCGGCGCCCAGCGAGTAAAGATCATAGCCGGGACCCTGACGACCGGGATTGTCATATTGATAGGGCCGTCCCCAGGGATCATCCGGCAGCTTCTTGATATAACCTCCCTGGCGGTAGCGCGCGCTTGTCGTCAAAGACGCGGGCGCCGAAACCAGCGCCTGGAGACCGTCGGACGAGCCGGGATAGCTGAGATTGTCCAGCCGGTACATTTCCAATGCCTGCCCCAGCGTCGCAATATCCGCTCGCGCCTTTTCGACCATTGCGCGGTCCTGGCTGGGCATCACGTTGATCACCACGATGGTGGTCATCAGGCCGATGATGAAAATCACCACCATCAACTCGACCAGAGTAAAGCCATTGCGCTTCTTGCGCTTTGCGGTTTCGGAAACCGCAGCTTTGCTAGAATTTTCAATGTCTGTTGTCATAGTCATTCCTTTTTCCCGGCCCTCATAGTCCTGCCAGATTCTGAAGCTGCAGGATCGGCAATAGAATCGCCAATATCACCAGCGCAACCAGGCCTCCCAGGGCCACAATGATGATCGGCTCCAGCAAGGACAAGGCTGTAGAGCTGAAATTGTCAAATTCCCTTTCCAGATAGCCCGCCGCCCGTGCCAGCATATCATCCAGCTGCCCCGATGCCTCGCCACTGGAAGCCATATAGATCAGCATTGGCGGAAATACGCCTGCATTTTTCAGCGCGCTGGACAGGCTGCCGCCCCCTCTTATCGCCTCGACCATATCTTCCGACGCCTTGCGCAACACGCTGTTTTTGATCGTTTCGGTGGTCAGCCGCAGCCCCTCGATAATCGGCAGGCGGCTGGCGACCATGGTCGATAGCGTTCGCGCCAGACGCGCTGCGTGCAAGTCCCTCAATAGGCGCCCGAAGAACGGCAGGCGCAGCAGGAAAGCATCGAATCGATATTTCAGTTGTGGCTCTTTCAGCGCCCGCCAGCCGATCAGCAGCGCCAGTCCAATGAATATGAGAATTCCCCACCACCAGCCGGCCAGAAAGTCCGATATCCCGATGACAATCCGCGTGATTATCGGCAGTTGCTGGTTCACGTCGTCGAACTGCTCGACCACCTTTGGCACGACCGCAATCATCAGCAGCGCGACGACGATGATCGAGACCAAAGCCAGCACCGCCGGATAGGCCAACGTGCCGATCAGCTTGCCGCGCAATTCGGCCTGGCGCTCGAGCAGATCGGCCAGCCGTTCGGTGATATCGGGCAGCGTGCCGGAACTTTCTCCCGCCGCGATCATTGCCCGGTAGAGCGGCGGAAAGCTTTTCGGCTCTCGGCGCATCGCCTCGGACAGACGCTGCCCCTCCAGCACCCCGCCATGGACTGCTGCGATCCGTTGCTGGACATGCGGCTTTTCATTCTGGTTGCCGATCAGCCGTAGTGCTTCTTCCAGCGGACTGACCTGCGCCAGCGACGACAATTGGCGCGTGAACAGGGTAAGTTCTTTCGACGACAGCTTTTTCGGGCCGAATAATCCGGCGGACGTTTTGCCCCGTTCGCTGGACTTCCCCTGGGCCGCTTCCACTTTCACGACGTAGAAATTGCGTTCGACCAGCTTCGCGCGCGCCGCCTCATCGCTGGCTGCGGTCAGTCGCCCGGCCTTTTCCCGACCCTTGGGATCAATCGCGCTATAGGCAAACTCAGGCATCGACCGCTTCGCTTTCACGCCGGGAGATGCGGATCGCTTCTTCGGGCGTCGTCAAACCTTCACGGACCAGCGATCTCGCGGCCACGCCCAGATGGGGCTGGTTGCGGAAGGCATGGGCCGTGATCGCCGCCTCGTCGCCGCCGTCGTTGATCAGCTTGCGCAGCGTGTCGTCGATGCGGATCGCCTCGAACACGCCGATCCGGCCCTGAAAGCCGGTATGGTTGCAATGGTCGCAGCCGGTCTCGCGGTAGACCACGGTGCCATTGTCAAAGCCGAGCAGCGAGGCGAGGCTCCCGTCGGCCTGGATCGGGGTGCGGCAATGGTCGCAGAGCTTTCTCACCAGACGCTGGGCAACCACCGCGCGCAGGGTCGAGGCGAGCAGAAACGGCTCCACCTTCATGTCCCGCATCCGGGTGATCGCACCGACCGCGTCATTGGTGTGCACGGTGGAGAGCACGAGATGACCGGTAAGACTCGCCTGCACCGCAATCTCGGCCGTCTCGCGGTCGCGGATCTCGCCGATCATCACGACATCGGGATCCTGCCGCAGGATCGCGCGCAGACCGGCCGCGAAGGTCAGGCCGACCTTGGCATTGACCTGCGTCTGGCCGATCCCCTCGATCGCATATTCCACCGGATCCTCGATGGTCAGGATATTGCGGCTGCCGTCGTTGAGCTGCTTGAGGCCGGCATAAAGCGTGGTGGTCTTGCCCGAGCCGGTGGGGCCGGTGACCAGGATGATGCCATTGGGTTCGCTGAGCGCCTCGCTGAGGATCGCGTGGGTATTGGGGGACATGCCCAGCAGGTCGAGCGAAATACCGGCGCTTTCCTTGTCGAGAATCCGCATCACCACCCGCTCGCTCGCCCGGTTGGGCAAGGTGGAAACACGCACATCGAGCAGCTTTCCGCCCAGCGTCAGGCTGATCCGGCCGTCCTGCGGTATCCGCCGCTCGGCAATATCGAGCCGCGCCATAACCTTGATCCGGTTGACGATCACGCCCGCGACATGCGGCGGCATGCGCAATTTCTCGGTCAGCACGCCGTCGACCCGCATCCTGACCACCAGCCCCGTCTCATAGGGTTCGATATGGATATCCGAAGCACCTTGCCGTGCCGCCTCGGCGATGATCCCGTTGATCAGCCGGATGGTCGGCGCGTCATCGGCGCTGTCGAGCAGATCCTCGGCGCTCGGGATATCCCCGGCAATATCGTCCAGCCCCTCGCCGGCCAGCGCCATATCGCCCGCCATGGCGGCCGCCGAACCGTCCATCGCATAATGGGCGCTCAGAAGCTTCTCGAACGCCGGACCGTCGACCAGTTCCACATCGAAGGGCAGAGCCAGATAGCGCCGCACCTCCAGCAGGGCGGATGGGTCGGAACCGCTACGCATGGCCAGCACCCGGCGCTCACCGCTGCAGTCCTGCAGCAACAGGCCGTGGTCCCTAGCATAGGAATAAGGCAGGTCTCTCGCGAGCGGCGCGCTCTGAGGGCTGTGCTCCGCCTCGGCAATCGTCGCCTCTGTTCCCCGGGCGATTTTCATTACGGCTTCCCGCCGGCCTCGCTTGGCGGGAGCGGTGCCCGCTCGATCATGCCACTGTCACTGACCGCAGGCCGGTCGCCCGGCGCATAGATGATCCGGTCGTCCGGACGTGGTTTGACCACCGGAGGAACGGTTCCCAGATAGTCGCGGACCAGAGCATCAATGGACGGTTCGCTTTCCGGATCGCGGCTGATCTGCCGGTCCCGGATATAGTCATAGCGCGCACTGGAGAAACGCCGGGCGTCGTTGGGATCTTTCAGGATCGTCGGGCGGATGAAAACCATCAGATTGGTCTTGACCCGCGACCGACCCCGCGAACGGAACAATTCTCCCAGAACCGGGATATCGCCGAGAAACGGCACTTTCTGGATCGTGCGACGCTCGTTGTCGTCGAGCAAACCGCCCAGTGCGATAATTTCGCCATCGCCCACCGTCACCGTGGTATTGATCTCGCGCTTGTTGATGATCAGCTCGTTGAAATCGTCGGAAACCGGTCCGGCGATCGAACTGACCTGCTGGCGCAATTCCATCCGCACTTCCTCACCGGCATTGATTTGCGGTGTTACTTCCAGCTCGATGCCGACATTCTGTCGTTGGATCGTGCGGAAGGCATTGTCGAAATTGCCGGACAGGGCTTCTCCGGTTGAAACCGGAATTTCCTGGCCGAACAGGATGCTGCCCTTGAGATTGTTGTTCACCGTCAGCGAAGGCGTCGACAGGACGTTGCTGTCGGTATCGGACTGCACCGCGTTAATGATCGCACCCAGCACCGCGCTGCCCCCCAGGCTGGTCGCAAAGCCGCCGAATCCACCGCGGGCACTAAGCACAGAATCCGCCGCATTTTCCCTTAGCGCGTCGCCGACCGAACTGTTCGTGGTTACGGTTGTTGCGGTATCGGTCGTGGTGGTGGTTGTCGTATCGAACTGGTCGGCCAGCAAACCGCCGGCGACGTCGACAATGTTCGGCGAGGCGTTGGAGAAATTGGTGACGGCAAAAGGAACATCTTCCCCGCCAACCAGCCATTGCACGCCCAGCTCGCGCGCCAGCGTCTCCGAAATCTCGACGATGATCGCTTCGACCACCACCTGCTCCTGCCGGGTGTCAAGCTGGCGGATCAGTTCGCCAATCATGCGCTGCACGTCGGGATTTGCCGCTACGATGATCGCATTGGTGCCTTCAAGCCGGGTAACGATGGCCGGGCCCCGGCTGGCGATACCATTGCCGCCGGCAGAGACAGACGAAACGGCCGCTTCACCTCCGTCGGCAGCGGCAACTTTGGCCGCGCTTCCGCTGGTACCGCCTGTGCCGAGAAGATTTTCGATCACCGGCATGAGATGTTCGGCATTGGCATAGCCGAGCCGGTGGACGCGTATCTCTGTCCCCGATTCCGCGCCCTTGTCGAGTTCACGCGCCATTTGCTCGAAACGCGCCACTGCGCCGGGGTCGCCGCGCAGGGCAATGCTGTTGCTGCTGTCGATCGGCACCACGGTTACCGGTGCGCGCAATCCGTCACCACCGCCTTGCGCGGCTAGGGCCTGCAGCGAGGTCGCGATTTCCCTAGCACCGGCGTTTTTCAGCGTGATGATGGTGCTGGCGGCGCTGTCGCGGTCGATATCGCCAACCAGCGACCGTATCCGCCGGATATTGTCTGCATAGTCGACGATCACCAGACTGTTCGCGTTGCGATTGGCGGTGATCGAGCCCTGTTTGCTGACCAGCGGACGCAGTGTCTCCAGCGCTTCGGTCGCGACAATCGATTTCAGCCGTACCACTTCGGTGACCAGCTGATTGGCCTCGGCGCCACGCGACCCGATCCGGCTCGGCTGCGACGCCGCGCCATCGGCCGGCTGGATGCGATAGGCACCGCGAGTCGTCGGAATCGCGACCAGATTATTGGCGCGCAGGGTCGAGAGGAAAATCTCGAAATATTCCGAGCGGCTGAGCGGACGGTCGGTGACCACCGAAACCTTGCCCTGCACCCGGCTGTCGAGGATGAAGGTGCGGCCCGTGACCTTTGCCGCATCCTGCACGAACGCGCGGATATCGGCATCGCGGACATTGAGCGTGTGCTGGGCCGACACGGGCGCGGTCGAAAGGCCGGCGCAAAGAGCGAGGACCGCTATGATCCGGGCGAAGTAACTAGACATTATGGGGCTCCCAGATTGACAGCGACCGGAACCGTGTCGGCCCCGCGCTCCACTTCCACCGACAGGCGCGCGCCGGGCCGGATTTGACTTGTCAGCGCATCGATGTCGCTCGCCGAGCCCACGGGATTGCCGTTGATCGACACGATGATATCGCCATTGCGAAAACCGGCGCTCTTGAACAGGCTGCCATCGCCCAGCGGCGACAGCAATATTCCGGTGACGCGCCCCTGATCATTGCGCGGCGCCAGCGATGCGACGCCGGGGATTTCGTTGGCGCCTAGCGACAGCGAAGCGGAGGCGACCGGCTCCTCGGTGCCGACGGTCTGCGCGGGAATCGACTGGTCGAGATAGAGGCTTTCGCGCACGCCGCCCCGGTTGATAATGACATGGTCAAATTCCACGCTGTCGAGCGTGACACCGGACATGATTTCCTCGCCGATTACATAATTGGTCTGCACCCCGTCCGGACCGGCGAGGATTGCCGAACCGCGTCCAGACGCCTCGTTCATGCGAATGCCGAACAGGGTCAATTGCAGCGAAGTCACGACATTGGCGCTTTGCGTTGCGCCGTCGCGGAAAAACGGATCGAAGCTGCTGAACAGGGTGAGCCGCGATTGCGGGGACAATATACGCACCTGATCAGCGCGATAATCGCCAACCGGCCCCAGCGGAGTCACCACCAGCCAGATCAGCCGTACCGCCTGGACCAGCAGCAAAACCGCCAGTATCACCCAGATAATCGGATATAGACCCGTCCGGCTATACCAGCGGGCCACCGTGCCAAATCTGTCCGACAAGCTATTACCCACGAATCCCCGCAACCTTTGAACCCTCGTCGCGCTATAGCGGTTTCACGACCGTTCGACGACTCATTGGTGACGGAAATATTACAGCTTCATCCTGGTCGTGCAAAGCATCAGGGCAATTGCATATTCAGCAGGGCCCCCAGTTCGTCGAGCGCCTGTTGCTCCGCCGACACCTTGATTGCCGCCATGCCAAGCGCCGCCGCCGGTTTGCAATTGATCCCGAGATCGTCGAGATAGACGCATTGCGTCGGGTCGACATTCAGCGCCTCGCACATCATCTGATAGATGCGCGGATCGGGCTTGCGCACCCCGGCCTTGCTGCTCTCGATGATATGATCGAAGCGCTGCATGATCGCGGCTACCGCCGCCGCCTTTTCATCATCCATCGCCATGCCCGCACCCTTGCCGGCCGGAACATTGTTGGTGATGCAGGAAATCGCAAAGCCCTCGGCCTTCAACCGGTCCAGCGTGGACACCATATTGGGTCGCACGTCACCCGCCAGCACGGCCAGCACGTCGGCGCCGCGCAATTCCAGACCCAGCGCCTTGGCCTCTTCGGCAAAGGCTTCGTCAAAACCGGCACCATCCAGTTCCGCGCGCTCAAACCTGGCCCAGGCGTTATCGTCGGGATTGGCGCTGTTGATCCGGCGCACGCTGTCCCGGGGGACGCCCTTCTCGGCCTCCAGCCGGTTAAACGCTTCAAATGGCGACGAAGTGATAACCCCGCCAAAGTCGAAAATTACGGTGGTGAATTTCATTTGTTCAAATATTCCAATTTCATCCCAGGCCGTTTCCAGCGGGTTTTGACCAGTTTTCCAGTTGCCGACAGACATATCCAGGCGTCCATCATATCCTCTCCGCCAAAGCAGATATTGGTGGTGAAGATATCCGGCGTCTCGACAAATTCGACCAGCTCACCCTCCGGCGAAATCACGCTAATGCCGCATTCACCGATGGTGGCAACACAGATATTGCCGCATTCCTCCATCGCCAGACTGTCGAAAAATTTATAGCCGGAAGGACGATAGAGCGGAATGCCGGGACCGCCCGGCCCTGCGTCGGCAGCCACCTTGCCGGGTGCGGTGATGTTGAATTTCATCAACCGGCAAGTGAACGTCTCGGCGGCATAGAGCGTGTTGCCGTCCGGCGAAATTCCGATACCGTTGGGATTGTTGGAGGGGAAGATCACTTCTTCCAGGTGGCTGCCGTCGGCCTTGGCATAGAAAATCCCGACAATATCGTGGCAGCGTTTCTCGTAATCGGTTTTGCCATGATCGGTGAACCAGAAGCCGCCATGGGCGTCGAACTGGATATCATTGGGCCCGCGCAGGATGCAGCCGAAATCGCCGTCCTTGTAGAGCGTTTCGACTTCGCCGGTGTCGGGATCGACCCGCTGGATGCTGCCGCCGGCATAGTCTTTGGCGATACCCGCCGGGGTCAGAAAGCCGTTCTCGTCCTTATATTCAAAGCCGCCATTGTTGCAGACATAGATTTTCCCATCCGGTCCGATGGCCGCGCCGTTGGGACCGCCGCCGGTTTTCGCGACCAGCTGCTTGGTGCCGTCGGGCAGAACGCGGGTGAGCTGCTGCGCCTCGATTTCGACCAATATCACGCTGCCATCCGGCATCGCGATTGGTCCCTCCGGGAAGCGCAGCCCTTCGGTGACTATCTCCATGAATCTATCCTCTCAAATTTTGTCACAGTCATTGCGGGAATCCGGCTACAAGTCTAGTGCTTAGGCAGAAGGTTACAGGAGCAACTATGTCCAACGCTTATTCCCGGAAACTGCAACTCCATATCAATGGCGAATGGATCGACGGCGGAGATCGCGACATCCATCAGGTGGTCAATCCGGCGACTGGTGAGGCGATTGCCGATCTGCCCAAGGCGACGACAGCCGACCTCGACCGCGCTCTGGACGCCGCCGATCGTGCTTTTCCCGTCTGGCGTGACACACCGGTGGCCGAGCGCGCCGCGATATTGCACAGGGCGGCCGACCTGATGCGCGAGCGGGCGCCGGAAATCGGCCGCCTTATGACCTTCGAACAGGGCAAGCCGCTGGCCCAGGCGGTTGGCGAAGTCTCCGCTTCCGCCAATCATTTCGATATCATGGCCGAGGAGGCCAAGCGTTGTTACGGACGCGTACTGGTCCGCCCGGCGGGTCAGAACAGCTTTGTCAAATATCAGCCGGTCGGACCCGTTGCGGCGTTCAGTCCCTGGAACTTCCCGGTGTTCACGCCGGTGCGCAAGCTGGCTCCGGCCATTGCCGCGGGCTGTTCGATCATTCTCAAGCCAGCCGAGGAGACCCCTGCCAGCCCGATCGAGATGGTGCGCTGCCTCGTCGATGCAGGTCTGCCCTCCGGTGTCGCGCAGGTCGTCTTTGGTGATCCGGCCGAGGTCTCCAGCCATCTCATTGCCTCCCCGGTGATCCGCAAGATCAGCTTCACCGGCTCGGTTCCGGTCGGCAAGCATCTGATGAAACTCGCCGCCGAGGGAATGAAGCGCACGACCATGGAACTGGGCGGCCACGCGCCGGTGCTTGTCTTCGATGATTGCGATATCGAAAAAGCGCTCGATCTGACGGCGATGCAAAAGTATCGCAACGCAGGACAGGTCTGCGTCTCGCCGACCCGTTTCTATGTGCAGTCCGGAATTTATGACCGGTTCGTCAAAGGCTTTACCGAGCGCGCCGCCAAGGTCGCGGTCGGCGGCGGCTTCGGCGACGGGATTGAAATGGGCCCCCTCGCCAATCCCCGCCGTCCGAACGCTGTCGGCGCGATGATCGAGGATGCACGAACGAAGGGCGCAGACGTGCGGCTAGGCGGCGAACGGCGCGGCGACAAAGGCTATTTCTTTGATCCCACCGTGCTGTCGCACGTCCCTCTTGATGCCAATATCATGAACGAGGAGCCGTTCGGCCCGGTCGCCGTGATGCGGCCCTTCGACACACTGGACGAAGCCATCGATCAGGCCAACCGCCTGCCGCTGGGCCTGGCCGCCTATGCCTTCACCTCCAGTCTGCACACCGCCAATATGATCGGCGACAAGATCGAGGCGGGCATGGTGGCAATCAACAATCTGACCGTCAGCCCTGGCGACGCACCCTTCGGCGGGGTCAAGGAAAGCGGCCACGGGTCGGAAGACGGACCGGACGGACTGAAAGCCTATATGGTGACCAAAGCGATCCATCAGGCTTGATTTTGGGAGCAAATCCCGAGATCGCAGTACGCGACAGCTTTCTCAATTTTGTCGCACGAAGACACAAAGGCACAAAGAAGATCAGATAGTTAAATTCCCTTCGTGGCTTCGTGTCTTTGTGCGACATATAAATAGATAAATTGCAGCTCAAGCTGCGGGTGAGCATGGAGAGAGAAACATGACAAAACGCACCGGAGCACAAATTCTCGTCGATCAACTGGTCATCCAGGGCACCGAGCGGATCTTCACTGTTCCCGGCGAAAGCTTCCTCTCCGTGCTCGACGCGCTCCACGACTGCGGCACGATCCAGACCGTATCCACCCGGCAGGACGGCAGCGCCGCTTTCATGGCCGAAGCCGATGGCAAGATGACCGGCGCGCCCGGCATTGCCTTTGTCACCCGCGGCCCCGGCGCGACCAATGCCAGCATCGGCGTCCACACCGCGATGCAGGACAGCACGCCGATGATCCTGTTCATCGGCGATGTCGCCCGCGATGACCGCGACCGTGAAGGCTTTCAGGAAGTCGATTTCGCCGCGATGTTCACGCCGCTCGCCAAATGGGCGGCCCGGATCGATAATGCCGCCCGGATCCCGGAATATGTTGCGCGCGCCTTTGATACCGCCAGTTCCGGACGCCCCGGACCAGTGGTGCTATCCCTGCCCGAGGACATGTTACGCGACGAAGTCGAGGCGCTTGACCGGCCGAAGGTGATACCCCCAGCCCAGCCACTTTGCCCCGACGCGATGATGACGCTCACCGACATGTTGCGCGATGCCACCGACCCTATCGCGATCATCGGCGGCGCGGGCTGGAGCGCAAAGGCCAGACATTATTTCGCCCAATATGCCGAGCGTATCGGCCTGCCGGTGGCGGTCGCGTTCCGGCGACAGGATAATTTCCCCAACGAAAGCCCGGTCTATGCCGGCAATCTCGGCTACGGCCCCAATCCCAAATTGACCCAGCGAATAAAAGAGGCCGACCTGATCATTGCGGTCGGCGCGCGGCTCGGCGAGGCGACCACCGATGGCTATACATTGATCACCCCCGACCATCCCGATCAAATCCTCGTCCACGTCCATCCCGATCCCGACGAGCTCAACCATGTCTATCGCACCGACCTGCCGATCTGCGCCGAAATGGACGAGTTCGCCGAACAGGCCGCACTATGGGACGATGATCTCCTCACCTTCGACGCAGGCAAGGCCGCGCATCAGGACTATCTGGACTGGTCGAGCCCGAAACCCACTGCCGCCAAGCTCGACCTGGGCCAGTGCGTAGCGGAGATGCAGCAGCAGCTTCCCGCCGACGCGATTATCTGCAACGGCGCCGGCAATTTTTCCGGCTGGTGGCACCGCTACTGGAAATATGGCGCCTTTCCCAGCCAGCTCGCTCCGACCAGCGGCGCCATGGGCTATGGCGTCCCGGCCTCGGTGGCCGCATCCCTGCGTTTCCCCGACCGCGTGTCCGTGGTTATCGCAGGCGACGGCGACTTCATGATGAACGGTCAGGAACTGGCAACCGCGATACAGTATGAGGCGAACCTGCTAGTGCTGGTGATCGACAATGGCAGCTTCGGCACCATCCGCCTGCATCAGGAACGCGAATATCCGGCGCGGCTGTCGGCAACATCGCTGAAGAACCCCGATTTCGCGAAACTGGCCGAAGCTTATGGCGGATGGAGCGCGACGGTGGAAAGCACCGACGACTTTGCGCCGGCTTTATCCGAGGCCATGAAACGCAAGGGATTAAGATTGCTTCACTTGAAAACCGACGTCGAATTTCTGACCGCTGCCGGCGCGACCGTGAGCGGATTGCGAAGCGCCGACTAGCCGAACACCGACCATCCTGTCTGTCGGACCAGTTCCTCCAGTGCGAAACCGCCGACCCGGGATGTCCCTGCCCTGTTTAAACCGGGCGACCAGACGGCAATCGTGCCCTGCCCCGGCGCAACGGCCAATATGCCGCCACCGACGCCGCTTTTGCCCGGCAGACCGATGCGATAGGCAAAGTCGCCGCTATTGTCATAATGACCGCTGGACATCATCACCGCCAGAATCCGGCGGCAGCGCTGGCGGGTGACGACTTGCTCGCCGGTGACAGGATCGCGGCCACCATGGGCCAGGAATAATGCGGCCCGCGCCAGCTGGCGGCAGGTCACGGCCACCGCGCAATGGCGAAAATAGGCAGCAAGAGCCTTTTCCACCGGATTGGCCATATTGCCAAAATCCGCCATGAAATGTGCCAGCGCCCGGTTGCGCGAGCCCGACTCCGCTTCCGACAGGGCAACAGCGCTGTCGATCTGGATCGTGTCATCCTGCGCCAGCCGCCGCAACATCGTCAGCAGCTCGACCACCGCCGGCTCGGCACCGTCGCTGTCCGCGCAATAATGTTCGACCAGATGATCGGTGGTCACGATCGCGCCTGCGTTGATCAGCGGGTTGCGCGGTATGCCCTGCTCATTTTCCAGCTGGACGATCGAGTTGAACGGCGAACCTGACGGCTCCCGCCCGACCCGGTCCCAAAGCCGGTCGCCGACCGCCTTGAGCGCCAGTGAAAGAGTGAAAATCTTGGAGATGCTCTGCATCGAAAAAGGCTCGTCTGAATCGCCCAGCGTTTCCATTCGTCCATCGGACAGCGCCACCGCCAGCCCGAATTTGCGCGGATCAACGCTGGCCAGCGCCGGAATATAGTCGGCGACCTTTCCCGTCCCGATTTCAGGTGCGACAGCCCGTTCCACTGCCTGCAAAATCTCCGGCCAGTCCGAATTGTCTTCACTCACCCGCCATCTCCAGTATCGCCTGCCATTCCCGCTCCGTCACCGGCGCCACCGACAAGCGCGTCTGCCGGATGATCGCCAGATCTTTCAGCTCGGGATTCTGCTTCATCGCTTTCAGCGGCACCGGCCGGGCCAGTTTCCGCACCGGCTTCACCTTGACCACCACCCAGCGGTCGGGGTCCGTCGTCACATCGGGCGAAGCCTCTTCGCTCACTTCCATGATGCCAACCACGTCCAGCCCCTGGCGCGAATGATAGAAAAAGACCTGATCGCCTTTCTGCATCGCCTTCATATTGTTCGACGCCTGCGCATTCTTGACGCCGTCCCAGGTGCCTTCGCCCTCGGCGACCAGATCATCCCAGCCATATTCGTCCGGCTCCGATTTCATCAGCCAATATTGCGGCATATCACTCTCCTTCGCTGCGCAGCCGATGCTAGCCGACACTGTGCAAACAAAAAAGGCCCCGCAGCGAAGCGAGGCCTTGTTTGTCCTGGGATATCCGAACCTATTTCGGCATCAGGATCGCGTCGATGACGTGCAGCGTGCCGTTGGTCGATTCCACATCGGCCTGGGTAATATTGATCTTGTTGCCGGCGCCGTCCTCTAGAACGATCTTGTCGCCTTCCATGCTGGCCTTGATCACGCCGCCCTGCAGGGTGGTGATGCTGGCGGTGCCGCCGCCGTCGGTGATCGCCTTGGCGATGTCGGCAGAAGTCATGCTGCCCTCGACGAGGCTATATTTCGTGATGTCGGCCAGCGCGTCCTTGTTATCCGCATGCATCAGCTCGCTCAGCTTTTCCGAGTCCATCTTGTTGTAGACTTCGTTGCTAGCGGCAAATGCCGTATAGGAACCATCGCCATCGAGCTCGGCACCAACGCCGGAAAGCCCGAGCAAGGTGCTCGCGGTGCTGAGGTCGGGATTGGCCTGCAGCACGGCGATCAGGTTGGTCGGCTTCGCCTCGTCGGCGATGCGCGCGTCGAGCAGTTCCTGG
Source organism: uncultured Parasphingorhabdus sp. (assembly GCF_963677535.2). Lineage (NCBI taxonomy): Bacteria > Pseudomonadati > Pseudomonadota > Alphaproteobacteria > Sphingomonadales > Sphingorhabdaceae > Parasphingorhabdus > uncultured Parasphingorhabdus sp. The sequence goes on along the minus strand of NZ_CAXXUT010000003.1, from coordinate 1,643,366 downwards.
TTCTCTTCGCTCAATTCCGAAGAACAGGCCGGTACCAGTGCCAGAAGTGATGATGCCAGAATGATTTTGGGGGCGTTGAACATGAATTTCCTTTCTTGTGATCAATCCGCCTGACGCACCATACGACCAGGCGGTGATAAAATTCGAAGGCGCGGGTTAGCGTTGCCTGCACCAGAAGGAAACCCACAAAAACCCCAATAGAAAAGGGCTCCACCTAGCGGTGAAGCCCTTTCCGGTGCATCATGGTTCGGGGGGGATCTATTATCCCGGCATGACGACCGTATCGATGGCGTGGATCACACCGTTGGAGGCCTCGACATCGGTTAGAATGACCGTCGATTTGCCGCCGGTTTCGTCTTCGAGAATGACCGAGTCGCCGTCCAGTGTAGCTTTCAGGAATCCGCCCTGCACCGTGGTCAGCACTGCGGTGCCACCGCCATTGGTGATCGCGCTGACGACATCAGCCGCTTTCAGCTCGCCCGCGACCACATGATAGGTCAGCAAGCCGGTCAGATCCGCTTTCTTTTCCCGGGTCAGCAAGGCGTTCAGCGTGTCGGGATCGACCTTGGCAAAGGCGTCATTGGTCGGTGCAAAGACGGTAAACGGACCCTCGCTGCCCAGAGTGGCTGCCAGGTCCGCCGCGGTGACTGCGGTGACCAGCGTCGAAAAATCGGCATTGCCGACCGCAACGTCGACAATCGTTCCGCTGTCGACCGGTGCAGTGTCATCGGCCATAGCGTCGACAGACGCTTCGTCCACAGCGGCCTGGGGCGCTTCGGTCGAGCAAGCCGCAAGAGCGATGGCGGCGGTGGTTGTAAGTATCATCTTGGGGGAAATACGCATGATAGGCCTTTCAAAATTGCAAATGCATCCCTGCCGGTCGCCAGCGCGACCTGCGTTCGGATGTTCACGCAATGGGGCATATCGGGACCGGTGAAAACCTGTCCTTTGAGGCGTATCGGCTGATTCAGCCATTGCCGAGATGGACGAAGTCGCGTTCGAAGCTCTTCAGGCTGGCACCGCCATCGACGTGGACTATCTGTCCGGTAACCGCCTTGGCGCGGGCCAGATAGAGGACCGCGTCGGCGATATCGTCCGGATCGGGAAGGCGGCCGAGCGGCATCATTGCAGTGATATTGGCAAGCTGCTCCTCACCATATTCGCCCGCCGTCAGCGTTAGTCCCGGCGCGACGCCGTTGACGCGGAGCATGTCCGCGCAGGCAACCGCCAGCGAACGGACCGAACCGGCCAGTGCCTGTTTGGACAGCGTGTAGCTCAACTGGTCACGATTGGGGTTGCGAATGCGCTGGTCCAATATGTGGATAACGCAGGCCCGCTCGCTATCTCCGGACCGGCGCTCGTGGAGAGCCGTGGTCAGCAGCACAGGCACCATGCTGTTGACCCGAAAATGGCTCTGCAAATCCTGTTCAACCAGAGAGCTGACATTATCTTGCCCGAATATCGAGGCGCTGTTCACGATCAGGTCCGGCGTCCGGCCGAAATGTTTAACGACCGCGTCCATCAGCGACTCGGCGGCCCCCTCGTCGAGAAAATCCTGCTGGAAACCGGCCCACTCGCAGTCCGTATCCTCGAGTTTTTCCGACAGCTCTTGCTCGGGAACAGCATCGCTATTGCCATGCAACGCCAGCGCATAGCCGCACTCCGCCAGCCGCATGGCAATGGCCGCCCCGACCCGCTTCACCCCGCCTGTGACGAGCGCCAGCGGTCTGGTCATTTCCGGCCCCGGCTAAGCGTGATGCCGATCTGCTCCCCTTTTTCGGAAATCAGCAGTTTGACGATCTTCACCGTGACACGAAGGATATCCTTGTCCTGCAGAAACAGCGTCTCGATGATATGGTCCGCGACCGCCTCGATCAGCTTGAAATGCACGCCCTCGGGCAGCGCATCCGTCGCGGCATGTTTCAGGTCCATGTAATTTTTCGATTGGTCGAGCGGCGTGTCCGCTTCGTAGCGCTCCTGTACCTTCAGCTCGGCGGTGATCGAAATGCGCAAGGGCTGCGGCAAATGCGTCTCTTCGGAATAGATGCCGGTGAGCACGTCGACATCAAGGTCGTTCACTTCCAGGAGCAATGTGTCTGTCATAGATAATATCTGACCATGTTAGCGGGGAAATGGCAAGTCAGGCGGACCAGCGCGCGAATATCGCGGTCGGCAGCAGCAGCCCGCGCGCTTCCTCGCGCACCGCCAGCTCCCCGACCTCGATCGTGCCGCCAAGATGGGCCAGTTTCTCGTTCAGCAGCGAACCAAGCGCCAGCGCCGACATACGCACGGCATAGACCGTGAGAAACATACAGCGGCTTTCGGTGTCGAGCAGCTTGCCGCAATTCTCAACCAACCCTGCCAGATGTTCTTCCAGCCGCCAGATTTCACCATCCGGCCCGCGGCCGTATTTCGGCGGATCCATCAGGATCGCGTCATAGCGCCGCTCGCGCCTTACTTCGCGGGCGGCAAATTTGGCCGCATCGTCGATGATCCAGCGGATCGGGCGGTCGGTCATGCCCGACAGAGCCGCATTGTCGCGCGCTGCCGTCACCGATTTCTTCGACGCATCGACATGGACCAGATTGGCGCCCGCTGCCGACAGCGCCAGCGTACCAACGCCGGTATAGCCGAACAGATTCATCATCTGCGGCATTTCGACATCCTGCAGATTGCCACGGAACCAGCGCCAGACCGGGTCCATGTCGGGGAAATAGGCAAGATGCCGGAACGGCGTACACTGGGCCGTGAAGGTGACTTCTTCCCAGTCCATCTGCCAACCGTCCGCCGGCACATTATTGTTCAGATGCCAGCGTCCGCCGCCATCATCGTCAGAGGCGGGAATGAATTCGCCATCCGCCTGCCAGTCGTCACGGGCTGGCGCCCACATCGCCTGCGGCTCGGGGCGGATGAAATGATATTGACCGTAGCGTTCCAGCTTGCGGCCATGACCGGAATCCACCAGCGTATAATCACTACGCGGGTCGCTGATCATCAATATCGGGTTGGCGCTGCTTTCAGCCATCGGTCGGCGTGGCGTTGGACATGATAAAGTCTTTTACCGCGTCATAGTCACCCGGCAGTTTCGTATATTTTTCCTCTCGGTCAAACAGATCGCCAACCCGGCGCGGCAGTGATGGACGGATGCCGGTCGCCCGTTCCACTGCATCGGGGAATTTCGCCGGATGGGCCGTAGCCAGCGTAACCACCGGAACGGACGGATCGAGATCGACATGCTGCGCCGCCGATAAGCCGATAGCGCTATGCGGGTCGATGATCTGGCCTGCTTTGTCCTGCGCCCAGCGCATGGCCAGCGCCATGTCATCCGGATCAACGCGATGGCTGGTGAATAGCGACGCCGCCGTTTCCCGCATCTCGGAATCCAGCTGCATATTATGATTTTTCTCGAACTCCGCCATGCGCGCTGCGGTTTTGGCGCCGTCGCGCCCTTCCAGATCGAAGAGCAACCTTTCGAAATTGCTGCTGACCTGAATATCCATTGACGGGGCAGCGGTCGGTGTCACGGTGCCGGTGGAATAGTCGCCGGCACTGAGCGCCCGGTGGAGAATATCATTCACATTGGTCGCCACGATCAGCCGCTCGACCGGTAGCCCCATTTTCGAAGCGACATAGCCGGCGAAAACATCGCCAAAATTGCCTGTCGGCACCGAGAAAGCGACTTTGCGATGCGGCGCGCCCAGCTGGCTCGCTGAATAGAAATAATAGACGACCTGCGCCATCAGCCGGGCCCAGTTGATCGAGTTGACTGCTGAAATCGAGAAGCGATTGGTCACTTGCTGATCGGCGAACATCCGTTTGACCATCGCTTGGGCATCGTCGAAGCTACCATCGATCGCGATATTGTGGACATTGGGCGCTAGCACCGTCGTCATCTGGCGCCGCTGGACGTCGGATATCCGGCCGTCGGGGTGGATCATGAAAATATCGACCTTGTCGCGCCCGGCCAGGGCGTCGATCGCCGCGGATCCGGTGTCACCGGAGGTCGCGCCGACCACGGTCAGATGTTTGTCCTGCCGGGCGAGAAATTTTTCGAAGAACAGGCCGAGTATCTGCAAGGCCACGTCCTTGAAGGCCAGAGTCGGTCCGTGGAACAGCTCCAGCAACCATTGCTGTCCGTCGAGTTGCACCAGCGGGGTCACGGCATCATGGGAAAAGCGGCCATATGCCTGCTTGCACAGATCACGCAATTCCCGCTCGTCGAGCGCATCGCCGACAAAGGGCTGCATCACCCGGACAGCAACCTCGACATAGGAAAGACCCGCCATGGCGGCAATTTCCTCCGGGCTGAATGACGGCCATGATTCGGGCACATAAAGGCCGCCATCGCCAGCCAGTCCGGCCAGGGTGACTTGTTCGAAATTCAATGGCGACGCAGCGCCTCTGGTAGAGATATAGTCCATGATGGCGAGCGGGTTAGGACAAGTTGCCGGATTGGGCAACGCCCTTGTTGCGGCCACGCAATGCGAGCAGAAAAATCACCAGCGCGATCGCGGCGAAGATGAACCACTGGACGGCATAGGACATATGGTTGTTGGGGATATCTTCCAGCGCCGGTGGCTGGCTTTTTTGCAGCCCCGCAACCGGTTCGCTGGCCACCAGACGGATGACATATTGGCTGTCCGGCGCGATGATGCCGTCGACCACCCCGCCTGCCCAGTCCGGATCGTCGGGCCGGGTGGACCAGCCGGCAACGATCTGCGCGCCCGGGCCTTCTGCGCCGGCGGTCCGGCACTGGGCGATATGCGCCCAGCCCGACTGCCCGCTGGCGCTTCGTCCGCTGGTGGAGCGCCAGCCGATTACTTCCAGGCAGTTCACGCTTGATTTGCGGAAATAGGGCGCATCATCTTCATCGGGAACAGCCGGATAGGCAATGGCGGGCAACGCGGATGCGGCCGCGTAGCTTTCCAGCAATCCGTTTTTCCATTCGGCCCGCTGCAACTGCCAGATGCCAAGGCCGGTCATGATCGCCACGGCGATCAGGACAAGAATTGTTCCGAATATCGGCAGGCGCCGGATCATGGACTGTTGCTGCTGTCGATACTGCCTTCCCGGGCCTGGTTGCGATGCTCGAGGATCAGCAACAAGGCTTTGGACACACGCAGCGACCCGACCACTGCGGCAACGGTCAGCGGTACCCAGAGCAGGACATGAACCCAGATAGGCGGATGAAAATTGGCTTCGACCGCCAAAGCCAGCCCCAATATGATGGCGCCAACGATCAGGGTGAGAAAGGCCGCTGGCCCGTCGCCGACATTATAATGGCTATAGTCGAGCCCGCAGGCCCGGCATTTATCGGAGAATTTGGTAAGATTGGCAAAGAGTGTCTTCTGCCCGCAATGCGGGCAGAGGCCAAAAAGGGCAGCAGGAAGAACATCCGGCTGCCCTTTTTTATTTTCGGTGTCGGTCAACGCGCTGGCCTAGTGGACCGGTGCGCCCCAGCCGCCCCAGACGTAGATGACGACGAACAGGAACAACCAGACAACATCGACAAAATGCCAGTACCAGGCGGCTGCTTCAAAACCGAAATGCTGTTTCGGGGTAAAGTGGCCCTTGTAGGCTCGCGCCAGGCAGACAATCAGGAAGATCGTGCCGACGAGAACGTGGAAGCCGTGGAAACCGGTCGCCATGTAGAATGCCGAGCTGTAATTGATTCCGGCAAACGGGAATGGCGCGACGCTATATTCATAGGCCTGGATGAAAGAGAACAATACACCCAGAATGATCGTCAGCCACAGGCCGGTGATCATGCTTTTGCGGTCACCGTGGAGCAGCGAATGATGCGCCCATGTGATGGTCGTACCGGAACACAGCAGGATCATCGTGTTGAGCAGAGGCAGTTCGAAGGCGTTGAGAACATCGATACCCTTTGGCGGCCATTGCAGCAGCGCCGCAGCGCCCTCCTGGCCGATATAATTTGTGGTGATGCCATCGACCAGTTCGATCGGCTGGGGGAACAGAGAGAAGTCAAACCAGGCCCAGAACCAGCCGACAAAGAACATGACTTCCGAAGCGATGAACAGGATCATCCCGTAGCGCAGATGCAGCTGAACCACCGGCGTATGGTCGCCGGCATGGGCTTCCTTGATTACATTGGACCACCAGGCAAAGAACGTCAGCGCTACAGCCGAGGTGCCAATCGCAAAGAGCAACGGGCCGAAAGCATAGATATCGCTGTGCATCCAGCGAACCGCGCCAATGGCCATGACAAAGGCAGAAAACGAACCAACCATTGGCCAGATGTCTGGCGGCAGAATGTGATAATCATGATTTTTGGCACCGGCCATAATATTTCCCTAACCTTACTCTCGAATGTCTCTTAGCTGTCGCCCGTACCCTCGTCCAGCGCCTGCTGGTCGATTGAACGGTAAAAGGTATAGCTAAGCGTAATTTCCTTGATGTCCTTGGTTTCCGGATCATCCATGATCGCCGGATCAACATAATATAGCACCGGCATCCGCACCGTCTGCCCGGGCTGCAGGACCTGTTCGCTAAAGCAGAAGCACTGGACCTTGTTGAAATACTGGCCGGCCAGAAGCGGCGTCACATTGAACGTGGCGGTACCGACCACCGGCTGGTCGCTATTATTGGTGGCAATGAAAATCGCCATGTCGCGGGCGCCGACGGTGACATGATCGACCGCCTGCTCCGGTTTGAAGGACCAGGGCAGCGCCGCATTGACATTGGAATCGAAACGAACCGACATCACCTGGCTGGTGCTCTGCACGGTTGCCGCCTGCGCCGCGTCGGCCCGCTGCGTTGTCCCGCCATATCCGGTGACCCGGCAGAACACGTCATACAAGGGCACGGCCGCGAAACCGAGAGCGAGCATGCCGAGCCCCATCAGGGCCGCCATCACGCCGCTGCGGCGATTCTTGTTCGAAAGGGAGGCCTGCGCAGTGGACATCAGGAACCCGACCCGATTTTGACGATTGTGATGAGGTAGAACAGCACAACCATGAAGCCAAGCAGCGCCGCCAGGATGATCGCCCGGTGTTTCTGCCGCGCCTGATAGGCTTTCTGCTCTTCCGCGCTCATCGGCGTGCTAGGCTGATCGCGATCGCTCATGCGGCTATCATCCGGTCGGCGACTACCGCTGCGAACAGCGCGAAGAGATACAGAATCGAGAATTTGAACAGCCGCTTTTCAGCCGCCATGTCGTCCGGGCGCGTGGTCGTGCTGCGCCCGACCTGCCAGGAGAAAACAGAGAATATTGTGCTCAGCACGATCGATGCGACGCCATAGACCAGTCCGGCGAGACCGAGTGCGAAAGGCGCGATAGCGACAACGGCCAGGATCAGGCTGTAGCCGAAAATCTGCTTGCGGGTTGACTGGCGGCCGGCAACCACCGGCATCATCGGGATGCCGGCTTTGGAATAGTCGCTGTTCACGAATAGCGCCAGCGCCCAGAAATGCGGTGGCGTCCAGAAGAAGATGATGGCGAACAGCAGGATCGGCATCAAAGTGACGTCTCCGGTCACGGCGGCCCAGCCGATCGCCGGCGGAAACGCCCCGGCAGCGCCACCGATCACGATATTCTGCGGCGTGCTGCGCTTCAGCCAGATGGTGTAGACCACGGCATAGAAGAAGATCGAGAAAGCGAGAAAGGCCGCGCTGAACCAGTTGACGGCAACGCCCATCAGCAGGACCGAGAAGACCGACAGGCCGATACCGAAATGCAGCGCGGTTTCGCGGTCCATCCGGCCCGCCGGCAACGGGCGGCCTTGCGTCCGCTTCATCACCGCGTCGATATCCGCCTCATACCACTGGTTGAGCGCGGCCGAAGCCCCTGCCCCCAGACTGATCGCGAGGATCGCGGTAAAACCGATCACCGGATGAATCGTACCCGGTGCCGCCAGCATGCCGCACAAGGCGGTAAAGATGACCAGCGACATCACGCGCGGCTTGGTCAGCGCGAAGAGATCTTTCGCGCTGGCCAGTCCTTGTATCGTTTGCGACGCAGTGGTCATGTTGCTTTCCAAGCTAGCGGTTGCTTCTCAGATCACTTGATCTGGGGCAGCGTTTCGAACTGGTGGAACGGCGGCGGGCTGGTCAGGGTCCATTCCAGCGTGGTTGCGCCTTCGCCCCAGTAATTGCCTTCCGCCTTGCGACCGGCCATCAGCGACCAGATGATATTCACGAAGAACACCAGCACGCCGACCAGCATCACGGCATAGCCGAGCGAGCTGATCTGGTTCCAGTAGGCAAACTGCTCCGGATAGTCGGCATAACGACGTGGCATGCCCTGCTGTCCGAGGAAATGCTGCGGGAAGAACAGGATGTTCACGCCGATGAAGAAGATCCAGAAGTGGAGCTGCCCCAGCAGTTCGCTGTACATCCGTCCCGACATTTTCGGGAACCAGTAGTAGAAGCCGGCGAAGATCGAGAAGACCGCGCCAAGCGACAGCACATAGTGGAAGTGGGCAACCACATAATAAGTATCGTGGAGATTGTCATCGATACCGCCATTGGCCAGCACAACACCGGTCACGCCACCAACGGTGAACATGAAGATGAAGCCAAGCGCCCACATCATCGGGGTCTTGAAGGTCATCGAGCCGCCCCACATGGTCGCGATCCAGGAGAAGATCTTGATGCCGGTCGGCACCGCGATCACCATGGTGGCAGCGGTGAAATACATTTTCACATTAACCGACATGCCGGTGGTGAACATATGGTGCGCCCATACGACGAAGCCGACCACGCCAATGGCAACCATGGCATAAGCCATGCCGAGATAACCGAAGACCGGCTTGCGGCTGAAGGTCGCGACAATATGGCTGATCATGCCGAAACCGGGCAGGATCATGATATAGACTTCAGGATGGCCGAAGAACCAGAACAGATGCTGGTACAGCACCGGATCACCGCCGCCAGCAGCATCATAGAAGGTCGTGCCGAAGTTACGATCGGTCAACAGCATCGTAATAGCAGCCGCAAGCACAGGCAGCGAGAGCAGCAGCAGGAATGCGGTAACCAGAACCGACCAGACAAACAGCGGCATTTTGTGCAGGGTCATCCCTGGTGCGCGCATATTGAAAATGGTGGTGATGAAGTTGATTGCCCCCAGAATGGAGGATGCACCCGCCAGATGGAGCGAGAGAATCGCCAGATCCACAGCTGGCCCGACCGATCCGCTGGTCGACAGCGGCGCATAGACCGTCCAGCCGGTACCGGCACCGTTGCCGAGTCCGCCGGGGACGAAGGATGACCCCAGAAGCAGAAGGAAGGCCGGGACAAGCAGCCAGAAGCTGACATTGTTCATCCGCGGGAAGGCCATGTCCGGCGCGCCGATCATCAGCGGCACGAACCAGTTACCGAAGCCGCCGATCATCGCCGGCATGACCATGAAGAAGACCATGATGAGGCCGTGTGCGGTAATCAGCACGTTCCAGAGGTGATAGGCCTGATCCATCGACGCTTCGCTGCCGTTGGAAATGCTGGCCCAGGCCTGCAGATACTGGATGCCGGGCTCGGCCAGTTCCAGACGCATCAGACCGGAAATAGCACCACCGATGATACCCGCGACAATCGCGAAGATCAGATAGAGAGTACCGATATCCTTATGGTTGGTCGACATGAACCAGCGCTGGAAAAAGGCCGGCTTGTGATCCGCGTCATGCGCGTGATCGTCGATATGGCCATCTGCTGTGATAGTTGTCATTGCTCTAACCCTCAGTTGGTCGCAGCAGCTGCGTCAGCAGCCGCAATTTCGGTGGTCGCGTCTTCGGCCGCAGTGTCGGTCGCAGCCGGCTCAGCCGCCGCCCCCTTCACCGTACCGCCATTGGCGAGGACCCAGTTGTTGAATTTCTCTTCCGAGAGCACTTCCACCGTGATCGGCATGAAACCGTGCCGCGCGCCGCAAAGCTCGGAACACTGGCCATAATAGACGCCCTCGCGATCGATCTGCAGAACTTTCTCGTTGATCCGGCCGGGAACCGCGTCCAGCTTGAACCAGGCCGACGGAATGGCGAAGCTGTGGATGACGTCGGCCGCAGTAATCAGCAGCTTGACCGGCTTGCCGACCGGAATGACCATCCGGTTGTCGGCGGCCAGCTGATACGGTTCGCCGCGCGCTTCCGCGTCTTCGGCCGACAGCATGTTGGAAATGACCTCGAAATCACCGTTGTCGGGATAGCTATAGCCCCAGTACCACTGATAACCGGTCACTTTGACGGTCAGCGCCTCTTCCGGAGCGGGTTCAAACTGGCGGGCCAGAAGGCTGATCGACGGAACGGCAATGACCACAAGAATCAGCACGGGAATAACCGTCCAGATAATTTCAATGAATGTATTGTGCGTTGTTTTCGACGGCTCGGGGTTGGCACCGCGACGGAAGCGCACGACGACCCAGAACAGCAAGCCGAGAACGACCAGACTGACGCCGACCATCATCGGAACCAGGATCGCGCTGTTGATCCAGTGAGCGGTCTGGCCGGTTTCGCTGAACTGCTCCTGAAAATCGATGCCGCCATTGACGGGCATTCCGACACCGGGTGTTGGTTTCATCGGGGTATAGAGAGCCGGGTCCGAGGCGGATGCAGTTGCTTCGGCTGCCGCCGGCGCCTCTGCCGCTTCCAGTTCACTGGTCGCCGCCGGTTCAACAGACGGCGCTGCCGGCAACGCTTCCTGCGCCGACAATGCTGCTGGCGTGAGAATCAGGCCAATGGCCAGAATCCATGCTTTCACAAAATGAGTCATATAATCGCTCAACCCTATCTTACCCCAAGTTTCGGTAGTTTTCCGGCGATGGCTGCACGATTGGAATCGCAAAGCCCGCGTCTGGAATAGTCCGATTGCGGCGGCTTATAGGCATGGTTGCCGCCAGCCTCAAGCTACCGAATAGATATTTTTTCAGTTTTTTGCCTTTAATTTTTCTGGCAATGCGGCAGCAATATGCCCATTTGGGCAGAAGGACGCAAATCAGAGCGGGATGAAACATTGACTGAAGACGAGATTTTAGCCGAATTCCGGAACTGCGACGCCTTGTTGCAGGGCCATTTCATCCTCTCGTCCGGACGCCATAGCAGCAAATATCTGCAGTGCGCGCGCTTGTTGATGAACCCGGCGCGCGCCGCCCGTATGGCCGAAGCCCTGGCGGCGCAAATTCCGCAGAATATAAGACGCGCAATCGATATTGTAGTTTCTCCGGCAATGGGCGGCGTTATTATCGGCCACGAAATGGGCCGTGCGCTTGGCCTGGATGCGCTGTTCCTGGAACGGCCGGAGGGAACATTCGAACTGCGACGCGGCTTCCGGCTGGAGCCGGGCCAGAAAGTGCTGATGATGGAGGATGTTGTCACCACCGGCCTGTCTTCGCGCGAAGCGATTCAGGCGATCCGGGAAGCGGGTGGCGAAGTGATTGCCGCCGGGGCGTTGGTCGACCGTTCCAACGGCACCGCGCAATTTGACGTCCCCTTCTTTCCGCTGGTGACGCTGGACGTGCCTTCTTATACCACCGATGAAATCCCCGCAGATCTGGCTGCGATACCGGCGACCAAACCGGGCAGCCGCGCGGAGCCCGCTTCGGCGTGAGCAGCGCCAATCATCTCAGGCTCGGCGTCAATATCGATCATGTTGCCACCATCCGCAACGCACGCGGTGGCGATCATCCCGAACCGGTACGCGCAGCGCTGATGGCTGCAGGCGCCGGGGCGGACGGTATCACTGCCCATCTCCGCGAAGACCGGCGCCATATCCGCGATGACGATCTGACCGTGCTGATGGACACGCTGACCATTCCGCTCAACCTGGAAATGGCGGCGACCGACGAGATGCTGGCCATCGCTTTGCGCCACAAGCCGCACGCCGCCTGCATCGTCCCGGAAAACCGCGAAGAGCGCACGACCGAAGGCGGACTGGACGCCGCGGGCATGCACAACAAGCTGAGCGATTTTGTCGGGCAGCTGCGCGAGGCGAATATCCGCGTCAGCCTGTTCATCGAACCCGACCCGCGCCAGATCGAAGCCGCCATCCATCTCGGCGCGCCAGTCGTCGAATTTCACACCGGCCATTATGCCGAAGTCACGGGCGCGGAACGCGAGGCCGAGCTGCGCCGGATATCCGACGCGGCGGCGCTGGCGGCAAAAAATGGCATCGAGCCCCATGCCGGTCACGGACTGACCTTCGACAATGTGGTGCCCATTGCCGCCATTCCCCAACTGGCCGAGCTGAACATCGGCCATTTCCTGATCGGCGAAGCGATTTTCAGCGGTCTTGACGGCAGTATCAGACAGATGCGCGCGCTGATGGACGAAGCACGGTGAGGATGGTCGCAGATATTTCCTCCCTGCAGCGAAGCTGTGGGGAGGTGGCGCCGAAGGCGACGGAGGGGCACCCCTCCACCACCCTTCGGGCGGTCCCCTTCCCCGTCTGCGACGGGGAGGAAAATCCATGATCATCGGGCTCGGCTCCGACCTCTGCAATATCGAGCGCATCCAGAATTCGCTCGACCGTTTTGGCGAGCGGTTTGAAAATCGCGTCTTCACCGAACTCGAACGCGCCAAGGCCGCGCGGCGTCCTTATACAAAGGCCGGCACCTACGCCAAGCGCTTCGCCGCAAAGGAAGCCTATTCGAAAGCAGTCGGAACCGGCTTCCGCGCCGGCGTCTTCATGAAGGATATCGGTGTGATCAATGCCAAGAGCGGCGCACCGACGCTTGCCCTAACCGGCGGCGCGAAGAAACGGCTCGACGCCCTGACACCGGCAGGATATGAAACATTCGTTCACCTCACACTCACAGACGATCATCCATGGGCACAGGCCTTCGTGATCATTGAAGCCCATCCGCTCTAGCAACAGTGCGCGTGGACCGGAAACCAGAGACCAAATATGTCGATAGATAAAACCGCAGACAGCGGCTCCAGCGAAAAACCGGAGAAGACCGACTGGATCGGCGAATTCAAGAGCATCGCCCTGCTGTTGCTGGCGGTTCTCGCCTTCCACAGTCTGGTAGCCAAGCCTTTCTACATTCCCTCCGTTTCAATGATGCCGGGTCTGCTCGTCGGAGACCGGCTGATTGTTAGCAAATATGCCTATGGCTGGTCCTGGGTCTCGCCGACGTTCCATATCCTGCCGCGCATGGAAGGCCGCCTGTTCGGCAGCTTGCCGGAACGTGGCGACGTGGTGATCCTGACACCGCGGGACCAGAGCAGCGATTATATCAAGCGGGTAATCGGCCTGCCCGGGGACATTGTCGAGCTGCGAGGCGGCCAGATCTTTCTAAACGGCATCGCCGTAAAACAGGAAGTACAGCCCGATCTGCAACTGCCGATCGATGCCAATTCCCCGTGCGGCGAGCATGAATTTCCCGGCGCGCGCGGCACCGACGCAGCCGGCAATCCGGTTTGCAACTTGCCAATTCTCCGCGAGACCCTGCCAAATGGCGCCAGCTACGACATTATCGATCTGGGCCCGCAATATACCGATGATGTGGCACCGATCGAGATACCCGAAGGCCAGGTCTATCTGCTCGGCGACAATCGCGACCTCAGCGCCGACAGCCGGGTCTCCAGCCCGCTGGGTCTGGGTGGTCCGATTCCTTGGGAGAATATCGGCGGACGGGCCGAGTTCATCACTTTCTCGCTTGATGGCACCACGACGCTGAACCCGTTGAGCTGGTGGGGCGCTTTCCGCAGCGGGCGTGCCGGCACCAGCCTGCGGCCGGACAAAGCAGTCACTGCCGCCGAATGATCTGACGCCTAGAGCCGCAATCCCGCGTTTTCGTCCAGACCGGCCATGATATTGAGATTTTGCACGGCCGCGCCCGACGCGCCCTTGCCCAGATTATCCAGCCGCGCAATCAGGCGGGCGTGATAGCCTTCGGCATTGCCGCAAACAAACAGCTCGAGCCGGTCGGTCGGCGGATCATTCTCGCTAATCAGCAGCTCTGACAGATCGCCCCTGCCCTCGACCGAAACAATCGTGGAACCGGCATAGAAGGCGGTCAGCTCTGCGAGCAGTTGCTCCGCGCGCACCGATCCCATCGCCCCGAGATGCAGCGGCACATCGACCAGCATGCCGCGAAAGGCCCGGATCACAGAAGGTGCGAAAATCACATCATGGGTCAGGCCACCATGGATTTTCATTTCCGGCATATGCTTGTGATCCAGATTCAGGCCATAGCTGCGGAAACCGAGATCGGGCTCCTGCGCAAAACGCTCGATCAGCGCCTTGCCGCCTCCGGAATAGCCGGACACCGCGTTCATCACAAAGGGCCAGTCGGCCGGCAGCAGGCCTCTGGCGATCAATGGCGCCACCAGCGCCAGAAAGCCGGTCGGATAGCAGCCGGGATTCGACACGAAACGCGCATCCGCAATCGCGGCGCGCTGGCCTTCACGAAATTCGGCAAACCCGTAAACCCAGCCATCGGCAACCCGGTGTGCGGTCGAGGCATCGATAAAGCGCGTGCGATCATTGTCGACCAGCGCCACCGCCTCGCGCGCGGCATCGTCGGGCAGGCAGAGAATGACAAAGTCGCTGTCGTTGATCGCCTCGCGCCGCGCGGCCGGATCCTTGCGCTGCTCATCGGGCAGCCGGACCATGGCAAATTCTTCCCGCCCGGCCAGCCGGTCGGCGATTTCGAGGCCGGTGGTCCCCACCGCGCCATCTATGAAAACAGTCTGCGTCATAACGGGCCTCAGGACAGTCTTTTGCGCGCCAGTATCGGCTGCTCGGTGGTTTTGGCGAAGCGGGCCACAATATCGGCCAGCGGTTCGATCACCACCTGCATCGCGTGGGATGTGGAGTGGATGATGCGCTCCTTGTCGACCATCAGGCCGACATGATCGGGAAAGAAGACCAGATCGCCGCGCCTCAGGTCATCACCCTCGTCAATATTCTCGCCCAGCGCCGCAAGCTGCTGGTCGGTATCGCGCGGTGCATCGACACCGGTCAGCATCAGGATTGTCTGTACCAGCCCCGAACAGTCGAGACCGTCACCGCTGCGCCCGCCCCAGAGATAGGGCGCACCGATGAGCTGTTCGGCCAGCGCCGCCGTGCCATTGCTGCCGTCGAACACGACCTTCGTGCCGATCGGCTGGACGTGGCGGACATGGACATAGCCCTTGCCGGTTTTCAGAAAATTGCCGCATTCGCTGGCCTCGCCGCAGGCGATCCGCGCGCCCATCGGCAAACGCTTCATCACGCTCGATTTATGGTCCGGCTCGACAAAGACCAGCGCCGCACGGGCAAAGATCAAATGGGTCGGCTCGGGCGTCTTTTTCAACTGCTGCAGCGCATGGACCGGCACATAGCCGACATATTTGTCATGGACGCAATAGCCCCAGGCCCAGTCTCCGGCGATATCCAGCACGTGAAATTGTTCGCCGTGCAGCAGTTCGGAAATCGCCTCGTGATCCTTGCCGGGCAGCTTGCGCAGCATCGCCTTTGGCGCGGAACAGCGCATCGGCATCGCTTCGGCATAATGCGGCGCGAACAATTTGCCGGCCAGCCCAACATCCGCGAGATCGCCACGATGTGCCGTGACCCTTGGATCAAATGTTTCTTCGGGACCGGTCAGAACGAACTTTGCGTGCGCGCCTGTGTCTGCAGTTTCCATGTCCATGCGTTTAGAAATCCCAATAGCGATAAATGTTGTCGGTGGCTCTGCGGCTTGTGCGCCATGTTACAAAGCGATGACAATCGGCCGCCTTTAAACGACCTGGGGGCGTTTAATCAAGCAATGTCGCTTTTGGTGAAGTTCCGGACTGGCATTGCTGCGGCCGGCTGGACCTCGAACCGGTCTGGCGGCGGCGAGAGCGCGGGGCTTCGACGCTCCCGATCCCTGCGGTCTCCAGCCCTGCCGTCCCCATTTCCTGCAGGTCAGCAGAGCAGTGCGGCGCAAACCGATGATCAACCAGAACGCAGCCCCCGAGAAGAGGATGTCACCGGATCAGGAGGCCCGGAAGAGACTGGTCAACAGCGCGTCGGTCTTTTCGTGAATTTCGGAGAGCTGGATCAGCTCCGGCTTCTCATATGCTTTTTTCTCGGTTTCCGTTTTGCTCTGTTCAACCGTTTGCATTTCATACCCCTGTCAACATCGATCGGCCTGATGTGATCCGTCAAGCCTCGCGCGATTCGCGTATCGGATCGCCAAAACTCTAGCCTCACCCCAATCTATGTCAATAATCCGTAGCGACAGAACTGCCCTGGCCAGCGTGATAGCGCCCCCCTGTCTGCCGAAGACCGCAAAAACAGGCAGCGACCGCCAACAAGATTTTGACCGCCATTTGTCGACATGCTAATTTGCACAAAACTGCATATGGAGGCATTTATCTTCAGATTCTTCCCTGCCGTCGCGCTTTTTCTCGCGCTAATGCCCACCCCGCTGGCTGCGCAAGCCGATCCTCCGCTGCTTCTCCGCAATGTTCGCATTCTCGATCTCAGCGGATCAGACCCGGTGCTGAATCCCGATCAGTCCGTTCTCATTGACCGAGGAACGATCACGGCTGTCGGACCAACGGCCGCTGTAACCGTACCCTCTGCTGCCCGCGTGGTCGACGGCGGCGGCCGGATCGCGATGCCCGGCCTTGTCGATATGCACGTGCACGTCTGGGACGAAGCCGCGCTCGGTGCCTATCTGGCGCGAGGCGTGACAACAATCCGCAATGCTTCCGGCATGCCCTTTCACCTGCGCCTCGCGCAAGAAATCACGGCCGGACAAATCGCCGGCCCGCGCCTGATCACGACCGGTCCCATTCTCAACGGCGACGGCCCCAATGCCCAGGTAAACCACCAGATCGTTGCAAACGGCACGGAGGCGCGTGCCGCGGTTCGCGCCCAGCATGATGCCGGATACCGTCGTATCAAAGTCTACTCGAACCTGTCCCGCGAGGCCTATGAAGCAGCGCGCGACGAAGCCAGAGCGCTCGGCATGACGGTCATGGGCCACACGCCCGAGGGCGTCCGGGAACCGGGCATGCCGCGGACTCGCCCGTTCAATATCGCCTTTGAGGAATTGCTGGACGACGGGTTCATGACCTTCGAACATATCGAATCGATCGTCTGGCATGGCTTGCGCGATGCCCATGACGAGGCCGCCGCAAAAAATCTCGCCGCCCGGGTAGCAGCCGCCGGCGTGCCGGTCGATCCGACCCTTCTCGCCTTTTACAATCTGATGCGGGTTGCCGAGACGCGCGGAGAATATCTCGATCGACCCGACGTGAACATATTGAACCCGCTGGTCGTGGCCCAGGAACAGGAAAATTACGACCGCTGGTCCGGCGAAGCAATCGCCCCGGCGCGCGCCGCCTTTGATTTTTACAAACGGGCGACAAAGATTTTCGCCGATGCCGGCGTGCTGATCGTTACCGGAAGCGACGCGGGTATTTTCACCAATATTCCCGGCCAGTCCCTGATCCAGGAACTGCATCTGTTGTCCGAAGCCGGTCTGTCACCTGGTGAAGTCCTGCGCGCAGCAACGCTAAATGCCGCAAGGGCGCTCGGCGAAGCGGATCAAGCGGGCCGCATCGCGCCCGGCCATCGCGCCGACCTCATTCTGCTCGACGGCAATCCGCTGGACGATCTGGATGCTGCGGGGCGTCCGGCCATGGTGATCGCCGGCGGGCATCTCTATGACCGGACTGCGCTGGATCAGCTGCATAAGGCCGCCAGCCAGCCCGATCTCGCGCGAACCCGGAAGAATTTGATCGAAGGTCTGCAGGCGCAAGGCGTGGACCCGTCCATATTGGGCGGACAACCCGCCTCCTGATCAGCGGTTGACCGGCCCGTTGTTCTTCCACCACTCGCCGCCCTGAAAAAGCGGCTTCACAGAGCGCCTCGGCTTGCCTAAAAATTGACAATAGGTTCAAACGGAGGGCCCGCAGGCATTGGCTCAAATTTCATCCTTGTTCGTCCGCAAGGTCATTGCGGCGGCCAGCGATTCCCTGAACAAGCCGTCGCTGTTGCGCGAAATGGGTGTCGATCCGGATGCGCCGCTGGATTTTGACATGCTGGTGTCCGAGGAGCGCTATTATGATCTGTTGCAACGGCTTGCCGAGACCGAAGCCGGGCCGGTAGAATTTCACCTGAGGGCGGGCGCGTCGATGCGTTGCGACGAATATGGCGTGCTGGGACTGGCGTGGAAATCCGCGCCGACACTGCTCGAATCCTTTCGGCGCGCCGTCCGCTATGCCGAATTGATCAACGGCACCAGATTATATTCCGTCCATGAACAGGAGGATACCGTTCTGATCGCGATGGATCGCGAAGCCCGTTCGCCCGGCGTGCGCCTGTCCAACGAAGCTGCGATGGCCTCGTTCCTCGCCTTGTCGCAAGATTCGGTGGGCCGCGCCTTCGCTCCTCTGGCGGTTCATTATCGCCATGGCCCGCCGCCCGGATCCGCAAGCCATTATCAGCAACATTTCGGCTGTCCCGTCCATTTTTCGTCGCAATTCAACGCTCTGGCCGTCCCCAAAGCCGTCGCCCTTGAACCCAATCGGCTGGGCGACACGGCCATGTCCCGCTTTTTCGAAGCGCAGCTCGACCACAAGCTTGCGACGCTGCAGCGGGACATCAGCTTCGAGCAGCGCGTTCAGTCGCAGATTTCCGCAGCCCTGCCGACCGGGGTGCCGAAAAAGGCGGAAATCGCGCGCAAACTGGGGCTCAGCGACCGCACCCTTAACCGGCGACTGGCGGATGAAGGGCTGTCCTTCCAGCGATTGCTGGAGAAATCCCGGTCTGCGCTGGCCAGCGGCCTGCTGGAACAGTCCCACTATAGTCTGGCCGAAATCGCCTTTCTCACAGGCTTTTCCGAGCAAAGCGCGTTCACCCGGGCCTTCAAGCGCTGGAATGGCCTAACGCCACAGGCCTACCGGCAGAACGAATAGCCAGGCAACACAAGTCGGGGGTGGCGCGCTGGGTCAAAAGCTTGGCATGAGGTGTCAAGCAATGGGACCGTCAATTCCCCTAGGTTGCGGTGAGCCAGCACCAGCAGCCTGATTGGCCCACCGGTCAGAATGGTTGATTGTCTTGCGACGCCAAGCAAAGAAGGAATGGAATATGATCAGACTTGTCATCACCGGCATCGCCACATTGGCAGCGATGGCGCTCTGGGCCGCCGGGCTTTTCATCGGTACCAGCGAAGGATGGTGGCACCGTCCCATGACGAGTTCCGCAGCGCCGGCAGATTTCGTTCAGGCCGCCCGCGCAAAAATTGAAACCGGGCATCGCGGAAATCTCGGATTCGCGCTGATTGAAAATGGCAAGCCCGTCGAGAATTTTTCTTGGTCATCGGGATCCCCGGTTGATGAGAATTCCGTCTATCAGGTAGCTTCGCTCGGCAAATGGATTACCGCCTGGGGCGTGATGGCGCTGGTCGAGGATGGTCTGGTCGACCTCGACGCTCCGGTGGAAAATTATCTGGAACGCTGGACATTGCCGGAAAGCAAATTCGATCACGAACAGGTGACCGTCCGCCGCTTGCTCAGCCACACGGCGGGACTGGATGACGGGCTCGGCTATAATGGCTTTGCCACGCCGGATGCCGTCCAGACGCTGGAAGATTCGCTGACCCGCGCCGCCGATGCCTCGCCCGGGAAGTCCGGCGTGGTCAGGGTCGGAGAAACGCCGGGAGCGGCGTGGAACTATTCAGGCGGCGGCTATACCCTGCTGCAATTGATGGTCGAGGAAGTTTCGGGTCTCTCCTTCCCCGAATATATGGAGCAACGGATATTCACACCGCTGGGCATGACGCGGACGACCTTCGATCACCGAAAGGCGCAGGCAATGGGCCTCGCCGAGAATTTCACGCTGGATGGCGATACCGAGCCGTTCCGCTGGTATACGGCGCTGGCGGCGACATCCCTGTTTACCACGCCTGCCGACATGACCACATTCGCTCTCGCCCAGTTGCCCGGAAGCCAGCAGAAGGTTCTGCCTCAAAATATTCTCGCCACCATGGCCACGCCGCACGCGTCATCACTGGGCGCCGACATCTGGGGATTGGGGCCGATGTTGCTCGCACCGGACAACAAGGGCGGTTTCATCATCGGCCATGACGGAAAGAACGAGCCTGCCATCAACAGTGCGGTGCGGGTCGACCCCGCGAGCGGTGATGGCATTGTCATCCTCGAGACCGGCAGTCCCATACTCGCCACCACGATCGCCAGCGAGTGGGTCTTCTGGAAAACCGGCAATGTCGACAATCTCGCCTTCGCCGCCAGGATGGACGGGATGTTCACCTGGATCCTGTTCGGCTGCATCGCGATCCTGATTGTCGGGCTGCTCGTCGGGTGGCGGCAAATGCGCCGCCTGTCCCGAAAGCGAAGACAATCGGCCTGACAGTCCTGTCGTCCGCAGTTATCAGACAGGCTGCTTGCTAACCTTACTGCCCGAAGCGTCCCTGCAGATAGCGCCAGCTCGCGCGCAGGCCGAGCGCTTCACCACCTTGCGGCCGGCCCGGCTTGACCGCCGGTCGCCAGGCGAATGTGTCGAAATGTGCCCAAGGCACCGATTCCGGCGCAAATTTCTTCAGGAACAATGCCGCGGTGATGCAGCCGGCAAAGCCACCCGACGCGCTGTTCACGCAATCGGCGATATTGCTGCTCAGCATCGCGTCATAGCCGGACCAGAGCGGCATCTGCCAGAGCGGATCGCTTTCTTCCTCTCCGGCCTGCAGCAGCCCGTCCGCCATCTCCCGGTCGTCACAGAACATCGCCGGCAGATCCGGCCCCAGCGCAACCCGCGCCGCGCCGGTCAGCGTGGCGAAATCGATGATCAGGTCCGGCTCCTGCTCGCCGGCCAGAGTCAGCGCATCGCCCAGCACCAGCCGACCCTCGGCATCGGTATTGGTAATCTCGACGGTCAGCCCCTTGCGGCTGTGCAATATGTCGCCCGGACGCAGGGCGTTGCCGTCGATCGCATTTTCCACCGCCGGCACCAGCAGGTGCAACTGCACCGGCAGCCTCGCTTCCATCACCATCCGCGCCAGCGCGATGGCATGGGCAGCGCCGCCCATATCCTTTTTCATCAGCATCATGCCGGCCGGCGATTTCATCGAAAGCCCGCCGCTGTCAAAGGTCACACCCTTCCCGACAATCGCGATTTTCGGATCATCGGTCTTGCCCCATTTCAGCTCGAGCAGCCGCGGCGCATGGGCGCGCATTGCCGCCTTGCCGACGCCGTGGATCATTGGGAAATGCTCTTCCAGCGTATCGCCGCGCGTCACCTTCAGCTCCGCGCCATGCTCGCTCGCCAGCTTGTCGACGATGTCCTCAAGCCTGTCCGGGCCCATGTCGGCCGCCGGGGTATTGACCAGATCGCGGACCATCGCGGTTGCCTCGGCCTGCCGCACGGCTTCATCGCGCTGACCGATGGCGTCGTTGACCAGCAGCACGCTCGGCCCCTGCCGGTCGGGCAGTTCCTTGTAACGGTCAAATTCATGCTGCGAGATCAGCCAGCCGAACAGCGCGCCCTTGGCGCTGATATCCTGCAGCCGGTAATTGCCCTCGGGCAGGCTGCCGCCCAGTCTGGCCAGCGACCAGGCATCGAGCTTCGCCTGGTCCGGCACACCCGCCACCACCGAGAAATCGGTTGCTACCGATTTGTCCTCGCTTTTACCGCCGACCGGCGGCAGCAGCAAAAAAGTGTCGGGCTTGCCGGAAAATTGATAGGCAGCAGCCAGCGAGCGGATATTCTCCGGTTGCCCCTTCAACCAGTCTTCAAAACTGCCCGCATCCAGCAACTGGATGGAGCGCGCGGTCTGGCCGGTGTCAGCCTCGATCAATGCCATAAAATCAGTCATTTGCCCGCTATAGCCACAGATCAGGCTGAGCGCGAGACTCTATTCGGCGGCAATCGTGTCGGTATCGACCTGTTTCGCCGGCATTTGATAAATGACCGCGCCGGGCTTGGAAAAGACCATCACTCCGTCGTCAATCGCCTTGTGCCGCAGATTGATGATATCCTTGGGAAAATTCTGGTTGAGCCGCCACGGTTTGCGGTCGCCCTGTTTCGGCAGATTCTTGATCGCGCGCTGGACATAGCCGGAGTTGAAGTCCAGCATCGGTTCGGTCCCGATCAAGCCGTCCGCCGGCAAGGTCGGTGTGGCGATCGGCGTGCCATTCTTGTCCATATAGTTGATCAGGCGACAAACATATTCGCTGGTCAGATCGGCTTTCAGGGTCCAGCTGGCGTTGGTATAGCCCATGGTCATCCCGAAATTGGGAATGCCGGAGAACATGACGCCCTTGTAATTGATCTTCTCGCCAAATTTGACCAGCTTGCCGTCGACCGAAATGGTCGCGGTGCCGCCGGTCAGCATTTTCAGGCCGGTGGCGGTGACGATGACGTCCGCCTCGAGCGTCTTGCCGGATTTCAGCCGGATGCCGTCCTTGGTAAAAGTTTCGACATGATCGGTGACGATCGACGCCTTGCCGGATTTCAGCGCTTTGAACAGGTCGCTGTCGGGCACCAGACACAGGCGCTGGTCCCAGGGATTATAGCTGGGTGTGAAATCGGCCATGTCTACACCGGGGCCCATTTCCTCTTTCACCATTTCCAGCAACCGGCCCTTGAACGCCGCGGGCTTCTTGCGCGCGAGATTGAACATGAACAGGCCCATCAGCACGTTTTTCCAGCGCGTCAGCAGATAGGCGAGCCTGGAAGGCAGGAATTTGCGCAACCGCAAGGCCCATTTGTCCTCGCCCGGCCGCGAAACGATATAGGTCGGGGATCGCTGCAACATGGTCACATGCGCGGCGGTTTCCGCCATCGAGGGCACCAGCGTCACGGCGGTCGCGCCGCTGCCGATCACCACGACTTTCCTGCCCGAATAATCCAGATTTTCGGGCCAGAACTGCGGATGGACAATTTCCCCGGCAAAATCCGCTTTGCCCGGGAAGTCGGGATCATGCCCCTCTTCATAGCTGTAATAGCCCGAGCACATGTGCAGGAAATTGCATTTGACGGTATCGATCGAACCATCGCCACGCTGCAGGCTGACCGTCCACAGGGCTTCGGCGCTCGACCAGTTGGCATCGACGACCTTGTTGTTGAAGTGGATCTTGTCCTGCAGATCATATTCCGCAACGGTTTCGCTGAGATATTCGAGGATCGACGGCGCGTCGGCGATCGCCCGGCGCGCGGTCCAGGGTTTGAAATTATAACCCAATGTATACATGTCGCTGTCCGAGCGGATGCCGGGATATTTGAACAGGTCCCAGGTTCCGCCCAGCCGCTCGCGCGCCTCGACGATGGCGAAGCTCTTGCCCGGGCATCTCTTGGACAGGTGAACCGCTGCGCCGATACCGGACAGACCGGCACCGACAATCAGAACGTCATATATCTTGTTTTCCATACCGCCACCTTACTGACATGATTGTCAGTTGGCAAGCAGTCGCTTTTGACAGGGGCCGGCCGGCGGCTATTCGCTGATCAGGGTCAGGCGGCGGAAGAGCCCCTGTTCCAGAGTCTCGTCGAAACGGCAGCCGACATGGCCATCCCTGCACCAGATTGCGGTCGCGCTGACCGGGCTGCTGCCCTCGAAGCGGAGCCAGACCCGGCTGCCCTCGGCAATGATGCTGTCGCAAGCGACCCGGCAACCATAGATCGAGACATCGACCAGCTCGCCCTTTTTGGCACTTTTGCCATGCTGCCGGATGGCCGTTCGCTGGATCTGCACCGGATGGCGGAACGTCTTGCGCTGTTCGATCAGCGCCGGTTCCACCGTGCGAAATTGCGAGTTCATGTAGCCCATTCCCATCCCCCTCCCCGCAGGACTAGAGGATCTTGCTCAACAAATGGTTAAGCATAAGGAGGCGGGCCCTGCTCCCGCGGCCGGAGCGCCGCGCCTATTCGGCAGCCTCCAGCGCCGGCTCGCCCTGCCCCGCACCCTGCTGTGAATTGGGGCCGTAAAATTTGAGCACCCCGTCGTCGACGGGATCGTGGCGCAATATCTTCCGGTCGAACCGATAATCCTGGTTGAGCTTCCACGGCATGGCGGTGCTGTTGCGCGGCAATTCGTCGATCGACCGCTGGATATAGCCGGAGGAGAAATCGAACAATTGCTCCCGCTCCAGCTCCTTGTCCAGCACCGGATTGGCGATCCGCGTCGAGGTCGCGTCCATATGGTTGAGCAGGCGGCAGGTATATTCCGAGACAATATCGGCCTTCAGCGTCCAGCTGGCGTTGAGATAGCCGAAGACGATCGCCAGATTGGGAATGTCGGAGAACATGCAGCCCTTGTAATAATAATGATCAGGCCAGTGCACCGGCTTGCCATCGACCTCGAAGGCGACCTTGCCGGCCACCGCCAGCTTCAGCCCGGTCGCGGTGACGATGATATCCGCGTCCAGCGTCTCGCCGGATTTCAGCCGGATGCCATTCTCGGTCACCGTATCGATATGGCCGGTCTTCAGATCGGCCTTGCCCGCGGCGATCGCCTTGAACATGTCGCCGTCGGGCACCAGGCACAGGCGCTGCTCCCACGGGCCATAAGGCGGCGTGTAATCTTCCTTCACATATTTGTCGCCCAGCTCTTTCTTGAGCGGCTTTTCCAGCTTGCGGATGACCTTGTCCGGATTGTCGCGCGAGGTGCGGAAGGTGATGTCCTGCATCCACACATTCTTCTTGCGGATGATCGCATAGGCCCATTTCTCCGGCATGATCTTGCGCAGGAAATTGGCCAACCCGTCCTTTGCCGGGCGCGAGGCATACCAGGTCGGCGTGCGCTGCAGCATGGTCACATGGCTCGCCTTTTCCGCCACCACCGGCACGATCGTCACCGCCGTCGCGCCGCTGCCGATGATCACCACCTTCTTGCCCGCATAATCGAGATCCTTGGGCCAGAATTGCGGGTGGACGACCTCGCCCTTGAAATTCTGCAAGCCCTCTATCTGCGCGTCATAGGGATTGTCATAATCATAATAGCCGGCGCCCATATAGACGAAATTGGCGTGCATCACGACCCGGCTGCCGTCGGCTTTCTCCGCCGTCACCCTCCAGCGCGCGTCCTCGCTCGACCAGCTCGCCGACAGCACCTTGTGGCCAAATCGGATATGTTTCTCCAGATCATGCTTGGCCTTGATCCGGTGGAGATATTTGATGATCGAGGGACCGTCGGCGATCGCCTTCTGCTCGGTCCACGGTTCGAAACTGAAACCCAATGTGTGCATGTCGCTGTCGCTGCGGATGCCGGGATATTGGAACAGGTTCCAGGTCCCGCCGATATCGTCGCGCCGCTCGACAATCGCAAAGCTCTTGCCCGGACATTTGTCGCGCAGATGCACCGCCATGCCGATCCCGGATATGCCCGCGCCGACGATCAGCACGTCGACCGATTCTGTAGCCGTTTCGCTCTGTTCCGCAAATTTAGTAGCCATTGCCGTCTCTCCCAGCTTTTTGCATCTTATGCCATTGCCGGCGACGAGTTGCAATTGGAGATTTAATTGGCCGATTAAGCGCTGCTGCCGGCGCCGCCAGAGAGGCTCTTAACAGCCCCGCAAAAGCATGATAGCGCCGCGCCATCGAAACGTTTTTCCTCTTGATCGGCCTCGCCCTGGCGGCCACCGGCCTGACGCTGATGATCCGCAGCGACCTGCTGTATATCCGCGGCGGCACCCGCCGCGTGCCCGCCCAGATCGTCCGCCACCAGATGCAGCGGCGCGGCGGCGCGACGCTGTATAGCGCGGTGCTGCTGGTGCCCGACGAGCGCGGCGGCTTTATCGAGGTCCGTGACCCCCTGACCACGCCCTTCCCGACCCCGGTGATCGGCGAGCGCCTGACCGTCGTCCACCCGACCGGCTACCCGGCGAGAGCGCGCATCCCCTATCCGTGGTTCCGGGCGGGGGTTTATGGTGTGCTGGGCTATGGGTTTGTGGTTTGTTTGTTGGGGGTTACGGGGTTGGGGTGAGGTGGATGTATGCAGCTATCGATTTTTACAAAGCCTGCTTGTCGTCAGCACGACGGAAACGATATAGACAACACACCTTATGCGAACGATTAAGATTTTGGCCCCTCAAGCAAGCGGAACCAATCTTTTACCGTAAGTTTAAGACGATCAATTTCATCATCGGCGAGCACACCGCAGTGTGCAATTGGACCTCTAAGGTTATTTAGAGATGACATCACCCGTCCCAGCGCCTTCTGATTACTAATAATACCACCAAACAAATCCCAATTATGTCGAATTATATCGCCAAGTTGTCCAAAGGTAGTATAGTCTAAATTGTCATCTGAGCGACTTGTAACGCCAAATTCCAACTCTCTCTTCTGGTTTAAACGAACCTCTTCCTGAACATTCGGCGGCGCGTGATCATCCCACCAATTTTCCTCAAAAGAATCCGAAAGTGTATCATTAATCAACTTACGCATGTCATTTTCTAGCATATAAAACAGCTTATAGAACTCAGCCATGCTCTCTGCAGAATCTCGCAGACTTGAAGAGAATTGGGAAACGGAAGCACGCAATTGTTTGTCATTTAGGTCTGCAGCGGAAGCGATCGGTTTGGACGGCATTGACTCTTCCACTGCAAGCTGCATCGACGCAACTTTAAGAAAAAACAATTCAAGCTGCTCGTCATTTTTCATTTTAGAAGATTTTCGCGCACCGAACGGAAAATTGCATTAAGAACGTTCAAATCAGACGTCTCCGGTACTACGATGTTTATATTATACGCGATTCCCAATTTTTGTTCTTGCTGCATTGGTTGAGCTTCAATTCCAACCGCCTCGACTTTATCGTCAGATGATGCAACTTGCCCAGTGAGTGCATGATTAAAGTCTGGATCAACAAATGATCTTATTGTCAAAAACGTTCCCTTAATAGCTTTTACAACGTTATCAGTCGATTTCAGCCCAGTTATTTCGACGATGATATCTCTGATTTTTTGTTCTTCAATGTTATAAGCATAGTCGCTACGTTTGAAAATCTCTGGAAACGCATTTTTAAGCCCCTGATAAGTAGCGAATGATCGACCTCCCTCTGTTCGAAAGCGAGCATACAACTCTGTCGTGGTTCCATCGCTATTGAGAAACTCCATTTTCTTGAGAATTGGGATACACGCTCTCGCTGCCCCCCCTGTTCTTTTGACAACATTTTCTAAAAAGTCATAATTGAATTTGTCTGGCTTCGCCAACTCGATGATCTTATCAAGGATCCCCTTTAGGGTGCCATAGGAAGCTAAATAAGGTAAGTTTCCAGGAATCTGCCTTCTTGGAGTGCTTTGCTTACCTTTTTTTGGCTTTAACTTTTCGCTGCGATCGTCGCCATCTGTACTGCTGTCATCGACCATTTTATTTGCCCCATAAACAAGTATCGCCTATCTTTGTCATACTACATACTTATCTTGTCAAGCTTCGAGGAATTCTGAATTGCTATTGATCTGTAGCTAATGTCTCGCAAGGCACATCCGATGGTCTTAAAGGTCGGATCAGACCTCCAGTCGTTTCAGACCCTACCCCAATAAATCCATCCGACCGATCTGCCGCAACATGCTGGCACTATCGAGATAGACGCGCTCGTTGACCAGGCGTTCGCCGTCGAAGAAAAACACCGCGATGGTTGGCACGCGAAAGGCTTTTCCGGTTGGCGCGCCGCCGGCGAATTCTCCCTTGTTGGTGCCAAGCAGGTCGAATTCGGCAATGATGCTGTCGTCGTCGGCGACGTGGAAGCGGACATTTTCGTGGCGCTGGTCGGGGAAGGCGGTGCGCTGGGCGCGGTGATAGGCGATGACTTGATCTTCGCCGTCATGGACCTGGCCGGTCGGCATGATCTCGTAGCGCGGGCTATCGGCAAAGGTCGCGATGGTCCGGTCAAATTCCTGCGCCACTTCCGACGCAAAATGTTCCTTCAGCAGCGCCAGCCGCCGCGCGCGCAAGTCATTTGTCATATCCGGCCCCTCCCCCAGGTACGATGGTGATGGACGGAGGCGCGGCGATTGTCAAAAATGTTTCGCGGGGCGGATGACGGCGCACTTTCCTACACAGTGCCAAATAGGTTATATTTACTCCATTTGACCAACCATACCAAAACGCCGCACCCCCTGTGCAGCGGTCGAGATGGTTCCTTACAAGGAGTAAAACCTATGACATTTCAGGACGAATTTATTCACCGCCTGCGGGTGGTGCGGGGTGAGGCTACGGGGGATGGTGGGGAGGATAGCGGTCCTTCGACAGGCTCAGGACGAACGGACGAGCGGGAGAGTCGTCATCCTGAATTTATTTCAGGACCTTTCGCGGGTGAACCGGAAGACCGGGGTGTGAGGGACGGGGTCCTGAAACGAGTTCAGGATGACGAGGACAGCTCAGGTCGGGGTGACGAAAATGTGCAGGTACAGGGCGGAGAGCTGACACCCCCCTCCCGCTTGCGAGTATCAGGTCGATCAGTCCCCCGGACTGATCTGGAACTGCCGGGGGCAGTTCCACCTGATACTGGGCCGGGGGTGGGCCTGTGCGAGACCAAAAGTGCTGCTCCCGATACACCCGACATCCCCACCCCTAGCCCCTCCCGCGAGCGGGAGGGGGATTCTACCCGCCACGACGGCTGGCACCGCGAGCTGCGCGTCAAATTCCTCGAAGCGCTCGCGCAGACCGGCAATGTCCAGGCGTCGGCCTATTTTGTCCAGCGCAGCCGCCAGTCGGCCTATGATCTGAAACGGCGCGATCCGGATTTTGCGCGGGCGTGGCTGGCGGCCCTGGTGCTGGCGCGGGAGGAGGCGCAGGACAAGTTGCAGGAGCGGGCCATTGAAGGCGTCGAGGAGGAGATTTTCTATCATGGCGAGGTGGTGGCGACGCGGCGGCGCTATGACAGCCGGCTGCTGCTCGCGCATCTCGCCCGGCTCGACAAGATTGCCGCGCAAATCCCGGCGCAACGCGGGGCGGCGCGCTTTGGCGATATGCTCGACGCGATTGGCAAGGGCGAGGACACCGCCCCGCTGATCGCCACGCCGACCGAGGAGGAGCTGGCGATAGCGGCCGCCGCGGCCGAAACGCTGTCGGACGCGGGGCCGGCTTCCGGGCCGGGTTCGGGGCTGGACGAGGCGGACCTGCCGGAATTTTACGCGCTCTGCGATCCCGACCTTGACGATGCGCCTTCTTATTATCGCATGACCCCCGAAGAAGCCGCGGCATTGGAGCGCGACTGTCCCGGCGTGACTGTCACCCCCACCGGCATCCGCAGCGACGCGGCGGTCAACGCGCTGCCCTGGCACAGGGAAGCGCCGTTCGAAGACGGGAGCGACGCGGCAGAACAGGGAATTTATCTATAACCGTGTAAAGTTTGTAAAGTTCGGGTGCGATGAAAACGCTTCCCCGTCATCCTGAATCTATTTCCGGATCTCGTGAGACTGAGCCGGAAGATCGGCTCAACCCGATCGAAGCCTCTCATCTTCAGAGGAGGGGCTTAAGCTAAGGAACCGCAGGCCTAGCCCGCAGCCACCCCGAACAGATCATGGTCGTCGGCGTCCTCGATCACCGCGTCGACAATATCGCCCACGGCCAGATCGGCGCGGACGTTGCGGAGGAAGACATTGCCGTCGATCTCGGGCGCATCGGCCTCGGACCGTGCGGTCGCGCCGATGTCGCCATCCTCGTCGGGCTCGCCGATGTCGTCGATGATGACGGGGAGCGTGCGGCCGACCTTGGCCTGCAGCTTGGCGGCGCTGATCCGGGCGGTGACGTCCATGATCCGCTGGTAGCGCTCTTCCTTGACCTCGTCGGGCACCGCGCCGTCAAGGGCATTGGCCGCTGCGCCCTCGACGGGCTCGAAGCGGAAGGCGCCGACCCGGTCGAGCTGGGCTTCCTCGAGCCAGTCGAGCAGATACTGGAAGTCGTCCTCGGTCTCGCCGGGAAAGCCGACGACGAAGGTCGAGCGGATGGTGAGATCGGGGCAGATGTCGCGCCAGCTCTTGACCCGCTGCAGCACCTTGGCCTCGTTGGCCGGGCGCTTCATCCGCTTGAGGACGTTGGGCGCGGCGTGCTGGAACGGGATGTCGAGATAGGGCGTGATCTTGCGCTCGGCCATCAGCGGGATGACCTTGTCGACATGCGGGTAGGGATAGACATAGTGGAGCCGGGTCCACACGCCCTGCCCTTCCGGCGTCCGCAGCGCGCCCAGCGCGGCGGCGAGATCGGTCATATGGGCGCGCACTTCGCGGCCCTGTCCTGTGGGTCCGTTCCACTGGCGGGACTGGTGGCGGATATCGACGCCGTAAGCCGAAGTGTCCTGGCTTATGACGAGAAGCTCCCTGGTGCCGGCCTCGACCAGCTTCTCCGCTTCGCGCAGGATCGCATCGGGGCGGCGGGACACGAGGTCGCCACGCAGGCTGGGGATGATGCAGAAAGAACAGCGATGGTTGCAGCCTTCGCTGATCTTGAGATAGCTGTAATGGCGGGGCGTGAGCTTGAGACCCGCTTCGGGCACCAGATCGACAAACGCGCCGCGGGCCGCCGGAGCCGCTGCGTGGACCGCAGTGACGACATCCTCGTACTGATGCGCGCCGGTGACGGCGAGCACATCGGGGAAGCGCTTCATGATCACGTCGGCTTCATTGCCCATGCAGCCGGTGACGATCACCCGGCCATTCTCGGCCATCGCCTCGCCAATCGCCTCGAGGCTCTCTTCCTTGGCGCTGTCGAGGAAGCCGCAGGTGTTGACCAGCACGACATCGGCGCCGGCATAGTCAGCCGACATGTCATAGCCGTCGCTTCTGAGCTGCGTCAGGATGCGTTCGCTGTCGACCAATGCCTTGGGGCAGCCAAGCGATACCATGCCCACTTTGGGCGGAGAAGGGATTTGGGTAGCCATAGGGCGCGGCCTTTAGGCGCAAATGGCCACCGAGTCACGCCAGATGTGCAATGCCCGCAATTGGCGGTTCCCGGCGGGGTGCTTGTCGAAGCGCTGCAGGAGGCGTATAAATGGCGGCAATCCGCACGACATGGTCCTGCTGACCTGACCTTCGCGGGTAAACAGGGAGGATGATATGAACCTATTCGATGTGAACTGGATCGCAGTTGTCGTGGCCGCGCTGGCGGGCTTTCTGGTCGGGGGCATCTGGTACGGGCCAGTCATGGGCAAGAAGTGGATGGGCGCTGTCGGGCTGACCGAAGAACAGATCAAGCAGGGCAATATGGGCATGATCTATGGCGGCGCCTTTGCCTTCAGCCTGGTCGCCTCGTGGACTCTCGCCCATACATTCGCGACCTATGCCGTGGATCTCGATTTCGGTGTGAAAGTGCTGACCGCCTTTGGCGTGGCGCTGGGCTTCATCGTTCCGGCGATCGGCACCAACTATCTCTTCTCGCAGAAGAGCAAGACCCTGTTCTTCATCGACGCAGGCTACTGGCTGCTCTTCTACATCGCCATGGGCGCCGTGCACGCCTGGCTTGGCCAATGAATAGAGGACGCTGGACCAAGTGGGGGGACGCCGGGGCTGCCAAAGATTGGGAGGGAGTGGCAACACCCGGCTTGCTGACCTTACGAACGAAGCGCCGGCGGGTTCCCCCCAAGCCGGGAAAATTTGAAGAGAATTGAACGATATGTCCGGTCCGCGCGTAGGCTTTCCATAGTGACAGCCGATGCAACAGCCGGAGTAAAGAAATGGAACTGGTCGACATATTGCGATGGACCGCAAGCATCAGCGGCATGATCGCGGCTGCCATGGTCTCCCTCAACGCGGGCGCCAAGGTCAGCGGATACGGATTCGTCCTGTTCTGCGGCTCATCGATCGTCTGGATCAGCGCCTCGCTGCTTGATGGCAACAATCCGCTGGCGATCCAGAATATTGTCCTGCTCGGGATCAATCTGTTCGGCGTTTACCGCTATCTCTGGCGCAAACCGAAGGAAAAGGCGGCGGATTGAACCGAAAGGCTGCTCAGGTCCTCCCGGCGAGCGTATCGGCAATGATCCGCCAGACCCGGGGGTTGAAGCCCAGCCCCATATGACCGCCATCGACGCGGATGTTGCGGGCCTGCGAATTGTAGATATCCTTGGCGATATCGGGTCCGACGATACCGTCGCGGTTCGAATAGAGCACGGTCAGCGGCTGATCGAAGCCGATGCTGTTGCGCTGATGCACTTCGCGCTCGAACTGGTCGAGGCGCAGATCATTGGCTTTGGCGTAGCGCTGTCCCGGCGTGGTATATTTGGGACCGCCGATGATAGGGGTGCCCATGGTGATCACCTCGCGCACCAGATGCGGCGACAGGCGCGCGGTTTCACGGGCGATGATCCCGCCAAGCGACCAGCCGATCAGAGTAAACGCCTGCTCGCCATTGGCCGCGAACCGCTCTTCCGCGACTGCGCTAAACCGCGCAACATCGCGGTCCACCGAGCCCTTGTTGCGGCCTAGCGACCAGTCGGCAACGTCATAATTGATCCGCCGGAGAAAGGCTTCCAGCGGGCGCATCGACAATTCGCTGCCGCCATAACCGGGGATCAGATAGACCGGCCGGCCATCGCCGCGCGGTGCGGTGACCAGCCGCGGCCACTGCAGGCCAAAGCGCATCAGATCGAACGGCAGGGTCAGTTCCCCCAGTTGTGCCAGTCTGTGCGGCGGACGAAGTCCGGTAGGCATGTCTAGTGTGTCGACCATCAGCAAGCTCCGTCAGTGAGCTGCCAAGATAGTGGTTTATTTCGCAGGCGCAACATGAACCAAACTATAGTCCGGTTCAGGCTTCATCCTTCTCCGGCGTCTCGGCACCGTTGCCGGGAATGATCTCGACGATGATATCGCCGGCCTCCAGCTGTTTCGCTTCCGGCTCCCAGAAACCGAATACCGCGTCCCCGCGATAGATCCGCACACCCAGACCATTGCCGACGACTTCGCTCATCCCCATGCCGACTTCATCCTCGGACACCGACCGCTGGACCAGTTTGACCCGGCCAGTGGCAGAAGCAAGATCGCTGAGATAATCGGAAATCTTGGCCCCTTCGCAACTGCCGGCGAGCAGCAGCCCGGCAAAGCTGACCGGATTGATGACAGTGGTTGCGCCTGCCTGCCGCGCCAACAGTTCATTATCAGCCGCCTTGATCGACACGCTGATCGGCAAATGATAGGCCAGATGGCGTGCGGTCAGTACGATCAGGATGCTGGTGTCGTCCCGTCCGGCCGAAACGATCAGCGACCGCGCACGCGATATTTTCACATTCATCAAGGCATTGTCGCGTGTGGCATCGCCGTTGATCACCGCACAGCCCAGTTTTTCGGCTTGCGACAAGGCATCGTCCGATGAGTCGATCACGACTATTTCCTCTGGATTGGTGCCGCGAGCAAGCAGTTCGTGTACTGCTTCACTGCCACTCGTGCCAAAGCCGGCGATCACGATATGGTCGTGCAAATTGCTTTGAATCAGTT
This sequence comes from uncultured Parasphingorhabdus sp., assembly GCF_963677535.2. Classification (NCBI taxonomy): domain Bacteria; kingdom Pseudomonadati; phylum Pseudomonadota; class Alphaproteobacteria; order Sphingomonadales; family Sphingorhabdaceae; genus Parasphingorhabdus; species uncultured Parasphingorhabdus sp. Next base: position 1,610,058 of record NZ_CAXXUT010000003.1, on the reverse strand, counting down.
TCATGCGCCAATTGTCCCAGGTTCGTTTGAAAACAAAATTATAGGCCGTGCCGACAAAGATTAGCACGACAAAGATACGGATAGGAGTCACTACCAGCGCATCGAACATGCGCGCCCTTTCCGTCACCGGAGCGATGTCGCCATAGCCGGTGGTGGTGATCGAGATCATCGTAAAATAAACGACATCGAGAAAGCTGACATCCCCGTCATAACTGTCCTGCAGGCCATTACGGTCGAAATAGTGTACCGCCACGGCCATGCCGATCAGAGCCAGAACAAAGGTCACTCGCCAAGCAATATCGGCCCAGACCGGCAAGCTGGGTCGCCGCCGGAGCGTAAAATAGTCTGAAAGCTTGCGGTTGTTGCTGCTTGCCATAGCCGATTCAGCTGCGTTTCGGCAGGTGGATGCTGGGATCTACCGGCTTGCGGTTCTTGCGAATTTCGAAATGCAGTTGCGGCTCCTGAACATAACCGCTTTCCCCTGCGAGACCGATTATCTCACCGGCCTTGACTTTCTGGCCCCGCGTTACGTCAAGCTTGTCGGCGTGGCCATATGCCGTGACCCAGCCGGATCCGTGATTGATCAGGATCAAGCCACCGAATACACCGATTTCATCGCCACTATAAGCTATCACCCCGTCTGCCGCCGCCCGGATGGGAGTCCCCTTGGATACGCCGATGTTGAGACCGTCGTTGACCTTGCCACCCCCCTTGCTTCCGAAACCGGAGATTATCCGTCCATCGACCGGCCACTGGAATTGTCCGGAGAAATTTGCCGGCGTGGCTATAGCGACATTCGGCGTTGTGGCTTTCCGCCAGTCGGAGGCCTCTCCTGCGACTGCACCATCGGCCAGCGCTGGCTGGCTGCCGGTAACAATATCGTCGATTTCCAAATCAAAAGCAGCGGCTCGTTGCTCGATACTCAAATTCGCGGGATCGCTCGGAGCCGTGGCCGGCAGCAGCAATTTTTGCCCCACGCGCAGAATATAAGGCTCTTCCAGCCCGTTAAGCGCCACGACGTCGCGCCACGGCGCACCATAAGCACGGGCAATGGCAATACCGGTCTCGCCTGGCTTGACTGCATGATACCGGCCGCCGGTAATTTTCAAGCGCTGCCCGGGATGGATGACATAAGGCTCAACCAATCCATTGGCCGATGCGATGATCTGCGAGCCGGTACCAGTCTTGTTAGCGATCCCGCGCAAAGTATCACCCGGCTGCACGATATAGGTACCCGAATTTACCTGTTGCGCGCTCGCGGTGACCGGACTTGCCTGCCAGGTCGATAGAGGCGCTTTCTCTGGTGCAGTCCCGAACACAACAGGGTCCGTAACCAATTCAGGTGCGGACGGAGACGGAGTATAGTCGGTGCGCCCCGGCGGAATGCAGGCTGTTACCACCAAGAGCATTATCAGGATCGCAATATCACGCATATAGGCTCCCATTGGCCAACCTCTTCCCTACGGAAACACGATTATTAGCAGCAAAAGCACAGCTTGCCAGCGTTGCTGGTCAAAGCCTAGTAAATTCTCGGGAGAGCGGAAACCGGTCAGGGATAGAGTTTTTTCAAACCATCCATGGAATCATAATGGGTAAGATCCAGATGCAATGGTGTGACCGAGATATAACCGTCGGCGATCGCTTCCAGGTCGGTGCTGTGCGCCGGCGTCTCCACCATCGGCCCGAGTCCGAACCAATGATATTCAAAACCGCGCGGGTCACGATTGCTGACAATCTGTAGCCGCCCATAATCGCGAATTCCCTGCGACACGACCTGCACGCCTTTGACGTCGCTGGCAGGGACAGCCGGGAAGTTGATATTGACCAGTGTCCGGTGATCCATGCGTTGCTTGATCAGCGGCCGGAGTACATGTTCTCCCCACTGGACGGCCGCTTCAAACGGCACATCAGCACCAAGATCGCCTCGCGCATAAGCCTGGCTTAACGCAATCGAGGGAATGCCCGCGAGCGCCCCTTCCATCGCTGCCGACACGGTCCCGGAATAGGTCACATCCTCGCCGAGATTGGCACCGCGATTGACGCCCGATAGAATGAGATCGGGCGGCCCGTCCTTCATGATTTTGGCGACGGCCATCATCACACTGTCGGTTGGTGTCCCATCAACAGAATATTGCTGGTCCCCGCGCTTGCGTATACGCAATGGCCGGGTGATCGTTAGCGAATGACCGGCACCCGAATTTTCGTCGGACGGCGCGACAATCCAGATATCATTGGAAAAATGCGAAGCGATATCCAGCAGGATTTTCATCCCGGGCGCATCGAAACCATCATCGTTCGTCAGCAATATTCGCATTATACCGGCCCCAACTTGTCGATTCCGCCCATATAAGGAAGCAAGGCCGATGGAATTGTAACCGATCCGTCCGCCTGCTGGTAATTTTCGAGAACTGCGACTAATGTCCGGCCGACGGCAAGACCGGAACCGTTGAGCGTGTGGACAAATCTCGTACCCTTTTCCTCTCCTTCCGGACGGAAACGGGCATTCATCCGCCGCGCCTGATATTCGCCGCACGTCGAGACACTTGAAATTTCGCGATACATATTCTGGCCGGGCAACCAGACTTCCAGATCATAGGTCTTGCGTGCCGTAGCGCCCATGTCACCGGCACAGAGCAGCATTTTCCGATAGGGCAATTCGAGCGCTTTGAGAATTGATTCAGCCGCTTCCGTCATCCGCTCATGTTCGGCGTCGCTGCTGTCCGGATGGGTAATAGCTACCATCTCGACCTTTTCAAACTGGTGCTGACGGATCAGGCCCTTGGTATCCTTGCCGGCCGACCCGGCTTCGCTCCGGAAACACAGGGTAAGCGCCGTCAGCCGGATCGGCAGCTGCGTCTCGTCCAATATCTCGCCGCTCACGCTGTTGGTCAAACTGACTTCTGCTGTCGGAATCAGCCAATGGCCATTGGTGGTCTGAAAGGAATCCTCCGAAAATTTCGGAAGTTGCCCCGTTCCGAACATGGCCTGATCGCGAACCAGCACCGGCGGTGCGCATTCCTCGAAGCCGTTCTCGACTGTCTGCTGGTCGAGCATGAACTGCCCGATTGCCCGTTGCAAACGCGCGATCTGCCCGCGCAGAAAAGCAAACCGCGAACCGGACATTGCGGCAGCCGTTTCAAAATCAAGCCCGAGCGCCGGACCGATGTCGCTATGGTCCTTCGGGTCAAAATCAAAATTGCGTGGTTCGCCCCAGCGATCGACTTCGACATTGCTGTCTTCGTCTTCGCCCGGCGGGACACCGTCCGCCGGAAGGTTCGGCAACGCTGCTAGCAAGCCCTGCAACCGCGCGGAAACTTCCCGTTCTTCTTCCTCTATCCCGGGCAATTTGCTTTTCAGATCGGCAACTTCGGCCATAAGCGCCTGCGCCGTATCCTCGTCACCCTGCCCCTTGGCCTTGCCGATTGCCTTGGACGCCTCGTTGCGGCGCGCCTGCCCTTCCTGGATCCGGGTTTTCAGAGCGCGGCTCTGCTCGTCCAGCGCGAGGATGTTCTGCGCCACTGCCTCGACTCCGCGCTTTGCCAGCGCAGCGTCGAAATCTTCCGGATTTTCGCGAATAAATTTTATATCATGCATAAGCACTGCCTATGCCGAGCGTCGGTTTCACTTGCAAGACTGCAAAGAAAAAAGCGGCCGGAGTGCACCGGCCGCTTTTTCTGTTTTCCCTGCTCTGTATTGCTCAGGCAGCAACCGCCTTTTTCGCTTTGCGACGGCGGGCAAACAATGCCGCTGCTGCTGCGCCAAAAAGCAATACAATGGGTGGCGCCGGGACATCCGTACCACCGGTTGATCCGCCTGTGCTTCCGCCAGAAGACGAACTGGAGCTGCTGCTCGATGAGCTGGAACTGGACGAACTGCTCGAAGAGCCGCTCGACGTTCCGCCGAAGCTGGAGGAGCCGCCGGTTGCGCCAGACGAACTGCTGGTAGAACCGCCTGTCGCCCCGGACGAGCTGCTGGTGGACGAACCGCCCGAGCTCGACGAAGACGAGCTGGAACTGCCGGACGACGAGCTGGAACTACCCGATGATCCTGAACTTCCGTCCCCTCCACTTGAGCCGTGTCCCCCGCCGCTGGAACCATGCCCTGGCTTGCCACCACTCGATCCGGACGAACTGCTGGACGAGCTCGACGACGAGGAACTGGACGACGAAGATGAAGAACTGGACGAGGATGAACTACCTCCCGAGGAGGTGCTGGACGAACCACCGCTGCTGGTCGATGAAATTACCACGGTACCGCCACCGGTGCTGCCCCCACCGAAGAAGCCGCCAAAAAATCCGCCACTGCCGCCGCCGCTGCTGCCACCAATTACAACCGGGACCGAACCACCGGTGCTGCTGACAGGGGGAGCAGGCGGAATATAAGGAGGAAGAGGAATGGCCTGTGGCGCCGGCGTCTGGGCGATCGTGACTACCGATGGCTGGCAGGCCGTCGTCGTCTTGGTGACCGTGCGCCTGATCCGCTTTATCTTGCGGGCGGGCTCACCCTTTTTGATTGCACGAGCCCGCAGCGGTTTCTTCTTCGACATCTTCTTAACATATGGAGCCGCAGGTGCCTCAGAGACATGCACTGCGCCGCCTCCGATCAGCGCTCCCCCGCAGGTGCAAGCGCATAATTTTGCCAAAGCCATACGTACCGACATAATCTATCTCTCTTCCGCTTCAGACATTATCAAACAGCAGGCTTCTCGAAGCCTTGCCCCTGTTTGCCGTCTCGACATGCTTCAGAAAGACAGAAGAAATGGTAAATAACAATTGCATTAACGCTGTTTTAGAGTGGGAAACGCGAAAATAAGTTAACAGATCGTACCCATTCAGGGTTAATGTCCCGAATTGGAACTCATACGGACCGCTTTCTTGTCATATCGCTTTTAGAAATCGGATTTTGCGCCGGGACCATTGCGGTCCCAAGCTTATTTTCCGGTGCAAAATCAAACCGCATATTGGGTTGACCGGGTCCGGTATTCTACAAAATCCGGATTATTGCATGAACAGCGATTTTGCGCCTTGTTTCCAATAACTACGCTGGGTATAGGCCCGCCCTATATATGGTCCCGCCTTCCGAAGTTCGGGTAAGGCATGATGTTTGGAGAGTATGTTGGCATCCTCGGTAGAAAAAGCATCCGCAAAAAATAGCGAAAATGGCGCAGATATGGTCCTCTCGGACGGCTATGAACCGAGCGAAGACGAAGAATTCATGAACGAGCGGCAGCTCGCCTATTTCAGGAGAGCCCTGAAAAAATGGAAACAGGAAATCATCGACGAATCCAAGGAAACCCTTGCCCATCTGCAGGACGGTCCGATCCAGGACGCCGATCTCAATGACCGGGCGTCGAGTGAAACCGATTGGGGCCTGGAACTGCGGACCCGTGACCGTCAACGCAAGCTAACATCCAAAATCGATGCGGCTTTGCGAAGGATTGACGAAGGCGAATATGGTTATTGTCAGGTGACCGGCGAACCGATTTCGCTCGACCGGCTGAAAGCCCGGCCAATTGCAACGATGACCGTGGAGGCCCAGGAAGCGCACGAGCGGAACGAGAAAATCTCGCGCGATCAGTAGTTTGATTTTTCTCTAGAGCAAAACAAAGGTTCTCTCTGGCGCCTTGGCAACGGCACTGGCCTGCTCGGGTTACCGCGTTAATCCAGCGCTTTTGCGAGAAACAATGCTTACTATTAACGAAATTTGCACCAATTTTACCCTACTACTTCCTTTGCGACACATGTATTTACATTTACCGGCTACGGGAAGCTCATGAACGAACCATTTGACGATAGTCTGAAAATGAACAGTCAGGCCCTCGGCCATTCGAAGCGGGAGCTGGAGCGCGACAGCCTGTTTCTGAAGGCTGCTCTGAGCTTCGTCGATGGTGATGATTGCGGCGAAGTCCGGATTCGCAACCTGTCAGCCGGCGGCCTGATGGCCGAAGCACCGGTACTTGCCAAGCGGGGCGACAAGGTCCAGCTGGAGCTGCGCAATATTGGTCAGGTGACCGGACATGTCGCATGGGTAGCCCAGGGCAGATTCGGCGTGGCGTTTGACCATCCCATCGATCCGAAACTCGCACGGCAACCTGTCGGTCAGAAAAAGTTGGAATTACCGCACTATCTGCGCCAGCATGGGAAAAAATCCCCGCATTTGCACAAGAGACAACGCTCCCGCTGATCTTCCGGTCAAGGCTCAATATTAGACTTGATTAGAACTACTTCCCTGCATAGGACGGTTTAATCATTCGATTAAACGGGAGCAGGACATGGCTGGACCACTTACAGGTATCAATATTATCGAATTCGCTGGCATTGGTCCCGGCCCCTTTTGCGGCATGATGCTCGCCGACCAGGGGGCGACCGTTACCGTTCTGCACCGCCCGGGAGCGGCGCCCGATCCGCGCCTTGCCCTGTCCCGTTCCCGTAATCTGGTCGAGATCGACCTGAAATCAGAAGACGGCATCAAGACTGCCCGTGATCTGGTCAAAACTGCCGACGGCCTGATCGAAGGCTTTCGCCCCGGCGTCATGGAACGTCTCGGCCTCGGGCCGGATATATTGCTCGCCGACAATCCCAAACTTGTTTACGGTCGGATGACCGGCTGGGGCCAATATGGGCCACTCGCCGCCGCAGCCGGCCATGATATTAACTATATTTCCGTATCCGGTGCCTTGCATGCGTTCGGACGAGCGGGTGAAAAACCGACCCCCCCGATCAACATGGTTGGCGATTTTGGCGGCGGCGGCATGATGCTGGCCTTCGGCATGGTATCCGCCCTGCTCCACGCCAAGACCGGCGGCACGGGCCAGGTTGTGGATTGTGCGATGACCGATGGTTCCGCCGCTTTGATGGCGATGATCTTCGACTTTCACAATATCGGCCAGTGGCAGGACGAGCGAGGTGTCAATTTGCTCGATACCGGGGCGCATTTCTATGACACCTACGAAACGGCTGATGCCAAATATATCTCGATTGGATCAATCGAACCCCAATTTTACGCAGAGCTGCGGCAAGTGGCCGGTATTGCAGACGATAGCGATTTCGACGCCCAGATGAATCCGAAACAGTGGCCGATGCTGAAGGAGAAACTGACAGATCTGTTCAAAACCAAAACCCGCGACCAGTGGTGCGAGTTGATGGAGGGAACGGATATATGCTTCGCGCCGGTACTGTCGCTGGCAGAAGCCAAGGAGCATCCCCATAATATCGAAAGAGAGGCGTTTGTCGATGTCGGTGGACTGAAACAACCGGCACCAGCGCCGCGCTATTCGGTTACGGTGTCCGATCCGCCCAGGCGCCCGGCTTGAGCCGAACCGGCGATTCTGTCGGCATAGCGGGGGCCAATCGGCAATTGCTTGCCATCCTTCAATATGACATAATGTTTGCGGCCTCTGCGACGCACCTCGGCAATACAGTCCCGTCGCACAATGGTTGACCGGTGAACCCGGACAAACAGATCGTGCGGCAACATTTTGTCCAGCGAGCGCATCGACTGATGGACGAGAAAGCTGCGATCAGGAAGATTTAGGCGCATATAGTCGCGCTCCGCCTCGACCCATTCGATATCCGACACCATGATTTGCAGGGCGCCGTTCCCGTCCTGCACCCACAGGCGGTCAACCGTCTCCGTTCCCCGGTCATTCCCGGCTCGTGTCCGATTTGCGATGGCCCGCTCTACCGCTTCGCGCAACAGCGACTCCTTCACCGGTTTCAGGAGATAGTCTGTGGCTTCCAGCCGGAAAGCCTGCACCGCGTAAGTGCTGTGGGCCGTTGTAAAGATAATCTCCGGCATATGCCCGAGACCCTGACAGAATTCCGCCACCTTGAGCCCGGAAAATTCTGGCATATCGACGTCTAGCAGCACGATGTCTGGCGGGTTCAGTCTGATCTTCTCGATCGCCTGGCGACCGCCATTGGCCAATGCGATTTCCCCGAACAACCGGATTCGCTTGCACAATGCCTTAAGCCGGGTGCGGGCCAGCGGTTCATCATCGACAATCAACACCGAGGGCGGCTTCCTGGCCATTCTCATATATCCTGGAAAATCAGGGACGGATCGGGCAAGATGATAGTGGCGATCGCCATCCCGTCCTTGCTATTGGCCAAGAGCAGCGACGCATTCTGCCCGTATAGCGCTCGCAACCGACTCTGGATATTGGTCAGTCCAGTCCCGGTCCCGGCAGCCCGGTCATGTGGCTGCGCAGGCGGAATTTCCACCCTGCCGTCATTGGCGACGCTGATCCGCAGACGATCTCCCTCGATACGTGCGGATATGATGATATTAAGCGGCTGGTCCGCTCCCGAAACGCCGAACTTGATGGCATTTTCGATCAGCGGCTGGATGATCAGTGCCGGAATGCTCCAGCCATTTGCAGCAGGTTCGATATCGACAAAATAGTGAAGCCACTGGGGGAAACGCATACGTTCTATTTCCAGATAGCGTACCTGCTGGGCAATCTCCTGCTCCACCGTAATCATATCCTGCGCGCCACCGGTCAAAACAGCACGCATATAGTCGGCCAGGTCATCGACCAGTTTCTCCGCCTGCTCGTTCTGCCGATCGATGATAAGGCTGCTGACCGAATTCAGCGCGTTGAAGACAAAATGCGGATTGAGCTGATAACGGAGCGCCCGCAACTCACTCGCCCGATTGACCCGCTCCAGTTGACGACTGTGCTCCATCATTCTCTGCACGTTTTTGCTGTGCGAAAGGGCCAGATATAATGCCCCCCAACTGACCAGAATGAAATAGCGGGTAAAAGCCTCGTCCAGAACATAGGTCCAGTCAAAGGAAGCGAAATCAACCGGCTCGAGAAGATAGGAAAAGTCGAACAGCCGGGCGTCATGATCAAAGACGATCTGATCGATTAGCGCGATAAGATTGGCGAGGATCATGGTCGGCAAGCTCAACATGAATATGGCAGCCCCCATCCCCTTGCACCGGACTGCAATCAGCAGCCGATACAGCATCCAGGTAAAAGTGATACAGATGATGGTCATCAGGATGCGCTGCAGGAACAGGGCGTCTGCATTCATCTCGGGAACATATAAGATGCGACTGCTCACGAACAAGAAATAGGCGCTCCAAATCCCGAAAATCGATTTGATCGCAAGATCGCGATTGACGGGAAACAGCCGGCTGAACAGGGACAGCGTCCGGCGCTCGGCATTTTGTGCCGGTTGCATGGACGGATGCGGGTTCACGAAGCCGGATTGCTGCTATTCTTGTCGATCCCCCGCCGGGTCCGCCAGTAAGTCGCGAAACTGGCGAGCCAGTGGCTGCCGGAATAATGCGGTGTCCGCACGGCTTGCTCGCCGGAATTTCCGTGTAGTCTGGCGGATGCGAGAAGCGCTGCGCGCCGCGGATCGTCTTCCGGAAGTGCGGAAGCCATGCCTTCCAGCGCCCAAGCCCGCGACAGATTGAGACCGTCGAGATGGACCAGTTTCCCGTCGGTCGGATCTTTCACAACGCCCATTTCGAGCCAGTCGCCCCTTCCATCGGTTGGTAGCGCGGGAAGAAAACCCGAAAGCCATTCGGCATATTCCCGCTGATTCATTAACCGCCGCATCAGATCGGCTACCATGAGACAGGATGACAGAAAATCTTCACCCGAAGGTTCATATGCCATCGGACAATCCCGGTCCTGGCGATGGAAATCCAAGGCTTTTTCGCGCACCAGGGCAGTCATTTCGCGATCACCGCTACGTGCAGCCCAGTCGAGGAACAGGCCAAAAGCAAAAGCGGACTGGTTGTGGGTCCCAAGCCGGACAGGATAGGCGAGTTTCGGCAGCCAGTTCTTGATATTGTCGACGATCAGAGCTTCCAGCGGCTGCAGCCGGTCCAGCCACAGCTTCGCCTGTTCGGCCTTGCTACCCTCGCCCTTGGCAATATCGCGCAGTTCCGCAGTCAGTTGCAGAAACCATGCGATGCCATAGGGCCGCTCGAAAGCCGTGCGGTCCGCCCCCTGGAAATAGGCCAGTTCACCGGCAACCTTCGCCGCCGTAAAATTCGCTGCCAGCGCGGCAGCAATCTCGTCATCCATATCGGGAACCAGATCCTGACCCCAGAGCCGGATCAGCAACCAGTGGCCGTGGACAGCGCTATGCCAATCGAAACAGCCGTAGAATAGCGGCGTCAGCTTTGCCGGCTCGGCGACATCGGCGGCGCTATTCAGGACATGACTGATCTTGTTGGGATATTGTTTGTTGATGCAGTTAAGGGCGATCCGGGCATAAGCCTGTTCGGCCCGGCGCGGCTTCAGCGCATTATCCGCCGGATCGGGAGCGGTATTGCGACGTTCGAACACGCCGCGATCCTCTGGAGAGGATGTCTTGTCTTCCTCGGCTGCGGAACATCCTGCCAATGTCGCGATCACCAGACCAACCAGTGTTTTTCGATAGACCATGAGACACTCTCCAAAGATGTTTTTCCAATAGAGAGGAATTGACCCTCTGGCAAAAGACTATAGGGCAAAATATCTTTTCCGCCATTGCCAGTTCCGGTCAGGCGGTTTGTAGTGGAACAGATTTTATCTCGCCCCAACCCGCCATATTCCTGACCGGCAGTCCCTTGCGGCATATCACCACCATGTCGCTGACCGCCAGCATCGGCATGCTGACCATGTTTCTGGTCGATTTTGCCGATCTGTTCTACATTGCCCAGCTATCAGACAGCGCGCTGACCGCAGCAATGGGTTTTGCCGCCACCATCCTGTTTTTCGGCACGGCTTTCCATATCGGCCTGATGATTGCCACCAGCGCGCTGGCAGCCCGCCATATCGGTCAGGGTGATCCGGACCGGGCTCGGCGCTATCTGACAAATATTCTGATTCTCAGCACCGTGATGATGGTCCCTTTCGCGCTCATCCTGTCCCTGTTCGCCCCGGCGATTCTGGATTTGGCCGGCGCTGACGGGGCCGCCAATCAGGCGGCAACCGGGTATATCCGGATCGTCGCGCCTTTCATGCCGGTCAGTGTCACGGCCATGGTCTGCTCCGGCTTCCTGCGCGCCCACGGCGCAGCCCGGCGCTCGATGTACGTCACGCTCAGCATGGGCATAACCAATGCGATCCTTGACCCCCTGTTCATCTTTGGCCTTGACTGGGGCATCAACGGCGCGGCGGTTGCAAGTGCCTGTGCCGTCGTCGTTTCAGCGATATATGCCATCCGCACAGTCTTTCGGAATTATGGCGGTTTCGACCGGTTTTCCCTAGTAAGCTTCCGGGCCGATATCCGGGCGATCATGGCAATTCTGGTCCCCGCGGTGCTGACCAATGTCGCGACACCGATCGGCGGCTTCCTCTCCTATCGCTTTATCGCCGACTATTCCGATGACGTGATCGCCGGCTTCGCGGTGGTTGGCCGGGTTGTACCGGTAGCATTCTGCCTGATGTTTTCACTGTCTGGCGCCGTGGGACCGATCATCGGGCAGAATTTTGGCGCGCTGAAACTCGACCGGGTTCGGATCACGATCCAGCAGGCAACCCTGTTCGCCCTCGCCTATACATTGGCAATCTGGCCAATTCTCTTGCTGCTCAGCGGGCCGATCAGCGATGCGTTTCATCTGGTCGGCGAAGGGCGGCATGTATTCTGGCTGTTTGCCCTCCTGCTGACCCCGCTGTTCTTCTTTAACGGTATGCTGTTCATCAGCAACGCGGCCTGCAACAATCTCGGGCATCCCGGCTGGTCCACGCTGATGAACTGGCTTCGCAATACGCTGGGTCTTGTTCCCTTTCTCTGGCTCGGTCGTGAATATTACGGGTTGGACGGCATCATCGTCGGTCCGGCTGTCGGCGGAATAATATTCGGCGTGGCCGGCTATTCGCTCGCGCAATATCTGGTCGGCAGACAGGCGCAGAAGACTGCGTTAACCGGTTAATATTCCAGACGGGCGCGTCCCATGTTGGAACAGCATGATCAAGCATCGCGCAGATGCCGCCATGACCGGCTATATCGCGACGACCAGCCCGCTTGGGCCCAATCAGGTATTGAAGAACCACGTGCGCGTACCTCCACCCTATGTTCCACCCCTGAGCAGCAATATCCCCGATTTCGGGCTGGATGGTGGTCATCCGGAGCCGCTGGTCAGCACGGGCAAGTCTGCAATTGACGCACATTCCGGCCAGAACACCGCACATACAGGAGCTTCACAATCGCAAAAGCCGCTCGGATCCTTTGCCAAACTGTCGGTCCGCGAACGCATATTGACGGCACTTTTTCTGGCTAGCCTGCTGCTGATACCGGCCACCATGCCCCAATCAAGCGTCGACGCCCAGCAATTCAGACCCAGCGATTCGGGGCTCCAGCCGGTCGAGCGAGCGGAAGAAAATTTTGCCGGTTCCGCTTTCTACTTTCTCGACCCAAATTATGCGATACCGCAAAATTATGGCGGTTTCGGCGCCGATCCGCTCGCTGAGGCCGGAGCCGGATCTATTGCGGGCACACCGGATTTGATCGGCAATGATGCAGATCAGGCATCAACAGCGCATCTGATCCATCCGGTCGCTTTCCGTGGCTCGGCGACGGATGACAGCCGGGCACTATATTGCCTGACGCAGGCGATCTACTATGAAGCCGGGATGGAACCCGATGCCGGCCAGCGCGCCGTCGCCCAAGTAATTCTGAACCGGGTCCGCCATCCCAGCTATCCCGGTACAATATGCGGCGTGATCTATCAGGGCAGCGAGCGGACGACCGGCTGCCAGTTTACCTATACTTGCGACGGTTCGCTGCGACGCAAGGCAGCAAGCTACCACTGGAACCGTGCGAAAAAGGTCGCAGCGCAAGCATTGGCCGGAAAAAGCTATACGACAGTCGGCACAGCCACCCATTACCACGCGACCTATGTCTATCCATATTGGGCACCAAGCCTGCGGTTTCTCGGAACGGTTGGAGCCCATCGCTTTTACAGCTGGAAAGGCAATGCCGGAAAAGCCAGCGCCTTCGGCCAGAAATACCGGGGCGGAGAGCCGTTACCTGCGCCAAAGCCACGCCGGCAAGCTGACATCCGCGACAACGGCTCTGCCTCCACGCTCGATCCGATTGCGCTGGAGAAGGCCTATGAGGCAGCCCGGCGCAAAGCCGAAGCGGAAGCCGCTCAATCCGAAAAAGCCGCGGCCCTCGCCGCTGACAACGCCCGTCGCAATAACCGGCCCTATGGGACGCCGGATATACAGGCCGGCCGTTCGTACAGGGCCCCCGACTATAGCGCCCAGGCAAGAGCCAAGGGCGGTGATCAAGCTTATGCCGGCCAGAGATTACCCGATGCGAGTCAGATTAAACCGGAATTCCGCGATAGCGGCAGCTGGAAGAAAAAACCCGGCGGCTCCTAGATAGCGGATGCTCCCCGATAGTTGCGCCGGCAACCAACAATGGGTTTCCCTTGCCATCACCCTTGACTCCCGCCTAAAGGCTCTCGATTTTATTGGAAATGAAGCGGAGCGCTCGAATGGCGACAAATTGGACGGCAAATAGCTGGCGGGATTTTGAAGGGCTGCATATGCCCGAGTATAAAGACGCCACAAAACTCGCGGAAACGGAAGAGTTGCTCGGCAGCTATCCGCCGCTGGTTTTTGCCGGTGAAGCCCGTAGCCTTAAACAGGATCTAGCGGAGGTCGCCGCCGGCAAGGCATTTCTGCTGCAGGGCGGGGACTGTGCCGAAAGCTTTGCGGAATTTCATCCGAACAATATCCGCGACACGTTCCGCGTGATCCTCCAGATGGCGGTGGTCCTGACCTATGCGTCCAAGCTGCCGATCGTAAAAGTGGGCCGTATGGCCGGCCAGTTTGCCAAGCCGCGCTCGTCCAATGTCGAAGTGCAGGATGGCGTGGAGCTTCCAAGCTATCGCGGCGATATCATCAATGGCATCGAGTTTGACAGCAGCCGCCGGGACCCCGATCCCGAGCGGATGATCCGGGCCTATAACCAAGCCGCGGCGACACTCAACCTGCTGCGCGCGTTCTCGACCGGCGGCTATGCCAATCTGAAGCAAGTGCATGGCTGGACCCATGATTTCATGGCGCGCAGCCCGTGGGCGAAGAAATTTGAGGAAATGGCCGACCGGATCGGCGAAGCTTTGGCCTTCATGGAAGCCTGCGGCATCAACCCGGACACTGTACCGCAATTGAAAGCCACATCTTTCTACACCAGTCACGAGGCGCTGCTGCTGCCCTACGAGCAGTGCCTGACCCGTCAGGACAGCCTGACCGGCGACTGGTTTGACACCAGCGCGCATTTCCTGTGGATCGGCGACCGGACACGTTTCGAGGGCTCTGCCCATGTCGAGTTCCTGCGCGGCATCGGCAATCCGATCGGGCTGAAATGCGGCCCGTCGCTGACACCGGACGCGCTGTTGAAAATGCTCGATACGCTCAATCCGGCGCGCGAACCCGGCCGGATCACGCTAATCACGCGTTTTGGTCACGACAAGATCGAAAGCGGGCTGCCGCCTCTCGTGCGCGCTGTCAAAAAGTCGGGCCATCCGGTCATCTGGTCCTGCGATCCGATGCACGGCAATGTCATCAAGGCGGAGAGCGGATACAAGACGCGGCCGTTTGACCGCATCCTGAGCGAAGTGCGCGGCTTTTTCGCCGTCCACCGGGCTGAGGGCACATTTGCCGGCGGCATCCATTGCGAAATGACTGGCCAGAATGTGACCGAATGTACTGGCGGCGGCGTGGCCATCACCGATGCGTCACTCGGCGACCGCTATCATACGCATTGCGATCCGCGCCTGAATGCCGCGCAATCGCTGGAACTGGCCTTCCTGCTCGCCGAAATGCTCAATCAGGAACTGTCCGACCGGGCGCGGGAAGCGGCCTGATCATGGTCGGAAAGACGAAGCCCGAGCGGATGCGTCCCGAAGATTATGCACCTGGAGAATCGCCCATGAGCAGGGGAGCCACATATGTCCGCAAGGAAATCGTCAGCAAGGGTGTGGGGTTCGGCAGCGCGCTGGCGATTGCCATCAGCTTCACCACGCACAAGTCTATCCTGTGGGCGATCATTCACGGCTTTTTCTCCTGGTTCTATGTGATCTACTACGCGTTGACCCGGTAGATCCGAAAACCGAGGCCAATGTGCGTGACTTTTCCGGACCGGAGGACTATCAATTTACATTGAATGAACTCAGCGGAGCATGTGATGATGCGATCACTCCCATGGATGTTGGCGAGCGCACTGGCGGTTTCCGGCTGTGCCGGGCCAATACAAACCCGGGTCCAGACGCATCAGGTGATTGCGGCATCTGCGCAGAAGAAATTCACCATGTCTTCAACCGATGCCGTCGCGCATAGTGACTTGACGGCCGCCCGGGATATGGTCGCCAGATCGCTCAACGACAGAGGCTATGAATCGTCTTCCGATGCATCGATTCTGGTCCATGTCGCGCTTTCCAACCGACCAGCCGATATCGCGGTAAATGCTGGTGCAGACAATGCCGAAAAATCGATCTCTACGGCAAAAAAACAGAAAAGATTCCAGTCCTGCAAGGATCGCGAACATCGATTGACTGTCAGTCTGTTCGATCAGGTCCGCGGAAAGAAGCTCTATTCCGGCAGCGCGGCAGAATATCATTGCAAGGGTACTGTAATACAGTCCCTGCCCTTCTTGATCGATTCCGCACTCTCGGGGCTGGACACCAAGCCGAGCAGCACTCCACGCAGCACAATCCGCACCCGTCAGGGCATCGAGTGATTCAGTCCGCCTGGCACTCAAGATCGGGAGCCAGAGGCAGCAATATGGTAAAGCAGGCGCCGCCGTCCCGTTGGTTCTCTCCCCGGATGTGACCACCGTGTCTGGCGATCACCTTGGCGACGAAATTCAGCCCGAGACCAGCTCCCTTGATGGATGAATGCGCCATAGTGTCATCGCTGGCAAAGCGCTCGAACAACTGGCCGAGGATGCCCTCGGAAATACCTTTGCCCTGATCAGATATAGCAACCGACACGAAGGGTTGGCCATCCAGATCAGTTACCCGGATCCCGATCGTCACCACACCGCCATCCGGACTATATTTAATTGCATTGTCGATCAGGTTCACGAAGGAGCGATAGAGGCTCGAAGGTTCGACATGCACGAAGGCACCCTCGGACTGGTCTTCGACTTCACAGCGAATGCCCCGCTTTTGGGCAAGGGGCCAGAGGCTGTCATTGGCCTCCTCAACCAGTTCCGCAAGCAGGATATCCTCGCCGGCAAACTCGCTCGCATCGATCCGGGCCAATCCGACAAAATTGTCCGCCAGCGCCAAAGTCCGGCGGGCATGCCCCTCAATCCGGCTGGTTGTCTCGTCAGTCTCGCGACCGTCAAGAAGAGCCAGAATGGCAGCCTGAGGCGCCCGCATATCATGAGACAGCAGCTGCAACACCTCTTCCCGTTGCTGCGCCGCATTGGCTACTTCCGTAATGTCCGCCAGATAATGGATATACCCTCTCAGCAATCCTTCATCCGATGCAACCGGCGCGCGGCGCATAGCGAAAATGCGTCCGTCGCTGGAAGTAAACTCGACATAATCCTGTTTGGTCGGCCGGCTCTTCTGGTCGAGATAATCCTTCACCTCCTGAAGATCATCAGCCGAAACAAAGCGGTCGAGCATGTCATCCAGCGCCAGATTCTGAGCGCCGTCTTCCATTCCGGTCTGCGCCAGCCTGTTGACGAATGTAACCTTGCCCCGCAGATCGGTGATGAACATCGGATCGGGCAGGTTCCTGAGCGCATCGCTGATGAAGCGCCGCAAATCGCGAACATGGGATATCGCGTGGGTCAGTTGTTCGGCCTGTCCGGTAATAACGTCAACGGGTCCCAGTTCCGTCCGCATGATCGGTATATCAACTTTCGAGCGACCGAAATGCTCCAATTCGCCATCCATGAAATCGCTAGTAGCCTGTAAGCGGCGCCAGCCCCATACGGGATATACAATCAGCACACCCAGCAGGGCGGTTCCAGGCGCAAACCAGAGGGAGAATTGCACAAGCACGGCGCTGGCCAGCAATATCGTCACTATCAGGAAGAAAGAGACGACGATCGTTGTGCGTGGACGCCAGCGCCAGAAACCGAGCAGCAATATCCAGACCGGCAGCAGTGACAACAACAGTTGCTGGATCAAAGGGATCGGCCGGATAAAATCATCGCGCGCGATCGTGCTGTAAAGATTGGCCATGATCTCGACCCCGGCCATCGTACCGCCATCGCCGAGCGGCACCGGATATTGATCACCCATACCGTTGGCCGTAGCACCGATCAGGATTATCTTGTCCTGCACGAATGCAGGCGGCACTTGTCCCTTGGCCAATGCCGCATAGGATATCGATTGATATGCTCCACGATCCGCATAGGGCATCAACAGACTCTGATCGCAATCATCCAGCCGGTCGAAAGCCGGAGACATATCTCCTTCGACCGCCTGGTAAATTATCTCCATCAAATGGGGCCATTCCGCCCCCGCATCCTTGTCTCCAAAGCAAAGGTTCGCGCGACGTACGACTCCGTCAGCATCGAAAAGCAGATTCACGTGACCGAGACCGGTTGCTGCCGCGGTGAACGGCGCGATCGGCTGTCTAACATCAAATTCTGCACCATTGCTGCCGGGAAAAACAAAATGCAGTGGCAGGAACAGATTTGGCAGATCGGCCATCGCCTGCGCCAGCAGTTGGTCACCCTCCGGTTCTCCCGGTTCGCTGAGCAGGACGTCGAAACCAGTCGCTCTCGGGGTGCCGATCGCGAGCTGCTCGAAAAACTGGGCATGCCGTTCGCGGGGCCATGGCCACTTGCCGAAGGCGTGCAGGCTCTCCTCGTCAATCTCGACAATCATTATGTCCGGCGATGCCTCCGGCCGATCAATGCCGGACAGTTGGTCGTAGACCAGATTGTCGAAGCGCGACAGGCTATCCCAATAGCCCAGTGCCACCACCATGCAGGACGCCAGCAATGCTACCGCAAGCCATTCGACAACCAGACGCTGGCGTAGTCTCATCGGCGCCTCGGCCTGATCGGACGGTCGGTCAAAAGCCGGATCCGGACCGCTAGTTGGCCACGGTCATTTTTTCGAAATCGGTCCATTTTTCTATCGCTGCCGGATCGTCGGGATCACTGGAGAACTGGATCACGCCAACGCGCCAGAAATATTCCCCATCGGCCAGATCCGACAGAGTGACGGTGTCGGCGGAGAGGCCCGCTTCGTCGATAATGGGTACGGATGTCTTGCTGTCTTTCAGGATCTGGAGCCGGTAGAATCGTTCCCCCTCGCCTTTGCCGAACCATTTGAAGCGATAGCCGAAATCGCCGGCGTCGGCGCTACCGCCCAGCGTACTCAGCTGGCGCTTAAAGCTATACGTAGCGGGCATCCCCTCGAAACCGTCCGCCGCCAGCGCCGTCAGCTTGGCGAAATAGCGCCCATTCGGGATCGTCGGCAATTCCAGCACCGTGCCCCGCACCTCTGCTTCGGCGACGATATCGACAAAGCCGGCATCGGACGCGATGCTGAGACGATGACCGATAGCCGACTCGCGCGGTTCAACGGCAAAGTGCAATTCCGCCTCGGACTGTACATTCGCAGGATCAAGCAGTTCTGGCGGCGATAGCAATTGCGCTTTCGCAATCGCACCTGACGCCGTCGCTGCTGCACCGGTACCTGCGGCTATGGTAACCAGGTTGGCCCCGTTCAGCCTCTCGCCCGCCGCGACCACGACTTCGCCTTCAACCGTTTCGGAAAAGGCGGTGCCGGAAATCTCATCCACCCTGGTCCGATAGTCGGTCCCGCGAACAGCGGAGACGGCAACCGGAGTGCGGACCCGATAGCGGTCCGCCTTCTTTTCCAGCGGCGCTACCTTCGAGCGCACCCGCCCCTTGTCGACGGCCAATTCATAGTCGATGCTGTCGGTCAGCAGAATATGGCGCAGGCGGGTAATCCGGACGTGGCTATTGGATGGCAGGGAAACCTGCGACCCGTCTTCCAGTTGCAACGTCATGAAACTCCGCGCAGCCGTTCTGATATTGCTGCCCTCGCCGATGTTCATACCCGTAACCGGTGTCCGGTTCTGGCCATCCGAAGCAATGGAAATATTCCCGCGGAACGCGCTCAGCCGGGCTTCACTCGGACGATATTTCAGCAAGGCTACGGGAATGCGCAGCGATGTGCCTACGGGGATAACACGCGGGTTGGCAACGCGGTTGAGCCGTTGCACGGCGCGATAGTCCGACGACTTGCGCAGATAATTATTGGCGAGACGGTACAGCGTGTCTCCACGCTTGAAGACATAGGTGATCTGCTCCGAATCGGAGTTTTTCCGGGCTGCAGCTTCACCAGGGGCAATGGCCAGAGCGCAGATAGATAGCACCAGCAACAGGCGAAGGCCCGACGAAGGCATCCAATTCCGGAATTCTTCAAACACTATCACCCTCCGTTACTGAACGTCTCCAACCTGTAGCCATAGCCGAAAACCGTGAAAATCCGAAACCCGTTTTCCGGTTTCAGCGCGAGCTTGGAGCGGATTCGCGAGACGTGCATGTCGAGCGTCCGCGTTGCGAGATGCGCGTTGGTCCGCCAGACCGTTTCCATTATATATCGCCGCGACAAGGTACGGTCCCGGTTGCGAAACATGAGATCGGTGAGTTCGAACTCTTTTGCGGTCAGGGCGATCTCTTGGTCGCCATGCTTGACCGTCTGCTCGATACGATTGAGCAGATAGTCGCCATATTCAGCCGTGGTTTCCATTGCCGAGGCGCCGCTGTTTCTGCGCAGAAGGGCATTGATCCGAGCGGCAATG
Source organism: uncultured Parasphingorhabdus sp. (assembly GCF_963677535.2). Classification (NCBI taxonomy): domain Bacteria; kingdom Pseudomonadati; phylum Pseudomonadota; class Alphaproteobacteria; order Sphingomonadales; family Sphingorhabdaceae; genus Parasphingorhabdus; species uncultured Parasphingorhabdus sp. The sequence goes on along the minus strand of NZ_CAXXUT010000003.1, from coordinate 1,590,293 downwards.
ACATTCTTGTCTTCCGGTTTGGTGATATAATCATCGGCACCCGCGTTCAGTGCGTCGCTGATATCTTGCTTGGCCGAACGGCTGGTCATCATGATCACCGGAGGACGATCTTCAATCGCCTCTTCCATCCACTGCAGAATTTCCAACCCGTTTTTGCCGGGCATGTTCCAGTCGAGAATTACCAGATCGAACGTATCGCGCAGCAAGGCGTTGGACAGGGCGGTTCCGTCCGGGTAGCCGACATAGACATAGCCCTGTGCTTCTACGATTTTCCCCAAAAATTCGATGATTTCCGAATCATCGTCCGCTATCGCTATACGCATTTTAATTCCCCCAGAGGTGCTAGCCTTGATACGGTAACATTGCCTTTATTCATCGGTTTATGAATTGCGTTTTACTATCATTTACAGAAGCTTTACCAGAAGATTGAATGTGTATTTACAATGATTTACATATCCCATTCTTGGACCAGCCCCCATCACATAGCGCCGTAGCGCGGAAAGCCGCCGCTCCGGGAGTAATATCCGGCGAGCCGGTTCATTTTCTACCGGCCCTGCGCAAGGCATTTTTCGCCCTGAAATCCGCCATAGTCGGCTCTTTCCTTTATGACGGGTATCACCGGTGACATGAACATTATGTTGCTGACTGATAGCGGCCAACGCACGCGCCGCCCCCACGATGCGACCGGCACGGCAGCTAGCGGAGCCGAAACCCCAGTTTACAATTTTCAGCTGAATCCCTTGTGCTGCTTTGCTGCATCGATCTCCCGTGAGCCAGAATTCTCAATTGGCCGCCACCAAAATTTGCGCTTCTGGCGGCTCGCGGGCCTAGGGGGCAACCGCCGATTGTCCGAAGGTCGGATGACAGATTGGGCGGGTGATAGGAGGAAGGCATGACCGAGCAGGCTGCAAGGGTCGATACCATCCCGGTTTCGGTCGCCCTGCATCGCTTCGAAGATCGGTGTAAATCTGCGGATATCGGAAAACAAAGTGGTCATATCCCTGCTCTTCCCGCCAAGATTCTGCAAACTGGGGTCGGCTGCGATCCGGTTGGCCATCGCCGGGGAAAGATATTAACCAAAGGCATTCTGTATTTCCCGGCGTTGCCGTTGCTCGACGGCAAAGTCGCGCGCAATACTCGTGCAGTAAAGCCTGTTGAGATGTCGCTTTAACAGATTGGATAATGTGATAGGGATACTATCTATGCAAAACGACAATATGAAATATCCAAAATTGCTCGAGCCACTCGATCTCGGCTTCACCACCATCAAGAACCGCTCGATCATGGGCTCCATGCATACCGGCCTGGAAGAAATGGATGGCGGCTTCGAGCGGATGGCCGCTTATTTTGCCGAACGGGCAGCCAATAATATCGGCATGATAATCACTGGCGGGATCGCCCCGAATGCCGAAGCGTCAGCGGGCGGGGCGATTATGTCCAGCGAAGAAGAAGCTGCCAAGCATCGGCTGGTCACCGATGCCGTGCACGAGGCCGCACCGGACGTAAAAATATGCATGCAGATCCTGCATCCCGGTCCTTTAGCCAATAACAGGGCCATGGTCGCGCCATCAGCCGTGCGCTCCCGGATCGCCAGACATGCTCCCAACGAACTCGACAAAGCCGGTATCCGGAAACAGATTGACGACCATGTAAACTGCGCGCTGATGGCACAGAAGGCGGGTTATGACGGAGTCGAGATCATCGGATCGGCCGGCTATCTGATATCCACCTTCCTGGTGCGGAAGACCAATTTGCGCGACGATGACTATGGCGGCTCTTTCGAGAATATGATGCGTTTTGCCATCGAGATTGTCGAGCAGACCCGCGCTGCGGTGGGTGAGGATTTCATCCTGATCTTCCGGATCGCCGCGATGGATATGCTGGACGGAGGCATGAGCTGGGAAGAAATCGTCACTCTGGGCAAAGCTCTGGAGAAAGCCGGTGTCACGATCATTTCCACCCATTTTACCTGGCATGAAAGCGCCGTGCCGACGATCGCGACAATGGTACCGCGCGCGGCATTTACTTCGGTGACGGGCCGGTTGCGCAAGGAGGTTGGGGTTCCGGTGATAACCTCCAACCGGATCAACATGCCCGATGTTGCCGAGGCGGTTCTGGCACGCGGCGATGCCGATTTGGTCTCCATGGCCCGGCCTCTGCTCGCCGACAGCGAATTCATGCGCAAGGCGGTCGAGGGCCGCGAAGATGAAATCAACACCTGCATCGCCTGCAACCAGGCCTGTCTCGATCATACGTTCATGGGCAAACTGACGACCTGCCTGGTCAATCCGCGCGCCTGCCACGAGACCATTTTGAATTACGAACCGGTCACTGATGCGAAGCGGATCGCAGTAGTAGGGGCCGGACCCGCCGGCCTTGCCTATGCTACGGTGGCGGCCCAGCGCGGTCATGCGGTGACATTGTTCGAAGCATCGTCCGAAATAGGCGGCCAGTTCAATCTGGCGAAAACCATTCCGGGCAAGGAGGAATTCTACGAGACGCTGCGCTATTTCAACCGGATGATCGAGGTTCATGAAATCGACCTCCGTCTGGATACAAGTGCGGATGCAGCGGGACTGAAAGCCGAAGGCTTTGATCATGTCATCGTCTCGACCGGCATCAAGCCGCGAACGCCGGACATCGAGGGCATCGATCACGAAAAGGTCGTCAGCTATATCGACGTCATCAAAGGCGTCAGGCCGGTTGGCAAAAAGGTCGCCATCATTGGCGCCGGCGGCATCGGTTTCGATGTGTCCGAACTGATCAGCCATGCCGGAGTTTCGGGCGCCCTCGACCGCGATGTGTTTGCCGCAGAATGGGGTGTCGATTTCGAAAACCACCCGCGTGGGGGCGTAACCGGCGTAGAGCCGAAGGTGGTCAAGTCCGATCGCGAAATCACCCTGTTGCAGCGCAAGGACAGCCGGGTTGGCGCAGGCCTCGGCAAAACAACCGGCTGGACCCATCGCATGACGCTGACAAGGCGCGGCGTCGGCATGATGAACGGCGTCGAATATGTAAAAATCGATGATGATGGGTTGCATATCCTCCAGGGCGGTCAGCCGGTGCTTCTCGAGGCCGATACGATTATCATTTGCGCTGGCCAGGATCCGCTGCGCGAACTGCATGACGACCTGCAGAAAGAAGGGATGTCTTCCGAACTCGTCGGCGGCGCCTTTGAAGCGATGGAACTGGATGCAAAAGCAGCGATCAATCAAGCCAGCTATATGGCAGCCGCGATCTGACGGAATATCTTCGACAGAATAATATTCCGCCTGTGCGCCTACTATCGCGCTTATGCCTTTTGCTTCTGCTATCCGGAGGAAGACAGTTCAGAAGGTTTTTCCAGCAGAAGGGCGGGCCCCTGTCCTTCTGCTAACGACCGGTTGACAGAAAATTTTTTAGAGCATGCTCATTGAACTCGAAGTTACTTCTCCAACAAGATCCAACCCGGCGTCACGTCATCCCAGGCAACCGTCTCGGTCCAAGGAACAAAGCGTCCAGAGACACTGAGCAATTGCGACAGCCCCGAACAACAATCGGATATTTCACCAGCAGCGGTAAATTTGGGCAGGCCACGGGTTGGGGGATCCACCGCACCAGCATTGCAACACGAGCGTTCGTCAGCTCGATAGCGATGTACAATCAATCTGAAAAACAACCGCAGAAAAGCGCAAGGCTCTGAAATTGGTTGGGGTGGCAGGAGCCCCAGCCAACAATGACATAAGCTCTTGAAATATTTGGTTTCTTTCTCTTACCCCGTCGTGGTTCGCCACGACAGGGTGCCACGGAAGGATACCACCACCCATGTGCGGAATACAAAACGTCACTCGCAAGCACGGCACCTATTATTATCGCCGCCTCATACGTTTAGGGCTTGATAAGCCTTTTCGGTTAAGGATGTCCCTCAAGACTACGAATCGAAGGCATGCAGCGTTACTCGCTCCAGCGCTGACTTTGATTTGCGAGAGGGTCGCGATGAACATGATGACGAATATTAGGAGCGACGGACTGACCAGCGCTCAGCGGGCGGAAATCTATCGCCGCCAAATGCTGATTGAGCGCGATCGACTCGAAGTCATGCACGCAAACCTCCACATTATTCCTCCAGAAGATCACGACGATATAGACAAAGCGCTCTCGCTGCGTCTGGGCGCTAGCGAATCAGCAGCAAGTGACGGCGTCGTAAAAGGCAAAATCGATGATTTCCTGATCGCCCGGATAGATCCCGACGACGACGATGAACCCATTGTCATCATGGCTTGGTCGGACCTTGCCGAATCAATTCAGCAGGATGGCGCTGAGGAGGCAGCCGTCACAAGACTGGCCGAAATCGGCGTGGAAGAAACTGTATTGCGTGAAGCCATGGCGCGCAAAGTGGTCAATCAGGCGCGCATTGAGGCAGTCCGGGAATTCCGCCGCGTTCTCGCCGATCCAAGCACGGCTTATGCTCCGGTCCAAGTGGCGGGTTATGAACCAATAAACCCTCAAAATTCTTCACCTACCGTAACTTCTCACCAGCCTGTAGCTAACGAGTGGGTCACCATGACACCAAGCGAAGCAGTGCTCAGATTTTTTGAGCATAATCCGCGCACAGGCGGCAAGGACGGCAATTCGCGAAAAAAAGGCGAACCTTGGACCTTGAAAACGCGCAACCAGTTCGAACTTCCTGCAATGCTTCTCGAGCAGGTCATGGACGGGCGAGCGCTGGCGACCGTCACGCATGACGATCTCGTCAAACTAGACCAGTGTTTCGAAAAGCTGCACGGCCCCTCCTTTCGTAAATCCCCCAAGCATCGCGATATGACGATCTGGCAAATCATCGACGAAACCGAAGCCAAAGTCGTTGCTGGTGAAGAAGCGATGAAAAAAGAAGCGAAGCGGAAAGGGCGAGTTACAGATACAAAAATTAAGCCGGCCGAGCACCTTTCTCGAAAAGAACTTGGGTTGGGCGTTGTTACGACCAACCGGCATTGGGGCTTCCTGCGCCAGCTCACTGGCTGGTTTAACAAACACCACCCATTGGGACGACTTGACTATGGAGCATTCATTATGAACGACACTCGTAACCAACGTGAACTACAATCGGTCTATACCGTGGAGCAAGGCAGGGAGATTTTCAATCTCCCGCCATGGACAGGTTCAAAATCACATGCGCGGCGTATGCAGCCAGGCGATTTGCTCGTTCACGATGCGTGGTATTTCGTGCCCCTGATCGCGTGGTATTCAGGGATGCGCCGCGATGAAATTTGCGGCCTGGACGTCAATGATGTGGAAACGGAAGATGGTTTTTGGTTCTTCAACGTTCGCGCCAATGACGTGCGCCGGGTGAAGACCATTAGTTCGGCACGCAAAGTGCCGGTGGCGAAGGAATTGCAGCGATTGGGCTTGATTGATTATGTGACGGCGCTACGCGAAGCGGGAGAGAAGACCCTATTTCCGGAGCTAGTAGCTGAGAGCGGCTTGGGCCAGATGGGCGATGCCTATTATAAACGTATTTGGACCAAGATAGCCAAGGAACTAGCATTTCTTAAAGGCGGCCAAGCAATGCACGCATTTCGTCACACCGCGATAGATTCAATGAAGGGTGCTGGAATCCCATCTGAAATCAGAGCAGATTTTGCTGGCCATGCTCTCAAAGGGGAAACTGAAGGACGTTACTCGAAGGCGCATATGGCACTGTTGCGTAATGCCGTAGCAACGATACCGGAAGTAACGAAGCATCTGGACCCCTTCCCTGTTTCTTTGCTTCCTGCAAAACTTCGTGAGCCAAGAAAAGCGCGAGTAAAATAATATTTGCCGCCAGAACTGCATAATATGCCTTTGGCGACTAGGCTTATGGAGAGCTTGAAGACAATTTAGGCGCCGCTGCGCACCTCGTTGCGCGGGATCGTTCGTTTTTACCGGCAGTAGGTTTGAACATTCGTTTTGACTGGGCGGTCTGGAAAAATGTTTCCAGACCGCCCCGTTCAACTATATTATGCTGCCTCGGCGAACCGTGACGAGATGCTGGCGAGCAGGTTCCTCTGTTCGTTACGCAAAAATCGGCGCGACACCCGCATTTGACCTCTGGCGGAGATAGCCTGCAATCAACGCAGCCAGTATTGACGGAAAGTATAAGTCGATTGTCAGATTTCGCCCGGCTTTCCATAAGTGCATCTACGGCGATCATGTTCTATGGTCGCTTCCGGCCCAACTACAGTCGGTCCGAAATTACGCGCAATTGTTGCCGTCTCCTCGACCCATTCTCGATTCTGAAAGCTGCCGTCCAGCGCTCAGAATTTGCTCGCGCCAGAACTGCAATTACTAGGTGGATTCGCGACTGCCGGCTTTCAATAAGCTAATCTGAAAAGAGGACCATGGCCTGCGGCTTTGTCTGGACCGACGTCGGAAATGCCGGAGTCGAACTCAGGGCATGTCTGCTCCGGATTCAGAGGTAACTTTCAACGCAGCGACCGAGTAAATCGATTGGTCACCTGACCTTGTAGGCTAACGAAGCATGGGAGACTAGATGGCGAGGTGCTCCGGATGAACTAGAGGGAAGCGGGTTTTTGGTAAATTTACGCCTAGGTAAATGACAACGGACGGCCTCCGAAGAGCCCGCCCGTTGTTCTTGGCATCATGCTGCTTGGTCAGTCTGGCATCACGGCCGGTTCATCTGCAAATTTCAGCTGCAGCAAATATTCGCTGAGCGCTCGGGGGCCATTTTCCCAAGCGCGCGTCCCCCAATCGCTCCACCGATCGACGCGGTGGCAAAGCCAGTAGTAGAACCGGTCCCGCGCATATTGATCCCGGAAGGTGAGCGACCACAAGGTCCGGCGGAGCGGGATGTTCGGCCCCAGTCCATCACCGACCAGCCTAATGGCATTAAGCTTGCCGATCATCACCCGCTCAAACCGATATGGCAGCCGGTCGGCATAGCGCTCCAGTTTCTGCAGCGCTGCTTCCCATTCGGGCGTCATGGCTTCCGGGTCGAGCCCATGCCATCGCTCCAGCGTCGGCAGGCCGACCGGCAGCGGTTGGTTCCTCAGGCTGCGTGTATTGGCCAGCATCAGCAAGATAGCAAAGGCTTCCGGGGTGAGTTCGGGAAATAGGCAACCGCCCCGATCATACGTCATGAGCTTCTTGTCGATCAGCCAGCTTTGGTAGAACCGGGCCCTGTCATGGTCACCAAATATGTCAATGGCCTTCTCCTCAACCCGAATGATCCGGCGTTCCGTGATGACCAGAAAGGTGAGCAGGAACTCCAGTTCGAGGTCAATATACGGAAGATGCTCGGGCATCGCCATGTTAAAGCGCTTGACCCACAGACATTCACGAACAGACGCCCACCGGCTGCCATCTTCATCGATCAGAACCTGATCGCCTGTGGTTTCACCTGGAGCTGCCATCCAGTATCCCCAAGGCAGATTGGGATTGCGGCGTTTTTCGTATGGAATGTTCTCGTCCATCTTACTTCTCCCCTGCATCAAGACCGACAGGCGGCACGGTAAAGCTGCTCGTATCGATGGGAACGCCCGAACCCATCTCGCCACCAGCCGCAGCCAACTGATGCGCGAGATTTGTGCACTGGGTGAATACGTAATCCTCGCCGCGATAAGTCTGCCCGTTTTCAGCCGACATATGGATTTGGTAGCAGCCAGGAACCAAATCGTAGGATTTGTCGCAGGCGAACCCGAACCACCATAGTTCTTCACTGAATGGAGGATGCTCCTGCTTGCCGCGCGGATGGCGGACCCGTTCCCGGGGCTGCTGTGAAATATGGCAGACAGAAACGCGTTCGTCCGCTTCTTCATCGCAGGGCGCGCTGTAGTTCAGGCCGCCGTGAGGCTGAATGCCAAGGTCTGCTGGAACAGCGCGGTAGTCGAAGCCGAACAGAGGATGCTCGGTGTTTACCGCGACATAGCCTGATAAAGTGCCAAGCCGGGCGCGGAGCATTATGCAGGGCATACCGGTGGCTTTATCAGTCCATGAAAGCTTATCGGGTTCATCGCGCCACGGCCCCTCCTTTCTTGGCTGAAGCGAGGGAACATGGAATAGCTGGGCCGGGACGATGGAAGTGCCCGCGATTTTATAAGGCTTGTTGGGCTCGGCCTTTGTCGGCGCGCGATTATTGGTTGGCTTCTTCGCCATGATATATTTCCTTTAGATATAAAAAAAGCCGCAACGACGAAATGTCGAGCGACTTGGTTGATGATGTGTGCAGCGTTTTGCCCGCTGCAGGGTCTTGGTGAGTTTACTACATGATTTCTGCTCCTGCTGTTATTGATTGATGATGCCGCGCGGCAGACGCTGCCCCGAAGGTCAGTGGCCGCTACGCGAATGCCTGTTCTTTAAAATATCACGGGACGCAGGTCGTCGACGCAGCGCCAAGCCTGAAAGGCCGCAACCAGGTTCGCCTGATCCGGATCCTCAGCAAGGCAATTGAACACCCAGGACAGCCACAGCGCTTGAGCGTGGTCTGCTGCTCGCCGGGATTTTTCTGACGGCCCGGCCATCTTGGACGCCAAAGTTATGCCAAACAGTTCGGCGCTGACCCTGACATATTGGTCTTCTGTCCGGTGAACATGGATCTTGCGGTGGAGACCCAGATTGAAGATCGGCAGTGCATCAAGGACATTTTTCGCAAAGTCGGCTTTGGTTTTTGGCCGGTGAGACCCGCCCGGAGCTTCCAGAACCGCGCAAACGCAGTCGGTCTGTTGATCGAGCAGCTTCGTCATTTCCAGTAAAGGAGCGGTTCGATCCTTATCCGGATATGTATGATGATGGCGCGTGAACAATATGTCATCACCAGGCTGGAAATTGACTTCGAAGGCACCAAAGGCGCGTATGAACCGTTCGGTGTTGCGGCGATAGGGATGATAGACGACGGAGAAGGTGACGATCCGCTCCGAATATATGGGAAGTTTCATAAAAATTATCCTGAAATGCCAAGCGGGCGGTCATCCTGAGATGCCGCCCGCTTGAGGATTGGTTAGAAGATATTGGTAGAGCCAGTCGTCAATAGAGCGCTGCCCGTGATCACGCCGGCTCGACTTTAAAAATGTCCACGCTCGTGATGGAGCGTAGAATAGAAGCTACGCTGCCCGGTAGATCGGACAGGTATAATTGGCTGTGCTATCTTTGAGCTGAGCCCAGGGCTTGAACGTTCGCCTCAGAAACTCGCTCTCCGGGTTCGCGCTCGTCGCTGCATTTGCCAGCGCCAAACTGCATGCTGGAATGGCGCAGCGGATCAGCCCGTGGGATTTGAGATGGCGCAACATGATGATCGCTGTCGTCATGACGTCAGCCAGCACCTGCTCCTCGACATCCCCCCACATCCCCTTCTCGACCAGCTCGCCGATGGTTTTGGATGGCGACGGCTTTGCCGGTATCGAGCAAGCTGCTGCATATTCCGGAAGATGAACCGATTCCGCGCGGATCGAGACGGCGCCGCATAGATCGATCCTACGGTCAGAGACTGGCGAGAGTTCGCGCAGCTGCCCGGGCATGATCAGATCAAGCTCACCAGCGGTTCGGCGCAGAACGGCCAGATCCTTATGCTCCCCGCCCCATGTCACCAGCACAGCGCCTGGTTCCTGGTCCAAGGCATCAAAGAAAACAGAGACCATTTCCTTTTCGCTGTGGTCATTGGCAGAGAGAACAATCGGACCTTGGATCTCGGGAATATCCGAACCCCGCTTGAAGCGCATCACGCACCAAGATGCCGCCGCCACGCGGTGAAACGGCCAACGTATCTTTTCCTCGGCGTCTTTGCCTTCAGCTACGCCATATCCGTTATGGCGGTCCCGGTCATAGCCATATTCAAAGTCAGCAACGATATAGGTGCGGGTTCTGTCGTGATGGGCTGCACTGCCGCGCGCTGCAAATAGATTGGCTTCGCGTGACAGCTGTCGTTCAATTTCTGTTGGGTTGGTCATGAGTATATTTCTTTCATAAAAAAAGCCCGCCGAAAGGCAGGCCGTGGTTGTTGAGGCTTGTGATTAATTTTTACCGGTGACGCTCAGTTGCGGTCATCGTTTTAGCTCCGAACAGTGGAAGTCCCTCGGTTCGGAACCAGCTGCGTTCAACAGCCAGCTTTTCCTCTGCCATTTCTTTGCACCAGATGCGGCGCCCAGCATCCCACCGATAACCTCGAGCCTTGAGCTTATCCTTTGCAGAATATGGCGCGCGCAACGCTTCAACGAGCACGGTCGGCGTCTCGGCAGCTTGCAGCAGACGCTGCAGATGGCTCTGGACCGGACTGTCGCCTGGCCCCCGCTGACGCTGCTGCAGCAACCAGAACAATGACCAGACGTCTGCCTCAGCCCTATGGGCATTGGTAAACCAGCCATGCTGAGCCAGCAGATGTTGTTGCGAGCGTCCTTCGTAGCCAAGCTTCAACCAGTCGATCTCGCTGCAGGAACAAGCCCAGGCCTTGCCTTTCAGTTTTGGATAGCGCTGCTCGATCCAAGCCAAATCAAATTTTGCGTTCTGGGCGACCAGCAGATCCGCTCGATCGAGGAAGCCCAATGCTGCTGCATCATCAATCTGCTTGTGGGCCAAATGATGATTGGCAAGGCCGGTGATCAACGTGATCTCCGGTTCCAGTTCTATTCCGGGATCTTGCAGCCAACTTACCGGCCCCATGTGCCCGCTGACCTCTCCGTCATCATCCACCCACACCAGCATAATCGCGAGTTCGATCAGCTTGTCTTCATGAACGTTTAGTCCCGAAGTTTCAGTGTCTAAAATTGCAATGCATCTGCCATCGGGCGGCACGCCGTCTTCCGGCATATGAGAAAAGCGTTTCGGGACGGCGCGCAGCACGCGGTAGCCTTCTTCACGGTCAAGCCGTCTGGAAATTTCCTCCAGCTCTGATTGGTTTTGTAACATGTTCATTTTGGTTTCTCCTGTTGGGAAACCGGCGAGGCTTTGCCGAGCGCTACTGCTCTTTTTTCCTCTCACCTGCCGGCTTCACCGGCAAAGCACTTTCAATGTATTTTTTCTTCTACAACACAGATGTCCGCTGAAGCGTCAGCGGCCCCAAGAATTATTGTTACGGATAATTAGTTTACGTCTACGCTCCCACTGAGCTTCACTCTCGTCAGGTTTACGAAAGGACCAGTTTTTATACTGGCTGAGAAAATGTCCCGGCGTATCGCGCAAGGCCTGCGCTTCATACGGTATGAGATTAAATATCCGCCTGCATTCTTCGGCTCCGCTCTTAGGATCGCGCTTATCGGTTCTTGCCCGCAGATGCAGTTCATCGGCAATATAATCGGCCATTTGTTGTTTATTGGTAGCGCGCGCGGAGCGCCATGTAACAATTTCCGGCGGTATATCAGTATCAAACTTAAAGCGGTCTGGCCGCAGGTAAGATACTGCTATTAAGCGGTTGAACGTCGGATCATCTTTTTGTTGCTCGTAAAACGCCATAACCCAGTGATCCTCTGGTTTGGAAATTTCAACCTTGCCCTCCTTAACAATGATCCGATCTGAATGCATAGCGGCGCAAAACCATTTTCGTTGCTCCATTTGTATATGCTCGATTGCTTCGAGCCGCATTTGTGTTTCCGATAAAAGCAACGCCTCAGGAGTTTTTGAAAAAGCATTAAACAGTGCAGGATCATCGAGATAGCGATAGCCGCCGCGTGTTCCCCGCGAAGAGGCCAGAAGCAAGGTGTTTCGATCCATATTGTCTAATATTCGGCTGGCCCTTCCTGGCAATGGATCGTTCAATTGTTTGTTTCGTGCCGCCTCCCGCGCGATCTGATTGCGCATTCCTAAAGTCTCAATTTTGGAATCTGTGAACAACTCAGCTTGCTTGCGCCGCTTTTGTTTGGCTGCTCGCTCTTTATCCCGATAAATCCTGAGTTTTGGAACCAAATCGAGCCAAATTCGGTGTCGTTCTAGAATCCCGCGATGACGTTCCCTTTCAATCTTGTCGCAGTGTTTTTCACCGGAAGACTTTTGCTGGTCTTCGAGCTGCAGCCCAAGTTCAGCGGCCAAAAATACAGTGTTGGCAATTGCAGCAGGTTTGCCAAAAATTCGAACCGATGAAAGTTTCGCTGCGGCAAGACGAAGCGCATCAATCTGCGCTCGCCGCGCAGTTGATCTGATGGCGATCATGTTTTGAGTCTCTACGAACATCAGCCGCATACCTTCGTAATATTCAATCCGGCCAAGCCGCTTCTTAATCTGGTATCGCTTTGCCAACTTGCCCTTGATATCAGCTTTGACCTTTCCATTATCTGGCTTGAACCTGCTCCATATAATTGCCAAAAATTGTGTGGATATTGTAGGTTTTGGCAGCAGCTTGCCCGTGTCCGGCGATCGCTTGCGGCGGGCTCGTCTCGCTCCGATGGCTACAGCAAATTGCTTGGCAACGGATAGCTCCTCTTCAGCCATTTGACGTTGCCTGCTTGCTAGATAATTGTAATTTGCGCCCTTTTTGCCATCACGATAATCTTCCTGTCGATGAAGATTATCGGTTTGCATGTGAGAGGTGAGTTTTTTTGCTTCCTGGGAAAGGTCCCATCTTGCCGCCGAGTTTTCCTTTTTCGCATCGGTGGTTGGCTTGTCGAAGCGCGGCATTACGAACGGCCTGATTTTTAGGCTTGGACAAGGCGGAACATAGGGTGTGCCGAACTTGGCCTGCAGCTTGCCTAACGCTGCGTTCGAGTAAGCCTTTCCTGCTGCAATTTTTAAAGATTTCTGCTTTCCATTTTGCGGCACGGTTTCAAGAACAGCTGTGTTACCAACTTTAACATAGCGAAGTCCTACTCGCGCCAGCCTACTGTGGAGATCAGGCCAGTCTTTCGCATTTTGTATCCGGGGTGCTGCAAGAATGTGCGCAACTCTTGACATAGGCCATTCTTCACCGGCGAGGTCTTTTGGTCCCGCTTTGTTGTTATCAAAGATAATTTCATGCTGGCTCTGGATGCTATGAATGAGCTGATGGTCAACCTTCCCATCAGCATTTTTGATTATTGAACCGCGCGCGTCTGCAATTTTTATGTCTGAGAAGGTATGATAGACGCCGGTTTCGTCTGCCACATATCTCCTGTTCGGTTCGGGCCCGAGGCCCTCTTGATATTCACAAACAGCGATCGCGATTTGTGCGGCTTCTTTCCACCAGCCGTATCCAAAACTTACATTGCCGCCAGTTGCGGCATTGATAGAAACAGAGAGATGATGACCGTGGGAGTTTGGGGTATCACCGTGAAATGCGCCTACTGACGGACATTCTTCGATTCCCATTATACGGCAGATCGTTGCTCGCTGACGCCTCATTGATGCGCTGTCGACCGCTTCGCCTTTGCGATGGCTCCATGTCATGTGCCAAAGGCGGTCGAGACCTGCGCCAGCTGCATATACGGCCATATCTCTGACATGATCTTGGACCTTATTTGAAGACAGATTGTCGGCGTATCGCTCTACTATACGATGCGACCCCTCACCTTCCGGGTCCATTATTGCATATTCACCAACTCGTTCTGCGGTCACAAAAGCATGATGGTGCTCGCCCGAGGCAGCGAGCCCGATTATGTATGAGGAGCAGCCTATCGCGATATCAAAGCTGCGCGCTTGTTTTGCCGCTCCGCCTACAAGATCTTTTATTTGATCGCGATATTGCCAGATTTTGATGATCATGGCGTCGGCTTACGCCAGTCAGTGATCGCAGAAGAACGATTGTTGATCTCGCGGTCGGTCAGTAAATTGACGATCTCCCGAGAAATTTTGACCAGATCGTGATCTATCTCCATTCGCTCGCTGTTTCTCTCAATCATTGTGGCGATTGCATCGCTCGCTTGCTGGATCAGACGGGACATCTCAGGGGTTTGGATTGGCCTACCATCGGATTGCTTCGGGATAGCTTTACGCAACGAAGTAAGGGCCCGGATAACGTCGCAAATTGTGAATAGATCATTCTGAACGAGATTTACTGTAACCAACAACCTCGACGTTATGTCGTATACGGGATCTCGGAAGCCGTTTGACAATAAGATGCGCTCGCGGCAATATTCAGAGGTTGAGGCACCCTGCGCTGACTTTTTAACGAACTCGACCTCTTCTTTGCTTCCAAAATGGACAACGATACGGGGCCGCGAAGTGCGAAGGTCTTTCCGCTTCGGCTTGGAACCGCCTGACATCAGATTTCTCCTCCGCTAAAATCTAGTAACGAACTGAAAACCTGCATGCCGTCACGAAGCGTAGCGACACGATGGCAATAAAATGTGGGAATCCCACATTCATCCTGCTTAAGTTTAGGCCCCTTTTGGACATGGTTTCTCATGGTAAAGGGACCTGTAGTTCGCGCATCGCTTTAATCAGATAAGCCCGCTCTGTCGGGCCTCGGTTTAAAACCTCATCTACGGCCGCTTTGTCTGACGCAAGAGCACCAGCGTTCTCGAGGACTTGTTCTAGGCTCTCGTTAAACCGGATGCTTCCAAAGAATTTGTTTGCTTTGCCAGCACCATCCTTCTTGAAATAAAAGTCGAATTTGTCCGGCATTTTAGCGACTGACCCGTTGGTAGCATGCTCCACATATTCGATATGCGGTTGAACGGCAGAATCGCTGGGCGCATAATTCGCAGGTTGGTATGATGGTTCTTTAGACACCTTGTCCAAAGTTGCTGCCCCGCGATCCTGAGTTGCGGTCGGCGTTGGAACGTCTTCAAAACGCTTGACCTCTTCCCCCTCGGTCAAATTGTTTTTCATTTGATCATGGTCCTGATCGGGCAAGCTATTTTGACCCTTGGGGGGTGGAGCCTCATCAGTTATTGCCAAATTCTCTGGAGCTTTGCCGAGATCCGAACGTTGGTTGTGCATATCGGAAAATTCCGACTTTAGTGAGCTTCCTTCATCCAGGACTGCTCTGCTCGCTTCAGGATCTTGCGATGCATCATTCAGTTTACTGGGAGAATATTTGCCGCTGATCAATTCTTCCCGGTTCCGGCAAAGCCAATTGATCCAGTTTTCAAGTTCAGCAGGTTCATCGCTGGGCAAGCGGCCGAAAACTTTCATGACGGACTTTGCCATGTTTTTTCCGTAGGCCGTTCTTCCGGACCGGAGTGTCCTGCGTAGTTCGTTGAGAATGTAGGCATTGGCTTCCGGTGGCAAATTTGGAAAACCTGGTTCAGGGTCAGAACCAATTTGAGAGAATTTACCCGTCGGATATTGGCGCTGCAGCTTTTTAATACGGCGACGTTCTTTTGCAGCTTTTGATAGGGGTTTCCTCTTAGTAGCGGGCGGTGAGACTTGGCCTTTGGCGTTCTCATCCGGATAGTTTTTGTCCATAATATACCTCGATTACATAGTTATCTAAAGGTTATAGGACGTGGTAAAAAAACACCCAAAGGTTCTGGTGAATAATTTTTTCGGATAATTTTGCTTGGCTAGTCGCAAGATAGATTCCGCACCGTGGACAAAGGACTATGTTTCGCAATTTATGGTCGATATTTATTGGAAGCGGGTGGCCTCCTGGGGGATCAGTAGTGCGATAGGATGGCTACTTCGCGCCCTCGTTTAGGTCATTCACATGTAGCTCCGGCGGGGCCGAAAGCGGTCACGGGAATATTTGCAAATACTGGAATTCGTTGACAGAACTCGCGATGCGCCAGATCCTTTCTGCCATCTTTAAATTCTCGGTGCCAGCGTCTCAATGATTTTGCATTCCCCTACTGTTCCATGCTGACAAGCACCAATCAAGCGATCCAGCTCAGAACGTAGCGTGGTCAGGTCGTCAATTTTCTGATCAATCTCGGCAAGGTGCCTGCTCGCAATATCATCAACTGCTTCACAGGATTGATCTTGATTGTCCGATAATTCCAGCAATTCGCGCAGTGCCTTCAGGGTAAAGCCGAGATTTCGGGCACGGCGGATGAACGGAAGCCTGGCGAGATGGTCGCTTCCGTAATCCCGGTAGTTTGAAGTCGTTCGTGCTGGGGGCGGTAACAGGCCGAATTTCTCATAGTTGCGGACGGTTTCAACTTTTGTCTTTGTCGCCTTTGCCAGTGCTCCAATTTTCATCGTTTGATCCTATAGTTACTACAGGGTGCATAAGTGTCGGCGAATCAAATTTTGTCTATGAAAAATCAGGCCTGATAATTGCTGCGCCGATGCCTGTGGAACCGGGGGTCCGCTGGGGAAGTGAAACTTCGCAGAGTGCACCAATGATTTCGCAATTCTCCGCTCGCCCACCGGAACAAGATATCGCAAACGCCAAGAGCGAATGCCGCAATCCTTCAAGCTGGCTTATCTTCATATCAATTCGTTCAAGATGCGATTTTGCGATGGTCGATGCCAGAGTGCAATCCTGTTCTGGACTATCTGATAGACTTAGAAGCGACCTAATTTCAGCAAGGGAAAAGCCGAAGCTGCGGCTATGCCTTATAAAAGATAGTCTTTTTACGTCGCATTCAGCATAGGTGCGTCGCCCTGAATCTGTCCGCACAGGTGGGGGCAATATCCCGATATCTTCGTAATACCGAATGGTATTCACTTTGGTGCCTGTGCGATTTCCAAGTTCGCCAATCATCATCTTTGCCAAAATAACCTCCTAATGACTTGCATTTGCAAAAACTGCTTGCTTCTACAGTCACTAGAGGTTGTAGAGCAACCCTATGAGTAAGAATGATGAAGATGGCTGCGCCTGCGCTGGTGATGCCGTAAGGGCTCAGGATGATCCAGCATACCGGCGTGCTTTGTGGATTGTTGTGATCCTCAACATCGGGTTTGGGCTATGCGAGATTATTGGCGGATTTGTTGCTGATAGTCAGGCACTCAAGGCAGACGCGCTCGATTTTCTGGGTGATGGCTCAATCACGCTGATCGGGCTTTTCGCACTTGGGTGGACAGCGCTTGCGCGTTCGCGTGTGGCGCTCGTCCAAGGCATTTTTCTCGGACTGCTAGGTATAGGCGTGATCGGGTTTGCCATCTGGCGGGCTATGAGTCCGGGAATGCCAGAAGCCGGTATTATGGGGGTAATTGGTTTTGTCGCGCTCGGGATAAATATAGCGTCGGCTTACGTTCTGTCACAGTTTCGTGATGGTGATGCAAATGTTCAAGCCATATGGCTGTTCAGCCGCAATGACGCGATCGCAAACGTCGCTGTAATAGGTGCTGCCGGTCTCGTGGCGTGGACCGGAAAAGCCTGGCCCGATATCGCCGTGGCTGCCGTTATTGCGATGCTTTTCATTCACTCAGCATACCAAATCATACAAAACGCGGTTGCCGAAATGCAGCTTCAAAATGCCTGAGAGAATTGCGAACCTAATGCGTCATTTTGCTAGAATATCATTCATTCTGATATCGCTCTTGATGCTGGCCGCCATTTCTATTCCGGCTTATGCGCAGGTAAAAATTGCCGAGGTTGAAACGCTGTGGCGATTGCTGGATTATATTGCGGTCGATTATCCCGGCGCAGTAGATAAAGGCAAGGTGACAAACGACGCTGAATATTCCGAAATGGAGGAGTTTTCGGGAGCTGTCGTCGACGGTTTGGCAAAGCTGCCACCAAAGCCGGGTCGAGCCGACCTGGTTGCAAAAGGTGACGAGCTTAATGCGGCCATTGATAATAAAACGTCTCCGGATAAAGTCGCGCGGCAGGCACGCCTGCTGGCAACGGAGTTGCTACGCAGTTATCCTGTTCCACTTGCACCCAAAATTGCACCAAACATACAAAATGGCAAACGGCTATATGCTCAAAATTGTGCCAGTTGCCACGGCATGTCTGGTAACGGCCAAGGGCCGAATGCAGAGCAGCTCGACCCCGCTCCTATTGCTTTTACCGATGGCGCTCGAGCAAGAGAACGCAGCCTGTTCGCACTTTATCAGGTTATAGGTCAGGGGCTTGACGGGACAGCAATGCAGAGTTTTGCCGATTTGCCTGCTCAGGATCTTTGGGACATGGCCGCCTATGTGGGCGGCTTTGCATTTGCTGAGGCATCCAAGGGAGAAGAGCTTTGGGAAAATGACGCGTCTATTCGCGCTCTGTTTCCTGATCTCGCAGCTCTGGCAAGCATGACTCCTGCCAATCTTGGAAAGCAGATTGGACCAGAAAAAGCAGATGCGGTGATGGCATTCCTGCGGAACCACCCGGATGCCATTGGGGCTACCTCAAGCGGTTCTCTGGCACTATCGCGGACCAAACTAAAAGAAAGTTTTGCTGCTTATCAAGCAGGCAGAAAAGACGAGGCAGAAACTCTAGCATTATCTGCGTATCTTGACGGCTTTGAACCTCTGGAACCTGCGCTGGCCTCTCGCGATCCCTCTTTGCTAAAAGCCATTGAACGCTCGATGGCCCGTGTCCGCGCTGCTATCGGTGACGATCTTCCTGTAGCAGAGGTGGAGAGCCGGATCGACGCGCTTGATCGGCTTTTTTCGGAAGCAGAGTCCGCGTTGGACGCCGATCAAGCCAGCCAGGCATCGGCTTTCGTAGG
The DNA here is from genome assembly GCF_963677535.2 of uncultured Parasphingorhabdus sp. NCBI lineage: Bacteria > Pseudomonadati > Pseudomonadota > Alphaproteobacteria > Sphingomonadales > Sphingorhabdaceae > Parasphingorhabdus > uncultured Parasphingorhabdus sp. The sequence goes on along the minus strand of NZ_CAXXUT010000003.1, from coordinate 1,571,871 downwards.
AGCCTTCACGATATTGCTGCGCGAAGGGCTGGAGGCATTACTGATCGTGGTTGCCATGATTGCGTTTCTGCGCAAAGCCGAACGTCCCGAAGTCATGTTGTATGTGCATGGGGGCTGGATAACGGCGCTTCTCGCAGGCGGCATCACATGGTTCGCTGCCACCTATCTCATAGGTATCAGCGGCGCTAGCCGTGAACTGACCGAAGGCTTTGGTTCGCTATTTGCAGCGGTAATCCTGCTTTTTGTGGGCTTGTGGATGCACGGCAAGTCCCGCGCCGATGAGTGGCAACGCTATATCCGCGAAACAATGAGCAAAGTATTGTCGCGGGGATCTGCATGGTTTCTCTTTGGGCTAGCATTCATTGTCGTTTACCGTGAGGTCTTTGAGACAATACTGTTTTTTGCGGCGCTCTGGACTGCGGACAATGGTATGATCATTCTGGTTGGCTCTGGAGCCGCGATCTTTTTGCTTATGGCCATTGCCTGGGCAATGCTAAGCTACAGCCGGAAATTGCCGATAGGTAAGTTTTTCGCTTACAGCTCAGCATTGATGGTCGTGCTGACAGTGGTTCTCACCGGAAAAGGAATTGCTGCGTTACAGGAAGCCGGTTTCATAAGCGTGACTCCGCTTCCTGATTTTCTGCAGATTTCGATGTTGGGAATTTTCCCTGCGGTTCAGTCTATTTTGGCCCAGATTGTGGCAATGGGAGTCATCGCTATCGGCTATTGGTATAATGCTAGGAAGACTTAATTCTTCGTGATTTTTACTAATTCTTAAACCGATCAAAGACCACAAAATTTGATGATATTACATATCTAACTGCATGAAATATTGGAAATGTTGTTCAAAAGCACTTGATGAACTAACGAGATAATGTATTGGGCGGAACCATGAATGAACGCAGCGGCATAAATGAAAAAACGTCAGGGCTCTTTCGCCTGATGGCGGTTTTGCTCGTTCTGATTATGTCGAGCATGACGGTAGCCGAAGCAGCTGAATGCGCCAGCGAACCACAAAACGCCGAACTGATGTTGATTTCCGACGCCGGACACTCGGATGAAGCCCCTTCGGATAATGACGCCGGTAAACATGGAATCTGTCCGCATGGTCATTGCCATAACGGCAGCGTTACCACAGAACGGTTGCTGGGCTTCGACGGTTCAGTGAATCTGGTAAGTTCCAGCTTCAGCAGCAATGCCGATCAATTTGCGCTGTCTGCGCATTCATCCCGTTTAAAACGACCACCTCGCGTCTGAACTAATTCTGACTTGCGCCAGACTCATGGCGTTATTTCAATTAGTTAAGCGAGGATTTCTCAGAAATGTTGAAGAAAATGGCGCGCCTGCGCCTCTGTGCGGCAATGATATTTGCCGCGAGCCCTGCCACTGCCGCTCTGGCCGAGGATCAGAGTGTTAGTTTAAACGAGGCCTTAGTGCGCGCTGGAGCTGAATCGCCTGCCGTGCAAATTTCCCAAGCAGAGATTGATATCGCGCGCGGAAACCAAAAACAAGCGAGCCTCGGACCAAATCCCGAGGTCTCGGTAGAGGTTGAAAACGTCGCCGGGAGCGGCGTTTTCAAAGGCCTGCGTTCAACCGAATATACAGTTTCTGTTGGGCAAAGATTGGAGCTCGGCGGTAAACGCGGAGCCAGAACACGTGCGGCGCGAGCGCAGACAAGCCTGGCAGAGGTAGAAGCTGCTATCTCTCAGGCCGAATTGGCCAGCTCCGTGCGTTTGGCATATACAGAAGCAGTTGCTGCTCAGAGCCGCCTTGACTTTGCAACGCGCGTCGTCGGTCGCAACCGGGAGCTGTCAAGAATTGCTAGAATCCTCGTTGAAACTGGCCGTGACCCGCCGCTTAGAGCATTGCGCGCTGACGCTGCGCTTGGCGAAGCGGAAGCAGCACTGGAAGCCGCAAGGGCAGAGGAATATTCCGCCAGATTGCTACTTGCATCGCTTTGGGGCTCGCAAACACCACCTCAGGAAGTTGAGCCGGTCTGGCTCAGCGGCGGTGACGTAGAATTTGAGGCCGACCTGTCCCAATCCCTACAGATCAAAGCCGCAGAAGCGAACCGGGACGCTGCCAGTGCCATTGTCACGCGCGAACGCGCAAATGCTGTTCCGGATCTAACGTTAAGCGGCGGCGCCAGACGTTTTGAAGAAAGCGGGGATACTGCGTTCATCGTGGGTGCTTCGATTGCCATACCGTTTGGAAATCGCAACCAGGGCAGCATTCAAGCGGCAGAAGCGAGCGTTCGCGGAGCTGAGGCGCGTCGCGCTTTGCGGTTGGTAGCGATCAACCGGGAATATAATATTGCCAGCAATCAACTGGAAGCAACGCAAAGCCGGGTGGAAACTCTGGAAAGCCAGACACTGCCCCAAGCTGAAGAAGCATCAAGGCTGGCCCAACTGGGATATCAATACGGAAAATTTACCCTGTTGGATGTCCTGGACGCTGCAGCAGCAAGAGACACGGCTGAACTCGGCCTGTTGGAAGCCAAGGTAGCGAGAGCGGAGGCGGTGATTACACTGCTGAGATTGGCGGCCAGATAGATGAGAAAACTGGAAGTAGATCACGTCATAATATTGGCTGGCATCTTCACCATGCTGACTGTTCTAACCGGCCTGTTCATGCTGACGTCGATCGCAATAGCGGTGCCAGATTGCGTCACTACAGAAACCAGTTTTTCCGGTGACAGCGGGCCTCCACAAAACCAGAGTTTGACTGCGGGACGGTCACAAAATTCGAGCAGGGATATATAAAATGAACAACAGAAAATGGATCATAATCGCTGGCCTGGCCATCGCGTTTGCGGTTGTGCTGGGAGTAATTTTCAATGGCTCAACCGGCGGTAGCGCGGAAAATCAGGGCGCTGCCAACACCACAGAAGAAAATCATTCCGAAGAAGAGGGCGTTGTCGAAATGACAGAAGAACAGCTGCGCGCCTCTGAAATCGGAATATTCGATGTGGCTCCAAGTTCGCTTGATGCCGAGATTATTGCGCAGGGTAGTGTTGCACCGTCTCCCCAAGGGCAGGCCATATTGAGTGCAGGCGCTGAAGGCAGGGTCACGAACATCAAAAAGAGGTTGGGAGATGCGGTTCGGCGCGGCGAGACAGTAGCTACCATAGAGAGCCGCGAAGCCGCCGCAATTAGTTCCGAAGTTACATCGGCAGCTTCTCGGGCCGCGCTTGCCCGGTCGCAGCTGAACCGTGAGCAGCGCCTCTTCGATGAGAAAATCACCGCACGGGCAGATCTTGAAACGGCGAGAGCAGAAAATCAACAGGCTGCCGCAGAAGCAAGACGGGCAAGCCAGGCGGCCACTGCGTCAGGTGTCAGCGGACGATTTATTGCTGTGCGCTCACCGATTGGCGGCCGAATAACGTCAAGCCCGGCAATTCTCGGCTCCTATGTCACCGCACAGGATGAGCTTTTCCGTATCGCCAATCCGAACCTTATTCAAATTGAGGCGGCAGTTCCTGCGGAAGATGCGCGCAAGATCAGCACTGGAGCAGCGGCCACGGTCGAAACGCCCGAGGGTGAAATCTCCGCTCGGGTATTGGCGGTTACGCCAGCTGCCGATCCGGAAAACAGAGCGGCCATTGTCGTGCTTGCCCCTGCTTCAGGCGCCAGACTCGTCCCCGGAGAATATGTGCGGGTGCGGATACTTCAGCAGGCGACAAGCGATCAGTCTACGGCATTGATTGTTCCCGCAGAGGCTGTCCAATCCGTCGAAGGACGCAACGTCGTGTTTGTAAAGACCAAATCTGGTTTCCGTGCACGGTCCGTTACGACCGGAGCGAAGAGCGGCGGTAGAATCGAGATTGTCGACGGTCTCAAGTCCGGCGAACAAATCGCCGGTAAAAACGCCTTTCTCCTGAAATCTGAACTTGGCCGCGGCGAAGCAGAACATTGATTAATACATTCCCATTGGAGCAACGGCTATGATTGCACGTCTCGTCGAAATGTCCGTCCGCAATCGGTATCTTACCGTATTGTTTCTTGCTGCAGTCGCGGCACTCGGAGTCTTTAATCTGGTTAATCTGCCAATTGATGCTGTCCCTGACATCACCAATAATCAGGTCCAGATCAACACTGTCGACCCTACTCTCTCACCGCTCGATATTGAACGCTTGGTGACTTATCCGGTTGAAACATCGCTGGCGGGCATTCCGGGACTGCAGACGACCCGATCCATCTCCCGGAACGGCTTTTCGCAGGTTACGGCGATATTCGACGATAGCGCCGACGTCTACTTTGCTCGTCAACAGGTGGCCGAAAGACTGACCACTGTTCGCAATAGCCTGCCGGCCACTGCCGAACCGGCAATGGGACCGGTATCCACAGGGCTTGGCGAGGTTTTGATGTGGACGGTCAGCTACGAGCCATTTGAAAAAGGAAAAGCTGCGGGCGGTTCTGGCTGGCAATCTGATGGTTCATACCTGACTCCCGAAGGTGAACGCTTGAACGATGAAGTCTCAAAGGCGGCGTATCTACGCACGCTTCAAGACTGGGTAATCGGACCGCAATTGCGCAACGTCAAGGGCATCGCTGGTGTTGACTCGATTGGTGGTTACGCCAAACAATTTGTCGTTACCCCCTCGGCGGCTCGGCTTTCTTCCTACGGTATCGGTTTTGACGATCTTTCCGAAGCGCTTGGAAGGGTCAATCTTTCTGTTGGCGCAAACTTCGTTGAACGCGGCGGAGAGGCATTTCTGGTGCGGGCAGACGCACGACTCAAATCGCTGGAAGAAATTGAAAATTCGATCATCGCGACACGCGAAGGCATTCCTGTTCGCGTCCGTGACGTTGCATCCGTCAGCAATGGCGGCGATTTGCGAACCGGCGCGGCAACCGAGAATGGCGAAGAAGTCGTTGTCGGAACCGCATTGATGCTGCTTGGTGAAAACAGCCGTGCGGTTGCCGCTGCAACCGGTGAAAGGCTTGCAGAAATCGTCAAGACAATGCCTCCCAACATAAAATTAGAAGTCGTTCTGGACCGTTCGAAACTGGTCAATGCGACTATCAGCACGGTTGAAAAAAACCTGACCGAGGGAGCTTTGTTGGTTATCGTCGCGCTATTCCTGCTCCTTGGCAATTTCAGGGCAGCGCTGATTACCGCGCTCGTCATTCCCGTTTCCTTTGTGATGATGGCAATCGGCATGAATCGATTTGGCGTTTCGGGAAATCTCATGAGCTTGGGCGCTCTTGATTTCGGCTTGATCGTTGACGGCAGTGTTATCATCGTGGAAAATTTCCTGCGCCGGATGGCAGGCCGGCAACATGAAGAAGGGCGACTTCTATCTCTAGGCGAACGACTGGAAGAAGTGATCGCATCAACAAGAGAAATGATCAGGCCTTCGCTATTTGGCCAGGCGATAATTTTGCTGGTTTTCGTGCCATTGCTCACCTTCCAGGGTGTTGAAGGAAAGACCTTCTCGCCGATGGCCATCACCGTAATGCTTGCGCTCATATCGGCGTTTATTCTCTCACTGACCTTGGTCCCGGCATTATTGGCTCTGCTGATAAGCGGCCGTGTTTCTGAAAAAGAGGTTCGGATGGTGAGCTGGAGCAAAAGCAAATACGAACCGGCATTACGAAAAGCACTGAAATGGCCCGGACGGGCAACCTTGGCAGGCCTTGCCGTATTTGGACTGTCGATCGGTATGTTCGGCTTTCTCGGTAGCGAGTTCATGCCGCAACTCGACGAACAGGATCTGTCCCTTCAATCGATCCGAATACCGTCCACTTCGCTGGATCAATCTGTTTCAATGCAAAAACAGATCGAGCGGGAGATTTCCAAATTTCCACAGGTCCGCTTCATGTATTCAAAAACCGGAACAGCTGAAGTGGCCAGCGATCCCATGCCGGTCAATATTTCCGATGCATTTATCATTTTGCGTCCGAAAGATGAATGGCCCGACCCGTCGCTTTCAAAGACAGAGCTGGTGGAACAGATGGAAGCGAAACTAGCCAATCTCATCGGCCAGAATTACGAGTTCAGTCAGCCCATTGAAATGCGTTTCAATGAGTTGATTGCAGGTGTGCGGGGTGATGTTGCCGTCAAGGTATTTGGCGACGACCTCGAGCAGCTGTCGGCCACTGCCAATCAGCTTGCGACCGTTTTTTCGGGTATTGAAGGTTCTGCGGATGTCCGCGTCGAGCAAACCGAGGGCTTTCCGACATTGGACGTGCAATTCGATAATTCGGCAATTGCAGCCCATGGTCTCACCGTTGATGAAGTGGCCGCAACCGTCAGCGCCGCATTGGGCGGCGCCGAAAGCGGGCTGGTATTTCAGGGCGACCGCAGGTTTGATATTGTTGTGAGGCTACCTGGCGAAGTGCGTAACGATATCGACGCTATCGGAGCGCTACCAGTTATTTTGCCGGAAAATGGTTTCGGGAAAAGGTCGTCGGTTCCACTCCGATCCTTGGCTACCCTGAAAGAAACCGAAGGCCTCAATCAGATCAGCCGGGAAAACGGACAGCGGCGCGTTGTTGTGCAGCTCAATGTTCGAGGCCGCGATGTTGGCTCCTTTGTGAACGAAGCGAAGTCCCAAATTGAGCGCGATGTCGCTCTACCATCAGGAGTCATCCTCGAATGGGGCGGGCAATTTGAAAGCCTGCAGGCCGCTCAGGCAAGAATCAATCTTGTTGTTCCTGTCATAGCGCTGTTGATCTTTGGTCTGCTGGTCATGGCTCTCGGTAACTTCCGTATGGCTGCCGCAGTATTTGTCACAGTCCCTCTGGGAATTGCAGGCGGGATATTCTCGCTAGCAGCAACGGGTCTGCCATTCTCTATCTCGGTTGCTGTGGGCTTTATTGTTCTGGCCGGCGTGGCGGTGCTCAATGGACTTGTGATGATGACCGCCATTCAGGGGCGTCTTGAATCTGGCGTGGAATTGGTTGAGGCCATCTACTCTGGCGCAGTCGAACGCTACAGGTCCATTCTGATGACAGCCATCGTGCCGTCATTGGGCTTCGTTCCGATGGCAATCGCGACTGGCACAGGCGCTGAGGTGCAAAAGCCGTTGGCGATCGTGGTTATCGGCGGTTTGATCACCGCAACGATTTTGACGCTTTTCGTGTTGCCCGCCGTGACACGGTTGATGCTTGAGCGCGAATTTCCCGATTTGAGGCCGCATATCAAGCGATTCACGCCCTCTTTGGACAAATTTCCAATCCTGCAACGTTTCCGTCCAAAGCCAGAATGAGAAGGAGTGCATAATGCAAAAGCCGCAACAAATATCACTCATGCGGATTTATACCGATGAAGCCGCAATGCATGGGGACGAGACAGTTGTTACCACCATTATTGATCGGGCCAGATCTTATGGCCTTCGCGGAGGCACCGTCCTGAAAGGAATATTGGGGTTCTCCTCGTCTTCCATTGTTCATGAACATCACGCGTTCGGAATTGGCGATAATCCACCGGTGGTGATCGAAATAATCGATGCCCGGGCACGACTGGAAGATTTCTACACTCAGCTAGACGATCTGCGGGGGATCGGGCTAGTCAGCCTCGAAAAGGTTGATGTTCTCACGCGAGCGGCAGAACAGAAATGACCGATGAGCACAGCAAGCATTCGGAAAATTCGGATCACTCGCACGGAGGGCTAATCGACAGGCTGCTTGGTGGCCGTGCAGAAATGGTATTTGCAGGCCTTTGCGGTGCAACCCTTCTTGCCGGATGGCTGGGACCAAAAATCAATCTTCTGCCGGCGAATATTGGGTTCTGGTTTTTGGTAGCGGCCTATTTTTTCGGCGGCTATTTTACGATATTGGAAGCCTTCGAAAAAATCAGAAATCGAAAATTTGAAATAGATTTTCTCATGATCGTTGCCGCCGGCGGGGCGGCGTGGCTCGGGGCATGGGCAGAGGGAGCATTTCTATTATTCCTGTTCAGCATCGGCCATGCACTTGAAAATTATGCAATGGCCCGCGCGCGCGATGCCATATCCGCACTGTCTGACCTTGCTCCCGAGGAGGCGGTGGTCCGCAGGGATGGAGAGGAATTGCGATTGCCCGTGGCCGAGTTGGTAATCGGCGATATTGTAATCATCCGCTCCAACGAGCGACTTCCAGCAGACGGTTTTGTTGTCAAAGGGGCGAGCAGCGTCAACCAGGCTCCCATAACCGGTGAGAGCGTCCCGGTCGACAAGCGTCCGGTCGACAATGCTGCAGCGGCGGCCAAAGCAGCCGATAAAGTCAAATCCGAACATAGGGTTTTCGCCGGATCCATAAACGGAAGCGGTAGCCTCGAAGTGCAAGTCACCCGATTGGCGTCGGAAACCACATTGGCCCGGGTTGTCGAAATGGTGAACGATGCGGAGACGCGTCAATCGCCAACGCAGAGCTTCACCAATAAGTTTGAGCGGATTTTTGTGCCGGTTGTCATTCTGCTTGCAATCGCAACTGGATTTTCTTGGTTGGTGATAGACGAGCCAGTCTCCGATAGCATTTACAGGGCGATGGCAGTCCTCGTTGCCGCCAGCCCCTGTGCGCTGGCTATTGCAACACCCAGCGCTGTTTTAAGCGGGATTGCCCGTGCAGCGCGGGGCGGCGTTCTCATAAAGGGCGGCGCGCCTCTCGAGATGCTGGGTAAGCTTGATTCGATCGCTTTTGACAAAACCGGGACCCTTACGATTGGCGAACCGGAGTTAGTCGAAACGGTGCCTTTCGGAGAAATTGGAGCAGACGAACTCATCGCTATTTCTGCCGCTGTCGAAGTGCATAGTGATCACCCTCTGGCGCAAGCTATTGTGCGTGCTGCAGAAAAACGCCTCGGATCATCGGATCTGATCGCTACAAATTTTCAGAGCATAACGGGCAAAGGCGTTACTGCCAAAATCAATGGCGAAAAGGTCTTGATAGGAAAAGCGGGGCTGTTTCTCGACGATGATCAGGATTCGCTTCCTCAAGATGTCGCCCAAAAAGTCACCGAAATGTCTTCACGCGGTCGCACCACCATGATTGTCAGGCGTGGCGGCAAATTTATTGGCGTTCTCGGCCTCATGGATACGCCCCGCGCTGCAGCGTCCGAAGTGATAAACAAGCTCCGGTCTATTGGAATCTCACGGATGATGATGATTTCTGGCGACAATCAGAAAGTCGCCGACGCGATCGCCCTGGAAGTAGGTCTTGACGAAGCCTTTGGTGACCTAATGCCGGATGACAAGGTCGAGAAAATTGCTCAACTGAGCGATCAGGGCGGAGTGGCGATGGTTGGTGATGGTGTGAACGATGCCCCCGCGATGGCAAATGCGACTGTTGGAATAGCCATGGGAGCCGCCGGTTCCGATGTCGCGCTTGAAACGGCAGATATCGCGTTAATGGCAGATGATCTGGCAACATTGCCTTTTGCCGTTGGTCTCAGCAGATCGACAAGTAGCATTATCCGTCAAAATCTTTGGATCAGTCTCGGCGTGGTGGCCGTATTGATCCCGGCAACACTCTTCGGCCTGGGGATCGGCCCCGCTGTCGTGATGCATGAAGGATCGACGCTTGTCGTGGTCATAAATGCCTTGCGGCTGCTGGGATATAAGGAAAGTTAATCGGTGCGGCCATCATGCCGGTCGTGCTCATGGATGGAAGAGCGAGAGCCTGTTGAATATCAGATTTGAGCCGAGTTTAATGCAATCAAGCAGGGTTGACCCAAAACGCAAAAAACGAGTGAAGATATGAGCGTTCGTCTAAAGATATTTCAGCGCGGTTTCGAATTGATACCATCATTCATTCTAGCCGGAATTTTCTTGGTATTCTGGTCGAAGGTGGCGAAAGGTCATTTAGATGCAATAGATAGAACCCTTTTGCTTGCTTTTCGATCGCCGAGAAATTCGGATATACTGATGGGCCCGGACTGGCTGCTCCAATTTGTCCGCAATATCACCTTTTTGGGAGATTCAACCTTCCTGCTTCTGGTCATATTTGCCGTATCATTCTTTCTGATCGCCAAAAAAGCCTATTTCAATGCATTCTTGTTGCCCGCTTTGTCTCTCAGTGGATTTTGGGCAGTATCCTTATTAAAAGATTTTTTCGGCAGGCCGCGACCTGCGATTGTAGAATATCTTTCTGTTCCCAATTCAGCGAGTTTTCCAAGCGGCCATGCCGCGAACTCGACTATCGCCTATATCCTTACCGCACTGGCGCTATTTAAACTCGTGCCAGGCCGATATGCACGTTTTTCCCTGATTTGTGGTGCGCTATTATTGGCTGTCTTGATCGGCACGTCGAGGATTGCCTTGGGCGTCCATTGGCCAAGCGATGTGCTGGGCGGTTGGATTTTTGGGCTCAGTTGGTGCTGTTTGTGGCTATTGAAAAATAGTAGAACAGATGCGCAATACATCTAAAACCACTGCCACGCCAAGCCAACGCGATGAACACTCAATCAATCGCTGACGGGGGACATAATCTATTGCGATTCAACAGGTCCTTTACAAAATTCAGAATATAGGGTAGCCCCCTATGCTATGTCACATACATCGGATGATAAAAAGCTTCTGGCGCGCGTCAGCCGCCTTAAAGGGCAACTAGAAGCCATTGAGCGGGCTTTGGAAAACAAGGCTCCTTGCGGTGAGATACTCAATCTTGTCGCCTCGGTTCGAGGAGCCGTAAATGGGCTTACCGTGGAATTGATTGAGGATCATGTCCGCGAACATGTCTCCAATCCTGAAACGGACACTGATGAAGCGCGCGCTCAAGGCGCGACAGATCTGATCCAGGTTATCCGGACATATTTGAAATGATAACCTCCGAAGCTGCAACTCAAGCCGGACACGAACATGATCACGTATTTTTAGGCCAAAATCACGAACGGAACGAACGCCGGACCTGGTTCGTTATTGCCCTGACCAGCGTGATGATGGTTGTCGAGATTGCAGCCGGGACAATTTACGGTTCGATGGCGCTGGTCGCCGATGGCTGGCATATGTCCACGCACGCCGCTGCGATGCTGATCGCTGCGCTCGCCTATCTATATGCACGCCGCAATGCCAAGAACCCCCGCTTCACATTCGGCACCGGCAAGGTGGGGGACCTTGCAGCTTTCGCCAGCGCAATTGTTCTGGCGTTGGTTGCGCTACTGATAGGATGGGAAAGTGTCGTCAGACTGGCAAATCCGATCCCGATCAGCTTCCCCCAGGCAATCTTCGTGGCCATCATTGGCCTAATTGTGAATCTGGTCAGTGCTTGGTTTCTCCGCGACGATCATGATCATCATCATGGGGACAGCCATCATCACGATCATAGCCACGATCACGACCATCATGCTGAACACCATGGCCGGGACCAAAATCTGCGCGCTGCTTATCTCCATGTGCTGGCTGATGCTCTAACATCGGTATTGGCAATAATTGCGCTGATAGCCGGCAGCATCTACGGATGGATATGGCTTGACCCGCTCATGGGTATCGTCGGTTCGCTTGTCATTGCGCGCTGGTCATGGGGTTTGATGCGCGATACCGGCTCAACGATGCTGGATTACAGAAAAGCGGGCGACCCAGTCTCAGCAAAAATCCGCTCGATCATCGAGGAAGCTGGAGACAAAATCTCCGACCTGCATGTCTGGCAACTGGGTCCAGGACACCATGCCGCTATTGTAGCAGTCATTACGGAAAGTGATACAGCCCCCGCTGTTTATCGCGAGAGACTGGCCGAAACCGTGGGGCTTTCTCATATCACCGTGGAAGTGAATCCAGCTTAGACGGCTGGGAAAGCGCATTAAATGGAAAACCTGTTTCTCATTGTAGCTCTTGCTGTGGGCTTGGCGATGGACGCCTTTGCGGTGGCGGTTGCTCAAGGGGCTGCAGGACATAATTCCATGTTTCACGCCACTCGAACGGGAATGGCATTTGGCGTAGCGCAGGGCATCATGCCATTTCTGGGATGGGCCCTTGGAATAGCTTTTGTTTCGGAGATCAGCGCTTATGATCACTGGATTGCTCTCATTCTGCTCAGCGGTTTAGGGTTAAAAATGCTTTGGGAAGCGCTGGGCAGGAACGAAAGAGATGCGGTGTCCAGTCTCTCAGGCTGGGCGCTGGGAACGGCTGCGATAGCAACGAGCATAGACGCCTTTGCTGCCGGCATCATGCTGCCTGCTCTTGGCCTTCCGGTTTTACTGGCCTGTGTTATTATTGGGACAGTTACAGCTTTGCTTTCCAGCTTGGGCGTGATGATCGGCGGAATGGCAAGCTCGCGCATCGGGAGACATGCCGAAGTCGCAGGAGGCGTCATTCTCATTGGCCTGGGAATCAAAATCTTCGTCGAACACTAGCTACCTTGGATAAAGCCAATTGATCTGAGATTATATTTTCAGTGTATCTTGGCTGCGACTGCAAGTTTGATACGCTGAAATTCAGCTTTCAGTATCGAGAACAGATCGCGGGAACGACAACAACTGGACGCATTTCAGACTGGCGGCTTCCAATGTTCGGTTGTGCGAAAGCAGAGGTCATCGGTTTGTTCACTTTAACGACCTCCAACGATTTAATTTCGATCTTCAAAGTTATAGCAGTTTACCTCACAACATCGAGCCAATATCGGAACCAACCGATGGATAGGCGCTCACCATTTTTTTCAGGTCGCTGGTGGTCAAATCAAGCCGCATCGCCAGACTGAAGAAATTGATGATTTCGGCATATTCCGGCCCCAGCAAATGCGCGCCCAATATCTTGTCGGTTTCATCGTCGATGATGACTTTGGTTGCAGCGCAGGTCTCCCCCACCCGAAGATTGGAATACCAGCCGCTTGTATCGTTTGTCGCGATGCGCAGCTTGTAACCGGCCGCTTTTGCTTCTTCTTCCAGCATGCCCACGCGCGCCAGTTCGGGTATCGTAAATACCACTGTGGGAACGCCTTTATAGTCCGGTTTGGCATGATTGCCTTTCAGCATATTTGACGCAGCCACCTTGCCTTCAAACACGGCCACCGGCGTGAGCGGTGCACCTTTGGTGTCCGCCGCATCACCCGCTGCATAAATTGACGGATTGGAGATGCTTTGCAGAAATTCATTCACTTTGACGCCGTGGGCGCTGGAATCGACGCCCGCCTTGTCCAGATCGAGATAGTCGATCGCAGGAACGCGCCCCGCGCCATGCACGATCAGATCAACCGAATATTTTTGCGTGTTGCCGTCGACATCAAGGGTAGCCGAATAGCCGCTACCTTCTTGGGCGATGGAGACGAGACTGGTCTTCTGAACCACCTCGATTCCTGCCTCTTTGCTTCGCTCCAGCAATTTATCGACAAGATCGGGATCAAATCCCTTGAGCGCACGCTCGCCGCGATCAATGATCTGAATGTCGCTGCCCGCGCGCGCCGCGATATGAGCGAACTCGAAGGAGATGAACCCGCCACCGACAAACAAGATCTTTTTCGGGAGGCTCTCCAGTTCCAGAAACTCTGTGCTATCAATGAGATACTGCGCCCCAGGCAAATCAATTTTTCGGGGCTTTGCACCTGTAGCAATCAGCACCTTCTTCGCTTCCAGCAGCGTATTACCGCTAATCTCGATTTTATTTTTGCCGATAAATTTTGCGCTGCCGTGCAACGTGGTGACACCGTTCACATCGAGTCCAGATTCTATTTTTGGCGGCATTTTTTCCGTGAATGTCCGCTTGAACGCCATCAGGTCCGACCAGTTGATAGCCAGGCTGCCGGGCTCTATGCCCTTGCCCTTCATCAAGGAAGCAGCGTCGAATATTTCGGCGCCGCGCCTCAACATCTTTTTGGGGTCGCATCCTCTAAGGGCACATGTGCCGCCATAGGGTAGCTCGTCCACGACTGCGACTGACCAGCCAGCTGACGCACATTTGTTAGCCGCGGTGACGGCCGCCATGCCGACGCCCAGAACAACAAGATCGAATTTTTGTGTTTCCATTTGAATCCCTCAATCTCAGCAACAGGACGCGATTGCGCCAGATGCCTGAGCCTCCTGAATGGGCGGACACGGAACGGTGCCAAAGGAGCAGTAGACACAGCAATCGCCCGCATTGGGTCGCAAAACAATCTTGCACCCCTTGCAGTCATAGAAGAACTGACAGGCATCGGTCGGCATGGTCTCGGTTTCCTGATGCCCGCAATCAGGGCAGGTCAATCTGGATTGAGGCTGCATCAGCGATCCGCTCCATCAGCCACTATGCTGGCTGGATAACCGGCGTTGGTCGATGCAGAAGCAATTGCGGATGCATTTGCCAGTTTGGGATCAAAGGTCACTGTTGCGGTTTTTGCCTGAAAATCGACATCGACAGAAGACACGCCGCTGACCTTGCCCATCGCCTTCTTGACTGTAATCGGACAGGCGGCGCAGGTCATTTTTTCGATATCGAATGTTTCAGTTTTTGGGGCATTCTGAGATGCCGCTTCTGCAACGGCTTGAGCACCGGACGTCGGCAACAATGCCACCGCTCCCAGTCCGCCTGCTCCAAGAGCGACAACGACTGTAAAAATGATGTAAGCAGGTTTCATAATCTTTCTCCTAATAAAAATACGGTGCCCACCAATCGATTGTGATGGATAGAGCGATGAGCAATGTTCCCACCCAGAGAGCGGTTTTCGTGACGATGGTGGATTGTGGTCGGGCACAATATGAGCCTTCTTCACAGGCAGGTTTTGTCCGAAAATAGACATGCCAAAAACCCGCAGCCAGAAACCCGAGGGTCACTGACACAAAATACCACTTATAGGGTTCGAGCGCAGTTAGATTTCCGATCCACGCTCCGCTAACTCCAAGTGTTACAAGGACGAGTGGTGCGATGCAGCAGGACGATGCCAATATAGCCCCGGAGATGCCGCCAACAGCCCACCAACTGCGTTTGTCCGGTGATGGAGCAGGCATTTCTGTCTGGATAGTCCCTGGCAAAATATACTCTTTCATTGCGATTGATCTTCGATGGAGACGACTATACTCTCTGTAGTAACTACAGGAACAAGGACTTTTTATGCAACCATCTGTCAAGCGCGGAAAACTGGCGAAAATCGCCGGATGTAACATCGAAACGATAAGGTATTACGAGAATATCGAGCTGTTACGCGCCGTAGATCGCACGAGCAGTGGTCACCGGGTCTATTCGTCCGATGATCAGGCGCGGTTACGCTTCATTCTGCGCGCACGGGAACTCGGTTTTTCAATTGCAGAGCTGAGAGGCCTGCTCGGCCTGGTCGATTCCAACGAATATACGTGCGGCGAAGTGCTGGCCGTAACCAACAATCACATTACCACTATTCAACAGAAAATATCCGACCTGAAACGTTTGGAGCAAACATTGTCGGACATGGCGCAGAAATGCGATGGCGGAGAAGTCCCGGACTGCGCCATCGTTGATGCAATGTTTCACTGAATATGGCTCGGCCTTAGGCCCGCTATCGGGTTATGGCAGCCCAGACGCTAATGTCTTCAAATGGGCGCGTATCGGACCGACTGCTATTGGGCCGTTGGCGATATGGCGGCTTCCAATGTTCAGTTGAGTGGAAGCAGGCACCGCTTGCTAGTCTACGGTTAGCATCTCCAACCATATAGTTTCAATCTTCGCAACTACAGCAGCTCAACTCTCAATATTGATCCAACATCAGAACTAACAGACGGGCATCAGAAAAAAATGGCTTTATAGATAACTACTCGGACGTTTGTAATGATGTGAGCATTAGCGTTAGTCGGCGGGATTTAGCTCGCCTTCAAATTTTGGGACGGCGCGCGCCGAGGCTTCTGCATCTGTCGTTGCCTTGCCATTTTGATTGATATCGTTGATCAACCATTCCATTTCTTTGATTTCTCTCCGTTGGGCTCTGATAATTCCATCGGCTAGCTCGCGCACTCTTTTATCTTCAATATTGGCGCGCTCACTTGTCAGTATGGCAATGCTATGATGAGGTATCATCGCCTTTTGCCACGCCTGATCGGAAACCGTATCCTGCGATCGGACAAGAAACAAGGAGCCGGCAAATATGAGAACTGCGCCGCCCAATATCATCGCATTCTTGCGCTTATCATCATACATGCCAAGCATAAATAACAACATGATAATCGCCATCGCAGCGCCCATGTAGATTGCCATCCATGTGCGTGTCTCACTAAAATATACGTGGTCGAATGCATAGGTGTTGAGATACATCAGCCCGAACATCGCAAGCGTTGAAGTCAGTATCATGACGATGAAACGTGTGTATTTACCCATGTTTTCCTCTCCCTATTTTTATCAGGCGCAAGTGTTTTTAATACGGCCAGACTACGCGTGAGTAGTGTGAAGGTTCCGGCCCTTACGACTTCGCCGAAACGGCCATCGCTTAATGATGAGTAACAATCCAGAAAGAGCCATAGTCAGGCCGCCCAATGCAAAAATGACGAGCCACCAGCTGTTGAAATTCTCATGGTTTTTCCAGTCCATGATATGCAGACCCCAGAAGAAATCATAAACACGCCAAGTTGTGCTACGCACCGCTGCAATCTCGCCAGTCGATAGCGGAATATAGACAGAAACGTCATCCTCGGTATCAACTCGCCAAGCAGGAAGCGCGCCTCGATATTCTGTGGAGCCGGTCACAACCTTTTCGACGGCCGCAATATTGGGGCGACCGGTTATCCAAGCGCGAGACGTTATTAACCCGGCTTCTTTTGACGTTATTTGGCTACGTTTGATGCCCGTTTTGGCATCGTAAAGGAATGTCTCGCCTCGCCCATTTTCAAGTTCAGCAACAGGCCTGCCTAAGACACTACGGTATCGCAAGGAAACCACGTTCCCCGATATTTCGCGACCCAAATTTTCAGGTGTCACTAGCCCAACAAGGCTATTGAGTTGTTCAGGCTCTCGCGCGACAAGATGTTCGCTGCGGACCGTCTCGATTGGCACAACGCTCATAATAACGCCGCTTGCAAACCAGAGCAGCAACTGTGCACCGATAAAGAGCGCGAGCCATTTATGAATTTTACTCGCCCGTATATGGGTCTTTTGTGTCACGCTATCTCCTCCCAAAAAGGCATCGGTTTTATTGCTGTCTTGCCATGCTATTTCTTGGGCGTGCGGGAAGATGAGTGATATTGAGCAATTTTCCAGCTTTCGTCTCGTTTCACGAGAACCGCAGTGGCAACGCCTTGCCTTTCGATAATCCGGCCATCCTTTAGCACTATCGTATATGTATAGGTTTCCCAGGCGATTGCTGTTTCACCTATGACAGATATATCGATAGTCTCATTGTTGAATGTAAAGCTCTCAAACTCTTTGAGTTCAGGACTGAGATGATGGGCAAGATAATTGCTAAAGCTGCCCTCCGCTTTTCCATTTTCAAATACCAGCGCGTCATCCGTGAATAGGCGGGGCATATTGGTATCATCGAGACTTTCTATGCCGCTTCGATATGCTTCGAGCGTGCTTTCAGGTGTCCCCATCATAGATGCAGATTCTGCGTCTTTATCGTGCGCCACAGCTTGATAAGAAATTGTAGAAAGCGTCAAAATTAGCGCCAAACCAATATATTCCATACTCCCCCCCCCTAAAAATATTAGAACCAGAATCTAATCCCGATAACATAATTGGTGACGCTGGGATCTTCTCCGCCCGCCCGCGCGTATCTGGCGCTTTGCCCAACTTTCCATTCCTGTTCGATGCCGATATAGGGCGCAAACTCGCGGGCAAATTCATATCGTAAGCGTATTCCCAGTTCAGCAGCATCGATCCCCGCGCCAATCCCCAATTCAGGAACATCCTGCGCCGCAAGATTGAGTTCTGCGCGGGGTTGCAGGATCAGTCGCTGCGTTATGCGCTGGTCATATTCAGCCTCGAAGCGCGCAGTCAAATCGCCCCGGTCAGACAAAAATGCTGCCCCATCGATTTCGAACAGGTAAGGCGCAAGACCCTGTATTCCAATAACTGCATAGGTCCGGTCGCGCGGCGCAAAATCCTGCCTCACGCCCGCTTGCAAATCGAAAAATGGTGCAATGGCATGGCTCCATAGCGCCTGCACCTCTGCGCTTTCTATCTTTTCGCCGAAATTGCCTTCGCCTTCGCTCTTGAACCAGAATTTGTCGATATCGCCGCCATAATAGCCCTGACCGTCCCACAAGTAGCCGTTCTTGCCATCTCGCACACGATATTCAGCGCGATCAGCCATCACCCAAAGCGTTTTCATGCCGCCATTTTCCGCCGCCAGCTGCTTCCTGGAGCCGCTCATAGCGTCAGCTCCCCATATCGCATCGGCAGCACGCGCAGGCCCTCTACCAGCTTCGGGAGGAGGTGTTTCGTCAGCCATGGGCGCCGTCATATCGGCCATGTCATTACCTGGCATATCCATAGCTTCATGATCCATCTGGCCATGATCCATTGTCGAATGATCCATATCCGCCATCGCTGGCTGCTCGTCCATTTGACTATGATCCATGCTACCATGGTCCATCACCATTGGCGCTTCGGTGGGGACCGTGTTGGGAGGGCCGGGCTGAATTTTTGCAGGCTTGGCTTTTGGCGCAGCCTTGGCTTGTGGTTTGGCAAGCGCGGGCTTCGGCGCAACAGACGCAGGCTTGGGTTTTAGCGTTGGCTTTGGTTCGGGCTTTGCTTTTGGCGCGGGCATTGTCATCCCTGGCATGCTCATGTCATGGCCTTGATGTTGCGCCATTGCAGGTGCGGATACACCGACCGCGAGAATGATTATCAGCGATTTCATGCGTCCGCTCCCGATTGTGAGGCAACCGTGACAATCTGGAACATCCCTGCGTGCATGTGATAAAGCAAATGACAGTGAAACGCCCAGTCGCCCGGTTCATCGGCGGTCAGGTCAAAACTGGCGCTGCCGCCCGGTTGAACAATCACGGTATGCTTGAGCGGTTGGTTCTTTTGACCATTGACCAGTTCAAAGAAATGTCCGTGCAGATGGATCGGGTGCGCCATCATCGTGTCGTTGACGAGTTTCACCCGAACGCGCTCATTATAGGCGAAGCGGATTGGTTCATCGGAGACGGCTGAGAATTTCTGGCCGTCGAACGACCACATATAGCGTTCCATGCTGCCGGTTAGATGGATTTCCATGTTGCGCGAGGCCTTGCGGTGGTCCGTGCTCGGGATCAGAGCCGCGAGCTGCTTGTAATTGAGGACACGGTGATCGACTTTGTCGAGTCCGATTCCGGGATCGCCCATGCGGTCCGCCGCATTCATTGAAACCATGTCTAGGCCAGGACCGACTTTTACATCGGACGGCAGCATCGACGTGTCGCGCATTTTCATACCGCTCATGTCCACACCGGCCATGCCATCACCGCCGCTCATATCCATCCCGGGCATATCCATCTTGGCCATCTCATCAGCGCTCATCTTGCTGTGATCCATTTGCGAATGGTCCATGCCGCTTGCTGGCGCACCACCCGATGCTCCATGATCCATGCCCGCCATCCCCATGTCAGCCATCGTCAGTATTGGCGGATCGCGCAGGGCCGGGACTTCGGCGCGCATTCCTGCACGGGGAACCAAGGTAGCAACGCCCATGCCCGAGCGGTCCATAGATTCTGCTACGAAGGTGAAGGCCTTGTCCGCGGTTGGCTGGACAACGACGTCATAGGTTTCTGCAACCCCGATCTGTAATTCATCGGTTTCTACTGGCATGACATTTTGGCCATCGGCCTGCACCACCGTCATCGGCAGGCCTGGGATCCGCAGATTAAAGAAGGTCATTGCGCTGCCATTGATAATCCTAAGCCGCACCCTTTCTCCAGGGTTGAAAAGCAGTTCTAGATTATCGGCAGGGCCGTGCCCGTTGATAAGATAAGTATAAGTTGCCGCCGACACATCAAGTATGTCGGTGGGTGACATCCGCATTTTGCCCCACATTCGGCGTTCTTTGCCGCTCAATTTGCGATCATCAGTGGCAGTGGTTTTCTGATAGTCAAAATAGCCATCAGCATGTTTCAGCTTCTTCATGATGACATGTGGGTGCATCGGCGTAAATTCGCTGAGAAGGATGATATATTCGCGATCAAAAGCTACCGGGTCTGACCCTGCAGGATCGACGATGATTGGGCCATAATGCCCCATCTGTTCCTGCAGCCCCGAATGGCTGTGCCACCAATAGGTGCCGCTCTGGCGCACCTTGAAGGGCGCTGTGAAGGTCTCGCCGGGCTTGATACCGGGAAAGGACACGCCCGGAACACCATCAAACTGGAAGGGAAGCAATATGCCGTGCCAGTGAATTGAGCTATCCTCATCGAGGTTGTTGGTAACATTCAGTCGGACATCCTGCCCCTCGCGTAACCTTACCAGCGGCCCCGGCACGGTGCCGTTCACCGCGATTGCATGACCGCTGCGTCCGCCCGTTGAAAATTGACCGCGTCCGATGGCAAGATCAATGCTTGAGCCTGAAACTTCGTCAATGCCCTTACGCACCGAACCTGCCATTGCTCCGCGTGCCCAAGCAGGCATGGAAGAGGAAAATCCGACCGCGCCGCCAGCAAGCAGAGCAGATGAAAGGAAGCGGCGACGGGGAAGAGAAAGCATATGTGATCCTGATTACTAAACCGATATGCTTCTCAATACGGAGGAGACTCCTTCACCCCTCAAATTTTTCAGAAATTTCTCGCAGGCGATTGCGGGCACGGTAAATTCGCGTTTCGACGGCTTTCTCAGATATTCCGAGAATATGCGCCGCCTCGGCTTGGCTATTCTCGCCAAAAGTGACCAGAACAAACGGCTCACGCAATGTCGCTGGCAAGCGAGTGATCTCTTTTTGCATGACTTCAAGCGCCTGACGCGCCTGCAATTCTGCACTTGGGTCAGGTGCATCGTCAGCTACTATCATGCCAGCTTCATTGTCGCTGTGAAATTCAAAAAACTGCCTGATCCGACGTTTACGCAAAAGATCGCGGCATTTATTGACTGTAATCCGGGTGAGCCACGGAGAAATGGGTCGCGACAAATCAAAGCTGGCGAGCTTGAACCAAGCAGCTGCCAGCGCCTCCTGAACGGCATCTTCGGCATCTGAACTGTTGCCCATCATTCTCAGGGCGATATTTTGCAGCCGGGGCGCTTGCTGGTTCATCACACGGTTGAATGCAGTTTTGCTACCTTTTGCAGCCTCTGCGATGAGCGCATTTTCCGGAACTTGCGCGTCAGACTGCGACTTTTGCACTTAATACCCTGCGGTCAGCGAGTTTGATACCCGCTCGTCAAACGCCCTTTGCTGGTCGGGATTTAACAAAGCGCGCATCTTGAAGAGATGTTCGACAGTGACTTTTTGTAACAATCCCATTTGAACATGCACCGCTTCAATCGCGGTAGAAACCTTGGGGCCGTATTGATGTTCTTCTTCGATGGCAGCGGCAAGATCGGCATTGGCCGATCGCAGCGCGAGGTCCAGTGCCTGCCGCCTGATCCCGAAATCACTTTCCAGCTCTGCAAGCTGCTTCTCTTGTGCCTTATCAAGATCAAGCTCTTCGTGAACGAAGCTGTGGACCCCAACATTTTGGTCGTCGCTTTGGCTCCAGTGTTTGGCACCGAGGGAACCGATCCAGCCTGCGCCAAGCGCCAGCAGGACGAGAAGGATAATTTGTATTGGTCCGAATTTCATATGCTCATCACCGTCACTGTGAAACGTGAAGAAGGTTGGCGGGCGAGTAATCCGCACCGCCAATCAAAGGGCTGGTTTGGTTCATCGCCAGCGCAGGCTGATCGGCCGTTCCAAACCCAGCGCCCAGCGCGGTCACGAACATCAGCGCCGCCAGTAGACTTTTCTGGCGCGAAAGCCGGCTGCTATTCATTTCGCCGACACGGAGCCAGACATCATTGTGGAAACCATCATCGCTTGCCAGCGCCTCGGTTGATTGATCGGCCCGCAAGCTTGCAAGCATCGCATCAAGTTTAGTGTCAGATAGCGGCATTGATATTATCCCATTTCGTCGTTTCTGTTCTTTATACGCATGCTGGACAGCTTTGCCCTCGAAATTATTTTTGAGGGGTGGCCATTATCGCTGCGTATTATTGGTTAGCGGTCATCAAGGACACGGCAATGCGCGACCTCAAATTTTTTACAGGAAGGGCTGAGATGCCAATTAAGAAGTTTCGCAAATTTATGATGTGCATTGCAATTGGTCTCAGTTCGCTCAGCGTTCCTGCTCTTGCGCACGGCGATCCGACCGAGATGGGCGCTGGTCCGGGAACTGGCGCAGACCATCATGAAAAAGCTAACGGAGCCGGTGAAGCTGCGCAGAACGCCGATATGCAGGATATGATGGATGATGGCACGATGCCGATGATACCCGATGGATCAGCCCCCGTGGCGCCGGAAGGCAACCACTTAGAAGGTATGGGTGACGGCCATGGAGGCATGATGGATCATAGCGAAGCGGCAGATAATAGTAATAAGAGCTTTGGTGAGCGCCTGTTCATCTGGCTGGGCAAACTTCATACGGTTGTCATCCATTTTCCAATTGCCATGATTGTTGCCGCGTTTGCAGCCGAAGCGTTTGGTGTTGCGCGCGGTAAGCCTGACTGGCGTTCGGCAGCGCGAATTATGCTCGTCATTGGTGCCCTGGGCGCAGTAGCCGCAGCGTTTTTTGGCTGGTTTGCTGGTGGTTTCTATCTTTATGACCGCAACCTGATCCTCACCACGCATCGCTATCTAGGAATGACCGTCGCAATCGGATCGGTGCTGTTGGCATGGGCCGGGCTACGCCGTTTTCACCACAATCGCAGCGAAGAAATACTGTTCGCCGTCTTGCTGGGCCTATTGACGATCGGCGTGCTGATTCAAGCGTTTCTGGGCGGCACATTCATGCATGGCGGCATGAATCATATGAATTTCTAAACACGCCAAGCTCCAAATCGAGCAGATGGCTCGTTATTACCCGAAGGAAAGATAGATGTTCAATCACATCCGCAAACTGAAGAAAAACCCGCTTTTGGCATCGGTGCTCTTTGGCTTGCTCGCTGCCTGCACCAGCGCCGCTCAAGCTGCCCCGCTTGTGATGTTCCGCGACCCGGGCTGCGGCTGCTGCGAAAAATGGGCCGAGCATATTGAAACGAATATGAAACAGGATGTGGAAACACGGAACAGCCTAAATATGAGCGCTGTCAAAGACGCGAACGCAGTGCCGGAAACGTTGCGATCCTGTCATACCATGATTGTTGAGGGATATGTTATCGAAGGGCATGTGCCCGCCGATGCTATTGCCAAATTACTGCGGGAAAAACCTACTGGAGTGAAGGGCCTTGCCGTCGCTGGAATGCCGGTCGGCTCGCCTGGAATGGAATATCAAAACCAAACCCAGCCTTATCAAGTTATAGCGTTTGGCGACAGCGGCCAACGCGTTTTCGCTAGTTACAATTGAAATTTAAACCAAGAAAGGAAATATCATGAAAAAGCTTACACTATTTTTGGGAGCCATGGCTCTGACGTCTGGCGGGGCGGTATTGGCTCATGACCATACGGCACCGAAAGCCGGCGCGCCTGCGATGCAGAAATGCGAAATGATGAAAGACGGTATGAAAATGCCGGGCATGATGATGAAGGGTGCCGATGGCAAAATGTCCTGCCAGATGATGGATCACTCGAAGATGGACCACAGCAAAATGGATCACTCTAAAATGTCAGCCCCGGATGCGAGTGACAAAGCGCAACCAGCTATGGATCCGAAGATGGACCATTCGAAGATGGATCATAGCATGATGGAGCCCAAAAAAGACGCGCCTGAATAAGAGAATAGTCTGGCTCGGAGCTCCGCTTTACGATTCTTCGGCCAGACTATTTCCCCATCTTGCCGAACAGGTTCACCAATTCCGCAACTTTCTCTTTCTGGTCAGCTTTGCTGCCCGAGGTCAAAGCTTCCTCGACGCAATGATTGGTATGGATTTCCAGAATTTTCATTTTGGTAGAGCGCAGGGCGGCTTCCATCGCGGAGAATTGCTGGAGGATATCGATACAATAGCGATCATCTTCCATCATTTTAGCTATTCCGCGCGCCTGACCCTCGATCTTTCGCATGCGCACGATTTCTTTGGTGAATTTGTCTGTCATGATGCCCTTATGCCAAATTTTGGAGCGTGATCAATCTAAAGAAGCGGCGGCATCAACCTTGACACTTCGCCGCCTTACTACTATACCCCCCTATAGTATATTTTGTTAATGATCAAGAGGAGCTAGAAATGACGCATGTTTCAAACCGCAAACAAATCCTCATATGGGGCTGGACCCTGAGCCTGTTTTTGCTTTTCAGCTACCTCATCTGCATTGGCTTTGGTCTTTTAGCGCCGCAGTCAATGCATATGCATGAGTCTTGGGCGCCGTTGCTGCCCGGATTTGAGTGGCTGACTTTGCAAGGTTTTCTTGCAGGCGCGGTCGGTAGCTTTCTCTATGGATGGTATATTGCATTGTTGGTTATCCCGCTGCGCGCGTGGATAGGCCGCAAGGTTGCAGGTGCTGATCATGTCTGAGAATGATAGTGAGACCGCCAAATCGTGCTGCTGCAAAGACAAAGAGACTGCTGTAGGGACTGTAAAAGACCCCGTATGCGGTATGGATGTTGATCCGAGCAAGAGCGAGCATCATGCGCATCATGCGGCTCGGGATTATCATTTCTGTTCAGCCGGATGCAAAACCAAATTTATCGCCGACCCAGCGCATTACCTCACTGGAAAGCACCGCGAAGTATCAGAAAATGTTCCAGCGGGCACGATCTACACCTGCCCGATGCATCCAGAAATTAGGCAAGAAGGACCGGGTTCCTGTCCGATCTGTGGGATGGCACTTGAACCCGAGACCTTTAGTCTCGATACTGGCCCCGATCCCGAATATCTCGATATGCGCAAGCGCTTCTGGGTCAGTGCGTTGTTTTCCATCCCGCTTTTTATTTACGCGATGGGCGACCTTATTCCGGGCAGGCCGTTTGAAGGTTTATTTGAGCCGGGAGTATCGCAATGGTTGCAGCTTTTGCTGGCATCGCCAGTAGTTCTGTGGGGCGCGTGGCCGTTCTTTGTGCGCGGCGTGAATTCGCTTAAAACCATGAACCTCAATATGTTCACGCTGATTGGTCTAGGCGTGGCAGTTGCCTATGGCTTCAGTCTGGTTGCGACGCTGTTTCCTAGCATTTTCCCGGCAGCATTCCGCGGCCATGATGGGGGCGTGGCTGTCTATTACGAAGCAGCGGCTGTCATCACGACCCTGGTGTTATTGGGGCAAGTGTTGGAACTGAAAGCGCGCGGACAGACATCAAGTGCGTTGCGCGCGTTGCTTGAACTGGCACCGCCAGTTGCGCTGCGCGTTGGCGCGGATGGCTCGGAAGAGGAAATATCTCTCGACCTGGTGCAGAGCGGCGACAGCTTGCGCGTCCGTCCGGGCGATAAAGTTCCCGTTGATGGCACCATTGCCAAGGGGTCCAGCACGATTGATCAATCAATGATTACGGGGGAACCAATACCGGTTGCGAAAGCTGAAGGTGATGTTGTCACCGGCGGCACGGTCAACCAGACTGGCAGCTTTATCATGACCGCCGAACGCGTTGGTAAGGATACGCTTCTCGCCAAGATCGTCCAGATGGTCGCCGAAGCACAGCGCAGCCGTGCTCCTATCCAGAAACTGGCTGATACGGTTGCTGGCCTGTTTGTGCCCGCGGTGGTTCTGATCGCTATTGCCACTTTCATTATATGGTCCATTTGGGGGCCAGAACCGGCGCTGGCCTATGGCTTAGTCAACGCGGTCGCGGTCCTTATCATCGCTTGTCCTTGTGCGCTTGGCCTTGCCACGCCGATGTCGATCATGGTTGGCACCGGCAAGGGCGCGCAAAACGGTATTTTGATCAAAAATGCCGAGGCGCTCGAAACTCTCGAGAAGATTGACACAATCGTGGTCGATAAAACCGGCACGCTCACCGAGGGCAAGCCTAAACTGGTTTCGGTCGAACCGGAAAAGGGTTTTGACAGCGACGAAATGCTTGCGCTTGTGGCCGCAATCGAAATGGCGAGTGAACATCCGCTGGCAGCCGCAATTGTAACCGGCGCAAAGGAAAAGGGGCTTTCGTTTGATGCGGCAACCGATTTTCAGTCGGTGACCGGCGAAGGGGTTGAAGCCAGCGCACGCGGTAAGCGCGTCGCCATCGGCAATGAAAAAATGATGGACCGGCTCGGTGCCGAGAGCGCGGACCTGATTGCCAAGGCGCAGGACGGCCGATCACAAGGGCAAACCGTTATGTTTGTGGCCGTCGATGGCAAACCGGCGGGTCTTATCGGTGTCGCCGATCCGATCAAACCGACCACGGCAGAAGCGATCAAAGCGCTGCACAAAGCCAATATCCGCGTGGTCATGTTAACCGGAGATGCCGAAGCCACCGCGCAAGCCGTTGGCAAGATGATAGGGATCGATGAAATCCACGCCAATGTGTCACCCGAAGACAAACACCGGGTCATCAGCGAGCTTCAAGCGGCGGGTAAAATAGTCGCAATGGCAGGAGACGGCATCAATGACGCTCCCGCTCTCGCCAAGGCCGATGTGGGAATTGCGATGGGCACTGGCACCGATGTGGCGATGGAAAGCGCGGGTATCACGCTGGTCAAGG
Source organism: uncultured Parasphingorhabdus sp. (assembly GCF_963677535.2). Lineage (NCBI taxonomy): Bacteria > Pseudomonadati > Pseudomonadota > Alphaproteobacteria > Sphingomonadales > Sphingorhabdaceae > Parasphingorhabdus > uncultured Parasphingorhabdus sp. The sequence continues at coordinate 1,545,357 of NZ_CAXXUT010000003.1, read as the reverse complement.
GTGATTTGGGTGGCATAGCCAAGGCACGCCACCTCAGTCAGCTAACAATGGGTAATATCCGACAGAACTTGTTCTTTGCGTTTATCTATAACGGGCTTGGTGTGCCGGTTGCGGCAGGCATTCTCTATCCGTGGTTCGGCATCTTACTCAGCCCGATGATCGCGGCGGCGGCGATGAGCCTATCGTCTGTTTCGGTAATCGCTAACGCCTTGCGCTTGCGCCGCAAAGCGCTGGCTCAGTAATATTACCTATGAGCGTAGAAGGGATGGCCTGTTATTGTCAGTTGGTAACTGGTTGCAAGATGTCTCCGATTTTCGGGGCGGCTGGTTTTCAATCAGGAGAGCGAAATGAAGTTCGATGCCATTAAGCTTGGTTTAGCCACTGCAATTATCTTCGGAGTTGCGTGGATATTATGCAGTCTTTTTGTCATCTTGGCCCCTGGCGGTATGATGCAAATGAGCGGTCATATGGTCCACTCGAATTTTGAGGGTATGGGCTGGTCATTGCATTGGACAGGCTTTTTTGTCGGGCTTGTCACGTGGAGTGTTTTCTCCGGGCTATTCGTCTGGGCGATTACCGCTACCTATAATCGCTTGCTTGCTTAGCGACGACGGATCGAGGTGCCAATCATGCGAGATGTCGCCTGTAATCCAAACCATAATACATGATCAAACGCGCTGATTGACGAGCAGAAGTTCGAGCGAATAATTCCTCTGACCCCAGTATTTACTGGTGAAAATATAATGTCGCGCCGCCGATTTCGTCCTCCATGAGGGCAACTACACAAAAAGGAAATTATACATGAGAACTCCCTACCTTGCCACCGTCGCTGTTTTCACCATGCTGACCGGCTGTGCGGCCTACGCAGCGCCCCCGGAACCGAAGCCCGCCATGCAGAGTCATGCCATGCCGATGGGCGATCATTCCGCGCATCAACAGATGATGGAGCGAGCCCAGAACGCCAAGACGCCTGCAGAGCGAGAAAAGCTCATGACCGAAAACATGGCCATGATGAAAGCCCATATGGCGTCTATGAAGGCCAAGATGGCCGAAGGCGGTATGATGGCACAGGGAAAGAAGCCAATGGCGATGGACCCGGCACATAAAGAAAAAATGAAGGCCAAGATCGCCGAGGGTGGCATGATGAAGATGGACCCAGCACATATGGAGAAAATGAAGCAGCATATGGGTATGATGCATGAGATGATGGAAAGCCTGATGATGCAGCAGGAACTGATGATGCCGCCAAAAAAATAGCGCAAAGGACCGCGGTCAATTAAGCGGGAAGAAGCCAAGCTAGTGAACAAGCCGGGTTCTTCCCACTTTCTATGCACTATTCCCGCATTGAATAGTTTGCCGCCGAGCTTCCCGTTGCACATTGGTAATAGCGGCTGGTGGTTATCAGCCTTTCAGAAAGACAGTCGCAATGCCAACCGCTCAAATTGACCATTTTTCAGATATACTTTGCGTATGGGCCTATGCCTCCCAGAGCAATTTTGATCGGCTTACAGCAGAGTTTGGTGATCGGATAACTATCAACATCCATTTCTGCTCTGTATTCCCGGATACATGGACAAAAATCGCGTCTCAATGGACAGACCGGGGCGGTTTTGATGGTTATGCGAACCATGTCCAAGGCATCGCCGGGAAATTCGAGAATTTGCCGATTCACAGCGATACCTGGGCAAAGACACGGCCGCGCTCATCGGCGAGCCCACATCTGTTCATCAAGGCGGTGGAATTGATCGAGCAAGAGGGCTTCATATCCAAAGCCCCTGTTGCTGAACGACCATCCATCCTCGCCGCGCGGGAACTGCGCTCTGCCTTTTTTACAAGAGCAGAGGATGTCTCGGATTGGGATGTGCAACGAGAAATAGCAGGGCTCTTGCATGTCGATTTTGACAATATATTGAATAAATTCAAAACCGGTGAAGCCATTGCAAAGCTCACAAAGGATTATGACCTTGCTCAGCTACACGGGATCGAGGGCAGTCCAACATATGTGATCAACGAAGGCCGCCAGAAGCTGTTCGGAAATGTCAGTTACGGTGTGATTGCAGCAAATGTGAACGAAATGTTGGCCAGTCAAGGTGTGGATGCAGCGAGCCTGTGCTGATGAACCGCACGAGGTTGGCGTAGGTCCGCGAACAACAAGGTTCTGTAAGGTAATAGGTTATTCCGGTTATTCGCCTAGAAAGGGCATTGTCAATGTGGCTTCAGTATCGCGAAAGTGGGCAATTCACATTACCGTGGGACAGTGGCGCAAAGACTTGCCTCACCGCCATCATCTCGGTCAAAGATTGGGTTGACGGGGATCGGAAAACACCGGACACTCGGTTCGTGTTTAAACAGCTCTTTCTATTCGTTCTTCTTGGACTTGCCTTAGCTGGACAGGGAATCGCCAGTCCGATGTCCTGCCTATCCCTAGCGAAAAGCGATGCTGGTAGTGTGGAAATGTCCCATTGCAGCGAACCGGGTATGAATGAAACGTCCACAAACGGCAATGAATCCAAGGATTGTTGTGGGTCAGATTGCGCGGCGATGCTGCAATGTTCTCAGACAACTACGACTTTTCTAGCTAGCCCAGCTTTCGCCGAAACAATCGCCGTTAAAGCTATGTCCCACACGCGCCGTCTGTTTGGAAACCCAACTGGCATGCATAGCATTCCCGAGATAAAGCCTCCCATTATTGCTTGAACGCAGATCGCGAATACCGCCTTTTTTAGGGTGACGATATTCTTGCGATCTCTGTCCGATTTCTGTGAAATTGCTCTGGCATACCGGCGAGAAGCAAGCCCGCAAACTTTCGAACATCTAACCTCCAAGGTTAAAAATTGCCGCCACCGATGACGGCATGTTCGCCCTACTATTTTAGTGAGCAAGCATAATGAAATATCGACCGAAAACCCGCCAGGCAAGATCCCGGCGCCCATTGTTGGCATTGCCGGCCTTAGCGCTATATGTCCCCGTCTTTTCCCTTCAAGCCGAACCACTCACGTTCGCAGAAGCGGTCGAACTGGCAGAGACAGCGACGCCAGCAATAGAGGCCCGGTCGCTCGTTGTTGAAGCGGCGCAGAGCGCCGCGATTGCGGCCGATCAACTTCCAGATCCGAAACTCAGCGTCGACATAATGGATCGGAGAATTGCTGGCCCATTCGAGATTTCTCCGCGGCCGGGTCGTGACGGATTTCCCAGGCAAAGGATCGGTATCAGCCAGGATATTCCCAATGGCGCAAAAAGACGCGCCCGGGCAGGTCAGGCGATGGCGGACATAACAGTGGCTAGAGCCAATAAGGAAACTTTGGTTCAGGATGTGCAGCTTTATTCTGCGCTTTCCTGGATCGATCTCTATTACGCCCAGCGGCGGCTCCAAATACTGGAAGTTTTGCAGCAAAGCCTCAATGAAGTGTCGGCAACGGTTGGCGCGCGCCTTGAATCAGGGACCACACGTCCAGCTCAAGCGTTCGAGCCGGAACGGCTGATCGCGAAACTAGCTGACCGGCGCTCGCTGCGTGCCGCTGATATTGAAAAGGCACGGGCAATGCTCGCTCGGTGGACCGGCGTCGAAAGCCCCGAAACCGAAGGGACGCTCCCTGAATTCACCATTGACCGGGATGCTCTTGTCAGCACGATCAAGGAGCTACCCATTCTGGACATTCAGGATGCGAAAGTCGAACGGGCCGACGCCGACGTGGAACTGGCGCGGGCGAACAAGCGACCCGACTTCAGTGTGAATGCCTCTTATGTGCATCGCCGGCCGGAATATGGCGAATATGTCTCGGTTGGTGTAACGATCGATCTACCGTTATTTGCAAAAAAGCGGCAAAACCCGATCATCGACGCGCGAATTTTGGAAGCCAGCGCAGCCCGGCTGGAAGCCAATGATCTGGAAAGGCAATTGCACGCAGAGCTCTCCAGCGATCTCGCTGCAAACCGGTCTTACCGGGAAAACTGGGAACGGTCCAAAAACACACTTTTACCCTTGGCCAAAAAACAGGCTGAACTGGAACGGGTTAGCTACGGCGCCGGCCGCGTTGATCTGGACACGGCGCTCAATGCAGCCGTGACCTTCGCAGAGGCGGAAATCGATCTGCTCGACCGGGAAGCCACGTTGGTTCGCGACACAGTTCGCATCAAATATACTTATGAGAGGAACCAGCCATGACGCTGACATCCATCCAAGACAATAAATGGCGCGTGCTTGTTCTTGCTACGGTTCTGGCCGCGGGCGGTGGCGGATATTGGCTCGGCACTGGCGGGGCGGGCGATAGCAGTAAAACCGCGACTACGCAGGGCGACGGGGATATCCTCTATTATTATGATCCGATGTTTCCCCAGCAAAAATTTGACGCACCGGGCAAGTCTCCGTTCATGGATATGCAGCTTGTTCCCAAATATGCTGGCGAAGCCAGTGATGGGAATGCCAGCGAGCCGGGGATCACCATTTCTCCGGATATTGCGCAAAATCTGGGTATCCGCACCGCTGAGGCGTTGGTTGGAAAAATTGAGTCCAAGCTCCGTGTAACGGGAACAATCGAGTTTAACGAACGCGATATCGCCATTGTTCAGGCCAGGTCGGGCGGATTTGTCCAGCGCACCTATCGCCGTGCTCCCAGCGACATTGTGCCCGCTGGAGCTCCCTTGGCTGACATATTGGTGCCCGACTGGGGCGGCGCACAGGCAGAATATCTTGCGCTAGCACGAAGCGGCAATGACCACTTTGCCACAGCGGCAAAGGAACGGATGCGGCTGCTGGGCATGCCAGACGATCTGATCCGCCGGGTAGAGCGAAGTGGAAGGCAGCAAAGCGTTTACACGGTGTCCGCGCCCATCGGCGGGGTGATCGAAAGCCTGAGCGTAAGAGAAGGTATGACCTTGGCTGAAGGCCAGCCGCTGGCACAGATTAACGGACTGAATACCGTATGGCTGAATGTTGCCATTCCCGAAGCAAGGGCCTCGGAAATACGGGTAGGGCAGCGCGCCGTTGCTGAACTGCAAAGCTTCCCCGATATGGAGTTTGCGGGCAAAGTCATTGCGATTTTGCCTTCCGTCGAAAGCGGCAGCAGAACGCTCACCGGACGGATCGAACTAGCCAATAAAGGCGGACGACTTCGTCCCGGCATGTTCGCTACCGTAGATATGGGTGACACGGGCAGTCCTGCTATTCTGGTCCCCACCGAAGCGATTATCGCAACCGGAACGCGCAACTTGGTAATGCTAGCGAATGGCAAGGGTCGCTATCGCCCGGCAGAGGTCAAAATAGGCCGCGAAGGCGGCGGACAGACGGAAATATTGGCCGGCCTATTACCAGGTGAAAAAGTAATTGTTTCTGGCCAGTTTCTGGTCGATTCAGAAGCGAGCCTTTCAGGGATCAAAGTGCGTCCGATTGAGGGTGAGCAGAAAAGCGCGCCCAAGAAAATGTCCGGCTATCAAACATCCGGCAGAATTGAAGCGATCACAAGCGGCGCGGTCACCTTGTCGCACGAACCCGTGCCTGCCCTCAAATGGCCAGCCATGACGATGGACTTCAAACTCGCCAAACCGGGTTTGTTGCGCGGCTTTAAAAAAGGCGACCGCGTGACCTTCCGCTTCATGCAAATGGAAACCGGATCAACCATCACCAGCATTAGCCGCGCAGAGGCCAACCAATGATCGAAAAGGTCATACGGCTCAGCGTAAATGCGCGCATATTTGTCCTGCTCATAATGGCGGCATTGCTGGCGTCGGGTATCTGGGCCGTCAGAACCATGCCGGTCGATGCCCTGCCGGACCTTTCCGATGTGCAGGTCATTATTCGCACCCCCTATCCCGGACAGGCTCCGCAGATCGTCGAAAATCAGGTTACCTATCCCATCACAACCACAATGCTGTCGGTTCCGGGGTCACGCGCGGTGCGCGGCTATTCATTCAATGGAGACAGCTATGTCTATGTGCTGTTTGATGACAGCACCGATCTCTATTGGGCACGTTCGCGGGTTCTGGAATATCTCAATCAGGTTCAAGCCGATCTGCCGACCGGCGTTGTCCCGACGCTGGGGCCAGACGCAACCGGTGTCGGCTGGATCTATGAATATGCCCTTGTCGACCGAACCGGGCGCAATGACCTGTCCCAGCTTCGCTCGTTGCAGGACTGGTTCCTCCGCTATGAATTGCAGACCATTCCCGGCGTTGCGGAAGTCGCGTCCATTGGCGGTATGGTGAAACAATATCAGGTTGTGCTTGATCCTGACCGGATGGTGTCTCTGGGGATTGACCAAGACAGCGTGATCAAGGCGATCCAGAACGCAAATCAGGAAGTCGGCGGTTCGATCGTGGAACTGGCCGAACGCGAATATATCGTGAGGGCCAACGGCTATCTGGAAAATCTAAATGATTTCCGGGCCATTCCCTTAAAAACCGCGCGCGGCGGTATTCCCGTCACCTTGGGTGATATTGCGCGGATTCAAATAGGCCCCGAAATCAGACGCGGGATAGCAGAACTGAACGGTGAAGGCGAAGTGGCTGGCGGCGTCATCATCTTGCGCTCCGGTAAAAACGCCCGCGAGACTATTGCCGGGGTGAAAGCGAAGCTTGCGACGCTCAAGCAGAGCCTGCCGCCCGGAGTCGAGGTTGTGACGACCTATGACCGTTCCGAACTGATCGACAAGGCGGTCGATAATCTCACCACGAAATTGCTCGAAGAATTTATCGTCGTTGCAATTGTGTGCGCATTGTTCCTTTGGCACGCGCGCTCTGCGCTCGTGGCTATTCTAACCCTACCGCTTGGTATATTGATCGCATTTCTGGTCATGCGCTTTCAGGGGATTAACGCTAATATCATGTCGCTTGGCGGAATTGCCATTGCCATTGGCGCGATGGTCGATGCCGCCATTGTCATGATTGAGAATGCGCACAAGCATCTTGAAAAATGGCAGAATGACAACCCGGACGCCGAAATGCCGGGCGAAAAGCGATGGCAGCTGATCGTCGATGCAGCGGTTGAAGTTGGCCCGGCGCTTTTCCTCAGCCTGCTCATCATCACCTTTTCATTCCTGCCGATCTTTACCCTGGAAGGGCAAGAAGGACGGCTATTCTCCCCACTGGCATTCACAAAAACCTACGCGATGGCGGGGGCTGCCATTCTCTCGATCACCTTGATACCGGTTTTGATGGGCTATTTCATTCGCGGAAAAATACCGTCCGAAGAGAAAAATCCGATCAGTCGCTTCCTCATGAAAATCTATAGGCCAGCACTCGACTGGTCGCTCAAAAGCCCGAAAAAACTGCTCGTGATCGCGCTGCTCATCTTTGCTACCAGCGCTTGGCCGATCAGCCAGCTTGGCGGCGAGTTCATGCCGCAAATGGATGAAGGCGATTTGCTTTACATGCCCAATGCCCTGCCGGGGCTATCTCCGGCGAAAGCCTCAGAACTGCTTCAACAGACCAACCGATTGATAAAATCGGTGCCTGAAGTGGAAACAGTGTTCGGTAAGGCTGGGCGCGCCGATACAGCAACTGATCCTGCTCCGCTAACCATGTTCGAGACGACCATCCATTTCAAGCCGAAGGAAGAATGGCGCGCGGGCATGACGTCGGACAAGCTGATTGAGGAGCTCGACAAAGCGGTCAGGGTTCCCGGACTGGCCAATTTCTGGATTCCGCCGATCCGCAACCGTATCGAAATGCTCTCGACGGGAATTAAAAGCCCGATCGGGATCAAGGTGTCGGGTGATAATCTCGATGCAATTGACAAGGTCGCCCAGAAAATCGAGGCTGCTGCCAAAAAGGTTGAAGGTGTCAGTTCGGCCCTGGCGGAAAGACTGACCGGCGGAAGCTATATCGACATTGATATCGACCGCGCGGCTGCCGCCCGTTACGGACTCAATATTTCCGATGTCCAGTCTGTCGTATCGAGCGCAATCGGGGGCAAGAATGTTGGCGAAACCGTCGAAGGGCTCGCCCGCTATCCGATAAGCGTCCGCTATCCGCGGGAGATACGTGATAGCCTGGAAAACCTGCGAAATCTTCCGGTTCTCACGCCATCCTTGCAGCAGATTACCTTGGGCACGGTCGCCGACATTGACATCAGTTCCGGTCCGCCGATGCTGCGCAGTGAAAATGGGCGGCCATCAACCTGGATATACGTCGATACCAGGGGACGCGATCTGGTGTCGGTGGTTGCAGATTTGCAAGCGGCCATTGGCAAGGAGGTTGATCTGCCACCGGGTGTTAGCGTGGCTTATACCGGGCAGTTCGAGTATCTGCAACGCGCAACCAATCGGCTGATGGTGGTCGTGCCCGCCACTTTGGCGATCATCTTCTTTCTGCTCTATCTGACCTTCCGCCGTTTTGATGAAGCGTTGCTGATCATGGCAACATTGCCATTCGCATTCACCGGCGGATTATGGCTGCTCTATGCGATGGGCCTCAACCAGTCGATTGCAACTGCGGTTGGTTTTATCGCGCTTGCCGGCGTGTCAGCAGAGTTTGGCGTGGTGATGCTGATCTATCTGAAACAGGCACTGGAAGCGCGCGGCGAAAAGCCGGACGCAGAGCAGGTGAAACAGGCAGTGCGTGAAGGCGCATTGCTGCGAATACGGCCAAAGGCGATGACCGTAGCGGTGATCTTGGCAGGCCTTTTCCCGATCCTCATCGGCGAAGGCGCCGGGTCGGAAGTGATGCGCCGGATTGCCGCTCCGATGGTCGGCGGCATGCTGAGCGCGCCTTTGCTTTCGCTATTTGTTGTGCCCGCAGCATATTATCTGCTTCGCAGACGCGAGGCGGAAAAGCTGAAATGATTTTGACCCAACTTCCTACATTGCACAGTTTCCCGACCGCAGCGGGTCCTGTTTCGCTATTCAAAACCGGAGTTGTCGTATCATGAACTTTGACAAGCAACCTGAAGTGCACGTCGCGATTTTCGGCTTTATGACCTCCTTCATCTGGGAGTTTCTGCAGATGCCCTTTTTTGATGTCGGACAGGCAACCTATTGGGAGAGGACATTGGGCTGCACGCAAGCAAGTTTCGGCGATGCCGGGATCCTGCTCGTCGCCTATTCGCTCGTCTCTTTGCTCAAACGAAATAGATACTGGATGTTCGATCCAAAGATCTGGATGTTGGGGGTCTATTTGGGAACGGGTCTGACAATCACGCTAGTCATCGAAATATTCGCGACGAAGGTGCCGCGCGACTGGGATTGGGGTTGGCGCTATAGCGACCTTATGCCGGTCATACCGTTTGTAGATGTCGGCCTGATCCCTATTGTGATGTGGATCGTTATACCTTCGATCACACTCTGGTTCGCGAGAAGGCAGCCCCAAGTAGACAGGAAAGATCCATGACTGATAAAAAAGACGCCGAGCTATATCGGGACCCTTATCGTGCGCTTTCCCGCTGGGACAATGAAGGTGGCGCACAAACCGAAGAGGATAACCGGACATCGGAATATCCGCACATAGGTAACGCCGAACTCGTCCAGCTTAGAGTTCGCGTTATTGCACTGGAGAATATCGTGTTGGCTCTGCTTTCGGAAAGCCCAGATAAAACCCATGAAAAAGTTCGTGCATTGGCAGAACTTATTTCACCCAGGGAGGATGCGACACAACATCCTCTGACAACGGAAGCGGTATCGCATATGAACCGCTTTGCGGACCGGGCAGCGCGATTTAGAAGTGAATGGCGATGAACGACCACGGGAGCGCTGTGAAAACCGGTAAAAAAACCTCGTCCTACAAAGCGGGCAGCCTGACATTGGCGGGAACAGTGGCAATGGGCACCGGTGTTATGATCGGTGCGGGGATATTTGCTCTGACCGGGCAGGTTGCGGAATTATCCGGCCCATTATTCCCGCTGGCTTTCCTTATTGCCGCCGTGATCAGCGGATTTAGCGCTTATACCTATATCAAGGTGTCCAATAAATATCCTTCCGCTGGCGGCATCGCCATGATCCTGCAAAAGGCCTATGGACCCGCGACAGTGACGGGAGCCGCTGCGCTAATGATGGCCTTCTCGATGATCATCAATGAAAGCCTCGTTGCCCGGACGTTCGGGACTTACACATTGCAACTCTTCGACGTTGGCCGCGATTCCATCTTGGTGCCGATACTCGCTATCGGCCTGATCATTTTTGCCTTTCTCGTCAATATCGCAAGCAACAAGATTATCGGGTCGATTTCATCGGTCACTGCAATACTCAAAATCGGCGGCATATTGATATTCTCTCTCGCGATACTTTGGGCCGCTGGTTTCACCTTTGAATCTGCGCAAAGTGCGCCAGAAAGCGCGGCCTCTCCGACCGGATTTATCGCCGGGATTGCCCTCGCCATTCTTGCGTTCAAGGGCTTTACGACAATTACCAACAGCGGCGGAGAAGTTGTCCATCCTGAAAAGAACGTAGGTCGTGCGATCATGATCTCGCTGGCGATCTGTCTGCTCGTCTATATGGCGGTGGCCTTTGCGGTCGGCTCGACGCTTGGCATTGATGAAATTGCCGCGGCGAAGGACTATGCGCTCGCTGAAGCGGCCCGCCCGGCCTTTGGTGACTATGGTGTTTGGTTTACCGTTGCCATTGCCATTATTGCAACGGCATCGGGACTTCTTGCCAGTGTGTTTGCGGTCTCCCGCATGCTTGCGATGCTGACCGATATGGAGCTTATTCCGCACCGTCACTTTGGCATGCCTGGCGGCATTCAGACGCATACATTGGTTTATACCGTCATAGCAGCAGGCTTGCTGGCCGCATTTTTTGATCTGGGCCGTATCGCATCGCTTGGCGCGATTTTCTATCTGGTGATGGACATCGTCATCCACTGGGGTGTGTTCAGATATTTACGTAAGGATGTAGGAGCCCAAGGATGGGTATTGCTGAGCGCGATATTTTTCGATGTCGTTGTGCTCGGCGCTTTCCTGATGATGAAAGCCAACAGTGATCCGTGGATTATAGTCATCGCATTTGTCGGCATCGTTATCATCGTCGGGTTCGAGAAATATTATTTGTCAAACAAGCGAAGTTTAACCGACGCCAACACGCATGGAGGGCATGGCAATTGAATGTCGGCTTTTGGTCAAAATCAATTTTTGAGTAATGGTCTGTTCTTGGGCGCATTTCAGATCGTCTGCGATTGGGCCGATTGCCGACGGTCCGGTTCTGTGCAGCTGGTCCGACTAGCGGACAAAAACGCAGAGCGATTGCAATGTCAGCTTCCGCACCAGTTTCGGTCATTAGAATTGATTGGATGGAACATAAAAGCGGCTGGTCGGCAAACGCCCCTTTTTGGAGACATTCGCAGCTGCCCGGCTTTATGTCCGCTTCGCGCCCAATTGTCGTCATTCCGAAGGCTGACGCTGGTTCCTGGAAGCTGTCATTGCCTGAAGTCGATGCAGTCGCACCATAATGGCAATAACTGGGTGGTGACCCGCGAGTCCATTTTATACAATTCAACCAGATGCCTGCGCGCTAGTATCAACGATGGAACGACATTCGCGACCCGCCGTTCCAACGCCCCGTCGACCTCCCCGGTCGTCGGGGTTTTTTCTATAATGGAGATGTCCGCTTCTGGGTGGAAAGCGGACTGTCTGTTTTAAGAGCCACAATGCGTGAAGGCAGATGCTCCTTTATCGGTCGAAGGTGACTGTTTGCGCCAAATACTAACGGGCCTAGGCACCTTTTGTTATTGGTCTGAAATTCGTTGCCCGTTGATATCAATTTCATATTTTTTAGCGTGTTTTCCTCGCCAGAGAATGAACAGACCCGAAATCACAATCAATGCTGATCCAACCATCATTGAATGGCTTAACTGTTCACCAAAGAGCGCAATGCCAAGGGCAATACCAAAAAGGAGCCGCGTATATCTGAACGGGGTAACGGCTGAGACCTCACCCGTTCGCATTGCTTTCATCAGACACGAATAAGCACAAACGCCCGCGAGGACTGCCCCCAATATATAGAGAGACATTTCGAAGTTAGGCTGGACATATAAAGTCGCTTGCCAAACGGACACCAAAACCCCGGCAAGAATGATCGACAAAAACCCGTATAATCCGAGAATCCACGTGCTCAGCGATGCCGGCGCGGCGCGGCTAGCCAAATCGCGACCCGCGAACCCTATCATTCCCACGACAGCCAAAATTGAAAGCATGGAAAAGCTATCGGTCCCTGGCTGGACGATAATCACGATCCCGATCAATCCAAGGATGATTGCCGTCCATCTTCGCCATCCTACCTTTTCACCAAAGATCAATGCCGCCCCTGCCACGACAACAAGCGGCGTTGCCTGAAGGATCACGGTAGCGGCCGACAGTGGGATCAAAGCAATGGCTAGCACGTAGAACAATCGCCCGACGACCTCAAAGAAAACGCGGACGAGCATAGAGCGTGAAACGACTTCCCGGACAAAGAGAGGATCATCGTTGAGCTTGATCACACAGGCAAATATGAACGCCCCGCCTAAGCCAAACATGATGAGAATCTGACCGACCGGTAGTGTAACAGCCGCCGCTTTGACAAATGCATCCTCTATCGCAAAAATGGCCATGCCAACGACCATCCAAATGCTACCAAACAAGTTTTCATTATGATCGCTTACGTTTTTGATGGTCACAGTTTGCCCAATTTAATATTTCGATTTGATGACAGGATCGACGATTGCCAATTGGCCGATTTCCGCCTGTTTCTCGATGGCTAAGCTTCCTGATCCAATCACAGTCTATGCCCACTAATGATTCATCTGTTATCCAGTTATGGGCTCGATGGCCAGTGTAGCGGCATAAGCTATTGGACAGGATATTAATGACTATTTGTCACTAATGTCATGCTGCTTGCAATATAGGTGCAGGCCAATTCCATCTCTATATTACCACCGGCTGGAGATATCCCGCGACCTACAAATATGCTCAGATCGATGACGGGGCGTCAGCAAATATGTTATTTCATAAGGATACAAGCATGCAACATGAGACTAGCGAGCTTATCAAATCAGGAATTAGGCTCAAGTGCGGGGCATGTGAAAAAGGAAGCTTATTCAGATCCTATCTAAAATTCTACGATAGCTGCCCAAACTGCGGATTAGATTTAACAGTTGCCGATACCGCCGACGGCCCAGCTTTTTTCGTTGGTTTCTTTACAATGATTGTGATCACACCGTTAATCCTTGTTGCAATCCTGTCATTCGATAGCTGGATCGCCAAAGCAATCGCATTCATAATCGGTATTTTAACAGGGGTCATAGTTTGCTTACTTCTTCTTCCACCAGTTAAGGCAATATTGCTGAATTTACAGATTGAACATAATTCGGGTGAAGGATCTGTAGCAAGCTGACGGACGGGTTTTACGACAAGCTTATTTTGTCGCGCTATCGGGTTGCGGACACAATTTAGTATCATCGGTTTTCATTGTGGGAGCAGGCACAATCAATGTTTTTTCGATATAGTTCGACAATCCATCGATAAAAACCCGTGATTTCGAAGGTAAATGTTGGCGGTTTGGATAGACAGCAAATATAGCACGGTCGTCCTGAATGACATTGTTCATGAGCAGCGGCTTGAGCCGTCCTGCGGCTAAATCATCGCTAACCAGGAAATGCGCCAAACGCGCGACGCCCATTCCTTGCAATGCCGCTTTCTTAACTGTGAGGCCTATTCCTGAAAAATTGCTCTCGATAAATATCGTCTCAATTTTGCCATCAGTTCCAAATTTCCATTGGTCATTTGTGGTGCCTCTTGCGTGTATGGTTAGGCAGCGATGCTCAGACAGCTCGCTGGGCAAAGCTGGCGTGCCATGTTGCTCTAGGTAGTCAGGAGACGCGCAGACGACCCAAGGATCATCGATAAGCTTGCGGATAATGAATGAATTTTCGTCAGGCTTCGCAAAAAGAATAGCGACATCAATTCGTTCGCCGAGTAAATTAATCCCACCATCAGCCTGCATCAGGGTAATGGAAAGGTCTGGAAAGTTTTGAGAAAAGGTTTTCAAGAACGGGACAATAACGTGCATTGAGAATGCATCGGATGCAGCGACCCGCAATATTCCTCTTGGATTGCCACTTAAGTCGCGGACTGCGCTCTCAGCGTCATCGATAGATTGGAGTATCCCCTCACAGCGCTCGAACAATGCCTCACCGGCCTCAGTTAGAGACAAGGCTCTCGTTGTCCGGTTAAACAATCGGACACCAAGCCGTTCCTCAAATCGGCTAATCTTTCTGCTTACACCAGAAGCGGTAAGTCCAAACCGCCGCGCTGCGCCAACGAAGCTTCCTGTTAGCACGACCTCAGCGAAAACCGACATTTCTCCAATGGAATCCATACAATAGCATGTTTACGTTTGATGATATTAAGTCAACAATCAAGTTTGGGCTAGCGGGGCCGGGAGATCAGCGAGCAGACTAAGGATGAAATCGTAGCGGGTCTTGGACTTTTCTCACTTTGAACGCACGAAGATCGCGTCCACTTTCGAGCGGACGCAAACACCTCAGGAGTGGCCGGGATTGCGGCGGAAGCTGACATTACAATCGCTCCGCGTTTAATGTCCGCTAGTTGGGCTGGCTATCCAGAACCGGACAGTCCGCAATCGGCCCAACTACAGACGGAGCGAAATGCGCCCAAATGACGTCATTCCCAAGGTCGACGCTCGTTCCTAGAAGCTACCATCGCCTGAACTCAACGCGTCCGGGAATTAATGGCAACAATCGGTCAGTATACCATGCCGACACCAAGAGCACCATTCACTGAGGTCCGCTTTTCTGCGGCGCGATAGCGGCAGTTTCAAAAAGAACTGATTGAAGAACGGGAAATTTGAAATTCCCGGGTTGAAGGGAAAAAAGAATATAGCCGCATGCGTCGGCATATGGAGTCCTGAAAAATGAAAATAGTAAAATTTATAAACGACTTGCAGTCGATCACGATGCCTAAGCCAATAAATGATTATGAAGAGGAGAGTGGAAAATCCCGATATATAGAACTTCGGGCACGTCCGCCGTAAGCGGACAAAGGCGCCTCTCAGGCGCTCTGGGGGACGCAGACCTTTTTCTGCGTCCCCCAGTGGCTGCTGAGCAGCTTGTCAGCAATTATCTTGCATGCTCTTTACAGTTTCTTAATTGTCTCCCAGTTATGGCGAAGCCACGGGGCCGGGCTCGGCCTCCGCTTTTCCCCTCTACCCCCTAATTCAATAACCCTTTCATTACTCGGGTATTGATTTGTAGGTGTTCGCGTCTTGCGAACTATTGTGATTGCCGCTTCGGTTTTAACCGATCAATCGGTGACCCAGGCTTTAGGCAAGGTCTGTATATCAAAAATTACATTGGCATCTCCGATCGTGCCGATGACCGGGACCGACAACTGCTTCCGCGTCGTTCGCTTTCCTAGATCCTTGCGGGCGAGGTCGAACCCGTGCTCGTGGTAGGAACATTCGCCATCGCGTATTTCGACATCTCCGTTTATTCTTACATTCATCTCAAGCGGTTCGCTAGTTTGAAGCACGAGACGGGCCAAGGCTCCTTCTTTCCAAATTCTGCAGTCATCATACACTGTGGCTTCGCCCCATCCGCTTGCGTCGAAAAAGCTGATTTTCATGTCGTCCAGCCGATGCTTGGAATTGTATTTTGACTTATCTATAGCGACATAGATTATGTTCCAGTCCTGTTCAAAAGAGTATTCGGCAATGTCGAATTCCGCTTCTTTGGTCAGTCTGCTGCCTCCCATAACCAGTGTATTCAACCCCGGGCATGGCGTAGCAATGGAGGCACAGAATTCGTTTTCAACTGCGAGCAAGATATCATTTACACCGCATTGGTAGTCGGATGGGTTAACTGGAATGGTATAGTTCATAAGATTCTTTCCTTTGCGGCTTTGCCGCGCTGAGTGGTTTCGAACCACGAAGCTGGAATTTTTCCTTTCAACTTCATGATTCAAATTTTCTGCTGTTCTGAAAGAATTACTCTCTTCTGAATTACCTATCCCGATGCTGTGCTGCCCCGCATCTTACGTCTGACCCGATAGCAGGCCCTAACCCCCTACCCTCGCCTCGAGCCAAAAATGCTAGTTGCCCCGCATTCTCTGGGCCAACATCGAATCCAAGTTAACGGATGTCGACTAGCCGATGGATAGACCATCTCGGCCATTGCCAAATCCACGAATGCCGCCTTTTGGATATCCTCGGCAAAAAAGCAGAAGATCAGCCGCGCCATGAAATGATTCATATTGACGCGCCGCTCGGCGGTGGCCCAATTTGGATTGTCTTGTAGCAGCGTCAAATACAGCCGATTGAGCCGGCTGGTCGCTCAAATGTCGAAGGAACTTTCGCGGATCTGCTTGACCGTAGTGATACCCGCGAGCGGCAGGAAAAAGCCGAAATGGTTCGGGAAATCAACATAGTCGCAGTCCACGGTTTCGCCACCGGTCAAGTCCTCGGCATGCAAAGTCTCGCCATCTGTGGCGAGAATGAATTTGGCCTTGGCAGATTGCGTCTTCGGGCTTTCCCGCAGGGCTTTCAGCGTGCCGTCGACCGTGCCTGTGTCGCAAGTTGCAATATGGATATGATTGCGCTGTAAGACCGCGCCATCCATATTGCTCTGGTCGCTGTTACCGCTTTTCAGCTGCTTGATCGTGGTGGCTTTATTCCCGAACGCAGCCAGAAATTGATAGGAAAATTCAGCAGCATCAAAGGGCTGTTCGGCCAATTCCGATATGGCTTGTTCGATTTCAACTGCATTCATATTGCAGCGCTAACTTGGAACGGCAACGGCTGGCAAGAAAGAACGGCTAGAGCATTCAATTATTCATACGTTGCTGGGTCGTGATTATCGAAAACAACAGTTTTATTTCGGGCGAATGCAAAATGTCATCGTGCGAATTTGAGGATATCAAGTTGTGCACAGGGCCTTGAGTCCCTGATAGTGAACGGGCGCCAACGTATCTATCATCTCTAACAAAAAGCTAATATTCTTTTTGGTTTCCGCTACAAGAGAAGGGTCGAAGCTTTTCCCGGTTGGGTGGGACTGGTCGTTCACAAACTTGTAAATTGCTGTTTTTTTGTGTTCATCAAAATGCACCCCCTCAAGCTTCCGATACGAGCTTTTTGAGGAGGGTGTGTAGAATTCGAGAAACGTCTCTAGCACTTTGCGAGCGATATTGGGCAGATGGTATGCATTAGCGATAGTGCCATCGCACGTGTAGCTGTATAACTGCTTAAATAAGTAGTGATACTCAGTAGAATAGTCGCGAAGCAGAGGGTCGAGCGGGATGATAATCGCGTTGCGGGCGTCGGTGTTATCGTTGCAACGGATCATATAGTGCCGAGCAGCCTTTTTGTTTTGATTGTGCCAATTCAGCAGTAGCCGAAGAAACTCAAAGTTATGAGTGAGAATGAATACTTGTTTGGCATTCTTTACGCCGTTTTTCAGGAACGAAAATGCCTGATAGATGGCCGATGCGTCCAGACTGGAAATTGGATCGTCTATTACCACGACGCCTTCGCTCAAGTTGAAATCCTGATCGCCGAGTTGCACAAGAAAATACACGAACGCGATTGCAGTTTTTTCTCCCTCGCTCAATCGTTTAGCGGGCTTGCCGCTGCGCTCGACCCGGTAACCTTCAACATCGGACTCGAACTTAAGGTCACTGCGGCCCAAGAATGTGCGGACATTGCTGGTCAGCTCGGCGCTTGCTGCGTGAGAACTAGAAACCTTAGCGCGCTTTTCTTCGAATGAGTCTTTGAGGTCGCTCAGACTTCGGGGATCGGCAAAGCCTATTGAACCATCGACTAGCTTCGTGATCTCATTTGTCACGATATCGATCTTGTCTTGCAGATCCTTCACTGGCACTTTTATGCTTGAGATATAATGTGCTTCGATGCGCTCACGTGCCGCAGCCAAGGTTTCGGCGAAGGCGTTGGTCTTGGCGTTGTTTTGGTCAACAAGGGAGCATAACGCATCGATCGCGGTGAATAATTTCGAGCAATCTATACAAATATCGACCTCGTAAGAGACAGCGCGACGATCTAGCTTCTCAACCAAAATGTTCGTCAATTGAATAAGCTGTGCGCGAGCTTCGTTTGCAGCAGCCTCAAACATTGCAGCGGCACTATCTACTTGATCGCGAAGTTCCGAATAAAACGCCGGTTTTGGCGGGGGGTTCATGTCATCGATGGCGCGCAGAATATGTCCGGTAAGAGCACGTATCGCCATTACATCGGCTTTTAGTCGCTGGTCCTCGACTCCGAAATGCTTTGCAAGCTGGCTTAAACGATCCGGTGGAAGCTGCTGTGAGCAGAACTCGCACGAAGTCGACGCATGCTCGCGGTGGATAGACAAGCCTTCTTCCACCCATTTAGCGATAGCGGGCTGTTCACTCAAACGCGCAAGAGCGCTGCCTTGCGCGGAGCGCATCGTAAGGGATCGTGTCTGCTCGACGGCAATCTCTACCCATTCCGATAAAGGCCGGGCACTATTATCAGAGAGTAATGCAACCACTGGTTGCCTAAAGGGTTTGATCAAGTCCTGTTGTTCTTGACGGACGCTCGTGCGATGAAGCTCCAGCTCTCTCTTTGACAGCGTTATTGGCTCTGTAATTTTATCAAATGCCTTTTCTGAATTTTGCTTACGATAGTTCCGCAATGCTGTTCCGCTCGTGGCCTCACTAATTGTTTTTGCGACCTCGGAAAATAGTTTTCCTTTGGAAACTTCATCCCTTTGGATAGTTTCTTTGAATTCCTTGATTTTCAGTTGGCGCGCATCAAATATCGCTTGTTCAGCTAAGGCTTCCTCCGCCAGAACCTTGTTTTCCTCTCCTACTATCAGAATGGGCCGGAGTGGGCCTTTAAACTGACCGATGTTTGCTTCAATGAAATCGGCATTGAAGACGCGGATCTTGCGGTTGTATGCAGTCCCTTGATTAAGTTTTCCCGTCTCGACCTTGATCTCGTATGTTAGTTCCGGATAATCGGGGTGGTGGGCTTGATTCAGGGCTCCCAGTAGCCGTGTCAGCGTAGTTTTCCCCGAAGCATTGTCGCCGTAAATACAATTGTAACGCGCAAAATCGGGAAGATCGTTCGCAGCGATGAAGCTATCAAAAATACCGAGCTTCGTGATTTTTTTGATGGATTTTAGCATCTAACTTACCTTCCCGTCTAACGCCGGAATGATGAAAGGCTGGCCGTGATCGACTTGCACCTCGATGCTAGTCTCGCCGTATTCTCCTGGGGCCGCGAGTGCAACAATGAACCGCGACGATAACTCACTTGGCTCGTTTTCCGGCGGAAGGGTGTGGCGCTCTGGCAATCTGCGGAAAAGGGTCGTGTGATAAATCCAGATATCGTTGCCACGCAATAGCACCATGAGCTGCTTTACACGGCGACGCAGGATGATTTCCTCTGTGGACGTTATCGTATCCAAGATGCTGCGCTCACTCCAAGTCAATGAAGTGAGGGCCGCAATCAAATCCTCGGCGTATTGAGCCGTCATATCGGTGAGTGGAACCATGATTTCACAGACGAAGTCGTTGGATTGGTTCGCCGACTTGATTAGCAAACCCTCATCCATTGTCACGGTTGCAAGGTCGTAATCGAAACGAGGGACAAGCTTCTCTTTACGAAAGTCGTTAAGGACGGCCTCAAATATATTGTGCTCGGAAGCTGGTAGAATGTTTGTAACGGGTTGGCTCATCGAAATCTGTTCGCGCCTTACACCCAGCTCTTTCGCCAATCGATCGAGCGTTTTTACTGATATCGGTGCGTTTTCATTTTCAATTTGACGCAACTTCCGCTCACTGATGCAAATTGCGTATGACAGTTCTTTTTGTGTCGAGTTCTTCTCCAAGTTGGAGCGCAACTCTTTAATAAGATGACCATTTGGTGTAACTTGTTTCATGCACATTTCCTTTTAGTTCGTCTAAAAGCGCAATAGCAAGCTATTTGGGTGTATAGTCGGCATACCATCGGCAAAGACCGGCATGTAACCGGCAACGGCTTGATCGGTGACCACCATGTGTTTGTGACCTCCTGAACGACATGCGTTCTGACGGTCGAAACATGATGGGTTTTATCAGGTGGCAGCAACTTCACTCTAACGGCAATTGTTGATTAATCGCGCAATCTCGAACAGTCATTCCACCGACTGCCAAATTTTGATCTTTTCCCAACCTATAACCGAGCTGAATTATATGATTATAATATGAAAAACTCGAAACTTATTTGATATCCAAATTAGACATCATCCAAACCAAATCCATGGTGAGCTGTTCTACTCTCAGCGCTTGGCCGGCTATTGACCAGTAAATTATTTTTCAAATTTCCTTATCACGGTCCGAACCTGCGAAGGGCTCCATTCGCCACCTTGCGGAGCACGACTAGGCCTTTGCAGTATGTCCCATAAATTATGTGGATAAATCAGTGGAAAAACGCAAAATCGCGGTTGCCGACTTGATTCGAAACGGCGCGCGAGTCATGGTGCAAAATCAGAGCCACGAGAGGGTGCCACGGCAGGGTGCCACGGGGTTTTGACTCGCAGAGAAACCAAAGGTTTTTCAGGCGCTTAGCTGTTAAACAAAAGTTGGTTGGGGTGGCAGGATTCGAACCTGCGCATGGCGGCATCAAAAGCCGCTGCCTTACCACTTGGCGACACCCCAATATTGCCGGCCCCTTGCTGTCGGGCCACGCTGGTGAACGGGCCTATTATCCAGTTTGCCCGCAGGGGGCAAGAGGCAGTTACAACTATGCGTCAAACAATCTTTTTACCCAGCCATGCTGGTCGGGGGCGACGCCGCGCTGGATATCGACAAGCCGCCGGCGCAATTTTTCGGTCAGCTGCCCCGGACCGCCGCTGCCGATGCTGAATTCCCCTTCGGCGGACTTGACGGTGCCGACCGCCGTGACGACCGCTGCGGTACCGCAGGCAAAGGTTTCGACCAGCTTGCCGCTGGCTGCGTCGGCTTCCCATTGGTCAATGGAATAAGGCTCTTCGACCACCGTCAGCCCTTCTTCACGGGCAAGGGTGATGATCGATTCCCGGGTGATGCCCGGTAGAATCGTTCCGCCCAGCGGCGGCGTGACCAGCGTACCGTCGTCCATGACGAAGAATAGATTCATGCCGCCCAACTCTTCCACCCATTTATGCTCGGCTGCATCGAGGAACACCACCTGGTCGCACTGTTTCTCGATCGCTTCGGCCTGAGCGACCAGGCTGGCGGCGTAATTGCCGCCGCACTTGGCCGCCCCGGTGCCGCCCGGTGCGGCGCGGCTATATTGTTCGGAAACCCAGATGCTGATCGCCGACGCGCCGCTTTTGAAATAGCCACCCGCCGGTGACGCGATCACCAGATAGAGATATTCCTTCGCCGGGCGCACGCCGAGAAACACTTCGCTGGCGAACATGAACGGGCGCAGATACATCGAGCCACCTTCAACCGAGGGGAACCATTCGCGGTCAATATCGACCAGCGCCTCGACCGAATCGAGGAACAGCTTTTCCGGCAGTTCGGGCATCGCCATCCGCCGGGCCGACGCCTGAAAGCGCCGGGCGTTTTCCTCGGGGCGGAACAGCGCCGTCGCGCCATCGGCGAGGCGATAGGCCTTCATGCCCTCGAATATTTCCTGGGCATAATGCAGCACCGAGGAGGCGGGGTCCATCAGGATCGGCTCGCGCTTGGTAATCCGCGCATCATGCCAGCCATCGGTTTCGCTATAGCGGATCATCGCCATATGATCGGTGAACAAAGTCCCGAAACCCGGGTTCTCCAGAAGCTTCGTCCGCTCGCTGGCGTGCAGCGGAGTCGCGCTGGGCTCGAGTTTGAATTCGAGGCTGTTTTTATCTGCCATTTACTGCCGCCTTCGCTGTTGTTCATGCTGCCATTGGAGGAATTGGAAGCAGGTTTCAATTGCCTTGCAATCCCCTAATCAGCCTGTCAAGATACGTCAACATGACTGACGTATCTCGCCCCAGCACATCCCCCGGAGCTTCGCCGCTTTTCCTGCGCGAAGACGAGGTCCGACGCGGTGTCGAGCTGTTGTATTTCGGCTATACAAGACTGACAAACGCGATCGATCAGGAGCTGGAAAAACAGGGTCTCGGCCGAGCCCACCACCGGGCGCTATATTTCATCGCGCGGCAGCCCGAACTGACCGTGGGCGAGCTGCTGAAACTGCTCGCGATCACCAAACAGTCGCTCGGCCGGGTGCTGAAGGAATTGCAGGACCGGGGCTTTATTCTTACCTCGCCCGGCATCATTGACCGGCGGCAGAAATTGCTGCGCCTTACCGATAAGGGGGCAGCACTGGAGGCGGAATTGTTTCGGCAATTGCGCGAGAAGCTGTCGTCCGCCTATGTTTCCGCCGGTCAGGAATCGGTAACCGGATTCTGGCATGTTCTGGAAGGCCTGATACCCGAGACCGACCGCAAGATGGTGTTCGATCTGCGCAGAGACAATGGCTGACCAGTGACCGGACGGGTCAGCCTGGCGACCATCCCCCGCACAGCTTTCGGATACGCCTGATCCGAGCCGTTCTCAGGCTTCGCCAATCGTATCGACCATCGCATGCTCGATTGCATCTCTGGGGCTTTTGTCGCTCCACAGGACGAACTGGAAGACAGGATAGAAGCGTTCCCACTCCTCAATCGCCAGATCGACAATCGTCTGAGCCTGATCGAGCCCCAGCATGCCGCTACCACCCAGCAAGGTCGCGTGGCGGAACAGCAGAACATTATTGTTCGACCAGAGATCGAAATGGCCGAGCCAGAGCTGTTCGTTGATCAGCCCGAGCGTTTCGTAAATGACGGTTGTTTTTTCTTGCGGCACCCGGATTTCCGGTAGCAGCAGAATTTGCAGGACATGATCTTCGTTTCGCCAGATCGCGCGCATCTGGTAGCTCGTCCAGTTGCCCTTTATCTCGACGGACAGTTCGTCATCGCCGACATGGTCCACCGCCCAGCCGCGGGCCTCGAAAAAGGCCGCCAGCATGTCCACGGGTGGCGCTTCATCTTGATCAAGCTCTTCCCATTGGTCGTCTAGCATCGCGGTTCCAGATCCTTTTCAGATAAAAGTCTAGTGGCCCACTCGCGGGATCAGGGCAAGGCAAGCGGAGGCTCGCCTTCACATTGATTGTGGGAACGCTGTGGATAATGAACCGCCTTCGAAAGCGGATCAGGCCGGGCTCAACTGTCGGTCTTGGGTGCCGCAGTCTTGCTGGCGGCCGCTTTTGGCGCTGCCGCTTTTCTGGTGGCAGGCTTGCGGGTAGTTACGCGTTTAGCCGCCGGTTTCTTGGCAGGGCCAGAGGCCCCCTTTTCCAGCGCATCGAGGCGCTTCTTCAACGCGTCGGCTTCAGCGCGCGCCTTTGCCGCCATTTCCTTTACTGCCTCGAATTCCTCGCGCGAGACGAAATCCATTCCGCCGACCCATTCCTTGGCCCGCTCCCGGGCACTTGATTCCGCTTCACGGCCCACTCCCGCCACGGTTCCGGCAAGGCCATTCAGGACTTTGGAAATATCATCGAAAAAGCGGTTTTGGCTCTGCATGTCTCTTCACTCCGTGAGGGCCTGGTCCGGCCCGGAAAAAATATTCTCTATATCTGGGTTCTCGCGGCCGGAACCACAAGGGTTTCCGCACCCGGATTCAACCATTCTATCTGCTTGTTGAGAACCGCGGCAAAACATAGCCATGCCAGATAGGGCACCATCAGCCACGCGGCGGCCTTGCGGACGCGGCCGAATACCAGCGTTGTGCCCAGAGCCAGCAGGAAGATGATGACCAGCAGCCAGAAGGCGGCACCGACCTGATGCATGCCGAAAAACAGCACCGGCCAGAACAGGTTCAACGCATATTGTAAAAGATAAAGGACGATTGCCGTACCGCGCAGGGGCGCGCCGCGAGCGTGCAGCACCATCGCAAAGGCAGTGCCCATCATCGCATAGAGCAAGGCCCACGCGCCGCCGAACACCGCTCCAGGCGGTTGCGCGTCCGGCTTGGTCAAAGCCTGGAACCACCGGTTTTCCTCACCGGAATTTGCGAATTGGCTAAAGGCAAAGCCGAGCAGCACGGTGATCGGCACGACGAACAATATCCAGCGCAGCAAAGACATTCGCAACTGGCCTTTTGAAGCAATCTGATTCATGCGCGCATCACCCTTGATCGAAAATTTCACGAATCGTCCGGGCCGCTTTCTACCCGAAGCCCTTTTGTTCTAACAATTTCCTGCCATTTGGCCAGCGCTAAGCCGCCGGTTTCCCGGAGCCGCGAATCCGCCGATTTGCTGGTCTTGCTCTTGGTATTCCGGTCCATGATCGCCATGTTCAGCGGACGGCCGGTTTCACCTGCAAGCGGGCCAAAGCTTTGATTGTTAGAAATAGGACGGACTGCTAAGCGCTTTCTCATGAACGATAAAACCAATCCCGTCGAAAAAGACACCCCTCCGGCACCGCTCAAAAAAATTGGAAATCTGCGGATGGTGTTCGATCGCGCCATCGCTTATCCCAAGCAGATTGCCTTTGCGCTGCTGGCCCTGTTCGTGTCCGCCATGGCCACGCTGGCCATTCCCGCCGGCTTCAAGACGATCATCGACAAGGGCTTCATGGCTGGCAACGGGGACATCGCACCCTATTTTCAGGGCCTGCTGGGTATCGTCGCAATTCTGGCGGTAGCCACAGCCTTTCGCTTCTATTTCGTCAGCTGGCTCGGCGAGCGGGTGGTCGCCGACCTCCGACTGGCAGTGCAAGCCAATCTGTTGCGCTTGGCTCCCGGCTTTTTCGAGGAAAACCGGCCATCGGAGATTGCCTCGCGGATGACATCCGATACCGCGATTATCGAGCAGGTGGTGGGAACCACAGTGTCCGTCGCCCTGCGCAATATCGTGATCGGGATTGGCGGGATTGTTTATCTGTTCACACTGGCTCCGGCGCTGACCGCGGGTCTGCTGATTGCCATCCCGGTGATCATCCTGCCGATCGTGTTCATCGGCCGCAAGCTGACCAATGTCTCCCGCTCCAGCCAGGACCGGGTTGCCGATGTCGGCGCAATGATAGCCGAAACCCTGGGTGCCATGAAGATTGTTCAGGCCTTCGGACAGGAGAAGCGCGAGCATGAACGTTTTGGTGGCGCGGTCGAATCAACCTTCGAAACCGCCAAACGGCGGATCCGGCTGCGCGCGGCGATGACCGCCATCGTTATCGGGCTGATCTTCACCGGTATCACGATGCTGATGTGGCGCGGCGCCATCGGCGTGGCAGAGGGCAGCATTTCCGGTGGTACCATTGCTGCCTTCGTTATCACCGGCGGCCTGGTTGCCGGAGCCTTTGGCGCGCTTACCGAAGTTTATGGCGATCTTTTGCGCGGCGCCGGCGCAGCAGGCCGGCTGGCGGAATTGCTGTCGGAAAAACCCGGCATTGCAGCGCCAGAAAATCCTATCGCCCTGCCCGAACCATCGCGTGGGAAAATCGCCTTCGACAATGTTTCCTTCGCCTATCCGACACGCCCGGACACACAGGCGCTGAGCAATTTTTCCCTAACCGTATCACCCGGCGAAACGGTTGCCGTGGTCGGCCCCTCCGGAGCCGGCAAATCCACCTTGTTCCAGCTTGCCCAGCGATTCTACGACCCTCAGAGCGGGTCTGTCCGCATCGACGGGGTCGCCCTGCCCTCAGCCGAACCAGCGGCAATCAGGCAGCGCATGGCACTGGTACCGCAAGAAACCGTATTATTTGCAGCGTCCGCCCGCGATAATCTGCGCTATGGCCAATGGGACGCAACCGACGAGGAAATATGGGCAGCGGCGCGGGCGGCCAATGCCGAAACATTTCTTCGCGCCCTCCCCGACGGGCTGGACAGCTTCATGGGCGAGGCGGGCACGCGGCTGTCCGGAGGCCAGCGGCAGCGTATCTCGATCGCCCGTGCCCTGCTGCGGAACACTCCAATCCTGCTACTCGATGAAGCCACATCCGCACTGGACGCGGAAAGCGAAAAGCTGGTGCAGGATGCACTTGATCACCTGATGGAAGACCGCACCACGATCGTCATCGCCCATCGTCTCGCAACTGTCCGGTCGGCGGATCGCATCATTGTGATGGACGAGGGCAAGATCGTCGAGCAGGGCGACCACGACAGCCTGATCGCGAAAAATGGCCTCTATGCCCGGCTTGCTGACCTGCAATTCAGCAGCGCGGAAACGAGCCGGTCCACCATCACGTCCTGATCCGATTCGCCGCTATGACAGCAGGCCTGAAAGGGTCAGCCGTGCTCAATCCGCCCGCCGCGACTTTCGGAGACGGCGCCAGAGAAAATAGGCGAACGGATTGATTACCAGCAGGCTGGAAAGCTACGGGAGGACGGCGGCTGCTCCGGTCCCTTCCCCCAATGCCAGGCTGACGATGATTTTCAGAACGGTTCCGGCGTTGATCACCAGCAGACCAAGCCAGTGATTGCGCTGCCAGAAGGCGTAAAACAGCAAGAACAGAAATATCAGGACCGCGACGATCAACCCGAGGAGCGGCAACTTGCTTTCGTTCGAGAAAAAGAGGTCTGCCTTCCATTGCAGATATTCTCGGATCGCCGGATCAGTCGATTCAGGAGCGGCAAACCAGAAAAGACTGGTCGCGAGCAGCAGCACGAAACCGAGCACATGCCAGATTTTCTGGCGATAGGCATAATAAGCAGCGGGGATGACGAACAAGGGCCGCGAATACCAGGAAAAGAGATTCTGATGCCGATCCCAGACCCATGCGCCCATATCCGCTCCGCAGAAAAAGGCGGATGTGAAGATGATGGCGGAATAAACCAGGATCACCCCGATTATCCAGAGCAGAACCACGTCTATCTTCGCTGATGTGGTCTTTGTCATCGCTGGTCCTCCCCGCTACGGCTGCATGGGTTATATCCTGCCCGCAAATGCCTGGTGAGTTGCAATTTCCGCGCCCCCTTTCGTGCAGGACGAAAGCCCGGCTGGAATCGGGTCTGCACCACAAAAAAAAGGGCCGCGATATTGCTACCGCGACCCCTGTAAATGCATTGCGTCGAACCTAGTTCGGCGGGCGGCTAGCCTTGTTGAAGCTGCCATATTGCTCGTTGCCGACAAAACCGAATTTGGAGACACCGCTATCCTTGATCACCGCCAATGTCCGGTCGGTGGTCAGGTAGGCGCTCAGAGGATCGGGCTGGAACTGCAGTTCCGGCTCCGGCACCATCGATTTGGTCTGCGCCAGATATTGTTTGACCTGATTCAGCGAAACTTCGCTGTCATTCCAGGTAATCTGGTTTGTCGCCGTGATCCCAAGGCGGTTTTTGACCGGATCTATGGGAGGTGGATTGGATGGATCGTTATCAGACACCGGCAAGTCGATTTTGACTGCGTGGGTCTGCACGGGGATCGTGATGATGAACATGATGAGAAGAACCAACAGGACGTCGATGAGCGGCGTCGTGTTCATCTCCATCATTGGCTCGCCATCATCTTTTCCGCCACTCATTGCCATTCGGGAGTCTCCTTAACCTTCAATAACTCTAGTCGCCGGTCGAACTATTCGACTGCGATCGGTGTGGAAATAAAGCCTACTTTTGCAAAGCCGGCACGCTGCATCGAATAGATTGCACCGCCGATGCACTTATAAGGCGTATTGATGTCACCGCGGATGTGAACCTCCGGCATATCTTCCGGTGTCATATTCTCGACGCCTCCAAAGGATTCAATCTGGTCCTCCAGCTGCTTGACCGCTTTGCTGACCAGCTCGTTGGAATCAACCGGGCTGGTACCCCAGTATACACGGCAGTTTCCGCCCGGCGTGGCTCCTGAATATCCTTCTTCGCCCGGATCACGTCCTGCGGCGTCCGTCGTGGTGATCGACAGCAGCACATTCTCTTTCTTCGTCGTGGTAACTTCAAAAGGAAGCACCGGCAGCTCGAGTTCCACGGTCTGGATAACCACGGGAACAGCGATCAGAAAAATGATCAGCAGCACCAGCATAACGTCCACGAGTGGGGTGGTATTAATATCGGATAGAGGAGTTTCCTCGCCGCTATCGCCCCCAACATTCATCGCCATAGGATTTTATCCTCTCAAAACTAAACATCTGAAGGAAGCGAAGGCCTCCTTGTCGTGCGTTGGCCGGGTTGCTGCGTGATACACGGCGGGCAACCCGGCCTACGGCTTACTTCTTCGCGGCAGGCGCAGCTGGTTTCGCAGCAGGCTTGGCAGCAGCAGCGTTCGCAACTGGCTTAACGCCACCGTCCGAAGCCATGTAGCCCAGAACGTCATTGGAGAATGCAGCCAGCTGCTCGGAGATGCGCTTGTTGCGTCCCTGCAGCCAGTTGTAGGCGAGAACGGCAGGAACAGCCACACCAAGACCCAGCGCGGTCATGATCAGAGCTTCACCAACAGGACCAGCAACAGCGTCGATCGATGCCTGGCCGGCGATGCCGATCTTGATCAGGGCGCGATAGATGCCGATAACCGTACCGAACAGGCCGATGAACGGCGACGTTGCACCAACGGTAGCCAACCATGGAAGACCGGTAGCGAGCTTCGACTTGATCAGATCCTGCGACCGTTCGATCGAACCGTGCAGCCAGTCGTGCGCTTCAACCGGGTCGGTCAATTTGGCGTGATCAGCGTCTGCCTTGATCGCGTCGTCGACGATCTGGCGGTAGGCGGAATTCTTGTCGAGCTTGGCAGCGCCTTCCTTGAGGCTGCCTGCGCGCCAGAAAGTCGAGCGCATTGCAGCCCCCTGCTTCATGACTTTGTTCTGCTCGAACAATTTCGAGAACAGGATGTAGAAAGACGATACCGACATGATGGTCAGAATTGCGAGAACAGACCATGCGATAACGCCGCCCTGTTCCATTGCTTCCCAAAAACCGAAAGCATTTTGTGGAGCCGCCGGTGCAGCGGCCAAAATTTCAATCAACATTTTAACATTCCCCTCAGGATAAACTAATTGCAATAAACTGTTGTTGGGAAGGGTTAGTTGGAGGAGCCCTTCCCGATTACATTATTCCGGTATCTGCCAACGTACGGCGTTGGCGTAATAACCGGTGGTAGGTTCACCGTTCGCGTCCAGAGAAGGTCTGAAGCGCGCACGCCGCGTCAGGTTTTTGCAGGCAGCCTGGTCAAGATCAGCATGGCCGCTAGAACCTGTGATCTGACAATCAGTTACCCGACCATTTGCTCCGACGGTTAGCCGGAAACGTGTGGTCCCTTCGCGTTCTTCACGCAGAGCCCGCGAAGGATAGTCATTCGCGTTGGCCCAGTTCCCCGGATTACCGCGAGGCTCCGGATTTGCGCGCTGTGGCGGTGGCGGAGGCGGTGGTGCCGGTGGAGCGGCAACAACCGGTGCCGGAGGTGGCGGCGCAGTCGGTACGGTCCGGATTACCGGCCGCGGTGCAACCACGGGAGCCACGATTGGCGGAGGCGACACTACGGGTGGCGGCTCGATCGGCTGGTCTGGCGGAGGTGGAGGTGGCTCCTCAGGTTCTTCCGGTGGTTCTTCCTCTTCAATGTCGATCATGTCCAGCTGCGTGGCAACCTTCTTGACGGCAGTATAGGCTAGCCCAGTGACCAGCGCATAGCCAAGTAACAGGTGAATGATTACGACAAGAACGATCGATATGATCTTGTTCGAACTCATCTCTTGGTCAGCATAAGCCATTCAGAAATGTAACTCCTTTTTCCCCATCACAAGGTATTATTCTCCATTGCTGAAGTTCCAGACAAAGAGCGAGAGGCTTGGAACAAACCGTCGCGACCCTTTTTATCCCCGTGACAACTTTTCGTTCGCTTGAAAGCCATCTTAAATTTGTTTTAACGTGCTAGTTCCACGCAGGCAATCGCTTTGTTGGTTCAGCAGCGATTAAGCTGTTAAAGGCCTAAAATACGGGCTAAAAACTGCCTATCATAAATGTTAAAACAAGGGAAAATCATGCGCTTTTTCACGATATTTGCGGTCACGCTGTTTTTCTCTCAAATTGCTGGCATTCCGGCTTTTTCACAGGTTTCGGGCGATGGTGACAGCCTGCAATATGCCGACATTGCAGACCTTAGCGAGAACGCTCCTATCATCGCCCATGTAACGGTTAAAAAAGCGATTGAAGTAGACCCCGAACGCGCGCCGAATGCGCCACCGAACACCCGGCGTTTTTATATAATTGCATCGACCAATGCCCTGATTCGCGGCGACGGAGGCATCGGTGAAACGATTCGTTATGTAACAGATTTGCCGCTGGACAATCGCGGGCGCGCTCCGAAAATCAAAAAGAAGCCCTTCATCATATTCGCCCGCCGCGCGCCCGGCAGCGGTGACAATGTGCAGTTGACCGCAAAGGACGGCCAGATCGCCTGGACAACCAGTCGGGAACAGCGCATCCGTTCGCTGGTCCGCGAATTGGTTGCCCATGACGCACCGCCCGCGATTTCCCGGATCGCCAGCGCGTTTCACGTGCCGGGTACAATCATCGGTGAAGGGGAGACGCAGATTTTTCTGGAAACCGAAAGCGGTTCACCGATCTCGATTACCATATTGAAACGGGCTGGCCAGCAGCGGTTCTGGGCCGTCTCGCTGGGAGAGATTGTCGATGAAGCCGCCCGTGCTCCGATGAGAAACAGCCTGCTCTGGTACCGGCTGGCCTGTTTCCTCCCCCGTCAGTTGCCAACCAGCGCATTGGCCGGCAATGCACCGGCCGATGCACGACAAGCCAGCAGCGACTACCAGATGGTGCTCAACGATCTCGGCGACTGCCCGCGCTCACGCCAGCCCTGAGACTCTACCTACCTATATTGTCCAGCCGATAACGGCCAACTTATACTGGCATTCGATCAGGGCGGCGCTAATAAGGCGCCAACCATCCCACCTGAATCGCAAAAAGGCTTATTCACCATGACTGCTCCGCTACGCATCGCGCTCGCCGGACTGGGTACCGTCGGCACCGGCGTTATCCGGCTGATAGAAGAAAATGGTGCCATGATCACGCAACGGGCCGGTCGTCCGATCGTGGTAACCGCTGTCTCGGCCCGTGACCGCAACCGAGACCGCGGCATCGACCTGACACCTTATTCCTGGTGCGACAGGACCGCAGATCTGGCGACCCATGATGATGTCGACTGCGTTGTCGAGCTGATCGGCGGTTCCGACGGGACCGCGCTGGAACTGGCGCGGCAGAGTCTGGCGGCCGGCAAGTCATTCGTTACTGCCAACAAGGCCATGATCGCCCATCACGGGATGGAATTGGCACAGGCTGCGGAAAATGCGAATCTCTCGCTTCGCTATGAAGCCGCAGTCGCCGGCGGGATACCGGTGATCAAGGGATTGCGCGACGGTGCCTCGGCCAACCGGATCGAGCGGGTCTATGGCATTCTTAATGGCACCTGCAATTATATCCTCACGGCCATGGAAAAACACGGCCGCGACTTTGACGAAGTGCTGCAGGAAGCGCAGGAGATCGGCTATGCCGAAGCCGATCCCAGTTTCGACATTGACGGTGTCGATGCGGCGCACAAGCTCGCCATCCTGGCGGCACTGTCATTCGGCAAGGCGCTCGACTTCGACGGTGTCGAGATCGACGGCATCCGCCATATCATGGCGGCGGATATCGGTCAGGCCAAGGCCTTGGGCTATCGCATCCGCCTGCTCGGCATGGCCCGGATCGACAATGGGAAACTGTTCCAGCGGGTCAATCCCTATCTGGTACCGGAAAATCATCCGCTGGCCCATATCGAGGGTTCGACCAATGCCGTGGTTGCCGAGGGCAATTTTTCCGGCCGCCTGATGTTTCAGGGCGCCGGTGCCGGCGAAGGGCCGACGGCTTCGGCCGTCATGGCCGACCTGATCGATATCGCGCGCGGCGATGCCGGGACGGTCTTTGCCGCCCCTGCCAGCGCCATGGAGCCTTGCGAACGGGCCGAAAGCGGCAACCGGACCGGCAAAAGCTATGTTCGCTTCATCGTCGCCGACAAACCCGGTGTGCTCGCCGAAATCACCGCCGCCATGCGCGATGCAAATGTTTCGATCGAAAGCCTCATCCAGACCGCGAAAACCGATGAAGGGTCAGTGCTGATCTCCATGGTTACCCATGACAGCCGTGAGCGCAATGTCTCGGAAAGCCTGGAAGCCCTGTCCACCTCCACCAGCTTGCAGGCTGTTCCCGTGGTGATGCATCTGCTGAGCGATCAGGACTGATTCCGCCTCCGGTTGCAGCCGCAGCCGGAGTTATCAACCGGGTGGATCGGGAAAAGCTGTCTCGACATTGCAATATCGCTCCCCTATCGAGAATTCGAAATTGCCCCTTACAGAAGGACTGATCGATAATATGCCACAAGCAAGCGACATATTGGACCGCGTACTGGTCATGGAAATGGT
The DNA here is from genome assembly GCF_963677535.2 of uncultured Parasphingorhabdus sp. NCBI lineage: Bacteria > Pseudomonadati > Pseudomonadota > Alphaproteobacteria > Sphingomonadales > Sphingorhabdaceae > Parasphingorhabdus > uncultured Parasphingorhabdus sp. The sequence continues at coordinate 1,513,065 of NZ_CAXXUT010000003.1, read as the reverse complement.
ACGCGTTACCGAAGCAGCCGCCATATCGGCAGCCAATCTGATTGGCCGCGGCGACGAAAAAGCCGCCGATGCGGCTGCCGTCGAAGCGATGCGCGCCGCGCTTAACGAACTGGACATTTGCGGTACGGTCGTGATCGGCGAAGGCGAACGCGACGAAGCGCCGATGCTGTTTATCGGAGAAAAGGTCGGCCGCGGCTGCGAAGGCAAAGCCCCGGCAATCGATATTGCGCTTGACCCTCTGGAAGGCACAACCATCACCGCCAAGGCCGGTGCCAATGCTCTGGCCGTGCTGGCCATTGCGGAACAGGGCAATCTGCTGAACGCGCCTGACGTCTATATGGACAAGCTTGCGGTTGGTCCGGGCTATTCGCCCGACATTATCGATCTCAACAAGTCGGTCACCGAAAATGTCGCCGCAGTTGCCAAGGAAAAAGGGGTCGAGCCGGCCGAAATTATCGTCTGTGTTCTGGATCGTCCACGGCACGACAAGATCATTGCCGAATTGCGCGAAATCGGATGCGGCATCATGCTGATCCCGGACGGAGATGTTGCCGGTGTGATCGCTACCACCGACGAAGACACAACGGTCGACATGTATATGGGCAGCGGCGGCGCGCCCGAAGGCGTGCTTGCAGCGGCCGCGCTGCGCTGCGTCGGCGGGCAGTTCAAGGGCCGCCTGCTGTTCCGCAATGACGACGAGCGCCAGCGCGCCTATAAATGGGGTATCGAGGATCTGGACAAGGTCTATGACCTGAAAGAACTGGCCAAGGGCGATGTTATCTTTGCCGCTACCGGCGTGACCCACGGTTCGCTGCTGGAAGGCGTCAAGAAATTGCGCGGTGGCAAAATGACCACGGAAAGCGTTGTCATGCGCGCTTCTTCCGGCACCGTACGCTGGGTCAAGAGCGAGCATCGCGAAAGCTGACAATGGCCATCGCCAGCCTGCTGTCGCCCAACCATCTCGCATCCCGAGCCAGATGGGCGATTCTGGCTTTGCCCTGGCTGATAGCCGGATGCGTGACACCGGTTGACTATGGCAAGATCCGCCATTCCGACTATGTCGCCGCCGAACGGTGCAATCCCGAGCCGGACGCCGCGTTGGCACCAGATGCCGCTGAAAGGCCGTTTTTCTTTGTCACGAGCCGGCTGCCGGACTGCCTGACCGAGAATATCCGGCTGCTGCATCATCGAGGCGACAAGGTCCGCTACGGCCGTTTTGCCGGGCCGCAGGAGGTGGAACGCGAACCGGGAAAAACCACCCGTACCATCCCCCTCGCATTCTCCGATTCGCAGCAATGGTGGGCCAATCTTGCCGCTGGAATGCAAAATGCGGATGGTCGCGTGCTGCTCTATGTCCACGGCTATCGGGAGACCTTTTTCACCAGTTCGCGCGACACCGACCAGATCATGCGACTGACCGGCTTTGCCGGCCCGGCGATCCAGTATAGCTGGCCCTCGCAGGGCGCCTTGCTGAAATATCCCGTCGATGAGACCAATATGTACTGGGACGAGCGCAATTTCCGCAAGTTCCTGATGCAGCTGGCTCAGCTCGAAACGACCAAGGAAATTGTGCTGATTTCCCATTCGCTCGGCGCGCGGCTGGTACTGCCGTCGGTGGAATATGTCGACCGCAACGTACCCAATGGCGATTCGAGTGTCATTTCGAACATCATTCTGGTCTCGCCGGATGTCGACACCCAGGATTTCGAACGCGATATCGCCGAGGAAATATTGTCTGAGCGGCGGGTGCGCAACGACCGGCGGATCACCGTATACGCATCGATCAAGGATCGCGCCCTGTCGCTGTCCGATGACATTCACGGCTATCCCCGGCTCGGCTACCCACGCTGTTTCAGTCCGTTCGAGGCTGCGGAACTCGAGGCCCGCGGCCTTCCCGAGCGTTGCTATGCGGCGCATCCGAAATATGCCGAAGCGATCGGCAAGGCGGCGCTGACCATCATCGACACGACCGCCGTCAGCCGGGGCCGCACCGGCCACAGCAACTATCTGCAAAGCGCACCGGCCTGCAGCGATTTCGCCGCGGTCGTCAGCGGCGAAAGAATGCCGGAAGGACGCGAACCAACCCATCTCGGGCATGTCTTCGTCCTGCCACCGATCGCCTCGGACGAGAAGCCCGATCATCTGGCGATCTGCCGCCGCAAGGAATGACGAGCCGCCCACCCGACGCGCTGGCCGGCCTGCTGAACGAAATCCGGGCCTGCACGATCTGCACCGGTCTGCCGCTCGGCCCCAAACCCCTGGTACAGGCGGACAGCGCCGCGCGGATCCTGCTGGTCGGCCAGGCGCCGGGCAGCAAGACCCACGAGAAAGGCCGTCCGTTCGACGATGTCAGCGGCAAGCGGCTGCGCGACTGGCTGGGCGTGACCGAGGCGCAATTCTACGATCCGCGCCTGTTCGCGATCGTGCCGATGGGATTCTGCTTTCCCGGCAGCGGCAAAGGCGGAGACATGCCGCCACGACCGGAATGCGCGCCGGCCTGGCGCAAGCCGCTGCTCGAGGCCCTGCCCAATATCCGGCTGACGCTGGTTCTGGGCCAGCATGCGATGAACTGGCATCTGGGAGAGCGCAAATCCCGCACGCTTACCGAAACGGTGAAACGCTGGCGGGAGTTCTGGCCGGAGCTATTGCCCCTGCCCCACCCCAGCCCGCGCAATATCCGCTGGTTCAAGGCCAATCCCTGGTTCGAAGCGGATGTGATACCGGTCCTGCAGGACCGTGTGCGCGAGCTGATCTAGAATATACCCATAGCGAGGCCCGCCGATATCGTGGCACCCGTCTCGGCACATCGCTGGCGGTCGGTTTCGGAAATCGTTTTCGGTGCCAATATCTGCTTTTCAGTCTGCGCATGGGTGCAGACTATGAGGCTGTCGATGACTTTCTTGAGCCGCCAGCCGGTGGCGATCCGCTCCAGCTGTTTCTGCGCATTCTCGCCATCCGATCCGGCGCAGATCATTGCCGCATAGGAGCGGCCTTCGATCTTCCCAAGCAAGGGATAATAGCAGCGATCGAAAAAGGCTTTCATCACCCCGGCAATCGCCGCCAGATTTTCCGGCGTCGCAAAAATATAGCCGTCGGCGGACAGCATATGCTCCGGCTGGCAGTCTTCCGCGCGCAGGATGTCTATTTCGATGCCATCCTCAACCTGCCCTGCCCGGGCAGCGGCCTCGACCATCTGCGCGGTGCCGCCGGTATAGCTGTAATAGATGATCAGAAGCTTTTTCATCGCCTTCTCCCTAGCAAGCAACAGACCGATTGTCAGCGCCGCTGCTTTGACGCATAGCACCGGCCATGAGTGCAGTATTGAATGTAGAAAAATCCCTGTCCGGCCAGAGCTGGCGCTGGCGCAGCACCAGCGCCGACGCGCGCGATCCGGGTTTTCAGCCCGATGACCTGGTCACCCAGCTGCTGCTCGCCCGCGGCGCCAGCCGGGAAACGCTCGCGGTCAACCGCGAGCCGACAATCCGCGGTTTCATGCCCGATCCCTCGGTTTTTCAGGATATGGACAAGGCGGCGGAGCGCCTGGCCCTCGCCATCAAGAATCAGGAAAAGGTCACGATATTCGGCGATTATGACGTCGATGGCGCAACCAGTGCGGCGCTGCTGATCCGGCTGCTGCGCGACCTGGGGCTGGACGCGGGCTATTATATTCCCGACCGGCTGATGGAGGGCTATGGCCCCTCCGGCGAGGCCTTGGTCAAGCTGGGTGAACAGGGTAGCAATCTGGTGGTCACCGTAGACTGCGGCGCGATGGCTTTCGATGCGCTCGACATGGCGCACCGGGCCGGGGTCGAAGTGATCGTCGTCGACCATCACAAATGCGCGGTGGAATTGCCCAAGGCGATTGCGCTGGTCAATCCCAACCGGCTGGACGAGAGCGACGCCGGCGCCGAACATGGCCATCTCGCCGCCGTCGGCATGGCGTTCCTGCTTGGCGCGGCGCTGGTTCGCACGTTGCGCAACCAAGGCTTTTTCACGGACCGCGCCGAACCCAGATTATTGGAATTACTGGATATTGTCGCCCTCGGCACGGTTGCCGATGTCGCCCAGTTGCGCGGCCTAAACCGCGCCTTCGTCGCGCAAGGGATCAAGGTTCTGGCAGGGCGCCAGAATATCGGCCTCTCCGCGCTGATCGACGCCAGCCGGCTCAAACGCGCTCCAATCTGCTCCGATCTCGGCTTCGCGCTGGGGCCGCGAATCAATGCCGGCGGACGCGTCGGCAAATCGGATCTTGGCGTGCGGCTGCTGATCACCCGGGACCCGGAAGAAGCGCAGGCAATCGCCGCCGAGCTGGATCATCTCAACCAGGAACGGCGCGCGATCGAGGCCCATGTGCTGGAAGAGGCAGAAGCCATGTGCTCGGCCCAGCAAAACCAGGCGGTGGCGGTGCTTGCCGCCAAGGGATGGCACCCCGGCGTTATCGGTATTGTCGCCGGACGGATCAAGGAGAAATTGAACCGGCCGGCGATCATCATCGCGCTGGACGAAGAGGGCGTCGGCAAGGGCTCGGGCCGTTCGATCAGCGGCGTCGATCTGGGTGCCGCGATCATCGCGGCCAAGGACAGCGGCCTGCTGATCGCCGGCGGCGGCCATGCCATGGCTGCGGGCGTCACGGTCGCCGCGGACAAGGTCGATGCCTTCTCCGAATTTCTCAACGACCGGCTCGCCGGCAGCGTCGGCCAGGCGCAGGACGGCAAGGCGCTGCTGCTCGATGCGGTGCTGTCGCCCAAGGGCGTCAATCCGACCATGGTCGAGGCCATGGACGGTGCCGGTCCCTATGGCATGGGCTGGCCCGCGCCGCGGATCGCCACCGGACCAGTGCGAATCGTCAAATGCGATATTGTCGGCACCAACCATGTCCGGATGATCGTCAGCGGCGATGACGGAGCGTCGATCAAGACCATAGCCTTCCGGGCGGCAGAGAGCGATCTCGGCCAGACTTTGCTCAGCGCACCCAGAGGACGCAAATTATGGATCGCCGGACGCGCCAAGATCGATGACTGGGGCAGCCGTCCGTCGGCAGAAATCCATCTGGAAGATGCCGCCTGGGCGGATTGAGCACGCGTTGAGACCAGACGCCGCTCCGGATCGAGGCGGCTGTTCCCGGGCCTGAAGACAAAGAGTTACGGGCGGTCCGGCGCGAAGGGAAAAAAAAGCCCGGTATTTCCGGTGAAAAGAGGGTTGACCAAAGCCGAGCACCCCCCTAATGGCCGTGGCTCGCCGACCGGCAAACGGTATGGCCCCTTCGTCTAGCGGTTAGGACGCGGCCCTTTCACGGCTGAAACACGGGTTCGATTCCCGTAGGGGTCACCATTTCCCAGAAATTCTGAATATGGCAGACGCCCGGGACTTGTGGCGATTGTCGCGCGCTCGACCGGTGCCATCCGCTGCAATATATGAAACGGTTACGGAAGGCTTGCCTTGTGTTCTATGCCGGTCCAGCTGGCGCCAGACATGCGCACCAACGGCGTTCAACGCAATATAGCGGCTGTTCTCCACATCCAGCATGAAAATCTGGCCATCCGTTTCCGCTTCTACAAGAGACGGATTTCGCTACATCTCCGGCAGATATGGCTACCAGACCATCGCCCCTGCGCGCGTCGGCACGCCGTTCGGGCAGGACGATATCGCTCTCGAATTAAAATCCGTAGGCGGAATATATATGCAATGAGGGGGGCTACTTTTAAGCGGGTACATCGTGACTGGCGAGATATGGTTCCTGGTCACGCAGACAGCCGCAAGCAAGGGAGCAGGGATTTTTCCATATGAGTGCCCATTTGATGAAGTCATCACCGCTGCGTGACTTTCTGCCATGCCGGACAAAGCCATAGCTGACCGGTCCAAGCCAAGTGCGGCCTGGGCCTGTACCAGTGACGAGGGCCTATTCTGCATCCGGTTTCCGACGGAAAGGCGATTGTGCATCAGGGCACTGACACCCCGTGGCTTGGCCTTGGACACTCACGCCCCCGGCCTTGCCGGCGTATCATTCAGAATATTTTCCCGGGGTTCAGCAGCCCCTTTGGATCGAGGGTTTTCTTCAATCCATGCATGAGTGCCAGTTCGTCCTCTGACCGGCACAGATGCAGCCATGCGCGTTTTTCCAGTCCGATACCATGTTCGGCCGATATTGAACCGCCGATCGACTGGAGCGGAGCATAAACAATTTCTTCGAGCAAATGATGGGTGGCCTGATCATCCGCAGGGGGAGATATAAAAATATGCAGATTGCCGTCACCGAGATGGCCAAAGACAATGATCCTCGCCGTATCTCCCCATTGGTCGGCAATATTTTTGCGCAGAACCGATATATATTGTTCCATTTCCCGTATCGGCATGCTGACGTCGAACATCACCAGTGGCTTCAGCACCCCTGCCAGCCCCTCGATATCTTCCCGTATGTCCCATATCGCCTGGCGCTGGCTTTTTGACGTTGATATCGCCGCATCCACGATCAGTCCGTCTTCCAGCGCCTCGCCGAGTATCTCGACAAAATGCTCGTTGTCGCGCCGGTGGTCCGCGCCGGTCGCCTCGACGATCACATAATAGGGTTGCCCCGCCGGCACCGGCGGAACGTGGCGCCCCGTTTCGGTTGTCAGCAATGCAAAATGGTCTCCCCACATCACTTCAAAGGCGGTCAGGCTGCCGGCCAGTTTCTGCCCCATCGAGCCGAACAGGGTCACCACGGATGCAAAATCGCCGACCGCAAGAAGCGCTGTATTCTCGCTCACCGGACGGGGACGCAGCCGCAGCACTGCACGGGTCACCAGACCGAGCGTCCCCTCGGCGCCAATGAACAATTGTTTCAGATCATAGCCACTGTTGTTCTTGAGCAGACTGTTCATCGAGGAGACGATCGTGCCGTCGGCCAGCACAGCTTCAAGCCCGAGGATATTCTCGCGAGTCATACCATAGCGCAGCACCTGATTGCCGCCCGCGTTGGTCGAGATCGTGCCGCCAATCGTCGCGGAACCGCGCGCGCCCAGGTCCACGGCATAGAGCAGATCGGCCGCCTCTGCTGCTTCCTGCGCCTTTTGCAAGGGAACCCCGGCCTGAACCACCATCGTCCTGCCGACCGCGTCGATCGACTCGATATCGGCCATCCGCTCGAACGAGATCACAATGTCACCGGATGTCGGGCGCACGCCCTGGACCAGGCCGGTCAGGCCTCCCTCTGCGACAACGGACTGTCCCGCATCATGGCAAAGCTTCATTACGGCAGACAGCTGCCCGGTATTTTGCGGTCGTATGACGGCCAGCGCCTGACAGCTGCCCTGGCCTTGCCAGTCTTCCGGGCGCAGCGCGACATCGGAACCGGTAATGAGCCCGCCAGCGTCAACGACCCCGGCGATTTTTGCAATCAGGGCGTCCTTCGCCGCAGACTCTCCGTTTCCCGCAATTTTCATGTCATCCGCGTCCATATAGAATTTCTCCGCAATCGATAAAAACACAATAAGCACCAGAAAAAACTTGTCGAGATTAATTTGTCCGGACAAATATAGTCATGTTGTGATAATCCGCCGATTCTCACCCTCCCTCCAACCGCAAGTCGTTGCAACAGGAAGAGCCGGTGAGAAAATGGAGAGATAATATTGCCCGCGTCGCCCAGGATACTGGAGCGCCGGCGAATTGCGGCTCCCGCCGGATGCGAAAATGCATCGCTATGTGAACCATATGAAGGAAATGATCATGGGAATTAAACAAGATATGCCTCTGCTGGCGCGTCATGAGGGCGTCTGGGATGGCACTTATACATATTTCAATGCGCAGAACGAAAAGATCGACGAACATGCCTCCCGCCTGTTGTGCCGTTTTCCCGACGACGGTCCGGTCCCCTATCACCAGACCAACTATTACACATGGTCGGACGGCAAGACCGAGAACCGCGAATTTCCTGCAGAATATCGAGACAAGCGGGTTTGGTGGGACAATGAACTGATCAAGGGTTGGGCTGCGGAAGTGCCGCTCGATGAATATAACCGGACCGTGATGCTATATTGGCAGCGGCAGGGCGATCCCTCGCTCTATCTCTATGAACAGATTCAGATTTCCGATGACGGCCAGAACCGTTGCCGGACATGGCACTGGATTCGCGATGGCGTGCTGGAAACGCGCACCGCCATCCAGGAAAAATTTGTCACCAGAGACTGGCGCAAAATCGATGCGGAGATGGGCGACTAGAGCGGCAGAACCTGTCCTGACCGTCGGAAAATATCGATGGGCGCCCGGCAGCGACATATGAACGTCACCGCCGGGCCACCATTTTCCGGTTTAGGGTCCAGAGCCGCGTTTATACCGTTGCCCTAGCCTCTGAAATTGTCCGGAGTCACTTCCGAGGAGCGCTCCGCTCCGACGATTGTGCAACTGGCCTGCATCCACCGCAGGTTCATTCCCACACGACTGGCATCGATATCGGCCCAGCTGTAGCTGACCGCCTTGTCCGGATTTTCCGGCTTGTGCACATAGAGCACCATGCTCGGCCGGTTGGTGCTCGGTTTTGGCCAATACACCGCCCGCATCCGCAAGATCAGCGGATCCGTTCCCGTATCACCGCCGCCAACAAGGACCCGGCCGCCCTGGTCGTGCAGTTCGAGCTTCTGGGCAAACAGCCAATCGGCGCTACCATCAGCCTTGGGCGCAACCTTCTTCACCGCCGCCCAGCATTGGACCGGACGCGCCCGCTTGAGAATCGTCTCCTCGCCATTGGCCAGCCGCAATGTAATGCCATTTTGTGTGACACGGGAAATCTGGTAGTCCTGACGGCAGAGTTTCCTGTTCTGTACCGCGGCCAGTTTCCAGCCTTTTTCGCCCCGCTCAAAAAAGCGTTCGCAATCGCCGACAGACAGGATATCCCGATCCCCGCCATGTGCGACTGTGATCGGCTGTGCTACGCCCTTTTCCGTTCCATAGGCATCGATGCTTTGCAGTTTCATCCCGTCCTCGGTGCTGGAAATGCGCAAGGCCATCCAGGGCGGTGGTGTGCGGTCGGCATCCGCTTCGAAATAGGCGTGCTCTTCGTTCGTGAAGGTTCCGGCGAGCAGATTTTCCAGATTCTCCGGTTCTGCAGCACCGCTATCGATGGCGACGGCGGACAGGGTGGCAAGCAAGAACATGGTCAGATTCTCCATAATATTTGTCCGGACAACTCTATCACGGGATCAAATAATCGCAACCGGGATGTTTTTCGCCCGAGCCCGGCCAATCATGGATTTGATGGACGGCGAACTTTTTCGTGCACCATAACTGCCGGAAGCGGAAATGCGATTGCATTGAGACGGAAATTGCGCGAGGCATTTGTCCGGACAAAATGATATTTCAAAGATCATGAGAGCGGCGACCTATGCATTGGGAAAATATTCTGGCAACGCGCGCATCGCGGCTCAAGGCCTCCGAGATACGGGAATTGCTGAAGCTGATAGGGCAGCCGGGTGTCATCTCCTTTGCAGGCGGCATTCCGGATGACGCATTATTTCCGGTGACAGAATTCCAGCAGGCCTTTGCCGCTTTGTGCGAAGGCGAAAATGCCTCGGCCGCCTTGCAATATGCGACAAGCGAGGGGCATCTTCCCTTGCGGCAATGGATCGTCGGGGAGATGGCAAAGCTGGGGATTCCTTGCGATAGCGGCAATATCATCATCACCTCCGGCTCCCAGCAAGCCCTTGATTATCTCGGCAAGCTGTTACTGTCGCCCGGTGACACCGCGCTGGTCCAGTGGCCGACCTATCTCGGCGCGTTGAGCGCTTTCAACGCCTATGAGCCAGTCTATGACCGCCTCGAAACCGGTGCCTTGCGCCCGGCAGAAAGCTACCGGCAGGCAGCCAGTGGCGGCCGCGTGAAATTCGCTTATCTGTCCTCCGAATTTTGCAACCCGACTGGCGAAAGCATCGACAGCAAGGAAAGAGTACGGCTGCTCAATCTGGCCCGTGATCTGGATATCGCCATCATCGAGGACGCGGCCTATCAGTCGCTACGCTATGATGGCGAAGTCATCCCGCCGATCCTCGCGCTGGACATAGAACGCGAAGGCAGCATCGAAGCCACCCGAACGCTCTATTGCGGCAGCTTTTCCAAGACACTCTCGCCGGGATTGCGGGTCGGCTGGGTATGCGGCGCAAAATCCGTGATCTCACGCCTTGTGTTGATGAAACAGGCATCAGATCTGCATTCCGGTGTCGTCAACCAGATGGCGGTGGCGGATGTTGCAACCAGAGCTTTCGACAAGCAAATCGAAAAGATCCGGCCCGTCTATCGCCAGCGGCGCGATAGCATGCTGCAAGCCCTGTCCCGGGAAATGCCGGCCGGTATCAACTGGACCCGGCCAGAAGGTGGCATGTTCATCTGGCTGACCCTGCCAGACTTTATGGATAGCGTGGGCCTCTTGGCAGATTCGCTCAAATCAGAGAAGGTCGCCTTCATTCCGGGCAGCGCCTTCTTCGCTGACCGATCGGGCGCGAACAGCCTGAGGCTGAGTTTCTCCAACAGTTCCGAAGAAAATATCGAACAGGGGATTGCGCGACTGGGCAGAGTGATCCGACAGGCGCTTGCATCCTGAAACAGCGCTATACCAATCAGGGCGTGAACGAGGTGGCCGGGAGACCGACCGGCGCACCGGCAACCTGACCCCGCCGACCGACCGCCTATCTAATCGTAGTCAAATTTATCAGCTCGACGTGCGGGGTTAGATATCCGTCACGGCAAGGCTCGGCTTTTGACAGATCGGTCGAGAGATATTTGGCATTATTATCGGCAAATACCGTGGCCACAGCGCGGCTTTTGCCGGTGGCGTCCGGTTGTTGCTGCAGCGCGACCTTGATCGCCGCCAGAAGATTGCATCCACTGGATATACCAACTCCGAAACCGAGCACGCGGCTCAATTTCCGGGCCATGAGAATGGCATCACCGTCGCATATGGCAACCACCGGATCGAGATCGTCCAGCTTGATAATTTCCGGGATGAATTCATCCGACACGCCCTGGATCCGGTGATGTCCGACTTTATAGCCGGTCGACAATGTCGGGGATTCGGTCGGCTCGACCGGATGCACGGAAATACTGGCGTCCTGCTCCTTCAGATAGCGGCCGACTCCCATGACCGTTCCGCCGGTTCCCACCCCTGCCACAAAACCGCCCAGACACGCGCCATCGCTCGCAAGCTGCGTCCAAAGTTCGGGGGCAGTGGCTGCATAGTGTGCATCGCAATTGTCTTCATTCGAGAACTGGCGCGGCAGGAAAGCCCCTTCCCTGCGCCCCAGTTCTTCAGCCATCTCGATCGAGCCGAGAAAGCCGCCCTGTTCCTTGGACACAAGGACCAGATCGACGCCGTGACTGGTCAGAATGGCACGCCGTTCCACGCTCATCCAGTCGGGCATGAAGATTGTCACGGGATGGCCCAGCGCGGCCCCGATGGCGGCCAGGGCAATACCGGCATTGCCGCTGGTTGCCTCGGCGATGCGCTGCCCGGGCTTCAGGGCACCGCTCAGCGTCGCCTTCTCCAATATATTCAGTGCCATCCGGTCCTTGATACTGCCGGAGAAATTATACATTTCCGCTTTAGCATAAACCGTTATGTCACGATCTTCGACACGAACGTCTATCCGAGCCAATGGCGTATGGCCGATGAGGCCCCTTAACGCACAAAACCTGTCTTCTGTCTGACGCCCGACTTGATCCAGCACAAATATCTCCCTCAAGGTTGAGCGGCTAATATCGGCGCTGGCTTTCGCGGTATCATTATAAAAAGTGGCTGTTTTTCGTACAAGACCGGGATATTATTTTAGTAAAATCGATATTATTCAAATTTTTTGATGGAATTGACCATGGTTGCTCATCAGCCTTGGTAACCGGATATCTGCGCTGCGCGGGATGAAGACACAGCGCGCCCGTGCCGGAGACGGATCCGATCCCGGGGCCGGCACGGACCGTTCTCAGGCTATTCTGCCGGAGGTTCGAACAGTCCGGCATCGATTTCGCCATTGACCCGCGTATCCGTCCAGAACACCTCGTTCGACTTGCGTCCGTCATAATAAAGCGTGACATGCCGAGCCTGCAGCCAGCGGGGATTTTCCAGAGTGACGAAATCATCATAGGTCCGGTGGTGCCAGCCCTTGGGTGTGCGGAATCCCATCATGCGGATGGCGTGGCTTTGCTGGTCGATACCGAACAATGTCTCGCCTCCTTCGGGATCGGTGAGTTGAACCATGTAGAGCGCGTGGCCCGCGATCGCATCATCGGCCAGTCGGGTTGCCGTGAAGCCGGGCTTTCCGGCCTGACGGATGATCCCGAAGCCGAAATTGCTCGCCCAGAATTTATCCGCCTCTGCCTTCGGAACGATGCCCCGCTCGGTCCAGGTCGTCTGCCCGTCAAAGCCGACCTCGAACAGTGTCTTCGCGCCCGATCTGGCGATGATCCGCACCTTGCCATCGGCACCATGGGAAATCGTCCGATCGGGATCAAACACCCGCCACATCCGGTAATCGTCGGCGATCGAGCGGGGTTCATGCCCCTCGGGACCATAGAATATCGCACGACCTGAAAGGCTCAGGCTTTTCACATTGGCCCAGCCATCTCCGCCCGCGGCTTCCCGTGCCAGCGCCAATATCCCGCTGCCGGACAAATCGCTTTGCGCCTGCAGGTCAACCGGTGACCAGATCAGGACCATCCACATCATTATCAGTAATCGATACATTCAAGCTTTTCCTTTTTTGTCCGGACAAATTATCCTTGCCCTGCGGAGGCTGATATTGTCAATTCCCGCTATGGAAACCGAACATCGATTCGCCATGACCCGCCGCGCCTTTGTCGGCGGCCTGAGCGCGTCGCTCATCTCATGCGCCGCGCCCCGCGGTTCGTGGACCACAACGACCGCCGACGTCATCATCATCGGCGCCGGCCTTGCGGGGCTGCACGCCGCCCATTTGATCGAAAATGCCGGATATAAGGCCATCCTTCTCGAAGCGAACAACCGGACCGGCGGGCGGCTGCATACATTGGATGACTTGCCCGGACGGCCGGATGCCGGCGGCATTCAGGTTGGTGCCGGCTATGACCGCTTCCATGCTATCGCTGACCGACTGGGCGTCGAACGTTATGTCCCGCCCCCTTCTCCGCGCGGGTCGCTGTATAATATCGGCGGTCAAAGCTTGACCGCCGCCGACTGGCCCGTGTCGCCCGCGAATAATCTGGCTGCAACCGAAAAGTCGATCCATCCCGACAGCCTCCTTTTCTCCTATCTGGCGGCTCTGCCCGGATTTGAAAATACAGGAGACTGGATGACAGCAGCGGCCCTGAAGCTGGACATCAGTTTACGCAATTATCTGGTGGCGCAGGGCGCATCTGCCGAAGCGTTGCGACTGATTGGGGCGAACTTGAACGGCAACAGTCTTGACGAGCAGTCCACGCTCCATATGGCGCGCAGCCTGGCGTTATTCCGGGCAGGCGGCGTTGGAAAAACCCGCTATGTCCGGGGCGGGTCGCAGCGGATGACCGATGCGATGACCAGCGCGCTCCGCAGCGACATCATCCTCGACAGCAACGTCGTTGCGATCGCCGGAGATGGCAATGGCGTGGAAGTGACGCTGGCCGATGGTCGCAAATTTGGCGCGCGCCAGGCAATCAGCACGATACCCTTTTCGGTGCTGCGTACGATCCGGATCAATGCCCCGCTGCCGACCGCCGTTCAGAACAGTATCGCGCAGCTCGCCTATACCCGCGCCAGCTTCGCTTATCTGCTCGCCGACACCCCTTTCTGGAAACAGGACGGATTGCCCGAGACCATCTGGAGCGATGATCCGATATTGGGCCGGGTGTTCGTACTGGGGGAAGACCCGCCGATGTTGAAGGTCTGGACCAACGGGTCAGGCGCCGATCTTGTTGACGCGATGGATCCGGAAACGGTCGGCGCTGCGATGATCGCCAAAATCGAAAACGCGCGTCCGTCCGCGACGGGCAAACTGAAATTTCTCCGCTTCGTCAGCTGGCAGCATAACCGATTTGCCCGGGGCGTCTATCACCATATAGGAACCGGCCAGGGTGCTGCTCTTGCGGAAACAGTCGCGTTTCAAGGGGACCGCATCCACCTTGCCGGCGAGCATATGGCGCGTGTAGCATCGGGCATGGAAGGGGCTCTGGAAAGCGGCGAACGCGCCGCACTGCGGGCGCTCGCCGGATTATCGTAAGGCAACAGCGCGTTCGCCCGCCCTATTCCGTCCAGCGACTGACGCCTTCCATCATCGCCTTCATCTCCGGTCCGGTTTCGGGCAGTTTTTCCCGCGGCAAATCCATGTGGTTCAGGGGGAATTCCTGTACATATTGCCGGAAGACAGGCTGCACCATATCCAGCGCGTAATTGGGGATTTTCCGCCCTTTGCGAAATGCCGCGATCGGAATTTCGGCTTCGATGACCCCGTCCTCGTCGAGACTCGGATCCTTGGCGAGAATATTGCCCTTGGGATCGACGATGATCGACTCACCGGCGCGATACTGGTCGGTGGACGGGAATGCGATATTCGTCATGGTCGAATAGAAATTGTTGATCCGCGCCATCGCAAGAACATCGTCCTCAGCGAACAGAGTGGCCGTACGGATCATGATCTCGGTGCCGCGCATCGCAAAGGCGGCAAAGATGAACGGGTCCATCTGCACCGTGCTGACCGCGATATTGCCATATTCGGTTTGCAGCACGGGGAATTCCTCTTCCGGTCCGTATAGCGCCCGATATTTGTCGCGCACCGCTTCGATCGTGGTCGTGGTAATCTCGCGATCCGGATAGATGCGCTTGATATTGCGTGATTTCCAGAATGCTTTCACAAGCTTCCCGTCGCGTCCGATCACCGCGTTTATGCTCAATATATGGCCCGGCCAGTCGTCGTCGGTCGCATAGGTGCCGAAGATCAGATAGGTATCGCAATACCTGGCGATCTTGCCCAGCCGCTCGGTTTCCGGTCCCGGAACCTTCACGGTATATTTCAGCTTGTCGGTGCGGCTGCCGGCGGAATAGCCGGTCAGCGGGAATTCGTGATAGAGCAGGAAGTCGGGCTTTTTGCCGGTCGAGCAGGCCTTTTTGGCGATCGCTTCCATATGCGCCAGATTATGTTCGAGCCCGTCGGCTACCGTCGGGAAATCGGACAGCGAGTCGACGGTTGTCTGGAGCACTTTCACCACGACCTTGTCTTTCGCCAGCGGCACCGTCGGATAGCTGCCGTCCGGCTGCACCAGCAGCGGTTCAGCGGCGTCCACCCGGTCTGCAAATCCGGCCGAAGCGGCCAGCGATACCGGCACGGCCAGCGCCATCATCATCTGTCTCATATTCATTTCCGTCTCCTATAATTTTTTGTGCAGATGCTCCCGACAGCCAGGTTCCGGTATTCTGCAGGCGCAAAAAAAGAGGCTCCGGAAATCCCGGAACCTCTGATTCTAACGTTCATTTCTGGCGCATTATCCAGATCTAATATTTGGCCGAAAATACCACACCGAAACGGCGACCGGGCCGCAGGCCGGCGGTGAAATTCCGCTTGAAGGAATCATTGCCGTCGGCGTAGCGCAAGATCTGCGCCACGGCATCCTCGTCGGTCAGGTTTTTGACATAGCCCTGAATCTTGAAATTCTCGTTCTCGACACCGATGCGGAAGTCGGCAACGGCGGATCCGCCGGTCTTTGCCAGATTATGAACCTGGGCAAAGCTGGAAGAAACCACGCTGACATTGGCGCCGGTGAAGAAAGTCCAGTCACCCGCTCCTATCGGCATCCGATAGTCGATGTCAGCGAAAATCTGATGGACCGGCGCGCGCGGGATTTTCTTGCCCTCGATAGAACCGAACAAAGACTGGCAACCGGCTTCGTCCGGGAACTCGTCTCCGGTGGAGCAATTGACCAATCCGTCATCCAGCACGTCATTCAACACGCCCTGGTTCTCGTCAAAGCCGGACTTGAACTTGCTGTCCGCCAGCGCGTAATTGGCGGTGAATGTCAGATTGTCGCTGGGCCGGGCCACGACTTCCAGTTCCATGCCGATAACCCGTGCCTTGCCCGCATTGACCACTGCGGAAACAACGCTGGTCGGCGACTGGACATTCTGGGTCAGCTGATAGCCGCTGATCGTGTTGTGAAAGGCCGCGAAATTGACCGTCAGCGCGCGGTTGAGAAACTGGTTCTTCGAGCCGATTTCAAACGCGTCGACATCCTCTGCTTCATAAGACGGAACGCCGGCTTGAATCGCGGTCACGCCGTTGAAGCCACCGGGTTTCTGGCCCTGTGCGAAAGAGGCATAAAGCAGATTGTCCGGTGTCGCCTGCCAGCCAAGCAGAACGCGCGGCGAGAATTTCTTGAAGGTGGTTCCGACGCTTACCGGGGTAGCCGGCGGATCACCGGCATTGCGGGCGATGGTCGTCTGTTCGACCTTCTCTTCGGCATAGCGCCCTTCCACACTCAATGTCAGGGTCTCGCTGAGATCGAAGCTGGCCGCACCGAATAATGCCCAGTTGCGAATGTCGTAATTATTCTGGTTACGCGGCACCACAACAACGCCAGCCCCGGCCGGATCGGTCAGGAAGCTGAAGAAACAGCCCTCAGCAGGGGAGCAAAGTTCCGCCTGGCGCGCCTGCGAATTGGCCAGAGCCAGCGCGTTGGCATTGTCCGGCAGCTCGCGGATATCCCTGCTGTCCTGCGACTGGTCGAAATAATAGCCACCAACCATGATATCGAAGCGATCGCCGTCATAGGCGAGACGCAGTTCCTGCGACCAGTCTTCGGTGTCGCCTGCACTGGCGAACGAGAAGTCGGTCGGCCCCCCGTTCACAATGCCGAGAACACCAGGGCCGGCGGCGAATGTGGCAAAGGTCGAAGCCTGGAAGCTGCCCGGGCTATAGTCACCGTCGGTAACCAGACTGTCGTTGACCTTGTTGTACCCGGTCAGCGAGGTCAGCGTCAGTTGATCCGACAGTTCATATTCCATTTTCAGACTGGCGTTGAACGTTTTGACATCGAGACCGACATCTTCGCCATTATTGGCAAACTGTCGCGTATAGTCGGTGTTGATTTCGGCCGGCTTGATCGTGCCGCAGAAATAGCGCCCACCGCCGCCATAAAAGCTTCCGTTATCGAAATAGCAATTATTGTCGCTGGCGCTGGTCGAGAAAATCGCCGGCTGGCCGTCTTCTGTGCGATTATAATATGTACGGAACTGAGCGGTAAACGGCCCCCCGTCGTCAAAAGCAAAGCCGCCGGAAAAGGAATAGGACTTCTGCTCGCCGATATTGCTTCCGTCATACTGGTTCGTATATTCGCCATCATTGGTGAAATAACGACCGGAGGCAAATGCGGTGATTGAATCGGTCACGGGACCGCGGATATTGGCCGTCACATCGTAACGGTCATGCTCGGAGATATCGACCGACACGCTCCCGGTCAGACGGTCGGCCGAGGTTTTCGAAATGATATTGATCGCGCCGGCATAGGTATTCCGTCCGTAAAGCGCGCTCTGCGGGCCCTTGACAACTTCGATCCGCTCGATGTTGTCGACATCATAGTCGCCGACCGAACCGCTGAAATAGATGCCGTCGATAAAGATCGCGACACCCGACGTGCCGAGAACATTCGCCTGGCCACGAATGACCGGGCGGTTGGCGTCGCGGCCAAGGCTGTCGTCAAACGTCAGGCCGGCGGTGGTTTTCGAAATATCGGCAACATTGTTGAGCGCAAGCCTGTCAATCGATTCCGAGGTCACGACAGCAACCGCGGTCGGGACTTCCTGCAGATTTTCAGAAACCTTGCGGGCCGTCACAATGATGGTATTCGGGTCTTCGGCACCCGCAGCAGGCGCTGCCTGGGCAAAGGCCGCGGCAGGTATGAATGCCGAAGCTGTCATCAGGCAGCTGATTATGGAACGTTTCATTATATGGTCTCCCTGTTTCCGGCGGGCATAAAACCGGATTTTTCACCCTGATCGATTTGCCCTATTTGAATGTCGCGCTCAGACGGATGCCGAACTGCCGCTTGTCGCGCAGGCCGACACGTGACCCTTCCCGGCTGAAATCAAAGAAACCACCGGGCAGCGTGCGTGTACCAAAGCTGGTATCGGCAAAATTCTGCGCCGTTGTCGGTGCTGTTTCGTTGAACAGATTGGTAGCGAACAATTCGAGGCCATAGCTTTCACCCCGCAGGCCAAGCCGCAGATTGACATCGGTGGCCGGCTGGACCCGCGCCACGTTCGCGTTGCTCACATAATATTCACCGGTAAAGAAGAGGTCGGTGCGGAAGAACCAGCGGTCGAACATATCGCCAAATGCGTCGATATTATCCTCATAGGTCGTGCCGAGCGATATCGTTATAGGCGGAAAGCGTGGAGCTTCCTGACCTGCAACATCGGCCGCCGGGCCAAAGATATCGCCAAAGTCGCCCGTGCCGCCAATTTCCGGGAAGGATGCGATGGTTGAATGGATATAGGCAAATGAACCCTGCATCGAGAAATTCTCGCTGATGTTCAGGGCGGCATCAAACTCGATCCCGTAAATATCGCTGGTAGCGCCATTCGAGACGAAATTGACCGTTCTCAGCGGATTGGGTGCATTGGGAAGCGTGTCGGTAATCGTCACGATAGACGTATAGATTTCGTCGCTCCGCTGCATGTAGAATGCCGCCATGTTGAATGCGAAAATACCATCGGGATGCTGCTGCTTCCAGCCGATCTCATAGTTGGTGAGCTTCTCTTCACCAAAAACAGGGCTGGCACCGGGAGCCTTGGATGTCAGTTCGGCAAGTTGCGCCGCATCCAGTTCTGCCACTTCAGGGTTGAAGCCACCAGGCAGATTGCCTCGGCTGTAGGTGGCGTACAATGTGGTGTAGTTCGTCGGCTGGTAGCGCAAAGTTGCTCGCGGCAAAAAGGCCGTTATTTTTGCGGGGGAAATCGGGGTGGCGAGACCTGCGTTGACGTCGCCAGCACGGATTTCATCTTCCTGATAGCGCCCTTCGAGCGTGATCGAGAACTGATCGTTAAATTCATAGTCTATCGACCCGAAAATACCGAGCGTCTTTGCGCCGGACGTGAACGGCGTGGAACGGAAAATATCGTCGAAGAAAATCGGGAAGGCAAAGAAATTCGCCACGCCGCCCAGTTCCGCAATATCGATGTCCACATAGCTGGCACCGGCGGAGATATTCAGACTGTCATCGAGGAACGAGCCGGAAAGCCGGCCTTCGATGGTATAATCTTCGGTCTCGCGGGCGGTAAATCCGGTGAAGGATGCATCGGGTGACGTATCAAAATCGGCGAAAAAGCCGAAATTTTCCTTGTTATACCCGCCAAGGAAACTGAACTCGATATTGTCGGTGAGATCGACACTACCGGCGGCGCTCAGGCGCAATGCGTCCAGATTCAGTCCGAACTCGTCGACATTGGTCGGATTATATTTGAAGTCGAAAATGGCATCGGTCGGATCGTAACGGGCATCGTTCAGGAAACCGCGGAATGCCTGAATATCGGCAAAGGACGAGTTGAGCCCGATTTCGGCTGCCGTGGGCATTCTGATCTGGCCGCGATATACCGATTCCGTACGGGTGCCGTCCAGCGGCGCCGGCTGGACACTGTCATTCAGGTCAACCGTTCCATCGGGATTGAGCAGAAAGCCGCCATAATTATGATAGGCGGTACCATAAGAGGCCACAGCAGCCGCCGGTCCGTCGTCGATTTCCTGATAAGAAGCGCGCAGTTTCAAACGAAAGCGATCGCTCGGCTCGATCAGGAGAGTGCCGTTTATCGACCATTGCTGCTCGTCGCCCAGCCGTTGTCCGGCCACAGCCACATTGTCATAATGGCCCTGCTTGTCGCTGTAGCTGCCGCCCACGCGGAAAGACAGGCCATCCATGATCGGACCTTCGACACCAGCGGCGATGCTATACTCATCACGGGTAGCGGCGGTCGCGTTAAGATCGACGCGGAATTCCTTGCTGGGGTCCTTGGTGACATAATTGATCGCACCGGCAAATGTATTACGACCGAAGAGCGCGGACTGCGGTCCCTTGATGACTTCTACTCGCTGCAGTTCGTTGACGCCGATGGTTTCCACCCCGCCGCTGAGATAGACACCGTCGAGGAAGACACTTGCCGTTTGCTGCAGCGGATTGCCGCTCAAGACAGAAATGCCGCGAAAGCGCGGCGTGCTGTTAATCCGGGCAAAGCCATTGGTATTCTGGCCGCCGGCCTCGACAAACGCGCCCGGCGTCACTTTGGTAATTTCGGTAATGTCTGTAAAACCGGCCTGGTCGAGCTCCTGTTCGCCGACCACGGAAACAGCCAGCGGTGCATCCAGCAATGTTTCCTCTTTCTTGCGGGCAGTGACGATGATGACATTTTCGTCAGCAGCAGCTTCATATCCGGCATCCGCCTGGCTCTGGGCATATAGAGGGGTTCCAGCCAGAGTGGTGGCAGCCAGCAATGAAATTTTCAGCACGGTCTTCATAAAAACAATCTCCCTTGGCGAACGGATCGCACGCTAAATCTCCCAATTGCTAAATCCCAGTGCTCGGGAAATTTGTCCAGACAAATTTTGACATTCCGAAAATTCGTGCCAGATAGTGTCGCAAAAATATCACGAACCGGAACTAGATAAGGGTGATTTATATGAATGGATTTCCTCGCTATGCCGCGATTATGCTGGCTTTCTGCTTTTCATCGACAGCCCAGTCAGCAGCAAATCCGAACGGCCAGGCTTCTCGCACCGCCACTGTCCCCGTCATCGAAATCGAGCGGAAATTTGTCCAGGGTCCCTTTGGCCAGGTCCATATCCGGGTTGCGAATCCGGCAGGCGAGAGCGCACGAACGCCTCTCGTGCTGTTTCATCCGACGCCTTATTCCGGTGACTATTTTACTGCATTCATGAAGAATATGAGCAACGACCGCCAGGTGATCGCCATCGACACGCCCGGCTATGGCGATTCGGATGCACCGGACTCCCTGCCGACGATTCGCGATTACGCCGAGTCCGCTGCCGCAGTGCTGGATAGCCTTGGCTTCCGCCCCGGAGACGATCTCCAAATCGACGTTCTGGGCTATCATACAGGCAGCCTGATAGCAGCCGAACTTGCCTTGATCCGCCCGCAACTGGTGCGCCGGATTGTCCTTCCCGGACTGCCCTTCTTTACCGGTGACAGACGAAAGGCAGCTTATGACCGCAATGCCAAACCGGACGAGATCGCCCAAGATGGCTCGCATCTGATTGAAAAATGGAAATTCTCTACCGGAGCGACCAGCGTCGGTCTCTCGCTCGCACGCGGACAAGAGCATTTCAATGATGCTGTCCAATGCTATCCGGATTGCTGGAAAGCCTATCATGCCGTGTTCACCTATGAATCGGACAAGCAGCTCGTCAAAATTACCCAGCCGGTTTTGCTGATGACCAATGCGGGCAGCCTCAAGGAAGAAACCGAAGCGGCGCAAAAATATCTCAGAAGAGCGGAGCTGGTCGATTTTCCGGAAATCACTCTGGGCGGTTTTGACCTGCACACGGAGGCATTGGCTGACGCGGTCCGCGGGTTTCTGGACGACGGCTCAAAATAAAATAGTCACAAATAGCGATTGCATTGTGACAGCGCATCGGTAATTTGTCCGGACAACTTTGAGGAGAATCGTTCATGCCAGCCTATATGATCGTAACGGCCAAGATTAAGGACCGGGACGCGTTCATCTCCGGCTATGGCGCCGCCGCCGGCGCGCTGGTTGAAAAATTCGGCGGAAAATATGTGCTGCGCGGCCCCGGCGCCCAGTTGCTCGAGGGTGACTTTGGCGACGGCGCGTCCATGGTGATTTCCGAATGGCCAGACAAAGACGCCGCAATCGCGTTCTGGAACAGCCCCGAATATGCAGAAGCCAAAAAACTCCGCGAAGACATCGCGGATGTCCAAGTTCTTTTAATCGAAAGCCCGAAAATCAATGACTGATATTATAAAACGTACTACCCTGATGGTCCGCGATGGCGACCGTGCATCGCACTGGTATGAAACCGTGCTCGGCATGACCAAATGGATGGACACGCCGTTCACCCTGTCGGGTACGCAACTGGCCGCCGGCAAAAAAGGCGACCAGACCCGGCTGATCATTCTCAAATGTCAGGACGATCTGGTCGGAATGATCGGCCTGCTGGAATGGCTGGATCCGAAAATGGATGCGCCGGATGAATTGCCCACCGAGATCAAGTTCGGAACCCCTGTCTTTGTGGTTGCTTCGGAAGACGCGAAAGGCGCCCTGGAAAGAGCGCGCGAGCTTGGATCGCTGATTCACTGCGAACCGCGCGAGTGGACCGTCACCGGCGCTGACGGCAAGAAGAAAGATATGATCGGCTGTTCCTTCTGGGATCTTGACGGCTATTTCTTCGAGGTGAACCAGATCGTAAAGGTGCACGATTAAGTGACCGCAGGCGGTATGGACGCTTTCGATCAGCTGGCTGCCGACAAGCGGATTGACGACAGCGCCAACTATCAGTGGCGCGTCGCTTCACGACCGGTCGGCAATGTGGTGCCATCCGATTTCGAATGGACAGTTACCGACATTCCCGAACCGGCCGAGGGAGAGGTTCTGCTGAAAACGCATTATCTCGGCCTCGCACCGGTCATGCGTTTCTATATGCAGGGAACCGGCGCCGCCGGCGAGCGGGTTCTCGAACCGGGCGACGTGATCCACGGCCGGGGCGTGGCACAGGTTGTGAAGTCGCGCCATCCCGACTGGCGCGAAGGCGATATGGTTCAGGGCCAGATCGGCTGGCAGACCTACAAGACTTCGAAAATGACGGCACAGGAGAAATTCTTCGCGATGCCGAACAACGGCCTGCCCGCTGCGCTCGGCTCCGGCGTTCTCGGCATGACCGGCCTCTCTGCCCATGCCGGCCTGTTCGCCTGCGGCGATCCGCGAGAGGGTGACCGGATGGTACTTTCCGGAGCAGCCGGTGGCGTCGGATCTATGGTCAGCCAGATGGCGGCCAATGTCGCGGGCTGCGAAGTCGTCGGCATGGCTGGTGGGCCAGACAAATGCGCCTTCATCCTTGAACACGGCTGTTCGCATGCGATCGACTATAAGGCGGAGAATATCGAACAGCGCCTCGATGAACTGCTGCCCGAGGGCATGGACCTCTATTTTGACAATGTCGGCGGAGAGACTCTCGCGGCCTGCCTTGAACGGCTGCGGATGCACAGCCGCATCGTCCTCTGCGGATCGATCAGCGAATATACCCGCAAGGAGCCTTTTTCGCTGCCCAACTACACAAGATTGCGCGCCACTGAATCCCGGATGCAGGGCTTTTTCGTCTACAATCATCTCCAGAACTGGGAGAAAGTGATGGATGATCTGGCCGGCTGGATACAGGATGGAAAGCTGAAACCCGTGCAGGATATCGAGGACGGTTTCCAGAATATGCCACGCGCGCTGGCGAATCTCTATTATGGCCGCAATGTCGGCGTGCAATGTTGCTCGGTTCGTGGTGAACCGGCGGAATGGAACTAAGGATAATATTATGACGACCAAACAGTCAGTGCGCTTTCAACGCGCCAATTTTGTTGTTGAAGATATTGATAAAGCGCTGACTTTCTATCGCGATATACTCGATTTTGAAGTCACCTTCCGCAAGGGCCACAATCCGGACAGCTATTCCATCCCGGTATTCGAGATTGCCGACGGTGCGGAACTGGGTTTTGCTATTCTTTCGCTGCCCGGCCAGCCGAGGGTGATGGCGCTTTCGGAAATCAAGAATGTTCCGCTGGCGCCGGTCCCCCATCCCCGCCGGAGCGCGATCGTCCTCGATGTTGCCGACCCCGACAAGGTCATGGCCGCCAGCGCTGCCCTGGGTCTGAAAGTATATGAAGAAGGCCGGTTGCAAACGCATGACGGCCGGATCGGGCGCGAGATCGGTATTGTCGATTTCGATGACAATCTTGTGGTTATCTACCAGATTCCGGATGCCCAATCGTGAGCGGTGACGCGGCGGCGGATGCAATGGCGTCTCCGCCGCGCAAACCCTATCCCAGCGCGGCCGCCGGCTGGTTTCTCGTGGTCATGCTGACCATCGCCTATATTTTCAGCTTTGTTGACCGCTATATTCTCGGATTGCTGATCGAACCGATCAAGGCCGAATTCGGCCTGACCGATCGTTCCATCGGCTGGCTGCTCAGCGCTTTCACCCTCGTCTACGGCTTCGTCGGTATTTTCATGGGCTGGCTGATCGATCGCGGCAAGCGCATCTGGATCGTGTCGATCGGGGTCGCCTTGTGGTCTCTCGCCACCATCGCCACCGGCACCGCCAAGAATTTCATGCAGCTGTTTGCCGCCCGCATGGGCGTCGGTATCGGAGAAGCGACGCTCAGTCCGGCGACCTTCTCCATGATCGGCGACAGCTTCCCGACCGAGAAACGCGGCAAGCCGATTGCTTTCTACTCTTCTGCCCTGCCCGTAGGGGCGGGGCTTGCCTCGCTGCTTAGCGGTGCGATCATTGCCTGGACGGCCTCCGGCGGCACACAGTCGCTGCTGCTTTTCGGGGAACTGTCGCCATGGCGCTTCTCGCTGATCCTGGTCGGTTTGCCGGGCCTGGTCTTCGCCCTGTTCTTCCTGTTGATGAAAGAACCGGCGCGGCGTCCGGCTGTGGCATCCGCCGACGTGATCAGCGGCAGCGGATTCACCGATGCCCTGACCTATATCTGGCGCAACCGTCTGCTCTATCTCGGTTTTCTGCTGCTGGTCGGCACCATGACGGCCATCGCCTATAGCCAGGGTTTTCTCGCCCCGACCTTCGAGCGGACCTGGGGCTGGTCGCCGCAAAAATATGCCTTTGTCAACGGTGTCGCGCTACTGATCATCGGTCCGGCCAACATGCTGCTGATGGGCACGATTTCCGACTGGTGGACAAACAAGGGAGTGAAGGACGCATCCCTGCGCCTGATGTATATCGGCTTCCTGATCATGGTGCCGACCGCGTCAATTCCGCTGTTCATGCCCAGCGCCGAACTGGCCTTTTTCATCCTGTGCATCAACACCGTCGGCATCGGTATCGTCTCCGCGATCGGGGTCACCGCCCTGCTGGTGATTACGCCGGCCCAGATCCGCGGCCAGATCGTCGCCATATATTATCTGTCGATCAGTTGGTTCGGTTCGCTCGGCCCGATTGTTGTCGGCGAGTTGTCGAGCAGCGTTTTTGGCGAAGACAATATCCGCTATGCTGTCGCGGCAGTGCCGGTCATTTTCGGCATCATCCCCTTTCTGATGATGCCCCTCACCCGTCGCCTCTATCGTGAACAGATGGCGCGCCTGAAGGATTCAACCGAATGATTATCAAAGGCTATTCCGACGGTCCGTTTGGCCAGATCCACTGGCGGATGCTGGAACCGGAACAGACACCGACGCAGCCGGATCTCTATTGCCTGCATCCGGCGCCGTTCAGCGGTCTGGCCTATCGTTCGATCATGCCCTTTCTCGCTCGCGATCGCCGGGTGATCGCACCGGATTTCCCGGGCCACGGAGGATCGGACAGCTTCAAACCGGAACCGTCAATCGGCGAATATGCCCGGGCGATGATGGCCGTCGTGGAAGATCTGTCGCTCGAGGCGCCGGTCGACGTGACCGGATTTCATACCGGCAATCTGGTCGCGGTGGAGATGGCGCTCGAAAATGTCGGCCATATCCGGAAGATGGCACTGGTCGATGTCCCGGCATTCGATCCGGAAACCCGCGCCAAATTCCTGCCCACTGCCGGCAAGCCGCTGAATATCACCCCTGACCTTTCGTGCCTCGAAAAGGCCTGGGACATGGGCATGACCAAGCGTCTGGAAAGCCAGGGGCCCGACCGCAGTTTCGAGATGTTTGTCGAACAGCTGCGTCACGGCACCGGTATGAACGCCGCTTTCCACGCTGCCTTCTCCTATGATGTGGAAGACCGTTTGCCAGCCGTGACCTGCCCCTCCCTGATTTTGGCTTCGCAATCCGGCTTGCTCGAAGCAACCCGACGCGCGGCCGGACTTGTCCCGACGGCCCGGCTGGTCGAACGACTAGATATCAAGCGGGCGGTACTGGACGAGGCGGCAGAACAGACAGCCGCGGAAATCGTGAGATTTCTGGATGAGGCCGACCGTTGAAAATATTTGCAATCTATTGCACCGACAAACCGGACAGCGCGCAGAAACGGCAGGAAACCCGTGATGCTCATTTCGCCCATATCGAGGCAACGCTCGCAAATTTTTGCATCGCCGGCCCGCTTCGGGATGAGAAGGGTGCCACGACCGGATCCCTTCTCATCGTCAAGGCGCAGGACGCAGATGAAGCACGGAAATATCTGGAAGCCGACCCCTATTTTGATGCCGCGATCTGGGCCGATATCCGGATCACGGAATTCATTCCCGCAGCCGGCGACTGGATCGGCGGAAAAATCTGGTGACATCCCTCGCTAGCGAGAAAGGCCTACGCTAATGACACGTATCAAACCCCTGTCACTGGAAGAGCTTCCTGACGAAACGCGGGCATCGCTGAAATTTTCGGAAAACCTGATGGGCTATGTCCCCAATTCGGTCATGACCATGGCGCGCTGGCCCGAGCTGCTGTCGGCATTCCGCGGTCTGGTGTCGGTAATTTACGGTGACAGCGCGATCGACAATGGCCTCAAGCGACTGATTGGCGCCGTGGTCAGCGCGGCGGCCGGATGCCAGTATTGCATGGCGCATACAACGCTCGGCGCGCGGGATACGGGTGTCGAGAAGGACAAGATTGCCGCCGTCTGGGAATATCAGACCAGCGAATTGTTCAGCGCTGCGGAGCGCGCCGCGCTCGATCTCGCCTTTGCCGCCGGGCAAATTCCCAATGCTGCCAACGACGACCATTTTGCGGCGCTCGATCCGCATTATGACGAGCGACAGAAGACCGAAATTATCGCCGTGATCAGCATGTTCGGCTTTCTCAATCGCTGGAACGACAGCCTGGCCACCGCACTCGAGGACAAGCCGTTTGAATCGGCCAGTGCGCTGTTCACTCCCGACCAGTGGCAGCCGGGGCAGCACCGCAGGACGTCCTAATACGGCTAGCCGATTTCAATCAGTTCCAGCAATTCCCCGGCCGGCCCTGTGGTGGTGCCTGTCCGACGCCCGCAATAAGGCGCTGCCTGGCGGGCCAGCGGCGGCGTTATCCAGTCGACGGCGAGCTGGTCCAGATCATTGACCGCCAGGCTGACCAGCGCATTGCCGGGTGGCAGCATACCCTCATGGTGCCCGCGATCCGTGGCTTCTTCAGGATAATCATCCACTTCGATAATCGGCAGCCGGCCGTTTTGCACCATGGTCAGGTCGGACAAAGTATCGGCGGGCAGGACAAAGGCATTATTGATCATGCTGTAGGCCAGCGTGTAGGTGTCAGCCTCGGTCAATCGAATCCGCTCGCAATACCATTTCACCGTGGCGGTACGATCCGGCGTGGCCAGAATGACAATGAAGATATGATCGGTGGACGACTGCGCTTTGGGTAAATCAGAGGTTGGGGTATTGTCACGGACCTCGTTGAGATAGACCATTTCCCGGCCGGTCCCCAGCACCTGCATCGGCACGAAATAGGGCAGCCCGGCCAGTTCCTTGGGCGGGCCGACAATGTCGAAACCGCTGCCGGTCAGACGGTCCGGCCAGCCGAATACATCCTGTACCGTCAGCTCATAGGCCGCCCAGCCGTAGGTCGTCGTCGGCTTGAATCCGGGATGATCCGGCTGCTCCACCAGCCGGATATGGCAATCGGCGCCGCTGGCCGGTTGCAGGACCGCCATCGGCGCGCCGGAGCTTTTCGGGCATCCCCAGCTGGCTGCGAGACTGGCGGAGAGCGCTCCCTGTTCGACAAGGGTCATGCCGAGTATATCGCGATAGTCGCGCAACGCAGCCTCCAGATCCGGAACCACGGCGACCCCGCCCAGTATTGCCCCGTGGTGCAGTTCATGAGTCATATCAGAATTCCGGCTTTCTCTTCTCCAGAAACGCGCGCACGCCTTCCTTGAAATCATCGCCATCGAAAGCGGCGTTGAACAAGGCTCGGGATGCCTCGTCATCATCCGCCTGCCCTTCCAGGATGCGCCGGATGACCTGTTTGCTCATCCGCTGGCTGTGCGAGGATACCGAGGCCATGGTTTTCGCCATTGCCATCGCGTCTTCATAAGGTTCGTCCGCGAGCAGGGTGATCAGCCCGATGCGCAGCGCTTCATCGGCCGACATGATCTGCCCGGTGAACAATATCCGTTTGGCCTGTGACGGTCCGACCGCGTCGACCAGCAATTTCGTGTCATGCAATGGGTAGACGAGGCCAAGTTTCGCCGGTGTGATGCCAAAACGGGCCGCCGGCCCGGCGATGCGGATATCGCAGGCCAGGGCGATGCCGCAACCGCCACCGATACAGTCTCCGTCAATCACCGCGATCGTCGGCTTGGGCGCCTGCGCCAGATCATGCTGGACCTTGCCGATCGCGGCCTGGTTTTTGGCGCGCCAGACTGGGTCGCTCGATCCTGTGCCAAATTCCCCGATATCCGCGCCAGCGCAAAAGGCGCTGTTCTTGGCGCTGGCATTGACTGTCAGGACCCGGATGGAATCGTCGGCCATTGCGTCCGCAAGCAGCTCGGGAAACAGTTCCCACATATCCTGCGTGAAGGCATTGCGCTTTTCCGGACGATCGATCAGCAGATGTGCAATCTTGCCGTTTTTTTCCAGTCGCAGGCTCATGCCGGATCCACCTTTGCCAGATGCCGGGCAATCTGGTGCCGGCTGGTCACCCAGACATCCTTTCTCGATCGGACATGTTTGAGAAATTCCTCGAACGCCCATATCCGGCCAGGCCGACCGATGATCCGCAAATGCAGGCCAAGCGACATCATCTTCGGATTGCCTGCTTCGCCCTCGCGATAGATCTGGTCGAAATTATGCTTCGCATATTCCAGCCATTGCTGCGGCGTCATCGCCGGATCGGTCCACATTTTCATGTCATTGCTGTCAAGCTGATAGGGCACGATGGCCAGCGGCTTGGCGGGTACGGTCTGCTTGTCCCAGAAGGGAATATCACCGGAATAGTCATCCATATGATAGGCAAAACCCTCCTCGATCAACAGGCGCCGCGTATTGTCGGTGTGGAAATAGCGCGACAGCCAGCCATAGGGGCGCACGCCGACACTTTTCTCGATTGACGTGACAGCCTTGCGGATAAACTCGCGCTCCTTGTCTTCGTCCATCTTGAACTGGTGGACCCAGCGATAGCCATGGCTGACCGGTTCGTGCCCCAGATCAGCAATCGCCTGGGCGATTTCGGGATGATTTTCCAGGCTCATCGCCGCCACTGTCCAGCTTGCCATGATCTCATAGTCACGGAGCAGTTTGACAATCCGCGGCGCCCCGGCCTTGATGCCGTAGAGATAATTGCTCTCGTTGCCATAGTTGCGGATCGGCGACTTGATATGGATACCCAGTTCATCGACCGGTTCCATCCCGCGATCGCCGCGCGCGATGGTCATCTCGCTGCCTTCCTCGACATTGACGACAATGCTCAGCGCCATTTTCGCGCCATCCGGCCAGTCCATGCGTTCTTCCTGCATCAGTGCATTTCCTCCCCGCCGGAGACGTTGATCGCCTCGCCGGTCACATAAAAAGCGTCATCGCTCGCCAGCCATGCGCAGGCAGCCGCCGTGTCGCTCGGCAGGCCCGGACGGCCCATCGGGTTTTTCGTACTCATATTGGCAATATAATCCTCTACCGTTTTGAACCCCAGAAGCTTGGAGAAATATTCATTCTGCTGAGCGCCCAGACCGGTGGTCACGTGATTGGGGCAAACGGCATTTACCGTTATCGCATGGGTTCCAAGCTCCAGAGCGCTGGCCCGGGTCAAACCGACCATGCCATGTTTCGAACTGACATAGGCAGGAAGATGGGGAAAGCCGGTCTTGGCCGCCTGGCTGGCGATATTGATGATGCGCCCGCCCTTGCCGGCTTTCACCATCGCCTTGGCCGCCGCCTGCGTGCAATAGAAGGCCCCGGAGAGATTCACACCGATCACCGTCGCCCAGTCTGCCGGATCGACGTCGAGAAGCGGCTTCATCATGAAACCGATGCCGGCATTATTGACAAAAATATCGACCGCGCCAAAGGCTTCGACCGTCTGATCGACCAGCGCCTGACACTGCGCCGCATCGCTGACATCGCAGGCAATCGTCGCGACACTGGCCCCGCGTCCGCGCAATTCCTCGGCCACCGCCTGTTCTTCTTCGCCAATGGTCAGGTCCGATACGACACAATTTGCGCCCTCATCGGCAAAGCGCTGCAATATGCCCTGTCCAAGCCCCTTCTGTTTTCCGGAACCGGTGACAACAATGGTCTTTCCTGCAAAGCGGCCCATGCTCAGAGATCCTCGGTCAGAATGAATTGCGGGTTGTCGGCAAATTCCTGAAACGGAGCAGCCATTGCCTGAAATTCTTCGGTCGATATGTCGGCGACAAATTCGTCCATGCCATTAATGTCGAGTATTTCGATATATTGGTACGGGGAAGCCTCGTCCGAACCGAACAAGCCGGTAGCCTTGTGCACCGAAAAGCCGTCGACCGAACCAAGCTTGTTCACGCCCGGAATGTCAGCGGTCTTTGCCCAGTTTTCATAGTCGGCCGCAATGACGCCCGCCTTCAGGTTGAAAATGACCACGATTCGCATGTTTGTTTCCTTCATTGTCGATAAAATGGGGATGGTTGGCGATAAGCGGACAGGCTTTTGTCCAACCTGGTCGCAAGCTGCAGCAGGCCCGCTTCATTGCCCGCCGCACCGATCAGCTGCACCGCTACCGGCAGGCCCGAATCATTCCAGCCGGCCGGAATGCTGATCGCCGGCAGACCGGCGATATTGGCAAGACAGGTGAAGTCCGCCTGATTGGCGGGCGCCCGGTCGGTGTGACTGAATGCCGCCTGTGGCGCGGTCGGCAGCAGGATCGCGCCGTGCTGATCCACCACCGCGTTTACCGCCTCGCTGACCTCGGCCAGAATTATCCGGTCCTCGGCGAGATCGGACGGACTGCGTTCGGGGCCAAAGCTCAGCAGAAATTTGAGATGGTCGGATATTCCGCTCGGATCTGTCGCCAGCAATTCCGTGAGCGATTCGGACAGGGCGAGAGAGGTTGCGATAAAGCCCGCATAGCGGATGCGGGTGAGCGGATAGGGCAACGAAAAACTGTCCGTGGCGTTCAGAAGTGCGCTGACTTTGCGATAATTTTCCAACACCGGGGGTTCGCATTCCACGCCGCCAAGATTTTCCAACAATGCAATATTTTCAATGGCTTGTGCGTCTCCCCAATCCATCAGGACTTGCGAACATGCTTCCAGCTCTTCCAATGAACGCGCCATCGGACCGATGCTGTCGAGCGTCGCTTCGGCAATCTCCAGGCCGTCCTGACTGATCGCGCCACGGGTCGGCTTGAGACCATAGATGCCGCAATAGGCAGCCGGAATCCGCACCGATCCCATCGTATCGGTGCCCAGCGCCACATCGCAGAGGCCGGCCGCAACCGCCGCCGCGCTGCCACCGGAAGAGCCGCCCGGCGTATAACCAATCCGGTGCGGATTCTGCGTCGCACCGAAAAAGGGATTGTCGGTCTTTGCGCCCAGCGCCGCCTCTTCCATGTTGAGCGTTCCGATGATCGCCGCACCCGCCGCCCGAAGTCTCGCCACCGCGTCGGCATCCCTCGTTGCAATACGCTCGCGAAAGCCGCCGATCCCGCCAGTCCACGGCAGCCCTTCGACCGCAATATTGGCCTTGATACCTATGGTCATGCCATGCAACGGCCCCTCGCCAGGGCGCGCGCTTTCGTCAAAGTCGACAAAGGCGTTCAGTTCGGCATCTGCCGCTTTGAGATCGTTCCACCGGATCATCAAATTGTTCACAACCCCCGTTCGTCGATCAGCCGTATCGGCTTTTGGCGCACATCGATCTGGCTGGCGGCAGCGGTGCCGCCAACGCCGACCAGTTCGATCCCGATCTCGATGCCCAGGCCCTTGCGCAGCAAGTCGGCAAGCTGGGCCGTGTCCGACCCGCCGCGGCTTTCGAGCACCACTTTCATCTCGTCCCGGCCGCTTTCGTCCCGGCTAACATAGCAGATATATTCACCGGTCAGGTCTGGCCGGTTCTCGATAATCGAACCGATTGCATGCGGGAAGATATTGATCCCGCGCAATTTCACCATATTGTCGCTGCGCCCCTTGAAGCCGGCAATCCGCTTGAACACCATGCCGGTGGCATTGGTATCGGTCCGCTCTTCTGTAATGTCGTGGGTGTTGAACCGGATGCAGGGCGCGATATCATCCTTGAAGAGACAGGTTACCACCATATCCCCGGTTTCTCCCGGTGTTACCGGCTGACCGCTGTCCACATCCAGCAACTCGAGATACTGGGCATCTTCCCATACATAGAGGCCATCACGGTCCGGGCCTTCGCCGGCGATGCTGCCGGTATCGCCAACCCCGTACCAGTCATAGGCTTTGGCCCCGTGCCATGCGGCTTCGGTCGAGGCCCGGTCTTCGGTACCAAGATGGCCGATGATCATTTTCAGGTTGATCCGGTCGAACAGTTTTTCCGCCTCGGCAACATCAGCCAGCTTTCGGACATAATCGACGAAACCGACCATACAGGTCACGCCGAAATCGGCCATCAGATTGACCTGGTTGATCGAGCGGGTCTCGATTCCCGTGCCCGCACTCAGAAACAATGAGTTGGTGAAATGGGTAACCGATTCGCGAATATAATGGCCGCCATTGATCATCCCGTGCCCGTAGACCGACTGGACCACATCATCCCGGCCCAGCCCCATCCAGCGGTACATCCGCCCGACCAACAAATTGGTGATCTCGCGTCCTTTCGGGCCGAACATCAGCGGTTGCGGACGGCCCGTTGTCCCGCTGGTCGTATGGAAAACCACCGGGGTATCGCCGCGTCCGTCAAAGTCGCCATAGGGCGGATGCTCGCTGACCGAAGCCATCAGATCGCTCTTGTCATAGACCGGCAATTTCGTGATGTCGGCCAGACCTGTGATGTCACCGGGTTCCAGCCCCTGCGCCCCCCAAAGCCGCTGGTAAAAGGGAATCTCCCACCCGCGTTTCATCAGCTTCAGAAACTGCCTGTCCTGCATCGCGTAAAGCTCGTCACGGGACATGGCAGTGTAACGGCGGACGAACGCATCACCGACAGGATATTGGTCCAGCATCTGCTTGGCGTCGAAAGTTTCGAAATAGGTTGGAAAAGTCATTGGGGCTCCGTGGCATAAGCTAGAGGATGGTTAAATATGCGGGGGTCGCAATCGCTATTGGCCAGGCTGCGCGCGAGGTCGCGCTTGGATCTGGCCTGTGCTTCGGACATCGGCGCGGAGGGGCTGCCAAGATTGTCAGAGATTATGCGTTCAATTCTGCTGCCATCGCTCATGTTGATGGCGAGAGACTGCGGTGCCAGGGCGTTCTGGTCCGGGTTGTCGTCGATCCGCACCGTTATTTTCCGGCCAAGGGCCAGCAAATCCGGATTGGCAAACTCCAGCGGGGTGAAGCAGCGCGGATCAATGATCCGGTCCCGCAGCATCAAGGGAATCAGAAACGGCAGGCACAGCCGCGCGTAGCGGGGAGAAATGTCCGCCTTATGAGGCCGTCCCACCAGCCGGTGAATCAGTGGCGGGGCGGTGATATCAACCGATGTCACCTTGTCCGGATCGAGCGAACCGTCGCGGAGCAATTCATCGATCGCACCGAGAATACCGTGACTTGCGCGACCGGATGGAAAGGGCTTGATGCTGACTTCATCGATCAACCATCTGGATCCGATGATTTCGCCATAGCGGGAAAGTTCGCCCGGTTCGAGCAGACTGAAATAGCCGAATGGCCCTTCCAGCGCGTCATGCGGACCGTCCATTCCCGATTTGACCAGATCGACCGCGCAAATGGCCGCACGGGATGCATTGGCAATTTGCAATGGCAGGGCGATCGAGGCCTCTACATGCGCCTGCATCGTTCCCGAAGCCTGCGAATAGGCAAGTCCGAGAATATCGGGAAACTTGTTCGCCGCAATGCTTTCCAGTCGCGCCACGGCCAGCGCGGCACCGATGACTCCCGTGGTCGCCGGGCGAAAAAACCGCATGCCACCGGTCGCTGCAATACCAAGCCCGCTGGCAATATCGACACCGACAGCTAGCGCAGTCAGAAAATCGTCCGGATCACAACCGCCGGCCCGATCCACGGAAGCTAGCAAAGCCGCGGTCACCACCGACATCGCGTGGACGACGGCCGGCTCGTGCACCGCATCCCATTCCAGGCAATGGATAGAAAATCCGTTGAACCAGGCCGCCGATGGCGCGGGGAGTCTTTCATCCGATCCCAGCAATCGCGCCTGCTCGCCATTGCCCCACCCGCGCACGGCGCCGAGCATGTTCAAAGCCTCCTCAGAGGTCGCGCCGGCTGCACCGCCTGCCAATGTATCGCCCAGCAAACGCAGACTATTTGCCCGGGTATTTTGCGGAAGAACATGATCCGCAACGGCAAAATCGATAATTTTCCGGGTCGCGGTCATGACAGCCAATCCGACAGCATCTTCCGGATAGCCCCAGGATCCTGACCTTTTAGCGCAAGATAGACAGCACGGTCCGCTTCCGCTTCCGGCAGGCCGCCCCATGCGATGAGCGACCGCGCTTTCTCGACTATGCCCGTTTCCGAAAGCGGCCGCTCGGGGTCCCCCAGCGTGTCGGCAATCTCCACCGTCTCGCCGGCACAGGTGATCCGCGCGCCATAATGTCCGGGATAGCGTCCGGTGATATCCGACGCCTCCGAAACCGTCACGAGGCTACGCGCATCAGCCAGCTCCGCAATGGCACCAGTCTCAAAATCGGCGAGCCGCGGCGTGCCCTTGCGGGCAACCAGTGCAACCGCATGCTGGATCGAGAATTTTGCGTCGATCACGGATTGTGGATCCGGCCGGTCACAAAAGGCGATCGCATCGGCATAGGTCTCAACCAGAATATCTCCCTCCAGCGCGCCGAGCTTAGTCTTGAGTTCCAGCGCCGCATCAATCGCCGGATGGGCATGGCGACAGGCACCCCAGGGCTTGAAGCTGACCTCGTGAATCCGCCATTGCTCCGGGAAAGTCATCGGCTTGGGGTTTTCGCAGGTAGCGGCATAAAGCCCTTGCGGCCCCTCCAGAATGAAGCGCGGACCTTTTATGCCGTCCCAGGCATAACAACAGGCATTATTCCCTGTGTTATGCGCAGCAACGATATGCCATTGTTTGGTATCGCTAACTTCGTTTCGCATTTGCCATAGACCACCGGTAACAGATCCGGCCAAGCCGAACGCGGCGGTCATTGTTTCGATTTCCTGAGGAAAGTTGCCAGGTGAGTTATCATCATAAGCCCAAAAGGCTGCAACCGCTCCAAACACACCGGCGGTGGCCGTGTTGTGAAAATGTCCATAATGTGCGGCATCAAAGGTTGATCCTACCGCGATAGTGGCTTCGTACCCCTTTACCGCGCGATCCAGAGCATCGTCCATGCTCTCCGGGAATGCCGACAATGCCGCTGGCCAGACAATCGGACCCGGATGCAGTATCGACATGCGATGGACATCATCCATCTCGAGTAAATTTCCGAACCAACGGCTCATGTCCAGCGGGTCTTGTTCAACATCAACTTTGTGCACTATCGTGCCAGCGATCTCGCTCCGCCGCGCGCCCGCGACGCATCCCAGCCAGTCGAGCAGATGCAATCTTGCCCGCTGTCTTGTCGCTTTGTCGACAGGTCGCATCAAATGGGTTGCGAGTTTCTCGGTCAGGCTCTCTTGCGTCATCCCGCTACCCGTCTTAAAGCGTTACCATGTCCGGACAAAAAAATATAAAATCCAAGAAAAAGAAACCGCGCTATCTCGAACTGGCGGATGAATTGCGCGAAGAAGTATTGCGCGGCGACTATTCCGACCCCGGAGACTTTCCGACCGAGTCGGTGCTGTGCAAGAAATTCGACGTTAGCCGGTTTACGGTTCGTGAAGCGCTGCGCAAACTCACCGTTGAAGGCCTGATCGCTCGCAAGCGCGGATCGGGTACCATCGTCCAGCCTGCGACAGCCCGCGCCGGTGCCTTGCACCAGCCGCTCAGCAACGTCGGCGAGATTTTGCAATATGCGCATGATACGGCGATCAGTTTCGAGAAACTGCCTGCGCAGGAAATTCCGCTCAAGATTGCCGAACAGATCGGAGTGGGCTCGAAGAAGAAATGGTTTGTATATCACGGCAAAAGACTGAAGCCGGGCCGGAAACGCCCGATTGCCGTAACCGTCGTCTGGCTGAATCCGGAGCTTGCGGGTATCATCGACAAGATTGACATCAATGGCGCCACGCTTTTTGGCCAGATCGAGGAACATGCCGGCGTCACCGTCAGCCGGGTGACCCAGGATATTCAGGCGATTGCCGCACCGAAAAATTTCGCGGGCGATCTCGGGCTTGAGGAGGGCGATCCGATCCTGAGAATCCTGCGCTGCTTTTTTGACGAAAATGACCGGCTGCTTGAAATTTCGGCCAGCTACCATCCTGGCGAACGCTTTGCCTATTCGATGCACATAGAGGTGGACTGAACCGCTCATTCGGACAGTTCCGGAGCATCGGATGGCTGCCATTTCTCATCCGATCTAAACCGGAAAGCGGGCGCGATCTGGTGCGAACCACCGGCTTCGACCAGCAGTCCTTTTTCCCGCACGAAATCCTGGTCCAGCGCTTCGCGAAAATCGAGAACGGGCGAGAAGGCAACATCCTTGTCGGCAAACCACGCCACCCATTGATCACGGCTCTTTGTCGCAAATGTTT
The DNA here is from genome assembly GCF_963677535.2 of uncultured Parasphingorhabdus sp. Lineage (NCBI taxonomy): Bacteria > Pseudomonadati > Pseudomonadota > Alphaproteobacteria > Sphingomonadales > Sphingorhabdaceae > Parasphingorhabdus > uncultured Parasphingorhabdus sp. Next base: position 1,476,220 of record NZ_CAXXUT010000003.1, on the reverse strand, counting down.
CACGGAGAAAGTCCGTCAGCGCCTGTTGCATTTCTCCCGCGTCCAGCTCGGCCAGCGGCAGCAGGTCCGTCCGGTCGAGCGCGGTCAGCAGGCTCTTCGCAAATTTCACTTCGCGGCCACCCAGCACGACGTGGAGGCCATCAGCAGTCCGGTAGACATTGTAAAATGCAGCACCCCCGAGCGACCGCTGCGTCCGGGATGTCGGAGAGTTTCCACCTTGGATTGCCTCGCCGGCTATATGGGCGCACCATGGCAGCATCGCATCGAACATAGCAATGTCGACATAGTCGCCCTTGCCGCTCTTCTCGCGGCCGATCAGCGCCATCAGCACCGCCGACAAGCCGTTCAGTCCTGCCGCCATGTCAGCGGACGGAACGCCCGGTACGACCGGCATGCCGTCCGGACCGTCATTGACCGAGAGGAAGCCCGAAAGCGCTTGCACCGCCAGGTCATGCGCCGGGTGGTGGGCCATCTCGCCTTCCTGGCCGAATGCCGAAACGGAACAATAGACAATGCGCGGGTTCTTCGCCGCGACCGCATCATAATCGAACCCCAGGCGCTTCATCACACCGGGCCGGAACCCCTCGATCATTACGTCGGCATCCGCCAGCAACTGCCAGAGCCGCTCGCGACCCTCATCCGACTTCAGGTCCAGTGCCAAAGCCTGTTTGCCACGATTAAGATTGCGGAACCAGACCGACTGGCCAGCCTCGACCGGTTCCATGGCCCGGGCAGGGTCTCCGGTCGGCGGCTCGACCTTGATCACTTCTGCGCCATGGTCTGCCATCATCATGGTGAGCATCGGACCCGGCAAAAACAGCGAAAGGTCGATAACTTTTATGCCCGATAATTTACCCATCTGATCAAATCACCCCGCCGGCACGAAGTTTTGCAATGGCGTCACCATCGAAACCGATTTCGCCCAATATGGCATCGCTGTCGGCTCCTAGCAGAGGGCCGGCCTTGTTCGGCAGGCGTTTCCCGTTCACCTTGATTGGGCTGGACAGGACATCCATCGCCGGGTTGTCGGGATGATTGATGGTGTCGCGCATGCCGATGGATTTGAGCCACGGATTGTCGAGTGCCTGATCGAGCTCGTAGACCGGCGCAATCGGCATATGCCCCTGCAGTTGCTCAAGCCAGTAGGCAACGGGTTTCTCGGTGAATACCGCATCCAGCAGCCCTGCAAGCTCGGCGCGATTGGCGAGGCGATTGGCCGGTGTATCAAAACGCGGATCAGCGATCAGTTCGCTTTGCCCGATGCGTTCGCACAGGATGGGCCAGAATTTCGGAATCTGCGCCATTACGAACATCCAGCCGTCGGCTGCCTTGAACATCTGGCTCGGTGTCGCCGAGGGATGAGCCCCGCGCGGCGCGCGCGCGGTGATATCGCCTTCGTTCATATACCAGAGCGCCGGATAGCTGGTCTGGTGCACCGCCGCCGACAGCAGATCTACATCGACATCGCAACCTTCTCCCGACCGCTGGGCGTCGAGCAGGGCGGCAAGCAGGCCGACCGCCATTTGCGTTCCCGACATGAAATCGACCATCGAAAGACCGAAGCGCACCGGCGGTCCGTCGGGATCGCCCGTCAGGGAACAGAAGCCGGCTTCCGCCTGCATCAGATAATCATAGCCCGGCCATTTCGCTCGTTCATTGTCGCGACCATAGGCCGAAACATGGGCGCAAACGATGGCCGGATTGACCGCTTTCAGGGAATCATAATCGAGCCCGATTTTGCCTGGTACGTCGCCGCGCAAATTATTCGCGACGACATGCGCATCCTTGACCAGCCGGTGCAGGATTTCGATACCTTCATCGGTGCGAAGGTCCAGAGTTAAGGAGCGCTTGTTGAGATTGAAGCTCTGGAAATAAAGACTCTCCTGTTCGCGCAGCCAGTGCGGTCCGACATGCCGCGCCGTATCGCCACCCTTCGGTGGTTCGATCTTGATGACATCGGCACCCAGCTGGGCGAGGAACATCGTGCCATAAGGTCCAGCCCCATATTGTTCGGCAGACAGAATGCGGAAGCCCTTGAGAGGTTGTTTTACGCTCATGATGAAGTGATATCCCGGCGACCGCCCGGATCTCCTGAAGTTTGCAAAGACAGGTAATCAAATTCCGGCTTTCCCGATCCCATCAGGCCGGATTCCTTTTCACCCATTGTTTCGAGATGATCATGCGCTGCATTTCATTGGTTCCCTCGCCAATACACATCAGGATGGAATCCCGATAATAACGCTCAATGTCATATTCTTTCGAATAGCCATAGCCACCATGGATCCGCAGCCCTTCCTCCGAATTGCGCACGGCTGCTTCGGAAGCGAAATATTTGGCCATGCCGGCTTCCATGTCGCAGCGCTCGCCACGATCATAAATTTCTGCGGCATCCAGAGTCAGCAACCGGGCGGCGCGTGCCCGGGTGACCATCTCGCCCAGTTTCAGCTGGATCGCCTGATGCTCGCAGATCGGCTTGCCCATGGTTTCGCGCAACTGTGCATATTCTGTTGCCAGCCGCAATGCACCATCGGCCAGTCCGACGCCCCGCGCAGCCACGTTGATCCGGCCAAGCTCGAGACCACCGGTGGCCTGGAAAAAACCATGGCCTTCAACACCGCCGATTAGATTTTCTGCGGGGATACGATAATTATCGAATGTCAGCTCCGCGCTGTCGATCGACTTGTAGCCCAGCTTGTCGAATTTCTTGCCGACACCAAATCCTTGCCCCTTGGGCGCGATCATCAGGCTCATTCCCTTGTAGCGCGGATCGGCCTTGGGATCGGTCTTCACCAGCAAGGCGAAACACTCGCCTTTGATGCCGTTGGAAATCCAGGTCTTGGTGCCGTTGATCACATAATCATCGCCATCGCGGGTTGCCACGGTGCGGATCGCCTGCAAGTCAGTGCCGGCATTGGGTTCCGTCAGCGCCAGTCCGCCGCGAATTTCGCCGCTGGCAAATTTGGGCAACCATTTTGCTTTTTGCTCCTCGGTTCCGAAACGCTCGACCGCCGCCGCCATGATCAGATGTGAATTGACGATCCCGGTGATCGCCATCCAGTAGGAGGAAATATAGGCGATAATCTTGGCATAGGTGGTCGCGGGCAGGCCAAGGCCGCCATATTCCTCCCCGATGGTCGCACCGAAAAGACCCATTTCTGCCATTTGTGCAACGAGCTTCTCGGGCCAGATATCGCCGTGGTCATGCTCCATCACCACGGGTTTGACTTCGCCTTCGACCCATTTCTCGATCGCGTCCATGAAGGCGCGTTCGTCGTCGGGGTCGATCGTGCGGATTTGATTCATCTTTGCGGCATTGGCCATTTTCATATTCCTTGTTCGCGAAATCTAGTCGTCAGCGCCGCCGAAGCCACGTTTCCAGATCAACATGGTGCGCTCGAATGTGCACACGATCTTGTCATCCTGGTTTTTGCCGATGGTCTTTACCGTGACGATGCCCTGCTCGGGCCGGGAAGACGACTCGCGCTTGTCGAGCACTTCGCTCTCTGCATAAAGCGTATCGCCGGGAAATAGCGGATGGGTAAGGCGGATCTTGTCCCAACCAAGATTGGCAACCGCCTTTTGGCTGGTGTCCGAAACGCTCATTCCGACCATCAGCGCAACGGTCAACGGCGAACAGACCAGCGGCTTCTTGAATTCCGTCTTCTTCGCGAATTCATAGTCAAAATGGGCCGGATGGGTGTTCATCGTCAACAAGGTGAAATGCACATTGTCGGTGTCGGTAATCGTCCGGCCGGGGCGATGCTCGTAAATGTGACCAACTTCGAAATCCTCGAAATAGCGGCCAAATGTCTCGCGGAAACGTCCGGGACTGACTTCAATAACTCCATCACGCATAATTATGGTTCCTTATTTTCAAGTTGTTCTGAGGAGACGGATGCCACGATCCGCCGATATCTTTCCATGACGGGCGCTTCCAGCATTCGCCCATTATGGCTGATTGCCCTGGCACCGGCCTGTTCGAAGGCGGCCAACGCTTCGCGCGCTTCGGCAATTTCTGCTTCACTTGGACGCATGGCCGAATCGATCGCGGCCAGCTGCCTTGGATGTATCGCGGCTTTGGCATGGAAGCCCATGGCCTTCGCCCGGGCGCATTCCTCGGCGAGACCCGATTCGTTTGCCATGTCGATATAGGGGACATCAATCGCTACTACCCGTGCCGAAGCGCAGCACATGATGAACGCTCCTCTCGCGGAGAACAACGGCTCCCATTCAAGCTTCGTCCCCAGCTCTGCAGAGAAATCACCCCCGCCAAACATCATTGCGGTCACCCCTTTGGACGCCGCTATGGCATCGCCGGCACGCAATCCTTTGACCGTTTCAATCAGCGGAATCAGTCCTTCGACCCGGTGGCCGATAATATTCCATACGATTTCGACCTCGGTCGGACTTTCGACCATTGGCAGGAAAACAAGCGATGGCGGATGATCGGTATGGGCCAATGCCAAAAGGTCGGCGAGACCCGCCTCGGTTCTTAATCCGTTGATTCGGACCGCCGTTTTTTTCCGCTCGAGACCGGCAAGAGCGGTCAGCACAGCCTCCCTTGCTATGTCCTTTTGATCGGACGGAACCGAGTCTTCTAGGTCGATACAGATCAAATCTGCGCCGCTCGCGACCGCCTTTTCAAAACGCTCGGGGCGGTTTGCCGGGACGAAAAGAAAGTTGGTGAATGTGATAATCATGTCCAATGTTTGAAATTTCGATATTGCCCCTTCACAATTTGTCCGGACAAATCTAAAGTCAACCTGTAAGTGAAATTAAATCACCCAATTCACTTCCGGAGAACAGTCCATGAAAGCAAATTTTAAACTCGCAATCACACTGGCAATCGGTGCCGCAACCACTTTGGCAGCGCCCGCCGGGGCGCGTACGCTGGATCCCGCCAAGCCGGAAGATGCGCTTGAAATCATGAAGCGCACACAATGTGGCGAGGCCGATGGTGTGCCAGCGGTCTATTATTGGTCGGGCAAGGTCTATTCGCGCATCAGCGGCGAACCCGACCGACATTTGTTCAATGGCGAAGGCATGAATATCCGCCAGTGTGTACGCGTCGAGGATCCCAAGCGCGGGGTTGGCTATCGTCAGGTCAGCCGCGAAGTCATGTTCTATCTCGATCCGGAAACCAACGAAGTCCTGCGAACCTGGAAAAATCCTTGGAGTGGCGAAACAGTTGATGTCATGCAGATCGCCAACGATCCCGTAAATGGCCGCCCGAGCTTTCCTTATTCCGCCGACGGAAAGCCCTTTACGATCTCGACGTTGCGGAAACAGGGAAAATGGCTTTTCCTTCCCATGGAAGTGCCGCTTTTCTATCACAATGTTCTGGCCGGTGACTATCAGGATTATGTCGGCAATAAATATCACGCGATGGAGATTTTTGACTTCGCGATGCTGGCCGACGAAATGCTCGACACCAAATATCCGACGGCCTACCCGACCATAAGCTGGGTCCGTATTTCCGACTGGATGCCCTGGATGAAAATGCGCGGGCGTCAGGGTCAAATGGTGTTCAATGCGATGGGCGCGAAGCTGAAGAAATATGATGACCTGCCAAAGGTGATCAAGGACGAGATTGCACTGAATCATCCTGAATATACCGCACCGCCGCCCGGCGACGATCCGCGTCCCAATGAAACGACCTGGACCGTATTCAAGAAAATGATCGACGCCGAACGGGCCGCAGCGGCTGACGAAAAATAGTCGGCAGAAACTTTCTTCTCCCTGGAAGGCCGGTCGGCAGACCGGCCTTTTCTTTGCCTCCGCCTTGCGACTAATACGGTTTGATATTGCCGAGAAATGCTGTTGCCAAGAGCAGCAGATAAACGATCCAGACCCAGATACGGGTCCGGTTCATGGTCGCCAGCAAGGGAATTTCTGTCTCGTCCGAAGAGCCTTCCGCAATCAGCTTGCCAAGCTGCGGCCCCACCGGCCTGAAGGCCAGGTCGATCATGATTGCGGCGGCAAAGATCAGGCCGAACATCAAGGCCTTGGTCGCCAGCCATGCGGGAGCCAGGGGGCTGCCCAGCGCAAGGGAGACCAGCCCCAGTCCGAGATAGAAGATGGTAAGACCGATGGTCAGGAGCGATTCGATCTTGCGATCGCGAGCAGCCCGATCGGTCTGGTCATGACGATGCGCGTCCCAGACCAGCCATAGCCAGCCGCCGCCAACAGCCCATGCCACAACCAACGCCCAGACGGGGAGGTCCCACCAGCCACCGGCATCGACCATGGTCAGGGTTAACGGCACCATGAGCGCCCAGGCAGAGCGCGGTACCATGTCGAGACTAACGAGCAATCGCAGCAACACCAGCCGCTGCGGCAGGTCATATTGTTCCCGCTTGCGGAAGTGCTGCCCCAGCATGAAGACACCGACATCTGCCCCCAGCCAAAGAACAAACAGGATCATGTGCAGAAACACCAGAAGCTGGTAAAAACTGATGATCATGAAATCCATATTACTATTTCCCCAATCCTTTTTACCTCAAACCGGCAGGCGGATGCCCCGTTTTCGAATCAGCACCTTGGCAATCTAGCCTCACCCGACAATATTGTCCGGACAAATATCGCGCCCATAGTCTGGTAACCGGACCCGCCAGCGCCGCTCGAACCAAAGACGCGCGTTTCGGTTCGCCTTTTTTCTGCTGGTATAATAGACTGACAACGGTATAGTTGTCCGGACAAATTATGGGTAGTGAATTTCAATGGTAGCAACCACAGAAGAACGCGGTGAATTTGCTCTGGGCTGGAAGGTGCTGTTCGCCAGCATGCTGGGCGTTGCTTGCGGCGCTTCCCCGATTCCCTTCAACGTCATCGGTTTCACGGTAGAACCATTGATCAGCGAGTTCGGCTGGACTCGCACCCAGATTCTCATGCCGATCACGATTTTCGGTATCATCGCATCGCTTCTGGCACCATTTTTCGGCTCTCTGGCAGACAAATATGGGGTCCGAAAAGTCGCGCTTTATTCACTTCTGGCCTTCGGCATATCCTTCGGAATGATTGCGCTCACCCCCGCGGCACAAGTAACCTCCACGCTATATATCTATTATGCCTTGTGGGTATTGGTTGGCCTGGTCGGTATCGGTTCGACGCCCGTGAGCTGGAGTCGTGCGATCAATCTGTGGTTTTACAGGCATCGCGGTCTTGCTCTGGGAATTCTGTTGATGGGAACGAGCCTCGCGGCGATTGTTGTGCCCAAGTTAGCGGTCTGGGGAATCGAAAATTATGGCTGGCGGTCGATGTTTGCGATTATCGCTATCCTGCCATTGTTCATCGCCCTGCCGCTGGGATATTTTCTGTTTCGCGAACCGCGCACAGACGAACGCCCGCTAGCCATTACCAGCGCGACCGGACATCTGACCGGCGTAACGCTCGGCAGCGCGCTGAAGGATTATCGCTTCTGGCTGATTTGGGTGTCGATCGCGATCATCGCGACTGCATTTGGCGGAGCTTTTATCAACATGCCGGCGATGTTGTCGGACCGCGGACTGGAAGCGCAAACCGCAGCATCGGTGATGGGCGTGCTCGGAATAGGAATTCTGACGGGACGAATCATCACCGGAGCGCTGCTCGACCGTTTTTGGGCAGGGTTTGTCGCCTTTCCGCTGCTCTGCCTGCCGGCGATTTCCTGCTATATATTGCTGGGCGGGAGCATCACTTTTCCGATGGCTGCGCTAGCCGGCTTTCTGTTGGGCTTCGCGGCAGGCGCCGAGAGCGATCTGATCGCCTATCTCACCGGACGGTATTTTGGCATGGCCCATTATGGCAAGATTTACGGCATGCTCTATATGCCGTTCGGATTTTTCTCGGCGCTTTCGCCGATCATATACGCCAATGTGAGGGATACGGCCGGAAGCTACGATCCGGTCCTTTCTGTGGCTGTGTTTGCTTTCGTCGCCGGCGGCAGCTTGCTGTTGTTGCTGGGTCGCTACCCCGACAACCTGCCGGAAGCATCCGTTTCTAACAAACTCGCGACGGAGGCAAGTTGATGGCAACCAAAATCCATTCTGATGCAATCGATCAGATTGCCGACACTGGCGTAACAATATTGACTGACTCCGCATCGCTCGATTTTTACGCCCATGATATCTACGAACGTGGCGCAGATCTGCTCGCGGTGGTCAGGCCCAGAAACAAGGATGAACTGGCAGCAGCTGTAGCGGCGACCACTTCGCAGGGCATCGCGGTCATTCCGCGTGGGGGCGGGATGAGCTACACCGGCGGTTACATATCCAGCCAGCCGGGAGCCGTACTGTTCGATTTTGCCGAGATGAACCGGGTTCTCGAGATTGACGAGACCGACCGGACGGTGACCGTCGAAGCGGGCTGCACCTGGGCGGAATTATACAAAGCTTTGCAACCAAAGGGATTGCGCACTCCTTTCTGGGGAACTTTGTCCGGCCTCAAGGCCAGCATTGGCGGCGGAATGAGTCAGAATGGCATATTCTGGGGATCGGGCCGCTACGGCACTGCGGCACAAAGCTGTGTTGCGATGGAAATGGTGCTGGCCGACGGAACGATCATGTGTACCGGCGCAAAATTCAGCCGGCCTTATGGCCCCGATCTGACGGGCATTTTTCTGGCTGACACAGGCGCTCTGGGAATGAAAGCGACAATCACGTTACGTCTGATCCCGGAAGCGGAAACCCATGGCTACGCAAGCTTCAGTTTTGAAAATCACGCCCATACGCTCGCTGCCATGGCCGAAATCGAGCGTGCCGGCGTCTCTACCGAATGTTTCGGATTCGATCCCAGCCTCAACGCCATTCGCATGAAACGCGACAGTCTGGCCAGCGATGCCAAGGCACTGGGCAAGATGATGAAGAAGCAGGGTTCGGTCTGGGGCGCGATCAAGGAAGGCGCAAAGGTTGTCGCGGCAGGACGAGACTTCATGGACGAAGCCAAATTCTCGTTGCACGTATTGACCGAAGCGCGTTTGCAAGCAGCGGCCGATGATGATCTTGAGCGCGCTCGCACGATAGCTTTGGCCCATGGCGCAACCGAAACCGAAAACACAATTCCCAAGATCATCCGCGCAAACCCATTCGGACCGCTCAATTCGATGCTCGGCCCCGAAGGACAGAGATGGGCTCCGATCCACGGTTTGCTGCCGCACTCCGGGGCAATTGCCTGCTATGATGCAATCAATGCGCTTTTTGCCCGTCACAAGAAAGAAATGGACGGACTTGGTATTTTCCCCGGCACCCTGATTTCGGCAGTGGGCGGATCGGGAACGATCATCGAACCTTGCCTGTACTGGCCCGATGCTCCAAATCCGCTGCACCGCGATACGGTGGAAGACAACCATTTAGCGAAATTGCCGGAACTGGAAGCCAATCCAGATGCCTGGGCATTCACCCAGCGGATGAAGCAGGCATTGGTCGATCTTTTCTACGATCACGGCGCGGTTCACTTCCAGATCGGCCGGACCTACCGCTATCGGGACAGTCTTGATCCGGCTGCCGATGCCTTGCTCGTCGATCTCAAGAAATCCCTCGATCCCCGCGGTCTGATGAACCCGGGATCGCTGGGTCTCTAGGGGCGATGGATTTAGACCGCAGACTGGTTCTGGCCGCGGGGATATGGGCGTCCGCTCCAGCCAGACTGTTGGCGAGTGAACGAAAGAATGACAGTGAAAAAGATATGACAGATATGAAAACCTATGCCGCCGTCGCCATGCAGCTTGCTGCACGATCCGTGGAAAAGGCACCCGACAAGACAGCAGCGCGCGCACAGATGATGGCGATGATAACGGAAATTGAAAGCAAGATCCGTTCCGCGACGATTTTCATCCAGCAATATGCCGGCAGCCCGGTCAAACTCGCCGTATTGCCGGAATATTTGCTGACCAGCTATCCCGGGCGCATTTCCATTCCCGATTTTGCCGACAAAGCAGCGCTGGAAGTAGACGGGCCGGAATATGAAGCGCTCGGTGCGATGGCCCAGCGATTGCAAATGTTCATTGCAGGAAATGCCTATGAAGTGGACAGGAATTTTCCCGGTATCTACTTTCAGGCCAGCTTCATAATAGCGCCATCCGGAGATGTGGTATTGCGCTACCGCCGCCTGAATTCCATGTTCGCTCCTACCCCGCATGATGTGTGGTCGAAATATCTCGATATTTATGGACTGGACGGCGTATTCCCGGTCGCCAGAACCGAAATCGGCAATCTGGCCGCCATCGCCTCTGAGGAAATTCTCTATCCGGAAATTGCCCGTGCGCACGCGTTGCGCGGAGCGGAAATCTTCGTCCACAGCAGCTCGGAAATCGGCTCGCCGCTCGACACGCCCAAGGATATCGGCAAGCGGGCAAGAGCGCAGGAGAATATGGCCTATGTGATTTCGGCCAATACCGCCGGGATAGAAAATACCACGCTTCCCCTCGCGTCGGCCGACGGCAATAGCATGGTCGTGGACTATAAAGGCAGAATACTCTCCGAATCCAACAGCGGCGAAACCTTTACCGCCTTCGCCGACATTGATCTCGGCGCCCTGCGCGCCGCACGCCGCAAGCCGGCAATGACCAATTTTCTCGCTCGCCAGAGGCTGGAGCTCTTTGCTGCAACTTATGGAGAAATACGGATACAAGGCGCAAATGGTCTGATGAAAGACGGAAATGCGCAAATTCCTGACCGCGACTATTTTCTGCGGGCCCAGGAAGAGGTGATTGAACGCATGATCAAGGATGACCTGATATGAGTGATAACAGCAAGCTCGATGTAGCCCCTCCCTATAACGCTGTCGCGCGACATGGCGTGTCGCCGATAGCATCACATGATGAAAGTGCGCGTTTTGATTTTCTCGCCAATTTCAACAAATTCATGTCCGGTGCGCTCTCGCCCGGCAACAAGCTCGCTTATGACCTCCGCGTGTTGCCAAAGTTCGAGAAAGAGCATGGCCGCGAGCCGAAAGACCGGTTTGAGATCCGGCGTGCGATGAATGAAGACCCGTTCCATCAATTCTGGTCTGCCCTGAAACGGAATTCCATGGAGATGCGTCAGCAAAACGGGCGGGCAATGGTTTTGCGCCAGATCGACGAGCTCAACGCAAAGGCGCGGCAGTATAACGAAGGCCGCGAGACGCTGGAGCTACATCCCGAAATCGAGGTTCCCCGCTATCAGAGTGCGGTCGACATCCATTGCATGCCCGGCAGCTATCATGGCGAAGAGCATCCCGGAGATATTTCCGCGGGTGCAAACTATGATTGCGGAATTTTTGCCACCACCGCGGGTGGCCTCGGGGCGCTCTCCGATGGCGGCGGGCAGGCATTGGTCGAGTGGATCAGGAAGACCCGTCCGGGCTGGGAGCCACGCCGCATGCTCGATATCGGCTGCACCGTCGGTCATAATATCGTGCCGCTAGCGCTGGCATTCCCGAACTGCGAATTTATTGCGATCGATACCGCCGCACCGATTCTGCGCTACGCGCATGCACGGGCCCAATCTCTGGGCGCGACCAACATCAGATTCATCCAGGCAAACGCCGAAGATCTGTCGCGCTGGGACGATGGAACGTTCGATTGGGTACAGACAACGATGTTCCTGCACGAAACCAGCGGCAAATCACTCCCGAGAATACTCTCCGAAGGCTATCGTGTGCTCGCCGACGACGGGTTGATGCTGCATCTCGAACAGCCGGAATATCATGAAGGTATGCCTTTGTTCGAGCAATTTCTGCGCGACTGGGATGCGTTCAACAATAACGAACCCTTTTGGTCATCGATGCATTCGCTCGACATGAAGGAGGAAATGGTTGCTGCAGGTTTCAGTGCCGGGGAACTATTCGAAACCGGTGTGCGCGCCGTTGTTGACCGGGACATTTTTCCTGAAGCACCTACCGGTGAAGACGAGGACCACGGCCGTGCTGCCTACTGGCATGCCTATGGGGCCTGGAAAAATTCAAACGAAATGCAGGAGGCAGCAGAGTGAGCGACGCAGCATTTGACTGGATGGCGGCAGCCAACAAAAAGGCCAAGGGCAAGCGACCTGAATATTTTGCGAACCCCGAAGACGACAGAATGCTGTCAATCCTGATGGCGGTGGTCGGTGAGGTTTCGGTGCTGCGCGAACGGATGGACACGGTCGAACGGTTGCTGGAAACCAAGGGCGCGATTTCGCGGGACGATATCGAAAACTATGTCCCGGACAAGCAGGCCGCCTATGAGCGCGGCGCGATGATCCGCGAATATATCTACCGTGTCATGCGCGGCCCGCACCAGATGGTAGATGAGCTGCGGCAGGCCGAGCCGCCGGTGGAAGACATCAGCCGGGAACTCAGGAAAATCTGAGCGCCCGGCGATCTTCTAGAAGGGCTTTACGGCTCCGAGGAAGCATACACCGGAAATTGTAATCCAGTAGATATAGGCGGAAATACGCGCCTGGGCGATTTCTCTTTCGAGTGCAGCTTCCTGCACCGCATCCGGGCCCTGGGCCAATATCCGGAACCGTTCTGTCCAGCGCCGCATGACGAGCCGCAGGAACAGACCTATACAGAGTGCGAAGGCATAAAGTGCCATTTTGGCCGGATACCAGTGGTTTCCTTCACCCGATTCAATCGGTCCAGCGCCTTGGAAGGCCATGAACGAAACGACGAACAACCCGAGAATCAAGGGATAGCGCAATTTTTCCTCGAGCATGGTAACGGTGATCCCGATATCGGTCTCGCGTTTGATAAATGCCGTCCAGGTCATCGCCAGCCAGATCGCAAAGAACAACCACATCCACCAGATACCGGCACCTTCAAGCAGGGGTACAAAGCCATAAAGCTTGCCCATGTGAAGACCCAGCGGAAGCAACAGAACAATGCCGGTGCGCGCCAATATGTCGATGCGGTAGGCGGTTTCCATGTGCCGCTTGCGCTCTTCGAGAGAAAGATTGCGGTTTGTGACGTTATAGCTGGTCTGGAACACACCCCATTCCCCGCCGAGCCAATATACCATCGCCAGAATATGTACCCAGCGTAAAATGCTCAGTTCATTCACGGTCAGAAATTCCATAGCCTGCGCCCCCAATCTGTCGCTCAAAAGGATTTGGCAATTTGTCCGGACAAATTCCTCTTGGCAAGCGAATAATCGGCTGGCATGACAAAAACAAGGAGAAATTGTTATGAAGCATCGCATCATCGAAGGGCGCCTCGAATATACCTCACGCAAACCGGAAATGCAGGGCCAGAACCGTGGCTTTGAGACATTCATGTTCACGCGCCATGGGGACGGCAAGGTGACGATGCGCGCACATTGCGAAATTTACGAACCGGAGCCGACGGTCATGCGCGACATCATCTATGCGCTCGATGAAAAGGGCCAGCCGATGGACCTGCATGTCCGGCTGACGGTCGGCGATGCTTTCATGGGGTCCGGCTGGATGCGTTTTGATGGCAGCCATATCGAGATGGAAAGTTACGGCCCCTCGATCGGTCGCCTCTCGCAGCGGGTGGAAGCGCAGCTGCCGCTAACCGGCTTTGGCACCCATCCCATCGTTTCCGACGGCTATATGCTTGCCCTTCAGGACTGGGAGACGCAGGATAAGCGACTGCTCAATTGTTATTTACCCTCCCCCGATCATCGCGGCGCAACGCCGCCGCAAATCGCGCAGGTGAAGATCGGCGCCGTCTATCTGGGCAAGGAAGAAGTGACGGTGGCAGCCGGAACCTTTGCCTGCAAGCATCTGCAATTTGTCGATGATGCCAGTATCATTCCGGGAACGGGCGGCATGGCCGGCGAACACCCGCCCTACGACGTCTGGATCACCGACGACGAGGATGGCATCTTTGTCCAGGGCGGGGTCGGCGGCTATATGATGACCTGGTATGAACTGGTGGATCTGAAGCGCTGAACAGCGACCTCGCGAGAGATTATATTCTGCCGGTTCCTCATCATCACCGGACAAGACCTGATGCCTTTGCTCCCGTCCCGCCACCGCAACCGGGCGATCAGTCCATGCGGATCAGAATTTTGCCGAAATGCGAACCGCTTTCCAGATGATGGAATGCGTCCGGCGCATCACCGAAGGAGAATTCCCGGTCCACGGGATTGCGAATGCCATGTTTCGCGACAACGGCCACCGCTGCGGCCGTCATCGCCCGGCTGCCAGAAGCGAGTCCCTTGATCGTTATATTCTTGCCGATCATTGCGCCCTGACTGGCGCTGGCGGTAGCCTGCGGTGTACCAGACAGGGCGCCCAACGTGCCAATACGACCATTGACCGCCGTAGCTGCCACCGTCTCGCCCAGGGCCGGAAAGCCCAGCGTGTCGACGACGACGTCGGCACCACGGCCTTCGGTCTGTTCGAGCATTGCGGCTGCCCAGTCCGGTCGATCGCGATAGTTGATGACATAGTCGGCCCCCATTTCCTTCGCCCGCGCCAGTTTTTCCTCACTGGATGATGTGATCGCGAATTCGGCACCGAGAGCCTTTGCCAGCTGCAGTGCAAAAATCGACACGCCGCCCGTCCCCTGGGCGAGCACCAGCTCTCCCGGTTCGACCGCACCGAATGCCACCATCGCGTGCCACACCGTGCCCGCGACAACCGCCAGTGACGCGGCCGTCTGCTCGTCGACCTCCGTGGGCAATCTTATCGCCGCACTGGCTGGCAGGGTTATTTTCTCGGCCAGCCAGCCATCGGCAGTGACGCCCAGATCGGCCGCAAAAATAGCATAATTGTAGGGACCGTCGATCCAGTTGACGAAATGCGGCGCAATCACCCTATCACCGACCTGGAATTGTGAAACATCTTCCCCAACGGCTTCGACCACGCCCACACCGTCGGACAGGGGAATGCGATGCGGAGGCAGATCGCTGCCATAGTCGCCACGTAACACCATGAGATCGCGGTGATTGAGACCCGTTGCTGTCACCCGGAGACATATTTCGCCAAGGCCGGCTACCGGGTCGGTCCGCTCCGCCATACGCAATCCTTCAATCCCGGTGCGCCCGCCAATTTCCCAAACCTTCATAGATCATGCTCCTTTGCGCAAAGCCGCAAACTTATTCTCGGAAAAATCCTGAATTCGCGCCGGCTCCGCCGTCTGGCGCATGAACGCCTGTTTACGGAAAAAGCGGGTGATCCCGCTTTCCCCCATGCGCGAGGGGCCCATACCCGACATCTTGAAACTCGAATTCTCGGCATCCCAGACCATCGCGGTCATGGAACCGTCGTTAATCGAAATGGCGCCCGCTTCCAGCCGTGCGCCGACTTTTTCGGCCTCTTCGGCTGTTCCCGCCAGCACAGCGGCGGACAGTCCATAGATGGAATCATTGGCCTGCGCGATCGCGTTGCCGACGTCATCAAACGGGATCACCGGTAGCACGGGTCCGAAACTCTCTTCACGGACAACGGCCATGTCTGGCGTGACATCCGCGAGCACGGTCGGACGCAAATAGGTCCCGCCGCCCAGTATTTCGACTGTTCCGCCGGTCAATATCCGCGCGCCTTTTGATTCCGCTTCGGCGAGTTGTTCGGCAATCTTCTGCCCTTGCGGCGCAAATATGAACGGTCCGATTTCACCCTGATTTATATCGGGATAGTTGAGCCGCACCTTCTCTGCTTCCGCGACCAGCGTTGCGAGAAACTTGTCATAGATCGGCCGAGCCACATAGAGCCGTTCGATCGACTGGCAGGCCTGCCCCGTCGCCAATATGCTTGCCCGCAATGCGGTTTTCGCTGCCTCGACAGGATCTGCACTGGCCAGAATGAGCATCGGATCCTTGCCGCCCAGTTCGAGATTGGCCGGGATAAAAGCTTCGGCCGCCGCCACGGCGACTTTCCGGCCAGTTGCTACAGAACCGGTAAAGCACACATAATCGACGTTGGCGACCAGCGCCTGTCCCGTTGCGGCGTCGCCAACGATGATTTCCAGTATCTTCTCCAGTTCGGGCACCTCGGCAATGCTTGCCTTGAGCGGTTCGACGAATCGCGGAGTGATTTCAGACGGCTTTATAAGCGCTGCACAGCCGGCAAAGAGCGCCGGGATGGCATCGATGGTGCTGAGCGTCATCGGGAAGTTCCAGGGTGCGATTGCCCCGAACAGCGGAAAAGGAACCAGCCGCGTGCTGTTGACGATTGTCGGATTGGATGATGGAACATCCATCGGAGAATGATTAGCGATTATATCGGGAGCTTGTGCCGCCCAGCGCCGGATGGTGCCCGGCACACCGCCGACCTCCATCGCAGATATTCCGGCCCTGCCGGTATCGATTGTCAGCTGCTCAATGATTGCGCCTGCATGTTTCTCGATCGCATCGGCCCAGCGCAGCATGATCGCGCTGCGTTCGGCAATCGGCATAGCGGCCCATGCAGGCTGATTAGTGCGGAGGCGAGCTGCTGCGGCAGCCACGTCCTGAGCATCCATCGGCTGGATTTGATAGTCCAGCTCACCGGTGCGGGGGTTACGTATCTTCATTGTTGTGCGTCCCAATTGTCAATTATCGTGTCGCCGCGGGAAAACCCGATGTCCGGGCGTTCGGCAAAGTCTGCAATCAATCTTTCGAACGCGGCAATGCGGTAGGGCAATCCCATGATATAGGGGGTCAGATGCATCGGCATCATCCGTCCGCCAGACGTCTCCGCTTCGCCGATCAGCCAGTTGGCCGCGTCGGTCATCTGTTGTGTATAGCTGTCGACGGACTGTTGCTGGACGTTGATGATCTGGCGATCGGACAGTTCATGGTTGAGCGGCAGATTGGTAATCGGGCCCGCTTCGGTTTGGAAAGCGTAAGGCAATTCATCATTCACCCAGTCGCACATGTAATCGACGCCCGCTTCTACCAGCAGCCTCGCGGTATGGAAACTCTGTGACCGTGCAATCGAAAGCCAGCCACGCGGACGCGTTCCGGTTGCTTTTTCCAGTGCGTCGAGCGAGCGAATGATCAGGATACGTTCTTCTGCCACGTCCATGCCGCTGGCGATGGTACCGTTCATATCGGTACTGTGCGCGATAATCTCATGCCCGCCGGCCACGATATCCCTGATGAGCTCGGGATAGCGTTCGGCAATGACACTGTTGATTGCAACGGATATCCGCGCCCCGACCTTTTCAAATGCTCCGAGCAGCCGGTAGATGCCGATGCGCGTACCATATTCCCGCGCGGTATAGTGCCGATAGTCGGGATAGGCGGTCTGCATATGCCCCGGCGCCCGGAACGGATCGTCACTCGGAACCATCGGAAAATATTCAAGACTGATGACCGGCCAGACCAGCAGTTTCTTGGCATCCGGCCATTGCAGCGGTTTGCGCTCGAAAAAATTTGAATAGGGATAATAGTCATGGTCCATCCCGCGACGGCGTTTGGGATATTCCAGATATGCTGGATCGAGGCTCATGCTATCTGCTCCCGGAAACGGTCAACGATATCGCCTGCTCTCGTGATCCAGGCCCGGCCATCCGCGGCAATATGTTCGAGCACGGATTCAAACGCCCCTATGCGGTGGGGCTGCCCGATCAG
Source organism: uncultured Parasphingorhabdus sp. (assembly GCF_963677535.2). Taxonomy (NCBI): domain Bacteria; kingdom Pseudomonadati; phylum Pseudomonadota; class Alphaproteobacteria; order Sphingomonadales; family Sphingorhabdaceae; genus Parasphingorhabdus; species uncultured Parasphingorhabdus sp. The sequence continues at coordinate 1,458,762 of NZ_CAXXUT010000003.1, read as the reverse complement.
ATAGCTGTGCAGCGGAATGCACATGACCGTTCCCGACTGCGCGCCGTCATCGGCCAGCCGGTCATATTGACGGATCAGCGTATCAGCATATTCGCGCGGTGACATATTATAAATGAAGAAGCCATAATGGTCATTGACCTCCAGACTATAGGGAATGGCGGTCAGGTTGCCCGACTTCACCTTCACATCGGTCGGCTGATCGTCGTGATAGAGATCGCAGGTATAGTCGAGTCCATATTCGGCGATCAGGTCGAGCGTGCGCGGGGTATGGGTCAGCGCCGGCGCCAGCCAGCCCCTGATCCGCTGACCGGTTGCGCGTTCTACCGTTGCTATACTGTCCTCGATAATTGCGCGTTCCTGCGCTTCGTCCATACCGTAGCTGTAACGGGTGTTGTAAATGCCATGGCTGAAAAACTCCCAGCCGCGCTGGCGGGCATCCTCGACGACTTCCGGGATATGATCGCAAAGCGCCACCGAAAGACTGACCGATCCGGGAAACCCGTGTTTTGTCATCATCTCGGCCATACGCCAGTGCGACACGCGGTTCGCATGGTCGCGGTGGGCGTAGCCAACCACATCGGGATGTGGCTTGGCCCAGCTTTTGCGGTGCGGGTTGACCGCCGGATCCAGCTCGTAAAATTCCAGATTGGGCGCCACCCATACCGCACAGGTTTTGCCATCCGGCCATTCAATCGCCGGCCGGTTCCGGTAGGGCAGATAATCGTAGAGGCCGGGATCGGCTTTTTGTGCGTTGCTCATCGTCCCTCCAGCCAGTCGATCACCGTCTGCACCGGCTCGACATCGGCATATTTGAGCTGCAAATCGGTGAGATTGGCGAAATGGTAGCTTTCGTGTTTGTCCGCGCAGGTTTCGATCGGCACGATTGTGCGGTAGCCATGGCTAAGCGCGTCCACCGCCGTTGCCCGGACGCACCCCGACGTGGAACCGCCAGTGACCACAACCGTATCGACCTTGTGCCAGACAAGATAGCTCGCCAGCGGCGTTTCGAAAAAGGCGCTTGGCATCCGCTTGGTATATTGCAGATCATCGGCACCGACGTCGCAACGCGGATCCAGCTTGTGCCGCTCGCTGTCATATTTGATATTTTGCAGCGAGTCTTCGGTATCGGTGCGCGTTCCCCAAATACCGGCATCTGCAGCATCATCCTTATAGGCCACCCGACTCCAGATCACCGGCATGCCCTTCGCCCGCGCGCCAGCCGAGATCTGATTGATATAATCGATCTGCTTCGGATCGGTTTCGTAGGCAGTCTTGAACATGTCAGTGCGGGTATAAGCCTGTTGCACATCGACATTCACGATTGCGAGCTTTTCGCCGAAACCAAATTTCTTGCGTGCCGGGTTGGCGATAAGTTCCTCGAAAATTTCTCTCGCTGTGCGACCATCTTCGACCATTTTTGTACCAATAAGCGTCATTGTCTTTCTACTCCAGGATCGGAAAAAGCATCTTAATCAGAAGAAAAAGCTTGTCGAGACATATTTGTCCGGACAAATTAGGATTTATGATCACACGCCATTTTATAGACATCGTAACCAACGGCACCAAACGTCGCGTTCATTATCGCGTGGCAGGTGTTGGGCCACCATTGCTCATGGTACATCAGAGCCCCCGCAGCTCGAAAGAATATGAGCCCCTGATGCAAAAATGGGCAAGTCATTTCACCTGTATCGCGCCTGATACGCCGGGATTCGGGCAATCCGATTCTCTGCATGGCCGTCCTGAAATCGATGAATATGCGGATGCGCTGGTGGAATTTCTCGACACGCTGGGCGTAAAAAAATGTGCCGCATACGGCTTCCACAGCGGCGGGATCATCCTCGTATCGGCCCTGAAACGTCATGCGAATCGCTTCACGACACTGGCAATTGGCGGCTATGCGATCTGGACGCCTGAAGAGCAGAAACTGTTCGGCGAGAAATATCTACCGGAGTTTCATCCATCAAAATATGGCGAACATCTGATCTGGCTGTGGAACCGGATTTTGGAACAGACCTGGTTTTTCCCGTGGTTTGCCGCGGACGACAATCACCGCCTTTCGGTTGCCAATGACGACCCACAGCGAATCGATCTGATCGTTCGGGAAATGCTCTACGCGGGCAACGCCTATCAGGCTGGCTATGGTGCCGTCCTGCGCGCAGCAAACGACATACCCGCGGTCAATGCGGATGTGCCGCCATGCCTGATCAGCGCCTATGACGGCGACCCGCTACAAGCACATCTCGACCGCCTCGGCACTATGCCTTCGTCATGGTCCACCCGCAAGTTTGCCACGCCGGAGGAACATCAGACGGCCAGTCTGGCGCATTTGCGGCAAAGCGAAACACCGGAAGCCGCGCATCTGAACGAGACGCAGGACGAAGGCTTCATTCATATCGAGACAAAATTGTTCAACGGGCTGTTGCATTGGCACGGTGACCGCGGTGCAGATCGGCTCCAGTTGCACGCTCCCGGTCAGGATAGTGGCTGCAATAACGAGGATGGCCGAGCCATCCATATCGACCTGCCGGGGCACGGGCTGTCGGATGACTGGATGGATGATGCACCAACGGACTGGCAATCGTGGCAGGCCGTTGTCAATGCCTGCTTGTACCATTTCGATGCGTCGGAAAGCATTTTTCCGGCATTGCCGAAAGGCGATCCCGAGAAACTTTACCCGGACCTGTCGCCAGATCGATTTGGCAATTATCTGACCATCGCCTGGCAGATTGCGCGCGCGCGCAGGCTGTTTGAACCCTGGTATGAAGCCAATGCCGCTCATGCGCTTTCCTTTGCTCCGGAAAGTCTGGCACCGGATCAACTGGCGCTAGACCATCTGGCGCTGCTGAACGCTCGCTCGGCCAAAGCCTATCATCTGGCGCTGGAGAGTCGATCATGACCGGCGAACGAACCCTGTTTGACAAGCTGTGGGACAGCCATGTGGTCGCCGAATTGCCCGGAGGGAGCGCGCTTGTCGCGATCGACCGGGTGTTTTTGCATGAGCGGACAGGTGCCGCTGCACTGAATTCCTTGGCTGAGGCGGGACGCAAGGTGGCCGATCCATCCCGGGTTTTCGCTGTCACCGATCATATCGTTGATACCCGGCCGGGGCGGACAGACCAGACGCTTATGCCCGGGGGGCAGGCCTTTATCACAGAGACAAGAGCGGCGGCCAAGGCTGCGGGGATCACGCTGTTTGACGTGAATGATCCCGATCAGGGGATTGTCCATGTGATCTCGCCGGAGCTCGGTATTGTTCTACCGGGCTGCACCCTGATCGCACCGGACAGCCATACCTGCACGCAAGGGGCCTTTGGCGCACTGGCGTGGGGCATCGGGTCGTCGGAGGCGGAACATGCCATGGCAACCGGCACTTTGCGGTTGAGCAAGCCAAAGGCAATGCGGGTCAGATTTACCGGGCGGTTGAACAAAGGCATCACGCCCAAAGACATGATATTGACGCTGCTGGCGCAATATGGCGCTGCGGGCGGCAAGGGCCATGCTGTGGAGTTTGCCGGCGAAGCGGTTTTGGCGCTCGATATGGAAGGGCGGATGACTCTCTGCAATATGGCAACCGAATTTTCTGCGATGTCCGGCTTCATCGCGCCAGACAAGCAAACGTTCGATTATCTCGAAGGCCGCCGCTACGCCCCCGAAGGCACACAATGGCGACAGGCCTTGGCAAGCTGGCAGGAGCTGGGCAGCGATGCCGGCGCAGTCTTCGATCAGGAGATCGAAATTGACGCGAGCTCTATCACGCCGATGGTCAGCTGGGGAACCAATCCAGGCCAAACCATTGGCATAGATGCTGTGGTTCCCGATGATGCCGAAGCAGCGCCGCTCGACTATATCGGTCTTGCCAGAGGCCAGGCAATCAAGGGCGTGCCCATCGACGCTGCTTTTATCGGCAGTTGCACCAACAGCCGCCTGTCCGACTTGCGCCGCGCTGCAGCCCTATTGCAGGGACGGGAAATTGCCGATGGGGTTAAAGCGATTTGCGTTCCGGGATCTTCCCGGGTCAAACGCGAAGCGGAAGCGGAAGGCTTGGACCTGATATTCGAGAATGCCGGATTTGAATGGCGCGAAAGCGGCTGTTCCATGTGCTTTTATGCGGGCGGCGAAAGTTTTGCCGCGGGATCGCGGGTGATCTCGACGACCAACCGCAATTTCGAAAGCCGGCAGGGGCCGAATGTCAGAACCCATATCGCCAGTCCCGAAACGGTGGTTGCGAGCGCTATCGCCGGCATGATTGCGGATCCGGGGGAACTGATCTGATGGCCGAACCTTTCACTATCCTGACTTCCCTGCCGATGCCGCTGATCCGCGACAATATCGACACCGATCAGATCATTCCCTCCCGCGAGATGAAAAGCACCGGCAAGACCGGTCTGGCCGACGGACTATTTGCCGGCTGGCGCTACAAGGAGATCGGCGGGCGCGAGCCCGATCCCGAATTCGTCATGAATGATCCGGTCTATGCCGATAGCACAATCATATTGGGCGGCGCCAATTTCGGTTCTGGATCGAGCCGCGAACACGCCGTCTGGGCGCTCGCCGAATATGGCTTCCGCGCGGTGATTGCGCAAAGTTTCGCCCCTATTTTCGCCGGAAACTGCGTGCGCAACGGCATATTGCCGGCGGTGCTGGATTCCGCTGCTATAACAGCCGTTGAACGGTCAGGTGCGCCGGTCACCATCGATCTGCAAGCCCGGACCATCAGCATTGCCAGTGGCCAGAGCTGGACCTTCCCGATCGAGGAAGAAGCCAAGGCTATGTTGCTGGAAGGGCTGGACGCGATCGATCTCAGTCTGAAACTGGCTGACGATATTAGCACATGGCAGGATGCGGACCGCAGCGCCCGCCCGTGGATATATTTAGGAGCAAATACATGACCCAATCCGTGACAATCAGCGAAGTGGGTCCGCGCGACGGCTTGCAAAGCGTGGACTGCGTAATGGCGACGGATGCGAAAAAAGCGTGGATCAAGGCCGAAGCCGAAGCCGGCGTTTCGGAAATCGAGGTTGGCAGCTTCGTCCCGCCCGCCTTGCTTCCACAAATGGCCGATACGGCGGAAATTGTCGCCTTCGCGAAGACAATTCCCGATCTTGATGTTGTCGCTCTGGTTCCGAACCTTAAAGGAGCCGAACGCGCCATCGCTTGTGGCGCTGACAAGATTTCCATCCCTTTTTCCATGTCGGAGACCCACTCGATCAAGAATGTCCGCAAGGATCATGCCGCGATGCTAGCCGAGATCAAGGCGATTGCCGGTCTGGTGGCGCAACAGCCGGAAGGCGCGCGGCCGCATTTTGAAGTTGGCCTGTCTACCGCTTTCGGCTGCACGCTGGAGGGGCCCCTTCCCGATGACCAGATCGTCCGCCTCGCAGTCGCCGCCATGGAGGCCGGTGTTGCCGAATGCGGCCTGTCGGACACCACCGGCTATGCCAATCCCGCGCAGGTGACAAGACTGGTGCGCAAGGTAAAGGCGGCGATTGGAGACGATAAGCTCAATACGCTGCATCTCCACAATACCCGTGGCCTCGGTCTCGCAAATGTCATGGCGGGTCTGGCAGAAGGGATCACCACGTTTGACAGCTCGCTTGGCGGACTCGGCGGCTGTCCGTTCGCCCCGGGCGCATCTGGCAATATCGTGACGGAAGACCTGGTCTTCATGCTGGAAGCCATGGGCATTGATACCGGCATCGATCTGAAAAAACTTCTGAAGGTCCGCGACATCGTCGCCGAAGCCCTTCCCGGCGAACCCTTATACGGCTTCACACCCGACGCCGGCCTCCCTCTTGGATTTACGAAAGCAGCAGCATGACCCAACCGACACCTCTGGCAGGCCTGAAAGTTATCGAATTCACTCATATGGTCATGGGCCCCACGGTCGGAGCGATTCTCGCTTCGCTGGGAGCGGAAGTGGTCCGCGTCGAACCGATCGGCGGCGATCGCACGCGCAATCTCGTCGGTTCCGGCTCCGGCTATTTTCCGATGTATAACCGCCACAAGCAGAGCATCGCGCTTAATCTCAAGGATAGTGCGGGACTGGATATCGCCAGAAAACTGGTCGCTGAGGCTGATATCTTGATTGAAAATTACCGGCCGGGCGCGATGGACCGGCTAGGACTGGGCTATGATAGCCTGTCCGAAGACAATGATCGTCTGATCTATTGTTCGGAAAAGGGCTTCCTGCCGGGTCCCTATGAAAACCGCACTGCGCTGGACGAGGTTGCCCAGATGATGGGCGGTCTTGCCTATATGACCGGCCCTCCGGGCCAGCCCCTGCGCGCCGGCTCCAGCGTGATCGACGTCACCGGAGGCATGTTCGGTGTCATCGCAATTCTCTCCGCCGTCGAGGAACGGCATCGCACCGGCAAAGGACAGAAGGTGCAAAGCTCGTTGTTCGAAACCACGGTCTATTTGATCGGCCAGCATATGGCGCAGAAAGCGGTAACCGGCAAAGCCGCCGATCCGATGCCCGCGCGTATTTCCGCCTGGGCGATCTATGATGTATTCCAGACAAAAGATGATCCCATTTTCATCGGTGTCGTGACCGATGCGCTGTGGGAAAAATTCTGCAAGCTTTTCTCGCTCGACGAACTCTGGGCGGACGAGAGTATCCGTGAAAATAACAATCGTGTTGCGGCGCGCGACCGTATCATGCCGCAAATCCGCGAACTAATTGCAACCTACAAACGCGACGATCTGATCGCCCTGCTCGATGGCACCGGCCTGCCATTTGCGCAGATCGCCCGGCCAGAGGACATGTTTGAGGATCCGCATCTCAATGCAAGCGGCGGACTGGAAGCCGTGACCCTAGCCAATGGTACCGAAACAAAACTCCCGGCCCTGCCGATCGAAATGAATGGCAGCCGCCCTTCGGCACCGGCGAAACTGAAGGAAGAGGGTGCCGATACCGCGTCGATTCTGCTCGACCTCGGTTTTGCCGACGACCAGATCGCCACCTTGCGCTCGAATGGTGCGGTCCAATGATGCTGCGAGTGACATGCTGATTTGGAGCATCTGAAATGGCCATTTAACGGTTCATTGCAAAATGGACCAATCCCATAACCTGACACAGCAATTCGTTCCTGGTAATTGCAGCTTTTTAAACGGGTACCGTTGGCTTTAGCCGGGCCCTGAAGTCGGTCAGGGCGCATATCGGAAAGACAAATAATTTCAGGCCGTCCCTCCATATAAGCAAAAGGCTTGCCCGCCTCCTTCGTCCGGCTTGATCGCACTTCCTTATTTCACGCCGCAAGGCGTGCTCTGTTTCCGGAGGTGTAACAAGGCCAATATTGTTGTAAATCTGCGACAATCCGCCTAAAACCAAATGCCCTATCGGCACCGCGTGATGGAACTAGTGCTTAGCATGAATACGAGTGTATCCGAATAATGCCAGCCTCCAAAAAGCGGGCCACGATTGTTGATGTCGCAACGGCTGCAAATGTCTCGATCAAGACCGTTTCCAGAGTCTTTAACGACGAGCCCCATGTCCGGAAAGTCTTGCGCGACAAGGTTCTGAAAGCCGCGGAAGAACTCGACTATCATCCCAATATCATGGCACGCGGACTGGTCGGTCGCCGGTCCTACCTGCTCGGCCTGATCTACGAGAATCCCAGCCCCGACTATGTGGTGGAACTGCAACGCGGCGCTCTCGATCGTCTGCATGGAGAAAAATACCGTCTGCTGGTGCTGCCGGTGGAATCGGTGGCAAAGGTCTCGGACAAGATAATGAACATCTTGCGAGCCGCCGCTCTGGACGGAGTGATCCTGACCCCGCCCGCTTCCGATCATCCTGAGGTGCTTGATGCACTGACCCGTCACAATTTCCCTTTTTCCCGCGTTGCCCCTACTGGATCTCTCGAAGTTGGACCTAGCCGGACAACCGATGGTGTCGAGGCGTCGCGAAAGATGACCGCCTATCTGCTAGAGCTCGGCCATCGCCGTATTGGCGTGATAAAAGGCGACCCGGCCCATCCTTCCAGTAGCGCTAGGCTGAACGGATTTCTCGATGCACTGAAGGCAGCGGGTGTCTCCCATTCGCCCGATCTCGTGGAACAGGGATATTATACATATGAATCCGGTCTTGCTGCGGCGCATAAATTGCTCGATCGGCCCGACCGACCAACCGCGATTTTCGCCCAGAACGACGACATGGCGGCCGCAGCTATCATGGCGGCAAGAGACCTTGGCCTTAACGTACCCGATGATGTCTCAATCGCCGGATTTGATGACAGCGCCATCGCGCAGATCGTCTGGCCGCGTATCACTACCGTGCACCAGCCAGTCTATGACATGGCCCGCAGCGCAACCGACGCGCTGATCGCGAAGCTAGAGAACAAGACTTATGATAATCTCGAAACCCACGCCTGCGAATTGATCATCCGGCAATCCACGGCACCGCCTGCCAGCCGTCCGTGATCAAACGCCGCGAACGTCTGAGCTACACCGCCGGCGAATTGGGATTCAATCTCGTCTGGCAATCCATCGAGATTTATCTGCTCTTCTTCTATATCCAGTTTTTGCGATCATTCCGCTGCTGACCGGCGTGGTCGCGGATGCCGGCGGCCTGGCGGCATCACTGATCGTACCGATAGGCTGTTACGCCGTTATCGCAAGCTATGGCCTCTATGCGGCCCGCCGATAGATTTCCGGCAGGAGGATGAGGGCCGTTGTCGCCTGCCACTCCTGCTGGTACAGGTGCTATTTGATAGACGGGGAAATATTGTGACCAAAACGTCAGACAATAGCGGCATTTCATCCCGATTGCTGCTGTTCGGAGCAACCGGAGATCTGGCGAAACGCATGCTCCTGCCATCGCTCTTTGCCTTGCACGAAGATGGCCTGATCGCCTCTGATCTGCGAATCGTCGGGACCGCACGCAGCGATATGTCGGACGAACAGTTTCGGCAGCTGGCGGCCCAGGCCCTGTCGGAATATCTGCCGGAAGACCGCAAGGGCAATGGCGAACTGCAATCCTTTCTGGAACGATTATCCTACCAGCCGCTGGATGCAACACAGAGCGATGGCTTCTCCGCGCTTTCCGCCAAGCTTGGCGATATAACCGGTGGTCTCGCAATATTTCTGTCCACTGCGCCATCACTGTTCGAAGCGACGATTGCCGGGCTGAAGTCTGCCGGACTGACAGGCGACCTTGTCCGAATCGGCCTGGAAAAGCCGCTCGGCCATGATCTGGAAACATCGGGCCTGATCAATGATGCGGTCGCCGCGGCTTTCACCGAAGACCAAACCTTCCGCATTGATCATTATCTTGGCAAGGAAACGGTCCAAAACCTGATGGCCCTGCGCTTTGCCAATATGATGTTTGAACCGTTGTGGAACGCCAACGGTATCGACCATATCGAGATTACCGTATCGGAAACGGTCGGGCTGGAAGGCCGTCACGGCTTCTACGACGATACCGGAGCTCTACGCGACATGGTCCAGAACCATATGCTGCAGCTGCTGGCACTTACCGCCATGGAAGCGCCGGCCAGTCTGGATGCGACATCCATCCGCGACGAAAAGGTGAAAGTACTGCGCAGCCTGCGGCCGGTCAGCGCCGAAGAAATGGTACGCGGACAATATGGCGCCGGAGCGGTCCATGGCAAAGCGGTCGGCAGCTATGCCGATGATTTTGGTGCAGATTCCGACACCGAGACATTTGTCGCGATCAAGGCGCATGTTGATAACTGGCGCTGGCAGGGCGTGCCCTTTTACCTGCGCACCGGCAAACGCCTGTCCGAGCGCCGCAGCGAAATCGTCATCCAGTTCAAATCGGTCCCGCATAATATTTTTGCCGAACGTGGTGGTCGGCTCAATGCCAACCGCCTGGTCATCCGCCTGCAGCCCGAGGAATATGTCCGCCTGCAGGTGATGGCCAAGGAACCCGGTCTCGACCGCGACGGCATGATATTGCGCGAAGTGCCGCTCGACCTGTCCCTCTCGCAGGCCTTTTCCAAGGCGCGCAAGCGTATCGCCTATGAACGCCTGCTGCTCGACCTGATCGACGGCGATCCGACCCTGTTCGTGCGCCGCGATGAAGTGGAGGCGCAGTGGCGCTGGGTGGATGCCATCCGCAAGACATGGAACAAAGATGCAATAACACCCAAATCTTACGGCGCGGGAAGCTGGGGACCGTCTGCGGCAATTGCTCTGACCGAACGCGACGGGGTGAGTTGGCATGAGTGAGACCGAGAATATCGCCGCTCCGGTCTGCTGGGCTGCCAACGCCGATGCCGGGTCGGTTGCTGACCATATAAGCGAGATCATCCAGCGGTCGGGCAGTCACTGGCTCGCGGTCCCCGGCGGCAAAACGCCGCTGCCCATTTTTGACATATTGTCCCGACGCACCCTGCCATGGGGCACAGTGTCACTGATGCTGACCGATGACCGGATTGTCCCGCCCAAAGATCCTGCCAGCAATCAGGACAAGCTGGATGCAGCCTTTGATGCGACGCCCGCCCATGTCGCTAAACTGGTGGAGGGCATGCCCCTGCCCCTGTTCGATCTGGTCTGGCTGGGGATGGGCGCGGACGGCCATATCGCGTCGCTCTTTCCAAACATGGACCCTACGGCTCAAGGCAAAGCCGCTGTCATCCACACGGTGCCGGAACCGCTGCCCCAAGAAGCACCGTTCGAGCGCCTGTCGCTCAACCTTGCGGCACTGACCCAGGCTAAAGAAATCATGCTGGTGGTCCGGGGTTGCGACAAAAAGCGGGTGCTCGATGCAGCCATTGCCGGAGAGAATGATCTGCCGGTCGCCAGACTGTTTGCCGCCGCCCGCTGCCCGATCACCATTTTCTGGAGTCGCACATGAGCCTTCATCCTGTCGTGGAGAAAGTCACCGAACGGATCATCGCGCGGTCGGCGGAAAGCCGGAAGGCTTATCTCGACCTGATCGACCGCGCGCGCGACGCCGGCGTTCACCGGCCCACCCTGTCCTGCGGCAATCTTGCCCACGGCTTTGCCGCCAGCGGTGAGGACAAGCCCGTCATCCGCTCGGGCAAAGCGATGAATATCGGCATTGTCACCGCCTATAATGACATGCTTTCCGCCCATCAGCCCTACGGTCGCTATCCCGAGCAGATCAAGATTTTCGCCCGCGAAGCCGGTGCAACCGCGCAGGTCGCCGGCGGCGTGCCGGCGATGTGCGACGGCGTTACCCAGGGACAGGACAGTATGGAACTCTCGTTATTCAGCCGCGACGTGATCGCGATGGGTACGGCGGTCGCCTTGTCCCACGGGATGTTCGAAGGCGCGCTGTTGCTCGGCATCTGCGACAAAATTGTGCCCGGCCTGCTGATCGGCGCGCTGCGCTTCGGCCATTTGCCGACCATATTGATCCCCGCCGGGCCGATGCCGTCGGGTCTAGCCAACAAGGAAAAGGTCCGCGTGCGGCAGCTCTACGCGCAGGGCAAGGTGGGCGAGGAAGAATTGCTCGAAGCCGAAAGCGCCAGCTATCATGGCGCAGGGACCTGCACCTTCTTCGGCACTGCCAACAGCAACCAGATGATGATGGAGATGATGGGCCTGCATATGCCTGGCAGCTCCTTCGTCAATCCGGGCACCAAGCTGCGCCAGGAACTGACCCGTGCCGCCACGCATCAGTTGACCCGCAATGGCTGGGCGGGTGACGATTACCGCCCGCTGGGCCGCTGCATCGACGCAAAAGCCATTGTCAACGCCGTGGTCGGCCTGCTCGCCACCGGCGGCTCGACCAATCATGTAATTCACCTTCCCGCCATCGCCCGCTCCGCCGGTATATTGATCGACTGGGACGATATGGATGAACTCTCCGCAGCCGTGCCGCTGATCGCCAGCGTCTATCCCAATGGCGCGGGCGACGTAAACCATTTTAGCGCCGCGGGCGGCATGCCTTATATCATTCGCGAACTGATTGCTGCCGGCCTCGCCCATGACGATATCATGACCGTTTATGGAGGCTCGCTATCCGACGGTGCCAAGCAACCGGTGATGGATGGTACAGAACTGACCTTTGCCGACGCACAGCAAGAAACAGCCGATGAAACAATCCTGCGCCCGGTCATCAGCCCGTTTCAGCCCGATGGCGGCATGAAGCTGCTGCAGGGCAATCTCGGCCGCGCGACGATGAAGGTGAGCGCCGTCGACCCCGTCCGCTGGACGATCGAGGCACCGGCGGCCATTTTCCACGACCAGAATGATGTCGTCGCCGCCTTCAAGGCCGGAAAGCTGGATCGCGATGTCATCGTCGTGGTCCGCTTTCAGGGACCGGCAGCCAATGGCATGCCGGAATTGCACAAGCTCACCTCGCCGCTCGGCGTGTTGCAGGACAAGGGCTTTAAAATCGCCTTTGTCACCGATGGCCGGATGTCCGGGGCAAGCGGCAAGATACCGGCGGCCATCCATATTTCGCCGGAAGCCTATCACGGCGGTCCGCTGGGCAAGCTGCGGAACGGCGACAGGGTCCGGGTCTGTGCGGCGAATGGCGAGCTTGTCGCGCTGGTCGATCCGGCAGAATGGGAGGCCCGCGAACAGGCCGCGCCACCGCCGCCGGCCATGGGCACCGGCCGCGAACTGTTCGCGATGATGCGCCACCACAGCGATCCGGCGGAAAAAGGCGGCTCGGCCATGCTGGCCGAGGCAGGACTCTAGACATGGCCGAAATAGTCGTTGCCGATATCGGCGGCACGCATGCCCGCTTTGCCATCGTGGACATAGCGAACGGCGACGTCGCATCGCTCTCGGAACCGACAACGCTGGCAACCGCTGACCATCCGAGCTTCCAGATCGCCTGAGAGATATACGGCGCACAACTCGACCGCCCGCTACCCCGCGCCGCAGCCATCGCCGTTGCCGCTCCGATCAACGACGAGCTGATCAATCTCACCAACAACCCGTGGATCATCAGGCCGCCGCAAATCTGCGAGAAACTGGTGGTAGACCGCTATACGCTGGTCAACGATTTCGCGGCGGTCGCCCATGCGGTCGCGATGGTGGGCCCGGACCGGTTCAGACATATAACCGGACCCGAGACACCGCTGCCGCAATTCGGGGTGATCAGCGTGATTGGTCCCGGGACAGGCCTAGGCGTGGCGGCGCTGGTCTGCGAAAACGGCAAATTCCAGGTCCTGGCAACCGAAGCGGGCCATTGCGACTTCGCTCCGCGCGATGCCGTGGAAGACCGCATCTTGCAAACACTGCGCGCCGTGCACGGCCGCGTCTCGGTCGAACGCATCGTCTCGGGCCCTGGCCTTCGCGCCATATTCGAAGTGTTGTCGGACATGGAAAATCGGCCAATGCCGATCGGTGACGACAAGGCCCTTTGGAAACTCGCACTGGAAGGGAAAGACAGCATTGCCATCGCTGCGCTCGACCGGTTCTTCCTGACACTCGGGTCCGTCGCCGGTGATATAGCACTGGCCCATGGCGCCGGCGCGGCGGTAATGGCCGGTAGTCTCGGTCTGAGGCTGACGGATCACATAGGTTCGTCGGGCTTTGCCGACCGATTCACCTCCAAGGGCCGCTATCGCGGGTTGATGGAGAGCCTGCCGGTCAAACTGATCACCCATCCCGAACCAGGCCTGCTCGGCGCGGCTGCGGCCTTCATACAGGAACATGGTGCATGACGGACCAAATAAAACCGATCGAACAGCTGATGCGTCGCGCAAAGGTCATTCCAGTGCTGGTCATCGACGATCTCGCACAGGCAAAACCGCTCGCAAGAGCGCTGGTCAGCAGCGGCTGTCCGGTTCTGGAAGTGACCTTGCGAACCGATTGCGCTCTACAGGCTATTGCGGAAATGAAGCAGGTAGACGGTGCTATCGTTGGCGCCGGTACCGTCACCAATCCGGACGAAATGGCCGCTACCATTGACGCGGGTGCCGAATTCATCGTTTCCCCTGGTCTGACCGACCGTCTCGGCCAAGCCGCGATTGCCGCCGACATCCCTTTTCTCCCCGGCGTTGCCACTGCGGGTGATATCATGCACGGACTGGATCTTGGCCTCGCCCATTTCAAATTTTTCCCGGCCGAGGCATCAGGTGGCATTCCCGCACTGAAGGCGCTGACCGGACCATTTGGCCAGTGCCTCTTTTGCCCGACCGGCGGCATTGACGAAAGCAGTGCCGCGCAGTGGCTGGCACTGGACAATGTCCTGTGCGTGGGCGGCAGCTGGGTGGTCCCGCCCCTTTAAGGCAGCACAATAGCGGCTAGAGGCCCAAGACCCTTTTGGCGATGATGTTCCGCTGGATTTCATTGGTGCCACCGTAAATGCTTTGCGCACGTGTGCCGAAATAAGTGGCGACGCCGGGCGCCGCAAAAGCCGCATCACCCGTCCATTCCGGACTGATACTGTCGACAAATTTGCGATTGCCCTGTTCGGCGGCGGCTTCCAGAAACAGAGTGGTAATCTCCTGCGCAAGATCGGTCGCCATGATCTTCAGGATCGAGGCCTCGTCGCCCGGGGAACCGCCATCCCTAACCGTGGTCAACACTCTGAGTACGGTTATCTCCAGCGCGTCCAGCCGCGTTTCCGCCTCGCTCAACCGGCCTGCGAAGAAACGGTCGTCAATCAGCCGCTGATTGCCGCCGGTCGGGATTTGCGAAGCAATGGCGCGAATATCGGCCATTTGCTTCCGTTTGCCGCCGATCCGCGCATAAGAGGTCCGCTCGTTGCCAAGCAGATATTGCGAATAGGACCAGCCTTTGCCTTCCTCGCCAATGCGGTTGCCCACCGGCACCCGGACATCGACGAAATCGCACTGGCTGAGATAATATTTGCCGTCGATGGTGATGATCGGCTTCACCGTCACGCCCGGCTGGTCAAGCTTGCAGCAGATGAAAGTGATGCCCATCTGTTTCTTCGCTTCCCGCGAGGTACGGGTCAGGAGGAATATCCAGTCCGCATGCTGGGCCGCCGAGGTCCAGATTTTCGTGCCGTTGAGGACATATTCGTCGCCGTCGCGCACCGCGGAAAATTGCAGGGAGGCGAGATCCGATCCCGCTTCCGGTTCGCTATAGCCCTGCGCCCAGCCGACCGAACCATCCCGCAGACCGGGCAGCCACTGCGCCTTTCGTTGCTCGTTCCCGAATGTGTAGATGACGGGACCGACATAGATCACGCCCATGGGGGTCACCGTCGGCGCTCCGGCCCGTTCCAGCTCTTCATCGAAAATATATTGCTGCTCGATCGACCAGCCCGGCCCGCCATGTTCCTCCGGCCAGGCACTGGCCAACCAGCCGCGCTCCCCCAGCGCCATCTCCGCGCGACGAACCTCGGCAGTGTTCAGGCTCGCGCCGGAGGCAACCTTCGCCAATATATCCTGCGGATAGTCATTTTCGAAATAGGAGCGGATCTTGTTGCGAAAGGCCTGCAATGCGGGGCTGTGACTGAGTTTCATGAACGCGCTCTTTCCTCTGTTGCCCAGTTCCGGATCCTGTTGGCGATGACTGTGCACTAATCTCACGAAAAGGGAACAGTTGCCGCGTGTCGAATGGGCAAATCAATTTCGCCGGCTTCTGCTGCCGCGCCATTGTTTTAGCAGCTTTGAGCGGTGTGCCCCAGTTTCTCGATCTCTGGAGAAAAAGGACATAAGCCCGGACAATATATTCGCAAAAAAGCACGGCTTTGCTATGGCCGCCTGATGTGCATCATTTCCCTCGCGTGGCAGGCCCATCCCCACTGGAAACTTGTCGCGATCGGCAATCGGGACGAACTGCACGATCGTCCCGCGCAACCGCTGGCCCGCTGGCCGGGTCACGAGCATTTGCTGGCAGGGAAGGATGTACAGGCTGGCGGGACCTGGCTCGGTGTGTCGGAAAAGGGTCGCTTCGCCGTGGTTACAAATCTCAGCGGCTATGGCGCACCGGATCGCAGCCGCGCCTCCCGCGGCGATCTGTTGAAAGACTTTCTGCTTGGCGACGGGCACTATGCCGATCTGGAATCGGTGTCTCTAACGGATTTCAATCCGTTCAACCTGATCACCGTCGCGCATGATCAAGCGCTGGTCCATTCCAACCGGCCCGACAACCTCAGCAGGCGACTCGAGCCCGGTATCCACGGCCTTTCCAACGGCTCGCTCGCAAATCCATGGGCGAAGGCCCGGCATCTCGACGCGGCCCTGCAAGACTGGTTGCAAAACCGGCCAGAGGACCCCGCCGCGCTGCTCGGCCTGTTGACCGACCGGTCGACATATCCGCCGACGTCAGACAGAAAGGGCAGCAGACCGGTACAGCTGGAGCCGTCCAGTTCCGGGATTTTCATCGAAAATCCGGTCTACGGAACGCGCTGCAGCACGATTGTTGCCATTGACCATGCGGGCAACGGATCGATGCTGGAGCGCCGCTTTGACGCCGCCGCCAACGTCATTGGGGAAGACCGGCTTACCTTTTCGTGGCCGAACTAGAACCGGTTCGGGGCTGACAGCAAAAAGGCCCGTCCGGATTTTGAAACCGCCCGGGGTTTCAGCAGCCGTCAGGAGGACCGATTGGTGCGGTACCGGTCGGCACCGATAACCCCCTTCAGAAGTTCGGGTTGGATATCATGCTTGTGGTCAGTAGCATGGAGGACGGACACATCGCCTGTCGTCTCGGCGATCACGGCTAGCACTTGTGAAAAATGGAAGGCATTGGCCTCACGTAGCTTTGCCCAGAGATCATCCTCGGTCATCTTCGCTTTCCTGAGCTGATCATGCTGGATCTGGTCGCCGATCATGACGAGGCGCGGCTCATTGTCCGCCAGTAATTGCAGACGGGGGAAGCGGCTTCTCAGCACCGCCATGCCAATCTGCAGCCCGAACAGAAACACCAGAGCGGCGATCCCGTGCGCAAGTGGCGGATTTTTCGACAAGATGACGGAGCCCAGTACGGACCCGATCGCCACCGTCACCGCAAAGTCGAAGCCGCTCATTTTCGAAAAACTGCGGACGCCGGCCAAACGGGTCAGCAATATCACCGTAATATACATTGCGGAGGCGGAAAGCGCGATCAGCGTGATCTGCTCCCAACCCGTTGCCGTCCATTCACTCAACATCTTCATTCCCCCGGTTCCGCTTCAGGATTCAAGCGACTTCCTGCTTCTCTTCCGGTTTACGCTCATTAAAAATATCGGCCAGTTCAGCGGCACGCTCGTCGCTCAGGTCCTGCCTGGCAGCGGCAAATATCTCGTTTTCTTCTTCATCCATATGATGCTCGAGCCGCTCCTTCAGCGTCTTGAACCGGGTGAGCCAGCCGCTGCTGGAAAAATCCATATCGACCAAGTCCTCGAAATAGTCGTCGGCCTCCTTGTGCTCGGCAACCGAGTGGCGACCCTTGTCCTGCAGATCGGGCCGGGAGAGCATTTCTGCATATAGCGACTGTTCCTCGGCATTGGCATGGGCGGATACGTCGATCCGCAGCTGTTCGAAAGACTTGCGGCGCTCCTCGGTATCGCCATTCGTGTCGGCTACGCGCTCTAGCATTTCGCGATGACGATCATGATCCTGTTTGAGGCGAGTAAAAATATCGGTCATAATAGCTCCATCCGTATCGTACTGATGAAAAGACGCACGCCTCGGCATTTGGTTGCATGTCCGTTCGCATGGCGGTGACGCGCGCCGCTTCGGCAGTTGAGCCATCCTGTTGACCTGCGCTCGCTCGGAGGCCGAACAGATGAGAAAAACCCCGGATTGTAGATAAAATATCGCGACGAAAAAAAATATGCTTTCTCGGGAACCAATGCGGGCGCCAGCCGTTATAAAGGTTGAATGGACGTTGAGCCCTGACCCGGCATTGCCTTCATTCCTCAAAAACCGGCTGGGAAATTTTCCCTTCGTAGCCCCCCGATTACCAACGGGGAAATTTTCCAGCCACCTTTGTCCCGAAATCAGATCCTCGAAAGGCTGCCCCCGGATCAGTCGGCACCTGGCTGTATCCGGCATTCGCACATAAAAAATGGCCAGGGCATGATGCCTGGCCATTATTCTCTTTTTCTAGGTGAAGTGTCTATTGTTCGGAAGGCATTTCCACGTCGATATCGGGAACGTCGACGGTGACTTCTTCGGTACCAACTTCAACGTCGGCTGTATCAACGTCGATTTCAGGCAACTGGCCCGCATCACCGGATACGTCGACATCCATGGAAGGCATTTCACCCTCTTCGGTCACATTGGCTTCACAGGCGGAAAGTACCAGTCCGGCGGTCAATATTGACGCTATTGCAATCTTCTTCATTATGAACTCCCTTTTATGGTTCGGTATAATCAACGCCAGGATGCGTGGAGAGTTCCCCCGCGCGCGAAATTTATTCGCGTCCCAGCCGCATGCGGAAAGCATCAAGGTGGAAATAGCTGGAATCGAACTGGCTGATTTCGGCGAGGCGGGCTTCATCGGTGAAGAGTATCCATCCGTTTTCCCGCACCAGCAGACCATCCCGCTCCAGCTGCCGGAGCACCCGGTTGGTGTGGATCGGAGTCAGACCCAATGCGTCGGCAATGACAGTCTGGGTCAGCGGCACACGGAAACCTTCGCTGGTTCCTGCGCCGGTGATCAGCACCCGCCGGTAGAGTTCGAGCAGGAAATGCCCTATTCTTTCGCGCGCGGTCTGCTTGCCATTTCGCACGATTTGTTCCCGCAAAAATGCCTCTTCCTGAACCTGCATCCACCAGAACGCGAGCGTCAGTTTTCCGGACTCGGTCAACAGGCGCCGAAAGACCGCGGGCCTTACCGAAAGACCGGTCAGTGCCGTAACCGTTTTCACCGAATGGTCAGCCTCCGCTGCCACCAGCACCTGTAGGTCGAAAAAATCTCCTGGCAGCAATATGTTCAATATCTGGCGGCGGCCGTCTTCCAATGTCTTGTAACGGATCGCCCAGCCTTCCTTGACGATCAGGACACTATCCATCTCCTGACCGGCATCAATGATTTCGCTATTCTTGTCGAAACGCTGTTCCCGCCCCTCGATATTCATGATGACCTGTTGGTCCATCTCGTCCAGATCGGCGTAGAAGGAAATGCGCCGGAGGAGGGCTTTTTGTGCCACTATCGGTACTCTTTTTCGTCGGGTGCAGGAAATCTAATCGTGCAAATCAGGCCGTCGGGTGTCCAGTCCCGATCAATTTCTCCGCGCAAGTTGCGGGTTATGCTGTGATCGATCAGCGAGGACCCGAAACCGGACGCCGCCGGAGCAGGCCCTGACTGCGGTCCGCCGCTCTCCAACCAGCGCAATTCGACAACATCCTGTCCGTCTTCATCTGGAAGGATAGTCCACTTGATTTTTACCAGACCGGTATCGGTGGTCAGCGCACCATATTTGGCCGCGTTTGTGGCCAGTTCATTTAGCACGAGCGACATCGACACCATCGCGTTTTCTTCCAGAATGATATCGGGACCAAACCAGCGCACTCTCGGGTAAGTCTTGCAGAGGTCACGCACAAGTGCGGCAAATGATCCCGTAACGAAATTGGTGTCGAGCAGGATGTGTTGCGCGCGGTTCAGCGCGCTCAGCCGGTTCTTGATCCGCTCGATATAATCATCGATCGATGTTGCTGAATTTCTGGTCAGCATCATGATCGATTGCAGGGTCGCGAAAAGATTACGGAGGCGGTGATGAAGCTCGCGCGTGTGGAGCCGCAGCTGTTCCTGCTGGTCGACAGAATGGGTGATATCCTTGTTGATGCCAGTCAGGGTCGGACGACCATTTGATTCGAGATAGTCGCCATATCCCTCTACCCAACGGATCTCCCCGGAAGGCAGTATGATCCGGAATCGCGCCTCAAATTTCTCACCGGGCGCTGCGGCAGCACCCATAGCCTCGGTAACACTATCACGGTCTTCAGGATGAATACGGGACAATGCGTCTTCCACCTGGGTTAGCGCTTCACCTGCATCCTCTCCCCATATTTTCATATAGGCACCACCCCATTCGATCATTCCCGTCTCAAGATCGGTTCGGAAGCTGGCGATGTCGCTGAGAGCCAGGGTGAGGTCGAGGTTGGAACGGTCTATAGCCGCGCTTTTCTGGGCCTGTTCGCGCAAATGGATTTCGCGGTTCAGCTCCAGCTCGCTCATCACAATATCAGCCATGCTTGTCAGCTGATTGAGCTGGCTATCCGTCAGCCCCGACCGGGGAACGGTATCAGCAAACCACAGACCGCCAAGAACCATACCGTTCGGCGCGATCAGCGGCGCTCCGGCAAAAAACCGGATGGACGAATTCCCGCTGACCAGCCGATTGCCGGCAAATCTCGACTCCGCCAGCACATCTTCTAATATCAACGGCTCACGGCTTTCGATCATTTGCCCGCATAGCGATGCCTCGCGGTCGGTCTGCCGATCATCAAGCCCGACCGGTGATTTGAAGAACTCCCGATCTTTAGCGACAAGAGAGATGGATGCTATAGGAGCCGCGAAAATATCAGCGACCAGCCGCGTGACCCGGTCAAAAGCGTTCTTCCGCGCATCATCGAGAAGTTGATAGTTGCCCAGTGTTGATAGCCGCTCGACTTCCATCTTCGGCTCCAACTCCCCGGTCCGCTGATCAACCGCCTTCATGTCTAACCCCTTTTTTGTCACTGACCCTGAAGCCGATCCCTCATAAACGAATAAGTAGCGTTTCTGTTGCCTCGTCGTACAAACCGCGCAAAACACGATGCGGCAAACGATCAGAAAGGCCGAAGCCGGAGCTATTGCCTGTATAACGATGCCGGTACAGTTTCATATCAAATCATTGACGATTGGCCCACAGCCTGTCTGGTCACCTGCGCCTAGGCATATCTCGGCATTGCGGACAAACATCGGAACCAGCCGATCGGCGATTTCCGCAACATTTTCCATCACGCAACATTTTTCTTCACGAGGCCAGAAAAAGGGCTGCCAGATTTGCGCTCTGCAGCCCTTTCAAATTCTGGTGCGGACGTTCTAGCGCCGAGCCATCAGGGCGCCGATCAACAGGCCGACTCCAGCGGTTGCCGCGATGCTCACGATCGGGTTTTCCTGGAATGTCGTCTGCGCCTTCGCTCGCCCTTTCGTTCCGGCTTCCACCGCATTGGCACGTGCCGCATCAAATTTGGTCTTGGCATTGGCCCGCAGTTCCGACGCATTGGCTTTGGCGTCGGCCTTTACGGATCTGGTCAAGCTTGCCAGATCCTCTTTCAACGTCTGCAGATCCGACTTCACCGCACCCATTTCTTCGGAATAATTGCCTGTCATTTCTTTTTCTCCATATTCGGTCTAGTGATCTAATAACAGGTCAACGAACGGCGACCGAATTGGTTCCGGACCAGATCTGCAGATCAAGCAATGCACGCGACACCGGCGTGACAAAATAATGATGGAACCCTTTTTCCGGTCATACGTAGGGGACCCATCACGGAGATATAAAATATGTCACTAGCTCAAAATCTGAAACCGCATCTTCCCTACTTACGGCGCTATGCACGGGCCTTGACCGGCAGCCAAAAGAGCGGCGACGCATTTGTCAAAGCCACGCTTGAAGCGATTATCGCCGATCCGGAACCTGTCCCGGATGACAATGATGTACGGGTTCATCTCTATCGCGTTTTTGCGAGCATCTGGGAAAGCGCACATGTCAGGGTTTCGGACGATCCGGATCAGAACAACGCGCAAAACCGGCTGAACGCGATCCCGCCCATCAGCCGTCAGGTGCTGCTGCTAACCGCACTGGAAGGCTTTTCGGTTAGCGAAGTCGCCAAAATCGCCGATGTCGGCGAAAATTCAATCAACGACCTGCTGGACGATGCGATTGCCGAGATCGACAAGGAGATCCGGTCGGATGTCCTGATCATCGAAGACGAAGCCCTGATTTCAATGGAATTGCAGCAGATCGTATCCGGCCTGGGACATCGTGTTTGCGGAACGGCAACAACCCACAAGGGCGCACTCGAGGCGGTAACCAATGCCAAACCGAGTCTGGTCCTCGCCGATATTCAACTGGCAGACGGCAGTTCCGGTATCGACGCCGTGAAGGATATATTGGAGCAGATTTCGGTTCCGGTGATTTTCATCACCGCATTCCCCGAGCGCTTGCTGACGGGGGAACGGCCCGAGCCGACTTTCCTGATCACCAAACCGTTTCAGCCAAACGCCATTCGTGCCGCGATCAGTCAGGCACTGTTCTTTTCGACCGCAAAGCAGGACGCCTGATTGCTGGTCCGGACCTGATGGCCTCAACCCCAGTTGACAAAGGCGAGCCCATCGTTGTCGGTTCGGAAATCCGGACCGGCGACGAGGAGCTGGCTGTTTCCGGGCCGGTTCTGGGCTAGAAACAGATTATTGTAGAACAGAATGGGTTCTGGAAATTGCCGCCTAGGGCGCTATTTTCTCGACCGCGCCAATGATATTTTCAAGCGCGGTTGTAGTCATATCATCATGATTATCTGACGCGGAGGTGAAACGCCCTTCCTCCAGAATGGCTTCCAGCGTTTTCCGGGCGCGAGACACCCTGCTTTTCATGGTGCCGACAGCGCAATTGGCGATTTCCGCCGCTTCCTCGTAGGAATAGCCGCCTGCGCCGACCAGAATGATCGCTTCACGCTGGTCGTCCGACAATTCCATCAGCCCGCGCTGCAAGTCGGCGAGATGCAGAGGTTCCTGCTGCGGCGCAGGCGCGGACAATACTCTTTCCGCAACCAGCTCGTCATAATTGGCACTGAATTTTTTACGGCGCATGCCCGAAAAAAATGTGTTGCGCAAAATGACGAAGGTCCAGGCCCGCATTGACGTGCCGGCTATGAACCGGTCTCGTGCGGCCCAGGCTTTCAAAAGGGTATCCTGCACGAGATCATCGGCCAGATCACGATCCCCAGACAGACTCCGGCCGAACGCGCGCAGATGTGGAATCGCTTCCGTCAGCTGCTGCTTGAACTCCGCCGGCGGTAACGCCTGGGGCTTACTCATTATCGTCCGGCCGGCTGGATTTTACGTCACTCGTGTCGTTTTCTTCCAGCTGGTCGAGAAGCGCCAGCATATCGTCGGGTAGCGGCTCGTCCAGGACACTCGAATACATGTCCTTCAATCCAAGGCCTAATCTTTCCTGCATGTCTTCCTTGCTTTTCACCGGCATTTCCTTTGACCATTGCCCTGCATCATCCGGTTCGGAAGAACCTGATGTTTCAGATTTATTTTCGTTCGGGCCCGTCAAAACATGCCTCGTTTTTTCCTTGCTTGAAGACAGAACACCCGATGTTCCTAAAGGTTGCATATAAATTTTTCCTGAAAATGTCCAATGGCCCGCGACAATCCTCGCACGCAGGCGCGAATGGGGATCGAGCTCCGGAGTTGGACAGGATGGCAAATGTTGCGTTTGGAGCCGAGGTGCCGAACAGGTGCCGCCTTCTTCTGCTGCTTTTCAGCCGACCCAATCCGGCAGGGACCCGCTATCACCCTGACGGTTGCAATCCAAGCGAACCGAAACTTCGGAACAGCGTCCGGGCCATTTCGGGCATGGACACATCGGCCAGTATTTTCGGGAGATCGGATTGCGCGCAGCCTTGGATAGATGGAAAATGCCGGCCGGCAAAATAGATGTTCGCAAACTGCCTGCTCTCTGATTCCTGCTGATACAGGATCGTAACCCCGCTATGCCGGTCATCCTGGCCGATATAATACATCCGGTCCCTGACCGACGAGCGCTCTCCTTCAATATATTGCATGAAATTGAATCCGTTGCAGACAAGCAGTCCGGTCAATCCGAAACGCTCGCTGTTGCGCAGCGTAACGCTCATGATGGCAAGAAAATCGTCCTGATTCATGCCGGGCTTTGCGGTGCTGACAAAAATGAGCGAGGTGATCGAACGAGACGACACGCAAAACTTTCTCAAAACGGCTGTGTTCACAGCCAAGACGACGATTGCTTCGCAGAATAGCCGCATCTTTTCCGTTTTGCGCTAACATAGGTTAGCGGGCCGGTCTCTTATTCCACCGGCTGCTGGTCATCGAGCAGATCGGAAGCCCCCTCGCCGGATCGTTCTGAATCCACCAGTTTCTCGACATGGTCCTCGGGCGAGACGTCAAACGCCTCTTTGGCGGGCGCCCTGACCGGCTTTTCTTCACGTCCCCCGGTTGTTGCCAGCGCCCCGGTCAGACCCTGCAACTGCGGTGGGCCATTGTCGAAGCGCAGGCGATATATCGGTTCCGGCAAAGCGAAACCGGTCTCTTCCAGCGCGTTTTTGGTCACGCGGATCGCCGCACCTCTCGCCTTGTTGAAGTCGCTGTCGCGCTGATCAATCCAGCCGTGAAAGGCGATCAGGATGTTGGAGTCCCCGACTTCCCTGATTTCGGCCGTTGCCTCGGGGTCGTCCAGAACGAACGTCTGGCCGTTGATCGCCCGCAGACCGGTTTCGATGGCAGCGGCCGGATCGTCGTCGGCATCGACGCCCAGTATGAAGCTGAACCGGCGCTGCGGATTGCGCGTAAAATTCAATATTTCCGCCTTGAACACCGTCGCATTCGGAATCCGCAAATGATTACCGTCAAGGGTCATCAGAATTGTTGCCCGCGAGGTTAGCCTTACGACCCGCCCCTCCTGCTCCCCGATCCGCACATGATCATTGGCGCGAAACGGCTGCCGAACACTCAGCATGATGCTTGACATATAATTATCGACCGTGTCGCGCAGGGCAAAGCCAACCGCCAGACCGATGACACCGGCACCGCCAAGCACCGCGCCGATCAAAGCCGTCGCATTGAGAATATCCAGGCCGACAAAAATTCCGACCATGATGAACAATATGCGGACAAACCCCGCGATCAGTTCGGCCAGAAAAATATTCGGCGTCACCCGTTTCCAGAAGCGCATGCGCGAAGCAAGGAAATGCCCCAGCAGACCGATGCATAAGGCGGACAGCAAGGCGACCCCGATGAGCGGAAGCGCCGACAGGAAATTCTGCAAGCTGGACCCGAATCTGTCGACCACGGGTTCGACATTCTTGCCGACCGACAGGTCGCGTTCGAAACGGGTTTCAACGGTAACGACACCAGAGACTCGCTCGGCAATGGCTTCGGCCCGGTCGGCCGAGGCATTGTCCGCTATGGGTCCCGACAGACGCACAACACCGGAGTCAACGGCAACCACCACTTCCTGCAGCCCCTCTATTTCCCGAAAGATGCCCCGCAGCCGGTCCGCAATGACAAGATCGTCGCTTCCGTCTGCCTCTGGATCGATAGCCGGCTCGGGATCATCTACCGCTTCCGTCTGCTGAATCTGCGCACGCGCAGAAAAATGCGGGGAAAGACCAGTTGAAAGCGGGGCCAAGGCCGCGGCCAGAAACAGGCCCGTCAGGATCCAGCGATAAAGGGACATAATATTCCAATCAGCAACGTTGGCATACGCCGCAACATAGCAAAGGTTCCCGCCGGCGGGGAAAATTTACTTTGGAACCGACCGGCGTGCCCGATGTTGGTTGTTCATAAATAACGCAACACGAGGATGATATGACAAATAACGCTTCCACAGAGATATTGAATGACATTCTGGAAACACTGATCGATTCCACGCATGGCTACGAAAAAGCAGCCGAGATCGCGGAACGCACCACCTTCAAGAATTTCTTCTCCCGCCGCGCGGCTTCCCGCCGGGCAATGGCCACCGCGGTTCGCGAGGAAATCGCGAAATCCGGTGGAACACCGGAAAGCGACGGCACGATCTTGGCGTCGGCCCATCGGGTTTTCATGAACCTGAGCGCTGCCTTGCAGGACAATGACGAAGCCGCGATCGAGGCTGTCGAAACGGGCGAGGATTATCTGCGCAAGAAGTTCGAGAAGGCATTGACCCGGGACGAGCTGTCGGTGTCGGCCAAAACATTGTTGCGCAACTACCAGGGCGAGCTGCGGGCGGACGGCCGTTTGATCGACCATCTCGAAGAAGCAACGGCGTGATGCTCAGCATTCGCTAATATTTGGCAATAG
The DNA here is from genome assembly GCF_963677535.2 of uncultured Parasphingorhabdus sp. NCBI lineage: Bacteria > Pseudomonadati > Pseudomonadota > Alphaproteobacteria > Sphingomonadales > Sphingorhabdaceae > Parasphingorhabdus > uncultured Parasphingorhabdus sp. The sequence continues at coordinate 1,432,878 of NZ_CAXXUT010000003.1, read as the reverse complement.
TATCTAAACAAGGGAATTTATCATGGAATATGGAATTGTTGGACTACTGATTTTGGCTCTGGATATCTGGGCGCTGCTGAGCGTTTGGGGCAGCGGTTCATCGACCGGTGCGAAAATTATCTGGTCGCTGATCATCTTGATCCTGCCAGTTATCGGCCTGATATTGTGGTTTTTCGTCGGGCCGAAGGGCAGCGCACGGGCGATCTAACGGTCCTAGCCGTCACATTTAGCTGAGCAACGCAACACGCCCCGGCATCATTCACCTCCAGTGGATGAATGGCGGGGCTTTTGCTATGATTTCCGCGCGCGGCACCAGAGCGCTATCGGGGGAGACTGTCATGACAAAAAATATATCCAGCACGGACCTTGCCAACGAGCGTACGGATCTCGCCGAAGATCGCACCGAATGGGCAGAAGACCGGACGATCATGGCTAATGAACGAACCTTTGCCGGCTGGATGCGCACTGGCCTGGCGGCAGTCGGGATCGGTCTCGGCTTCAACGCCCTGTTCGGCAAACTGGAACCGCCGTGGCTGCCCAAGGCCATCGCCACCCTGTTCATGATCATCGGAATCTTCATTTTCTGGGTCGCCCAGCGCAACGGTTGCGCCGTGCAGGACAGGCTTAATTCGCACCAGGCGACCCCGGTCAAACCATTTAACATGCGGATCATCTCCGGCTTGATGGCGACCGGAGCGATCGCCTTGATCGTCGCAATCTGGACCATGAAATTCGGCCGCTAATCTCACCCATTGTTGCAACCTAATCCCGGTTCGTCGGTAAGTAGAGTGAACATCACACAACGAACCCAGGAGAAAGACATGCGTTATATCATCAGAACGATTGCTGCCGGTGCCATTTCCGTTGCCGCCCGGATCATCATCAAGAAAATCCAGCAAAAGAATGAAACCAAGTCACCTGAAACCGCGGCATAGCATCAAGCCATAGCACACGGGCGCGGCGGACTTATACGATACCCGCAAAGGTGTCATCGGCCCGCTGCGGGTCGAGGATGTCATTCTCCGCCAGCCACGATTCCACGGCGTCAATATCGGGAGTCTCATAGACCCTGAGTTCGCGACCCGGCGTCTGAAGCGCGTCGATCGTCGCGATCAGGGATCCGGTTTCTTTCAACAGCCTTGCGACATCCTGCTCTCCAACCCCCAGATGCTCTGCCAGCAGATCGTTCCGGACACGGGCGATCTGGCTGGACACTTGCCCCCCCTCAACATCCGAAGCATCAATCGCAACGTCGCATTCACTGTCAAAGCCCAGCGAACGATTATTGAAATTGGAAGATCCGACCCGAATATAGCGATCGTCGATTATCATGATCTTTGCATGCACGTAGATCGGCGTGCCGGCCGCGTTGAAGGGATGGAAGATGCGGAACCGGTCATATTGGTCCTGCACCTTTATCGCTTCATGCAGACGCGCCCGGGTAGAATCCATAATCTCGGATTCCAGCCATCCTTCCGCGCTTTGCGGGTTTACAATTATGACTTCCGGGCCATCCGGTTCCGAAAGACGCGCGGCAATGGCAGAAGCGATCCGGGCGGAAGCAAAATACTGGCTTTCCGCATAGATAAAACGCCTGGCAGCAGCAATCAGACCCAGACACAGGCTCTCAATTTCGCGCGCATCCCGCTGGTCATCCATTTCGGGCAATGTCCGCGCGATAGCGACGGGGCAATTCGTGAAATCTGACTGCAAACCCTCGGGCCAGCAATCGCCTTTCGCGGTTACCATCTTGTTTTTCTTGCCGCCCGCACTGCGCCAGTGTTGGACCGCATATTGCGCCAGCGCGCCCGCGACTGCACCCTGTACCACCATTGCCGCGTCGTGCCAGGGCCCGGCATCATTGCCGTCCGGCTGCAGGCGATGCTCCTGACTATCCTCGTGCGCGCGCGTGTCCCAGCGGTTGTTGGTCACATCAATGCCGCTGCAAAAAGCGGTGTCTTCGTCAATCACGATGACTTTCTGATGATGCGCAGCCCCCACGGGATGGTGGGAATCCAGCTTGAAATGCACGCGCGGGTGAAAATACCATCGGATCAGCGTCAACAGACCATTCACCCGGAGAAAAGACTTGAGAGCCCCGGTATCCCATCGCAGCACATAGATGTCGAGATCGCGATTCTTCTTGAGCAGCCAGTCAAAATAGGCGCCAATCTTCAACGGGCCTTCCGGTTCCTCCGCGGTATCACGCATCTCCACCCGTTCGTCGAAATCCCACCCGAGCAGCATGATACGTTGTCTGGCCTGGGCAAGCGACTTTCGCACCGCACGGAAATAATTCTCGCCATCGATAAGAACAGCCGCCCGGTCTGCATGCTCGACCCGCCAACAATTTTCCCCGGGCTTGAATAAATTCGACATAGGCGGTTAACCTTTTCCGCAGGATAGAGTTCCCTATGGCCTGCGCTTATACGCAATTTATGCAACCATTTTATGACCCGCGCGTATATAGCGCATGAATAATACAACAGATCAGCCCCTTGATACTCTCCAGATTCTAGCGGCACAATTGCGTTCCATGTGGGAAGGTATTGTCAGCCTCCTGCCCAATCTGGTTTTCGCCATCATCATCCTAATCGCGACCTGGATTGTCGCTCGCTTTGCGACAAAAATAGCCGATCGCCTGACCGCAAGAACGAAAATGCGGCCGTCCCTGCGCGAGCTGGTCGATACGCTAGTGAGAATTGCGATCTGGACAGTCGGCTTGATGATCGCCCTGACGATCCTGTTGCCGGATTTGACCCCAGGCAGCCTGATTGCCGGGCTGGGTGTCGGGACGGTGGCCATCGGCTTTGCCTTTCAGGACATTTTCGAGAATTTTCTCGCCGGCATATTGATCATGGTGCGGGAGAAAATGCGGATCGGCGACTATATCTCCTGTGAAGGAATCGAAGGCAAGGTAGAGCAGATCCTGTTGCGGGAAACCCATATCCGGAAGCTGTCAAACGAGCTTACGATCGTGCCGAATTCCATATTGTTCAAGAACCCGGTAGAAATACTGACCGACCATGATAGCCGGCGCCACGAAGTCGTGGTCGGCGTTTCCTATGATACCGATCTCGAGGAAGCGCGCGATGTCATTCGCACAGCCGTTGAGTCCTCCGATGCCACCGACCGGGAAAAGCCCGTTGATATCTTTGCCTGCGAGTTCAACTCCAGTTCGGTCGATTTCCGACTTCGCTGGTGGTCGGGTTCGGCCCAGCGTGATATGCATGACAGCCGCGACCAGGTGATCCGCTCGGTCAAGCGGGCACTGGACGACGCCAATATCGAAATTCCGTTCCCTTACGTCACCCATACGTTCAAGGAAGCCGTCCCGATGGCCTCGCAGGCAGATTGATGCTAGGCTCCGGCCTGTCACAGCAACCGGGACGGACACCGTCGGCGGCGAATATTGGCAATGCGTCGGGGAGAAGCTTGATGTCCGGATCCTGGTCTTTTCAGAATCAGCTAGAATCGGTCGATGCCCGACTCGACAATGGTGTCCGGATTTGTCTGCGCCGCGTCCGTCATTCGGATATGGAGGAACTCGAGAGAGGCATCAGGCAAATGTCCGACCAGAGCCGCTATCTGCGTTTCTTTTCCGGATCAAAATCCATGTCGCCGACGGTTGTCGAACGGTTGGCGAATGCGGATGGCATCAATCATCTTGCCTGGGGGGTGATCGACCGGGACGAGAAGGGAAATCCCGCAATAGCGGCTGCGCATGTCTTCCGGGACGAGAGCAGCAGCGACACCGGCGAATTCGCGATAGCAGTCCTCGATCCCTATCACGGGCTCGGCGTCGCCCGGATTTTGATGACGGCGCTGTTTCTCGACTGCTATTGTGAAGGATTGCGTTATTTGCGAATCGACATTCTGCGCGACAACAAGAAAGCCTATCGGCTGATCCGGTCAATCGGCGCAACGCCCGGCGCAATGGAAGGATCGGTCGCCCAATATGATCTGGTCATCGAAGACGCAATTTCGGCATTGCTAAAGATGGAAATCCCGACGGCCATTCCGAATATATTCGCCGCTTTTTCCGCCAACTGAACCGCAATCTCGCACGCCGTACCAGTAAAATTTCCCCGACACGGAACCGATTGGGCCTTGCCGGGTTATATCTTGCAATCGATGGGCGATGTCCGAATTCACCTTCGACCCAGAGGTTTGCGCCGGATACCGCGATCACAACGAGTAGAGTAGGTTGTGGATCGCGTTATCCGGCCTTCCATTTTCCAGCCGACGCGACCGTCAGCACAGCTACGCGCAGCAGCCGGTTACCTTCTGTGATCTTGCCTTCAAATCTTCCACATCGGCCTCATGGACTATCGTGTCGAGCGCCCTTGCCAGAGCGTCCCGGGACGCCTGCGCAGCGGCTGCGGCGAATAGATCTGGCCATGACTGGGCCAGCGCCAGCAGGCAGAGCTGAATGCGCTGCTGCACTTCCACCAGTCCGGCCCCGTCCCGCGCGATCTTGATGAAGAAATCGGTGAACAGGTCATCCATCTCTATCACCGGGCCATGAACGTTCGCATATTTCGCCTTTTCCGGCTCGGCGCTGGCGGCCGCCAGAACCTCGAAACAGCGCAAACCGCTGTCCAGCACCGAAATAGCCGTGCCCGGATCGTTCACCGCCGGCGACAAAGCCCGGGAGGCTATTTCCGATAGAACCACCAGGCCAAACCGGGGGTCCTGATCAAAGCTGCGATCATGCTCGACCAATATACTGTCACGGAACGGCTGCAGATCGGCTTCTTCGGCTCCTGCCCCGGACAGGTAAAGCAACGGTCGGGCCGGGTAGATAAGCTTGCCCGGGTGAATGGTCAGATAGACGGTGACATCCTGTTGCTCGGCAGCTTCCTGCAGCTGGCTCAAGTCGATCGAGGTCACCACACCGCTGACAATATCGCAGCTGACCGGAAGCGCATCCTTCGGGATGTCGACAGGCGGCTGCGCGTGCAAATAGGGATGCTGGCCATGCCAGCGAAGCGCTTTCGAGGTGGCCTGCTCGACGCGGTCGATAAGATCATTCATCCGCCCGAACGTGGACAGCTGCTGGATCCAGTTGATCAGCGTGCCGGAAATAATCACGATCACGGCTATCGTGGCAAAGAACAGGATGATGCGACCCTTGTCGTCATAATAGCCGGCAGATAATCCGATAATTCCGACGATGCTGAACAAAAATGTACCGAGAAAAGTCGACAAGGCGTTCTGCGACCGGTCGTCTGCAAGCATGAGAGCGATGGTTCGCGGCGTAGCGGTACTGGTGGCCGAACCGTAAGCCGACACCATGATCGACACGGAAAAGGCAATGACCGCCAGCATGCTGGATGCCAAAATAGTCAATATATCGCCAACCGACCCGCTGGCGATCTCGAGATCCGCTTCATAGGGAATCAGCGGGCCGACCCACTCCGCTGCCGCCGCTGCGGCAATCGCTCCCAGGCTGAACAGCATCGCCCGAAACCAGATTTTTTCAGGCAACCGCGCCATATATTTTTTCAAGGCCAGAATCATGCGCCCGCTTGTCCTGTCCGCTTGACCGGGCTTCCCACCGGCGGTTCCTCTCGAGATATGTTCATACTGCGAGGATAGCCGCATTTGACCGGCCCGACCAGCACCGCTTTCGCTATCCGGCCGACGAGGGAGTGAAGACATTCTCCCATTATTGCAATCAGGCGGCGAGAATATCTTCGACGGGCCCGGCAGCGCAGATCAGTACTTTAATTTTGCAGGATTCCGCTCTAGGTCATCTTATCTTCGAGTTGCCTGACAATATTACACGATAGGAAAAAATGAATATGGTTCGCATGAAGACGGTATCGGCTGTTGTGGCTTTGGCAGTTGTGGTTTCTGGCTGTTCAGATGGTGGACCGGAAACCGGCGAACCGGCAGCAGAGTCAGCGAAAGCGGAAGCACCGGTCGACACCGGACCGCCAGCGGTTGACGATGTCACCACATTGGACGGCGTTGCCTATGCCAGCCTGACCGGTGATGCCGCCGCGGGAAAGGCGAGTTTCGCCCAGTGTCGCACCTGCCATGTGATCGAACCGGGAATGAACCGGCTTGGCCCCACGCTGGCAGATATTATTGACCGGAAAGCCGGTGGAGTCGCAGGTTTCAAATATTCCGAAGCCACGGCCAATAGCGGCATCGTCTGGACAGAAGAGAAATTGAACCAGTTTCTCGAAAAGCCGGCAAGGGTAATCCCGAAGACCAAGATGTTCTACGCCGGCACACCGGATGCACAGACACGTGCTAACCTGATTGCCTATCTCAAAAACCCCGGCTGATCAGGCCTTCCAGCAGCCGGCGAGATGGTCGTCGGTCATCCCGATCGCCTGCATATAGGCGTAGATGATAGTGCTGCCGACAAAGCTCATGCCGCGTTTTTTGAGGGCTTTGGAAATCGCGTCACTGACCGGTGAGCTGCTCGCCATTTCGGAAAAATGCCCGGGCCGGTTTACCGGAGGTGACGCACCGTCCAGATGGCCCCAGAGCCATGAATCGAAGCTGCCGGATTCGGCCTGGATCGCGAGGAAAGCCTGTGCGTTCTTGCGGACCGAGTAAATTTTGAGCCGGTTGCGTACGATCCCGCTATCCTCGCGCAAGGCTTCCAGTTCATCATCTTCCATCGCCGCGCAACGCTGGATATCAAAACCTTGAAAGGCGCGACGATAGCCGTCGCGTTTGCGCAGAACCGTTTCCCAGCTCAGGCCAGCCTGCGCCCCTTCCAGAATCAGATTTTCGAACAGCAGCCGGTCATCATGAACCGGCACGCCCCATTCCCGGTCGTGATAGTCGCCGTAAAATTCTTTGCCCGCCTGTCCGCCGAAGCAACGCTGCTTTCCGTCTGTTCCTGTCACTGTCATGAATGCGGGAATAGCGATTCCCGCTGGAACCGACAATTTGAATCGGTCGGGCTATTCGGCCGGCTGGAATTCCGGTCGGTCTCCGCGCTCCGGCGGCCACCAGCCGATACGGCGCTTGATCCGGTTTAGCAGTAGGGGAACCGGCGCATTACGATCCATCCACTCGGCATATTCCTTGTAGGCCGGGTCGCTGAGCAGGTGCTTTTCCTCGGTCTTGGCGCGCCAGTAATAGACAAGGCTGACCGCCGCGATCAGGACAGTATTGCGGACGAGATCGGTGATGCTTCCCGAAGTAACCAGAAACGGCATGGTGGCCAGCCACCAATAGGCGTTTTTCGCAACATAGGCGGGGTGTTTGGTCCAGCTATAGGGACCATGGGTCAGGATGCCGCGATGGGTGAGATTGGAGAAGCGCAGACCAAAGGCAATTGTCGCCCACGCATAGATCGCTGTGAGAAAAACCAACAAGCCGCCCCAGATCCAGAGGACGACCGGCTGGCCTGCGAACCAATAGGCCCAGTCGGCGGTGTTGACGTGATAGTTGAGCGGACCGTCATCGCCCATCAGGATGAATGGCGGATAGCAGATCAGCGCCGCGACCCAGCCGGCCAGATAGGGGTTCGCCGTGCGGATATGCGCATCGAGTGGCTTCATCGTCAGCAGATAGCCCACCGTCGCAAACTGGACGTCGACGACAAACATCGCGATGATCAGCCAATGAGCAATTTCTACCGGATTACCGGCCAGCACATCCAGGTCGAGGCGGACCAGATCGGCAAAACCGCCGGGCACGATCGAGAGCATGAACGCTAGGAAAAAGCCCTTTACGGCCCATGCGCGGAGATGGTGACGGATCTGCTGTCGGTCAAATTCGCTTTTCCTGCCGGTTAGCAGCTGGCCAAAATGCCAGGCACCATCGCGCGGTTCGACGGCAAAGCGATCCATGAACAGCACATAGGGAATAGACAGCAGGAACAGCCATGGCGCCACCGCTTCCATGATCTCCATCGAAAACTGATATTGCCCGGTCCAGTACCAGCGGCCGACACAGTATATTGTGGCGATCATACCCCAGGTCGCCCAAAGGCCGGCGAGCTTTACCAGACTGACGTCGAATGTTTCTTTCAGCGGCTTGGGACGGTTCCAGTCCATGCCCGTGGATGGCCGCAAATGCACCTTGTCCATCAGCAATGACCAGATCACCATCGGCACCGCACAGGCCAGACAGGCGGCAAGCGCGGAATAGGGGCCGTCCAGACCATATTGGCGGGCGATCAGGATCCAGCACGCCAGGCCGATCAGGCCGGCAATGCCCACACCATGGGAAACCGCGGACTGCGGGCGTGGATCATCGCCTTTCGATTTTTGTCCAAACATGCGCCCGCCTTAACCAATAATGGTAAGCAAGCCGTGAACAGCGCGATTCACGAGTAAAAAACCTTGGATTGGCCTAGGAAAATTGCCTCGCCTCCCCTATACTGGAATGTAAAGACAAGTGCTCTGAACTTGATGGACATAAAACGGGAACTTCATGAAAAACATAGGACTTTCGCTATCGATCGCTATCTTCATGGTTTCCTGCACCAATGGAGAAAACGCCCAGACCAATGCCGGCGCTTCAACAGAGACGCAGGCTCTGGCCGAAATTTCACCGGTGGATCGCAAGCCTTTTGAAACAACCGCAATTGCCAGTTTTGACGAACCATGGGCCATGACCTTCCTGCCGGACGGCCGGATGCTGATCAGCGAAAAAGCGGGCAAGTTGCAGCTGGTTGATGCCAAGGGGCAGAAAACCGAAATCAGCGGCGTGCCGAAGGTCGCATATGGCGGTCAGGGCGGTTTTGGCGATATCGTGCTCGCACCCGATTATGCGACCAGCAATATGGTCTATCTGAGCTGGGTTGAAGAAGGCGAGGACGACACCAGAGGAGCCGTCGTAGGGCGCGCCAAGCTGGTTCTGTCCGGCCAGAAGCCCGCCCTGCGAAATCTTCAGACTGTCTGGACCCAGACACCGAAAGTCACCGGAAAAGGCCATTATTCGCATCGCATCGCCTTTTCCCCCGACGGCAAATATCTTTTTATCGGATCCGGCGACCGGCAGAAATTTGATCCGGCGCAGGATATGAAAGCCAATCTGGGCAAGATTGTCCGGCTTTATCCCGACGGCAGCATTCCCAAGGACAATCCCTTTGTCGATCAGGAAGATGCGCTGCCGGAAATCTGGTCGCTGGGCCACCGCAATATTCTAGGGCTTGCCTTCGATAGTGAAGGACGTCTCTGGAATCAGGAAATGGGTCCGAAAGACGGTGACGAGCTTAATCTGGTGCAAAGGGCCGCCAACTATGGCTATCCGGTCGTGTCGGAAGGCGATCATTATGATGGCGAGATAATCCCCAATCATGACACTCATCCGGAATTCGAGGCCCCGAAAGTGGCATGGGTGCCGACCATCGCGCCCAGCGGTCTGATCTTCTATTCTGGTGATCTGTTCCCGGCGTGGAAAGGCAGCGCGTTCCTTGGCGGGCTCGCCAGCCAGGCGCTGATCCGCGTTTCGTTTGACGGTGATAGCGCCAAGGAGGCCGAGCGTTTTCTGATGGACAGCCGCATTCGCGAGGTGGAACAGGGCCCCGACGGCGCGCTCTATGTGCTGGAAGATGGCGAAAATGGCCGGTTGCTGAAACTCACCCCGACCAAATAGCGCCCGCTAGCCGGAACCTATTGCGACGCGGCGGTGGTCGTTCCCGACAGATCGCTCAGAAAACGGCGGACACGCTTGGCATTTGCGCCGATATCATGGACCCCGACGCGGCTGACCGAGCGCATGTCAATAATGCTGGCGGCGCCATTTTCGGCCGAGCGCGCCCGAATGACGACGTCATCCTTGAACCGGAACAGCGAGATCGTATCGGTCGCTTCCAGATTGCCGGAGGCCGGATCGACGCTGACAATCTCCCAGCCGCGATCTTCCGCCAGCCTTTTTGCCTTTTCAATCACCACTGCAACCGGCTGGTCAATACGGACCGAGCGGATATCGGGATAGGCATCCTGATGCACGGTCGCCCAGCGCTGCCGCGGGTTCATGCCACGCATGTCGCTGTCATCCGCTCCTGGAATATTGTCCCAATTGTCATCGCGCAGCGGGATCGCGGTAAATTGCGGCGGATCGGCAAGATCGGTGGTAATGTCATGAATGGCGGGCAGCGTGGCAACCGCAATAACATAGGGTATCCAGAAAGCCAGAAAGCCAAGCGTGGCTACCATTCCCAGCCCCAGCAAAGGCCAGCGGGTCTTGCGTCCCTTGCGCCGGTTCAGCACGATGAAGATGACTGCCAGTAGCAGCGTGAGTACGGCGACCAGAATGATCCACGGTATCGCCCCCAGACCGGCCTGCCATCCCCAGAGCCCGAAGCCGCTGCCAGCGGCGGCAATCAGAAAGGCCAGAGGCGCGCCCAGACCGAGAACAAGAATCAGCCAGCCCTTGGGATCCCGCCGTAGCGAGCCAAGCTTGCCCGGCATTGCCGACGCGGTGGCCGCTCGCGTTTCGCCCTTCGACGGTTTTACTGGCTCATTCTGGTCCGACACGCACAAACTCCCCTTATCAGATCAATCTTTTAGCTGGCGCAATCCAATCATGCAATTGCAACCTATACGGCTCGACTTTTGCTGCAAAGCGGGGTAGCGCGCGCTTTTCCCGCTATATGAGACCACAAACTTGACCAGCATCATTCCTCTCGCCGAAATCGATCCGCAACTTGTCGAAGCGCTGCTCGACGCTGCCTTTGGCGCGGACCGACACAACCGCACCGCCTATCGGCTGCGCGAAGGCATGGATATGCTCGAAGGCCTGTCGCTGGCCGCCGTGGATCAGGAAAAGCACGAACTGCTGGGTTCTATCCAGTGCTGGCCCATCGCCCTCACGGATGAAGAGGGCAAGAAATATCCGATGATCATGGTCGGACCGGTGGCGGTTTATCCGGATTTCCAGCGCGAAGGCATTGGCCGGGCGATGATGACGGCGCTGCTGCAGGAGATCCAGCCCAATGACCCGCTGCCGCTGGTGATGATCGGCGACCCGGAATATTATGAGCGTTTCTTCGGATTTTCAGCCGAGAAAACCGCCGGATGGACGCTGCCGGGCCCGTGGGAACCTTCGCGCCTGCTGGTGCGCTGCAACCCGGCACAGACATTGCCCACTACCGGCACGCTTGGTCCCTGGACCCGATAGCGAGTCTAAGCCTTTACAGAAATGCCGCCGGGCAATAGTCCGGTTGCATGCCCTATACGCCCCCACCCGAACTGGCCTCGCTATCCATCGCGGGAATCGCGGGATTGGCCGAAGCACAGAAATTGCCGCCCGTCGAACAGTGGGAGCCGAAGGAGAGCGGCGACAGCGAGATGCGAATCGCCGCAGATGGCAGTTGGTATCATCAGGGTGACCCTATCCAGCGCCCGGCCATGGTGCGCGCCTTTTCCACTATTCTGCGGCGGGAAGCGGACGGCAGTTTTGCGCTGGTCACGCCCTATCAGAAGCTGAGCATTAAGGTAGAGGATGCGCCGTTTGTCGCCGTCCAGCTGGAAAGCCAGAGCAGCGGCGAAGACCGGACGCTCGCCTTCCGGCTCAACACCGATCATCTTGTGGTCGCGGGACCGGATCATCCGCTCCGCTTTGGCGCCGACAAGCCTCAACCCTATCTTCATGTCCGGGGCGGGCTGGAAGCGGTGCTGGCGCGACCAGTCTATTATGAACTGGTGGAACTGGCGCTGGCAGAAAACAAAGATCCGCTTGGCATCTGGTCGGCCGGTGCTTTTTTTCCGATGGCGACCGATTCATGACCTTGCGCGACCGGCTGGAACAGGCCCTGGTGAAGGGACACGAGAATGATCTCGATCATCTGCTCTACAGCGAACGGGACCATATCGACGATCTGAAGATTCTGCGTGACGCGGCCGTGCTGATCGCGGTCACTGACCGCCCCGATCCGGGCGTGATCTTCGTGCAGCGCCCGCAGCATATGCGCAACCACCCCGGGCAGGTCGCCTTCCCGGGTGGCAAGATTGATCCGGAAGACCGGGATCCCATTGATGCAGCATTGCGGGAAGCGCACGAGGAAGTTTCGCTCGACCGCAGCCATGTCGATATCATCGGCATGACCGACAGTTTCCAGTCGGGCAGCGGCTATAATATCCAGCCGGTGCTCAGTGTCATCCCGCCCGACCTGCCCTTTGTCGCCGATCCGGTTGAAGTGGAAAGCTGGTTCGAAGCCCCGCTCGAATTTCTGCTCGACCCGAAGAACCGGACCACGCACGAAGGCACGTGGAACGGGCGCAAGCGGCATTATTACGAGATTTACTGGCAGAATTATCGCATCTGGGGGATTACCGCGGGCATTTTGAACAATCTTGGAAAGAGGCTGGACTGGTGACGAAGTCAATAGCGTCGGCAGAATGGGCGAAAAGGCCCGGCCTTGCGGAACTGATCGCCGCGCTGGATGGCAAGGCGCGCTTTGTCGGCGGCGCCGTGCGCGACACGTTGCTGGGCCTTGCGGTCAAGGACATAGATGTCGCCACGCCCTTGCTGCCGGAGGATGTCATGGACCGGCTCGCAGCCGTGTCCATAAAAACCGTTCCCACCGGCATAGCCCATGGCACGGTCACCGCGGTTCTGCCGGAAGGCCCCGTCGAAATCACCACGCTGCGGCGCGATGTTTCCACCGACGGACGACGGGCGACCGTTGCCTTCAGCGACGACTGGAAAGAGGACGCGGCGCGCCGGGATTTCACGATCAACGCGCTATCCGCCGATCCCGGCACGCTGCAGATATTCGATTATTTCGGCGGTCTGGATGATCTGGATAATCTGCGCATTCGCTTCATCGGCGCGGCCGCGGAACGGATCGCGGAGGACCATTTGCGGATCATGCGCTATTTCCGCTTTCTCGCGCGCTTCGGCCAGCATCAGGTCGATGGCGAGGCCTTTGCAGCCTGCACCGCTGCGGCAGCGAAGCTTGAGACGCTTTCGCGCGAGCGGGTGGCGGACGAGCTGTTGAAACTGCTCGCCACCGAAGACCCGCGATTTGCCGTCAGCCAGATGCTGGACGGCGGGATTTTCCGGCATATTGTCGAGTCCCTCGATCCAAACGCCGGGAAAATGGTTGATCGACTGGTCGAACGCGAGCAACGGTATCAGCTCAAGCCCGTTGCGATCCGGCGGCTGGTAGCCCTGCTACCAAAGGATTCGGAAAAAGCGAACCTTATTGCCAAGAGCCTGAAACTGTCCCGGAAACAGCAGAGGGCGATCGGCGAACGGCTTTTGGGTGCGCAAGAGTTCCATGTCAGTGAAGCAGCAACAGGCCTGGCCGATATCCGCGGCTTCGCTTATCGCACCAGTGTAGATAGCGCCCGCGATGCCGCGCTCCTCTTCGCCGACGACACCGATTTGCCGGAACTCCTGAATGCCCTCGACGGGTGGCAACCGCCGGTCTTTCCGCTGACCGGTGGTGACCTGATCGAACGGGGGCTGAAGCCGGGACCGCTCGTCGCGAAAACCCTCGCCAAAATCGAGACAGCCTGGATCGCGCAGGGCTTTCCGGACGAAGAATGGATCCGGAAATTCATCAAGGAACAGGCCTTGACGCGCCAGCCCTGAACCGGAAAAACCGGCAGGGACAAAATTGATATTTGCGGCGGAAAAAACTATCTAGAACAGATGCCTATAAGGAGAGACGAACCATGACGGATAATGCGGAAAATAAGGACTTGGTCGAGTTGATCCCCTCTCCGCGCAGCGATGCGCCCACCCATTGCACGGCAGCGGATTATGACCGTCTCTATCAGGAAAGCATCAGCGATCCCGACAGTTTCTGGTCACGCCAGGCAGAGCGTCTCGACTGGCAGACAGCTCCCGGCACGATAGCCAACTGGTCCTTCGATCCGGTAGCGATAAAATGGTATGAAGACGGCATTTTGAACATCTGCCACAATGCGGTCGACCGCCATGTCGCGGTCGGCAAAGGCGATGTCACCGCGCTGGTTTTCGAACCCGATGACCCCAAGTCGCCCGGCCGCACGATCAGCTATGCCGAGCTACAGGCAGAAGTGATCAAAATGGCCAGCAGCCTGAAAAAACTGGGCGTCCAGAAAGGCGACCGGGTCACTATCTATATGCCGATGATCCCCGAAGGCGCGATAGCCATGCTGTCCTGCGCCCGTATCGGCGCGATTCACAGCGTAGTCTTTGGCGGCTTCTCCCCCGATGCCCTGGCCGGACGGATCGAAGATTGTGATAGCAAGTTCGTGATTTGCGCCGATGCCGGGTTGCGCGGCGGCAAACCAGTACCACTGAAGGCCAATGTCGACGCGGCGCTCGAGAAAGTGTCGGTCGACGCCGTATTGGTGATCAACCATACGGACAGCGATGTCGCCATGACCGAAGACCGCGATCACTGGTATCATGATATTTCGGCCGACGTGCCTGCCGATTGCCCCTGCGAGCCAATGAATGCCGAGGACCCGCTCTTCATTCTCTATACGTCCGGCTCGACCGGCAAACCCAAAGGCGTATTGCACACCACCGGTGGCTACGCGGTCTGGGTGGCGACCACGTTCCACTATGTCTTCGACTATCAACCGGGCGAGGTCTTCTGGTGCTCGGCCGATATCGGCTGGGTCACCGGCCACAGCTATATTGTCTATGGACCGCTGATCAATGGTGCCACCGAGATCATGTTCGAGGGCATTCCCAACTATCCCGACCATGGTCGCTTCTGGGAAGTGGTCGAAAAGCACAAGGTCAATATCTTCTACACCGCACCGACCGCGATCCGCGCATTGATGCGCGAAGGCGACGGACCGGTGAAGGCCCACGACCGCTCCTCCCTCCGCCTGCTCGGCACCGTCGGCGAGCCGATCAATCCGGAGGCCTGGCGCTGGTATTATGACGCGGTCGGCGAAGGCAAGTCGCCGATCGTCGACACCTGGTGGCAGACCGAAACCGGCGGCATCATGATCACCACCCTCCCCGGCGCTCATGGCATGAAACCGGGCAGCGCCGGTAAGCCGTTTTTCGGCGTTCAGCCCCAACTGGTCGACGGCGATGGCAACGTTCTCGACGGTGCAACCGATGGCAATCTGTGCATCACCGCCAGCTGGCCGGGCCAGGCGCGCAGCGTTTATGGCGACCATGAGCGCTTCATCCAGACCTATTTCAGCACCTATAAGGGCAAATATTTCACCGGTGACGGCTGCAAGCGGGACGGCGATGATTACTACTGGATCACTGGCCGGGTCGATGATGTCATCAATGTCTCGGGCCATCGCATGGGCACGGCGGAAGTTGAAAGCGCCTTGGTCTCGCATCCCAAAGTCGCAGAAGCAGCCGTGGTCGGCTATCCCCATGATATCAAGGGACAGGGCATCTATTGCTATGTCACGCTCAATGCGGGCGAGCCTTCCTCCGACGAGCTGGTTGCCGAACTGCGGCTCCATGTGCGGAAGGAAATCGGTCCGATTGCCACACCCGACCATCTGCATCTGACCCCGGCCCTGCCAAAAACGCGCAGCGGCAAGATCATGCGACGTATCCTGCGCAAGATTGCCGAGAATGAACATGGTGCGCTGGGCGATACGTCGACGCTCGCCGATCCGAGCGTGGTCGATGCGCTGGTCGAGGGACGATTGAACAAGTAACCGTGCTCCGCACTTGGTGCGGGGCTCTGGAGGCCAGACCTGCTCCCTGTAGCGGAGGGCTCCGCATCAAGTGCGGAGCACACCTGTGCCTGCGAAGGCAGCTATCCATCTCCTGTCGGTTTCGCTTGGCGCTTCCGGGAGATGGGCCCCTGCCTGCGCAGGGGCACATCCGCTTCAGCTACTCCTCAAAGCCGACAAACACTGCGGCCTCATCCACCGGCTTCCGCTCCGACACCACGGCATTGGCGGGAAAGCTTTCGTCCGGCCAGCCGAGTGCAATACTTTTCATGATCACCTGGTCATCGGCAATGCCGGCATGTTCGCGGACCACCGGCGACTGCATGATGCCCTGGCTGTTGATCACCGTGCCCAGCCCGCGCGACCAGGCCGCGTTGACCAGCGCCGTCGCCACTGCGCCACAATCAAAAGGCGTATCGTCGCTGCCGTCGAGCACCTTGTCATAGGTAATGATCACACACACCGGCGCATCAAACTGGCGGAAACCGCGCATCACCCAGTCCTGACGCGCTTCCTTGTCATCGCGTTCAATTCCCATCGCGCCAAATAGCTGTTTGGCTACGCCGATCTGCCGCTCGCGATGCGCACCGGCAAAGGCCTCTCCGGTCCGGAACTCGCGCGACTGCGGCACCCCGGCAAGCATCCGCTCGGTGTTGCCGGCGCGGATTTTCTCCAGCGGCTTGCCGGTGATGACGTAAAAATTATAGGGCTGGGTGTTCATCGAAGAGGGTGCGCGCATCGCCAGTCCCAATATTTCCTCGATGAGTTCCTGCGGAACAGGGTCCGGCTTGTAGCCGCGTATACTGCGCCGGCCGAGGATTACGTCGTCAAACTGCATGGAAGTCTCCGTGTGTAAATATGGGCTGCTGGCTAGCGGACAAATGGCGCTGTGCAAAGCCCGCTGTCGCCAGCGGCTTGACCGCAAACGACGGCCAGCGTGCTAATAGAGTGCATGATCCCCGTTATCTGCTAAACCACACGTCATGAAAGACCGTTTCGAACGCCACAAACAGCCCTGGACCAGCGAAGAAGTGCAGAAGCTGCACGCCTTTGCCAAAAAGGGCATGACGCTCAAGGCCATATCCAAGGCGCTGACCCGCAGCGAGGAGTCAATCAAGACGAGGGCCAAGCAGGACAAGCTGAAAATCGCCAAGAAGCGGTAAAACGCCGCTGCAAACCACTGGCTCGACAGCAACGGGAATGCCGGACTGATTCAAAGCAATCGGTCAGAAACGGCATTGAAGCGGTCAGTGCCGCTCATTTTCCCCTTCATTTTCCTCGATATGCTGCAAGTAATAGCGAGCGCTGACGACTTTTATCATCAGATATTCTCCGACAATCATGATGAACCAGTCGGCTGCGATCGCGGCGAAGATTGCGGCAAAGATGCCGATGAAAAAACCTGCGATTCCTGCCTGGGCGACAGCCAGTCCAAGCGTGCCGAGCAATACCAGCGCCGACAGGAAAGTTGCGACGACCGGCAGCATCGCCTTGCACCAGAACAGGTGCGGAAAGTCTCGATCGGAATCGATTGCACCCGTTTTCGCGATCTTGCGGAGTTCGTGCGCTGCCAGGTTTGCGGTCTTGATCGGCATCGTGAATATTGAACGGATGAGGATCAGGCCACCCGACGCAAGACCCGGTCCGCGGGCTTTGCCGCTTTTCCCTGACGGTCCGGTTTCCGCGTCGGCTTGGAACGCTGCGCCACAATTGGCGCAAAAGCTATCTCCCGCTCGAACTTCAGTGCCGCAAGATGTGCAGACCATCGATTACCCCCGTATAGCGCCCCTTGGGCTGGCTTATCACAAAATTTGCCCCTTTCCACAAGCCGCTTCCTCCGGGTTCTGCCAAATCGGCCTATCGACTACCGGGCACCTGCGGGAACATTTGCAGCGGGCAACAACACTAGCCCCGCGGCACCCGAATCTTGTCGACCAGCCAGCCGATCTCCTTTGGCGGCGCGCTGGTGAACCGCGCGACCGCAATCGCCACCGCGAAATTCAGCAGCATTCCGATCACGCCAATACCCTCGGGCGAGATTCCGAACAGCCAGTTGGCCGCGACATTGCTTTCCGGCGACCAGAGCTTGAACCAGCCGATATAGAGGAAGGTGAAGGTCAGGCCCGTTACCATTCCGGCAATCGCGCCCTCGCGATTCATCCGTTTGGAAAAAATCCCCATGAAGATCGCCGGAAATAGCGAGGCGGCGGCCAGGCCGAAGGCAAAGGCGACCACCTGCGCCACCCATCCGGGCGGATAGATGCCGAGATAGCCGGCCACAACGATCGCTGCGGTCGCGGCCAGCCGGGCGGCGAGCAATTCGCCCTTTTCGGTAATCTGCGGTCGGAAGGTGCTTTTCAGAAGATCGTGACTGATTGATGAACTGATCACCAGCAGCAGCCCCGCCGCCGTCGACAGCGCCGCCGCCAGACCGCCCGCCGCGACCAGTGCAATCACCCAGCCCGGCAGATTGGCAATCTCCGGATTGGCCAGCACCATGATATCGCGATCGACATAGACTTCGTTGGGGTTATCGTTCGCCGCGGCATTTTCTACAACACGTTCACCACTGCGGCCGGTGCTTGTCGTGAACTGCGGCGCGCCCTGAAAAGGATCGCCCTTGCCCAGCTGCATCTTGCCGTCGCCATTTTTGTCCCGCCAGGCGATCAGGTCGTTGCTCTCCCAATTTTTGAACCATGCCGGTGCCTCAGCATAGTCAGTATCCTGCACGCTATCGATGAAGTTGAGCCGGGCAAAGGCCCCCACCGCTGGTGCTGTGGTATAGAGCAGGGCAATGAAAACCAGAGCCCAGCCCGCCGACTTGCGCGCGTCCGACGCCTTGGGCACGGTGAAGAAGCGGACAATGACATGCGGCAGGCCGGCGGTTCCGATCATCAGGGCAGCGGCGATGCAGAAAACGTCGATCATCGACTTGCTGCCGTCGGTATAGGCGGCAAAGCCCATGTCCTGCAGCACCAGATCCAGCTTTTGCAGCACATAGAGTCCCGACCCGTCATTGACCGTCGAACCCAGGCCCAGTTGTGGTACCGGATTGCCGGTGATCAGGAAGCTGATGAAAAAAGCCGGGACCATATAGGCAAAGATCAACACGCAATATTGCGCGACCTGCGTATAGGTAATGCCCTTCATCCCGCCGAGCACGGCATAGATGAACACTATGCCCATACCGATAATCACGCCGAGTGTGATCGGTACATCGAGAAAGCGGGAGAAGACGATGCCGACCCCGCGCATCTGCCCGGCGATATAGGTGAAGCTGATAAAGATCAGACAGATCACCGCCACCACCCGGGCCGCTTTCGAATAGTAGCGCGTGCCGATAAAGTCCGGCACCGTAAACTGGCCGAATTTTCGGAGATAGGGCGCCAGCAGCAGCGCCAGCATGACGTAGCCGCCGGTCCAGCCCATCAGATAGACCGAGCCGTCATAGCCGGAAAAGGCAATGATCCCGGCCATCGAGATGAAACTCGCTGCCGACATCCAGTCGGCCGCTGTCGCCATGCCGTTGACCACCGGATTGACGCCGCCGCCGGCAACATAGAATTCGCTGGTAGAGCCGGCGCGCGAAGCGATCGCGATGCCGATATAGAGCGCAAAGGACAGGCCGACGAAAATATAGATGAGTGTCTGGGTTGCCATCAGTCGCGCTCAGTCATCGAGATCATATTGGCGTTCGATCTGCTTCATCCGGATGCTGTAGAACAGGATCAGCAGAATGAAGAAATAGATCGCCCCCTGTTGCGCGAACCAGAAGCCGAGAGGATAGCCCCCGAGCGCAAATTGATCGAGAAAATCGCGGAACAGAATACCCGCTCCAAAGGAAACGACGAACCAGATACTCATCAGCGTCCAGAGCAGCCGGAGATTTTGTGCCCAATAGGCTTTTTCGGCTCCACTGGTCGCCCCGCCTTCCGCGGACTTATCCGGATCTTTGTCGGACATATGGGCCTCCCCCTCTAACTTTGCCGGACAGGCTAAGGCTTCGGGGAGAATTGCGCAAACAGCTTTTGCTTTACCGGCGCACCGCCCACCGAGCCGGTTCGGCGATATTGACTAGCGCGCGCTATCATCAGCGCCGGATGCGGAGATCCTGGATCGCAGCAACATCGTCGCCTGTTCGTATAATCCGGGGTCCTGATGGGCACGGGCCATCAACTGGGCACCGTCAACCAGCGCCAGGCAGGCGTTTGCCTCTTCTGCTGGATCCCCGACATCGCTGATGCTGCCATCCTTCAGGCCAAGGGCAAATGTATCTGTCAGCCACGCTATATTGGCTGCATGAAAGGTCACAAGATCATTGACGACTTCAGCCTGCAGGCTGTCGCGGTCGATGTTGAGCGCAATCGACATACAAATCGATTCCCCCTCTTGGGTGAAGGTTCCCGTCTCGACAATATAGGCCAGCAAACGATCACCCGCACGGCTTTCAGCGCTGATTGTATCTTCCAGAAAAGAATATATCTGGCCGGAAAACCGCCGGAATATCGCAGCTATCAGCTCTGACTTGGAGGAGAAATGATAATATATGCTCGATTTCTGGATACCGACGTCGCGGGCGATCTGATCCAGACTGACGCCGTTATATCCTCTCTTGCGGACGGCTTCGGCGGCTATGTCCATGATCGCCATTCTGGTACTCATCCGGCGCCCATAACAGCAGGATCAGCTGATGTAAAATATACAATGGCTGTCATAAAACACGCGCATATCCGACTTTATGATTAACGATAAGCCGCGATTGCCGATTGACTACCAACCGTTCGGTCGATACGCGCTCGCAGGTCGAGTAAGCGACAGGAGTAAACATGCGTGAGTACGAAAACATCATTTCCATGAAGCCCAGTCCTAGCAGTCCGGAAGACCACTCATTCAAATATGTCCATGCGCCGGTCGCGGATAGCGCAACGGGACAGGATCGCACTATCGACCCCGTCAGAACGGCTGCGATTTTGCTCGGAAGTCGTGCCGTCGCTGTAGATCAATTGCGCGATAGCGGAATTCCTGTCGACGATATTTGCTGGCACATATTGCTGGAACTGATTGTCGCAGAGAAGACCGAAATGCCGATGACCGTGGCGGATATCGCAAGCCGGCTCGATGTGAAGGCCTCGGTCATGTCGAGATATGTGCATCATATGATCGGTGCCGGCCTGATCGAGAGATGTTCCGGTGCCGGAGACTCCGCGCCGGAGCGATTACGAGCATCTGCGGCGGGCAATGCCATGAGCCGCGATATATTACAGAAAATCGGGCAGCAGTTTATCGCCATCTGACGATGCCGGTTGCAGCTCGCTAGGCGGCCTTGATCGTTCCGTTGGCCCGTTCGACATCCGCGATCTGGCAGAGTTCGCTGATCGCTATATCGACGTGGATGGCAGCAATGCTCGCCTGGATTGTGTCCAGCTGCGACAAAATCTGTTCGAGCTGGTCGATCCACTCCCGCAAGTCTTCGGTTTCACTGCTCATCGTTTTAAACAATTTTTCCTGCTAATATTGTGATACCAAAATCAGACCGGCAATCACTTGCCTTGTTTTGCTCTACCAAGTCAACCATTTCCCATTCACGTCCCATTGTGGCCGGATTTGGAACGTTTATTACATGACGGAACATTCTGGACTATGTAATTATACGCAATTAATTGTATTTAAATGTAAAATATAATTATTCCCACGTCATAAAGGCCTCGCGATCATCCGTTACCGCCGAAACAGATGTTCGTCTCAATCGAATTTCCCGCTTTTGGGAAAGCCCGTTGGCGGCAAGCGGCCAGCAGCACCGCGCGCAACCCGCCACATGGTTAGATCATTCTCGGTTCGCGTCCGGCCGGTTTCTCCGCCCATCGTCCAGCTCAGGCCCTCTTCCAGTCTGAACACGATTGCATCAGACAGCCCGCCATCCTTGTAGCGTTGCAGCATGACGCCCTGTCCCCTGGCCATTTCCGGCATTTCGGACAGCGAGAAGACCACCAGCTTGCGGTTTTCGCCGATTGCCGCGACATGATCGGCATTTTCCGGAACCGGGCGGACCACGAGCAGACGTGCGTCGCCCTTCAGGTTGGCGACCTGGCGACCTTTCTTTGTCTCGGCGACGACATCGGCGATATTGGCGACAAAGCCGCGCCCCCAGGTCGAGGCGAGCAACAACTTCGCCTTCATGTCCGCCACCATCAGCGCAATCGGTTCGGCGCCCGGTTCCAGATCGACCATCGATCCTACCGGCTCGCCAAAGCCGCGCGCACCGGGCAGCTTGTCTGCACCGATAGTATAGAAACGCCCGTTGTCACAGCACATCAGCAGCTTGTCGGTGGTCTGCGCGTGGAAGGCAAATTTCGGGCCATCGCCTTCCTTGAACTTGAAGCTGTCCGGTTGCGACAGATCGGCATGACCCTTCATCGCCTTGATCCAGCCGCGCTGCGACATGATGACCGTGACCGGTTCTTTTTCGATAAAGGCCTCGAGCGAGATTTCCCGCGCCGGCGCAGCCTCGATCAGCATTGTCCGCCGCTTGCCGAGTTCGGTATCCTCGGCATAGAGCTTGCGCAATTCGGCCAAATCCTTCTTCAGCCTTGTCTTCTGTCGCGCCGGGCTGTCGATCAGCTTTTCCAGCCCGTCGCGTTCCTCGAGCAGCTTGTCCCGCTCGTTGCGCAATTCCATTTCTTCCAGCTTGCGCAAGGACCGCAGGCGCATATTGAGGATCGCTTCGGCCTGACGATCGGTCAGATTGAACTCGTCCATCAGCATCGGCTTGGGTTCATCATGATTGCGAATGATCTCGATCACGCGGTCGAGGTTGAGATAGGCAATGATATAGCCTTCAAGCAGCTCCAGCCGGGCATCGATTTTTTCGAGCCTGTGCTGCGAACGGCGGACCAGCACCTCGATCTGATGAACGATCCATTGTTTCAACACTTCGCTGATGCCCATCACCTTGGGCACACGGTCCTTGTCGAGCACATTCATGTTGAGCGAGAAGCGGTTTTCCAGATCCGACATGCGGAACAGCGCGTTCATCAGATCCTCGGGATCGACCGTCCGGCTCTTCGGTTCCAGAACGATCCGCACCTCTTCATCGGATTCATCGCGGATATCGGTAAGGATCGGCAGTTTCTTGTCGGCAATGATCTGGGCAATCTGCTCTATCAGCTTGCCCTTCTGCACCTGATAGGGAATTTCGGTGACGACAATCTGCCATGCGCCGCGCCCCTCGGCGTCTTCCTTCTCCCACTTGCAGCGCACCCGCATCGCGCCACGGCCGCTTTCATAGGCTGCGTCGATCACCGATTTCGGATCAACCAGCGTCCCGCCGGTAGCGAGATCGGGTCCCTTGATAATCTCCATGATCTCGGCATGTTCAGCCTTGGGATTCTCGATCAGCAATGTGACCGCATCGATAATTTCGTGCACATTATGCGATGGAATGCTCGTCGCCATGCCGACGGCAATCCCGCTCGCGCCATTGGCGAGCAGATTGGGGAACAGCCCGGGCATGACCTCGGGCTCTTCGTCTTCGCCATTATAGGTAGGCTTGAAGTCAACCGTGCCTTCGTCAAGGCCATGCATCAGCTCGATTGCCGTGCGCGTCAGCCGGGCTTCGGTATAGCGGTAAGCCGCCGCATTGTCGCCGTCGATATTGCCGAAATTCCCCTGCCCGTCGACCAATGGATAGCGCAGAGAGAAAGTCTGGGCGAGACGGACCATCGCGTCATAGACCGACTGGTCACCGTGCGGGTGATATTTACCGATCACATCGCCGACGACGCGGGCGCATTTCTTGTAACCCTGCGACGGATCAAGCTTGAGCAGCCGCATCGCCCACAACAGCCGCCGGTGCACCGGCTTCAGCCCGTCGCGCAAATCCGGCAGCGATCGCGCGGTAATTGTCGACATCGCGTAAATCAGATAGCGTTCGGAAAGCGCCGCATCAAAGGGCGCTTCGACTATCGCGTCAAATTCATCTTCGGGTTCTTCGGGCGGGGCTTCGGTTAGATCACTCATGGCTTGAGCGATAGCAGGGTGGATTCATGCTTGGTAGTGGGAAATTGGCAGATTGATGATTGATCTGCTCCCCGGCGAAGGCCGGGGTCCATCTCGCAGACTTTCGGCAAGACGCAAAGGAAATTGGGAGCGTGTACTCGAGGTGACGCAACCAACTATCTGCTCGACTTATCCATCGATCGGGAGATGGACCCCGGCCTTCGCCGGGGCACTGCAACCCGCTTCAGCTCACAACCCGCTCGCTGCGATAATAAAGAAAGGCGAACCACAGGGCGGCCGCACCCAGCAGGTGCCAGATGGCATGACCCTGCAACAGACTTTCAGGCGCGCAAAGCTGGCCGCGCTGGTCGAGATTCCAGATCGTGAAGGCAACGATATTGGCGACAAGCCCCGCCACATAATAGCAGGTCCGGACCTGCGGGCGCAGCGGTCTTGCAAAGACCAGTTCAAAGCCAATCGCGGCGAGCAGTATGACGGCAAAAAGCCAGCGGCGGACTTCGGGGAGCGCATAGAGGATAAGGACAAGAACGATACAAACAAGTCCGTAATAGATCATTGCACGGCGTTCCGGGATGCTCCGCCATTTCGCCAGCGCGCTGACCAGAAAGAACCCGCTAACCAGATACATGCCGAGCACATCGAAAAACTGCCCCCATAATGTGAGCGTCGCGTGGAGCAGGACAGATCCGATCCCGACGATGATCGCAGCCACCCCCAATATGCTGGCGGCTAGCGGCGGAAAAGCTGACATCCAGTCACCTGACCGGGCCATCAGGATCATCAGAGAACCGATGAAAACGAAGCCAAGTGACGACAGGCTGTTGGCAGGCTGTAACAACAACGCACCAGTCCTCGGCATTTCGCAAAAGCATCTGGTTTCGGTGCAGGTTGCCGAAGCGAAGCGCGACCAGTCGGGGCCAAACAAACTCAGCAAGCCGATGGTTATCGTCGCCGCCAATACTGTTAGCGCCAAAGCAGCAAACAGCTTTCCCGAAATATTGGTCATCCAGTCAGCCACTCTCGTGGCAAATCCAGACCTTCGCGTTCATTGTCCCAGATGATCCCCATGATCCACCAGCGTCCGCAGGGCTTTCCGTCACCTCCCATATCGTCATTCCAGAGATGGATCATGTTCACGCCGCGGAACTGGATGTCGGGATGGTCCGGTGTCTCGCGCGCCTCTTAGGCCGAATAGACATGGGCGACCTGACCGAAAATATCGATCTCGCGGCCAATTTCGATCTCGTAAAAGGATTTACCTTCCAGCGGGGGGATCGTCGCCTCGACAAATTCGTCAAAGCTGAACGGATAGGCGACCGGCTTACCCTCCTCGATCCGCGTCCGGACCAGCACGCAACGCGGATGATAGATCTCGCGGTCACGCTCCCAGTCCTGCCACCCGGCGGTCCCGATATGCAATCGTAGAGCGTGTCCAGGACTTCATCTATGGTCGTATATTGGGTCATTATACCGCTCCGCTATTTCCGAGTTTGACACAGGTGTGACCAAAGCTCGAGTCTCTTGTCAGCAAAAACTCAAGGACTGCTCAATTCATCTTTCACGAAATATGTTTGGTCGTTGACGCTGTAATAACATCACATTAGCTTCCGCACTTCCCTCCGGAAAGAGGAGCAGAAAAAATGCGGCATTCAATATATAGTATCGCGACCATATGCGCCCTGGGCGCGTGCAGCGACGGCAATGAATATTCGGCAGAATATGAGGCCGCCGAATATGCCACCGCTGAAACGGGTGCAGCGGCTCCAGTGAACGAATTTGGTTTCATGGAAGCAATGGATGCGCGTTCAGACGGTGAAATTGCGCGCGATATGGCGAAGCTGCATGTGCAGTCTGGCCTCGATGGGCCGACCGAAGCAGTGGACGCCACGGCGAGCGAGAATGACATTCCCGTTTCCAATCCGCAAATCGCCTATAGCTATGAATTCGGCTATCGCATTTCGGCGGGACAGATTCCAACAGTCCAGAAACAGCATTCCAGCTATTGCGAGAAACAAGGCCCGTCTGTCTGCCGCGTCATCAATCTGCGGCGCAGCGGTGACGAGGCCAATTATGCCTTTGCCATGCTGCATCTCGAGGTCGCCGCGCCCAAGGCGAAAAGTTTTGGCACCGGCCTGACAGATATCGTCGAGCAAGCGGGAGGATATGAAGCTTCCACCGCGATAGAAGGCGAAGATCTGTCGAAGCAGATCATCGATACGGAAGCGCGATTGCGCAGCCGGGAATTGCTATCGAAACGTCTGACCGAATTGCTCCGCACGCGCAACGGCAGTGTTGAAGAGCTTGTGAAGGCCGAGCGGGCCGTCACTGAAGTCAACGAGGAAATTGACAAGGCGCGCAGCTGGCTTGCGGAAATGCGGGGTCGGATCGCGTTCAGCAAGGTCATCGTCAACTATGAATCAAATGCTCCCGGCGCAGGCAGCTTCACCGCTCCCATTCGCAATGCATGGAATAATATATCGAGCATGCTGGGATCATCAATCGGTGCGCTGATGAGAGTTTTGACCGTCACTCTGCCCTGGATATTGGTTTTGTGCTTGGGGATTTACCTGCGTCGCAGATTCAAGGCACCGGACCGCACATTCTGGGGGCGGCGGATTGAAGTCGCCGCATCATCGGACGATTGATTGCGCCGCCATTCACTTTGGCATATAGGTCAGGTTCAACGCCCCGGTTCAATCGAAATCGCACGATTCGGTTCTCCGGGGCATGATTTTTGTCGCTCTCTTTGCGAAGTGGAACCAAGCAATGTCCCGTCGTCGCCAGATTTACGAAGGTAAGGCCAAGATTCTTTACGAAGGTCCCGAGCCCGGCACGATCATCCAGTATTTCAAGGATGATGCCACCGCCTTCAACGCCGAGAAAAAGGGCACGATCAACGGCAAGGGCGTGATCAACAACCGGATCAGCGAGCATATTTTCACATTGCTCGGCCATATCGGTATCCCCAGCCATTTCATCCGCCGCCTCAATATGCGCGAACAGCTGGTCAAGCAGGTCGAGATTGTACCGATCGAAGTGATTGTTCGCAATGTCGCGGCCGGCTCCCTTTCCAAGCGCCTCGGCATCGAAGAAGGGACACCCCTGCCGCACACCCTGCTTGAATATTGCTACAAGGATGATGCGCTTGGCGATCCGCTGGTCGCGGAAGAGCATATCGCCTGTTTCGGCTGGGCGAGCCAGGAGGAAATGCAGGATATCTCCGCGATGGCGATCCGGATCAACGATTTCATGGCCGGCATGTTTGCCGGGATCGGTGTGAAGCTGGTTGATTTCAAACTGGAATTCGGACGTGTTTTCGAAGGTGATTTTTCACGGATCATACTGGCTGACGAGATCAGTCCGGACGGATGCCGACTGTGGGACATCAAGACCAACGAAAAGCTGGACAAGGACCGGTTCCGTCGCGATTTGGGCGGAGAAGCCGAGGCTTATCAGGAAGTTGCCCGACGGCTTGGACTGTTTCCGGAAGGCAGCAGCGAAGTGACCGACCTTAATAGCGAACGGAAAAAGCGCGGCAAATAGCTGCTACTGCCGCTTCAGCATGCGATGTCCCGGGCGTTTCCCGGTCGGGTGCGTCGAAGTGAAACCGGCGATGGTTTACGCCAAATTAACCATTGTGCTGATAGCACGACCCTCATGTGGAACCCATGTGAGGAATTATTCCGATGCGCCTTTTGATTTTGCTCGCCAGTACAACGATGCTTGCCGCCTGCGGCGGCGCCGGCCCACAATCTGCCGGAAGCAGCGCCACCCCGACGGGCGGCACGGGCGGTGGCACCGACAACGGGACCGCACATACATTTGTCGATCCGACCGAAGCAAAAACCTATACGGCAGTGGGCTCGTCGCACAGTTACCAGTCCAGCGTGGAGGATCCGGGCAGCGCCGGCCAGCAACGGACAGTGCGCCAAACCCGCCAGAACAGCCAATTATATCAGGGCGATGCCACGACGGTTCGCAATTCGAACCTGACCATCGCCTATGATCCCCGCGACGCGATCTTCAATGTCAGCTTTACCAACGGACTGGCCGGAACATCGGGCGCCAGCCGCTTTCAGGATCCGCTGCACCGCACGGATTTCGGCGGCGCTATCGAACCACAGGTCGGCACACCGGATCTGGGATCGACGATGTGGAATATTCAGGGCGTCCAGTATCTGGAGTCCGGCTCTTCCAATAATGTGACTCAGGCACGACCGGTGGTTGGTGAACCCGCGGAGTTTCTTTTCGATCTGATCGACCAGACCCAGGCCGGAAGCTACGACGCAACGACATTCTTTTACCAGCTTCCCGGCACCGACACGCAATATGTAACCTTTGCCGGTTACCTGAGAAACACCGCATCGGTAAGCTATGATGGCGACACCGGCCTGACAACGCAGACCAGCACGCTCGAAAGAGGCGCTTTTGCCTATGGCGAAGTGACAGCCAATGATGATGTACCGACCAGCGGTACCGGCACATTCGACGGCACCATGCTGGCGACCATGGTCTTCAACGACCAGCCGGATATTACCGGCAACAGCGACACTTATATGCAGTGGATCGCGGGCAACGCATCGACCAGCGTTGATTTCGGGGCGAATACTTTCTCGCTGTCACTGGACGGACTGGTTGGTGCGCCGACGTTTGACGGCACGAGCGGTCAGCATAGTGTGCTGGAGGGAGCAGGCTTTTTCGCCAATGGCGGCGGCGACATCAATCTGGTGTCCGCAGGCGGCTTTTTTGGCCAGTTTAACGAGGCTTGGTTCATCAATCCGGACAGCTCGAGACTTGATCTTGTGATCGCAGGGTCCAGCATCAACGGCGCTTTTTACGGACCGGATGCTGCAGAACTGGGGGGTGGCTATCGTATCGTCGGCGGAACGCCTGACGAGCGGATCGATATTCTGGGAACCTTTGTTGGCAAGCAGCCCTAGAGGCCAACATGCGTAATGCCGCCACTCTGGTCAAAGCCGCAGCGCTCACCTGCGTAACAATCGCGGGGCCCGTTGAGGCCCGGGCCGCAGCACCTGTGGCACTTCTGTCTGACGGCGCCACCGAGATTGCATCCAGTATCGAGCGGACCTGCAACACCGACGGACAATGCAACCTCCGGATTACGCCACAACAGCTTCTGGCCCAGGCGGAAGCGCTTGTTCAGCAAAGAAACTATCAGGCGGCCCTGCCGCTGGTCGATGCTCTGGGTCAGGTTCCCGAGCTACAGATGCAGCAGCAGTTCCTCGCCGGCTATATCGCCATCGAAACCGGTGATCTCAAAGGCGCAATTCGGAAATTCCGGTCGATTCTGGACGAAAATCCGGGACAGACCCGGGTGCGACTGGAACTGGCGAGAGCCTATTTGCTAACCGGCAAGGAAGCGAGCGCGGACTATCATTTCCGGCTTGCCCAAAA
The DNA here is from genome assembly GCF_963677535.2 of uncultured Parasphingorhabdus sp. Lineage (NCBI taxonomy): Bacteria > Pseudomonadati > Pseudomonadota > Alphaproteobacteria > Sphingomonadales > Sphingorhabdaceae > Parasphingorhabdus > uncultured Parasphingorhabdus sp. Next base: position 1,403,866 of record NZ_CAXXUT010000003.1, on the reverse strand, counting down.
TGATGAAAATCTTCCGGACGAAATTGCCAGAACCATCCGCAACACGCGCAGCATTTTGCGCGACAAGCGTATCTGGCGATTCAGTTTCGATTTCGGTTTCGCGCCGGATAGCAATATCAACGGCGCAACCGACGCCGAGTCGATCGACATAAACTTCGGCCCGATCAAATTGCCGTTGCAGCTTGACGACAGCGCCCGCGAACGATCCGGTATCGGTCAGACTGCAGGCTTTTCCGGTGGCGTCCGCGTAAAGGCTAGCGACCGGCTGGCGCTATTGTTCGATGCTGACAGCAAAATCGTCAACTACAAGGGCAAGGCGTCCGACGACATCGTCATCCAGGTTGCCGCCGGTCCGGAACTGCGGATTGCCCGCTACAGCAGCGTCTCGCTGCAAGCGGTTGGACTGCAGCGCTGGTATGGCGGCCGGCTCGCTACCCGCGAATATGGCGGCCGCGTCGGATATCAACAGGCGCTCAGCGAGGGCCAGAGAGTGGGCGTGGAACTGGACGCGCGGCGCACGGAATCCCAGCTCAGCAATTCCTATAGCGGCTGGCAACTGGGCGCGAACGCTACCTATGAACATCTAGTCGGCAAATCACTGATTGCCTCGGCCAGCCTTTTCGCGCGCCGCGACCTGCTCAACGCTGACGGATTTTCCAGCGTCAACTATGGTGTCAATCTGGGGCTGGGCGGAGAATTACCGCTGGGCCTGAATGCCGGGGTTTCTGCCAGCGTCAGCCGGTCTGAATTCGATGCGCCGCTGCTGCTTTATTCTACAGAAAAAAGACAGGATTGGCGTGGATTCGCCCGTGCCTATATGGGCAGCCGCAAGATCCGGTTTCTCGGCTTTTCACCCTCGGTCGACTATGTCTACTCACGGGTGGACAGCAATTATGATCTATATGAAATGAGCCGGCACCGTGTGAACTTCAAATTTGCCCGCTATTTCTGACGCGATAATGCGGCAATCACGCATGTGGCCATGCCAATTGCCGTTCTAACTCTTGCCCCGGCTAAACTTGGCGCTATAGCATGGCGTTGATGATGACCGCAAAACGCGAGGGCGCAGGATGAAAGTCAGAATATTCGTTACGCTGAGACAGGGCGTATTGGACCCGCAGGGCAAGGCCATCCATCACGCTCTGGAGAGCCTGGACTTTTCCGGCGTCAACGATGTGCGCGCCGGCAAGCTGATCGAGCTCGACCTGGACCCGTCCGTCGGCCGCGAAGAGATCGAGAAAATGTGCGACAAGCTGCTCGCCAATACCGTCATTGAAAATTATGATATCGAGATGCCGGAATCCGCACTGGAGACCGTTTCCTGATGCAATCTGCGGTGATCGTCTTTCCCGGTTCAAACTGTGATCGCGACATGGCCGTCGCGCTGGAAACGGTGTCGGGGAAAAAGCCCCACATGGTCTGGCATGGCGACAGCGAACTGCCGGCGGGACTGGATGTCATCGCGGTGCCCGGTGGCTTTTCCTATGGTGATTATCTGCGATCCGGCGCTATGGCTTCGCGATCCAATATCATCAAGCCGGTAATCGAAGCCGCCACGCGCGGCGTAAAAATTCTGGGCGTGTGCAACGGCTTTCAAATCCTCACCGAGACGGGGCTGTTGCCCGGCGCGCTGATGCGCAACAGCAACATCCATTTCGTCTGCAAGGATGCCGCGCTCGACGTGGTCAACAGCAATACTATTTTTACGTCGGGCTATGATGAAAAGACGCCCGTGTCGATCCCGGTAGCCCATCATGACGGTAATTTCTTTGCCGATGATGAAGTGCTGAACCGGCTGGAAGGGCAAAATCAGGTGGTCTTCCGCTATCGCGACAATATCAACGGATCCTCGCGCAACATTGCGGGCATTGTCAACGAAGTGGGCAATGTTCTGGGTATGATGCCGCATCCGGAGCGGGCCATTGACGAGAAACATGGTGGCACCGACGGACTGGCCCTGTTTGAAAGCCTGCTCAGCTAGCCCGCCGCAGCGACCCGGGTGGGATCACTAGCCCCCCGTTTCGAGAACCTGCAGCGCAACGACGATCCGATGCGTATCCCGAAAACGTCCGCAATTTCCTATCGCGAAGATTGAAGCGGCACGCATTCGGCAATAGCACCATGATTCATCATCGCCGACAGACTCGGTTCAAGACCGCAATGCGTATCCGGATGAGCGCGCTTGTGTCCCATTGTGTGACTCGGCTCCCTGCCCCGTAATTTTATAGAGCGGAAACGAAAAAGGGCCGGTCCGAAGACCAGCCCTTTCCGATATTGGTAGCAGTGTTGCTATTAGTTGCCGGAACCAGGTCCGTACATAACTTCAACACGACGGTTCTGAGGCTCACGAACGCCGTCTGCGGTTTCGACGCGAGGACGCGATTCACCGAAGGCTTCGCTCGAGATAACGCCGCTGCCGATGCCGCGCGATTCAAGATACGCACGAACAGCTGCGTTACGACGCTGGGACAGACCGACGTTGTAGCTGGCAGAACCAGATTTGTCAGCGTGACCAGCCAGCATGACCTGAGCCGAACCACAATCGCCATATGCGGTAACCGCATTGTCGAGAACCGAAGCCGCTTCCGGAGTGATATCCGACTGATCCCAGTCAAAGAACACAATGTAAGGGCCAGGCGCACATACAGCCGCTGGTGGTGGCGGTGGTGGCGGTGGTGGCGGTGGTGGCGGAGGTGGTGGAGGCGGTGGTGGTGGAGGTGCATCCGGTTCGCCGCCGAAGTTGTAGATCAAGCTACCGAGGATCGAGTGGGTCGAAATATCGGTGGAAACATCACGACCGAGCGAATCAACGAGATCAACTCCGGTTGTGTTGAAATAGCGATATTTCAGGCCCACGTCCCAGCTGTCGCTGAGTGGAGCGCGAACACCGGCAATAGCCTGCCATGCGAAACCGGTATCGGAGTCGTCCAGCCAAGGCGTAGCAATCACATTGGTGAGCTCAGTACGGGCAACACCGACGCCGCCGCCGACAAAACCCTGAATTCCATCATCAGCGCCGAAGTCGACCAGACCGTTCAGCATGAAGCTGAGCGCGTTGACATCGCCGTTTGTATCGATGAAATATCCAGCACTTCCGGAATTTCCAAGGCCAGGAATAAACGCACCGCCGAGAACCGGGGTCGTACCGATAAGGTCGCCAGAGCTAGCCTGCTTGTAACCGACTTCGGCTTCCAGACGGAATGATCCGAAATCATAACCAACTATTCCGTCGAAATCATATCCTGTGTCGTGATCGATGCTAGCAGTATCTGCGATACCACCAATATCAAGATCAACGTCCTCGACAATCATCGCACCGCCCTCGACACCGACATACCACTGGCCGTCACGGGCCAGAGCAGGTGTAGCGAGCGCTGTGGAGGCAAGTGCCATTCCTAAGGCAAGCTTCCGCATTTATATTCCCCTTCTCAATTAGGTTCTAAATTCACGCCGCTTTCTACCCGCTTGATCATTCCAGTGCAAGCAACCAAATTGCATAACTGTTGCGAAAATGTCGCCATTTTCAATAATTAGGCCAAAAAATAGATCATAATCTCGGTGAGATAGCCGAATTCCGCCCGCCAACAGCGCAGATGAGTCACTTTCAGCTAGTAGACAGCAGAATCCCCTGTGCCACCAGGACCGACAGAATCGAATCGATTGCCAAGCGCGCCTCGCTGTCAACGACAGCGCCCCCTGCCGGATTTGTGACGGTTTCCGCCGATTGCCAGGATCCCCGATAAACCGCATAGCTTTCGCTGGATTTGACATAGATCCGCATCACCGGCTGCGGGACGATGAATAGCCAGCCATTTTCCGTCCAGCCGGCGATATGATCATCACGGCCTAGCCAGTCATTCACGGCACCCGGTGCGACCAGCCAGGACTGGCCGAGCGACGGCACGATATTCGCGGGATCGCTCTCGACCGCCTGCACGACCGGATGCAGAAGGAAATCGATTCGGGCGAGCGCTTCATTGTGGAACAATTCCTTATGTGCCTGCCCGGTCGCCAACAGCGGAATGTCGAATCGTGCGGTTTCCAAAATTGCCATGACATTTCTCCTTTCGAAAATGGATAAAGGTGAACATCAGCGGTTCTCAAAGCGGGATCGAAAAAGCGAGCGGCTCGGACCGGCCGGCATCGCCAATCTGGAAGATGCTAACATCCATGCTGCTCGCATTGCCGGTCATGAAGGGTTCGATCTGGGCGGTCGAAACGATGGCAAATGGCTCCGTTGTTTCCAGTGCCACCACCGCTACCGACCCGCCGTCGGCGACTAGCTCAACCCTGTATTTCTCGCCCGCCTCGGCCAGCGGCACGCCGACGTGGTCGGACCAGACTGTTCCGGCGCGGGATCGGCGGGTCCATTCGATCTGAAGCGCTCCCCCGGCCATAAACGCCCATTCCGGATGGACCGGTGACCAGGGTTTCAACGCCCGTCCCGGCATCTCGATGGTCGAGAGGGCGGGAACAGGATCCTCTCGTCCCGCAGCAAGGAAAACCGCCGGAGCAAAGGGGGTGTAGAAGGCGGAAGCGATTTCCAGCATTGACGCGCCATCGAGCAGGACAAAATCCTCGTTCGCACCATGATTGGCAATTTTGTCTTCGGTGCCACCAAGACCGCGGATGAACCGGGACAAGCGAAAGCGCCCTGCTCCCAGCGGATTGGCCACCGCGAACTGGATGAATTCACCGCCGATATGGGCAATATTGCTACCGGCCAGCAGACGCGCCTCGTCGGCATGGGCCAGATGCATCCCCGGGTTGTGCAAATCCACATCGATCCGGTTGACTTGGTCGATCAGGGCCGGGTTTGCCGGGCCAAGCGTTCCGGCCACAGTCCCGAGTATCGTCGGCGCGGGTATCTGGCCGATATAATCACCTGGCGCGCCGTCCGGGCCGGCCGCAAACAACCGCGCGTTGCGCCATCCGGCATCACCGGCTGCAGCAGCATAGAGCCTTGCCGAATCCGACGCGGCGGTCGGCGCATCCAAAGCGAAAGGCAAATCGACCAGCACCAGTCGGGTCGGGCCGGCGCGCAGATCAGGATCGGGAATATTTCTGCCGTGATCCGTTGCGATCTCCCCCGCCATCTGATCCGATCGCACACGCCGCAGCGACAATTGCGCGCACGACGCACCAATTTCGCATTCTCTTATCCGCCATAATCCATTGAAACCGGCCATTTCGACCAATGTCGCGGGCCGCAAAGGGTGACTGCCGAGCGGCACGGAAACATGCAGGCCGAAGCGTTCGTCATAATCTGACCAGAGGCTGGTGGCAGCGAGTTCTTTCGCCCGCTCTGCCGATATCGCCGCCGGAAAATCCGCCGCCACTGCGATCCTGCCGCTTCCCGGGCGGAATGCCATCTGGATGCCGGACTGATAATCACGCGCCGGATCGTAGTAGCGTAGCGACAATTGTCTCGGCGTCGCTGAAATGGCAGTAGTGCGGCTGGCGGGCCTTGCAATGTCCTGTTGTCCGGCCGTCCGGACAGAATCATCTGCAATGGCGTAAACCGGTTCGGCGTCATCCGCTGCGCGCGGGCATGCCTCGATCCGGCCGATTGCATGGGGCGCGGTCGAAAAGGATAGAGGAACGGTATCGGTGAGCGCCCGCAAAGCCATGTGCCGGTTTTCGCCACCGGCGGCAAAGCCTGACAGCGTCTCTGACGCGGGCAGAATAATCCGCTGTGCGGAAATATCCGTGATGATATCGGCAATCGCAACCGGACCGTTATCGGCGATCACCTCGAAGGTCAGCGACGGGATACGATTGCCATATTCGGTCAGGTCCATATCTTCAAATACCGCCAGCGCCAGCCCGCGATAGGCGGGCGTCCCGCCATCGGCTTCAGCGCTAGCCATCAGGCCGTCGACGGACTGGTCCTCGCCACCGGGATAAAAGGCAAAGCCGGTTTCGGTCTTGAAATCCCCGGCCGCCCCGCGGAAGATTTTCCCGTCCGCCCAAATGCGGCCGATGGACTGGATCCGGCGACTGGACAGGGCCACCGCGAAACAGGCGGAATAGCTGTAGATTGTGGTGCTGGGCCGTCCCTTGCCGCCGCCCTCGCGGGATCGCGTTTCCTTCAGATCGGTTGCCCAGATCACCGTTCCGGCAACCCGCATCCGGCCGAATATCCGGGGTATTTGCGAGCCATAGCTCGACGTCTGCACGGCCAGTTCCAGCAGCCGCGGCCCCTCGCGACCCTTCGGTTTGAACAGGATATTCTGATCGACCTGCTGGCCGATAATCGCTCCGATTGTCCCGCCAATCGGTCCGCCGATCGCGGTGCCGACGGCGCTCAAGACCAGCGTCGCCATTCAATCCTCCGTCAGCCTGAATATCGCGACAATCGGCCATGGCGCTTTGCCGGGGCAAAAGACCACCTTGCCGAGACCGGCATGGGCGTGCACGAAGCCGTCACCGGCACGGATCAGGAAGTGCCACTGCACGGCACTGGGCCGGACCAGGACAATATCACCTTCGCACAGTTCCGATTCCGGCGGGAAGCGGGTAAATCCGGTCTCCGCCATGAAGGTGCTGATCGAATGTTCGGACCCGCCGCGGATCGAATAGCCATTGGGCACGTCGCATTCGAATTCGCCGGCCAACAGGCATTGCTGGGCCAACCCTATGCAATCCAGCCCGATCTCTTCATCGCGGCCGTGCAGGCAAAAGCGCGCACCGCAAAGCGACATAGCCTTGTCAGCCATCTTCCGTGATCCTTCTCTCGTTCGTGTCATGCGCCGGGATATCGCGTCAGCAGATCATTACCGGGCAAATAGGGTTCGCCGCGAAAGTTGATGCTGTTGGAAAAGCGGTCTCGGCAGGATGCGAAATTCTTGTTGCAACCCTCGGTGAGCAACACTCTCGCGCCCGCAGCAACGGTTTCTGCGGGCGGGTCGGCCAGCCTGATAACATCCGCTTCCCCGTCGACAATCGCATAGCTAAGTCCGCAGTTGGGACCGTCGAGAAAGCGCAGGGAACCGAATGCAAAATCGGGCGCGGCATCACCCAGCGCCTCGATGGCGATCGTATCGCCGTCAACTGACAGGACCTGGCCTTCCCGCTGATAGCGGCGCAGGCTGAGCTTGCACTGGTAATCGCCAAACTCGGCGCGACAGGTGGGTGATGTCAGCGGCGCAACCGGCTCGTCGAGAAAGGATGTCGCGCCCAGCATTTCAACCGTGAAACTGTCGCCCGACCGCACGATCTCTCCGAATTCACCGCAAATCAGCGGCAGAGGCTCGGCCTCGGGCTGCTGCCAGTCGGCCAGCGAAATATAGAGCAGCGCGCCGTCCCAGCGCCCGGCCTCGAGATCCGCCACCGCAATCGCCGCACTGGTCATCACGCCGGCAATTTCGACATTGTCGACCTCCAGACTGTCGGACAGCGCGATCGAGGATGGCACCATGCCTGGAGCCGCGCGATACCGAAATCCATCGATGACAAGATCGCGATCATGCGAGGTAAAGCCGAGAGCCACGCCATCTGCGCGCTCGAGCCGCCAGAGATAGGCGCTGGTCGTGACCGTCCGGTCCAGCCAGTCGAGGCTCATGACGGTTCCCAGACTTCGACCAGAAGGACTTCGGGAATATCACCGGCCAGAAAGGTCGCATGACTGACGGACAGCCGGTCGCTTTCGAAACGCACCGGCACATCGAACAGGAAACCGGCGGTGATATCGCTCTCTTCGGCGGGCGGACTGTCGAAGATTATGATGCCCGCCGGACCCAGCGACCAGCCGGCGGCAGGCTCACCGTTGACGGCGACCAGCACGGTTTCCGGATCGGGCCGCGTGATCAGCCTTTGTTGCGGTTCATCGGCCGGATCACCATAATTTTTTACCAACTGATATTCGGTCCTCTGGCCGTCGCCTTTGCCGAGATACTGGTCGGTCAACCACGGCGCACCGACCATCTCGTGCGAGCTGTGATCATAAGGATCGCGGAAGCGAAAAGCCTTGGCCGCGCCCCGCCGCGCACGAAAAAAGGCAATCAGGGCCCGCAATTCGTCCTCGCTCCGGACGCCCGGCCCGACATCGAACTCCAGCCGCGCATCGGCCCAGTCGCTGTTGCGTTTCTCGTGACCGGAAAGGGTCGTCACGACATTGGTGGAAAATCCGGGCGACACGCTGGCCCCCTGACCGATTGCTATCGGAAAGCGCACGTCGTCGAAGGCGTTCACATCTTCTTCCTCTTCCTGAAAATAGGTAAAACCGTCCCGCGCCACCTGCGGTAGCGCCCAGACAAAAATATCCGCAGTGCCCCGTTTGCGCGCACCGGCAATGGCATCGACCATATGGCTCCAGATAAAGCTGTCCGCCGATCGCAGCACAAAGCCGGAAAAATATTGCTGCTGTTCAACCGGATAGCCCAGCCTCTGCGTCGCGAGGGCAACCCCGGCCGCCGTGGCCGACCGATTGCCGGCGATCACCCAGTCATAATCCTCGAGTTGCAATATGTCGAAAGCGGGAGCGGCCCAGCCGACAGGCAGGTTGGCCCGCTTGGTTTCCGGGGCCTGCTCGTCCAGAATCGTCGGCAAATAGGCCAGCAACAGGGTCTCGACCGGCGTTTCGCCTGCTTCATCCTTCACCGCATCCAGCAGATCGGCGGTCGATGCGGCCAATATCTCCCCGGCCTGGTCGAGCATGGCCTTTTGTCCCGCCGTCTTGGGGCCGTCGATGCCGCCGATGCTGACCGCGTTTTCACCGAAAACCGCCAATGCAGCCGCGTCATAAAGACAAATTCGCTTGTCCGGCATGATCCACCACCACGGCTCACCCACCTGAAAGCGGATCGCCACGCCGGCGTCCCGGGCAATCGCGGTAAAGGCCCGTGCCACGGCTTGCAGATAGGCCATCGCATCGCCATTGGCCGGCGAGAGCAAGGTCGACGGCGGTTCCCAGCCGGTCAAGGCCGGATCGCCGTTCTCCGCCCGCTGTTTCCAGTCGCTCCAGCAATGCTCGTCGAACATTTCGTAGGATAGCGACAGGATCACGGAAAAACCCATCGCTTCGGCACGGACCATCAGATCACGGTGCCACACGGCCGCCGGCTCGTTGATCGCGGCAAATTGCTCGCCCGGTTGCGGCGCGGAAAGGCTGACATACCGCCCCTCCCCGACCGTCTCCAGCCGGAAATAATGGCTCATCCCGAGATAGTGGTTGACCGCTCCGCGATAGCCCAGAGCGCGGATCATCCGCAGCAAGCGTTCCGGCGTCTGGTTGAAACTGTCATCATAGGCAGTAGCCATAGACAGGCTGTTTTCCGGCAACATGACATCACCGGTGTCCAGCACCGCGCCCTGGCCATGGGTACCGATTGCGCTCATCTCGACCCAGCCGATTTTTGGCGTGGGAAAACGCGTGCCTTGCTCGGCATATTCTGGCGGTACGATCGAAATGAACAGCCGGTCGATATCCCCCGGATGAACCGGATCGGCCTCTCCCGGCAACAGGAAACCACCATCGACATTGGAAAATTCTATCGCGATATCTGCATCGGTCGGCGTGCCGCTGGCATAGTTCCACAATCGCACATACCAGGATTTCGGATCTCCTGCCGCATCCCGCCCTTCGATTGTCAGCGTTGGCCCGTTGATCGCATCGAGCGGCATGATGCCCGAGGACCGCCAGTGAAACGTCCATTTGAGTCGGGCATAGTCGCGCTCCGTTTCGTACGCGAGCAACGGATGGTCGAGCACATCCTCGCTCTCCCAGATCAGACCGGCCAGGTCGTCGCTATTATAGAAGACTGCATCCACCCGCAGCGCATCGGCTGCAGTGGTCACCACCGAGGCCATCATCGGACGCGGGAAATTGATCGTCCAGAAGCGGGGATCAAAGCGCTGGATGAAGCCGTTTTGCTGCCCGGTTCTTTTGTCGGTTAGCCAGAATCCCATATCAGCCCGCCTTTGCCGACAGCGCGTTGCTCACCGCTCGCGCGATTTGCCGGCTTGACCGACGCATCTGCTCCGGCGCGCTGCCCCGGCCATTGTCGGAAATATTGATTGTCAAACGGATATTGGCCGCTGTGTTGACCGGCACCGGCGGCTCGATCCGCCCTGCCGCGGTCGGCACGAACAATTCTGGCCCGCGTTCACCGACCATATAGGCACGGCCACCGCTGACCGGACCACCGGTTGCCCGCCCTGGCGCGCCGAGAAAGGCGCCCAGCAAGGATGTTCCGATATCGAGCAGCCCGCCGCCCGAACCGCCACCGAAAAGATTGTGCAAACCGCTCTGGACTGCTGCACCGGCGATATCGTTCATCACCGACAGCGCCACCCGGCGCAGATCTTCAAAATCCAGTGAACCACGACGGATGGCGCGGCTGAGGGTATTCTCGAGCGCCGCCCCTGCGCGCTCCAGGCCCGAGCCAAAAGGGCCATCAAGCTGGCTTTTCATATCGGCCACATCCTTGGCAAAACCGGCGGTATCGGCGCGGACGCTGACCACCAGCCGTTCGATATCTTCATCCATCGGGGAAAGTCTCTTTCAGTTTTTCGAGTTGTTCGGTGCCGAGCGGGGCCTGGCCGGGCCCGCGGCCGGCGAAGACCGCAAATATGGTTGCCAGTTCAGCAGGCGTTGCGTGCCAGAACTGGTCCGGCGTCCAGCCGAGGACAGCGGAGACGGTGCCGCATAATTTTTCTATCGAAGATGAAAAATCATTGTCTCCCGGCGAAGGCCGGGGTCCATCTCGAGACAGGTCGTCTGTCGAGCCAACGGGAGATGGATCCCCGCCTTCGCGGGGACACGCTTCACTAACCACGACCCGACAATATCTGCTTCAGCAAGATCTTCAGCGCCGGCGTAACCCCGGCGAGACCCAGTTTCATCATGCCCTCGCCCAGCTGATCACGGGTCAAATGCTCCGGTCGATCCCTGGCGACATGCCAGAACAGCGCCACGATTTCCGACAGCAAAAGCCGCCCGCTTGCCGCCCGTTCAACCAGATCCAACAGCGAGCCCAGCTCCTCTTCCGCCGTGACCAGCGCCGCAAAACTGGGCCGCAGGATCAGGCGCGTGCCGTTGATCGTGATCTCTGCCTCGCCGCGGAGGGCATTTGCAGGCCGGTCAGTCACTGGCGACTGCTCCGGAGCTTTCCAGGCTCAACGTGTAACTGCGCTCGCCGTTATAATCGCCGCTATAATCCAGCCGGGCGACCAGAAAATCGCCCCGCATCTGTTCGCCGCCTTCGAAGCTGAGTTCGTAGGCGTCGATGATACCGCCCAGCGCATGATTCTTGATCCGCATCTCCGCGTCCGAGCCGGTAAACACGCCCGCGCCGGACACGGACACAGACCGCACCCCCGCACCCGACAGCAATTGCCGCCAGCCGCCGCTATCCTTGCTGGTGATCGCCACCGGTTCGCCGTTGATCGACATTTGCGTGGTCCGCAGACCCGCGATGGTCGTATAGCTGACGGGACTCCCGCCATCGCCGATTTTCAGGAGAAAGGCGCTGCCTTTTTCTGCTGTCATATTCCGGTTCCTTCATGTTGGTTGTTGTGCCCCCGCGCAGGTGGGGGCCCATCTCGTGCCGCTTGATCCGGGCACAAAATATCGATTGTTCGTGGAGCCAGGGTCAGGAGATGTGCCCCTGCCTTCGCAGGGGCACTAAGCCCTCAAAACCCTTGTGCGATATTCGATCAACCCATTCCACGGGCTGACCGCGCTGCGCAAAATGCGCGTACGGCGGAAATCGAAAGTGACGATCTGCCAGCCAGCCGGATCATCCAGTCCGGGCTCCAGAGCCTGTTCCACCAGCGCCATCACCCGGTGCAGACGCGCCGCCGTCTCGCCGTCATCATGGATCGTCAGCGCAAGGCTCAACTCGCGTCCGGTCCCGCTCTTGTGGCTCCAATCAAGCGAGGCTCCGGTCGCCAGCGCGATATACGGAAACGCAGCTCGTGGCGGTGGACCGTCAAATATGCCGCTGACCAGATCCATCAACGCCCCATTCCCGTCCAGCTGTGCCACCAGCTGCTGCTGGACCGCCTCCAGCGCGCTGCTCATCGCACGGCCCGCATCAGAAAAGCGACATCGCGCAAGCTGCTATTCTCGATCAGCCGCTGTTTCAACCGCCGGGCTTCCACCCCGATTCCTTCGCCAGTTTCACTAAGCTGCACATCGTCGGGCAGTTCTTCCGCCAGCGCCGATTTGATCTCGGTTCGGGCGCGGGTCAGCCGCTGTTCGGCAATCGCCTCCCCGCGCTTCTGCAATTTTTCCATCATCTTTTTTCTTCCGCCTGCAGGATGGTCTTCCGGGTCCGTCGGTGCTCCAATATCACGCTCGATATCGTCATTACCCGGTCCCCCCAGACCAGCCGGTCGCCCGGCTTGATCACCCGGGTTTCACGCAGGGTGAACCGCCAGCGTGGCAGGGCCGAACGGCTTTCCGCCTCGCTGACGGCGCCCGTCTGCATCGCTTCGGCCGCTGCCCAGAAGACACCAACAGTAAGATATTCCGGTTCGGCCGAGCCCAGCGCATCGCGCCCGGGGGCCTGCCGCTCGATTGATATGCGTTCGCGCAAGATTCCGGAAAACTCCTGTCCCATCATGCTATCCTCATCCGCCGATGGGGTCGCCACAAAGCGGTTACCGCGCTTGGTGGACCGCCCGCATCAACCCCGTCGCGATTGGCGTAGAGATAGCCCGCCATCCGCACGATCCCCTGGCGCAGGCCCGCAGGCAGTTCGTCCCAGTCCATCGCCAGACCGGCGCTATAGGTCACGCGGATCCGCGAACCGCCGTCGCTCTGGTGCAGCCTGATCCAGCCGATTCCGTCGCTGTCGATGTCGAGGGCATAGTCTTCCACGGCCAGCGCCGCTGCCGTTCCGTTTGCCGCAACATATTCAACAGACGTTATCGACTGCACCGGCAGCCGCTTCAGCTTCTGCCAGACGTGCGGTGCCGGTAACATGTCGGTCACCGACCGGACGATCAGCATCTGGCCGGTAAAATCCTCGCACAAGGATGCCGCGCCGCGCAGAAACGCATCGATAGCGTCATCATCGGCCTGATGGTCAATCCGGACAAATTCCCTGACCTCTGCGATCAGCGCTGCCGGCAAATCCGGCCAGTCTGCAATGGGGAAGCTCACGGTCGCGGCATCCTTTCATTCATGGTTCAAGAAATGCGCCCGCGCCGGATCGAGGGGAGGAGCAACCGGCACGGGCGCGCTGCGCCGAAGCGCAGCAAGGGCTTCAGTCAGAAGGCTTCAGGAAGCGCTGAACTGCATCAGCTTGATCGCTTCCGAATTCATGATCTGCCCGCCAACCCGCTTGGTCGCATAAAAATGGACAAACGGCTTGTTGGTGAACGGATCGCGCAGGATGCTGGTCGCGCTGCGTTCGGCGATCAGATAGCCGGCGCGGAAATTGCCGAAGGCGATCGACAGGCTGTCGGCGGCGATATCGGGCATGTCCTCGGCCTCGACCACCGGATAGCCGAGCAGGGTCGCGGGCTGTCCATTGGCGAGCGAAGGCTGCCACAGAAAGGCGCCATCTGCCGTCTTGAACTTGCGAATATGCGCGAGTGTAGAGCTGTTCATCACAAAGCTTGCGCCCTGCCGGTAAGCGGGACGCAGCGTGTGGACCAGATCGACCAGCACATCTTCGCTGTCGAAACTGCCCGACGCGCCGGACGGCACATATTGCAGCGAACCAAAGGCGCGGACATCATCGCTCTCGTCGGTCACCGTCGCGTTGAGGAACCCGCGCGGCTGGTTGACGCCGGAGCCGCCGACAAAGGCTGCCCCCTCCGCCTGGGCAAATTCGCGGGCAATTTCGTCCGCCAGCCAGGACTCTACGTCAAAGGCCGCATCGTCGAGCATCGCCTGGGAGGCCGCCGGATTGGCGTAAAGCTCACCGCTCGGCGGCGCGATTTCGTTGAAATCCGGCGTATCGGTTTCCGGACGGCCCGCGGTCTCGCTAACCCAGCCGGAGGGCGTCCCGCCGGTGGTCACCAGCTTGCGATAGCCTGCCGTGCCGGTCTGCACCACCGTCGCAATCGAACGGATCGGCGAGATATCCTTGAGCGTTGCGCCGATCAGCGCGTCAATTTCCTGCGGCACGGCAAAGCCGCCCTCCGGACCGGACGCACCGGAAAAGCTCTTCAGTTCGACCCCGGCCTGATCCCCGCGCCGGAGATAGTTCGCGACAAAATCCTGAGCGGCAGCCGAAGGCGGCATCCCCTTTGCGCCATCGATATTTCCGGTCAGCGCGGGCCGGGCCGAAGCTTTGGAAATGTCCGACATCTGCACCTTCAGGCCATCCACGTCCGTGCGCAATGATTTGATCTCGTCGCCCTGGCGGGCGACATCTTCAGCCATCAGCACCGCGTCGAATGACGCTTCAAGCGGGTCGGCCTTGGTTTCGAATTTGGGGGAATCTGTCATGTCTTTCCTTTCCTGTCGTTAAGTTTGCCTAGAGTTTCGGGATCGCCCGGAGATACAAGACGCCTAAGGCTGAGATGATCTTCGTGCCTTTGCTGTTTCGTGGAAAAAACCGGCTATTGAACCAGATGAACGCGCGCCCGTGGCTGCATCGGACGGGTCACCAGTGAAATTTCCGCGACATCCAGATCGAGCAGTTGGCGGGGATGTTGGCCCGTCGCCCGTCTCACCCGGTAACCGAAGCTCAGCCCCTTGCCCGATGCGCCAGACAGTAAGGCTACCGCCTCTCGCCCCGCTCGCGTCGCGGTCGATATGGTCCCGATCACCCGCAATCCGCGCCGGTCCTCGCGCGCATGGTCGACGCGGCCGATCGGCTGGCGCGGATCATGTTGCCAGAGCAACGGCAGCGATTCTCCGTCCGCCAGATCACCAAAGGCACCGGGGCGAATGATATCGCCGCCCTTGTCGATCCGGTTGAAGATGGCGGCATAGCCGGCGAAGCGAATATCTCTTGGCCCATCCCCTTCAGGGAAGGGACCTATTTGATCCAGTTTCTTCACGATATCAGGTGTCCCAGACCCAAGCGCATCGCGATGCCGACCAGCAGCAGTGCCAGCGCTCCGCGAATTATCCAGCGGATCGCTGCTTTCCACGCGCTCGCCTTGGCGTCGCGCCAGGCGCGGAGCAGCTCGCGCAATTCGTCGATATCATCCTCGGCACCGGGATCGGAAAGCCCAAGCCGGTCCAGAACCCGGACCGCGCCGCTGTCCGTCGCTTCCTCGACAATCGCGCGCAAGGTCACCAGATCAGCGCCATCGCCTTCCGCCTGCGCCATCAGGCGGGCGAGCATTTCGTTGTTTTGCATTTTTTATAAAACTCCGTTTTAACCTCAAGCGCCGGGCGCGGGCATCCGCCCGCTTGGCTATCCTCGCTACGCTGCGGACGCGCGGTCGCGCTTGCCTCCGCTTCGCGTCGGTTCGGCGCTCCCAATCCTGATTGGTTTCTAACCGAGGCGCAGCCGAGGCAAGGCCGACCGGCCGCCGCGCCTTATGGCGCGAAAGCCAAGGGCGCGGATGCGCCCGACCGGCGCATGAGGTTCAAAAAAATCCCGCAAAGCGAACTGCCGCGAGACACAATTATATCCCCAGCATCGCCCGTTTCTCTTGCGGCGACAGAAATTCCGCGTCGCAAACCTGCTTCCACAACCGCTCCCGATCTTCCGACAATGCCGGGATCTGGTCGCGATCCACCGCCAGCTTCGCGTCCGGCCACCACGCACCCAGCGCACCTGACAGGCCGTCCAGTATCTTCCCGGCCAGCGGAAGGATGGTCAGCCGCCAGAGCGCCCGGTTGGCCTCGCGATAGTTGGCGTAACTATTATCACCGGGCAGGCCGAGCAGCATCGGCGGCACGCCAAAGGCCAGCGCGATCTCCCGCGCCGCCGCCTCTTTCAGCGCGACAAAATCCATGTCCGCCGGAGTCATGCTCATCGACTGCCATTTCAGACCGCCCTCGAGCAGCATCGGGCGCCCGGCATTGCCCGCCCCCGCAAAGCTCGCATCCATCTCGGCTTTCAGCCGGTCGAACTGCTCACCGGTCAGCGCCGATCCGTCGGCACCCGGATCATAGACCAGCGCCCCCGATGGCCGCGCCGCATTGTCCAGAATCGCCTTGTTCCATTTCGCTGCCGCATTATGCACCGCCACCGCTTTCGCCGCAGCGCCCAGGCAGCCGAGACCATAATGGTCATCGGTCGGGTGAAAGCCCTTGAGGTGGATGATCGCCGGCCGGCCCATCGCGTCTTTCGCAGCAAAGCGGGTGCGATGTTCGCCGGCGCGATAGGCATAAGCCACCGGCCAGCCCTTGGCATCGGGTTCGACGGTAATCCGGTCCGGCCGCAGCGCGAAAAGCTCGGCCGGCTGCTCGCCATCACCATGGATGACCTGAACATAGGCATTGCCGTGCAGCAATAAATGCGCGGCCATCGTTTCAAGCAATGACTGCCCGCCGCCGGATCCCTGGACCAGAATGGCGACCTTCTCCGCCACCGGCAGCAGCGGCGCGCCGCCAACCCCCTCGGCGACAATGCGCACCGCCCGCTGGGCAATGGCATTCTCGACATAGGCCTCGCGCACCCTTCCTTCATAAGAAAAAGGCGCGTCCCCCGAAAGAGCCGCGCCACCATAAGTGCCGATATAACTGCGCCCCAAGGGCGGCCGCGATGGTCCACCGCCACCCTTGAAGGCGAGAGCGATATTTTCCCAGAATGTCATATGTGTTCCTTTGTACCCCTGCGAAGGCAGGGGCCCATCTCCTGCATCGTTTCAGTTGCGCTCAGGAATTGATGAGCGCTTGGGCAAATCTTGGCGCAAACCAGCCCCATCGTGAAGGTCGAGGCTTCCGGAGATGGCCCCCTGCCGGCGCAGGGGAACATCACCAAACTCTCGGCTCCCGCCTCCGCCCCAGCATCAGTTCCGTCAGCGCCCAGACCAGAGCATCCGCCCGGTCCGGTGACCGCCCCGGTCCTTCATAGCCGCCGCCGACCAGCAGCCCGCACATCTCGTCTTCGAGCTCCGGAAATGCGCCAACATGATGCACCCGTCCATTCTCATATAACGCCGCCACCGGCTCGGCCCGTGCAACCTTGCCGCGCGCGGCATGCACCAGCTTCACCGGCAGCGAGATTTTCGCCGCCTGCAGCACCGATTTGACCATCGCGCCGCCCTGATTGGCTTCGGCCACGACGCGATCCGCGTCAAAGCGATCCGCCGCATCCGCCACTTTGCGCGCCCATGTTTCGGGACTGGCCTTTTCCACGCTGCAGTCGGCCAGCACATAGGCTTTGCCATCAGCGCCCAGTCCGGCGACAATGATACCGCAGGCGTCGCCCCTTGCCGAGGCCGGGGGATCGACGCCGATAACTATTCTGGCGAAGCCGATCTCCCGTTCGTCTCGAGCGCAGTCGGGAGACCGGTTAGATGGTGCCAATGTGTCTCGACTTCGCTCGACACGAACGGCATCCCGGCCAACCCGACACGCCTCGATCATCGCCCTCGTCCACAGCGCGCCCTCGACATCCTCGATCAGTTCGCCATCCAGTTCCTGCCGCCCCAGCTTTGTGCCACCATAATCCGCCGTCATCGCGGTGAGAAAAGCCACCGGCAGATGCAGATCATTATCCTGCGTCCGGCCTCTCGTGATCGCTGCCTCGCCGCCAGCCAGAGCCCGCACCAGCGGCACCGGCCGTGGCGTCGTGGTAGCAACCAGTTGCGGCCGGATACCGAGACGCAGGCCCATTCTCAGATTGTCCCAGGCCGCTTCCGCCTGCCCGGCATTGTTCATCCATTTGGCGATCTCGTCGCACCAGCCATGGCTGTGCTGGGGCCCGCGCAGGCCCTAGCACCAGCCATGGCTGTGCTGGGGCCCGCGCAGGCCCTCGGGTTCGGCAGCCGAATAGAGGTGCGCTTGCGCGCCATTCTGCCATGTCAGCCGCTTCAGCGACGGCTCCCAGACCGGCCGCAGCTTCGGTGGCGCGATTGACAACAGGCCGCTTTCCCCTTCGACCATCACGGTACGGGTTTCGGCATAGTTCGCGCCGACCAGCGCGAAGCGGGCACTGCCATCGCCTTCGGCAATCTGTCGCACCCATTCGGCTCCTGCCCGTGTCTTGCCAAAACCGCGGCCCGCCATGATCAGCCAGATCGACCAGTCGCCGTCGGGCGGCATTTGTTCGGGCCGCGCCCAGAAGGGCCAGCGATACAAAAATTCCTGCTGCTCTATCGTGCTCAGCCGCGAGACAAACAGGTTGCGATCGCGCGGTTTCAGTCGGGCTAAAATCTCCGTCGCATTGGCATCATTCATCATTGTCAAAAGCCGTCGACCCTGCCCGCCCCTCGGCCAGCGCCTCCCGCTTGAGCAGCTTTTGGTGCATATCCGCCAGCTTACGATCCAGGCTCGCGCGCACCTGTTCCGGGTTGATATCCTCCTCCGCTGCGCGGGTCATCGCCACCATATGTCGGTGCGCGAGCAATAGTTTGACACCGATGCCGTCATTATAGTGCCGGACTCTCGCCACTTCTTTCCCTTCGTGAAAAACCGGCTTCTCGACGCCGTGACGCGCGCGTTCGAGCAAATCGACTTCCAGCAACTCATAGCCGGCCGCCAGCGAGCGCATCCATTGCTGATAAAATTCCGGATCGCGCTCGCGCCACAAATAGACGGTCGACACCGAAACACCGGCTGCTTTGGCAGAATTCTTCACGTGCGAACCGATCGCGAGCTCTTTCAGGAATTTCAGCTTCCGCCTGTCGTCATATATTCCCCGGATTTCCGATTTTGCCATGGCCTACTCCGTGCCGGACGGACGCGAACCGTCCGGACATAAAAAAGGGCCCTCCGGTCGGAACGGCCCCGCCTGTCCAGCGGCGTCATTCAGAGCCGGTTGGCCCGAATCACAATTTCGCGATGTTCCTGATATGTACCTGAACAGCGTGACGATGTCAACAATTTTTTACCTATCTGGTAAATTGATCACCAAAATCCATCGTCGGAATGACCTGCTCGCCGATATAGTCCGCCGCCATCTCCGCCAGTTCCCGGCCGAGATGCCAGTCCAGTATCTGCATGCCGGGAATGATTGGCGGATTGACCAATATGTCCTGATCTCCGAGCATTTCCTTCGACGCCATCCGGCTGGCGACCACCATCGAGCGGGACATGATCTCGACAATCGAAGGGAATTCCGCTGCCTGTTTGCGGCGCAGGACCAGATCGCGCAGCAGGCTCCAGCGCCCGCGAATATCATCATATAGCGCATCTGTGCGCCAGACCTCGTTCGGATCGCCCAGCGACACCACGATATTCGGCCCGGCCTTCAGCCCGTGCATCACCTTGACCGGAACATTGTCGAGCACGCCGCCATCGACCAGAATATTGCCTTCGCCGTCGATGAACGGTGGCAATATGGTTGGCAGCGAACCCGATGCGCGAACGCATTCCCACAGCGGCCCACGCCGATGGATGTGCAGGCCGTTGGTCGACAGGTTGGTCGAGACTCCGAAAAAATTGATCGGCTGGTCGGCGATATCTTTTGTGCCGTAGCGGTTCTTCAACTCACTATCGAATACCGTCGGATCGAGCAGCGAATTGATCGGCAGCGTCAGCCGCTTCATCGCCTTGGCCTGGATGAACATCGCCTCCATCTGGTCGAGCGTTTCCTCGACGCTCATGCCGCGCGCAATCGCGCCGCCCATAGCCGCTCCGGCGCTGGTACCGCCGATAAAGTCGATCGGGATATCCGCCTGCCGCAATGCCTTGATCACGCCCAGATGGGCGCAACCCAGCGCCCCGCCGCCGGCCAGCACCACGCCGACCGCCCGGCCCGTCAGGAACCGCGCGACCTTGGCGAAATCACTGTCATGGTCGAGCGCAACATGATGGTGCAGCTTGGGCGCACGCGGATCGATCCAGTCGCCGCTGTGGCTGATCGTCTTGCCACTGTTTGAGCGGAGCAGCAGCAGGGTGCGCTGCGGTTCCGCGATCCAGCCCATCGCGGCTCTTTCCATAGCATTAGGCTCCGGCTCCGTCTGTCCGGGCCGCGCCACCATCACCAGCGCATCGGCGTTGCGGCAAACCATCTGCCCCCAGTCCTCCGGTCCGCTGCCGTCGATCAGGACATAGGCACCTTTTGATTCCTGCTCTGCCAGCCAGGACTGATATTCTTCCGCGTCCGCCGCTTCGCTGGTAGCCCGGTCCAACGGCACCACGGGCGTCTGCGGCCGGACCACGGTTTGAAAAGCCTCAGCCAGGCGCGCCAGAAAGCCGTCCGGCAGCTGACTGGTTCCGGCCGGAAGCATGGCGATCACCCGCGGGTTTTTCGCTATGATCGACGAGGTTCGCGCAGTCGCGACCGCCAGACGCTCGGACACCAGTTTGAGCATGGCGGCATATAATTCGGGATGCTGCACAGCGATCGCGTCAAAGGCACTGCGGGACACTTCCCGAACGCGTGAATCGCGCATCGCCACAACGTCGGCGGTGCGCTGGCCACCGGCAAAAAAGGCCAGCTCCCCGACCGCTTCCCCGCTTTCGATATGAGCGACGATGCGGGTCTTGTTTACCACCACACGAAAGCGACCGGATTCGACAAAATAGAGCGCATCGGCCAGGTCCCCCTGGCGGACCAGCGCCTCGCCGCCGGCAACCCGTTTCGTCTCGGAAACCGATTGCAGCGCGTTCAGCGCTTCGGGTGCCACGCCCCGGAATAGTGCATGGCTTCCCAAATCCGGTTGTCCTGTTGGCTCAGTCACGCTGTTTCCCCCGGTCGGTGCGACCCGCCTTGTGTCATTATCCTCCTATATGCGTGCACAATCAAGCATTTGCGGCGTTACGTCATGTGACATATCAACCCGCGGCTCGGGGCGACTTCATTCGCCAGCATCGCCAGATAGGCGGACTGCAGAGCTTCGCCCCCTTGCATATCTTCGATCGTCAGATAGTCGCTGGCACTGGCGACAAAGGCCGCAAATTGTTCGTCAACCTGCGCGCGAAATGTAACCGCCCCGACCTGCTTGATCAGGGTTTCCGCGGCGGTCGGAGCGAAAAAGAGCTCCGGCTTCGGCCCGGGCAAATCATCGGCACTTCCCCGCTCGGAAATATGCGTTACGCCGACCAGCGAGCTGAATTTCAGCGCATTGGCCCAGTGGCTGTGGATCGCGCCCAGCAACGGCCCGTTACCGGCAAAATCGACCGAGACTGTCGGGGTTGCGGCGTCCGCAGCGGCCAGATTGTCATAGGTCAGGACCGCGTCGTAAAGGCCCGAACTCTCGACAAAGGCCTTGTTCGCCGCCGATGTCAGACCAATGCGCCGGATCTCCGGACTCCGGCTTTTCGCGACCATCGCCAGACCCAGCGCGGTTTTCGACGAGGCGCTGGTCATCAGCAGGGCCTGCGCGCCGAACCAGTCATTCGACCGCATGAAATGTTCGATCAGGAAACTGGTGGTGAACAGGGGCTGGAAAATCGCGCGCTCCGCCTCCAGCGGAGTCTCGTCCGTGCCCAGCCGCTGATATTGATTATAGATGATCGCCAGCCCCTGCCGATGGGCAGCGCCGTCGACAAAAGCACCATCGGTCACATTGGCGGGCGTAACCAGCAAATGGCTGGCCATCGGCAGATAGCCATAGACCCGTTCGCCCACCGCGATATCGCCATTGTGCGACGCCACAACCCGGGCAAAGCCCCAGACCGGAACAATACCCCATTGATCCTCACCGGTCGGGAAGAAATTCCAGTAGCCAAAGCCGTCACCAACCGTCGCATAGGTTATATTGTTGGCGGTCAGCGCATATTTCTCGATTTCCAGCAATATCTGTCCGTCGGCCAGCGACGGTGTCTCGCTGTCCTGCCATTTGGACTGCGCGAGTTCATCTTTCTTCACCCACAGGCTGTGCATCTTATCGTCTCCATGCTGTTTTCCGGTTTTGATCCAGCATAGGCCGTGGCGCCGAGATGGCAAAAGCATTTGCCAAAAATCATGCGCCTGCTAATCCTGTCTCACGGGATAGAATATGCGCCCATATGCGCCATCGGGGAGAAGTTTTGTGAGTACAGCACCTGTTTCAGGTCTCGAAGCGGCAATAGAGCCGATCACCAATGTTTCGGATTTCATCTGGGGTGGCAGCTGGGCCGGGGTGGAAATTCTGCCGATCCCGCCGATGGTCGTCATTCTGCTGGGCGCCGGCATCTATTTCATGATCGGCCTGCGCGGCTATCCGGTGCGCCGTCTTTTCCCCTCGCTGGCCGGTCTGTTCAAGAAGTCGGAGAAGAAGGGAGCGGGTGAAATCTCGCCGTTCGCGGCGCTGTCGACCGCGCTCTCGGGCCAGGTCGGTACCGGCAATCTCGCCGGCGTCGCCACCGCGATCACGCTCGGCGGGCCCGGCGCAATCTTCTGGATGTGGGTGACCGCCCTGTTCGGCATGGCCCTCGCCTTTGCCGAAGGGTCTCTCGCCGTTCGCTTCCGTTCGCAGGCCGCTGACGGCACCTATCGCGGTGGCCCGATGACCTATATCGCCATCGGTCTCGGACCGAAGTGGAAATGGCTCGCCATTCTCTTCTGCCTCGGCACCCTGTTTTCGGCGCTGGTCACCGGCAATGGCATCCAGGCCAACAGCCTCGGCGACAGCGCCAACGAACTGTTCGGCGTACCGGAATGGATTGGCGGCGCGGTGGCGGCGGTAGCGGTTTTTGCCGTGATCATCGGCGGCATCAAGTCGATCGGCAAGGTTGCCGAAACCATCGTGCCGTGGATGGCCGGTGCCTATCTGATCATGGCGCTGATCGCTCTCGGCATCAACCTGCCCTATCTGCCGGAAACCTTCGGCCGGATTTTCGACGGCGCCTTCAATACCCAGTCGGCAACCGGCGGCTTCCTCGGCGCGGCGATCATCATGGCGATCCGCGCCGGTGTCGCGCGCGGCCTGTTCTCGAACGAGGCCGGACAGGGTTCGACCCCGATTGCTCACGCGGTTGCCCAGACCAACGATCCCGCAGCACAGGGCCGTTTCGCCATGATGGGCACGTTCATCGACACGGTCGTCATCTGCACGATGACCGCTCTGGTCATGCTGACGGTGGCCGGCGACTTCACCTATACCGATGCCGACGGCGTCAAACAGGCGGTGGAGCACGCATGGCAGTCCGATCTCAACGGCTTTGCCATGACCTCCGGCGCTTATGCCGCAGCTTTCCCGCTGCTGGTGTTCGGCATTCCGATCGGCACACTGGTCGTGTCGGTCGCGCTGATCCTGTTCGTCTTCACCACCCTGCTCACCTGGAGCTATTATGGCGAACGAGCGATCACCTTTCTCTATGACCAGTTGCCGGGTGCCAGCCTCAGGGGCGAGAAAACCCTGCATATCATCTGGCGCGTGCTGTGGTGTGTGGTCATTCTCATCGGCTCGTTCGCGCCGCTTCAGCTGGTCTGGCGTCTCGGCGACATTTCCAACGCCGCGATGACCCTGCCGAACATCATCGGCCTGCTCGCCCTGTCCGGCGTCGTCTTCGCCCTCGCCAAAGGCGATCGCACCGCCGGCACCGACCATGGCCGCGAGCCGCCGAAGGAACTGCTCGAGGAAATAACCGGCGCGCCAGGGCACTAGATGGACTCTTCTTTGCACCTCAAGCGCCAGGCGGCCTTGCCTCGCTACGCTCCGTATCATGACCGGAAAACCGAGCGTAGCAAGGCAAGCGCGACCGCGCGCCTGAGCCCCGGGTTTAATCCGGGGGAAGGAAGCCAAGGGGCGCGGATGCGCCCGCCCGGCAATTGAGGTCTAATAAACAATGTTAAAAAAACTCTATGAGTGGATGCTCGAAAAAGCGGGCCATCCACAGGCTCCCAAATGGCTTGCCGGAATCAGCTTTGCCGAATCCAGCTTCTTCCCGATCCCGCCGGACGCCATGCTCGCACCGATGTGTCTTGCGCGCCCGGAGCGGGCGTATTGGTACGCCTTTGTCTGCACCGTCGCCTCGGTGCTCGGTGCCTTGCTCGGCTATGCCATCGGCTTTTTCGTTTTTGAAACCGTCGGCCTGCCGATCCTTGAATTCTACGGTGTCACCGAGAAATTCGACATTTTCGCGCAGAATTTCAACGAACAGGGCTGGATCGTGGTCCTGCTCGCCGGCTTCACGCCGCTGCCCTTCAAGGTGATCACCATCGCCGCCGGCAGCACCGCGATGCCGCTGCATGTCCTGATCGGGGCCGCGATTATCGCGCGTTCGGCGCGCTTCTTTCTCGTCGCCGCCCTGCTCCGCTTTTTCGGGCCACCAATGAAAGACTGGATTGACAAGAATTTCGCGCTGGCCACCACGCTGGTCGGGATTTTGTTCGTCGGCGGCTTTGCCGCGGTCAGCTGGTTCCTCTGACAAGCAACAATAGCTTTTAGCGCGACAGTATTTTTTTCAGTGGCCTAGCCACCGATGATTTTCTAAGGCTGGATGATGAGCACTAGACAGGTTTCAGACAGCAACGATCCTGTGATCGAGAATATCGGCCAGCTGGTCGAACCCATGGTCAAGGGCGAAAAGCCCAAGGATCGCTGGCGGATCGGCACCGAGCACGAGAAATTCGTCTATTGTACCAATGACCATCACGCCCCCGGCTATGACGAGCCCGGCGGGATAAAGGATCTGCTGCTGGCAATGCAGGAATTCGGCTGGCAACCAGTCGAAGAAGGCGGCAAGGTGATAGCCATGTCCGGCAGCGATGGCGCGATCAGCCTCGAGCCGGCCGGCCAGCTGGAACTGTCCGGCGCGCCGCTGGAAAATCTTCACGAGACCTGCAACGAAACCGGCCGCCATCTGCAACAGGTGAAGGCGATTGGCGAGAAGACCGGCAAGGGTTTTCTCGGCATGGGCATGTGGCCGGACAAGACCCGCGCCGAACTTCCGATCATGCCCAAGGGCCGTTACCAGATCATGCTCGACCATATGCCGCGCGTCGGCAATCTCGGCCTCGACATGATGCTGCGCACCTGTACAATTCAGGTCAATCTCGACTATGCCAGCGAGGCCGATATGGCGCAGAAATTCCGCGTCGGGCTGGCGCTGCAGCCGCTGGCTACCGCCTTATTCGCCAATTCGCCCTTCACCGAGGGCAAGCCCAACGGCTACCAGAGCTTCCGCAGCCATATCTGGTCGGACACCGACCCGCACCGCACCGGCATGCTGCCCTTCGTGTTCGAAGAAGGCTTCGGCTACCAACGCTACGCCGAATATATGCTCGACGTGCCGATGTATTTCGTCTTCCGCGACGGCAAATATATCGATGCTGCCGGCCTCAGCTTTCGCGATTTCCTGAAGGGCGAGCTGTCGGTCCTCCCCGGCGAGAAGCCGACCATGTCCGACTGGAACGACCATCTCTCGACCGCCTTCCCCGAAGTGCGCCTGAAAAGCTTTCTCGAGATGCGCGGCGCCGACGGTGGCCCATGGAACCGTATCTGCGCCCTGCCTGCCTTCTGGGTCGGCCTGCTCTACGACCAGACCGCGCTCGATGCCGCATGGGACCGGGTCAAGGGCTGGACCATGGAAGAACGCGAGGCGCTGCGCAACGGCGTCCCGAAGCTGGGCCTCGACACACCTATTCCCAACGGCCAGACGCTGAAAGACCTGGCAGCAGAAATCCTCGACATATCCTCCGCCGGCCTCACCGCGCGCAACCGCCTCAACAGCAGCGGCGACAATGAAAGCGGCTTTCTCGACCCGCTTCGCGAAGTGGTCGCCAAGGGCAAATCACCAGCCGCGCAATTGCTCGACCGCTATCACGACGAATGGAATGGCGATGTCAGCCGGATCTATGACGAGATGAGCTTCTAACCCCTTGTGCTCCGCGCTCGACGCGGAGCCCTGGGAGGCAAGAGAGCGCCTTGATTTGTGCTCCGCGCTCGACGCGGAGCCCTGACGGCAAAAGCCGGCTTTCTAACGCACGGCTCCGCATCAAGTTCGGAGCACCGGCCCTCCCCGACGCTAAAATTCAAACGCCTTCTGCTCCATGTCATCGGATGGCTCGTCCGCCTTCGCCTCCGCGCCCTCCAGGTTGGCCAGCGTCAGTCCGAGCAGCCGCACGCCATTTTCCACGGGCATGATGCTACTCAGCAAGTCCCGGCCGATGGCGGCAAATTCATTCTTGTCCGCGACATAATGGTCCACCGAATGGGAACGCGTCACCTGCCGGAAATCGGCATATTTCGCCTTGAGCGTCACCGTCCGCCCGCGCGCCTCGCATTTCTCGATGCTGTTCCAGACGATGTCGATAATATGTTCGAACGCGTCGTGCATATCATCATCGCTGACCAGATCGTCGCCGTAGGTCCGCTCGCCGCCGACCGATTTGCGAATCCGGTGCGCGCGCACCTCGCGATGATCGACCCCGCGCGAGGCGCGAAACAGATAGCCTGCCGACTTACCGAAATGCTGGTTCAGAAAGGCCTGCGATTGCGCGCGCAGGTCAGCGCCGGTGTGGATGCCGAGCTTCGCCATCCGCTCTGCCGTCTTCGGGCCGACGCCGTAGAAACGCCGCACCGGCAACTGCGCGACAAAATCCGCCCCCTGGTGCGGCTTGATCACGCAAATCCCGTCAGGCTTGTTCTGGTCCGAGGCAATCTTGGCGATGAACTTGTTATAGCTGACCCCGGCGCTGGCGGTCAGACCCGTCTGCTTCTTGATCTCGGCGCGGATCATCTCGGCAATCCTTGTCGCATTGCCGATCCCCATCTTGTCTTCGGTGACATCGATATAGGCTTCATCCAGCGACAGCGGCTCGACCAGATCGCTATGCGTGCGGAAGATCGCGCGGATTTGCTGCGACACCTCGCGATAGACCTCGAACCGGTGCTTGACGAAAATCAGGTCGGGACAGCGGCGTTTGGCGGTCACCGAGGCCATGGCCGACCGTACGCCAAATGTCCGCGCTTCATAAGAAGCCGCCGCGACCACCCCGCGCTTTGACGAGCCGCCGACCGCAACCGGCTTGCCGCGCAATTCGGGAAAGTCGCGCTGTTCGACACTGGCGAAAAAGGCATCCATATCGATATGGATGATCTTGCGCTGCAAAAGATCGGGAGCGGAGTCGGACATGAGTTCAGTCTAGCGTCTGTTTTCCGGCTTGGGGAGCGGCTACATTGCCTCGCTCAAAACCTGCCGATAGCGTTCGATCGTTGCCTCTCCTGCTCTGGCCCGGACCGTCTGGGTAAAACTCGCGCGCATTCCGCAGCTCATAATATCCGCCGCTACGGGATATTTTTCATAGTCCGGCTTGCCGGCGGCAAAAATTTCCAGTCGGTTGTCAAAAATCCGGAAGACCGGAACAGCGCCTCCCTCCGACACCGGAATATACCAGCCCGATTGCGCGTCGAAATAGAGATGCGTGGCATAGATGCTGCACAAATGCGCATTGGCTCCGACTGCGCTGCCTTTGATCGCATAGAGCCCGTCATCCCCGCGTTCGACCAATATTTCGGTCATCGAGGCACCGACCAGAACCGGCGCGATTCTGGCCATGAGATCCGATCCGGCCATGGCCGCCGGTAGCGGCAGCACATCATCGACAAAAAGCGCCGCCTGTCCGCGCGCCAGCCAGTTCTGCTCGCCCAGCATGCCGAGCAGCTCGCCCTTGCGCGCGCTGTAGCTTTGCCGGATACAGTCAGCGGGATATTCGGCCATTGCGCATCGGTTGCGCTGCTTCAGCCAGGCACGCTGGCTGGTTCTGACACTGGCGTTCGCTGCCTTCGCGCGTTGGTACAGGACGGCCATAGAGCGGTCGTCAGCACGCAGATCGCTGGCATAGTCTCCGCAGATTTCCTTCTCGACCCGGCTCGCCGCCTTGCCACAGTTGAAAGACGGCTGCGATTCCACCGCGCGCTGTTCGATATGGGCGGCCAGCAACCGTCGGGCCTCCTCGCTGGTCAGACTGACATCCCTGTCACCACCGCGCAGGATGACAGGGCCGCGAAAATCGCTCTTCGCCAGATTCGGCAATTGGCGGGGGCCAATTATTGTCCGGTCGATCCGGGCACCGGCCAGATCGACGGCGTGCAACCCGAAGCTGTGCAATATGGCGTCGGTGAAATCAGCGCCTTTGGCGCTTGTGTTGGCGCCGCCCTGATAAACCGGACAACCATCCGGCACGGTTATACCACACGCAAAAACAAAGCCGGTCAAACTGGCACCATCCAGATTCCAGCCCTCGACGCTGCCCTCGAACCAGCCGCCGTCGAAATGCCCATGCGAAAAATCCGCGCCCCTGGCCGACACGGCCCGCAGACCGGCGTTGCGGAAAAGCACGCCGGGCATGTGAACGCCGTCCATATTGGCGCCGCTCAGGTCGGTCTTGATGAAGCCCGCGCCGGCGGCCAGCGCGCCGGCGAAATTAGCACCCGAAAGATCGCTTTCTTCAAAACAGATTCCGTGTAGCGACATGCCACCGAAATCCCAGCCGGCAAACGCGCCGTCCCTGACCACCGTTACATTTGATGTCCGATCTCCGGTCATCCGCAAAAAATCCGTAAGCGATTTTATCTGTTTGCCATCAATCCTCCGAGGGGGCTTATCCGGTCGGCCTTCTCCCCAGATATCACCCGAGACAGACATGCAACCGGCTTGCTCAGGGGCGGATTCCGGCCGTGCGCCCGCTGGCCCTGCCAGCATCCCAATCATCAGAACAAGCAGCGGAAAGCTTTGCTTCGTCATCCCGTTATCCCCGGTCGCGCTGCCCGGCAAAGGCAAGCTGTCTATTTACACTATAGCCACAAGCGCCCGAGCTTGCCATAGGCCACCGGTGCAACGCAAAGCTCTTCCCTTTCCCATAGGCCGTATTGAACTCATCTTCATGATGGCAAGCCTGATGTCGCTCAACGCGCTCGCGATCGACATCATGTTGCCAGCGCTGGGGCTGATCTCGGACGATTTTGCCCTGCCCAACGTCAACGACCGGCAGTGGACGATCACTTCCTATATTTACGGCATGGCGGTCGGGTCGATCCTCTATGGATCGCTGGCGGATCGCTATGGCCGCAAGCCGGTGCTGCTGGTGACTATCGGCATTTATACCGGCTTCGGTATACTCTGTGCCCTGGCATGGGACTATCAGTTGCTGCTGATCGGCCGCTTCATCCAGGGACTGGCGGCGTCGGCGATGGGTGTGCTGGCGAACAGCATCATCCGCGATCGCTACGACGGCGATGCGATGGCCCGTGCGATGTCCACGATCATGATGGTGTTCATGATCGTTCCGATCACGGCACCCCTGATCGGCCAGTTGGTACTCCACGTTGCGCCGTGGAAGGCAATATTCCTGGTTCTGTCCACCGCAGGCCTGATAGCCTTCCTATGGGTGAGTACCCGCCTTCCCGAGACTCTGCATCCGGACGACAAGACGCCGATCAAGGCCCGGTCGATCGGCGCCGCATGGTATGGCGTTATCTTCAACCGCAACAGCTTTGGCCATGTCATGGCCAGTGGCCTGATGATGGCGCCGCTCTTTGCCTATATTGCATCGGCCCAGCAGATATTTTTCGACATATTCGGTGCCGGTGATATTTTTGTCTATATTTTTGCCCTGAACGCCGGCGCGATGTCGGTCGCCAGCTTTACCAATTCGCGGATCGTCATGCGCTTTGGTGCGCGGCGAGTGTCCCAGTCGGCGCTGATCTTTTTCATACTGGTGTCGGCGATCCATCTGGTTCTGGCCGAGGCCGGTATGGTCAATCTCTGGATCTTCATGGCCCTGCTCGTGCCCACAATGGGCATGATCGGCTTCACCGGTGCCAATTTCAGCTCGATCGCGATGCAGCCGTTCGGCAAGACCGCGGGTGTCGCTTCCTCGTTCCAGAACTTTGCCCGATCCGGCCTGTCTTCGGTCATCGGATCCGTTATCGGCCTGCAGTTTGACGGCACGATCCTGCCACTTGCCACCGGCTTCCTGGTCTGTGGCATTGCTTCCCTGACGCTCATCTTCTGGGCCGAAAAAGGCAGATTGTTCCGTCGCGTTCAGACTGGGGTCACCGCCAAGGATCTATTGCCCCGATCCTGATCCACCCATAGACGAGCGGCAAGGGAACAAGGCAATGTTCATTTTCACTTCGGGCAGACCGGCCATCGGCCTGATCTCAGCCGCCATGATCTTCGCGAGCCCTGCGCTGGCCGCGGAGCCGATCACCGGTGACTGGATCACCGAGGACCGCGACGCCATTATCCGTATTTCCCGATGCGGCGCGACCGTCTGCGGCCGGATTCACAAATATCTGGTGACCCCGCCGGATGGTGCGGGCCAGAAGGATATCTACAATCCCGACAGGAAGCTGCGCAACCGCAAGGTGCTGGGCATCGCGATCCTGACCGGCTTGAGGCCCGACGGCGATATCTGGCGCGGCAAGGTCTATGATCCGAAGAGCGGCCGGACCTATCGATCCGAAATCAGTCTCGACGCGACCAACAGACTGAAGATGAAAGGCTGTGTCGCCTTTATCTGCCAGAGCCAGATCTGGACCCGCGCGCGATAATCATCCCCCGGCTTCCGCCGGACCACGCCCTCTATTCCATCTCCGCAATCCACTCGCGGAGCAGTGCGACCCCTTCGTCATGAACGATCGAGCGGCCGACTTCCGGCATGCTGATACCCGGATCGAGGCTGTTCAGCCGATAGATCATGATGCTGCCGTCCGGATCGCCCGGCGCGATGTCGAAATCATGACTGCCGCTGCCCCGCCCCGCCGCCACCGGACGCTTGTGGATACCGATACGGACCGGCGTGTCTTCCTCATAGGTCAGAAACAGGCCCGAGTTGCTCGCCGAACCATTGACGTTGTGGCAATGAGCGCAATTGACGTCGAGATAGCCGCGCGCACGGTCATTGAGCGGCGCGCTGCTCTCCCCCCAGACCGGGACGCGATAATCGACCGCCGGTACCCGGTCGACCAGGCCAAGCCGCGCGAATTGCGCAAGCTGCCCGCCGTGGGTCAGGTTGCGCGCCTTGGGACCGATTGGTGTCACCGCATCCGACAGTCCATGGCATTCCTTGCACTGGTTCTTGTTCGGTACAGCATAGCTGATCGACCGTTCCCGCCCGGACGGGTCGGTAAAAGTGACGGGGATACGCGCGCCCGCAACCTTCAGCCTCGCCTCGGTCTGCGCCTCGTTCCAGACGTAGGGCAGCGCCAGCCAGCCGTCGGCCCGGTGGAGCAGCACCCTTGTCTCGAGCAGCATCGGCTTGCCGTCAAGCTCGTAACCAAAGCTCTTGATCAAGGCCGACCCCACCGGAAACTCGAGCAGCCCGTCGCCGTTTGCCTTCGCCTGCTGTCCCTCGGGCACATAGATGAACCGGTATTTCTCCGCATAGTCCGAAAAGAGCGGCATGTTCAACTGATAGGGCACGACCCGCTCGTTCGGCTGCCAGCCCGCTGCATCCTTGAAAAACCCATAGTCCGAAAGCAGCCGCGGCAGGCCGTCGGCCATTATCACCCCGTCGGCCACACCTTCCGGCTCGCGCGCGCCCGCTGTAAGGGCAAGCGCCAGAACAGCGCACGCAGAAGCCAGCAACCGCATTATCGGATAGCGTCTTCCATGGCCTGCGGCAGGGTGACCGGTTTCAGCCGCCGGCCGTCAAACGGCTCGCTCGCGCCCTCGACCAGCGAGGGCCTGGCTTCGGCCAGCGACTGGCCCGGCGCGGTCAGCCCCAGCGACAGGATCGCGACATCATCATCGATCAGGATATTCTCGCCCGTGCCATCTTCGATAATCGGCGGAATAGCACCGCCAAAGGCGGCCTTCAGCATATCACCCCCGGGAAAGGCCGGATTATAGCCAGCCCGGCCATGGTCATTTTCAAACACCCGCACGCCGATCGGCTTCGGGTTATAATTCGGATCATCCTGCCCCTTGCTATAGGACACGATCAGGACATTGCCGGTGCCGTTCTCGGCGAAGCGGTTTTCGAACACTTCCACTTCATAATGCGACATCACCATGACGCCCATGCCGGCCGGGACGTCCGCGACGATATTGCCCTCTGGCGCAAAATTCGGGGTGTTGTTGTCGACCACGATATTGTCGAACACGCGGACGTTGCGGCCGCCCTGTTTCGGGATATTGGGCAGATCGAAGACCAGGATGCCGCCGGTATTGTTGACCGCGACATTATTATAAACATCCGCGCCGACGCTGTTCTCGATCTCGATGCCCGCGACGTTGAACTTTGCCACGCTGTTGCGGACGATGATATTCTCCGACTGTCCGACGTAAATCCCGGCATCGGACGAACCGATGGTGGTCACGCTGTCGACCAGCACATTGCTGCTTTCCACCGGATAAATGGCATAGGCGCCATTTTCCGCGTGCGGCCCGCGGGTCCACTCCACCCGCAGCCGGTAGTAGACAATATTGTCCGCGCCCTTCGACTTGATGCCGTCGCCCTTGCTGTCCTCGATCGCGAAATCGCGCAGCACGACATGATCGGACGTCACCAGCAGGCCTTCGCCCGCGCCCAGTTGTCCGGCGAAATTGAGCACCGTCTGGTCCATGCCGGCGCCACGAACGGTGACATTGTCGACATCCAGCGACAGGCCGTCGACCAGATCGAACCGGCCGGCGCCCAGTTCCACGACATCACCCGGCTCGGCCAGGATCAGCGCTTCCTGCAGCCGTTCCTGCGCATCGTCTCCGGGTGCAACGGTGATGGTTTTGGCCAGGGCCGGGGCGCTCAGGCAAAGCGCGGTAGCCACCAATAGACTGCGTATCATATCTCTCTCCTCCACGAAGCAGAGATAATGCCGCAAAAAAGCGGCCATGCCAAGAGCATTGACATCAATGTCAGTAATCAGCGAAAAACCGGCCTAGCCGTCGGCAAGAATCCATTCGATCGCCGCATCGGCGTGGATTTCGGTGCTATCGTAAATCGGCAGGATATTCGCCTTGGTATCGATGATCAGATCCAGTTCGGTGGATCCCAATACGATCGCTTCGATATCCTGCTTGGCGATATTGGTGATATAGGTTTTCATCGTCCGTTCGGACTCGCGCTTGGCCTGATTGAACATCAACTCTTCGTAGATGATCCGGTCAATCTCCTCGACCCGCTGCTCGTCGGGCGGCGACAGGGTGATGCCCTTGCCGACCAGACGCTTGCGATAGAAACCCTCGGTCATCACGTTGCGCGAGCCGATCAAAGTTGCCGTCTTTACGCCATCGGCGACCATCTTGTCGCCGACGCAATCGGCGATATGCAGGATCGGAACGCCAACTTCCGGCTGCACCTGATCGTAGATCTTGTGCATCGCGTTGGAACAGATCAGCACCGCCGTGGCGCCGCTTTTTTCCAGACGCTTCGCCGACCGGGTCATCAGACCGGCGGCCGCATCCCAGTCGTCGTCCGATTGCAGCCGGGCGTAATCGCTGAAATTGACGCTTTCGATCAACAGATGCGGACTGGTAAAGCCGCCGAGGCGGTTTTGCACGATCCGGTTGATCCGCGTGTAGTAGCTGGCTGTCGACACCCAGCTCATCCCGCCAATCAGGCCAATTTTACGCATTGATGTTACATTCCCTGAAAAAATCGAAATTGGCGTCTAGAGCGCCTTTACGATTTCCTCGCACATTTTCTTCGCGTCGGAAAGTAACATCATGGTCTGGTCCATATAAAAGACCTCGTTGTCGACCCCGGCATAGCCGACACCGCCCATCGAGCGCTTGACGAAAAAGATCGTCTTGGCCTTGTCGACATCGAACACCGGCATGCCGTAAATCGGCGATCCCTTGTCGGTTTTCGCCGCCGGATTGACCACGTCATTGGCGCCGATGATGAAGGCCACATCGGCCTGGGCAAATTCGCTGTTGATATCTTCCAGCTCGAACACCTCGTCATAAGGCACATTGGCTTCGGCCAGCAGCACGTTCATATGGCCCGGCATACGGCCGGCCACGGGGTGGATCGCATATTTGACGCCGACGCCCTGCTCCTTCAGCATGTCGCCCATTTCGCGCAAGGCATGCTGGGCCTGCGCCACGGCCATGCCATAGCCCGGAATGATGATCACATTCTCGGCCTGTTTCATCATATAGGCAGCATCTTCGGCCGATCCGCGCTTCCACGGACGGTCGATCTTGGCCGCGCCTTCACTCGGACCGCTGTCGGCACCAAAGCCGCCGGCAATCACGCTGATGAAGCTGCGGTTCATCGCCTTGCACATGATATAGGAGAGAATCGCACCGGACGAACCGACCAGCGCGCCGGTAATGATCATCGCCGTATTGCCGAGGGTGAAGCCCATCGCTGCAGCCGCCCAGCCGGAATAGCTGTTCAGCATCGACACTACGACCGGCATGTCCGCGCCGCCGATCGGGATGATCAGCAGGAAGCCGATCAGGAAGCTCAAGCCCACGATGGTCCAGAATATCGCCCCCGTGCCGACGGTCGGAGCAATGGCGAAATAGGCGGTCAGGCCGATTATCGCCGCCAATACGCCGAGATTGATGACATGGCGCAGCGGCAGCATGATCGGTGCACCCGACATATTGCCGTTGAGTTTCAAAAAAGCGATGACCGAACCGGAGAAGGTGATCGCACCAATGGCAACACCAAGGCCCAGTTCGACACGGCTGACGGTCAGGATTTCACCTGTCGCATCAAGAATGCCAAAGGCGCCGGGATTGAGATAGGCGGCGATACCGACCAGCACGGCGGCCAGACCGACGAGGCTGTGAAACGCGGCAACCAGCTGCGGCATATCGGTCATCGCGATGCGGCGGGCGATCACAAAGCCGATCACGCCACCAATGGCGATCGCACCGGCAATTTCCGGCAGGCTGGCAATGCTGTGGGTCCACAGGGTGGTGACCACGGCAATCAGCATGCCGACCATGCCGAAGCGGTTACCCGCCCGGCTTGATTCCGGCGAGGACAGACCACGCAGCGCGAGAATGAAAAGCACGCCGGCGACCAGATAGGCGGCGGCAACCCAGGGGTTTACCGCTTCGCCAGACGCAGCGAGCGCCGGTGTCGAGAAGAGAAGCGCGGATGCGCCAACCAATGCGTTCCGCATTATTTGCGCTCCTTTTTCTTGTACATTGCGAGCATGCGCTCGGTTACGGCAAAGCCGCCGAAAATATTCACGCTTGCCAAGACAACGCCGACCAGACCCAGCCATTTGGCGGTTTGCCCGCCATCAGCCTGCGATCCCGCCGCCGCCGCAATCAGTGCGCCGACGATAATCACCGAGGAAATCGCGTTGGTCACCGCCATCAGCGGCGTGTGCAAGGCCGGGGTCACCGACCAGACCACATAATAGCCGACAAAACAGGCCATCACGAAAATTGATAAGATTGAGATAAAGTCCATTGCTAACCCCCTAGTTCGCCAGAAGGCGCTCGTTCACGACTTTGCCATCCTTGGTCAGCCGTATGCCAATTGTCACCTCGTCGTCATCGGGCAGAACCGGCCTTTTGGCCTCTTCGTCCCAATAAGCGCTGAGGAAATTATAGAGATTGCGGGCAAACAGCGCCGAACTGTCCGCCGCCATCATCGCCGGAATATTCTGCGCGCCGACGATTTTGACACCGTGTTTCTCCACGGTCTTGCCGGCAACAGCGCCTTCGACATTGCCGCCCTGTTCGGCGGCCAGATCGACGATCACGCTGCCATTGCGCATCGTCGCGATCTGCGCGTCCGAAATCAAACGCGGCGCGGCGCGGCCGGGGATCAGGGCGGTGGTGATCACGATATCCTGTTTGGCGATATGACTGGACACCAGTTCGGCCTGGGCCTTCTGATATTCCTCGCTCATTTCGGTGGCATAGCCGCCGGAACCTTCGCCCTCGATGCCTTCGACCGATTCGACAAAAATCGGTTTCGCGCCGAGCGACTGGATCTGTTCCTTGGTGGCGCTGCGCACGTCGGTCGCGCTAACCTGT
Organism: uncultured Parasphingorhabdus sp.; assembly: GCF_963677535.2. NCBI lineage: Bacteria > Pseudomonadati > Pseudomonadota > Alphaproteobacteria > Sphingomonadales > Sphingorhabdaceae > Parasphingorhabdus > uncultured Parasphingorhabdus sp. The sequence goes on along the minus strand of NZ_CAXXUT010000003.1, from coordinate 1,368,009 downwards.
GCGCCGAGACGCCGGGCCGTGGCTATCGCCTGCAATCCGGCAACGCCGACCCCCATGACGAAGCAGCGCGCGGCGGACACCGTGCCCGCTGCGGTCATCATCATCGGAAAGGCGCGGCCATATTCATTGGCGGCCAGAATGACGGCTTTATAACCGGAAAGATTGGACTGCGACGACAGGATATCCATCGACTGCGCGCGGGTGATCCGCGGCATGAATTCCATCGCCAGCGCATCGATGCCCAGCTTGGCATAAGCGTCAACCCGCTCGCGCTCGCCGAATGGATTGAGACTGGCCACCAGCCAGGCCCCTTTCTTCATTCCCTTGAGCGATTGGGGATCGGGGCCCTGCACGGCCAGAACAATGTCGGCATCCTTCAGCGTTGCGGCCCGGGTGGCAATGCTGGCCCCCATGGCTTCATAGTCGGCATCGGAAACCGACGCAGATTCTCCTGCGCCCTTTTCCACGGTCATAGAGGCGCCCAAAGCGATGAATTTCTTTACCGTTTCAGGCGACGCGCTAACCCGCGTCTCGCCGTCGGCGAGTTCCTTTAAAACCGCAATTTTCACTAAAATTTCCAATCAGTTAGGATATAAGAATTACCACCAATGTTACCACTATGATTGATGCGATCGTGCCAATCTTCAGCAGTGACAAAAAGCCGGAATATGTTTCCTCGGCCGGTCCCAGATTATTATCAGATGTCATGATTTCCCCATTTCTCGTACTAAACTGGCGCGAGGTGTAACCCTATATTAGCGCCTGCTCAAGTCCTACCCACCGTCATTTTGGATAGAATATTTGCTGGCCCTTTAATCGGCTCTTTACCGGTTGCCGCTATGAAAATGCTTCATTGTGGGACAATCGGGAAAAAAATGGCACAAAACGGCACAAAGTTACTGCTGCTTATCGATGATGAGCCGGCGCAATGCCGGTTAATTTCGGCACTGGCGTCGCGCGCGGGCTTCCGCACTATCTTTGCCCGCGACGCGGAAACCGCGATAGCGACGCTCGGCACGCAGGACGGGATGATGCTGGATGCAATCATTCTCGACCATTGGGTGCCGGGTTCCGAAGCCACCGAACTGATCACCGAACTGAAGGCGCGCCGCCCTGCCCTGCCGATCCTGATGCTGACCGCAGTCGGGTCGATCGCCGAGGCGGTCGACGCCGTCCGCGCCGGCGCCACCGACTATCTGATCAAGCCGGTCGCCCCCGAACTGATGCTCAAGGCGCTCGACGCCGCGGTCAGATCGTCGCGCGATGATGGCGAATTGCGCCCGCTCAGTGAAAAGATCTCGGTGCCGCTCGAATTTGAAGAAATCGTCGGAGCCGCACCGGCTTTTCGCGCCGCGCTGGCGATTGCCGCAAAAGCCGCAAGGGCCCGTGTTCCGGTCCTGATCGAGGGCGAAGGCGGGGTTGGCAAGGAAGTCATAGCCGATGCCATTCACGCCGCCAGCCCGCGCGCAAAAATGCCGATGTTGAAGCTGAATTGTGGTGCAATTACCGGAAATCTGCTCGATTCGATCCTGTTTGGTCATGAAAAGGGTGCTTTTACCGGCGCTTTTGACCGCAAGATCGGGCTGCTCCAGCAAGCCGAAGGCGGTACGATTTTCCTCGATGAAGTCGACCGGATACCTCCGGAAACCCAGGTCCGCCTGCTGCGTTTCCTGAAACATTCCGATATCCAGCCGCTCGGCAGCCCGAACAGCTTCCAGCTCGACGTGCGGGTTATCGCCGCAACCAACCGCAAGCTGGAGCGGGAAGTCGAAAAGGACAATTTCCGGGAAGACCTTTATTATCAGATGAATGTTGTCCAGCTGACCATTCCGCCGTTGCGCGACCGCACCGGCGACATTCCGGCGCTGGCACGGCATTTTCTTGCCCGCCTCGCGCACCAGCCGGGCCTGCGCAGTCTGGGCATCACCGACGAGGCGCTGAACCTTTTGCGCAGCTATCGCTGGCCCGGCAATGTCCGCCAGCTACAAAGCGTGCTGTTCCGCGCCGCGGTCATGTGCGACCATAACGCCCTGAGCTGCGAGGAATTTCCGCAGATCGCCTCTTTTGTTGCCGAATCCGGAGAGACCGAACCGCATCTGTCGAACAGCCCCGAAGGCATTGGCATCACTCTATATGCCGAAGATGGCAATTTGCGGCCGCTGGAAGAAATAGAAGCCGACGTGATCCGCCTCGCCATCGGCCATTATCGCGGCCGGATGACCGAAGTGGCCCGGCGTCTGGGCATCGGACGATCGACCCTTTACCGCAAGCTGGCGGATCTGGGCATTGATAACGCGGCATAATTTTTTCGCATTTTGCCGGAATTTGACATTTTCGGCCATTTTCCAACAATTGCGGGGCGGCCCGATTGCCGGACCAGTCCAACATCGCCATTGATGTTTCGCCCTGCTGGTCTTAAGTCTGGCGGATATGAAAAACATGCTTCCAATTCTTCCATTTGGTGCCGCCCTGACGCTGGCACTGCTTCTTTCGGCCTGCGGAAAACAGGAAGCGGTGGGCGATGTGCCCTCCAGCGAGGAACTGGCGCGACAGGCGGACGCCGCCAGCCAAGCGATCCGTGACGAAGCGGCTGCCGTGGAAGACGATACCGCAGCGGCGCCGGTCGATCTTACCAGCATGGAAAGCTATACCAACGCGCTGCGCGGCTATACGATCATGGTGCCCGGTGACTGGACAGTCGATGAATCCGCCAGCGACGACAATGGCCGGGTGTTTACCGAAACCGAAAGCGGCGCAAAACTGGCGGTTAGCTGGGTCGAAAATCGCGAGGATGCTGCCTGGAGCAAAGCGGTCGAAAATATCGAGGATGGCAATGCGGCCATGGAAGGCAGCGCCGTTGGCAACAATGAATATCGCGCTTCCGGCATATTGACCAATGGCCTGAAATCCAATCAGCGGCTGCTCCGCAAACCCGATGGCACAATGGTCCAGGCGGAGGTCAGCTATGCCGCCGACCAAGCCAAGTCGACCGACCCGCTGGCGGCGGCTATTCTGGACAGTCTGACGCTGAAATAGCGCCGGACTGGCAACCGGCCATCGGCCGGGATGCTAGCGGTTGAGCCGGGCTTCCAGAAAGCTTGGCATCGGGCCGTTCCAACCCTCGTCAATGTCGTTGCTGTCATCAGCCACCGGCGGCTTTTCCTCTTCGACCCTGCGGTCTGGCGCCGGTTTCTTCGGAGCGTCTTCCCGTCGCGATTTCTTCGGCGCATCTTTCCGGCGCGGGGCTTTCGCCTTCGCCGGCTTTGCCTGAACATGGTCTCCGTCGGCCTGATCAGCCGGCTTTCCACCAGTTCTGACCGTGCGTTCCTTGCGGACCGGGATCTTCATGCCAGTCAGCTTTTCAATGCTGTCGACATGTTCGGCATCGCTGCGGGTGATGAAGGTTATCGCAACACCGGTAGCGCCAGCGCGACCGGTGCGGCCAATACGGTGGATATAGTCATCCGGATGCCAGGGAATATCATAATTGATGACATGGCTGACGCCCTTGATATCCAGTCCGCGAGCGGCAACGTCGGACGCGCATAATATATTGATTTCACCCGACTTGAACCGGTCCAGCTCGGCGAGACGCGAACTCTGGTCCATGTCGCCATGGATCTGTCCGGCATCGAAGCCATCCTTGCGCAGACTCTGGCACAAATCGCGCACTTCGGTCTTGCGATTGCAGAATATGATCGCGGTCTCGACGCCTTCATTGTCGAGAATGTCGACGAGCAGCTTGCGTTTCGCCTTGGGTGCGACTTCGATCAGCGACTGGTCGATCGAGGTATTTGCCGTCGCCGGGCGCGAAACCTCGATATATTTCGGATTGCTCAGAAACTGGTCGGACAGGCGTTTGATCGGCGGCGGCATGGTGGCCGAAAACAGCATCGTCTGCCGGGTTGAGGGAAGTTTCGAGCAGATGGATTCGATATCCGGGATGAAGCCCATGTCGAGCATCCGGTCGGCTTCGTCGATGACCAGCAATTCGCAGCCCGACATCAATATCCGTCCGCGATCAAAAAGATCCATCAGACGTCCGGGAGTCGCGATCAGTACGTCGACACCCTTTTCCAGCGCCTTGATCTGGTCCCCCATTGAAACACCGCCGATAAGCAAGGCCATGCTGAGATTATGGTTCTTGCCATATTTCTCGAAATTCTCGGCAACCTGCGCCGCCAGTTCGCGGGTCGGTTCGAGGATCAGCGACCGTGGCATCCGCGCACGCGAGCGGCCATGCGCCAATATGTCGATCATCGGCAGCACGAAGCTTGCTGTTTTGCCAGTGCCCGTCTGGGCGATGCCGATGATATCTTTCATCATCAGGACGGAGGGGATGGCTTGCGCCTGAATTGGCGTCGGTTCGTCATAGCCGGCTTCGGCTACAGATTTCAGCAGTTCTTCAGACAGGCCGATATCGGCAAATTTCATAGTGGTTCCGGAAAAATATAGGATGCAACCTTGCACCCTGTCTTAGCCTCTCGGGCTGTGCCGGGCAATGATCGCATATCCGGGATTTGTCAAGTTTTCTCGCTGGGCCTAGCGTTCCGGGACCAGTTCACGGAAGCGGTCGATCTCGCATTTCGCTCCGGTTCGCGAGTGAAGAATATCGCGGCCGGTGCATATTTTCCCGTCATCCGTTTTCTCGACATAGAAGCCCGAATAGAAGCTGCGCGCCTGGCATTTGTCCTCCAGTTGTGCCCGGATTCTCTTGCGGTCCTTGGTAATCAGATCGAGATAGCGGTCCGCAAACATCTGCACGCCAAGAATATTGTTCATCGGCACGCATTTGCCCATTTTCTTTTCCCGATAGGTTTTTTTCACGGATTCGCGCGAAAAATCCGCCATCGGTGCGAGTGGTGTCGGACGCCGACGAGGAACGCGAATAATCACCCGCTTCTCGATTCGGACCTGCGCAAAGAGCAGCGGACGCTCCGCCACATGGACCATGGCTGCGTCTGCCGACGGCATCTCGAGCGGCCGCATCTCGCGTGCATCCGGCACAGAGAGCAGCAATATCGCTGTAAGTGACAGGCTCACCATAATCCTTTAACTAACCCTTGCCTTGCCTATATCAGCAGTGATTGAATATTGCATGAACTGAGGATTTTCTATCTGTTAGCGTCTTGATATTCTTCGGCAAGGCTGATCCGCAACAGCGAACCGATGGCACCACCGCAGAGGGACTGGAATATGTCAGAAAAGGCCGATTGGCTGAAAGAAATGCGGGCGGTTGTCGGCCCCAAAGGCTTCACTCGCGCAGGTGATGAGATGGCACCCTGGCTCACCGACTGGCGTGGCCGGTATACTGGTGCTTCGCTCGCGATGATCTCTCCGGCAAACACGCAAGAGACGGCAGAAATCCTGAAAATTGCCAATAAAAACACCGTTGCGATCGTGCCGCAGGGAGGCAATAGCGGTATGGTCGGAGGGGCAACGCCGGATCGCGATGGCCTGTCGGTTCTGTTGTCAACGCGCCGCATGAACCGGATCCGCTCGATCGCACCACAGGACCAAATGATCTTGTGCGAGGCCGGAGTCATTCTCCAGAATCTGCACGAAGCACTGGCAAACGAAGGCCAGCGGTTTCCGCTGACCCTCGGCGGCAAAGGTTCGGCCACAGTCGGCGGTCTGATTTCGACAAATGCCGGCGGGACCCAGGTGCTTCGCCACGGGACCATGCGCGCACTGGTTAGCGGTATTGAAGCGGTTCTGCCCGACGGTAGTATTTTTGACGGCCTCTCGGCGCTGAAGAAAGACAATCGCGGCTATGATCTGAAACATTTGTTCATTGGCGGAGAAGGCACGCTGGGCATTGTCACCGCCGCAACGCTTAAAACCGTACCCGCCCTCGTCGATCGTTGTGTCTCTTGGGCCGCAGTCGACAGCACCGGTGCTGCCTATCAGATGTTCCGCTTTCTCAATCAGAGGACACCACAGTCGTTGGAAGGTTTCGAGATCATCCCCGAAACCTGCCTGCAGTCGGTATTGCGACACATTCCCGGTACCCGCGCGCCGCTTCAGGAAGAGCATCGCTGGCATATCCTCATTGAAATCGTGCGCGATCAGCCGGACGCGCAGGATCCTAGGTCGGTCACCGAAAAACTGTTGGCAGAGGCGTTGGAACTGGGGCTGGTTGAAGATGCAACGATAGCGGCCAGCGAACAGCAGGCAGAGGATTTCTGGAAAATCCGCGATTCGATCTCCGAGGCAGAGCGCGCTAGTGGCCCGGCCCTGCAACATGATATCAGCGTACCGGTTCCCGCTATGGCCCGGTTCATCAAGGAAGCATCGCCGGTCATAGAGGCGAGCTTTCCCGGTACGAAAGTCATCGCGTTCGGCCATATGGGAGATGGCAATGTCCACCTGCACGTCAAAGCGCCGGCGGGCGTGGTTCCTGAGCAGTGGATACGGGACTATGCGACGCGGATAACACCGCTTGTCCATGACCTCGTCATCGCGGCAGGCGGATCCATTTCGGCAGAACATGGAATCGGGCAGATCAAGCGCGCAGAGCTGGAGCGACTGTCTTCCGACGCCCGCCTCGCTATGCTGCGCGCAATTAAAACGGCGATCGATCCGAAGAATATTATGAACCCGGGGAAACTCGTTCCTCTTGCGTCCGGTCAGTCAGGCTCTTAAAGCGCAAGACAACTATTCGGTTTCAACAGTAATTTTCGGAGAATATAACTATGGCGAGCACGCCACAAGCACAAGCCCTACCGATGTTCTACAAGGATCTGATTCCGCTGAATTCCAATGAACATGGTACATGGAAAGTCAAGGGGCTCGACAACGCATCCTTCATGCAGTCGCAGCACGCCATTCCGATCACCACCGATGAATTCATCAATGCAGCGCGCAACTATCCGATTGTCTTTTCGGTCGGTGATAATAGCGTACCGCTGATTCTCATGGGTTTGAACGAAGGTGTGAACACGTTCATGAATGATGAAGGCCAGTTCAGCGAACCCGCCTACGTCCCGGCTTATGTCCGCCGGTACCCGTTCATGCTCGCAAAATTGCGCCCGGAAGCCGAAGAACTGTCGCTATGCTTCGACCCAACCACCGACGCAATTGGTGACTATAAGGAAGGTGACGCGCTTTTCGAAAATAGCCAGCCCAGCGAAACCACCAAGAACATCCTGAATTTCTGCGAACAGTTTGAACAGGCTGGCCAGCGAACCGGCCAGTTCGTGCAGGAGCTGGACAAGATGGGATTGTTGATGGACGGAGAGGTTTCCATTCAGCAAACCGGCGTTGAAAAGCCATTTGTCTATCGCGGATTCAAGATGGTCAACGAGGAAAAGTTGCGCGAACTGCGCGGCGACGAGCTCCGCAAGATGAACCAAAACGGGATGTTGCCGCTGATCTACGCCCATCTCTTTTCGCTGCAGGTGATGCGTGATGTGTTTGCGAAACAGGTTGCTGCCGGCAAGATGCCGCAAGTGACCGAAGCTCCCTCCGTTCCGGTTTAACCGCACAAAGCGGCCTGCTTCGTCCGATTTGGCCGAAGCAGGCCATGGCCTTCGAAAATTTTCTACTTCCGGGTCTTGCAACCTGGAGCAACTAGGCCCACATGGGCGTTGTAATGGTTCGCATCCCCCGATCGAATCATTACCGGCATTCCTCTGGGATGCCACCTCCCTGAACCTTGGCCACCTCGTCGAACCGACGAGGTGGTTTTTTTATTGAAAAGGCTTCATTCGGCCGCTTCCAGCTGATCCTGGCCTGACAGTTGCTCGGCCAGCATCATGCAGCAATGACGGATCAATTCCGCAACAGAGCTGGCGGCAGCTATCGGTTCGCGCATATTCCGGTCGAGATATAACGAACGGTCCACTTCCAGCTGGAAAGCATGGATATTGCGTGACGGATTACCATGCCGCTCCAGAATATAGCTGCCCGAATAGGGGTGATTCGTCTGGACCAGATGACCGTGCCTGCGGAAATGACCGGCGGCCAGTTCGACATAGCGCGATTCGCAGCTTCGCCCGAAACGGTCGCCCAGCACAAAACCGATCTTGTTGTGATTCTCGTCGACGGTTGACGGCATGCTGTGCAGGTCAAGCAGCAGCGCGCATCCGAAAACGGAATGGATCCTGTCCAGCAGATGCGCAACCTGCGCATGATAGGGTTCGTGATCCTGCTCGATGCGGTCAATGACATGCTGCAGTGACCATTTGTTCCGCCACAAATTGCCTGCCCCGTGCAGTCTCCGCGGCAGCAAGCCCAGACCGCCCCTCACCTTTCTGCTCATCTGGCCTGTCTGCGACGGATCCATACCAACCACCATCGCCGGATCAATCTCGCTTCGGCTGCGATTGAGATCTATCCAGGCCCGCGGCTTGCGGGCAATGATCGCAGGGAAGCCGCTGGCAATAGCCGATGCCGCTAGCCGATCCGAATAGCGGTCTTCCAGCCGCAAAAGATGGGAAGCAGGCACATTCAGGTTATCGAGCAGCTCTGGCGGATATTCGCGGCCGGAATGGGGGACACTGACCAGCAACGGAAAGCGCAACCCGTCGACATTGGACAGGGAATAGGTCGGCAGCGGCGCCGGGTTGCGCCCAGGAACCGGATTAGTCATATTGCTGCCTTCCATAATCGGGTTCCCTCGCCAAAATAGTCGCCTTTTTCGGAAAAAAATTAACCGATTTGCACTTATATACCGGCCTCGGCATATAGGCAGGCTTGAAATCAGGCATATTCGGGAAGGCGCGACAAAATGATTAGGATTCTCCTCGCGGAAGATGAACGGGCGATGCGTGAGCATCTTACACGGGCACTGGAGAAAGCCAACTATGAAGTTATCGCCGTAGACCGCGGGACGGCTGCGGTGCCACTGCTCGCCGAACAGGAATTTGATCTGCTATTGACCGATATCGTGATGCCGGAAATGGACGGAATCGAACTCGCCCAGCATTGCGCGTCTGTATGCCCGAAGACCCAGGTCATGTTTATCACCGGTTTTTCCGGCGTGACATTGCGCGCCGGGGAGTCTGTTCCGAAGGCCAAAATCCTGTCCAAACCCTTCCATTTGCGCGATCTGGTCATGGAGGTCGACCGGCTGTTTGAGCCAGACAGTATCAGCGACCTGAATTAAGCCTTGCGCCAGCCGGAACGGCTGGCTAGAGGGCCTCCAGTGTGGGCGTATAGCTCAGTGGTAGAGCACTTCGTTGACATCGAAGGGGTCGGGAGTTCAACTCTCTCTACGCCCACCATTTTCCACACAATTCAGGCAGCCAGAGCAATCGCGTTGCCGGTATCCTGGCTCGGCGGATGCCCGTACCAGCTGGTATAGGCGCGGGTGAAAGCGCTCAGTTCGCTATATCCCAACTTGGCAGATATTTCGGACAGATTCCGCGTGCCTTCGAGAAAATAGAGATGGCAAGTGTCCCGCCGCACCTGCTCCAGCAACTGGCGATAGGACATGCCCTCGGACACTAGTTTGCGGCGCAACGTGCGTTCGGCCATGCCGAAGGTCCGGGCTGCCGCATCGAGGCTGAGGCCGGATTTGTCGAGCAGATATAATAAATATTCATAGGTCAGCTTCGCGATATTTTGTCGTTCGAATCTGGCCCGGGCGAATGAGGTCTCCTGCTTCCGGACCGCCGTGATAATCGCCGGATTATGACGCTGGATCGGCATGGTCATCGCCATATGATGATATTCCAGATAGGTGGATGGCCGGTTGAAATGGCAAGGTATCGGATCCCGTCCGGAATCTGCGCTCGGGAAGCCTCGGAAGCCATCAGGCCGGCGGTGGGCAAAATGCGCCGCTTTCACGGTCTTGAAGCGCCCTGCGGCCAGCAATTCCCCGCATTGATGGACCAGAGAAAATAGGATGTGGACAAGATCCGGTTCGGTCGCCTCACCCGGGTTCCAGACCAGCCGGTCACCGGAGGAAAGCGACAGAATTTTTGCCACCGGCTCCTCGCCCCCCAGTCGCTGTTCAGCGACAAGGTCAAGCAGCGCTTCACCAAAACTGGGCTGGAAAAAGGCAGTAAACCCGCGATCGGAAAAGCCCTGCGGCACCATCTTGCCGCCAATCTCGGCGTGAATATCGGTACAGTTGAGTTCATCGCGCGCCGCCGCGCAAAGGCGGGCAATTGCAATGTCATCCAGTTGATAACCGGGGTCACGCAATGCCGCTTCGGAACAGTCCAGCGCCTTCAAAAGCTGTGGCTTTCGGGCCTGAAGGGCATGGCAGCTGAGATAGGCACGGTACAGAAACGGAGCCGCAATCTTCAGACCTGTGGATGCCGTATATTCCATGGCTCCAAGCTAGAAGCCGAAATGCATTTTACTCAACTGGCTTTCGACAAGGATGCAAAATCGGCGACGAATATGTCGATTATGGTTAATTCATGCCCCGCGGCAGCCCATTCAGTAGCGAATGACCGACGCTCCCCAGGTAAATCCACCACCCATTGCTTCCAGAACCAGCAGATCTCCGGCCTTGATTCGACCATCGCGTACAGCGGTATCCAGGGCCAGCGGCACCGATGCCGCCGAAGTATTGGCATGCAGATCGACCGTCTTGATCACCTTTTCCGGCGGGAGGCTGAGCTTCCGGGCCGTTGCATCCAAAATCCGGGCATTGGCCTGATGCGGCACAACCCAGTCGACATTGTCGACCGATTCACCGGATTCTTCCAGCACCTCTTTCAGGACGGAGGACAGGTTGACCACCGCGTGGCGAAACACTTCGGGGCCTTTCATGCGCAGCTTGCCGACAGTCCCGGTGGTACCGGCGCCGCCATCAACGTAAAGAAGCTGGTTGTGTGCGCCATCGGCGTGCAAACGGGTGGCAAGAACGCCTTTTTCACCCTGCTCCGCTGCCAACACAATCGCCCCGGCGCCATCGCCAAACAGGACACAGGTCCCGCGGTCTTCCCAGTCGAGGATCCGGCTGAAGGTTTCTGCGCCGATAACCAGCGCATTCTGCGCGCTGCCGGCCCGAATCATGCTGTCCGCAACAGACAGCGCATAAAGGAAACCGGAGCAGACCGCTGCGACATCAAAGGCAACGCAGCCGTTGCATCCCAGTGCATCCTGAACGATCGTGGCGGTTGCCGGAAATGTCTGGTCGGGGGTGGCGGTGGCAACGATGATCAGATCGATGTCCGCAGCGCCAAAGCCAGCCGCCTTCATCGCCTTGTCCGCAGCCTCTATCGCGAGCGTAGAGGTCGTCTCGTCATCTTCGGCAATATGCCGGAATTTTATGCCTGTCCGCTCGACAATCCACTCGTCCGTAGTGTCGACGCGCTTGGCCAGATCGGCATTGGAAACACGCGTGCGCGGCAGAGCCGACCCGGTTCCCTTGATAACAGACCGTCTAGCGGCATCGTTCATTTTGCTACCTCTGCTATCGGCGCTGCTTCGCTGATCTTGGTCAGATCCTCACTAATCCGCTCGAGAATACTGTCCTCGACCAGACGGGCAGCCACTTCGACCGCATTGGCAACCCCTTTGGCATCCGCGCTGCCGTGGCTTTTTACCACCACGCCATTCAGGCCAAGAAACACAGCACCGTTGTGATTATTGGGATCAAGATGCCCTCGCAACATTTCGGTTGCCGGACGGGATATCAGAAAGCCGATTTTCGATCGCAGGCTGCTCAGAAAACTCTGTTTCAGCAGATCGGTGACAAAGCGCGCTGTGCCCTCGAGGGCCTTGAGCGCGACATTGCCGGAAAAGCCATCGGTGACAATAACGTCGACTTCACCGGTGGAAATCTTGTCCGCCTCGGTGAAACCCAGAAAATCCATATGCAGGCTACCGGCGCCTTTCAGCGTCGCGGCGGCTTCCTGGATCGTGCCAGTGCCCTTGGCCTCTTCGGTGCCGATATTCAGCAATTTCACCTTGGGCCGGTCAAAACCGTGCATGATACGGCTATATGCGGCGCCCATAACGGCAAACTGAACGAGGTTCCGGCTATTGCATTCCGTGTTGGCGCCCAGATCGAGCATCACCACGTCCGTGTCTTTCATCGTCGGCAACAGCGCCGACAATGCCGGCCGGTCGATACCCGGCATGGTGCGCAACGCCAGCTTGGCGATAGCCATCAGGGCACCGGTATTGCCGGCGCTGACAGCGGCACTGACTTCGCCGTTTTTGACGGCATTGACTGCCATGCCCATGGATGTGGTCTTGGACCCGCGCAGCGCCTGCGCCGGTTTGTCGTCACCGGACACGATATCCGGCGCGTGCAGGATTTCCGAGTCCGCGCTCAGATTGGGATGATCCTTCAGCGCTTCGCGAATCTGCGTTTCATCACCAACGAAAAGAAACTGAAAGCCAGCATGACGGTGACGCGCAAGCGCGGCGCCTGCAACCATGACACGCGGGCCTTCATCTCCGCCCATCGCATCAATCGCGATTCGCGGCCTCATTCCCACCAGCTATTCCCCTTGATTGCGCGTCAGAAGCCGAGAGACTAGCCGATTAAAGATCGACGGCCAAGACTTCCCGGCCATTATAATGACCGCAGCTTCCGCACATATGGTGCGGACGCTTCAATTCACCGCAGTTCGGGCATTCCTGATAGGCTTCGACTTTCAAAGCATCATGTGACCGGCGCATACCGCGTTTGGAGGGCGTCGTTTTTCTTTTAGGTACAGCCATTGCTAAGCCTGTTCTTTAAAATTTAAAAATCCATAGCATGCTCAATTTGCTGATCGGCCAAGCCTGACAAACTGTCTCTGATATTGCAGAGAATCGCTTGGTCTTGGTTCAACAGATTGCACGCGAAATGGCGCGTATAATGATTTTCCTGTGCGTTGCAAGCATTGTGCTTCTATAGCAGCCCTATAATTTTCATATATCTGGGGGACAAGATGATTTTACCGATAACATTGACCGTGGCCGGCGCAGCAGCGCTGATCAACATCTGGCTCATGGTCCGAGTCGGCCAGGTCAGGGGTAGCGAAAAAGTCAGCGTCGGTGACGGCGGCAACGAAAAAGTCCTGCGCCGCATGCGCGCGCACAGCAACTATATCGAAAGCGCGCCGTTTGTCCTGTTGCTGGTCGCGGCTATCGAGTTAGCCAGCGCCACATCCCCGACATGGCTCTGGGTCGTAAGCGGCCTTTATCTGCTCGGTCGCGTCGCCCATGGCGTCGGCATGGACGATGGGAAATTTGGCAAGGGCCGGATGATCGGCACGGTTGTAACCATGCTGGTCCTGCTCGGGCTTGGTATATATGCGATCAGCATCCCCTATCTGTCGATTTAAGGAACTGGTTTCCGGCCATTGAGACTGTTCCGACCGAAAAGGCCGCTTGATACAGACGAGTGGTATTGGCAGCTTGCCAGTTTCAAATGGCTGATAACGGAGTTTGGCGGGATAGAGAAACATCCGGCCGACCGGCTGGTCCTGCCTAACGAAACCTTTTTTCCTGGAACGAGCGCAGACCCGTCCCGGAAAGCCCAGCAGATTTTTGAACAGGTCAAACTTTTGGCTGGCATGGGCGACTGGCCGACAAAGCTGGTGCAAGGCGATCAGACGCGCGAGATGGCTTTGGAGTCAGGCCAAATGCTCACACACGACAGCCATGCACCGGCGGGGGAATATCGGCTTCTGAAAGCAGCCGACGGTCAATATCATGCACAGATCAGCTATAACCCCAGCCAGCTCGGCGATCCAGCCAAACTGATCGCGACCTTTGCCCATGAGCTGTCCCATTATCTTATGAGCACGGCGAAAACAGCGCCATCGGGTGGCTGGGAAGTGCATGAACTGACAACCGATCTCTGTTCGGTCTATCTGGGTTTCGGAATTTTCATGGCTACCAGCGCTTGGAATTTCGCAGGCAGCAACGAAGGCTGGCAATATGAGCGGCAGGGCTATCTGAACGAACGGATGCTGATCACCGCAATGGTTATCTGGGAAACTCTGGCGAAGCGAAATCCTCTCGAGGCACTACCCTATCTGAAGCCCCATCTCGCCAACGACACACGGATGGCCAACAGATTCGTTCAGAAACGCGATCTGCTCGATGAAGTCATGGCCACCGACCTGTCACTCTTCGCCGGCGGCGAAACAACAGCCGAGGATAGCGGCGCTGTCTAGCGCGCCGCCAGCACATCGTCTGCGACAAACGCATTGGTCTTGCGTTCATAGCCGAACTGGCTGGTCGGGCCGTGGCCGGGGATGAAAGTCACATCGTCGCCGAGCGGCCAGAGCTTCTGGGTGATGGCGTTGATCAGATCCTGATGATTGCCGCGCGGGAAATCGGTTCGGCCGATTGACCCCTGGAATATAACATCGCCGACCACCGCCAGCCGCGATGGCTGATGATAGAAAATTACATGACCCGGCGTATGACCCGGGCAGTGGATTACATCGAGCGTCAGATCGCCGACGGTGACCTGGTCGCCGTCCTCCAGCCAGCGATCGGGAACGAAGCTCCTCGCTTCCATGCCATAGCGGGCGCCATCGCCGTCGAGCTGGTCAATCCAGAAGAGATCATCCTTGTGCGGCCCTTCGATTGGTATCCCCAGTTCTTCCGCCAGCATCCCCGCCTGGCCGCAATGATCAAGATGGCCATGGGTAATGATGATCTTCTCCAGATCGACACCATGCTCTTCGACCGCCGCTTTCAGGCGATTTAGATCGCCGCCCGGATCGCTCAGAGCGGCCTTGTTGGTCTTGGTGCACCAGAGGAGTGTGCAATTCTGCTGGAGCGGCGTGACCGGAATAACCACGGCCTTTAAAGGTGCATCTGTCATGAAAGACTATTTGGCTGTGCAATACGCAAGTTGCAAGGTCCCAAAATGGAGAGTCGTTACAGCTGCCGTCCGGTCCAGACGACCCGGCCGATGATGTTTACGCTTTCCGCACTGACATCCTCCCAATCCGGATATTGCGGATTATCGCTGCGGATCGAAAGCTTTCCCGACGGCCCCATCGCAATCCGTTTGACCAGCAGCACGTCATCCATGCGCAGCACATAGATGCCGTCGCGCAAGGGCCGAGACGCAGCGCTGTGATCCACCATGATGTCGTCGCCATCGCCGAGAGTCGGAACCATCGAATCACCGTCGACCGCAATCAACGACAAATGGGCAGGATCAGCGCTCAGCCGCCGGAGCCATTTGCGTCCAAAACCCATGGATTCCGCATATTCGTCATCCGCCAGCGCACCTGATCCAGCCGATGCACCCACCTGCAATTGTCTGATACGCAACAACCCATCCGGAGTAACCGGGGCAGACCGGTGCGATTCGCGCTGAGCGGGAGCGCCGAGCAGCCGTTCCTCGACATCATAAAATTCGGCCAGTCTGCGGCGGTCTTCCTCGTCCAGTTTTTTAGGGACACCGCGGCGGATATATTGCTGGATATAGGCGGCGTTCTTGCCGAGCATCTTCGAGATCGCGGCAAAGCCATGCCCGTTCTTGCGGATCAGATGTTCGAGATGGGCACGGGGATCATCGGACATAGCCACCACAACATAATGGCACTGGCCGAAATTGGCAATAGGATTTTTCCTAGACATGTAGGAAATCGCATTTCAAATAGGATTTTCCCTATTTAATGAGTCGCCCGATCGAGCGACTGGCGGCGAGAAGGAGAATAACGGTGCCATTATTGCGAAAAATCGAGATATTTCTGCGCGAAACCGACATGTCGTGGACCAAATTCGGCCGGCTTTCGGTTCGAGATCCCCGTTTTGTCCAGGATTTGCGCAACGGGCGCCAGCCCGGTCGGGACATTTCGGAGCGGGCGGAAGATTTCATGCAGATGTGGCGGACAGAACATGCCGGCTGAGCGAGCGCAAGGGAAAGCCTGTCCGCGCGATCCCGGCTCGTTGCTGATCCGGCAGATGGCAACGCTGGCAGGCAGTCACCTGCGGGTCACATTAAAGCGCGAACGCGCGTGGGCGAGCATAACCTTCGCCGGAACCCGATACACCGTCCGGGTTGACCGGAAGGATATATCCCGTCCGGAGACGTTGCGGGAACTGGCCGACATCCTTCCGAGCCATGAATTTGCAATTCCCGGTCATTTTGTCGCGGATATGCTGGTCACGCAACAGTCGGAGCAGCAATTGCGGGTGGACGCCATGCTAATCGTCGATCCGGTCGAGACCTGAATAGGATCAGCGATGAGCCGTCATTTTCTCCAAAGTGCCAAGCGCCGCCTTCAAAGCCGCATCCATGTCGGCCTGCCGTCTCGATTCGGTGTCAATGTCAGCCGTTTCGACCGCCTCGACCGACCGCAGAGGTGGAATTGCAACCGGAGCGGGCTCATTGGCCGCCTCTACCGTCGTAGCCTTCTCACTTGGACTGGGTGCGGATTGTGCAGGCACCGCAGGCGGCGCGATTGACTCGCACCTTTCCAGAACTTCGAGACGCCGAAGTCCGGCTTCCAGGCGGTCGGCAAGCTGCGCCAGAGACAGGGTGGAAAGATTTTCGCGCTCGGCGCTCGATGTTTTGAGCGGAGCGGCATCTTCAATACGGTCAGACGCTTGTTTTTCTCCGGCTTCCGGAGCCGTGACTTTTTTGGCTGCAGGCTCGGCCATCGCGACCGGTGACTCCGCCTGCATCACTGGCTCAGCGCGCTTTTGCTCAGGCTCGGCCGGATCAAACCGCTTGATCGATTCGGCCAGTGGCGTGCCCAGATCGGATGCAGCAAAAATCGGCTGGCGCACCGGAGCATCGGGATGCCGGTCGGCGGCCCGGACATCCGGCAGGTCCTTCAGTTCGGTCACCTGGCCCGGAGCTTTTTTGGGCTTTTTCAGAAATTTGGTCAATGATTTGGCCGAAAGGTTCAGCTTGGGCATCGAAAATCGTGATTTTCCGTCCCGTTCCTCGGCCACCGGCTCCGTCGTCAGATTTTTGCGTAGTGCCAAGCTCATATCGGAGCCTCCTTCATGTGAGTTCGTCTTGTGATTTAAAAAAAGATACAATGCGGAAGCGGAAACCATACCAGCGGCGATCGCGATCAGGCCGCGCGCGGTATTCCCGAGCGGCGGTGCCGCAGCAGGGACGATTTCCGACAGTCCGGTCATGCCGACAATATTTTCAAGATAGACATGCGGCAGGGTTGCTATCACCAGTGCTGCGGCAATACCGCCTGCGACCGCCATTGCGGGCTGCTTGAACCGAATAAAGTCCTGCTGTATCTGCTCCACGTCATTCTCCACCATCTCAGGCCGCGCGCTCGAACGATTTGCGCTCTATCAACCCTTGGTAAACAGGGGTGTAACGCAAAATGTTTGACGACCAGTTACGATCCGCCTCGACAAATTTCTTTGCGGCTTCAATGACTTGCGCCCAGGAAGTGCTGTTATCGAGCAAAGCGCCCAGTTTTTCGGCGATTTTTTCCGGATCGCCCGCAGGGAAAAGCGTACCGGTAACGCCATCTTTAATCAGTTCCTGGTGGCCACCGACATCCGATGCCGCTACCAGCCGTCCCTGCGCCATAGCCTCAAGCGGTTTGAGCGGTGTTACCAGTTCGGTCAGCCGCATCGCCTTGCGCGGGTAGACCATGATATCCATCAGGCCATAGAAGCGCTCCACCTGTTCATGGGGCACCCTGCCGGTGAAGGTTACGGCTGATTGTATCCCCAGATGATCGACCTGCGATTTGAGCGCTTCTTCCATCGGACCGCCACCGACAAGCAGCAGGTGCACGTCCGGATGGGAGGCCTGAAGAATTGGCAGAGCCGCGACCAGATCGTCGAGCCCCTCATAATCATAGAAACTGCCGATAAAACCCAGCACCGGCTTACCGGCAAGGCCCATTTCCTTCCGCAGCGATTCGTCGCGTGCCGGCGGCTCGCCGAACAGGTCCAGATCAACGCCATTCGGGGATACGGTGATCTTTTCAGGCCTTACCCCGCGTCCGATCAAGTCGGATCGCAGACCTTCACAGATCACCGCAACCGCATCAGCGCCATTGACCACATGGTTTTCCAGTTGCCGGGTCAGCCAGTAGCGCGGGCTGTTTTCGCGGCCGGTGCCATTGCCGACTGCGGCATCCTCCCAGAAAGCACGAATTTCATATACCAGCGGCAACCCCGTCTTCTCGGCGGCCCGTAAAGCGGCCAGCCCGTTGAGGGCGGGAGAATGGGCATGGAGAACATCCGGTTGCCATTCCCGGACCGCCTGTTCGATCCGCTCTGCCAGAACCGCAACTTCACGCCATTCCCGCAAGGGGGAAGGACCCTGAACCTGAGCCAATGTCCGGAAAAACTGCAGTCCGTCAAATTCTTCCAGCAACTGCTCCGCTACATAGCCATGCTGGTTCTGCCGGACACCGGTTACACCGGCCACGGTCAGGCCGCTGGCAATCTGTGCCTTCATGATCGCCCGCGTGCGAAAACAATAGCCGCTGTGCAGCGGCAGGCTGTGGTCCAAAATATGTAATATTCGCGTCATGGCCTCGAGCCCTGCCAAAAAAGGATTAACGTCCCGTCAACCCAATGCCTGTATCGCGCAAGCCTAGAAGGGCGTGTTTTCACCGCTCAGGCCAGGATGAAGAGTGAAATGGTAGACAATCTTTCTATCGCTTTGACGCATGGACTGTTGCTCATTGCCGCCTGGCGCCTGATGCACCGGGACGATCTCGACGTCGAACCGCCGCCGGAACGCGACAAGGAACCCGTCGGTTTTGCGAAGCAGTTAAGACCGAACGGATCGCAGCCCGATGCGTGATCTGTTTTTCGTCGGATATATTGTGGCGCTGCTCTTCATTGCCTTCAAGCGCCCGTTCCTGTTCACCCTGATTTACGCCTATGTCGATATCGTGGCTCCGCAGCGGCTGAGCTATTTCATGCTCAACTCCGTGCCCCTTTCGCTGATCCTCTTTGCCCTTGCGCTGTTCGGCTATATGTTCGCAGACAGCAAGCAGGACAGTCGATTTTCCGTCCGGCAGGCGATGATGATCCTGCTGCTGGCCTATTGCGGCTATACCACGGTGCAGGCCGAAGTCCCCGAGGCCGCTCTGGAAAAATGGGACTGGGTGTGGAAGGCGCTGGTCTTCGCGATCTTCCTGCCGCTCACCCTCAAGACCCGGTTGCGTCTGGAAGCACTGGCCCTGTTCATGGTATTATGCGCCGGAACCCTGATCATTACCGGAGGGATAAAAACATTGCTGTCCGGCGGCGGCT
Source organism: uncultured Parasphingorhabdus sp. (assembly GCF_963677535.2). Lineage (NCBI taxonomy): Bacteria > Pseudomonadati > Pseudomonadota > Alphaproteobacteria > Sphingomonadales > Sphingorhabdaceae > Parasphingorhabdus > uncultured Parasphingorhabdus sp. Next base: position 1,348,887 of record NZ_CAXXUT010000003.1, on the reverse strand, counting down.
ACGGCGTGCTCGTTCTGCTGGTCGATAACAACAGCGGCCTTTACGAAGGGTCGATTATCTCGACAGTAGCCATTTGCATCATCCCGCTGATTCTCTGGCTCGCTCATTACGGCACGATTTTCCCGCCCGACTGGCGGGTGAAGCTATTTGCCTATGCGCTGGTCTTTGCCGCGCTTCTCATTCCTATCGGGACACAGGCCCGGACGGGGCTGGTGTGCATCGGAGTGCTCGCCGTACTACAGCTGCGCTTCGTCCGCTACAGGCTGCTCTACGCCGGCCTGGCGACGGCTATTGGCCTCATGTCGATTCCGTTTCTTCCGCAAAGTTTCACGGAGCGGATGGCGACCATAGAAAATTACGAAGCCGACCAGTCTGCCTCCACTCGCCTCGCGGTCTGGCGATGGACCCTCGATTATGTCAAACAGCACCCCTTCGGTGGCGGTTTCGACGTCTACCGGATCAACAAACTGACCTACGAATTATCGGAAGTGGACGTCGAGCAATATGAGCAGTGGGACATCGATCCGGACGATGTCGAAGCCAGACTGGTCGAGGACGAAGCCCGCGCCTTTCACAGCAGTTATTTCGAGATGCTGGGCGAACAGGGCTATCCGGGCCTGATCCTGTGGCTGGTCATCCATGTTGGCGGTTTGTGGCGCATGGAAATATTGCGTCGGAAATTTACGCGATCGAAAAAAGAAGGCGAGCAATGGGTCGCTCCCCTCGCCACCGCATTGCAGCACGGCCATATAATCTACCTCGTGGGTGCATTGTTTGTCGGCATCGCCTATCAGCCCTTTGTCTATATGCTGGTAGCACTGCAAATCGGTCTCGACACTTATATGACACGCCGGTCGAATGAAGCGAAATGGCTACCGGTCGCAAAACGCGTGAACGGCAATGTCCGGCCCAAGATTCTGCCAAACCCTTAAGACAACCTACAAAATGAGTGACCCCACCCGAGCCGCGCAATAGAAGCAGCAAATGATGATACACGCATCCGTTTCCATAGAAACCTGGCCGGTCGCTGGTGCCTTCGTCATCAGCCGGGGTGCAAAGACCCATGTTGACGTCGTGCACTGCGAACTGTCGGATGGTCGGTTCACCGGCAGATCCGAAGCAACTCCGATCTATTATGAAGGCGAAAGCGCCGACAAATGTGCAGCTAAAATTTCACAATTTGTCTTAGAGCATCCGAATCTCGATCGGGCAGTCCTGCTACAGAATATGGCTCGCGGTGCCGCCCGCAATGCCATCGATTGCGCGCTCTGGGACCTGGAATGCCGGCAAACGGACAAGCCCCTCTGGCAGCTCGCTGGCTTGCCTAAACCGGCTCCGCTGACCACCGCCTTCACGATTTCGCTTGGCGAACCGGCCATCATGGAAGCAGAGGCCCGGAAAGCCGCCGCAAAGGGTCATGGGCTGCTGAAACTGAAATTGTCCGGTCGGGACGACCATGCGCGCGTTGCCGCCGTCCACCGCGGAGCACCCGCGGCCCGTTTGATCGTGGATGCCAATGAAAGCTGGAACGATCTCGACATTGCAGCCGAAGCCGCACGGCTGGCGCAATATGCCGTAGAATTGATCGAACAGCCGGTCAGTGCCGGACGGGATCATTTGCTCGGCGGGATACGGTCACCCGTCCCGCTTTGCGCCGACGAAAGCTGCCATAGCAGCGCCGACATAGAACGGATTGCTCCCTTTTATGATGCGGTGAACATCAAGCTCGACAAGGCGGGCGGATTGACCGAAGCGATGGCGATCGCCCATGCGGCGCAGGCGACGGGCCTGAAAATCATGGTCGGCTGCATGCTGTCCACATCACTGGGGATAAGACCAGCCTTCGCGCTGGCACAGCTTGCGCACTGGGTCGATCTCGATGGCCCGCTACTGCTCGCCAGGGACCGGCCCGGTGGATTTCGCTTCGACAACGGGATCATATCTCCCGCCGGCTGGACGGGCTAGATAGCGTCGAGCTGTTCGATCACCGGAGCAGCCGCCATGCACGGCGCAAGCTTGGGACCACTAGCGCGGAAATGGTCCGATTTTCCGTGCGCATCGAGAGCGGCCTGATCAACATAGCGCTCAAGCACTTTATATTGCTGCGGGTTTTCCTTGCTCTGGAAGACCGAATAGAATTCATTGCCCGGCTCGTTGGCGCGAACTGCCGCCATGAGTTCGGAAAAAGCGGCTTCGAAATCGGCATTCTTGCCCTCGGCCACGGTCAATGTCGCGATAATGCCTACTGCTGCCATGATAGTCTCTCCCTGATAAGAATGGGCCGGCGATTTCCCGCCGGCCCGTTGTGTTCTGATTTCTAGAAAATTTCGAAAAGGCCGGCTGCGCCCTGTCCGCCGCCGATGCACATGGTTACCACGGCATATTTCGCGCCGCGACGCTTGCCTTCGATCAAAGCGTGACCGGTACAACGCGCGCCGGTCATGCCATAGGGGTGGCCGATCGAGATCGAGCCGCCATTGACGTTGAGAAGTTCGTCGGGAATGCCGAGCTTCTGCTGGCAATAAAGCACTTGCACAGCAAAGGCTTCATTGAGTTCCCAGAGGCCGATATCGTCCATTTTCAGACCAAAGCGTTCGAGCAATTTGGGAATTGCGAACACCGGACCGATGCCCATTTCATCAGGCTTGGTACCGGCAACCGCCATGCCGACATAGCGGCCCAGCGGATTGAGACCGGCTTTTTCGGCTGCCTTTGCTTCCATAACAACGCTGGCTGCCGAGCCGTCGGAAAGCTGCGAAGCGTTGCCGGCGGTGACGATCTTGTCCGGTCCGAGAACGGGCTGCAGCTTCTGCAGACCTTCGAGCGTGGTTGACGGACGATTGCCTTCATCCTTGTTGATCGTGACCTCGACATGGGAAATCTCTTTGGTTTCCTTGTCCTGGACACCCATTGTGGTGGTCACTTCGATGATTTCGTCGTCGAAACGACCGGCTTCCTGAGCCGCTGCGGTGCGCATCTGCGACTGCAGGGCATATTCATCGCAGGCTTCGCGACTGATACCATAGCGCTCGCCAACCACTTCAGCCGTCTGCAGCATCGGCATATAGATATCATCATGCATCTTCAGCAATTCGCGATCTGGCTGAACTCGCATTTCCGGGGTCTGGACGGTCGAGATAGAATCCTGTCCGCCGCCGACAACGATGTCCATCATATCCAGCGTTACCTGTTTGGATGCAGTGGCAATCGCCATCAGACCGGATGAACATTGCCGGTCGATCGTCATGCCGGGCACTTCGATCGGGAAACCGGCGCGCAGGGCAACCTGACGGGCCAGATTGCCGCCCTGCGAACCTTGTTGCAACGCGCTGCCCCAGACGACATCGTCGATAGTCGCGGGGTCAATGCCTGCTCTTTCGACGGCGGCCTTGGCAGAATAATGGCCGAGGGTGGCGCCTGTGGTGGTGTTGAAAGCGCCTTTATAAGCGCGCCCGATAGGGGTACGGGCGGTGGAAACGATGACTGCGTCACGCATTTGGCAATTCCTTTATAGTTTAGATCGGAGTCGAATTTTGAGCGCATTGTCCCCGTTAATCGGCCAATTAACAAGGGATTTCTTCAGCCCGGCGCTGCCGTTACGGAACGCTAGTCGTTGGTGACCGTCACGGGGAAGCCCCCCTCGGGGTAGGGCAGAATCATCTCTCCATCGGGCGCAGCGGTAAAGGTGGTTTGTGTTGGATAGGCAAATTCAAGCCCCTCTTCGTTGAAGCGTTGCAGGATGGCCAGGCCAATGCGATGCCGTCCTTCAAATACCACTTCATATTCGCTGCTCATAATATCGAAATCGAGCTGGAAATCGATCGAGCTGTCGCCAAATCCGATGAAACCCGAGCGGATGAAATTCGCATCGTGGGCTTCGACAATTTCTTTCAACAAACCGGGAATACGACGGGCGTCGTCGGGCTTCGTCTGGTAAATGACCCCGATGCCGAACCGGGTGCGCCGCCGTGCCAGACGGGTCAGATTGGTTATTTCCATGTCGAGAAGATTGGTGTTCGATATAATCACCTCTTCCCCCATGATCGAGCGCAAGCGCGTGCTTTTCAGACCGATTTTTTCGATCGTTCCCGTCGTCGTGCCATAGGTGATCGTATCACCGGCGCGGAACGGCTTGTCGAAGATGATCGACAGCGCGGCGAAGAGATCGGAGAAAATCCCCTGCGCCGCAAGACCGATGGCGATACCGCCGACCCCGAGACCGGCAATCAGGCCTGTGACATTGATCCCGAGATTGTCGAGGATCATGATCGCTGCGATCGCAAACAGCACGAACGTCACCAATATGCGGATCAGGGTCATGGCGCTGTGCAGCGTCTCGTGCTGGTCAGGATCCTGCGAGGTCCGGCGGATGATCAGGCCCAGGATGATTTCACGGAGCCAGATTGCTGCCTGGATCACTATGGCAATGGTGAATAGCCCCTGCACGATGCGGTCGACGCTGGTCGGTGCATTGGCAAAGCTGACAACGAGCTGGGCGGAAACCATCAGCATGAATATCTTGCTGGTCCGGGCGATCGCCTTGACGATGATGGTGCGATATCCGGTCAGGCCGTCATTGTTACGCACGTAACGGGCGGCGAAACGCTTGATCGCCCCGAGCAGAAAGAAAATCGCGGTGCCTATGGCAAGCGCGATGATAAGTTCCACATAATTGTCGGCCAGCCAGTTGGAAGAATCGGTGATCAAGCGTTGAAAAGCAGCCCCGATATGCGGGACGGTCGGGAGTAGAGCGGGTTCTGTTGTAATGGCCATAATCTTTCAGCTAGGAAGAAACAGTACCAATGACAAGCGGTGCGGTTCCAAAAGGTCGGCAAAAACGGCCCGCTTCCTATTTTGTTGCCCCGATAAGAAACTCTACATTGCCCTTAGGACCAGTGATCGGGCTTTCGGTAATTCCGAGAATGTCCCAGCCCGACGCAATCAGCCAGTCCCTCACTTTATCGCAGGTCGCCAGCCGGACCGCTTCGTCCCGAACGACGCCACCCTTGCCGACATCCTGACGCTCTGCCTCGAATTGCGGTTTTATCAACGCCATCAGAATCGCCTTATCGCCGGCAAATTCGAGCGGTCGCTCGAGCACTTTAACCAGTGAAATAAAACTCGCATCGCACACGATGATATCGACTGTTTCCGGAATATGCTGATCGGTGAGAACGCGGGCGCTGGTTTGCTCGTGGACCACGACCCGGTCATCCTGCCGCAGCTTCCAGGCCAGCTGGTTGGTGCCGCTGTCCACAGCATAGACCTTTGCCGCTCCACCGGTGAGCAGAACGTCGGTAAAACCACCGGTGCTGCTGCCGACATCCATCGCGGTCATCCCGGACACATCAATGTCAAAATGCCGCAGTGCGTGATCCAGCTTGATGCCGCCCCGCGAAACCCACGGATGGTCCTTGCCTTTGACTATAATCGCCGCATCACCGGCTATCTTTTGTCCCGGCTTGTCGATTTTCTTGCCATTCACCGTCACCAGACCGGCCATGATATAAGCTTGCGCCCTGGCCCGGCTTTCGGCGAGGCCGCGATCCGTCAATATCTGGTCGACGCGCTGCTTGGCGGCTTTGGGATTGGACTGGCTCATGGGAAATCAGGACTAGCCTAGCGTCATGCTTTTGGCCATATTCCTTTGTCATGAGAATCATTTCATCCCCGCTTAGTTTTTCAATCGCTGTGCTGACACTGGCGGCCTGTTCTTCCGCACCGCCGGAACCAGCACCGGCGCCAGAGCCGGTGAAGCCTGTCTCAAACCCTGCGGCGCCCCAGCCTCCGGCGCAGCCTCAGGGCAACTGGACAGACTGGCCAATCACCACGGGCGACTGGGTCTATCGGAAAGACGAGCGCGGATCACTGGCATTATTCGGGGCAACCGACGAGCCTGCGACCGTGATGATCCGTTGCGATCGACCGCGCGGGCAAATATTCCTGTCCCGTGCTGGAGCAGTGGGCAATGGTGCCAAAATGGTGTTGCGCGCGAGCGCCGGCCTGCAATCCTATCCCGCCAAGAGTAGCGGGGGAACGCCGCCTTATGCTGCAATATCGATATCGCCCGGCGATATCATGCTGGACCGCATCGCCTATAGCCGTGGGCGCTTTGCCATAGAAACCACGGGTCTCAAGTCTATCGCAGTCCCGGCATGGCCGCAATTCAGTCGTGTTGTCGAGGATTGTCGCCGCTGAACGGCTCGGCGTCAGGCCGGAACGCGCAATTGTGACAGCAAAATAAATTAATTCAAGACTTGTTCGGAAACCGGCGTTGATTCACATTTACAGCGTCGAACAGCGGAGAAGTATCAATGCAACAGTTCGTATTTCATTCACAAGCGAAAGGAGGTGGTCCGATGTCTCATGGTTCAGCACAGGGGTCGGAAAAATCCGTTCGGGGGGCCAATCTGATCTAGCGGTCAGGCAACCCGGCAGCGGCACTTCCTACCGCTGACCCATGTTCAGAGGCTGTTGGTCCGAAGGGATCGGCAGCCTCTTTTCATTGCCCGTTATCCGCTCTCTCGAGATATTCCTCGCGGATCATGAAGTCGCGGACCCCGATCCGCACTTCCCGCAGAAACTGGACGAGAGCCATGGAAAGCAGACTGATCGCAACGACAAAGGCACTCGCGATCGCCAGCGACAGATCAATCCCGGTTAGCTCCATGACAAACAATATGCCGATCAGCGCGCAGGCCGTGATCGCGCTGACAACGCTCAGGAAAATGGCGCTGTTGACGACCCTGAGCCGCACCTGCAGATCGCCCAGTTCGGCAACGACAAGCTCGTGCTCTTTCCCGGCTGTCGACTTGAACAGTTCCTGCAGATCGCGCGACCGGTCGATGATCCGCGCCAGACGGCCGGCAAACAGGTTCAGCATGGCTCCGATACCAACCAGCAAGAATGCAGGAGCCAGAGCGGTTTGAAGCACCGTTACGATATTGGCATTGGCGATTTCGGAAATTCCGTTCATCTTTTCATCCGTATCCGCAAGGTCAGCCCCCCTATAGGCGTTTCATCCCACAATGTCAGGGCGAAACGCCCGGCATCTGCCCGTGCACGGTCGAGTACAGCCTCCGGCACATCCGCACTTGCAAAAATCTGGTCGGCCTGCCCCAGCCAGCGCGCCTGGCGCAGGGTCAGATCATCGGGATCGATGCTTGCCAGTTCCAGATCGATGACTTGCGAGCGCGCCTCGCCATGCGGCTGGTCCAGCCATGCTTCCAATTCTTCCAGATCATGCTCGACCAGCGCGTCAAGTCGACCGCCCGGATCGAGAACAGCGTCTATCGCCTTGCGTCGCGCGCTGGCCTCCGGCCACCTTTGCTGGATCCGTTCCCGCTGCGCCAGCAAGCCATTTGCCAGAGTCCCCAGACTGGCCGGTAGCAGCTGCTCCAGCCGTTGCCGCAACGCCTTGGCCAGTCCCGCCGATGCACCGCCCGTGCCTAGCGCCAACAGCACCGGATCACGATCGATGATCGCTGGCGTGGTATAATCGCAAAGCGCCGACCGGTCGACCGCGTTGACCAGCAAACCTCTGGCTTTCAGACGCGCTACTGCTGCGATCGCTTCGTCATCATCTTCCAGTGCAACCACCGCGAGCACCAGCCCTTCGGCATTTTCATCGTCGGTGATCGTCGCGCCGGCGCGTTGATAGAGACGCCGTTTCGCATCGGCCATTTCCCCGCTACCGAGGAGAAGGATCTTGCGACCCTTTAAATTGACGAAAATAGGCAACTGGTTCATCGCATTCACCTATGTAAGCCGATCCGCCGTTAGCGGATGCGGGGTTCATTTCAGCCAGTCGGGCACGTGCTCCGCTGCCATGATGGTCGCCGGTTCGATCCGCTCGGCGACCACGGCATAGCGGTCGCCATCAACCAAAACTTCCGGCACCAGCGGCCGGCTGTTATAGGTATTGGCCATGGTTGCACCATAAGCACCAGCCGTCCGGAATATTCCGAGATCGCCGGTTTCGACGCGATCTACCGTGCGTTCCTTGGCAAAAATATCGCTGCTTTCGCAAATCGGCCCAACGATCGATGCCACCATCGTTTCACCGCGGGGCTCCACCGCTGCAAAATCATGCCAGGCGTCATAGATCGCAGGCCGCATCAGATCATTCATCGCTGCGTCGACAATGACAAAATCGCTATCCACACCCGGTTTTATCCGGATGACCCTGGTGATCATGATGCCGCTGTTCCCGGCAATCACCCGGCCCGGCTCGAACATCAGGGTGACATCCCAATGCCGGGTAACCCGCGCGACCATGGCGCCATATTCCGCCGGGCTCGGCGGATTGTCTTCCGGCTTGTAAGGCACGCCCAAGCCACCGCCTAAGTCGACATGGGAGATGATGTGACCGGCAGCCCGCAACTGCTCAACCAGTTCGCCTATTCTGGCATAGCATTTTTCAAGCGGGTCGAGGCTCTGCAACTGGCTGCCGATATGCACGGCAACACCGCGCAGGTTCAGCCCTTCGAGCCTGGACAGACGCGCGTAGATATCCGGCGCGACGTCGATCCCGACCCCGAATTTATTCTCTTTCTTGCCGGTCGAGATTTTCGCATGGGTGCCGGCATCGACATCGGGGTTCACCCGCAGCGTTGCCGAGGCTTTCTCTCCACGGGCAGCCGCGATTTCTGCGAGCATCACGCCTTCTTCTTCCGATTCGAGATTGAACTGGCCGATGCCCTTTTCGAGACCCAGTGTCAGCTCTTCACGGCTTTTGCCAACACCGGAGAAAACAATGTCTTTCGCCTTCATGCCAGCCGCCAAAGCCCTCTGCATTTCACCGCCAGACACCACATCCGCGCCATAGCCCTGATTGGCCAGGATCCGAAGCACCGCGAGATTGGGATTTGCTTTCACGGCAAAGGCCAGATGGATTCTGCCCGCGTCTTTCAGCCCCTCGCGGAACACTCGCGCGTGACGTTCAAGTGTCGCGCGCGAGTAGACATAGACCGGCGTGCCGACTTCCTCGGCAATTTTCGGCAACGGAATATCTTCCGCGTGCACAACGCCATTCTTGAGCTGAAAATGGTCCAATTGATAATACTTTCAAATATTGGGGGGAAAGTTAGCCAGGTGGCGGAAGATCGAATTCGTCATCCTGCCGTTTTTCCGACCGCCGTAACAATTCGTCGCTCCGTTCCGGCATTGCCTGACTCGATGGTACCAGCAAGTCCTCGCCGCTGGGCGTTTCCATTTCACCATAGACCGGAGGAGGCAGGGTTTCGCCCTTGGCCGGTTGCAATGCGCCGCGATTACCGCAGGCAGTCAGAATCACGGCCGCTCCCGCCAGCAACAGAATCGAACGAATTTTGCTCATTTCAGCTCTCCGGGCCCAGTGTTTCTCTGGCCTTTGCAACCTGCAGCCTTACTTGATCCGGCGCCGTGCCACCATAGCTGGATCGGCTGGCCACGGAAGCATCAACGCTCAGCACGTTGAAAACGCCTGCATGGATCCGGTCGTCGATGGCCTGAAATTGCTCGAGCGAAAGATCGGCGAGGCCGCAGCCTTGCTCTTCTGCCAGCGAAACCACGGCACCGGTAACATGATGCGCTTCGCGAAACGGCAATTTGGCTTCGCGGACCAGCCAGTCGGCAAAATCGGTTGCAGTCGAGAAGCCGGATTCGGCCAGAGCGCGCATCCGGCTCCCGCTGAATTCCACTTCGGCGACCATTCCCGTCATCGCGGCGATCGACAGGCCGAGCAAATCATGCGCTTCAAACACCGGTGGCTTGTCGTCCTGCATATCTTTCGAATAAGCAAGCGGCAGACCCTTCATCGTGATCACTAGCGCATTCATCGCACCGGCAATCCGTCCACAATGGCCGCGAACCAGTTCGGCCGCATCGGGATTGCGTTTCTGCGGCATGATCGAGGAGCCGGTCGAAAAACTGTCCGGCAGTTTGACGAAACCGAACGGCTGGCTCGCCCAGATGACGAATTCTTCCGCCAGCCGAGAAAGGTGCAGGCTGCACTGGGTTGCCGCCATCAGATAATCGAGTGCGAAATCCCGGTCGGACACCGAATCGAGGCTGTTGCCGGTCGGATGATCGAAAGCCAGCATCGCCGCCGTTTTCTCGCGATCAATCGGGAAGCCGGTTCCCGCCAGCGCTGCCGCCCCAAGCGGCGATTCATTCATCCGCTTCCGCGCATCGGCAAACCGGGAACGGTCCCGCCGGATCATTTCGTAATAGGCCATCATATGATGGCCAAGACTGACCGGCTGGGCCGATTGCAAATGGGTGAAGCCGGGCATGATCATGTCCGCATGTTCTTCGGCGCGATCCACCAGAGCCTTTTGCAGACTTCCCAGCGCGTCATCGACCATATCCATGGCTTCGCGGACCCAAAGGCGGAAATCGGTCGCGACCTGATCGTTGCGGGAACGCGCCGTGTGCAGCCGGCCCGCCACCGGACCGATAATTTCAGCCAGCCGCGCTTCCACGTGCATATGAATATCTTCGAGATCGAGATTCTCGGGCACCCCGTCTTTTTCATATTCCTGAGCAATCTGGTTCAGGCCGTTGATGATCTGGGTCGCGTCATCGGCTTCCACGATGCCTTGTTCCGCCAGCATCGCAACATGCGCCAGACTTGCGCGGATATCGTGCCGCCATAATTTCTTGTCGAACGGGATGGACGCGTTTATCTCGCGCATGATTGAGGAAGGGCCATCGGCAAACCTGCCACCCCACATGATATTGGAATTTTTTGTGCCTTTTGTGATGCGAACCGTCCTGTTCATGCTTTTGCTGATTAACTTAGCGGCCTGCGATAGAGAATCGAACGGACCGGGGCAAGAATTTGCTGACAGCAAAAGCGGGGAATCAGGCGAGCCTGGCGAAAGCGGCAAGACAATGGTCGGGAAGCTGGATATCTCCCGGCGGGGTACAGCCATGATCGACACCCCTTTTCAGGCTCCCGACGGAAGCACCGTGCAACTAAGCGACTTCATCGGCCAACCGTTGCTGGTAAACATCTGGGCGACCTGGTGCGGACCGTGCATAGTGGAGATGCCCATGCTGGACAATCTGGCGGCTCGCGAAAAATCGCGGCTCAAGCTACTGGTGGTGTCGCAAGACATTCAGGGCAGGGAAAAGGTCCTCCCGTTTTTCGAAGACCGGAATTTTACGGAGCTTGAACCCTATATCGATCCGGAAAATGGCCTGAGTTTCGGTTTTGGCTCTGGCGTCATGCCGACCACCGTTCTCTACGACGCGCAAGGCAAGGAAGTCTGGCGAGTCATTGGGGCAATGGATTGGGATGGCGCCAAGGCCGCCGCCTTGCTGGAAGAAACTCTGGCGGAAAACTGATTGCTCGCCCCCGCAAGCGCTACTTGGTGAACAAGCGAATCAAGGCGTTGGCGGCACCTGCAACGTAGAACTGATTGTATTTACACCGAACGCCGTTATTCTTCGACACCACTGCCTAAAGGAGAACGTAATGAAGCCTCGCAAAACTCATATGATACTGCCCGCAATCGCTGGACTGGCGCTACTGTCAGCCTGTAGCCAGAATGCGGACACGGGTCCGGTGTCCGACACTTCCGACGTTGAGCTTGCCAATGGCCTTACCGTGAAGGAACAGATCGAGACGCGACAAGCGCAACTCAAGAAAATAGGCAAGGCCTTCAAAACCATCAGCGATCAGTTGCGGGCGAGCAGCCCTGATCTTGCACAGATTCAGGCCGCCGCTGCAGCCGTACCGACGGAAGCGGCGAACATGATTGATTGGTTTCCCCAAGGAACCGGCCCCGACTCGGGCGTGGAAACGGAAGCGCTTCCGATCATCTGGGAAGATAAGGATGATTTCGACAGCAAGGTAGTGGCGATGCAGGACGCAGCCGCGAAACTGGAAACAGCCGCACAGGGTGGCGATGTCGAGGCAGTGGCCGCCGCTTTCAAGACAACGGGTGGCACGTGTAAAGCCTGCCACGACAAATATCGGTTGGACGACTAGCCCGCGATGACAGTGGATATGCCGCGCATTCTGGTCTGGGATGTGGCCGTCCGGCTTGTCCACTGGCTGATGGTGATTCTCGTGCCCCTGCTCTGGTGGACCGCGGAAGAGGGCCATATGGACTGGCACAGAAGTCTGGGCCTGACCATGTTCGCTCTGGTCCTCTTTCGTCTGATTTGGGGGCTGGTCGGAACTTGGACAGCACGCTTCCTGCCTATGATTCGCAGGCTGGGGTCGCTAAAATCTTATCTCGCGCATTTGCGGACCCGGAAATATAGCCCAAGCTTTGGCCACAGCCCGCTTGCTGTGCTCGGCGTCTTTGCGCTGCTGACGGCCCTCGCCACCCAGATCGCGACCGGATTGTTCGCCGTAGATGTCGATGGACTTGAATCGGGGCCCCTCGCCATTCTGATATCCTTCGATACCGGAAGGCAGCTGGCGGAAATCCACGAGTTCAATTTCAATCTGCTGGCGATTCTGATCGGACTTCATATCTCTGCGGTTGCGGTCTATCATTTTCTTTTCAAAGCAACTCTCGTTGGACCGATGATCACCGGCTACCGGTTGCGCGCTGACTTTCCAGAGCAGACGTTACCGGAAAACCGGCCGCGGCTTGTGCCAGCGATCGTTGCAGTTGCGCTGACGCTAGGCTTCGTTGTCGCAATATTGAACTTTTGATAACGTGAATCGCACGAGCGAACCATCACCGGCTTCTATCGGGATGATGGTGGGCGATGACGGGCTCGAACCGCCGACATCTTCGGTGTAAACGAAGCGCTCTACCAACTGAGCTAATCGCCCCCATGACAGGATGCCTATCAGCATCGTCGAGGTCAGGCGAGCGCCATTGCCAAATCCCGACGCCTTTGGCAAGCCCAATTGCAGGGCTTGGCAAACAAGATGCTCCGGAACAGATTTTCCATGCCGGCTTGCCATGATCATTTCGTCATTAACCAGAACCCTAGCTGACTCCGCGATTCGCAAGTTATACATCCTTATCCACAGCATATAACTTATATATATCAGTGTGTTAAAAAGATTTTTAGCAAAATCCACGGCTTGCCGCTGTCAATCGTTATATTTCATTTTTTTTACAGGAGCGCCCTTGATCGACTCATGCAGAGGGGCTTACTAAGAAGGCTCGGCTGATGGCTGCAATCGCCATATCAAAGCCTAATTGGAAAATAGAGATCATCGTTGAAAACGCGTTTTCAGCAACGCACATTTGTGCCCGATTGATTCCCATGGCTGGGGAAATTGAAGGCTGCTGAATTCTGGATCTGCGGTCAAGTATCGGCGTCGGGATCGCGCGCCAAACGGGGATGTTGTCGGGGGATGCTAGTGAGTAAGAATATAGAAGGCCGGGATAGCGGACTGTCGGTTGACGCCGCTGTTGCGGATGAGACTGTGATTTCTGGTGATCTGGAAGCCAGCTGGCGCAAGATATGCAGCGGTTTGCGCCGCGATCTGGGCGCGCAGATTTTCGGCCAGTGGATCAAGCCGATCACGCTCGCTCTGTTTGATTCGGGTAACGGATCGTTGCATTTGGAACTCCCTTCGGAATTTGCGGCCACCTGGGTGCGGGACCGCTATGCCGAGCGGTTGCTGCTGGCATGGAAAGCCCATCATCCGGCGGTCACCGATCTGGTGTTCCAGGCACAGTCAGGCTCTGCAAAAATCGCCCGCGTCTCCCCGCTCAATGGCACTGCGGCACCGGCGAGCCGCGAGGCTGTTTCCGAAAGCAAGTTCCGGTTGGACCTCGACCCGCGGATGACCTTCGACCAGTTTATCGCCGGTCACTCGAATATTCTCGCGCTTAACGCCGCGCAACGCACAGCCGCTGCCGAAAAACCGCTGTTCAGTCCGCTCTATCTCCAGTCCTCCACCGGTCAGGGCAAGACGCATCTGATGCACGCCATCGGCCATGCATTTCGCGAAGAATTCCCCTCTTCGACGATCATCTATATGTCCGCCGAACGGTTCATGATCGAATTTGTTTCCGCGATGCGCCGCAACGAGGGCATGGAATTCAAGGCATCGCTGCGCGAAGCGGATCTGCTGATGATCGATGACATCCAGTTTATCGTCGGCAAGAATTCGACGCAGGAAGAATTTCTCCACACGGTCGATTCGCTTATCAGCCAGGGCAAGCGGGTGGTGGTTGCCGCAGACCGTCCGCCACAGGCGCTCGATGGCGTCGACCAGCGCCTCTTGTCGCGGCTGTCCATGGGGTTGGTCGCGGACATCCAGTCTGCCGGCCTCGAACTGCGGCGCGACATTCTCGAGCATCGTCTGGCGAGCATGCCGCACCAGAATGTATCGGAAGAGGTCGTCGATTTTCTTGCCCGTACAATCAGCCGCAATCTGCGCGAGCTGGAAGGCGGACTCAACAAGTTGCTCGCTTATGCTCAGCTGACCGGACGCGAGATCACTCGCGAACTGGCCGAAGAGCAATTGTCGGACATATTGAGCGCCTGCCGCCGCCGGATCACGATTGACGAAATTCAGCGCACGGTTTGCGAATATTACCGGCTTGACCGCAACGAAATGTCATCCAAGCGCCGCGCCCGCGCGGTGGCCCGGCCGCGCCAGGTTGCAATGTATCTGGCCAAGGTGATGACACCGCGCAGCTATCCGGAAATCGGACGCAAATTCGGCGGCCGCGACCACAGCACGGTCATCCATGCTGTGAAGCTGGTCGAGCAATTGCGCGGCGAAGACAGCGAAATGGACAATGATGTCCGGATGCTGCTCCGCCAGCTTGAAAGCTGAACGGCTTTCAAGCCAGCCGGAAGCCGGTCTATTCTTTTTCGGGGGCGATGGATATCCGGACCCGCTCGCCGCTGTTGCCCGGGAAATCGGTAAACATGGCTTCGACCAGATTGGGCACCAGATAGGTCAGATTTTTTGACCGCGACAAGGCCTCGGCCTTGCCTTCGAACAGACGTTCGCCATCGGCAGCACGGTCGATTTTCATGTCCAGCTCGCTGGTATAGACGGTGAAACTGCGGACGCCATTATAGCCGGAAAAACCGTAGCCGCCGTAAAGGAACGGATCGTGGAATCCATAGCGATAGCCAGGACGTCTGTAATATCCGCCGAAACGGGCAGAAGGATAGAACGGGTCGGGATCGGCAACGACTTTCTCGCGCCCCTTGTCAATTTCATAATCCATGCTGACGATCAGCTCTGCCGCAGCAGGATCATCGCTGCGCTGGTATCCGAGTTCGAGCATCTTCTGCTCGACCAGCATCGCATATTGGCCAAACTCCAGGCCACCCGACAGATCGGGATCAGCGGCAACCACGGCGAAACTCTGGCCCGTCGTGTCGGGAAGCGCGACAAAACGCTGGACATCCGCACGAAACGGCGTTGCGCAAGCGGCCAGCGACAATAGTGCGACCGGCGCCAGCGTAGAGAAGCGCCTGCGATTGCAGACATGTTTCGTGAAATTAGTCATGTTTTTTCCTTCAAATTACCCACCATCATGGTGCGCAAGATAGAGAGGCCGGGCTGAACCGGCTTTGAACAGCGACAGATTGACGCCCTGCACCGACTTGGCCCCTTTGGGACCAACAGCACAAGAGAAAACAGGATTTTTAGTCGATCACGAGATCGACATACCGACTATGTGCGATTCGAAGTGTAGTGATCGCCCAAAAGAAAACCCGCCACAATCGGGCGGGTTATTCTGTCTAGACTGATCGGGCTATTTAGAGCGCCGCGACCCGCTTTGTCAGCCGGCTGAATTTCCGCGAAGCCGTGTTCTTGTGATACAGGCCTTTGGAAACACCGCGTGCCAGTTCCGGCTGTACGGCTTTAAGGGCTGCTGCTGCCACGTCCTTGTCGCCGGCCTCGACCGCAACGTCTACGGCCTTGATCTTGGTGCGGATCTGGCTCAGGCGATTCTTGTTGATCGCGGTGCGGCGCGTGTTGCGACGGATACGTTTTTTTGCTTGCGGCGTATTAGCCATGAAAAACCCTCAAAATCTGAAATTAAATGCCGGTACTTGTCGGACAGCTTCCGGCTCAAGAGCGCGGCCAATAGCGTGACAGCTGATTCTCGTCAATAGCTTAGTGAATGGCTTATTTCTGACAATGCGAACAGTAAAAGGTAGACCGTCCGCTATCGACTCGCCGCAACACTGGCGCACCACATTCACAGGCTTCGCCTTCGCGGCCGTAGACCCGCCAATCTTTGGCAAAATATCCCAGTTCTCCGTCCGGTTGCACGAAATCCCGCAGGGATGATCCGCCGGCCGCTATGGCCGCGATCAGAACCTGCTTGATCGCGGCAACCAGCCGTTCGTAACGCGGCTTTGATATCGCGGCGCCCTTTCGGCCTGGAGATATGCCCGCCATATGCAGAGCCTCGCACACATAAATATTGCCGAGTCCCGCAACGGTGCGCTGGTCCAGCAATATCTGTTTGATCGGGGCTTTGCGATCCTTGGTTGCCGCTTTCAGATAGCCACCTGTGAAATCGTCACCCAGAGGCTCCGGCCCCATCGCGACAAATGGCCTGTAATGGCCTAGATCCTCACGGCGAACTATATCCAACGAACCGAATCGGCGCGGATCGTTGAGCGTCAACCGGCGCCCCGATTGTGTTTCGACCAGTAGATGGTCGTGTTTTTCTATGTCTTCGGGATCAATCCGCCAGCGGCCTGACATGCCGAGATGAAAGATCATCACATCACCGCGATCGGTTTCGATCAACCCGTATTTCGCCCGCCGGCCGAGCGAGGTTACCACCGCACCGGTCATCCTCTGCCGTAAATCCACCGGGATCGGCCAGCGCAGATCCGCGCGGCGCGGCTCGACCATCGTCAGGCGCTGCCCCTCTAGCACCGGCCGCAAACCGGCGACGGTCGTTTCCACTTCCGGCAACTCGGGCATGGCATTCCTTTTCTGTTACGGTCCAAAGGGCAGCTATAGAGTGATTGCAGTGCTGCCAAGGCTCGTCTACTCGGGATTTCATAGAATAATCAGCACGGATAAAAAATGGCCATCGAAAGCAAAACCGTCTCATTCGGCTATGAAGAGGTCGAAGAGAGCGAGAAAGTCGCCAAGGTTGGCGCCGTTTTCTCCAGCGTTGCATCCAAATATGATGTGATGAACGACGCTATGAGCGCGGGAACCCATCGCCTGTGGAAAGACCGCTTCGTTCGCCGCGTCAAGCCGCGGGCAGGCGAAACGATTCTCGACATGGCCGGCGGCACCGGCGATATTGCCTTTCGTATGGTTGATAGCGGCGCCGACATCACGGTTGCCGATATCAATGCGGAAATGCTGGCCGAGGGGATCGAACGAGCGCTCGACAAGGACGAGACGCGCCTGGTCTGGAGTCAGCAGAATGCCGAAGACCTGAACTTCCCCGATGCCCATTTCGATGCCTATACGATCGTCTTCGGCATCCGGAACGTCACCCATATCGACAAGGCTTTGGCAGAAGCCCATCGCGTGCTCAAATATGGCGGGCGTTTCTATTGCATGGAATTTTCGCAGACCAGATGGCCCGGCTTTGACAAGGTCTACCATAGCTATTCCCACCATATTCTGCCGAAAGTCGGGAAGCTTTTGGCAAATGATGAAGCCAGCTATCGCTATCTTGCCGAATCGATCGCCAAATTCCCGCCGATGGAAGAATTCCGCGCCATGATCCATGCAGCCGGATTCAGCCAGACCAAAGTAGAGCCGATGATGGGCGGGCTGGTCGCCATTCATAGCGGCTGGAAAGTCTGAGCGCACAGCAGCAATGACCAGTTCCCGCACCCATATATTCCGTCTCCTCAAATGGGGCCGCACGCTCGCCAAACATGGCGCACTCCGCGATCTTGAAAAGCACAAGGCAACGCCGCCGCAGGTCCGGCGCCTGTTTCGCATCGCCCGGATCGGTACGATTCAGCCGAAGGAGCCCAATTATTCAGCAGCCCTGCAAGCCATTGGCCCGGCCGCGATCAAGCTCGGCCAGACGCTGGCGACCCGGCCTGACATAATCGGCGAAGCGGCGGCCCGCGATTTGCTGCAACTGCAGGACAGTCTGCCGCCGGTTCCCTTCGACTCGATTCGCGACGAGATCGAGTTCAGCCTCGGCAAGCCGCTGGACGAACTATACAGTCACATCGATCCCGATCCGGTGGGCGCCGCATCAATCGCCCAAGTGCACCGCGCAACCACGCTTGATGGCAAGGATGTTGCCGTCAAAGTATTGCGCCCCGGCATCATCAAGAAATTTTCCCGGGATATCGAAACCTACGAATGGGCTGCGGCACATCTCGAGGCTCTGGGCGGGGAGGCCGCCCGCCTGCGTCCGCAGCTGGTTATCGCCAATTTCAGGCGCTGGACCATGCGCGAACTGGACCTGCGCCGCGAAGCCGCCAGCGCCTCGGAACTGGCCGAACATATGGCTCAGGTGGATCAATTTGAGATTCCGGCTATCGACTGGGACCGGACTTCGGGCCGGGTATTGACGCTGGACTGGGTTGACGGGGTTAAAATCTCGAACCGCGAAGCTCTGGTAGCGGCGGGCCATGATCTGGATGCAATCGCCAGCCGTCTTGTCCACACATTCCTGAAGCAGGCAATCGAGGCCGGCTATTTTCATGCCGACATGCATCAGGGCAATCTGTTCGTGAAGGCAGACGGCACGATTGTTGCCATCGATTTCGGCATCATGGGACGTATCAACAAAAAAGCCCGTTTCTGGCTGGCGGAAATCCTCTACGGCCTGACCACCGGCAATTACAAACGCGTTGCGGAAATCCATTTCGAAGCGCAATATGTTCCGGATCATCACAGCATGGAGGATTTCGCCACAGCCCTGCGCGCGGTCGGCGAGCCGATGCGCGGCAAACCGGTCAGCGAACTGTCGGTCGGCGATATGCTGGACGGGCTGTTCGCCATCACCCGCGATTTCGATATGGAAACCCAGCCGCATCTGTTGCTGCTGCAAAAGACGATGGTGATGGTCGAGGGCATCGCCACCGACCTCAATCCGACGATCAACATGTGGGATGCCAGCGGCCCCTACGTGAAGGAATGGATCCGCGGCGAACTGGGACCTGAGGCCGCGATCGCCGACCGGATTAATGCGGATGTCGACACGCTGTTGATGCTTCCCGATATCGTTCGTCGGTTAGATGCCCAACTCCCCCGCCAGGGCGGTGCGCCACCACCACCGCCTGTGGCTGATGTCGAATTGATCTGGGAAAAACGGAAAAGAGGCGGAAGCGGAGAATTCTGGCGTTATGCCCTGACGACGGTTGTTGCTGCCGCTGCCGGAGCCGGTGCAGTTTGGCTTTACACTAACGTCTGATTTCACGCCGGTGGCGGTGTGGCCTTGGCGTTCCGCAGCTTGTCTCTCAGATAAAAACAGCCGCCGATTATACCGCTCAGCAGGGCAAGCGCGGCCCACCAGAATTCGAGCAGCAGCTTGGCCATTCTAGTCCAGAAACCCACCTCTTGTTCAGCCTCTGCCCGCTTTTTGGCCCGTTCAGCTCTGGCAATCTCCCGGGCCTCACTTTGCGAGACGGTAACATTGACCCTGATCAGATCGCTCGGATAGCGGTTAAGAATCGTTCCGTCGGTTGCAAGAACAGTGATTTCGGCGGACAAGGGATGAGTGCCTTCCCTTTTCGGAGTGACATCCCAAGCCCACACTTTGCGCCGTGAACGGCCCATCTCGAGATCGACCGGAATATCCGGATCTATGTCGAACGCGCGTCCGGTCAATCTCGCGCGCATCTTCGCGCCAATTTCGATGCCTGCAGTTGCCGCCATGCCCTGGTCACCCGCCAGCGATTTGATGCGCAACTCTTCTTCCTCCGGCCCGATCGCCAGACGGACTTCGCTAGCTTGTCCTTTCACCATGTCGCGCGGCGGATCAAATGCCGCAATCCCCTGATCAAGATCCGCAATCTGATCGCGATAATCCTCGCAGAGTCCGGCCGGAACGCGTTTACGAACATCACCGCACCAGATGGTCTGCACAGGCGAAACATCGACCGACTGCCCGGCAGCATTGCGGATCGGATCTTCTTCCGCCGCTTCACTAACGCCGGTCCTCTCTTCGGCTACGGCATCTGCAGCAGCCTCAGCCGCATCTTCGAAAGCGTCAGCGGCAGCCTCGTCGCTTGCCTCATCCATTGCATCTACAACAGCATCCCCGGCATCCAGAGAGTCTTCCACCGATTCACTGACCGTGACATCGTCTTGCCGATCCGTCCTGTCGGCAGCGCCGGAACATGCCGCAAAAACCAGCATCGGGGCGATAGCGATCGTCGTTATCAGTGATCTGGAATCCATGTCCCGCCTCCCGATGGCAATTTGGAATGCGACCCGCTGTTTTCGTTGTCGGTCAGATATCAAAGGCTGCCGCGATAATCAAATGTGTTGCATGGCGATCAACCAAAATGCAGAAGGCAGCGCTATGCAAAAGCCCAAACATATACTGTTGATAATCGGTGGTGGAATTGCCGCCTACAAGGCAGCGGAGCTTATTCGCCTAATCCGAAAGGCAGGGATGACCGTCCGATGCGTGCTGACGGAGTCCGGAGCACAATTTGTCACGCCGATGACGCTGGCAGCTTTGTCGGAAAACGAAGTGCACACCACGCTCTGGTCGCTGAAAGATGAAGCGGAAATGGGTCATATCCAGCTTAGCCGCGAAGCCGATCTGGTGGTCGTCTGTCCCGCTACCGCAAATTTGCTGGCCAAAATGGCGGGCGGCGTTGCCGACGATCTGGCGACGACCTTGTTGTTGGCAACCGATACACCGGTCATGGCGGTCCCGGCTATGAATGTACGGATGTGGCAGCACGCCGCGACCCAGCGGAATATCGAACAGCTCCGTTCCGACGGGATTCTCGTGATGCATCCGGATGAAGGCGATATGGCTTGTGGCGAATATGGTCCCGGACGCTTGCCGGAACCTGCAGCAATCATGGCGGAAATCGGTGCGATACTGGGATCACAAACTCCGACAGCGCCCGATCCGGGTCAAAACCCGCTCGACGGACAGCCTGCCTTTGCTCCCGACCGGCATCGTCCATTGCGCGGCAAGCATGTGCTGATCACGGCCGGCCCGACCCATGAACCGATCGATCCGGTCCGTTATATCGCCAACCGCTCTTCTGGCCGTCAGGGATTTGCCATTGCCGCCGCTGCCGCAGAAGCCGGCGCACAGGTGACCTTGGTCGCTGGCCCCGTACATCTGACAACGCCTGCTGGCGTCACGCGAATTGATGTCGAGACTGCGGTCGAGATGGAAAAGGCGGTGCACGACGCCCTACCCGCCGATGTTGCTATCATGGTTGCGGCCGTCGCCGACTGGCGCGCAGACAGCCAGTCCGAGCAGAAAATCAAGAAAAAGGGAGCCGCACCTGCACCGCTCAGGCTGACAGAAAATCCCGACATATTGGCCGGCCTGGCGCGCCACCGGCAGCGGCCCAGCCTGCTTGTCGGCTTCGCCGCCGAGACCGAGAATATAGCAGAACATGCCAAGGCAAAACTGGCAAAGAAGGGGTGCGACTGGATTGTCGCCAATGATGTGTCCGGAGACGTGATGGGCGGCGCTGACAATAGCGTTCACATCGTCACCCAGTCGGGCAGCGAGATATGGGATCGCCTTCCGAAACCGGAAGTGGCCCGGCGTATAGTCACCAAAATCAGCGAGGAAATATCCTGATGTTCGAACCCGTCGATATTGCCGTCAAGCGGCTGGACCACGCCGGCGACCTTCCTTTGCCTTCCTATGAAACCAGCGGTTCGGCCGGAATGGATATACGGGCAGCGGAAGATCTCACGATCGCACCGGCCGGGCGGGGCCTGATCGGGTCTGGCTTCGCCTTTGCCATTCCTCACGGCTATGAAATCCAGGTCCGGCCCCGCTCGGGACTGGCGCTGAAAAAAGGGGTCAGCATTCCCAACACCCCGGGCACCATCGACAGCGACTATCGCGGCGAGCTGAAAGTCATCCTGATCAACCACGGCGAGAAGGACTTCGTTGTCCAGCGCGGCGACCGCATCGCCCAGATAGTCGTCGCACCTGTCCAGCGCGGCATTCTCAAAGAGGTTGACCGACTCGACGAGACTGCGCGAGGAGAAGGTGGCTTTGGATCAACGGGAGTGTAGAAAATGAGTATTTCGACTCTAATACTCGCGGCAGCACTGCAGACCGGTTCGGTCGCCAGTTCCGCAATCCCGCCGGTACCCGACGATCTACGCGCCGTGCCGGCAGCGGAATTCAGACGAAAGCCGGAGTATAGCTACAAGGAATCGCTGGAAGCGAAAAAGCTGACCGACGGTTGCACACCTACAGAAAAGCTGTTCGATGGGGAAAATTATTTTGTCCAGGTCCTGCTGTTGGTGGATGGCAAGAGGAGTCTCCGCCAGGTGACGCCGATTTCCATCCAATGTCCGGCCTTGGAAGAATATGTCGCCCGCTATTTTGCCCGGATCGGCAAGAATAACATGCAATCGACACCCGACAAGAAACCCGCTTGGCGACGCAGCGTCTTGAAATTCTACTGGTAGGCTATTGGACCTTTCTGACGAACAGCTCGACCGCTACGCGCGCCATATTGTGTTGCGCGATATTGGCGGGGCGGGGCAGAAAAAGATACTCGGCGCGCATATTCTGATTGTCGGAGCGGGCGGCATCGGTTGTCCGGCGATTCAATATCTGGCGGCTGCGGGAATTGGCGCGCTGACCATTTTTGACGATGATATCGTTTCCCTCTCGAATCTGCAGCGGCAGGTTTTGTTTACCGAAAATGATGTCGGAAGCGCAAAAGTCGATGTTGCCAAAGTTGCTGCACAGCGGATCAACCCCGACATTGAAGTAAATCCTATAAATCAAAGACTTACCGCGCAGCATTTGAAAGAGGACAGCGCAGCATTTTTTGCACCCTTCGACGCGATCATCGACGGATCGGACAATTACCAGACCCGCCTGCTGGTTTCCGACATTTCGCTCCGGCACCATATTCCGCTGGTTTCCGCGGCAATCGGGCAGTTCCAGGGACAGCTTGGCACGTTCCGCGGCTGGGAAGAGGACAAGCCCTGCTACCGCTGTTTCGTCGGCGACGCGCTCGACCCCGATGATTGCGACAATTGCAGTGAAGTTGGCGTTCTCGGCGCAATGGTCGGCCTGATGGGCAGCTTCGCGGCGATGGAAGCGATCCGCGTGATCACCGGATTCGGCCGGGACCCCGCCGGAAAACTCCAGCTATTCGATGGCCTTGCCCCCGCGATGCGCAGCATCAACCTGCCCAAGGACCCGCATTGCAAAAGCTGTGGCACGCCCCCTAAAGCCTGATCAGCGCTGGCATAGTCAGGTCCTCGACCTGATCGGCCACAGACTTGCCGGTCCTGCTGAATTCAAAAGCTGTTGCCATATGGGATGGCTGAAATAGCGACTTCCGCCCCCCCCCTTGCTGTCGTACGCGTATGTCGGATATTATTGTTACGTTATCCGCCACATGGCGGGATCAACAAAGCGATCGCCGTTGATTGTCAGGGAATCTCGCCCCGATATTCGATTTTCGAGACGGCATAACCTTTGCCATAAGGTTCGATGCTTATGAGCAGATAGTCGTTTCTCGCTCTGTCCGATAAGAAGAATACGTCGAAATTGTGATCATCGGCGGCGGCTTCTATCCGGTTCCAGTCTGACATGGTTTCCGTCAGGTTGAAGGCTTCTACTGAATCAAGCTCAGTCGGCACCGTGCAATCCGGGTTTTCCCAGGTGTATGTGGCTTCAAAGGGAAACCCGTTGTCGACATCGGCGGCGGGCAGCAAGTCAACATAGCCGGTCGTTGCAGCTCCACAGTCGTGCTTCACCGTATAAACGTAGGATATCTGTGGCTTAAGCAGATCGGCAACCGGCGCGCCGTCGCGCAATCGCTTAACGAATAATTCGATAAAGGCCAGCCTCCGCTGGTTTACAGGTTCATCGAAATCGCCGGATGGAATTTCGATTGGCGATGCTTCTGCCTGTTGTTGGGTCGTCGCTGCCGCATCTATCGCCACGGGTTTCCCGTCTTGCACCATTTCAGGCTGGGTCGAACACAGGCCGAGATTGTTGAAATAGATGTGCGCTGCCGTTGCATCGCCCGCCAATGCAAGCCCCATCAGGCGATCGGCCTCGTCGGAGGCATCACGAGCGGCGGGATGGTCGCGATCCTCCGTGATGAAAAAATCGACCGCGTTTACGGCAGCGGGGAGCTGCAATTGGTCAATGAAGGCGTCCACAACCGTTTCCGGGAAGGTGCCGTAATGGATCGCTCCGGCGTGGACCATCCAGCGCCCGCTGCAGCGGGCGGCGTCCTTCATGTTGAAGACCATCGGAGACATCTGCTCTCCTTCCGCGAAACCGGCTGTGGCCGTTTTCCAGTCAATTGCCGCAGGCTCGCTGGCCGACACGCCCCCGGCGGATAGCGCTGCGGATGTGGCACTGGCGATGAACCAACCGCAAAACGTCAGCGAAGCGTTCAAGGGCGATCCCCCATTTCGCATTCCACACCTTCCAAAATTCGCCAGTCATTGGAAGCGCTGGACACATAATGGTCTCGTGGGACGCCTGGAAGGATTTCCCACTTGCCTTCAAAACGGTCATAGGGGACGGCTGAAATATGGAGGCAATGCTCCCCTTCCCAGCGGTCTATCCGCCAATCGTACATCGGATAGAGCGGCGGCCCGGCATTGACAATATAGGGTTCAAGCCTGTTTCCGTGGGTTTGCCAGATCGCAAAGCCTTCAAAACCGCCATAGTTTGCATCGGACCTTTGCAACGTGGCAAATTTGCTACCGTCGGGTGAAAAAAGCGGTCTGGAGCCTGTATCGATCTCGCGGCCCTGACGGGCCCGGTCGATCAGTACATAGCCAAAAGCCTCAAGACCGATCCAGTCAAAACCGAGGAAGCGTTCGCCAAATCGCTCGAAATTGGTGGCTTCGAACATCCATGCGGTTTCCACGCAATAGGTCCTGCTATGCTCGGTCCATATCGCGATCCAGTTGCGCGAAGACGTGGCGAAACCCTCCCAGTCGGCTGGCAGCGCGACGGGATCTACGCGCGCTGCCGTGATTTCTGCATCAATGGGCAGGTCATCGCAAATCGAGATGTCTGGCGCTTCGGTAGCAAGGGCGGGAGTAGCCTGGACGAGGGTTATCGCCGCAAGGGCGGAACTGCCAGCCACCATGCGACAATATATTTTGCGCAGCGGCTTAGGTGTCATCTCAGCTACCCCCTTTCACCGGAGCCCTAAATCTTGACCAGCATTTTGCCCGTATTCGCGCCGGTAAACAGCCCGATGAACGCGTCCGGTGTTTTCTCCAGTCCCTCCATCACTGTCTCGCGGCCCTTGACGGCACCCGATGCAATCAGTTGCGCCATATCGGCATTGAACTCGGGCACTTGCGCGGCGAAATCGGGATAGAGAAAGCCCTCGATCTTTATGCGCAGGCCAATGATCATGGTCAGATATTGCATCGATTGCGGCTTTTGATCGTTGTAAACGTCAATCATCCCGCAAATCGCCACACGGGCGCGTTCGTTGGAGCAGGCAAGCGCCGCATCGAGATGTTCGCCGCCGACATTGTCAAAATAGACATCAACGCCGGATTTTCCGAGTTCCTTCAAGGCTGCGCGCAATTGCGGCAATACCGGACCGGCCTTGTAGTCGATGCAGGCATCCGCGCCGATTTCTTTGACCCATGCGCATTTTCCTGCGCCACCGGCTGACCCGATGACGGTCATGCCTTTGGCCTTTGCTATCTGGGTCACGGTTGAGCCAACCGCACCAGCCGCCGCCGATACAAAGACAGTTTCCCCTTCCTTGGCCGCGCCGACTTTCAGCAGGCCGAACCAGGCTGTGCCTCCGGGCATGCCGATGACGGACAGCCAATGTTGATCGGGAACACCGAGATCGGGAAGCTTCACCGGTGGCATTCCGCCTGCTGGAGGATTGCTGCCGCCAGCGACAGCGGTGTCGCGCCAACCCGCCATATGCAGCACTTTGCATCCGACCGGATAATCGGCGTTGTTGCTTTCGGTCACCGTGCCAACCGCGCCGCCGGTCATCGGCTCGCCGATACCGAACGGGGGCGCATAGCTTTTCACGTCATTCATCCGTCCGCGCATATAGGGATCAACCGACAGCCAGCTATTTGTGATGCGAAATTCGCCTTCGGCAAGCGGAGCATCCGCTGACTCTACCATCTGGAAATTATCAGCCACCGGGGTACCGGCGGGACGACTCTTCAGGGCCCATGCGCGCATATCAATTTCCTTTTTCGGTTCGTTTGTTCGTTGGTGTAGCGTCTATTGACGAAATGCACGAACTTTTCGCGCGTTCCATTTCACTCCAGCCAATCGCGCCGGGAAAAAACGGACTGACGCACAAGCTCCCCTCCCCGCAATTTGCGCTTTGCCGAAAATCGGCTAGGACGGAAAAAACACAGGGAGGAATATCATGACATTACCGGTAACCGGCCTCGCCGCCGCGATTTGTGCGCTGCTGCTGATCTATTGCGCCTATGCCACGGTCAAGGTGCGCTTCGCCAATCAGATCGGCTTTGGTGATGGCGACAATCCCGATCTTCTCGCCGCCCGGCGCACCCATGCCAATCTGTCCGAACATGCGCCGATCTTCCTGATCATGCTCGCGATCCTCGAACTCGCCAATGCCCATCATATCGGCATCACGATTATCGCCGCGGTCTTCCTGATCGGCCGGGTTGCCCATATTGTCGGCATGGCCCAGCATCACAGGGGCGGCTCGCCGCGCTTTCGCCAGCTGGGCGTGGTGGCGACCTGGCTGACGATGGTGGCGCTGGCGCTGTGGATCATCTTTCTGTTCGTGACCAAGCATCTGTAGAGGGCGCTCCGCAAAAGGGCAGTGCCAGCCCCCTGACTAATTGATGCATTGAGAGAGCACAGCCGCGCGCCTAGATTTTCCTCCTAGAAAATAAAACAGGAGAGAGATTGATGGCATTGGTATCCGTAGTGGGCGCAACCGGACGACAGGGTCTCGCGCAAATGAGACAGCTGGCCGCGGCCGGGCACAAGGTCCGGGCCCTTTCGCGCAGCGAAAACCCCGACCTTGGCGGCAGCAATGTCGCCGATGAGACCCGGATCATTGATCTGTCCGACGAATCCACATTTGTGCCGGCACTGGAAGGCTCGGACGCGGTGTTCTACACCCATCCCCTGCAATCGCCCGGCAATCGCGCGGAGCTGGTCGCCAAGTTGGGTTCGGCGGCACTCGAGGCCGGCCTTGACCGGTTTGTCTGGAACACGTCGGGCTGGATTCCCGATCAGCCCGGTGAAGCCCATAGCTACGGCGAGAACACCCCGGCGATCAACGCCCTGTTCCGCACCGGCATACCGGCGACGGTCTTTGGATCGGTGCTGTTCATGGACAATCTGCTGACCAATTGGGCGCGCCCCTTCATTGTCCATGAAGATCGCTATGTCTATGCGCACAAGCCCCATCTGACGGCCAACTGGATCAGCCTCGACGATGTCGGAAAATGCATGACGGCGGCGCTGGCCCGTCCCGATCTGGAAGGCGCCTGGATGAATATCGGCGGCCCGCAGGCGCTGAAACCGACCGAGGTGACCGAGGCCCTGTCGCGCGTGTTCGGCCGGGAAATAAGATATGATCCCTGCACACCGGAAGAATTCGGTGCGCTGCTGGTCGACGCTCTGGGCGATTCGATGGCGGAAGAAGAGAAACAGCCGATGCGCGACTTTATCGCGTCCTTCTATCATTATAATAATGATTCCCCGACCCAGCCGTTTCTGGTCAACACCGATTACATGCACCGGCGCCTGCCGGAGGTCGAATTTGAAACGCTCGAGCAATGGGCAGCACGGCAGGACTGGTCCGATGACGCGCACCGGCCGTCGGCGGGCTAGAGCCAGAACCATTCACGGGCCCCGTTCCGCCTCTGTAGCGGGCGGGGCCCGTCGCATATTCAGTCACGCCTGATATAGGCGCCGCCGCTGCCATCCGCCGGCACCAGCCGGTCGCCGCTAATATTCAGCCGGAGCTGCTCGAACGGCGGCTTTATCAAAACCCTGCGGTCCAGCTTCACTTCATGAACCCGCGCATCGGGGTCCGGCGCAAGCTCAAAGCGGGAAGAATATTCGCCACCGTCGTGCCGCAGGGTCAGGCTGATCGCCTTCAGCTGGCGATTGGCGGTCGCGGGGACAAAGGCGAAACCCAGTTCATGGCTGCTGGCCGTCTCGACACCACCGTCGGCGAAAGTGAAGGCGGCATCGATATCCAGCCGAGCGTCGGGCCGCTCGCGCCGGTTGACCCAAATGCCGACACCGTCGCGCCAGTCGATCCAGGGCCCCGTTTGATCGCCGGCATATTCGGGCCGGTAGTCGGACAGGAAGAAACAGTCGGCGGGCAGCGATGGCGGTTGATAGCGGGCGGTCTTGCCCGCCGCCCGCGCGCTCTTGGCTAGCACTGCGACCGCATGGCCCCAGTTTCGTCTCGCCGTGCGCGCGGAAACCTCCAGACTGTCATCGGGATCGGACCGGTCACGGGCGAAATAGGCGTCGATTGCCCGCTCATAAGCGGCCCGCAATTCCTGTTCGCTGGCGACAGCGACTTTATAGCGCTGCGCCGGGGTCATATCTTCCTGCGAATTATCAGCGCCGGAAGACGCATAATAGCCGCCATTGTCGAGGAAGGCGCATTGCCACTTCGCGCGATTCTGCAGACGGATCATATCGCGGCCATGAGCGGACTCTCTTTCTTCGTCACCCCAGGGATAGGATGCCCCCAGCGCAAAAACCGGCCGGTCCTTGCCGAATCGGTGCGGGCCGAGAACAACCTGCCCGTCCGCCTGGGTCCAGCGGCCTTCGCTATAGAGGTCGAGATTGCCGACCATCAGCACCCATTTATAGCTGCCATCTGCCGCCAGCTGCAGTTGCGCCGCGGTTTCCATCACCCCGGCGAGGCTGTAGCGGCCCGCCAGTCTATTGGCCGTCGCCTGATCGCCGCTACTGCCAGGCTGCTGTCCAACAGCAGCGGGAGCCAGCACCAAGGCGCAGATTGTCGAGAGCAGGCAGATGGAAAACTTTCGCAATGTCAGGCTCCGTATCTGGTGCGGTTGAAAGACAGCGAAATTCTCCATCACCCGGAGGTCGACCGACCGGTCTTGTCCGCTCGACAGACCGAGTTGCATACAACGCGCTCGGGCCGTACAAATGGCGCCACGGGCGCTATCAGCTAGCTGACTCCGAAACCGCGACCCGCAGACGTGCCCTCGTAGGTGCGCGAGAAAGTCTTTCCTTCAACCCTCGTCGGATCGCTCAACAGGACAAGGGTCGGCTTTTCATATCTTCTTTTCCCGATCCGGCCAGCAGGCTTTTGCTCATTCTCGTTCATAATTTTACTCCCTGTCGCTAGTTCGATGTCCGGTTGCCGCGACAACTGTAATCAACGGCGAAGCTGCAATTGGCTTAACGAACCATTATCATATTGAAAAGAAGAGTCTTTACGCCGCGCGTGGCTAGAAGCGCGCGCCGTCAACGTCCAGAACCGGCAGATGGCGCCACTCCTGGCTATCGAATATCCGCATATTCACGCCCATGCGTTCGGGCGGCGCGGTCCGCGGGGTCCAGTGGCCAGGCGTGCCGCAGCGGGCGCAATTCCATGTGGTGATCATCCTGTCGCCCTGGACATAAGGGTTCAGCGCATCGGGCTGCGCTTCTATCGTCACCTCATCGGGATGCCAGTAGCCGCCGATCCAGCCGGTCATGCGGCACAGCGAGCAGTTGCAGCGCGTCACCTGTTCGGGCGGGGACGGGACGGTGATTAGCACCGCGCCGCAGTGGCAGCTGCCTCGCATTGACGCCATCTCAACACAGCCCGTGCGACAGGACCTGTTCGACCCAGTCGGGCACCAGCTCGCCTGCCCTGCCCATCCGGCTTTCGTGGAAATGAAAACTGCCCTCCGACGGATCGAGGTTCATCTCCAGCGTGCGAGCGCCGTGATAGCGCGCGGTCTGGACGAAGCCGGCGGCCGGATAGACCGCGCCCGATGTGCCTATCGACACGAACAGATCGCATGAACGCAGCGCCTGCTCGATCCGTTCCATCTGATAGGGCATTTCACCGAACCAGACGATGTCGGGCCGCAGGCTTCCGGTCTGACCACAGGCAGGACAGGGCGGGCCGGAAGCCATATCCCCGTCGAACGGCGAGCGCGCATCGCAGGCCAGACACCAGGCGCGGTTCAGCTCGCCGTGCATATGCAACAGGCGCTGCGAACCGGCGCGGTCGTGCAGGTCATCGACATTTTGCGTCACCAGCAGCAGTTCGCCCGCCCAGGTCTGGTCGAGCCTTGCCAGCGCCTGATGCGCGGCATTGGGCTCCACCGTCTTCAGCTTGGCGCGGCGCTCGTCGTAGAATTTCTGCACCAGATCGGGATCGCGGACAAAGGCCTCGGGCGTCGCGACATCCTCGACCCGGTGCCCCTCCCACAGGCCATCCGGCCCGCGAAAGGTGGCGACCCCGCTCTCGGCGCTAACGCCGGCGCCGGTGAGGATGACGATATTGTTGAATCTTTGCAGCATTCGGCCCCCATAACCGTTCGCTTCGAGCGAAGTCGAGAAGCATGTGGGGCGCAGGCGCGAGAAATTTCATTCCAACGTGTCTCGACTTCGCTCGACACGAGCGGCTAGAGAGTGTCGCACAACAGGACCAAAGACAGGGACCCCAACATGACAGCCATCGGAATTATCGGCAGCAAGGGCCGCATGGGACAGGCGCTGTTCGCGGCGATAGAGGAAGCGGGCCACAGCCACGCCGGCGGCGCGGATCAGGGCGATGATGTGACGGCGCTGGTGGCGGCAAGCGACGTGCTGGTCGACTTCTCCTCACCGAAAGCGCTGCAGGCAACGCTCGATGCCTGCGTGGCTGCCGGCAAGCCGATCGTCATCGGCACCACCGGTCTGGAAGAAGCGCATCATGCCGCCATCGACGAGGCCGCGATCCAAATCCCCGTGCTGCAGACCGGCAACACCTCGCTCGGAGTCAATATGCTGGCGGCGCTGGTGGAGCAGGCGGCGAGCCGGCTGGGCGACGACTGGGATATCGAAATCGTCGAAATGCACCACCGCCACAAGGTCGACGCCCCCAGCGGCACCGCGAAATTACTGGGCGAAGCAGCGGCGCGGGGGCGCGCCATTGATCTGACCAACAACAGCGAAAGCGGCCGCGACGGCATCACCGGCGCGCGCAGTAAGGGCGCGATCGGTTTTGCGGCATTGCGCGGCGGATCGGTCGCCGGCGATCATACGGTCATATTGGCGAGCGACGAGGAACGGATCGAACTAACCCACCGGGCGGAAAACCGGATGATCTTCGCGCGGGGGGCCGTGAAGGCGGCTGGCTGGCTGCTTGAACAGAGCACCGGGCGCTACGGAATGGACGGGGTTCTTGGACTGTAGAGCACCGCTTGCGAATAGAACCGGTTGCTCCGGTCCCGCTAAGCTCCGCTAGCCGACATGGCCGCCATTTCTGGCGCATCCCTGACAGCGCCGACATTGATAGGGGCATAGACGTCCCTAGGCTCCTTCCCCTCGCCCGCAACCTCCGGATAGCCGGTATCCGAGCCGGAAGCCCCCTCGCTCCAGGCCTGCAGCCGCTGCACCCTTAGCCGGTCGGCCTTGCGGGCCGGTTCCTGCGGCGCCAGAATGCGGACGCCCTTCTGATAACGGCCGATCTCATAGCCCGCGCCGGTATGGTGCGCAGGCTGCACCGGGGTTGTTCTGGCCGGCACATGGGGCATCTTGTAGGCATTTTGCCCGAGCGCATAGCGCTCGACCGGATCGGCTGCGAGCGGGGCGTAGAGACGGGCGTGCATCGCTTGGCGGGTCAGGTCACCAAGCGCCATGCCCGCCAGCAGCGCCAGCGAGAGGCCAATTGTCGTCCAGGAAAAAATCTCTGTCGCTGTCTTTCTTGTCCCCATGCCCAGAATACGCGCGAGGTGGCGATCCGTTCCCGGTGGAGGGGGGAAGCCGTCCCTGTTCCCTGCGCGCCATCCGCAGATCCGGGCGCCGTCTCGGTCACCCGGCTTGCCAATATCCACCGGACAGCATAAGCCCGCCCGATGGATTTTAATGACCAGTTGCAACGCTATTTCGGCACCGCCGACCTTGCCGCCATCCAGCCGGAAGCGATGGACGCGGGTATCGAACATATGCGCGTCGACTTCGGTCTGGAAAAGGATCGGGGACGGCGCTTTGCTCTATGGGCAGTGCTTTATATGCTCGGCACCCATCTGGATCTCGACAAAGCCTTCGAGGACGAGGCCGATCGCAATTCGGCGCGGGATTTCATGGACATGATCGACCGGGTTCAGGGCGACTGAGCGCACCACCCGCAGCAACGATATCGTTCGCCACCCGCCGCACCAGTCACGCGTGGACTTTTCCGGGGCAATGTGAAAGGGGTGGCAGCTTGTGAATTAACGGGAGAACGGGCGTGTCGATGAAGAGCTTATTTGATGTCCAGGGTAAAGTGGCTGTGGTCACCGGTGGCTCCAGCGGCATCGGCGCGATGATGGCGCGCGGCCTGATCGAAAATGGCGCGAGGGTCTATATCACCGCCCGCAAGGAAGAGCGGCTGATGGCGATGGCCGCCGAACTCTCCGAAATGGGCGAATGTATCGCGATCCCGGCCGACCTGTCGAAGGTCGAGGGTATTGAGGCGCTGGTCGCGGCGATCGGCGAACGCGAAGAGAAGATCGATATCTTGATCAACAATGCCGGTGCGAACTGGAGCGCCTCGATCGAGGATTTCCCGGAATCGGGCTGGGACAAGGTGATGGACATCAATATCAAGTCGATCTTCTTCGCCACCCAGAAATTCCTGCCGCTCCTGAAAGCCTCCGGCAGCGCCGACGAACCGGCGCGGGTGGTCAATATCGCGTCGATCAACGGCATCCGCAATTCGGGCATGCCGACCTATGCCTATACCGCCAGCAAATCCGGCGTGATCAAGCTGACCGAACATCTGGCCACCGATCTCGCCCAATATAATATCAACGTCAACGCGATCGCGCCCGGCTTGTTCCCGAGCAATATGACCAAGCAGATTGTCGAGAATGACGGCATGACGAAAATGGCGCTCTCGCAGATCCCGCGTGGCCGCATGGGCGCGCCGGAGGATATCGCCGGCACCGCTCTCTATCTCTGCTCGCGCGCATCCTCCTGGATGATCGGCCAGACGCTGGCGCTCGACGGCGGGATGATTGCGCGGCCCTGATCCAGGCGCCTTCTGCTCGCCAAAACTGCTGTGCCATCCTCACATTTGCCCACAATTCATTCAGTAAAGCGCAACATATTTCTAGTTATGGCCGGAAGGACCGGGGGGTCACCGTCGACGGGGCGGGACAAGGAAAAAGGCCGGAAATCATGTCCTCCAGAAACTTCGCAACCACCGGCCTGATCGCCATCACGGCCCTGCTCTGGTCGGTCGGCGCGGTTGCCGACCCGACCCCCGAGCTCGACACGCCGGAGCGGATCAACATTCTCGTAACCTTCGGCGACGACGAATGTCCCGAGGCGGAAGGTGACGAGATTGTCGTTTGCGCCCAGCGCCCCGAATCGGAACGCTATCGCATTCCCCCCGAATTGCGCGAAAGCAAAGAGGAGCAGGCAGGCGAACAGAGCTGGTCCTCCACCGTTGCCTCGCATGACGAAGCCGCCCGCCCCGGTCGCCCGGACAGCTGCTCGGTGGTTGGCACGTTCGGCTTTACCGGCTGCCAATCGGCGATCATGCGGCAATGGTTCGACGAGCGCCGAACCTCCCAATAAGGCCAGTTCGCCGGCGATCCCGGTTGCCATCCGCCGCCGGCTCCCACGGCACCAGCCGCCAGGCGATTGTATTTTGATCGCCGAACGGCCATGACGGCGCGCATGAAAAAAGCCGATATCTTCGAATTCTATTCCCGCCTCGCCGCCGACAATCCCGCGCCCGAAACCGAGCTCAACTATGGCAATGTCTATCAGCTGGTGGTCGCCGTGGCGCTATCGGCGCAGTCGACCGACATCGGCGTCAACAAGGCGACCCGGCGATTGTTCGCCGAGGTCAAGACGCCGCAGCAGATGGTCGACCTCGGACTCGACGGGCTGAAGGAACATATCAAGACAATCGGGCTCTATAACACCAAGGCGAAAAATGTAATCGCGCTGTCGGAAATGCTGATCGCCGACTATGCCGGCGAGGTTCCGGCGGACCGCGACGCGCTGGTCAAGCTGCCCGGTGTCGGGCGCAAGACGGCCAATGTGGTGATGAACTGCGCCTTCGGTGCCGAGACCTTCGCGGTCGACACGCATATCTTCCGCGTCGGCAACCGCACCGGCCTGGCGCCCGGCAAGACGGTACTGGCGGTGGAGAAAAAGCTGGAGAAGCAGACCCCTGCGCCCTTTCGCGTCCACGCCCATCACTGGCTGATCCTGCATGGCCGCTATATCTGCAAGGCGCGCAAGCCGGAATGCTGGCGCTGTACGGTTGCCGATCTGTGCCGCTTCAAAAAGAAGACACCGGCACCGGAAGGCTGGACGGGAACCCCGTAATATTGCGGATGATATTCAGCTTCGCGAAATGTGATTCAATGTAAACTGAAGCCCAAGATGGAAACCATCCGCAGGAGACGACTATGCGCTTTCAGACCCCTCTCATCCTCGCCTCGGTCCTCGCCGCCGGCAGCGCCGCCTTTGCCGCCGACAGAGCTTCGGACGATGACAAATATGAAATTCGCGAAATTGGCGAGCCGGAAAGCTGTATCATGCGCTCCAGCATCCGATCGACCGATGTGATCGACGACCAGACCATCGATTTCAAGATGCGCAACGGCGACATCTATCGCAACAGGCTGCCCAACAAATGCAGCGGCCTCGGCTTTGAAGAAGCCTTCTCCTACAAGACCTCGACCAACCGGCTGTGCAATGTCGACATCATTCATGTGCTCAGCCAGACCGGCGGCCGCCTCGACACGCGCGGTGCCTGCGGTCTCGGAAAATTCCAGAAAATCGAGAAAATTCCGAAAGAGAAAAGCCAGGACTAGCGCTGCAGCCGGCGGGATTTTCCGGACATGGAATAATCTGTTGGCAAAGCGGCAAATCCGCTGCTACATGCGCATCCGGCGAAACAACGCCCCGGCACCCGTAGCTCAGCTGGATAGAGCGCTGCCCTCCGAAGGCAGAGGCCAGAGGTTCGAATCCTCTCGGGTGCACCAATATTTCAATGACTTAGGTCCTAAAATAATCACCCGTATGGAACGAGTATGGAAAATACAGGTGAAATTTACCCTGCGCATAACCTCAGGTAGCCGATTCAAATTACCAAGCACCAGTATCGGAATTTACTCGCACCCTATCCCATCTCTATCCCGGTCCAGATGCGTTCCATAACCCGGTTGCCCGCGTCTGATCGGCGCAGCACCAGCCGAGCGCGCTGCTGAGCAATTCGGATAATATACATTTCCGCTTGGCGTCGTACTAACGGGCGACTGAGAATTTCCTCGGTGGCAATGGCGTCCGCCATTTTGCCGGTCGTTGTGGCAGCCGTCGGCAGCTAGCCTGCCTCCATGCGCCATCGTGGGCGAAACTGGCATCGCGAGCGCCATGATCTCAAATATGACTGCAACAAACATCCACCGCATAGCCAATCCCCTACTTGCGAAGAGCCTGACAAGGAAAGCCTGTTGAGTCAAATCAGTCATTTAGCATCGATGTGACCCCCAATACCGAGACCACTTCAAAACAGTGCCTGACTGAATCATTGCACACGACAAATCTCCGAATACCGGCGATACGCACCAAGCTGCCGTACGATTACCTCCTGCAGAACCAAGGGACTGACAACGGAGTTCAGGTCCCGAAACCTCGACATGCCCTTCCCTTGACCTACCTGTTGGCGTTCCCACCAAATCAACCAAAGTATCCCTAGCTTCCTCTGCAGAAGCCTCTGGACAAGGGTGGTTCTTAATGCACGTCCCATCCATTTCGCGCGCCGCTATGCCGGATAACCGAACCCTTGGGCCTTCCGAGCACCAAATAGGACCATCTCCATCCCAAACGCGTACGGGCGTGCATTGAAAAGATTGGCCAACGGGAACGATGGCGATAAGAATCGGCAGGATCATAGAATCAATGATAATTGAGCTATCAATTTTTGAGAAGATAGAATCCAGAAACGCACACGGAATCCGCACGCTACCACTCAAAAATGTTGAGCCCGATCAAGTAATCTAAATCAATTGAACTAGATTTTTCTGAACGTAATTTTACACAGCAGAACCAGATAGGACACTCTTGAATCAATTCATTATAGTCTGATAGAGAATGAACCTTCGTGACCGGTGGCGAAACAAATTTCGTACGCCTGTTGTTGATTATGCGAGGGGAAAAGGGGAATTTAAAAGCATGATTAGAATAGTCTTCGGAGTGTTTACATTATTGGCCTTGCTCATTTCAACTCCACTTGCGCTTGCCCAAGAAAAAACCGGCGCTAAGGAAGGCTTCTTTCTCAACCCCGACTCAGTTCGCATAGCGTTACTTGATCCGCGAGTACGTGTCGGTGAACAATCGACAGGTGGAATGTTCGAACCCAACGCGGATTGGACCGAGCAGGCTCGCGAAAACATCGAGGCGGAACTAAGCAAATCTCTCCAGAATGTTGGAAATGAAGTTATCCGATTGGATCTAAATGTCACGCCTGATGCTGATAGCCTTAGGCGTTATAACCATCTTTTTGGCGCAGTTGCTGGTTCTGTAGTCGAATTTCAGTTCTTTCATGGGAATAGACTACCCAGCAAAAAGAAAGAGGAAACATTTTCGTGGAGTGTCGGAACAGGCTTAAAGGACATTCCCGCGTTGGAAGGCTTTGATTACATACTTCTCATCCGAACAAGTGATGCCTACGGTTCTACAGGCAGAAAAATGCTTCAAGTGGTCGGCTTATTAGGAGGCATTGGTGTCACATCAGGTGAACACACCGGCATGGCGGGTTTAATCGAAGTAGAAACTGGAGATTTGGTTTGGCTAAACGCGGATCTTCAAATGGGCGGCGATCCGCGCACGGCTGAGGGTGCTGAAAAGCGAGTAAAGCAGTTGCTTGAGGGATTCCCTGGACGTGAAGGCGAACAAGAATGAGGAGTTGCGCTGCTATTTCGGCATTTCTTGCTGCGTCAATCTGGGCGGTAGGGGCGCACGCAACGGATACCGCCAATCTCTTGCCTCCGTTCACACCAGCATACGAGCCCCAATCGGTTGATGAGCGGGGAATGTGGATGATGGCCGATGAGTACGAACAACTTTTGGCTGCGTCGGAGTTGCGAATAGAGGATGAAGCCCTCAATAGTTATGTAGAACGGGTACTCTGCGAAACCGTTGGAGATGATCGATGTTCCGGTGTCCGTGTGTATATTTTGAACGTTCCTGCGTTTAATGCTACAATGAGCCCCAATGGCGCAATGACGGTGTGGTCTGGCCTTCTATTGAGAGTAAGAAACGAAGCTCAGTTAGGTGCAGTGCTCGGGCATGAGTTTGCTCATTTCGAGCAACGGCACAGTTTGAAAGGCTTCGAACAAAGGCGAGGCGCATCAGATGTCATGGCATGGGCAGCAGTGCTTGGTGGAATTGGACAGACTAGCACACGTGACCTACAAGTCTCGCTAGTTGGCTCCATCTTCCAATTTAATCGCTCACAGGAAACTGAAGCGGATCTTCTAGGTCTGCAGTATTTAGCACAATCGCGCTATTCGAGCCGAGCAGCCTCTGAGGTCTGGCAGCAGCTCATGGAGGAGGCTGATGCCACTGCGTTCGGCCGCAAGATAAAAAAACGGAACCGTTATCGTGCGGGCTTCTTCGATACTCATCCAACATCCCTAAATCGCGCTCAATACCTACTCGATCAAGCATTGGAATACGAAGACTCCGGGGATCTACGAAGCGATGAACACTACGAAGCAATCAAGCCTCACCTTCCCAAATTTCTCGCCGATCAGGTGAGACTGAATGACTTCAATGGCACAGAATATATTTTGAACGGCATCGCTGGAACAATAGGTTGGACAGGCGAATTGCTCCATGCCCGAGCCGAGTTGTTTGCAACTCGAGGCAATCCAAGAGATCTAATTACCTCAACCACCCTCTATTTACGCGCAATTGAGGCTGGCTATCGGACCCCAGAAACGGTGCGCGGGCTTGGTTTAAGCTTGGTAAAAAGTGGCAAGCAAACCGAGGGCGCAAAATATCTCCGTGAGTACATCGCGGAGGTTCCAGATGCACCTGACGCTTCCATCATTAGAATGTACGCACCGGATATAGGAAAGAATTAATGTTCAAAAAAATTATTTTGAGCTTCGCATCTGCAGCTCTAATTACTTCTCCGCTTGTTGCCCACAAATTGATAGACCCCGGCCCTCGTGAAAAAATTGCACGGGGAGTATTTTCAGCCGTTCCAACATCCACTTGGAACCGACTTCAACAAAAGGAAGGAAAATTCCAAGAGGTTTGGACGATTGATGGCGACGACTTGAACCGCATCATATTTTTTGGAGGTGTTCCAATTGGAGAACCCCTTCTCAAAGAAACACACAAGAAAAGAGATCCGTTGCCGAAGGTGAAGGAGAATATGCTACTCCCAGATATTCCGATCCTGTTGGAACGAACTTATCGCACAAAATATGGCACGGCGATCATGGAGATTGGACAACAAAAGCCTGCTGAGCTCGCCGGTCTACCCGCAATTTTTTTCGAGTATCGATACGTCGATGGAGAATACGAAGTTGAGAAAAATGGCGAGGCTTACGCTGCTATGCAC
Organism: uncultured Parasphingorhabdus sp.; assembly: GCF_963677535.2. NCBI lineage: Bacteria > Pseudomonadati > Pseudomonadota > Alphaproteobacteria > Sphingomonadales > Sphingorhabdaceae > Parasphingorhabdus > uncultured Parasphingorhabdus sp. The sequence continues at coordinate 1,310,052 of NZ_CAXXUT010000003.1, read as the reverse complement.
GAAGGCAAGCTTTATCTGATAGCATTCGAAGCGCCCACATTGCATTTCTTCGAACGGGATATTCACCTATTCCGCGAGTTAGTGGGCACAGTTTCAATAAGAGACTAGCTTCGCTATGGCCTTTAGATAGCTAGCTGCTTCCCTTGCCTTTGCCGACCTTGCTCCATGCTTCCAAGCATTGCGATTACCCTTGGGAGCGCCAGCATTAGTCCCCCCGTGCATTCTGCATCGCCTTTTTCCCTTCACGGCCGGGGATTGACAGGCCGTTCCCTTGCGGGTCATCGCCAAACATCGAGGAGCCATCTGCGCGCTTTGCATGGGATTGTTCGCCGTTTTCTTCATTTTGCCCCCCCTGTTTGAACGGATTCGGTGATAACGGCCTGCCCACCGCGATTGTCGACATGAACGTGCTTTACGGTTTGCACCCCGTCCCGTGCCAATCGATCCAAGGTTTCAATAGTCGTGCGGCATTGTGCTTGAGCCTTCAATCCCAGCCGCATGAACCGTTCAGCCGCGCTAAAATGATCTTTCAAGTTATTTTCTGCACGCGATACCATAATGGTAAAAACGGCATCTAGTGCCATCGCTTGTGATGTTAGAATGTCCCGTTGGTCGCTCAAATCATTTGCACGGACCTTCTCACAAGCTTGGGCCATAATTTCCACTGTGTCAGTCAAATCAGGTTGTTTTCCGCTAAAGTGCTTCCCGCCCAAATTCCCAACAATAAACCCATTGCGGATCATCGGTCGCATGGCGACTTCAGTTAATAGTCGGCTGTCCGTTTTGCCCGGCTGCCGTTCGATCTTCAAACTATCCGCTCTATCATTTGCTTTAAGTTTACTCATTTCTAGCCCTTTATTTTTCGCGCCTTTGCGCCAATATTTTGAGATGTTGCGCAACGCTTGCCGATCACGCGACCGCCTGGTTCATGCGCACGGTCGATACCAAAGGAATCCAGCACGGTTTGCGGCGCACCTTTGCAGCAGTAGCCAAACGCCGCCTCCAGATTGATGAAATGCAATTCAGTGTTGCCTACTTCCAATCCCAGCCGCCCGCCAATCGGCTTGCTATGGATCACGCCTTTCCGATACTTGTAGCCAGTAATAAGGCGCAACCAGCCCTTTTGTAGCGCAGTCAATCGCTTAACGTGTTCGGCTGGAACATGAGCTAGCAAGTGGCAGTGCCAACCTTTCCCGTCTCCATTTTCGTGCACCCAAAGCCAAGTAGTGGCACTTCCATTTCGCGCCAACATCTTGGTCATCAAATCCGTAAAGCGGCCGGTTGCCTGTGCCATGCTTTCCAAGGGCACTCCAGCCGCTTGCCAGTGGATTGTAATCATCCGGGTGAAGGGAAGCCCTACTGCCGCCGCGTGGCCCTCAGCGGCTCTTAAATTGGCTATATGAGCGGTCGTCAGTGCATAACTTACTCGGTCGGCACGGTTGCGCGCTCCGCCTCTACCAGTGCTACTAGGCAAATTGGCTGCCACACCTAGTCTTATATAGTTAATTGCACGAGGCATGCCATTTTCCAAAGATGGCTGTTTTCCGGCTGTTTTAACAGCTACCGGGTCAATTGAAACTTCACCGAATCCGCGAAACGGTGAAGTTTCAAAAGTGCCGCCATGCCGGTCGCAGGCAAGTTGCTTGGGCATGGCGACGGGCATCATGCAGCGATCCAGACAATGGCCTGCTTGCCGGTGCTATTCGGCCTGCGCTGTCCGCTGTCACGGATCAACCCTTTACGCTTCAGTTCCGTAGTGCGGGGCTGGATTGACCAGCGATCCATGTCCAGCCGTGACGCAAGTTCATCGGCGGTAAGGCCCAGCCAGCCAGCATCGCAAATAGCATCTTGTGCCATGCGCTGAAGTCGCCCCAGTTTTGGAGCAAGTGCAGCGGCAGCGGCAACGGATGTTTCCACGTTCCGGTGCCCCGGTGCATCGGGATAGGTGCTCATAGTCCACCTCCCTTTGCTAATGATGGTAAACCGTTGCGATCCAGAAGTTTAACCAGCCAGTCACGTTGCTTTGCGCTCAATTCAAGCGCTACGCATACATGGCCGAGAAAGCCCGCCGTCTTGTGCGGAAGGTCCGGAAATTGCGAGAGCAGGGCCAGCGCCGCCGTGCGATGATTTGGGAAGGTGTGTTCAGTCATTTTGCACTGCCTCCCCAAAGCAGAGTCGCGATACGTCCCGCGCTATCGAAGGCGACAGGCAGAAACGGCAAGCAAGCATTTGCGCTTGCCATTGCGATGTTGTAAGAGGTTTTTGCAAACAGCCGCCAAGTTGATTGCGAGAGACGCCGGGTTTGCACCCGGCGTTTTGCTTTTGTGCTTTCATCGCTCATGCCCCCGCTTGATATTGCGGAAGTTTCGCCAGATAGGCCTCTAAATCAGCAACTGGAATCAGTGTGCGCCGCCCGGCTTTAACTGCTTTTAGTTCTCGAGCTTTCAAAGCTTCATAAACGCGCGAGCGCGAAAGGCCGGAGACGCGCACGGCATCCGGTATGGAGAGTGTAATTGGATTGGTCATTTGTTTTCCAGCGACGTCACACACAGACTTGATTGTCCGGACGTCGCAGGATTTTTTTGCCCCGGCATTGCTCCAGAAAACACCGGGGGTTTTTTAGTTTGCAAAGCTATCCAATTTTTTGGTTCTGGATGAACCGCAAAAGCATATCATAAGCAACACGCTCGTCGCTTAGCTTTTCGACCTCTTCAAAATGGCTCCGATACAAGTTTGCCCACGAAACAGCAGGGTGTTCTTTTCCCTCTTGCGCAACCATTTCACGAGCCGCTTTCACGCGACTGTAAGTTAAGTTTCCGAGCCATTCACAAGACGCTTTCCGAGCAAATCTCTGAAGCTTGTCTTTTGTATTACCGTCATCATTCTTACGCAATTCTAGAAAGATGTTTGCAAGTGTCGCTATAGCGCCGATCCGATCGTAGTCCTTGTTTGAGCGTGCAGGTGCACCATCTCGCACCCTCTCGCAAAACATTGGGTCAAGTCGGTTATCCTCTCTTTCGCAAAGCGCGCTAACCACTCGCATAAGCGGTGCAACAGTTTGCAAATTGAATCCTTGCGAATTGAGATACTTTTGAATCGATATTGCAGACGCACAAACAGCGTCTCGTTGGGCTTGTAAATCTCCATCTCGATAAAGCTTCGCAAACGAGGCAAGGTCGTTATGCAACAGGTGCAATCCCCAATGGACCGGCCCCGTGGCTGGGTCGCGATCATATCGAGTGGCTTCCAAAATCCTGTCGGCCTCTTCACGCTCTTTCTTAGTAGGCGCACGCAATTTCGGAACCTTGGTCACAAAGCCAACTTGGCCAACGCTTTAACCGCCGCATCACTCGCAAGATGGCCGTAATGACGCTCTATCATTTCCGCACTGGTTCCCGAAATTTGGGCAATGGTAAGCAACGGTAGACCGGCGCTTACAAGGTCGGTGATTGTGCTATGCCGCAGAGTATATGCCGTCGCCTCGCGTGGCAATCCAGCCGCTGCAACGGCTTCTGCAATCGGTAGCTTCCAGCTTTCCTTATTCCATGCTTTGCCATTGGAGCGCATAAATAGCGGAGCGCTGGGCAGTTTGCCTGCTGCCTGTTTTGAAAGCAATTTTGCACCATCACTTGGCAATCGGATACGCCGAGGCTTGCCCGTCTTATCCTTACCGATGGTCAATTCCTGGGTGCGTTTATCGAAGTCGCCAGCGGTAAGCGCTGCCATCGCGCCGGGGCGCAACGGCAACAGGCAGAGCGCGCGAACAAACGGCGCGGCCTCCGCATCGACTTGCTCCAACAGTGTCCGCCGCTGGCCTCGATCAAGGTACAGTGTGCGCCGTCCGTTGGCGTTGGGAATGGATTTTAAGGCTTCCTGCCACGCCGCCTCACTATTTGGAGCGCCGGGCGAAAGCACCTTGGCAAGCGCGGCCCGCAACACCGCCATATCGCGATTTACGGTTGAAGGCGCACGCGCTCGCACTTTCGGCTCGCCTTCTTTGCGACGGCTTACCAGTGACGGTTTCTTTTCTAATTGCTTACGCCACTCGGCTAAATGCCGTCGGCGCAATCTGTCTAGCTTCACCTTGGCGAGCGAATCGGAATAGATATACCGCACAAATCGGGCCTCGGCTTCCGGTCGGCTGGCAGCATAGGCGCGACAAGCATCCGCCACAGTTTCTATTTTGGCCCGAATTTCGCCGCCTGCTTCAACCAGCTCCGCAACCGCCTCGGCCTCTTTCTTTGCTGCTGAAAATCTTGCGTTGCCTGCCAATGCTCCAAAGTCACCTAGCGACTTGACGCGATACTTACCGGAATCCTCATCATAGACCCGGGCAATCCAACTTCCTGCCCCGCCGCGCTTCGAAGGGCGAAAGCCCAAAAAGCAACCCGCACGCAATCTCTGCCAGTGAGGCTCTCGCTGCGCTTTAAGCCGTTCGCGCTCGCCTACCTTGCTTAGATCAGTTGCCATCCACCAGCCGCCTTTTCAAAAGTATGTAATGCGTATGGAATACAATGCCGGACAAGCTAGGTCAATGTGAGACGATAACCCTTAGTTTTCTGGGATTGTTATGTCCATCCATGTCCAGAAAAGTCGCCAATCCCTGCACTCCGAAGGCAGAGGTCACTGGTTCGAATCCAGTCGGGTGCACCATAAATTCAATTACTTAGCTGCTCTCCTTTTTTCAATTCGACTCTTAGGGAAACGAACGGGGAACTCTATCTCGCTCCTCACAAGGGTGGGACGGCAAGTGCAGTTCTTGCTGCGCTTATAGTTTCCTCCAAGAAATTTGTCAGTTCAACGGTCGCAGATTGCATCGCATTTGTCGTGGTATGTTTTCGGAGTCATTAGGCTACCACATGCTCTCTCTGCGCGCGTCGGCGAAGAATAGGTTGTCAGTAAGCAGCAGCACGGCTTATGCTGTGTAGGGAGATCGATTGTTGGCAGTTCAATACCTCTTTAATTCATCTGGTGAGTGGATAGGCTTCAAGAAGGGCAAGTTCCTCTTTGATGATTCTGGCGAATGGGTTGGATGGTTTCCTTGGGGAGACAATCAAGCGGTTGATACCAACGGCAGCTATCTCGGAGAAATTGTTTCCCGGAATAGGTTTTTCAAAAGGCACTATGCCCCGTATCGGGGCTATCCCGGTTACCCGGGCTATCCGGGATATCCGGGCTATCCCGGCTATCCCGGATACGCAGGATACTCACCGCTCCCGTTGGGGATGTCTGACGTGAATCTCAAGAAGGTATCAAGATGACCGACGCTTTCGATGGTGATTTACTCGCAACTGGCGACCTGTTCGAGGCGGATATTGTGTGCTCGCCAATCGACACGGATGGTATCTGCGAGCAAGTCCACCGGGCCGTGATCATTCACAATCAAGCTGTTTCGGTGGTCCTAAATTTCGACCAGCTTTACGCGGCTTCCCGACAGGAATCTCAGGGAGATGCGGATGCTTTCCCGGTCGAACACGATCTCTTGCGAGCAGCTTTTCTTTTTGCCTGCTCGGGACTCGATGCAGTCGTAAAGCAGCTAATCAAAGATGCTTTACCGGATGTTGTGGATAGCGATCTGGGCGCGCACCGAGAATTTGAGAAATTCACCGAGCGTCGGCTCAAGAAGATCGCTTCAATAGATTCAGATAACCCGCGAGTACAGGTGCTAGACGCGCGCCTCTTTTCCAAAATTTTGACCAACCAGAATCCCCGGGGGACCTTAATCGAAATGTTGGTCCGGTCATTGACTGACGATAGTCTGCAGTCGCGAGATCAATTGCTTAAAGTGGCCGCGCATTTTGCGCTAACGATGCAAGACGTTATGGCGAATCCGGATGCTGTGAAAGATGCATTTAGCGCCCGAAATCAGATTGTCCACGAAATGGATGTGCTCCTCGCCGAGGGTAGCACCCGACGAAATCGCGATTATCAAACTATCAAACATTGGTCAGAAAGTATGCTTGCGATTGCAGCTGCGTTCATCACTGGCGTCGATGCCAAACTCCAACAGGAACGAACGGAGGTTGCGGCCGACGAGCATCCCCTCGAAGTAGAGGAATAGGGCTAAACAGCAAACGGGCTCACGCGCCAGTTGGCACAGGGATGGCAAAGCCGATTGTGTGGCCCTTCGCTCTCGAAGGGTTTGCGGCACCGGAGGCAGGGCCGGGTCACGGTCTCGACCGGCTCGTCAAATACGTCTGGGCGCTTGCGGTATGTCCGGGGCGACTCGTTCAATTCGCCAACAGCATAAAACCAAAGGCCTCCGACTGTCTCCGCGTCATAAACCGCTGCGCGTCCGCTGTCCCGGGGGCGTTGCGAAGCACGTCCACCCAGAGCTCCCTGCCCTGCTCCATGCGGCATATCTGCCCAAAGAACGCCCCGAGTTCGGCCATCGGAATTTCGAACAGGCGTGCGAACTTGCGGATCATAGGCACGGTAGGCCATCCGCTCTGCTCGATAGCGCGGGCGTGAATCAATGTGGCCAGGTGGGCGGCGCGGGTCCGGTCATCGAAGCGCGCCGCATAGCCATTGGCTATGGCTTCCCGAGAGAACGTCATGCAGGGAACAGGCGGTCAGACCGCACCTTCATAATCGCCATCTCGGCTGCGCGTTCACCGTAGGCCAGCTCGATCAGCACCGCGTCTGTGCCGCTATGGTCGAGGAGGGCCTTCTCCGGTGTTGTTCCGGTCTGGGCGGCGATCTCTCCAGCCCGCTCGATTATGGCGTCTCCATATTCCGCTGCCTTGAACAAGGGCTCCGCTTGCCCAATGGCGATCTCGGCAGCGTTCTTGCGGATTGGTATGCCAGCGCTCTTCATAATCACGGCGGTTGCGCCCTTCACGGCCGGGTTATCGACCGAGGAAATCTCATTCACCGTCATATCCCGGATAATCATCTTCTTCATGTCACTGGTTCCTTTGGTTGGGGCAGGGAGGACAGATCATTATCGACCTGTCGAGAAATCTGGTCGGAGATACGCGAACAGCGCGCGCGCGATTGCCGGGGCTGGTTTAGATATTTCAACAACTCCGGTGCGTTCAGCTCGAGGTCGCATAGGAGCATCCCCCGGAAGCGGATCATCAAGAGCGCCCCGCTAAAGGCCTCTGACCCATATTCTTGCCGGTATGTAGAGAGATACGCGCGATCAGCCGCGAAGAGCGCTTCCAAGGCAACGCCAGCCTCAGCCAGCGCGGCGCTCAGCCGTTCCGCCGCCGCCTTCTTTTCAGCAGCGGCTGCCCGTACCGGATCAATCGATTCAGGCGGCTTCCTGTTCAACAGTCCCATTATCGTCTCCTTGGTTGTCGGTGGATCCAGTGCCATCGAGGGAAGCGCGCAGCGAGGCGATTATGTCCCTCGCCTCCTTTGGGTCGAAGCCCGCGCCCTCGAGGTCAGCGCGTCGCAGTCGCCAGAATTGTTCATCGAACAGCGGCCGGTGGGCCTCCTCCCGGGCGCGCAACAGCGTCCAGTGGTCGTAGAGAGAGGCCGGTTCACGTTCGCCGCGAATCAGGCGGTCCTCGTCCCACAGCGTGGCGAGGTCGGGGGTGGAAGGGGCCTTCTCGCCCATCTCCATCAACAGCGATATCCGAAGCGCACGGCGCGCGTCCGGCCCCATAATGCGATAGCCCACCGCGAAGGCGAGCTGGTCGAGGGCGCTATCGTGGTTCATGGTCGATCACCTCAGCCGGTGCGGGCAACTGCGGCCGGAAGCTCTGGGCCATCTGCAACGCAACCTTCGCAACAGCATCGCCCAATACACCGACATCGAGGTCGTGCGTCACGCGGCCACGGACCGCCACGCTGGCTGTTTCCCGATATGCTGGCAGCAGGGCCTTAGCCCGGAGCTCAAGGAGTCGGTCCGAATATTTGCGGACGGTGCCGACAATCTTTTCCTTATGGCGACCGCCGAAGATGGGCTCCTCCCATCCTTCCTGCGCGCGCCGGAATATCTCGGCCTCAACCGATGCCTCCGCCGCCTGCATCGCTTCATCCCACTGCGCGGCAAATTCCTCGTCCCGGGTGCGCTCGTCCTTAAACGTCTGCACCGCACCGTACTGGCTCGAAGCGCGCGGGCTGGCAGCCCGGGCCGCCCGGACCAGAATGCCGTGGCGGGCAAGCTCTGCGAGGAACATCTTCTTGCGGCGGTCGGTCAACTTCATAACCGAAACGCTAGCTGGGTTGCGTTAGAAAACGAACGGCGAAGGATTGATAATCGATGTGCGTGCGGTGCCTATCCGCGCATGGAAAAGCGGTCGAAGGTATCCTCGACTATTTCGTCCTCCCAACCATCCGGCAGGACACCGTGATCTTCGAAAATGAGAAGAGAAATCGTCATCTCATAGTTATCCGCAAAAATTGCGACCTCTCGCACCGGGCGGCTCCACCAAACTCCCGGCGCGAGGTCTAGGCCATCAGCCGAGGCTCGACGATTGCCATCAGCAGCGAGCGAACCTTGAGGCAGTTCCATTCCACGCGCGAAAAAGATGCCCGCTTGTGCTGCCCCCGCGCTTCGCCTGCACCAGAGCACAAAGCCGTTGGTAGCTACCACCACGGCGGCACAAAGGCTGGTACTTTCCAACCACTTTAATGCTGCCGCCGTCAGCGACACATCATAACGGTCAGCACAATGCTTCAATAGGTCTAGGTTCATGCGCTCATTGCCAACTTGGTCTCGGTAGTCGTCAAGCGGCATTAAAAGATAAGACGCAAATTGATCTGCTTCCCGCTCTTGTTCGCGCGAACCGCCCAACACGTCTGATTCACCACATTCAAAACCTCCTGGTACCTGATGGCGGTGGCAGAGATAATGGCCCCACTCATGGCCGAGGGTGTAATTGATTCTCCCAGCCGAACGGATATCGGGGTTATAGAGAATAACCCATCCTCCCCGCTTTCTTAGTGGAGCAAGGGCACCCTCGAAACTGGGGACTGGTGCCTCAGTAATAGTTAGGACCGGATCGGCAAATCGTGTTGAATATTCGAGAGCGATTTGCCGGACATCCACGGGAAAGCGAGGCCCCCACATCCGGACGAGGGTGTTGGCCCACGCGCGCGGCGTGGTGGGATCAGTTCTCGCCATCCAGAATTTCCAGTATCTGCTTAAGCTTCCCCTTCACGCTCGGATGGGCCTGTTGATATTTTCGGTAGAAGGCCTTGTCCTGAACATCTTCATTGGGCTGCGTTTGGGAAGCATCCATAAGGAATGTTGCAGTCACGCCAAGCGCAGCGGCAATTTTTTCGAGCTTTACGGCAGATGGTCGAGCAACGTCCTTATTCTCAATTTCCCACATATAGCTCTTTGAGCTCCCGGCCATCTGCGCCAGCTGATCGAGGGTGAGTCCGCGTTCGCGGCGAATTTCATTTATCTTGGTGCCGAGTAGGGATGGCATCTGTCCTCCAGAGTTGTTGGTAAAGTTCGTTAATAACCTGACTTGTTGTGCTTGACAAGCGAACTCGTAATAGCCATATATTACATATGGCAGTACCGAACACGCTGCCGAACAGCAACAGGAGTTAAAATTATGAGTAAAGGAAAAAGCGGTGGGCATTATCGCAGCGCCATTAGCGGTAAGTACGTCACGTCCGCCCACGGTAAGCGCAGCCCTAGCACCACGGTGCGCGAATCAAGCGGCAAAAGCGGCAGCACGGGAGGTGCTTATCGCAGCGCCATATCCGGCCGATTCGTAACGTCGGCTCACGGAAAACGCAGCCCGAACACTACCACCCATGAAAAGTGATCGCGCACCGTCCGCCAACGCGGGCGGCGCGTCTCATTAAAGGAGACGACAAGAATGGCTTACCACAAACTTCCGTGGAAGAGGAATTTCCAAAAAGTTCCGGCGCATATCGAAGCTGGGCTCGCAGAAATAGACGGTGAGCTGGTCGTCATCGCCGCCACCAAGAGGATAGCTCGGGCCGACATTGAGCGCGGCATATACGCCCACGTAGGCCTCCGCGCTGCGGACGGCGCGATAACAACCGCTGGCCCCGTGTTGCCCCCGGCTGACTATGGGAAGTGGTCGGAGCGGAATGCTTTCGGCTGGGATCGCAAGCGCACGGACTGGCCCAAGGTGACGAAGACTTATGTGTTTGAGACACCTAACTTCGGTGATGCCGCAACGTACGGTACGCACATGCATGTTTGGGAACGCGAGGTCTATCAGCACCAAGTTTTCGAACCACAGGGGATGATGGTTGAGTCCGAAGTGCTCCAAGACAACGGCGGTGACGACGTGGCTATCAAATTCACGCTGACTCCGTTTCTTGAGAGGGGCCAGCCGGAATTCGAACTCATGCTACTGTGGTCGCTAAACGTGCTGCAAGAGAACACCGGCACCATTGGCGTGTTCAAAGCGGATGCAACTCGCGACGATTATGTCAGCACGATCATGCTCGATTGGCAAATCTTCCCACCGGGCACGGTTGACGAGGTAATCGAGCGACTCACCCAGAGGCCGGCAAACCCGAGTAATGCTCCAGATTTTGATGAGCATGTTCGCGACCGAGTGCAGCTTTTCGCGCAGCTCAACCCCACAGCGTATATTCGCGGACAAGGCGGGTTTGGGTCCTATTTTGGCGCTCAATTTGCGGACGATCTAGTTGTGTTCGAAAACCTTAAGTACGGAAATGCCGTTTATGTTCTCTACCAAGATTGGGACACTATTACACAGCGTTCCCGCTACGAACTCCTCCGCGATCAAGATGCCGACTTCGATCGGATTATTCATTCCGATGACTGGAAGGAAAGGCTTGCAAAATTGCTGAATCGAAAGCTTAGGGAGCGTGGGCTAGGTCGGCAGGGACGCGGTCTATTCAGCCGATAACTGTTGCCCGGTTTCCCCTCGGACGCCCCGGGAAACGGCACCGGAAGATAAAACCCAAGAAACGCTAAAAGACCGCCGGGTAGAGCTGGGACTTAAGGAGGAAGAGCTCCGATATTTCGCCTCAGGATCTCGCGCCCGCGCGCGCGTGGAGCAATGCACCAAACGGCGGGCGGCGGCATCTGCCACAACAGCCCAAGGGGGTTAAGGGGGGACAGAGGGGGTTTATTCCGGCCGGTCAAAAAAATCACACACTGGGGATAAAGAATACTATCTCTTTTTGGGCGAGGGAGAAACACCCCCCTAGACCCCCTTTGTCCCCCCTCAAATCAGCGCCCCCTGTATGGGTTCATCGGACTGCACCATCACCGCATATTGGTTGCCGTGCTTGTCGTCGATCTTGGCGCTGATCCACATTCCTTCGTGCCTGCGGTTGGCCTTACTTTTTAGGTATTTGCCAAGCCCACGGGTGTTGACGGTTCTGCCGGGACAGGCAGCGCTAAGCGCCAGTGCCAAATCCCCCGGAGGGCTTCCCGGCTTGTCGTCGGCTTCGGCTAACGCGATTATCTCACCGCAAGAAACGAAAGCACCCGCGCCGAACTTATCGACCATGGCCATCATCAGCGAGACCAAAGTGGCCCGCGCGCTGTCACAGGCTGTCACCCGCTCCTGCGTGTCGAGCGGATCGGGCTCGCCCAGCCATACAATTGCGCCGCGAATCAGGTGCGACCATTCCGCGAAACGCGATGCCTTCAAGCCGCTTTTCGGCCGTCCGGCGACAACATATGCGCGGAGGATGGTCAGCGCTGCGACAACAAGCTGAGCCCTGTTCTCCGGCACCCACTTGCGAAGGTCCCGTTCAAAAAGGCGCTCGCCCGGGCGTTCCATCTGAGCATCAAGGCTCACCATAAGCGCGCGCACGGCCATATCCTCCCGAAAAACGAGATTGTTGCCGTTTGCGATGAACAACGCCTTCGTCGAAACGTCGATCATCTTATTTTGGCCAAGCCAACGCTGACTCCATTTTTCTTCGGTAATGATCGTAGCCAGCGCGTCACCGCTGACTTCACGGTTGATATTGTCGATGACGTTCACGGGGTCACCGCGCATGAGGATAGAAAGCAATCGCTTCGCATCCTCCTCTTCACTGTCACCCTGCGAAATCATCGCGGCCCGGCGGCCCGTAACCATCATTGCTGGAATGTCAGCGAGGAGCGATTTTCCTGTTTCCATAGACGGTGCGGACAAGCCAAATATTGGTGCAGCCCCGATGGCATGGCGAGCAACGGCTGTCAGCATCATGGACAGCGCGGCGGATCGGGAGGCGCTCGACACATCGCCGCAAGGCTTTGCATCCTCATCATCCAACACGAATGGAAACTGGTTAATTGGGTCAATCAAAAGCTCGAGCGCTTTCAAGGCATCGTTGCGGGTTGGCTGGTCGGGGATAGGTGGAAAAACAACCCCCTGCTTATCGATTATCAGGCGGCTAGCTGGATCATATCCATCTTCGGAGGCGATGCTGCCATCCTCCCGCATTGCAGGGATGGTGCTAATTCCTGCGAGTTCGGGTAATTGCCAAGCGCCGATGCGGGCCGCGTAATGCTTTGCCAGCCGGAGCGGTGGCCCGATCTCCTTCTCTTTTAGCTTCCCCTTCGTGTCGATAGTCTGCCGAACGAACATCGCCGCGTCGGTGAAATATTCGAGCAGACGATATTCGTTGAGGTCGTGAATCACTAGTGACCCGGCGGCCCGGCGAACCTCATCCCCGTCCATGCCGGTAGCGCCGATGGACACCGGCTGTACCAACCGTCCGCTTTGCTGATATATCGGCGTGTTCGAAGCGATCAAAGCCGCCTCTGCCTCGTCCAGCACGCGGCCGAGCTCGCCATCAATGAAGATGATTCGAGGACGGATTGTCCCAACCTCAAAACGCGCTCGCTCGATCTGCCTGCCAGCATAATCCAAGGACCGCCTTTGAGCCAATGTATGGGCCGAGATGCCAAAGTCTGGATCCAGCAGGACAGCGGCGATCTGTTCATCGGAGCAGCCCGCCCGGACCATCTCACACACAACGGCAAAGGTCACTTCAGACCGGCTCGAATAGCGCAGCTGGTCGTCCGGGTCATCGCCCTGCACGATCAGCATTCGCGTCCTCGGGGTCACGGCGTCCGGCAAATCGTCGAGGCTGATAGGGAGTGGTACGCCCTCGAGATGTACCTCGGCCTGTCCGGCTGTCGGTTCGGCATTCCTAGCAGGCGCTGGGGTGAATTCCCCCAGCGAATAGACCCGGTCAGCGTGGAACTGGAGCAATTCGGCAAGCCGGGGTTCTCGGCCCTTCGCGCGCTTGCCCTCGTCCGGTAGGTTAATCGTCCCGGGCAATCGCATAATCCGGTCAACATTATGGCAGCTATCGGCTTCGAGGTCCGTTTCGATCTGTCGAGAGTAGCATTCAGCCTCCTCAGCCGCTGAGATATTCCCGCCGATATAGAGCGGCTCGTCCAGCAACCAGAACGCCTGCACCCCGCCACCGCTGTCGATTACGATGGAAGGCGGGGGCGTGTATGCCTCGAGCTTTGCTATTGCAGCGGCGCGAGCGTCCGCCGCATCCTCGTCCTTTTTCGGGTCAATGTCTGCGGTAAGGACGGCAAGCGCCTCGACATCCTCCTTCCTCGCCTTCGAGGTCAAATGGGTGCGAGCAGGGTTCACCATCCAATAGAGGTTCATCCGGCCGGACCGATCCTCAAGCCAATCCAGCGCCTTGTCAGCACTATTAGGGCCGAATGTGTCCGTGTCGGTTGGGCCGTTCGGGATTATGCCGGTCAACGTCCACGGACCCTCGGGGCGGACCCGGCGCAGGAACGCAATTGAATCTTCGAGCTTTGCTTCGGGCAGGCCACTCATGTGCGCAACCCTCCGGCCTTTTCCCCGGTTTGCGGGGCGTCTATATAAGTCACAGGGATAATCTCCTGGTCCTTGCCGATTGGACCCGCCGCTCGCTTCCTGACCTTGGAGCGGGCGGCTTTCCCTTAAAGTGGCAAGGGAATTTCCGATTAGGCGGCTTGTTGCTCGGTCTGACGCTTCTTCATCTGCTGCCTGATCCAGCGATCAATCTCGCTCTTCACCCAAACAACTCGGTTCGGGCCGAGGCGGACCTGCTTCGGGAAGTCGTGATTATCGTCACCAATATATTTGTAGATGGTCGGCTTGCTCAGCCGGGTGCGCTCCGCAACTTCGGGGAGCGTCAACAGTATTTGTCGCTGGGTCATCTCTAACTCCTCTATCGACGTTTAATCTCGTCTGAGGGGGGTTTTCGACGATGCGGATACCAGAAGAAATTACCGTAATGTCGTGCGATTACGAATGTGTCGCTGAGCTACCTTAAACGCCACGTCGAGCGCCCGCTCGCCTAGCGCTGGCGTGATGCGGACGAACTCCGCTGCCAAAAAAGCGACGGCTGCGCTGGGCTGGGGTTGCGCTTTGCCCACCTTCGCCACTCCCCTGCCGCGATTGGCCGTAACGCGCTTTCCGGTCCCTTCCCACCACGCTAATAAAGGGACCCCGGCGGCATGATAGGCGTCGTATCCCCGGCGACCATGGGGGGCCGGTATCTCCAGCTCCTGCACTGCTTCTTCCGCTTGCAGAAACAGGAACTCGGCCTTCTGTAATTCAAAGGGTAGCTCGGCAAAACCGCCCTGAAACTTAATGTGCCAGTCCCACAATTCTCGGAGCCGGGGCTCGAGGCCTTCGATGCCTGCCTGCGACTTGATATTGCGGATGCGTTCCCGCGCATCTGCCGAGTTTCGGCTGGCCTCAAAGGGAGCCTCAGATGCCCAATAGGCTTTGGTTGCCCGGGAACGTGTCGCAGCGTCTGGCTCTAGGTCCATTGTTCGCCCCATAGATCAAGGGCTGCTCTCTTTTCGCCCAGATAGTCGTGCACATCGTATACGCTCTCGATACCCGGCAGGACGTGTCCGAGGACCTGCTCGGAATGCAGATGCGGAACGCCCAACCGCGACATCTCGGTCTTAACAGAACGGCGAATGTCTCGCACCTGCCATTCATCGAGGGGAGGCAGTCCTTCCTTTTCGCCCAACTCGGCAATCTTCGCATGCAGCTGATCGCGACCTTTGGAAAAACCGTTAATCGGCCTGTCGCCGTTGTTGGTGGGAAAGAGGTAATATGTCTTGTCGAGCTTTTTAGGGAGCGCCTGATAGCTTGGTAGCGCCTCGATAATTGCAATGGCCGGGGCCGAGAGCGGATAGGTGTGCTCGATATTCGTTTTATAGTGGAGCGGCGGCACAGTGACCGTCCACTTGTCTCTATTGAGCCAGTCAGTATTAAGCTTGGCTATCTCGGAGCGCCGCTGACCGGTCAGGATCAGGAGCTGGATAACTCTGCCGTACCGATAGCCGATCTCCTCGGCCGCGTCCCAAACCCGCCGCAGCTCCTCAAGCGATAGCGCCCGCTTGCGTGATGTGTAAGCGAGGGACTTTTTCTTTTTCTTCGAAGGCATCACCGCCGCAGGATTAAATATCACCAAATCTTCTTCGCCAGCCCAATTAAATAGCGTCCGCAGACGCTTTCGGACCTCCCTCGCAGCAGACAAGCCGCTGAGCGCATACCGTTCTTCGGTCCTCGGCTTCTTCGCCTTTTCTGCCCGTTCCCGGGCGCGCTTAATACCCTGTGCACGAACCTTCACCAGCAGAGCATTTACGTCAGATCGCTTTATTTCCTCAACCTGTCGGCCGCGCCAGTGCGGCACGACATAATTGTCGAGATACGCCTTCGTGGACTTCCATTCCTTCTGCTCCTCCTTGGCGTACTCCTCGACAAACCGCTCCGCGATTATCTCGAAGGTACGCTCGTTCCGAGCGACGGCATCGACTTGGCGCTGGTGGGCGGGATCGATGCCCTTCTCTGCTTGGTCAAGCGCATCGCGCGCTCCATCACGGGCCTTGGCGATGGTCACGCGCGGATAGTCGCCCAGCGACATACGGCGCATTTTGCCTTTCTTACCTCCCTCGCCAGCACCGGACACGCGATAGACCACCGACCAATGTTTCGCGCCCTTCTGGCTTACCCGGAGCCGGAGCTGGGGGACGACAGTGTCGGCCCACTCGAGCCGTTTCCCCGGCTCCGCTTTCAGCTTGGCTATAGCCTTGTCCGTAATTGTGTCCCGCTTCGCTTCGTGTTCGACAGCGTCCGCTACTGATGCCATTTCCGATCTCCATTCTCGTTTCGGGGAAACGGCGGGGAACTCTATTAGGCGCGCTGCGCTAATCCCCGCCGATACCCGGCGAGACCGATTTCTAGTGTAAACCTTCAGAAAGTCTAGCTTTTCTTAA
Source organism: uncultured Parasphingorhabdus sp. (assembly GCF_963677535.2). Taxonomy (NCBI): domain Bacteria; kingdom Pseudomonadati; phylum Pseudomonadota; class Alphaproteobacteria; order Sphingomonadales; family Sphingorhabdaceae; genus Parasphingorhabdus; species uncultured Parasphingorhabdus sp. The sequence goes on along the minus strand of NZ_CAXXUT010000003.1, from coordinate 1,293,887 downwards.
CCGGCTCAAACTCGGGGAAACCCCGCTATACTGGGTAGCTTAGACCTCTGAAGGCAGAGGCCAGAGGTTCGAATCCTCTCGGGTGCACCATATTTCAATGGGTTATGCGAGACGACTTGGAAGCGTTTTCCCATTGATCATCAGACAGCAAACGTAGGATTTACACTAAGCGCTGAAGGCTTGCCGGCAGATCGAGGCGATTCATGCTCGTGCGTACGCCGCCTATGCTTGATTCAAAAGTGATCGGCGTCCGTTCCAGTTCGATGTTTCCGTAGTGCATCTGCCAATGCAGCCGAGCCACACATCTCTTTGCAAACCCGATACTCCGAAACCATGCCTGCCTCCCGGGTCGTCGGCCAAGGCACTCGTCGCGACCAGGGGTGCCTTCGCTGTGGCGGCGGGCCGGGAGGGAATGGCGTTACAGAGGGTCGGCAGGCCGCACCAGATATCCGGTTCGACGCTGTTGCGGATGCCACTCGTCGCGGCCTTTCTCCTGTCATCGCCACACGACCGCTGGTTTCGCCGACAAATGGCCCTATTCCGTTGCCCAGGTTTCAAACCGCCCGTCCATGGCCTCGGCAAAGGCGGTGAGAAAAAACGCTACCATCGCCTTGCTGACCGAAGCCTTCGGAGCAAGCACTTCGGAGCCATGGAAGGCGCCGGGATAATATTGGAATTTTACCGGCACGCCGGCGGCGCGCAACCGGTCGACATAGGCAAATGTTTCATCCTTGAACGGATCGAGTTCAGAAACATAGGTGACGGTCGGGGGCAGGCCCGAAAAATCAGTCGCCCGTGCGGGAGCCGCATCATAGGGAATGGCGCATCGTCGATCGTGCAGATCCCGCAGATAAATGTCCCAGGCCAGGCGGTTGCTTTTCTCGTTCCATGCCGGCGCATTATTGTCGACGACCGACGGATTGTTCATCCGGTCGTCAATCATCGGATAAATCGGCATCTGGAACGCGATATCGACCGTTTTTCGATCTCTTGCGCGCAAGGTGACGGCTGCCGTCAGACCACCTCCGGCACTGTGCCCGACGACAGCAATCCGATTATCGGCGGCGCGCAGCTGCTTCCGATGGCTGTCGATCCACAATAGAGCGTCAAAACAGTCGTCGATGGCGGCAGGATAGGGAGCCACTATCGATTTCCGATAGTCCGGCGCCACCACAATACACGGCCGGGTTTCGATCATTCTGGCGATCACCGAACCGGTCGCTTCAGGATTTCCCATCGCAAAGCCGCCACCGTGCAGGTAGAGGATGACCGGAAGTTCGGATTGGGAGGCGGCTGTATCCGGTCGGTAAACGCATAGCCGGATGCGCCCCCTTCCATCTGACCGGTCGATCCATCGTTGCTCCAGCGAGAGACCCGCCGACACTTTTCCCTCCAGCCGGGACATCAGCCAGTGCATCAATCTGAAATGCCATAGCGCGGGGCGAAAGAGAATCTTCGCCATGATGGCCGTCCGTCTCAATTGCGGATCAATATCGCCCAGTTCATGATGCATGAATTTTCAGTCCCACAATTGCACAGGTGTGCATCCCTCCGGAACGATGCCTGCGATGTCCGAGTTTTGCAAATTGCGTGGTGGCCGGACAACCACCACGCTCAGGTTTGCCGACCGTCAGTATCGGCACGGGAGGTCAGAAACGGGCGGAAAACGAAACGCCGCCATGACGCGGTTCACTGTGAATGGCGATGAACGAACCGCTCGTTGCCAGGAAGCTGGCATTGTTGAGGATAATCTTGTCGGTGACGTTGTTTACATAGGCGCGCAACTGGAACCGGTCGGAACTGTCGGTCAATGTAACCGACAGATTTGCCGTGGCATAAGCGCTTTGCGTCGTTTCCGGATAAGCGAAAAAGGTAAGCTTGAAGCTGTCCGAATAGAACAGGTCGCCCCTAAAGGTGATATTTCCGAGAAGTTCCGATTGCACCGGAATATTCCACTCGGCTCCGGCGTTGAATGTCACTTTGGGCGCCCTGATAAGCTCGGCCCCGGAAAGGTCGACATTGGGTGATCCCGGCACGGTCTGATCGGCCGAGGTCAGATCGGTATATTCACTGTCCAGAAACGATGCACCGAAGTTCAGCTTGATATTTTCGGCAGGCACGACGAACAGTTCGGCTTCCAGCCCGAATATTTCGGCATCGCCGCTTTCGATCTGCGTTGTCGTCGGCGGAATGGTGATGGTCGCCTGCAAGTCCTTATAGTCATAGAAAAAGGCCGATGCGTTGAAGGTGACCATTCCATCCAGCCACCGCGACTTTATGCCACCTTCAAACGAATTGAGTTCCTCGGGAGCGAACAGGTCCGGCGCCGCCAGTTGATGTCCACCCGACTTGACGCCCTTCTGCCACTGGACGTAGAAATTCACGTCATTATCGATCTCATACTGGAGGCCCAGCTTAGGCAGGAAATCGCTGGTGTCGATCTTGCCAGCCGGTGAAGGCGCTCCAAAAAAGGTGAAGTTCTTTTCCTCCCAGTTCAGACGCGCCCCGGCGAGCAGCTTGAGCGATTCGGTAATGGAAACCTCGAGATCGGTGAACAAGGCATAGGACGTCGTTTCCTCTCGCAGGTCGCCAGCCAAGACGGGGACCCGTACATTGGGAGGCCCGATGCCCAGAGCTGCGGCATTGAAATCGACAGGCAGAGTCAGCCCGAAATCTTCCTCGTAATAAAAACCGCCCACAAGCCAGCTCAACCACTGGTTCTCGCCATAGAACATAAGTTCCTGGCTGAAGGATTCCGATGGTCGAGTGGAATCGACCAGATCGGCGAAAAAGAAATCGGTTCCGTCCGCATCGAAATACGTGCTCACATCATGATCGACATAACCCGTTGTGCTGCGAATCGACACCTCGTCTGAAATATCCCAGTTCAGCTTCATCGAAGCGATGGTGGTCCGGTTCGAAGCGCTGTTCCGGCCATCGTTGAACACGGTATTGGGAACGGTGGAAAAATTGGGGACCGGCAGACCGGCGCTGGTCGGGGGCGCATTCAGCAACTGAACCAAGCCCAGAACATTCACTGGAGCGGTCGATATGGATTGCCAGCCGACATCACCATCGCTTTTTTCAAACTGCACGGCCATATCCACCGTCAGGTTGCTCGATGGTTCGATACGGACGGCAAGGCGTCCGAAGTGGATATCGGTCTCGCCCAGGTCTTGCCCGGTGTTGAGGACTTCCACATAGCCATCCTGTTTTTCGAAACCGCCGCTGACCCTGACCGCCACATTTTCGCCGAGCGGTCCCGAGAGATAAGCGCTTCCGCCGTAGCCGTTGCGGCTTTCACCAAAAACACGAAACCCGCCTTCGAAACTTCTGCTCGGCGCACGCGGCACGAAATTGATCGCGCCGCCGGTTGCGTTTCGGCCATAAAGCGTTCCTTGCGGCCCCCGCAATACCTCCACCCGCTCAAGATCGATCTGGCGCAAGACCCCCATCGTGGAACGCGGCAGGAAGATACCGTCGACATAGGTGGCGACCGATGGCTCGGCCACGCCGGAATCAACAGTCGTCCCGATACCCCGCAAGGTGATGAAGGAATTGACGCCAAATTTCCCGAAGGTCAGATTTGGAATTTGCGCGGACAGGTTTTCAATGTCGCCAATGCCCCGCATTTCGAGGTCATCACCACCGATTTGTGAAATTGATGCTGCAATATCCTGAATATCGGCGGCGCGTTTCGTAGCCGTCACCACGATGATATCGGAAGCCTCGTCGGCATTGTCGGCCGGACCGGCCTGCGCCAGCACTGTGCCCGGCAAGATAAACGCGCTGCTAACCATCAGCACAGATTTCAAAAAGCGACCACGAGCGTGAAAATTCGAGCCATTGGCACGCGACATAACATCCTCCCTTGTTTTCGCAGTCGGGTCTATGCCCGATCCTGCCTTTCCTGTCTCTTGATACATAGTTTGTTTTTTGTGTCAATAATCAAGTGACATATTACGACATATGTGTCATGTGCCAAAACTGGATCATATGTTTGGATACCCGCCTCGCTGAAGAATTCGGCGGAATTTCAACATATTTATCAAGTTTGTGAGTCGAAAGGTCGACCTGAAGGAGAGAGCGATGCAGATATTTGATACTATCATCGAAAATGGTTTTGTCGTCGATGGCACTGGTGGTGCGGGCACATATGCTGATGTGGGGATCGTCGGTGACACGATCATCGAAGTCGGAAATCTGAAGCGAAGAGAGGCGAACAAGCGCATCGACGCATCAGGCCGGATTGTCGCTCCCGGGCATATCACGCAGCACACCCATTATGACGCGGCCCTGTTCTGGGATCCTTATTGCCTCGACGCTGCTCACAATGGCGTGACGACGGTCGCCAACGCCAATTGCGGGTTCGGCATCGCTCCTGTCCGCGAAAAGGATCGCGAGCGACTGATGGGCATGCTCGAAACAACCGAACAAATACCCGTGGCCCATCAGCAAGCGGCGCTGCCCTGGAACTGGGAATCTTTTCCGGAATATCTGGAAAATGTTCGCAAGCTGGCCAAGGGCGTGAACGTCCTGACTTATTTGCCTCTCAACCCGTTGCTCATTTATGTCATGGGCATCGAAGCGGCCAAGACGCGCAGCCCGAATGCGGAAGAAATGTCCGAAATCCATCGGCTGATCAACGAGGCGATGGATGCCGGTGCGATTGGTATTTCCATGTCGGTCATGGGTGCCGAGGGAAATTCGCACCTCGACATCGACGGAACCTGCATGCCGACGGATTCCATGGATCATGATGCCATAGTCGAGATTTGCCGCGCGCTTGCGGACCGTGGAGAAGGCATCATCCAGATGCTCCCGCAAATCGTCTATTATGGCGACCGTTCGATCACTGAGCGGGTCGCCGAAATGGTGAAAGGCACCGGGGTCAGGGTGATCCACAATACGTTCCTTACCCATGACATGCTTGAAGACATCGTGTCCCACGATCTGGACTGGCTGGATGCAATGCGGGCTGGAGGCTGTGACATCACCGCGGGCTGCATGTTGAATCGCGGCTGGGTGGAATGCGGGATACGGGAACTGGACACTGCGGGTGGCCAGTTGCCGGCAATCCGCGAAATTGTTGCCTGCAATTCCGATGAACAGGTGCTCAGGCTGATCGACAATTCGGAATTTGTCCAGCGGTTCGAGCAACAATATGCCGAAGCCGGCCCCTCGAGCGGTGCGGCAGGCCTGGCAGGGCAAACTGTCATAGCGGTGGGTGACGAACCCGCGCTGAAACCGTTTCTCGGCAAAACACTTGCCGAGGTGGCGGAACAGATGGACATGAGTGTGATTGCTGCCATGCTGGATCTGGGCGTGCGTTCGCGACTGGATTTGCAAATGAAGTCGCCGCCAATCTCCGCAACATCACCGGAACAGGCACTGCAATATCTTTCCCACGCCGGTGTCGTTGGCGGCGGTTCCGACGGAGGAGCCCATACGAAGGCGTTCGGACTGGCACATTATGCAACCGATCTGCTGATCTGGCTGGTGCGCGAGGAAAAGCGGATGACGCTAGAGGACATGCATTTCCAGCTGAGCCTGAAATGTGCAAAGTCGCTGAAAATCCGCAACCGAGGCGCATTGCTGCCAGGGTTCAAGGCTGACCTGCTCGTCTATGACCTCGACAAGCTTCATTTTGACATGAGCCAATATGAACTCGTCCATGACATGCCCGGCGGCGACTGGCGGCGTCAGGCAAGAGCCGGGGGTTATGACTATGTGCTGGTGAACGGACAGATTACCCATGAACAAGACAAGCCAACGGGGGCCACTCCCGGCATCTTTGATCGCGTGACATCGGTATCGTCCCCTCTATTTGCGGTAGCCGCCGAGTAATCGGACCGCGATTTCTCGATCTGGACGTATCCTTACCGGCTGGCCTATAGACGGGAAGAAACAAGGGGAAGTGTGTTGGAAAAGGATGCAGAAGCGGAAACCGAATCCAGTACCACCAATGCCGCCAAACAGACCGTTTGCGATGCGGCCATACGATGCTTCCAGCAATATGGCCCGCAGCGCACGTCCATGGCGGACATTGCCGATGAAGCGGGTATTTCGCGCAAAACCCTCTACCGTTTGTTCGACGACCGGCCGACGCTGATTGAACATATACTCAATCAACGTCTGAACGAGATGGGAGCCGGCGTGAAATCGCGGCTTCGTCAGTTCAAAACCATTGAAGACGCCCTGATCGAAGGATCAATCGAATCCGTTGCGGCCGGACGGCAGGACAAATTGTTTAGCGAAATTGTGAGAGAAGATACCAATCATCGTGTCGAACAGTTCATGTTTCGGGGAACCGATACCGTTCGCAAGAACATGATGAAGATCTGGTCGCCCGTGCTGGAGGAAGGCCGAAAACATGATCTAGTGCGTAACGATCTCACCAACGAACGCATCGTTGACCTGATCCAGAATGTCCATGCACTGCTCTTTATTCGCGATGATTATGGAGACAATGATCAGCGGGCCTTTCTCAAAGACTTTCTGCTACCCGCAATCCTCAAGGTCAGGAACCCGTGAGCGCGGTCAGATCGACGGCTTGCAAAGCCGAACCCCCATTGACCCAATAGCCGGCATGCCAAGCAATTCGCTTGTACCGTTTCGTCCGAAGACCTCCATGCGTCCGCGGGAATGCCCTTCACGGATCAGGCGAGACGGGGTATGGAATGACGCCATATCACGTTGACCGCTTCTGCCAATTCCGTCATCGACTGGAAACGTCGCCGGAGGAGCCGCAATGACCGCCATTCTTTTTCATCAGTATGACAGCTCGCCATTTTCCGAAAAGATACGGGTTTGCCTAGGCATCAAGAAGCTGGCCTGGGCAGCAGTCGATCAGCCGGTCATCATGCCCAAGCCGGAGCTGGTGGCGCTGACCGGCGGATACCGACGTATTCCGGTAATGCAGATCGGCGCAGACATATATTGCGACAGTCAGTTGATCGTGCGCGAACTGGAACGACGCTTTCCCGATCCGACCTTGTTTCCGCAGGGCGATTCTGGCCTGGCTTATGCCAACGCATTATGGTCGGACCGCGTGCTGTTTCAGGCCGCGGTCGCGATCATCTTCGGAGGACTCGGCGACAAAGTCCCGGATGCCTTTGTCAAAGATCGCATCGCGCTTTCCGGACGTCCGTTTGATCCGGTGGCGATGCAGGCCGCCATTCCCCATATGGAAGCGCAGTTCCGGGCACATATGGCCCTGCTATCCGATCAGCTCGCGGACGGGCGCAGATTTCTGACCGGCGATCGCCCGGGACTGGTCGATGCGAACAGCTATTATAACCTGTGGTTCGTCCGGTCCGCTTTCCCGCCAGCGGCAAGCCTGTTCGAGGATGTGGCGCATGTGCCTCACTGGCTGCAGCGGGTGAAGGCGGTTGGCCATGGCGACCGATCGTCCATGAGCCGCGAAGACTCGCTCCATCTGGCGCGGACTTCCGAACCGCTGCCGGGCACAGTCGAGCCTCGCGACGCGCAGCTCGAAGGCAAGGCAGTAACCGTTGCCGCCGACGATTACGGACGCGACCCGGTCACCGGCATCCTCGTCGGCTCGTCCGAACATCATGTCGCGATCAGACGCGAAGATCCGTTGACCGGGGCGGTCGTTGTCCATTTCCCGCGCATAGGATTTTCCGTGCAGGATTGACGCACGCCGGAGCATGGTCAGTCGGGAATTCGAGCGAATGGACGCATCCGGAGCGGGAGGTCAGTTCGGGAAACATTTGTGACATGGTGAACCACCGGCGCGACGGGCAACCATGGTGCCTGGAGACGCCGGAACATCCGCAGTCAACTTGCAGCCAGCCAGCCCCTCTCCTATCAACTTTAATAGCTACAACTATTTCTCCAAATAATAGCGCCTCTTTATTGCATGCTTACTCGCTCCTTATTTTGTTAGGGCATTTTTGCTAGGCGCAAAATATCCGCAGTTCGATAGCTTTCCGGAAAGCGCAAAAGCGCACAAAATTTCTAGGAGGGATAACGGAATGGCAAAGACCGCTTTGCGTGCAGATTTACTTTACGGAACATCGATTGTGGCGGCCATGCTGGTGGCGCCGACGGCGGTCCATGGACAGACCTCCGGTGCCCGGCCGCAGGGCGGCTCCGTCGCGATCGAACCGGGTCATGGTCTCGCTCCGTCTATTTCAAGCCAGGCCGCTGTCGACTCGGCCGATTCGTCCGAAGCGGACATCAGGGACCAGTCCGGCGGGCTGCAGGCGATCGTCGTGACCGCCCGCCGCCGCGAGGAAACGGTCCAGTCGATTCCGGTGTCGGTCCAAGCAATCACCAGCGAGGAAATCCAGCAGCGCGACCTGTCGAGCCTGGAGAAAATCGCCGCAGCGACTCCGAATTTCACCATCGCCCGCGCCTCCAACGGGGCCGGGGCGCAGCTGACCCTGCGCGGCATCGGTTCGTCCGCCACTTCCATCGGGATCGAACAGTCGGTCGCGATCGTCGTCGACAGCGTCTATTACGGTCAGGGCCGGATCATCAACGAGGGCTTTTTCGATCTCGCCCGCGTCGAGGTTCTGAAAGGCCCCCAGTCGCTGTTCTTCGGCAAAAATGCGACCGCTGGCGTGATTTCGCTGACCACTGCGGATCCCGGCTATGATCCGGAATATATCGGCCGGGTCGGCTATGAGTTCGCTGCCGAACGGGCGTTCGCCGAAGCGATTGTTTCGCAGCCCCTGACCGACAGTCTCGGTGTCCGGGTCGCGGTGCGCGGATCGCGCATGTGGGGCGGCTATTATACCAACCAGCAGCAGACGATCGACTATCCGACGCTCGATGTCGCCACCGGCACGACCAATCCGCACACTGCCGCGCCGGCAGCAACGGAAGCCCCGCAGGAACGCGAGCTGATCGGCCGGGTGACCCTGAAATATGAACCGGACGACCGGCTGACCGCCAAACTCAAGGTTTCCGGCAGCTATAATCGCACGGTCGGCAATGGCTGGAACTATGTCGCCACCAATTGCGTCACGGGCCAGACCACCAATGCCCCCAATTATCCGTGTGACGGCGGTTTCATCACCCACCAGAATGATTTCCCGGTCGATATCGCCCAGGATTATCCGTTCGCGCGCGACGACGGCGCACTGTACAATAAATATAAAAGCTGGGCAGCGACCGGATCGCTCGAATATGCGCTCGATTATGTGACGATCAGCTCGATCACCAACTATAACTGGAACAACAACAAATTCGCCTGCGACTGCGACTTTCTGAGCGCCGGCGTCTGGGCAACGGAAAATGCCACCTATCACGCCTTCAGCCAGGAACTACGCGCGCTGACCGATTTCGATGCACCGGTGAACCTGATGATCGGCGGCCTGTACCAAAGCACCAAGCGCGATTTCTACCAGGCGGTGATGTTCGCCAATCTGGAGGATTCCAGCGCATCGGCACAGAACCGCTATGTCGCTTATTCCAAGGATTCAGAAACCGAGGGCGAGACTCTTTCCGCTTATGGTCAGGTCATGTGGCAGATCACGCCGACACTCGAAGCGACCGGCGGTGTCCGCTATATCCACGAAACCAAGGAAAGCCGCTTCAGCCAGCCTTATGTCAATAGCGGCTTGCAGGGGCTCTTCCTGCCCGAAAGCGCAGCGGTAAACGGCACAATTTTTGGCGACCAGACCTTCAACGACTGGTCCCCCGATTTCACCCTGCGCTGGAAGCCGACCGACGATATCATGCTCTATGGCGCCTATCGCGTGGCCTATAAATCGGGCGGTTTCTCGAATAGCGCGATCAATTCGGCCCTGTCGCCCGATCCGGCCGGCGACCTCACCTTCAATCCGGAAAAGGGCAAAGGCTATGAAGTTGGCATCAAGTCAAACCTGGCCGACAACCAGCTGCAGGCCAATCTGACCTATTATAATTATAAATATACCGATCTGCAGGTCGACTTTTTCAACAGCGCGATCTTTGCCTATATCACCTATAATGCGGGCAGTGCCCGCAGCGAGGGGGTCGAGCTGGAGCTGGAATATGCACCTTATGCAATCCCCGGCCTCCGGGTCCGCGGCAATCTGAACTATAATCAAGCGCGCTATGAGGATTTTATCGCGCCTTGTTACAGCGGCCAGTCGATCGCCGCTGGCTGTTCGCTGGTGGTCGGCGGTGTTCCCTCCCAGGATCTCAGCGGCGTTGCAACATCGGCGGCACCGGACTGGACCGGCACGCTCGGCGTCGCCTACGAGACTGAAATATCCGCCGGTCTGAAGTTCGGCACCAATGTCGATATGCGCTACAGCGATTCTTATATCTCCTCGAGCTTCGGCGATCCGGGCACCAGACAATCCTCTTACGCCATCCTCGACGCCGGCCTGCGTATTGGCGCTGCGGACGACCGCTGGCAGCTCGCCCTGATCGGCAAGAATTTGACCAACAAATTCTACTTCACCGGTGGCGGCTCAGCGCCATCAACCGGGTCGGGCACTGGCACTGCGACGGCGGTACCGAGCGACAATATCGGCTATGGTGCCTTCCCGCGCACAGTAACCCTGCAGGCCACTGTGCGCTTCTAGCGCGCGTTTGAACAAGGGCATGGCGATGCAGACGGATCGCCATGCCGACAGACAAGGAGACTGGACCATGACCACATCCGAACCGCGATTTGCACCGTCGCGCGAACAACGCATCTCCGATATGCTCGACAAGCAGGACTGTGCCGAACTGGTGCATCGCATGGCGCGGGCGATCGACCGCTGCGACGCCGGGCTGGTCGACCAGCTGTTCCATCCCGATGCGACCGATGACCACGGCAGCTACAAGGGCAGCGCGAAAGATTTCACCCCCTGGGTGATGGAAGTCCTGTCAGGCATGCACCGTACCCAGCATATGATCGGCAATGTCCTGATTCGGCTGGACGGCGACACCGCTTATGGCGAAAGCTATTTCATCGCCCATCACGCAATACCCGCAGAGGACGGCAGCGACAATTTCATGATTGCCGCCGGCCGCTATCTCGACCGGTTCGAGCGCCGCGACGGGGCGTGGCGTTTCGCCCATCGCGGGGCAGTCTACGACTGGAGCAGCATCAGCCCGTCGACCGACATCTGGGACCGTGCCAACATGCCCGATTACAGTTTTGGCGTCCGCGGCGAAGAGGATCCGTCCTACGCCCATTTCGCCCGATAGCCCGCATATGATATTATAAGCCCAGAACAGGAATATTTTAGGAGATAGCACCATGTCCGACGTCGTCACTGCAGACCGCTCCGCCGCCTCGCTGAAGGCCGCGACCGAGAAGCTGCGCGATCCCGAATTCCGCAACACGCCGATTACGCCTGACCGCTATTATTCGCAGGAATGGGCCGACAAGGAATGGGACACGATCTGGACCAAGACCTGGCAAATTGCCGGGGTTGCCGACCAGCTGCAAAAGGCCGGGGACTGGATCACCGCCGATTTCGGGCCGGAAACCATTGTCTGCATCCTCGGCGAGGATGGCGAGACCCGGGCCTTTTACAATGTCTGCCAGCACCGCGGCATGCCGCTGGTCACCGGCGAGCAGGGCAATGCCCGGGGCAAGAGACTGACCTGCCCCTATCACGGCTGGGCCTATGAATTTACCGGCAATCTCAAGGCGGTCCCCGACGAGGCCGACTTTTTGCAGGGCTCGCCCTGCGGCAAGCTCAATCTCAAGCCCGTGCAGTGCACGGTCTGGGCCGGGTTCATCTGGATCAACATGGACGAAAATGCTGTGCCGCTGCGCGAATATCTCGGACCGATTGCCGAGCAGATCGAAACCTATCCGATGGACAAGATGAAGCGGACCCACTGGGTCACGGTCGAGGGCAATTTCAACTGGAAGCTGATCCAGGACAATTTCAACGAAAGCTATCATGTGCCCTTCGTCCATCCGCAGACCAAGTTCGTGATGGAATATTCGCATCATCACTGCAAATTTGATCTCTATCCGGAAGGCCATGCGCATATGATCATGCCCGGTGCCGGACCGACCAAGACCCTTCGCGGCGGCGAAAAGGAAACATTGGAGCAACTGGCCGAGGAACTGGAATTCTGGGGCCTCAATCCGGATGACTACCGCCAGGGCAAGACCGGCGAGATCCGCTTGGCCCTGCAAAAGGCCAAGCGCGAACTGGGCGCGGAGAAAGGTTTCGACTTCTCCGCCTATCAGGACTCACAGCTGACCGATCACTGGCATTATACGATCTTCCCGAACCTGTCGTTCAGCCTGAAGCCGGACGGCAATATCTGGCTGCGCGCGCGGCCGCACGAGAGCGATCCGCAAAAATGCTATTTCGACATGTGGTATATGACGCTCTTCCCCGAAGGCACCGACCGCTATTATTCACAGAGCATGGCCGAGTGGGTCGACACGTCCGTGCCGGCGCCCCATGTACAGGGCACCGTGGAAGAGGTCTCGATGGGGCCGGGCATCGATCAGGATGTCGAGGTCTGGGAAGTCCAGCAGCGCGGTCTGCGCTCCCGCGGCTACGAGCGTGACTATCTCGCCTGGCAGGAGCGCCGGGTTCGCTACTTCCACGAGAATCTCGAAGCCTGGATGGCGAAATAGGCCGAATGGAACAGCAACGCACCGGCGGCGGCAAGGCCCTCGCCGGTGCGGACATCCCGATATGAGGGACTAGCCTTTTTTCGCGATACCTTCTGCCAGCAGACTGTTGGCCAGCTCGGCAATTTCGCCGGGCGATTTTTCTTCCGACCAAATCCCATAGCGCAAGCCGAGAAAAACGTTCATCCCCATGATCGCCCAGGCGTGTGCCTCTTCCAGTCCGCCCCGCAAGTCTCCGGCGCTGCTGCCTTCCTGCAGCCGTTCGTAAATCCGTGCCGCCGTTTCTTCATAATGCGCGCGATAGCTGGCCGGATCGACAAACTCGGCCTCATCGATGATTCGATAGATTTCCTTATGCTCGCGCGCGAAGGTCATGAAGGCTTCGAGCGCCTGCTTCTCCCGCTCCAGCGCATTCTGCCACTCGGTCATCGCACCCGCCGCATGGCTCTTCACCCGCGCGCTCATATCCCTGACCAGGGCGCTGAACAGCTCGTCCTTCGAATCGAAATAAGTGTAGAAACTGCCCAGCGCGGTGCCCGCCCGCTGGGTGATTCCGGTGATCGAGGCTTCGTGGAAACCCTTCTCGCCAAATTCCAGCGCCGCCGCGTCTAGCAGCTTGCGCTTGGTCCTCAGCCCGCGCGCGGTGCGCGGCTGTTTGTCCTTAGACTCAATATGTTCGCTATATTCAGTGGCCATAATGTCACGGCTAACCGCATTTAACCGGATAAGCAAATTTCTAAGTTGAATATTGGTTCAACTTTCAATATAGGCCGGCCAACGACCTGGAAATGCCAGGCAGATATTCAAGGAGGATGCTTTCATGAAATTTCAGCACAGCGTTAGTTATGCAGCGATCATCACCGGCCTCGCAGGTGGTCTTGTCGCCCCGGCCGCAGTTCAGGCTCAGTCATCGGAAATGGCTTCGGAAGACAATGATGACGGTGCGATCGTCGTCACCGCCCGGCGCCGTGAAGAACGGCTGACCGATGTGCCGATCGCGATCACGGCTTATTCCGCGGAGAGACTGGAACAGCAAGGCGCGGTCGACATTACCGATATCGGCCTGACCACGCCCAACACGACGCTTGAATCATCGCGCGGCACCAACTCGACCCTCTCCGCCTTCATCCGCGGCATCGGCCAGCAGGATCCGGTTTCCGGTTTCGAGCAAGGTGTCGGAATCTATCTCGACGATGTCTATCTCAACAGGCCGCAAGCTGCGGTGCTGGATATTTATGATGTCGAGCGCATCGAAGTGCTGCGCGGACCGCAGGGCACGCTCTATGGCCGCAATACCATCGGCGGCGCGGTCAAATATGTGACCAAACGTCTGCCACAGGATCCATCGTTCAAGGCGCGGGTCAGCTATGGCACCTATGATCAGGCCGAGGCCGTGGTCACGGCCAGCATGCCGCTTGGCGACATTGTGCGCGTCGGCGCTTCCGGCGCCCGGCTTTCGCGTGGCGGCTTCGGCGACAATCTGACCAATGGTCTGGAAAATTATAACAAGGACATCTGGGCCGGTCGCGGCACCCTGGAAGTGGGTGGCTATGGCGAACCCGTTCTTGTCCGGATTTCCGGCGACTATACCAAGGACAAGAGCAATCCGCGCGGCGGCCATCGCCTGATCCCGGGAGCCGTATCCGGTGCGCCGGTTCTCGACGATGTGTTCGACACGCGCGGCGGCCTCAATGATCCGGTCCAGGAAATTGAAGCTTATGGCCTGGCCATGAATATCACCGCCAATCTCAGCGATACCGTGACTTTCCGTTCGATCAGCGCCTGGCGCAAGGATGACACGGCCACGCCGATCGATTTTGACGCGCTGCCGGCGGTGGATCTGGATGTACCGGGCTTTTACCGCAACGAACAGATCAGCCAGGAATTCCAGCTGCTCTACGAAGGCGACAAGCTCAATGGTCTGGTCGGCTTCTACTATCTCGATGCCAAGGCCGATACATTGTTTGATGTCCGCCTGTTCACGACCTTTGCCGGCCTCACCGCCTTTACTCAGGCCAATGTCGACACCGAAACCTATGCGGTTTTCGCCGATTTCACCTATGATTTTACCGAGCAACTGAGCCTGTCTCTTGGTGGTCGATACACATGGGATGAACGGTCGGCCGACATATTGCGGCAAAATTACCTGGGCGGCGGTTCACCGACCTTTGGCGGCGCCGGTATTCCATTCGGCGCGCCGGGCACCGATTTTGAAGGCAGCTCGAAATTCAAGAAATTCACGCCCCGCGCCTCTCTGAGCTTCAAGCCGACACCGGATCACAATATCTACGCCAGCTTCTCGCAGGGCTTCAAGGGCGGCGGTTTTGATCCGCGCGGTGTCGGCGTCAATGCACCGACGACCAATGCCAACGGCGTTCCGAGCGACGCCGAAGTCGCCTCCTTCCTCAGCTTCGCGCCGGAATCGGTCGACAGCTATGAAATCGGTTACAAGGGCAGCCTGCTCGATGGTGCGCTCACTATCGCGCTCGCCGGTTTCTACACCGATTATACCGACGTGCAGATCCCCGGATCGGTGGCATGTACAGTCGCCGGTTTGCCATCCTTCTGCGGTGTGATTAACAACGCCGGCAAGGCGA
This sequence comes from uncultured Parasphingorhabdus sp., assembly GCF_963677535.2. Classification (NCBI taxonomy): domain Bacteria; kingdom Pseudomonadati; phylum Pseudomonadota; class Alphaproteobacteria; order Sphingomonadales; family Sphingorhabdaceae; genus Parasphingorhabdus; species uncultured Parasphingorhabdus sp. The sequence goes on along the minus strand of NZ_CAXXUT010000003.1, from coordinate 1,278,731 downwards.
CGCTAAAGGGTGTTGAACTCGAGGCTTCTGCCCGGCTCGGCGAGGATCTGATGACCGGCGGCGACCGGCTAATGTTCTCCGGTGCGCTGGGTTATATTGATGCCGAATATGACGAATATATCACCAACATCGGCGGTGTTCCGACCGATGTTGCGGAATTCCGTTCGGTCCAGAATACGCCGAAATGGACCGCCAGCGGGACATTGTCCTATTCGACGCCGGCGGGAGACGGTGATATCTATTTCGGCACCACCCTGTCCTATCGCAGCAAGACCAACCAGTTCGAGATTGCCAATCCCTATATCGATCAGAACGGCTTCGCCCTGCTCGATGCCAATCTTGTCTATAACGCACCGGACAAGCGCTGGAGCATCGGCCTGCACGGCAAGAACCTGACCAACAAGCGCTACAAGACATCCGGCTATACCTTTGTCGCAGCCGATCCGGTTACCGGCGAAATCGTGACCGGTGCCAACGGGCAGCCGATTGGCACGCTTGGGCCCGAAGGCACCCTGACCGCCTTCTACGGCAATCCGCGTCAGGTCTTTGTCACGGCCGGGGTGAAATTCTGACCGACGCCCGGGCAAATCCAATGACATATGCCGACCATAGCTACCGGAGCGCAGACAACCGGCTGGACCTTTATGCCCGCATCTATGACGGGGATGGTCCGCCGCTGCTGCTGATGCACGGCTTGACCCGGAACAGCGGCGATTTCGAGGCGCTGGCCGGGCATCTCGCCGGAAAATATCAACTGATTGTCCCCGACCAGCGCGGTCGGGGTCGGTCGGGCTATGATCCGGATCCGGAAAATTACACGCCCGCCGTCTATGTCGAGGACATGTTCGCGCTGGTCGACGGGCTGAAGCTCGGCACCATGGGCATGATCGGCACGTCGATGGGCGGGCTGATGGCCATGATGATGGCGGCCAGAACGCCCGACCGATTCAACAGCCTGATATTAAACGATATCGGCCCGGCGGTGGAAGCAAGCGGCCTCGCCCGGATCCAGTCCTATGTCGGCCAGCCCGCGGTCTTTGACAGCTGGCAGCAGGCGGCTGACCATTGTCAGGCGGTGCAGAGCGACAATATGATCGGTTTCGGCGCCCGGGACTGGATGGCTTTCGCCCGCAACACCTGCGAAGAAACACCGGACGGTACCATCCGCTTTGCCTACGATCCCGCGATCTCCGATGGTCTGTCGGGCAGTGAACAGACCGTGGTGCCGCCGGATCTCTGGCCCATGTGGGACACGCTGGCCGCCCTGCCCGTGCTGGTCATTCGCGGTGCATTGTCAGACATATTGTCCCCCGCTACCGTCACCGAGATGGAACGCCGGCATCCGGACCATTTTCGCGCCGTGAATATCGAAGACCGCGGCCACACGCCAATGCTGGACGAACCCGGTGCGCTGGAAGCGATTGACCGCTTCTATGCGGACCTAGGCAAATAGATCCCGGAGCAGCTAAGCATGAAAAGCCGGACGACCTCACCCAATATCGCGCTCGGCATGTTGCTGCTCGTCTATATTTTCAATTTCGTCGACCGCCAGATATTGGCGATCCTCGCCGGGCCGATCCAGGCCGATCTCGGCTTGAGCGATACCCAGATGGGGCTGCTCGGCGGCATTGCCTTTGCCCTGCTCTATTCGACGCTGGCCGTGCCATTGGCCTGGGTGGCGGACAAGACCAGCCGCAGCTGGGTGATCACCATCTCGCTGGCGATCTGGAGCGGATTTACCGCGCTGACCGGACTGGCGCAGGGCTTCTGGTCGATCTTCCTGAGCCGGCTGGGCGTCGGTATCGGCGAAGCGGGCGGCGTTGCGCCGTCCTATGCGTTGATCGCCGACCATTTCCCGAGCGAGAAACGGGCCCGGGCCTTGGCGATCTATTCGCTCGGCATTCCGCTGGGTTCAGCCACCGGGGTGATCGCGGGCGGCTATATCGCGGCGACTGTAGACTGGCGACTAGCCTTTTTTGTTGTCGGGCTAGCGGGCGTATTGATCGCGCCCTTTTTCAAATATTTTGTGCGCGACAAGAGCAAAGCTCCCGCACCGGCAGACCAGACGGTCGCGCCATACAGCTTCAAGGGTACCGTGGTCCTGCTGGCAAAGAAGAAGGCCTTCTGGTTTTTCGCCTTTGGTGCGGCCTCCAGTTCGATGCTCGGCTATGGCATTGCCTTCTGGCTGCCCAGCCTGCTGCAGCGCAGCTTTGGCCTGAGCCTGATCGACACGTCGCTTTTTTTCGGCGCAATCCTGCTGATCGGCGGGGTCGCCGGTGTGCTCGGCGGCGGCATGATCGGCGACTGGCTGGGCAAGAAAGACAAGGCGGCCTACGGGCTGGTTCCGGCAGCGGCCTTCCTGCTGGCCGTGCCACTGTTTGCCGCCGGTATCATGAGCGGTTCGGCGACCGTCGCCTTCATCCTGTTCCTGATCCCGCAGGCGCTGGCCTATTTCTGGCTTGGCCCCGTCCTCTCGGCGGTCCAGCATCTGGTTCCGGCCGACGCGCGCGCGACGGCTTCGGCCCTGTTCCTGCTGATCAACAATCTGATCGGTATCGGCGGCGGCATATTCTTCCTCGGCGCCCTGTCCGACGCGCTGATGCCGATCTACGGCGAGGAAGGCTTGCGCTATTCGATGCTCTACTCGCTGACCTTCTACGTGATTGCCGCCCTGCTGATGGCGCTCGCCGCGCGGCCGCTGCGCAGCGAATGGGTCAACGAAGGCTGATCAGCTCTCCGGCACCGCGTAACAGTCGCGGTAGGAGGTGAGCTTACCATCGGCGACCCGGTAGAGACCGACGCCCTCGATATCGCCATCGGGACGCTTCCACAGCCAGCGCGACCAGGCGACCTGTTCGTCGCCGGCAATTTCCAGCACTTCGAAATGCATCTTCTTGTCGGCCAGTTCCTGGGTCAGCCGGTGCAGCAAGGCGGAGATTGCTTCTATCCCTTCCACCCGGCCGTACGCGGGGTCTTCGAACACCGCATCGTCGGCGAACAAGGGGATCAGCTTGCTGTAGTCATGGCCATCCTGAAGCTCCCAGAACGTTTCAATCAGCGCTTTTGCCTGTGCCATGCCTATTCCCTCACTCGCCCATGATCGCATTATGTTTCAGCGTCTGCTTTTCCAGCGCCGCTTCGAACGCCTGTTCCATTTTCGCGATAAAGACGGAAAACTCGCTGTCATTGACAAAAGCCAGAGGATCGCCAGCCGCGAGTTTCTCTTGCTTGGCCGCCATGCCGAAAAACTGCGGATGGTTGGACAGAAAGACGTCGGGTTTCCAGTCTCTGGTCAGCGCGAACGTCTTGCGATAATCCTCGACGATACCTTCATATTGAGGCGGTCCGATCAGCCGGTTGGCGGCGACCGAGGCGGAGCAGAAGAACAGCGTCTTGTAGCTCCTGCCGTCCTGTTCGACATCCATGGTCCATGAGGTGCAACCACGGGTGTGGCCCGGCGTCAGGCGCGCGGTGAGCGCCACATCGCCAAGCTTCACGACTTCGCCATCGGCGATGATCCGGTCGACCTTGACCGGCGCCGCGCCCATCGAGGCGTCGTCCTCCGAACCGAGATAAAAGCCGCCCTCCAGCGCCGACCGGTCGCCTTCGCTGGCGAGCAGTTTCGCGCCGGTGAGCTGCTTCAGCTCGGCCAGGCCGCCGCTATGGTCGAAATGGGCGTGGCTGTTGAGCAGGATTTTCACGTCGGCTGGATCATAGCCAAGCTGCCTGATATTGTCCCAGACCAGCTGGCCCTGGCCCGGCATGCCGCCATCGATTACGATATGGCCTGCGCTGGTGGGGATGAAATACATGCCCAGCCCTTCGGTACCGACGAAATATACGCTTTGCCCCGCGTTACCGATCATCCGGAACGGTTGGATATTGGCAAACCAGGAAGGGAATTGTTTTTTCATGGCAGACAGCGCAGCACTCTGGACAGCGGTCTGATCGCCAGTAACCGCCAGGCTGTCCGGCGTCCCACCGCTTTCCTCCGGGACGACTGGTGCGCAAGCCGCGAGACCCGAAAGCCCCAGCAACAAAGCCGATTTCATCGCTCGCATATTATTTCTCCCTCTCCCTGTCCTATCTACCGTAAACCGACTTTGCCCGCCGCTATCTTTCGAAAAACTGAACCGTTTCCGCATCCATCGGGAACATCAGTTCGATCCGTGTCTCTCCGGCCCTGATATCCTGCACCGATCCGAACTGGGCGATGACGGAGAAGAGCGACAGGCGGTTCTCCCCGACACGAAAGATTGTCGGAATCACAGCCTGGTTGAGATTGATCGATCCCATATCGGCCTTGCGGACCCGCTCGTGCTCGGCCAGCCGGGCGGCCAGCGCAGAGAGCTGATTGTCCCCGCCCAGTTCCAGTATCTCGGTGCGCAGGCGCGAAAGGGACAGGACCGCCACCTCGTCCCAATTCTCGATCAGGTCGAGTCCCGCGCAGTTGATCAATATGTCGATCAGATTGGCCGGACCGCCCGGGCTGGCCAGCGCCAGGATCATCTGCGCGCCCTGATTGCTGCTGGCGATATTCCAGTGGCGGTCGATGGCATAGCCGGGAAAGGGATCATGATGGTCGAGCATCGTGCGGATCGCCTGGTTGACCGGAGCCAGTTCGGGCGCGTCGTCGGACAGACTGGGATAGACCGGCGCAAAGCCCGCGGCATGGAGCGCCTGATTGGCGGCCGACCGGGGAAGGTGCAGGGCTTCGGAAAGACGCAGCACCATCTCGCGACTCGGGTTAGCGCGGCCCGATTCAAGAAAACTCAGATGCCGGGCCGACATTTCCGCCTCGAGGCTGAGGTCAAGCTGGCTGAACCGCCGCGTCTTGCGCCAGTCCTTCAATATCGCACCAAATTCCGACGGCATGATCGTCTCCCGCATCCAGTTCCCGGCTCATAACCCGATAGCATGAAATACCCCGCATGCACTTACCCCGCAGGTAATTGTTTTGATGACCGCCGCGTGGTCTAAAGGCAATGAAACCGAAGGAGGAGCAGATCATGTCACCACAAGCCGCTGGCCGTTATATCCGTATCGTCGGCAGTTTTTCGATCATCGTTGCCATCATATTCGCTTTTTCAGGGGTGAATGACTTTACCGGCGCCAACGAGATTTTCTTCCAGTTCGCCTCTTCCGGCGGCAATGGCGTGGCCGGGCTCGACACACCGGAAGCCAAAATGGCGATGGCGATCGCCGGCGGCGTCTTCGCTGGACTGATGGCCATGTATGTCTTTATCACCGCGCCCGGTATCGAACAGGGCAGCGACCTGATCCGCAGGGGATCAATCTATACTTTCCTGGTCTGGTTCGCGGTCGACAGCGGCGCATCGATGGCATCGGGCAATGCGCCCAATGTCATCCCCAATAGCGTCTTCCTGATCGTCTATCTGACGCCGCTGCTGCTGGTCAAACGGGCGGCCTGAACCGCCCGCTGGAAACAGGGAACGCCGCACTTGATGCGGAGTTCCGGAGGCTGGACACCGTTTGCCCGGCAGAGCTCCGCATCAAGTGCAGAGCACATCCCGACGTCAGGTCCGTTCGTTCACATCCTTGACCCAGGGACCGAAGGGTGAATTGCCGAGCATAGCAAGCTGCGTCTGCGCGCTCACCTGGTTGATCGCCAGTTGCGGTTTGCCGCCGGGATGGACGGGAAGCCGCAGCGGCCTCTTGCCAGGTGCCTTGGCAATCACGTCGGCAATGGCGCGCGGCACGTCGATCGGATCGGTCGACCCGCCGCCATTGCGCAGCGCACCGTCGACCAGCGCCTGATAGGCCGCCTTGCGCTCGTCATCGGCCCGTTCCAGCATCGGCGCGGTATATTGATTGCCGTTTTCCCAGATTTTCGTCGGGAAGCCACCGGGCTGCACGATGGTCACGTCGACACCGTGCGGAACGAGCTCATAGGCCATTTGCTCGCTCATCGATTCCACCGCGAATTTGGTTGAACTGTAGAAGCCCATGCCCGGCACCATCACCCGTCCGAGCTGTGACGAGACATTGACGACCAGACCGGATTTCTGCGCGCGCATCTTGGGCAGGGCCGCGCGGGCGACCCGCTGGTAACCCATCACATTGGTGTCGAACAGAAGCTGCATGGTCTCGAGATCCTGCAGCTCCACCGGAGCGCCGGTACCGATACCGGCATTGTTGATGACAACATCCAGCGCACCGCCATTCAAACGCTCGGCTTCGGCGACAGCCTTGTTCACCGATTCGTTCGACAGCACATCGAGCTCGAGGATGGTGATATCCAGATTCTTGTCCTTGGCCGCCTTGGCCAGCGCATCACCTTCCGCGCGCGGCAGATTGCGCATGGTGGCAAAGACTTTCGCGCCCTGTTCGGCATAGAGGATCGCGCCGAGATAGCCGAAACCGGAGGAACAGCCGGTGATCAGGATCGACTTGCCGCTGAGGTCCGGCTTGCCTGCAACGTCGGTCGCGGTCGCCGGACCGGCGGACATCACAGCCCCGGTGGCAGCACTGGCCGCGAGCAGCTGGCGGCGGTTGAGGGATGGCATTTTGCTTGTTTCCGGCATTGAAGGACTCCTAAAATCTCTATCTGCTGCTACACTAGCATGAAATCCGTTCCAGAGAGAACGGGATAAAGGGAGAGCAGCATGCGGATAGAAAAAGCCGGCGAGGCGGTCGGCGCGATTGTCGAACATGTCGATGTCACCAGCCTGAGCGATCAGCAATTTGCCGATATCCGGCGCGCCTTTCTCGAACATGGCAGCTTGTTCTTCCGCGACCAGAAGCTGACCCCCGAAGACCATATCGCCTTTGCCAGACGCTGGGGCGCGATCGACCTCAACCGCTTTTTCAAGCGGCGCGACGGCTATCCGGAAATTGCCGAAGTGCTGAAGGAACCGGACCAGCAGCTCAATATCGGCGGGGGCTGGCACACCGATCACAGCTATGACCAAGCGCCGGCCATGGGGTCTATCCTATACGCGCTGGAAATCCCGCCGAGCGGTGGCGATACCTTGTTCGCCGGCATGGCGGCGGCCTATGACGCGCTCGATGACGAGATGAAAGACCGGATCAAGGACTTGAAAGCGCGGCATGGCAATGCGCATGTGTTCGGCGAGGAGAGCGCCTATCGCAAGGCGATCGGCGACCGCTACACCAATGCCGATCAGGCGGGGCAGAGGGCGATCCACCCGGTGGTGCTCGCCCATCCCGAAACCGGAGTGAAGGGCCTCTATGTCAATCCCGGTTTCACGCTGGAGATTGTCGACATGGATCCGGACGAGAGCCAGGCGCTGCTGCAGCAGCTCTATGACCATATCATGCAGGACCGCTTCCACTATCGGCACAAATGGCGCGAAGGCGATCTGGCGATGTGGGACAATCGGTCGACCTGGCATTATGCCCTGAACGACTATCAGGGCCACCGCCGCTATCTCAACCGGATCACAATCGAGGGTGTCGCGCTGGCGTAAATTGCGCCGGGCGGATCAGATCGCGAATCCGAGCGCCCAGAAGGCCATGGTACCGATCGCCAGCGAAACAAGCGTCTTGCGGCGATAGGCGCGCGCCATCAACCCGACGACCAGACCGCCGACAATGACCAGAAACAGGGCGATACCCGCGATCAGCTGATAGGATTTGAACAGCGCGGGGCCGTGGCCCTTGTGCAATTCCATCATCGCATATTGAAAGCCGGGCTTGTGCAGCGATGCCTCCAGACCATCAGGCGTCTCGTTGATCCGCGCAAAGGTCCGCGAGGTCGGCCGGGTGGTCATCTTTCCGTCCCGGCTGCGAACGCTTTCGATGTCCAGATCAATGCCCTGCGCCGCGAGAACAGCGCCGATATCCTGTGTCAGCGTCGGGCTGTCCGGATCGATCTGCGTATCGGCGGGCAGTTCAATCGGAATATCCTCGATCGACGCTTCCACCCCGGCAAGCTTGAGTGCGCCGGTAATGCCGACCAGCAGAAAGGAGGGCGCCAGAAAGGCGGCGAGGAACAGGTGAACCAGTATCAGCAGGTTCCGGGTTTTGACTTTATTCACGCAATATTTCCTTAGCGCTGGAACCGGCCGGCAAATTTGGTGAAGGCGAGATGCAGCTTCTGCCGGTCCGACCGGCCAATCATCTCCCCGAGCAGCCCATGGAAATGTTCCGGTTCCCGCTGAACCGCCGCCGTTGTCAGATCAAGCATCAGCATCTCGTCATAGCTTGTCTGCTGGCAGCAGGGCCGGTGCACGGCCACCGGCTCGGGCCAGCAATCGCTCATCAATTCGATGATATGGGCGAAATGGCGGGCCGCGATTTCATCCCCCAGTTGCTTGACCAGATAGGGTTTCGGGTCCTGATGCTTGCGCCACGCGAGCAAAGCAATCCGCATCGAGACAATTATCCGCATTTGCGCAGCGGGCAAGGCGGCGATCTTGGGGGTCGCGGCCAGCGATTGCGCAAATGCGGATATCGGCCCCGGCATCAATAGTCTGCTGATGCTGGAGCTGTCTGTGCAGCGGCCTGGGACGGTTGCTTACTGGTTGCGTCCCGTATCAGCGCCCGCGCTTCGTCGACCGCTGCAGTTTCGGTCAACGTTCCATCGGCAATTTCCGTACCCATGGACAAAAGGCGCGCACTTATGACGGTTCCGGTCTGCGCTTCCTCCTCGACGGTCACGCTGCCATGAACAGCGATCGCGGCATCCCACTCTGCCCGCACCTGCTCCCAATAGCCTCTGGTTTTCGCCCAATAGTCATCCGCCGCGCTGACGCTATAGCCGTCGAATTTCGTGTATGTGTTGAGCACCGATTCCTGGACATAGGGAACGGCCTTGCCGTCGACCGTCTTCATCTTTGTATTGTCCTGCCAGTGGATCCAGCCACCGGGCATCGGCTGGTGCCGGTTGATCGCCTGATAATGGTCATAGACCGGATCGCGCACCGCGTCGCGGCGGGCCAGAGGGCGGGCGGTCCAGTCGCTGGTCCAGCTGCGGACGCCGTTGACTGTCTGCCATTGGCCGACACCGCCATAGCGGGGGCTGTCGTCGACCTGCCAGACGGTTTGGGACCAACTGCCCTGACGTTCGGATTCCGGAACATCCCTGTTCACCCATTTTCCGGCCCCGGCATAGACCAGCACCTTGGCCGGTTCATAGACCCAGTCCTGACGCCAGTGCTTGATGATAAACGTATTGCCCTCATGTTCGGCGACCAGAAGATGCTGCAAAACGATTTCCCGGCCGGTATCCTTGATCACGCGGACACTTTCATGTCCGCCGGAAATTTTCGCCTTGATCGGTTCGTAATCGTCCCGCCATGATGTGGTTTCCGCCATATCGAATTTGACCTTATAGTCTCCCGCCATCGCCAAAATGTCGGCGCGGTCCTGTTCGAAGGACACCTGCGCAGTCGTCGCCACCAGGTGCGGCTGGTCGCCTGCGGCCAGCGCCGGTGATGTCGCCATGGCCAGCGCAAACAGGGCTGTTCCCCAAAGTGTCGTCAATTTCGTCTTCATCTTTATTCTCCCCCTGGAATTAGAATGATATGCTGAGCGAAACGCTGGCGTTGCGGCCCGGCTGCGTGAAAGCGTCGATGATCGGTGATGTTGCCTCCAGCCCCCGGACGCTGCTCCAGACCCAGTATTTCTTGTCGGTGATGTTGAAAATGCCGGCCCGCAATTTGAAATTCTCGGCGATCCGGACATAGGCCGTGGCGTCAACGATCAGCGATTCATCCGGTCGGAAGCAGGCTGCGCTGCATACGCCGGTGGTTTCGTTAAATTCCTTCTGCGCATTATAGCTGAAGATCAGCTCGCCCCCGAAGGCACCGGTCGGTTCGCGATAACCCAGGCCCAATATAGCGTTGATCGGATCAACCGTACCCAGCGATGCCGGCGGATTGTTCGGTGACTTCACCGTGCCGTCGGCAAAAGCAACGGCGAAGCGGGCGCGGAAGCCGTTGTCGGCTTCATAGCTGGCCTTGGCCTCGACACCCTTGACCGTCACATCATCGAGATTGATGAACTGGTAGATTGCCGGATCGGTTGGCGTGAAGCTGCCGCCGACAACTTCCTGGCTGATGAAGTCGGAATAGTCGGCGGTGAAGGCGGTCAGCGACAATCCGACCTTGTCGGTTGCATAGCGGATACCGGCCTCGAAACTGTCGCTGGTTTCCGGTCCGAGATCGGGATTGGCCGCCGATGTGTAGCCGAAGGCGAGATTTTCAAAGAAATTATTGACCTGGCTGGGCGTCGGCGCGCGGAAACCGCGAGCATAGTTGCCGAACAGGCGAATATCGCCGAGTTTGACCACCGCGCCAAGCTTGGGCGACAGTTTCGATCCGTCCTGCGCGCTCGGCGTAAAGCTCGGCAGCAGCGGATCGTCGGTCGGGTTCAGATCGTAAAAATCGTAGCGTAGCGCCGGATAAAGCGTCACCATACCATCGGCAAATTCGATCGCGTCGCCGATATAGAAGCCGCCGAGTGTGAAATCCGTCTTCGGAAAGGCCCGGCTCGGAAAGACCTCTCCGAACGGCGGCTCGGTGCCGTCGCGCAGACCATCCTGCTCGGTCTTGCTGATATCGCCACCAAAGGTGATCGTATGCTTGACCGCGCCGGTGCTGAAGGTCGAGCGGAATTCGGCAACCGCACCGATAACTTCATTGTCAAATGTGTTCAGCCGTTCCCGGTCCGGGCGCGGCGTAGAAGAGGTCGGCGTTCGCTCTTCCAGCGCAAATTGCCGGTCGGTCCCGTCCTGCCAATAAGCGGCGAGATGGGCATAGTCGATAAAGCCGGACCCTTCTTCACCGGCATCATAGGTATAGTCGAGCGACACGCGGCTGCGCTTGGTTTCATCCAGTGCCGTCAGATTGTCGACGATCCAACTCGGCGTGGGGCCGAACAGAAAGACCGGACCACGGCCCGACAATATGTCCGAGGAAATCTCGCGTTCGAGATATTCGCCGGTCAGGCGAAGCTTGTGGGTGCCATTGTCCCAGACCAGCTTGCCGAGAAAGGCGTTGGACTCGCCCTCCTGCGGATTGGGGGTGGTGCGGGTCGCGTCTTCCGTGTCGATCGTGCCCTTGTTGTCCAGCTCTTCGAAATCCCGCCGCGAATAGGCCAGCATGGCCGAAAAATCGCCCGTTCGGCCAGCCAGCGCTATGGTCTCGGAAAATTCCTGATCCTCGGAACTATATTGCGCCCGGGCAAAGCCGCCAAAGCTGTTGCCGTCGCTGATGAAGTCCACGGGGTCGGAGGTGATGAAGCTGACCGCACCGGACAGCCCGTCGCTGCCATAGAGCGCCGAGGCCGGACCGCGCAGGATCTCGACCGACTTGATCAGGCCGACGTCGGTCGCATTGCCGCGCCCGACTTCCTGCGCGCCGAAAGTATAGCCCTGGGGAGAACGAATGCCGTCGACCTGAATGAGCACCCGGTTGCCACCAATACCGCGGATATTGAAATCCTCGTTGCCGGCCCGGCCAGTCGTGCCGAGCGCCGCGCCGAAGCGCGCGGGAGCACGGCGCACCGTTACACCCGGTTCAAAGCGAACGATATCGCGGACATCGGTCGCCATTTCATCGGCGATCTGCTCCTGGTCGATGACCGTGACCGTGGCCGGTGCATCCGCGACATCCACGGGCGCACGGGTCGCCGTGACCGTGATCGTGTTGTCATCCGCGAAACCGGCAGCATCGTCACCGGCGGCCATCGCCGCTTGGGAAAAGCCTAGTGCCAGAAAACTGCATGTAAATGCAGTCCCCCGATGACGAAAGTTCGGTTTCATGAATTGTGCCCCTGATTAATGATAATGCGAATGATTCTCATTCTTAAATAATCAGCTGTCACTCAAGCTGTCAAATCATAATTGAGAAATTTGGAAAAATGCCGGATTTCCAAGACTTCAACATGAGGCGTGAGCAGCCGAGCTGGCAGATACAGGCGCGCGGAATTCTTGCACCAGACTGGCTTGACTTATATGCAACTTGTGTCATATTAATATTCCACTAGTAGAATATTGGAGAGACGGGATGTCCCTGAAACATGCAATTCTGGTCTGCCTGTCGGACGGACCAAAATCGGGCTATGACATTGCCAAGCAGTTTGACGAGAAGACCGGCTTTTTCTGGCGCGCACGCCATTCGCAAATTTATCGTGAACTGGGAAAGATGAAGGACAATGACCTGGCCCGGGCCGAGGAAGTCGAGCAGTCCGGCAAACCCAACCGAATCGTCTTCACCATCACTGAAGCAGGCCGAACGGCCTTGCTGCAATGGTCCCGCGAACCCTCCGAACCACAGGTTCTGAAGGATGATTTTCTGGTGCAGCTCTACGGCATTGAATCGATCGATCTGGATGCGCTGCGCCGCAATCTGCTGTTGCGGCTAGAACGGCATCAGGACCGCCACGCCGAGTATCTGGTGAAACAGAAACTGCTGGAAAATGGCAATTCGCTTGGAGATCTCGGGCGGCAACTCGCGCTCGATGTCGGTATCCGATGGGAACATGAATGGATGGACTGGTGTACCAAGGCGCTGGAAAAGCTGCATCCCGACGCGCTGGCTGACGCGCGGGCCAGAACAACGAATATCATCCCGATGGACATGGGGGAGACGAGAAATGCTGAGCGATAAACGCCGGACCTTGCTGGTTTTGAACGGGGTCGGGCTGTTGCTGTCTGCGGCGCTGAGCGGCTGGCTCTATTTTTTCTTCCTGCTGGGAGCGCTTGACCTGTGGCCCCTGTTTACCGACATTCCGGTGGAAATAGGCGGCGATCGCCGCGCTTGGAACATGGCGCATCTCGAAGGCATCACCAATGGCCTGATCCTCATCGCGCTGGCCGCTGCGGCGCCTTTTGTCCGGCTCGGGCCGAAAGGCCAGACCTGGCTGTTCTGGTCCTCCCTGACCTATGCGTGGCTGTTCACTCTGCCCGCCATAGCCAATGCCCTGTTCAGCACCAGAGGACTGGAATTTGGCGGCGGCCCCTTTGGCGGCGATGTGACGGTCAACAATGTCATTTATCTGTTCGGCTGGCCGCCAATCATTGCTGTTCATATCGGCTTCGGCCTGTTTGCCTGGGGCGCTTGGCAAAAATATAGATCGCTGGAGTCCGGCGCGTGAACGCACCGACCAGACAGCCGCCGCAGTCCGGCGAGATCATCGTTCGCGCCATTCCCTTTGCCTTTGCCGAGAATATTGATCCGGCATGGCATCCGGATCGACGGGAATGGAGCCATATGGCGAACGGCGCGTCTCTGACCATGCCCTATCTTGAGCCTTTTCTGATCAAGACGGTCCGCGAGGCTCTGAAAAAAGCGAGCAACCCGCAGCTGAAGCAGGACGTTCACGGATTCATTGCGCAGGAAGGCAATCACTTCCAGAACCACCGCCGCTATAATGAAATATTGAAACGCAATTATCCGGAACTGGCCGATGTCGAAAGCGAAATGGCGGCGGACTACAAGCGGTTCCAGACCAAGAGCCTGCGGTGGCGTCTTGCCTATACCGCCGGTTTTGAAACGATGACCATGGGCATAACCGAATGGCTGATCGGGGACCGGCGCAACCTGTTCAACGATGCCGATCCCTCGGTTTCATCGCTGATCCTGTGGCACATGGTGGAGGAAACCGAGCATAAAAATGTCGCTTATGATCTCTATCAGCATCTCTATGGCCAATATTGGCCCCGCGCCTGGGGTTTGGTTTACGCGAGCTGGCATGTCGCCCGGTCGAGCCGCAAGGGATATCGGCGCATGCTGAAACGCGACCGATTATGGAACCGCCCGGCCAGCCGGTTGCGGCTCTGGGCCATGGTGATACGCTTTCTGATGAAGGCCTCACCCGCCATGTTGCGCTCACTGGTGCCCGGCTATCATCCCGGCAAGGTGACGGACCCCGAGTGGGTGGCCCGCTGGACCAGCGCCTATGCCGGTCTCCCGGAGGACGCGATCCCTCTGCTCGATACAAGCGATCCGGAGATCCCGGCACAATTTGCGTAACAGCAGACCGGACGCTTGCCTCTTTATCCGTCCGGCGCGAATTTGCTCCGGGTCCGGTTGGCTATGGCGACCAGCGACAGCATCACCGGCACTTCGACCAGCACGCCGACCACGGTGGCGAGCGCCGCGCCGCTGCCCAGTCCGAACACACCGATGGCCACGGCTACGGCCAGTTCGAAGAAATTGGACGTCCCGATCAGCGCGCAGGGTGCGGCGACATTATGCGGCACTTTCCACGCCCAGGCGGCGGCATAGCTGACGAAGAATATGCCATAGCTCTGGATGATGATCGGTACCGCGATCAGCGCGATCAGCAGCGGCTGGGTCACGATGGTCTGCGCCTGAAAGGCGAACAGCAGCACCACCGTCAGCAACAGCCCCAAGACGGACAAAGGCTTGACCCGGTCGGTAAAAGCGGTGACGGCCGTTTCCCCGCTGCTGGACCGGGCCAGCAATGTGCGGCGAGTCAGCGCACCGGCGACCAGCGGAATGACGACATAGAGTAGGACCGACAGCAGCAAAGTCTCCCACGGCACGGCGATATCGGCAACGCCGAGCAGCAGCGCAACAATCGGCGCGAAGGCGAAGATCATGATGATATCGTTCACCGACACCTGCACCAGGGTATAGGCGGGATCGCCCCTGGTCATCTGCGACCAGACGAAGACCATCGCCGTGCAGGGCGCAGCGCCGAGCAGGATTAGCCCGGCGATATATTGCTGCGCTTCATCGGCGGACATCAGCCCGGCAAATATATATTGGAAGAATAATACCGCCAGCGCCGCCATGGTGAAGGGCTTGATCAGCCAGTTGACAATGATGGTGATGAACAGGCCCTTCGGCTTTTCGCCGATATGCCTGAGGCTGGCAAAATCGACGCCGACCATCATCGGGTAGATCATCGCCCAGATCAGCACCGCAACCACGAGATTGACCGAGGCATATTCCAGCCGGGCGAGGATCGCGACCGCGTCGGGCGCCATATTGCCGATCAGGAGTCCCAGTAATATCGCGGCTCCGACCCAGAGCGACAGCCATTTTTCGAACAGGCCGAGCCCGGCGTCCGCCGGGCTCTCAAGGGGTTGCGTTGCCATGTATCAAGCTCCGATTTTCTCTGCGCCAATTTCCCGGAGCCGGTTCTGCAGGCTCATCTTGTCAATGCTTTCCAGCGGCAAGGCCAGAAACAGGCTGATCCGGTTGAACATCATCCGATAGGCTTCGGTAAAGGCCGCCCGCTTCTCGGCCTCGCCGCCGGTTGCTGCGGCGGGATCGGCTATGCCCCAATGAGCGGTCATCGGCTGACCCGGCCAGACCGGACAGGTCTCGCCGGCGGCATTGTCACAAACGGTGAAGACAAAGTCTAGCGCGGGTGCGTCGGGTCCCGCAAATTCGTCCCAGTTCTTGGAGCGCAGTCCCGCAACCGGATGCCCCATGGTTTCGAGCAGATCAAGCGCATAGGGATGAACCCGTCCGGCCGGATTGCTGCCCGCACTCAGGGCATTGAACCGCCCCTTGCCTTCGCGTTGCAAAATCGATTCTGCCAATATCGAGCGGGCGGAATTGCCGGTACAGAGAAACAGCGCGTTATAGATTTTGTCGCTCATGACAGGGCAGCTTTCGAAGGCGCGCAGCAGCTGGTTTCGGCGGCATTGCGCGACACGGCGGACAGTTCGGGCGAATCGCCATAGACGACGGATTCACCGTCGGTGTAAAAGGCTTCCCAGACGACGCCGTCGGGGTCGGCAATCCAGCTTTTTTCCGACTGGGCATAGCAGCAGGTGGTCTGCCCCTCTTCCAGAACGGGCGCGTCGGCCTTGCGCAGGCGGGTGAAGACCTGTTGAAGTTCTTCCGGATTTTCGGTCTGGATACCGAGATGCTCGATGCCCTTGGCCGCATGATCTTCCGACGAGATGGCAAAATTCACACGCGGATCGTCGAGCATCCATTTGGCATAATCATCTTTGGCCACGGTCGGCTCGGCGTCAAACAGCGTCGAATAAAATTGGATCGAGGCGGCGAGATTATCCACGCCGACATGGATGTGCATCCGTTTCATGGGCAGAGCCTTTCGAGTTGGTTGGTAAGGGGCGCGCAATCCTCGCCGGAACAGCAATTTTCCAGCAGGAAGGCGACGAGGCCGTTCATCGCGGCGAGATTGGCGCGATAGATGATCAGGCGGCTGTCGCGCTTTGACGAGACAAGATCGGCGCGCGACAGGGTGGCCAGATGCGAGGACATGGTATTTTGCGGAACGTCCAGCCGCCTGGCGATCTCTCCCGCCGGCAGGCCGGCCGGTTCATGACGGACCAGCAACCGGAAAACATCGAGCCGGGTATTTTGCGCGAGCGCACCGAGCGCCTCTATTGCCTTAATCGAATCCATATTTCTATATATGTCGATATATGGATGATTGTAAAGCATCAAATGCACGCAGGACGGTTCTTTGTCTGACAGATGCTTGTCGAACCCCGTCGCGCCCAGTAGAGACGGGTTCAGATTTTCCTTTCCGGATGGAACCCCGCATGACCCTGATCGGCCCCGCCTCGCACAGCTATTTCTCGCAACGGCTCAAACTGCATTATGCGGACTGGGGCAATGAGGACAAACCGCCGCTGATCCTGCTCCACGGCGGCAAGGACCATTGCCGCAACTGGGACTGGACGGCACAGGCTTTGCGCGACGACTGGCATATCATCTGCCCCGACGTCCGCGGCCATGGCGACAGCCAGTGGAGCACCGACGGCAATTACGCCAATATGGCGATGGTCACCGATCTGGCGCAATTGATCCACCAGCTCGACCTGTCGCCGGTGACCATCGTCGCGCACAGCATGGGCGGCAATATCGCGCTGCGCTATACCGGTCTTTATCCCGACACGGTGCGCAAGCTGGTGGCGATCGAGGGGCTCGGCCCCAGCCCCGAGATGCTCGCCGAGCGCGAGAAAATCGGCCAGCTGCAGCGGGTGCGCAACTCGATCGAGGAAAAGCGCAAGGCCGCCGGGCGGCAGGTCAAACGCTATCCGACATTCGAGGACGCGCTGGGCCGGATGCAGGACGCCAACCAGCATCTGTCCGACGAACAGGCTCGCCATCTGACCACCCACGCGGTGATCCGCAACGAGGATGGCAGCTATAGCTGGAAATTCGATCCCTATGTGCAGCACTGGGACAGCATCGACCTGTCTCAGGACAGCATTCACGAATTGTGGGGCAATATCAGCTGCCCGACCCAGCTCCATTACGGCGCCGACAGCTGGGCCAGCAATCCGGAGAAAGACGGCCGCATGCAATATTTCGGCGACAATGTGACAGTGAAGGAATTTGCCGACGCCGGCCACTGGTTGCACCATGACCAGTTCAAGCTGTTTGTGGAGACGCTTCGGGAGTTCCTTTAAATCTAAGCAGATGGCCCTGCTCTGATAAATAGAAACCCTCAGCCGGATCGCCGCTTAGGTATATTCCCTGCGTTTAGTAGGCCTGTGACCGATGTTACAAGCACTCACTATAGGAAGCTCATGGATCAAGCGCATTGGCATTTCTTGCGACCGAGCCATATCATCGCCGCCGGTTCCACAGCATTCCAGCGACAAGAAGCTTGCGGATGATTGACCGGTCGGAGGTGTGACAGCATCAAATGATTCGCTTCTTGTTTAACTACGCACAAAAAGAGGCCTCATATGAAAGCAACCGCACCCCCCGCACGCTATTCGTCCCTTTCAATTTTCCTCCACTGGGCAATGCTGCTGCTGATAACCGCTGTCTATAGCGCCATCCTGCTGCGCGAGAATTTTCCCAAAGGCAGCGATTTCCGCGAAGGATTGAAGAGCTGGCATTTCATGCTCGGCCTGTGCGTGCTGCTCCTCGTTATCATCCGGATAGTCACCCGGCTTGTCACTGCAAAACCGCCGATCAAACCCGAGCCGCCCGTCTGGCAAATGCTGTTCGCCAAGGTCACGCATCTGGCGCTATATACTTTCATGCTGGCAATGCCGGTTGCCGGATGGCTGATCCTCAGCGCCGCTGACAAGAGCATTCCGTTCTTCGGCTTGGAGCTTCCCGCGCTGGTTGCGCCGGACAAGGCTCTGGCGGGGCAAGTGAAGGAATGGCACGAAACATTTGGCACGGTCGGGTATTTTTTGATCGGCCTGCATGCCTTGGCGGCGTTGTTCCATCATTATGTCGTCAAGGACAATACACTCCGGCGGATGCTCCCCGGCAAGCGCTAGGGGTTGCAGCTGCTAGCTGAACGGCCAACGCTCAGGAAATCATTGTCTGCAACGTCACAATCCGGTCGGCTTCCTCCGCCGGCTTGTCCTTGCGGATGCGGTGGATACGCGGGAAGCGCATGGCGAGGCCGGATTTGTGGCGGCCGCTTTCGTGGATCGAATCGAACGCGACTTCCAGCACCAGCGATTTCTTGACCTCGCGGACCGGCCCGAACCGGTTCAGCGTATTCTGCCGGACGAAACGGTCGAGCCATTTCAGCTCCTCGTCGGTGAAGCCCGAATAGGCCTTGCCGACCGGCAGCAGTTCGCCATCCTCGGTCCAGCAGCCGAATGTATAGTCAGAATAGAAGGACGCGCGCCGCCCGTTGCCGCGCTGGGCATACATCATCACACAGTCGGCGTTCAGCGGATCCCGCTTCCACTTGTACCAGTGACCGGTGACCCGGCCCGCCAGATAGGGGCTTTCGCGGCGTTTCAGCATCACGCCCTCGATCGCCGCATCGCGCGCGCCGGCGCGCATCGCCTCCAGCGCGGCAAAATTATCGACATCGACCACGGCGGACAGATCGAAATGATCCGCATTGAGTGTGGGGACAAAGCGCTCGAGCCGCTGACGCCGCTCGTGCCAGGGCGACAGGCGCAGATCGTCTTCCCCGTCCATCAGCAGATCATAGACCCGGACAAAGGCGGGAAATTCCTGCCGCATCTTTTTCGAGACCGTCTTGCGCCCCAGACGCTTTTGCAGCGCGTTGAAACTGGCCGCTTCGCCGCCCTGATCGGTGCCGCGCACCAGTAATTCGCCATCAATCACGCCGTCACGGTCGAACGCCTCGACAATATCGGGGAAGGATGCGCTGATATCATCGCCGCCGCGGCTGTAGAGCCGGGTTTCACCGCCGAGATGGACCGCCTGCACGCGAATGCCGTCCCATTTCCACTCGACCGCATATTGGCCGAGATCGAGGCTATCGCCCTCGAACGGGTGCGACAGCATGAATGGCCGGAAGAAAGGCGTCGCGGACAGATCAGGACGGTCACCGCCCTGCTCCGCCCATTGAAACAGAGCTTCATAAGGCGGATCGAGCGCGTGCCAGAGCTCCTCGACATCGTCGAGCGCCACATCAAAGGCCTGCGCGAAAGCGGTTTTCGCCAGCCGCGCCGACACCCCGACCCGCATCCCGCCGACCGCCAGCTTGAGCAGCGCATAACGGCTGTTGCTATCCAGACTGTCGAGCAGGGAGGCGACAATATCGGGAGCCGTCGCACGATTGGCAGCAGACAGCGCGTGCACCACTTCGTCGATGCTCGGATCGCTCTGTTCCCGCCCGTCCGCTTCGGGCCAGACCAAAGCCACGGTCTCGGCGGTGTCGCCGACATGGTGACGCGACAGGCGGAACAGTTCGGGATCAATCCGCGTTCCTGCCAGATTGCGGATGGTGGCCGACTTGACCGCCGGGAAGTCGAGGCTGTCGGTCAGCGCCGCCAGCGCCCAGCCGCGATCCGGGTCGGGCGTTTCGCGCAAATAGGTAGAAATCGCCGCCAGCTTGGCGTTGCGCGACCGGGTGTAGACCAGACTGTCGATCAGGGCGGCAAAGCGGCGCATCAGCCGTCATCCCCTTCTTCGCGCCCGACCATCGCCAGCGCCCGCGCCTTGATCTGATGCAGCTCGCACCAGCGCAGCAGGCCGTCCTCGCTGCCATGGGTGATCCAGGTTTCCTTCGGCGCCAGTTCGCGGATCGTCTCGGTCAGTTCGTCCCAGTCGGCATGGTCGGAAATGACCAAGGGGATCTCGACCCCGCGCTGCCGCGCCCGCCCGCGCACCCGCATCCAGCCGGACGCCATGGCGGTCACCGGATTGGGCAGCCGCCGGCTCCATTTGTCGGTCAGCGCCGAGGGCGGCGCGATGATGATCTGGCCGCGCATCTCGTCCTTCGGCGTATCCATCACCAGCCGCAATTCGCCCAGCGACACGCCGAGTTCCTCGTAGAGTTCGCACATCCGGACCTGCGCGCCGTGCAGATAGATCGGCTTGTCCCAGCCCGCCCGGCGCAGCTCGGCAATCACCCGCTGCGCCTTGCCCAGAGCATAGGCGCCGAGCAATATGCTGCTGTCCGGCTCGGCTTCCAGCCGCGCAAAAATCTTGGCAATCTCGCCCGCGATCGGCGGATGCTGGAACACCGGCAAGCCAAAGGTCGCCTCGGTGATAAAAATATCGCAAGGCACCAGCTCGAACGGCGCGCAGGTCGGATCGGGGCGGCGCTTGTAATCGCCGGTAACGACCACCCGCTCGCCCTGATATTCCATCAGCACCTGGGCCGAACCCAGCACATGGCCCGCCGAATGCAGGCTGAACCGGACCCCGCCACGCTCGAACCCCTCGCCATAAGCGGTGGGTGTGCCCGCCTCGGTCCCATAGCGCAGACCCATGATCGCCAGCGTCTCCGGCGTCGCCCAGACATCCCTATGCCCGCCGCGCGCATGATCGGCATGGCCATGGGTGACGACGGCATTTTCCTTCGGCACGGACGGATCGATCCAGACATCGGCAGGCCGGACGTAGATGCCCTGCGGATGCGGCTCGATCCAGTGTTTCGCTTTTGCCATGGCCTAATAGCGTATTGGTGTAGGAAAGGTTCCGGTCAAGAGCGAGCGGGACCTGAAACACGTTCCGGATGACGAGAGCGCAACACATTATGTGAACCCAATGTGATAATCACCCTAGACCGATCACACCCCAATGTGATACCCGGTCTCCAACATCACATAGAAAGGCCGAGTCTATGAGCAAGATCCTGATCGAAAAACTGGTCGCCCTGATCGAATCCGGTGAGGAAACCCGCGCCGGGCTGGCTCGGGCCGCCGGGCTGCACGCCAACAGCCTGCGCAGCCTGGGGCAGGAGGACTGGAACCCGACCGCCGAAACGCTCGGCAAGCTGGAAACTTATCTGGCGCGCGGCGGCAGCGGGGTAATGGCGAGCGCGGAAGAGATTATCAACGAGGCGCGCAACGGGCGCATGTATATCCTGGTCGATGACGAGGACCGCGAGAACGAGGGCGATCTGATCATCCCAGCGCAGATGGCGACCCCCGATGCGATCAATTTCATGGCCAAATATGGCCGCGGTCTGATCTGCCTGGCGATGACCCGCGACCGGGTCGAGGAACTGGGCCTTGACATGATGAGCCAGAACAATCGCGGCGCCTATGAGACCGCCTTCACCATTTCGATCGAGGCGCGCGACGGCGTCACCACCGGGATCAGCGCTGCTGACCGGGCGCGCACCGTGGCCGTGGCGATCGACCGGACCAAGGGCAAGGAAGAGATTGTCACTCCCGGCCATGTCTTTCCGCTGCAGGCACGCAATGGCGGGGTGCTGGTCCGCGCCGGCCATACCGAAGCGGCGGTCGATGTCTCGCGGCTGGCCGGCCTCAACCCGTCCGGTGTAATCTGCGAGATCATGAAGGATGACGGCGAGATGGCGCGGCTCGACGATCTGATCGAATTTGCCCAGCATCACGGCATGAAAATCGGCACGATCCGCGACCTGATCGCTTATCGCCTGCGCCACGACCATCTGACCGAACGGCGGGAAGAAGCGCGTTTCACCAGCCGCTGGGGCGGGGAATGGACGGCCATTACCTATTATAATATGGCCACCGAAAGCGAACAGATCGTGTTGCAGAAAGGCCATGTCGACCCCGACCAGCCGACTCTGGTGCGGATGCACGCGACGGCGATGTTCCCAGACCTGTTCGGGCTCGAGACCGGACGCCCCAACATGTTGCAGGAATCGATGAAGATCATCGGCGAAGAAGGCTCGGGGATCATTGTATTCATCAGCCCGCGCCTGCCCGATTTCTATTCGGCTCAGGTCCGCAGCCTCGGAGGCGGAAAGCCGCCGCCGATGGATCAGCAGCGCGACTATGGCGTCGGCGCGCAGATTCTGAGCGAGCTCGGTGTCCATGATATGGAATTGCTGACCAATACCAGCCATGATCTGGTCGGGCTCGACGCTTATGGCCTGCGGATTGTCGCCCAGCGCGAAGTGCAGGCCAGCGACAGCGACCCGGCATAGAAATAAGCGGAATGGGCCTGACCGGCCCGTCGTCCTGATCTAATCCAGGGCCTGCAACGAACATTCACCCGATCCTGACAAAATAGTCAGGATGACCCGATTGAAAGAGACAGAAAATGGCAAAATTCCTGATCGTCGAAGCGCGTTTTTACGACCATCTCAACGACATGCTGATCGAGGGCGCGACCGATGCGCTGAAGGCGGCGGGGCACGAGCACGAGATCATCACCGTGCCCGGCGCGCTGGAAATTCCCGGTGCGATCTCGATGGCGATCGACGCCAATCAATATGACGGCTTTGTCGCGATCGGCGTGGTGATCCGCGGCGAGACCTATCATTTTGAGATTGTTGCCGGTGAAAGCGCGCGCGGTATCATGGCCTTGTCGATGGACGGCGCGGCGGTCGGCAACGGCATCATCACGACGGAAAATGAGGAGCAGGCGCTGGCCCGCGCGGACAAGACGCGCAAGAACAAGGGCGGCGAAGCGGCCCAGGCGGCGATAGCGATGTATGAACTGGGGTTGAAATTCAGCGCCTAGCAGCGGCAGGATCATTGTCCTGCCGCCGTCAGGGCAAACGGCTTACTGGGTACCGGCAAGCGCGGCTTTGAACTGGTCTTCGGTCATCGTGATCGAAACACCGTCCGGCTGGGCCATGAACGCTTCGACCGGCAGCTGAACCGGTACGCCTTCATGCTCGACCGTCACGAATTCGGTATCATTTTCCTTGATGGTGCCGATGACTGCGGCGCCAGTTACGGTTTTCACTTCGGTGCCGGGGGTCAGGGCAGCCAGCAGCTTGGCTCTGGCATCGGCCGCCGCTTTTTCAACAGCAGCGTCCAGATCAACCTTGGTCATCGTGATCGACAAGCCGTTTTCTGCCTTGGCAAAGGCGTCTGGCGACAGTGCGGCCTTGTTGTTGCCGGTATCGATTACCACGGCGCCACCAGCGACGGATTCAACCGTACCCACGGGACCGCCATTGGGTCCGAACACCTTCATACCGGCTTCCACTTTGACTGCCGTGGCAGCATCTTGCGCCAGGGCCGGGGTAGCCGCAAGCAGCGCAGCGCCGGTCACGAGGGTCAGAAAATTCTTCATATTTTACTCCTTGGGGTTACAAAAATGGCATTTTTCCATACAATCCGCTCGCTAAAAAGCGACGGCTGCCTTTGTTAAGGCTATTGAGGCGAGTCGACGCAGAGGCAGGACAAAAGACAAATCAGCGATGACCTGCCGCAGGGGACCGGCTCCGGAAGAGCCGGTCCTCGCGCCGCCGGCGCCCTGATTCAGGCCGCTTTTTGCGTCCGCTTGTGAATGCCTTCCCTGACCTCCTCGATGATCTTGCCACAGAATGCGTCAAGGTCGCCCGGATCGCGCGAGGTGATCAGGCCGTTGTCGACGACCACTTCGCTATCCTCGAATTGCGCGCCCGCGTTGATCAGGTCGGTCTTGATCGAAGGATAGCCGGTAACCTTGCGACCCTGCACCAGATCCGCCTCGATCAGCAGCCACGGCGCATGGCAGATGGCGGCAAGCGGTTTGCCGGCATCGAAAAAAGCGGTCACGAAATCGACGGCCTTATTTTCTACCCGCAACAGGTCGGGGTTCATCTGTCCGCCCGGCAGGACCAGCGCGTCAAAATCGCCTTCTCTGGCTTCGTCCAATGTGATGTCGACCGCGATGCTTTCGCCCCAGTCCTTTTCATCCCAGCTTTTGATCGAACCGCTCTCCAGCGACACGATGGTGATGTCCGCCCCGGCTTCGGCGAGCTGTTTTCTGGGTTCGAAAAGTTCCGATTTCTCAAAACCGTCCGTTGCCAATATGGCTATTTTTGCATTTGAAATGTTGGTCATTTCTGTCGTCCTTTCGTTGGGGGTTATGAGGAATCTACGCAGCGGAAAGCGGATTGGTTCCAGCCAATTCCCGCCGCCGGATTTCTGCTCGGGTCGGGGAACCAATCCGTGAGGGATGCGTAAGTCAGGCAGGTCCCGCGCTCCGCCCGTTCGTCGAGCGCGCCAAAACGAAAGGAAGATAATTTTATGACAACGACCATCAAATCCGCAGAACTTCGAGAAATGAAAAGCGACATCAAGAAAACCGACCGTGCCGAAATGGCAGCAAAGCTCGGTGATGCCCTGGCGTCGACGGTTGTGCTTTATCACAAGACCCAGTCGGTCCACTGGAATGTGACCGGCCCCCAGTTTCACGGCGTCCATATGCTGACCGAAGGCCAGTATGAAGATCTGGCTGCCTCGATTGACGAAATTGCCGAAAGGATCCGGGCGCTCGGCGCAAAAACGCCGGTTGGCCTGTCGACCTATGTCAATAATAGCGTGATCGACGACCAGACCGACTGGGGTGATGTCGAAGCCATGCTGAAGCAGCTTTCAAACGACAATCTCGCCGTCGCCGACCAGATGCGCGAATTTGTAAAAACCGCAGAGGAAGCCGATGACGTCTTCACCGCCGACCTGCTGACCGCGCGAATCGGCGCTCTGGAAGAAGCATCATGGATGCTCTCATCCAGCTTGTAACCCATCCTCGATAAATAGAAAAAGCAGGAATGACATATGAAAAAATTGGATAAAACCCGTGCCCGTCAGGGCTTCACCACCCGCCATATGATCATGGTGCTGGGCATATCGACCCTGTTGGCGGTCGTGGCGCTAGCCGCTGTGACGGGTTTCTTCTGAGCCAATTTTCAAAGATTGCCACTTCCACCTTGCCCGCTTCTGCCTCTGCAGAAGCGGGCTTTTTTTGCGGGCCGGCCTGCCCGGATATCTCCATTCTTTTTCCGGTATCACCGTTCCGGGCAGCGATCCGTGCCTGCCCGGCCTTGCCCCGAGCCGTGGAATGACTTGACCCTCAAACGTTCTTCTATATTTTAGAACATATCATGAACACTATCGATTCGGATTCGGGACAGGCTGTCGAGCCTTCACCGGACAACCCCTCTGCTGTACCTCCGGCAAGCCCGGCAAAAGCCTCTGCCTTGCGGACCAAGCTCGCCAGAATATTGGCGGCTTCCGGTGTGAGAACATCGGAAGAAGACGCGCCGTCGCATTTCGGCTTCGGAGTCGAGGCGATTGATAGCGCCTTGCGCGGCAATGCGAAAGCCGACGGCCTGCCGCGGGCGGCGCTGCACGAACTGCATGCGGAGAGCAAGGATGACCGGACCAGCGCCGCGGCAATGGCGCTGTTGCTGGCGCAGCGTTGCCGGAACCTGGATCAGGAGGCGCGCCCCGTCCTGTGGGTCAGCGAAAGCGGCGAGACGAGACGGCAGGGCCGGCTCTACCCGCCGGGACTGGCGGAACTGGGAATTGATCCCGACAGCATCCTCCATGTCGATGCGCCCGACAGTATCGCGGCGCTGCGCGCGGCCGCCGACGGGGTGCGATCACCGGCGATGGCGGCGGTGATCATCGAACTGGCCGGAAAGAAGCCCAGGGGTCTCGACCTGACCGCCACTCGCCGCCTGTCGCTGTCGGCGCAGAAATCCGGAGTTCTCAGCCTGATGCTGCGCTCCAACAGCGATCCGGACAACCCCCTGCCGACCGCTGCCTTCAGCCGCTGGTTGGTGGCTGCGGCGCCTTCGCTCGCGCTGGAGGCCAATGCTCCGGGCCATCCTGCTTTCGATATCAAATTGCTGCGCCATCGCAGCGGGCTTTACGGGCTGAGCGCCCGACTGGAGTGGAACCGTGACGATCAAGTCTTCCGCGAGCAACACAGCGAGCAGAGCGCGCCGGATACTGGCGCTGTCCCTGCCCTGGCTGCCGTCCGAACGGATCATCAGGGCACACGGGCCGCCTGACCATCCCTTCGCGCTAACCGAGAAAATCCGCGGCGCGATGGTGATCATGGCGGCGGACCGGCAGGCCGTATCGCTGGGACTCGGCCCGGGGATGAAGCTTGCCGACGCGCGGGCGCGGGTGCCGGACCTGCATGCCTTTGATCATCAGCCGCTGGCCGACGCCGACCTGCTGTCGCGACTGGCCGAAGCCTGCGAGCGCTATACGCCGATGGTCGCGGTCGAGCCGCCTCATGCGCTGATCCTCGATATCACCGGCGCGGCGCATCTGCACGGCAATGAGGAAAAGCTGGCGCAGGATGCCGAGGACCGGCTCGACGCTGCGGGCTATAGCGCCTGCTGGGCCTTGGCCGGAACGGCAGATGCCGCGCTGGCGCTGGCACGACATGGTCTGAAGGAAGGCGCGGAGGCCCAGCTGCCGGTGTCGGCGCTGGCCATGGACGCAAAGACCCACCAGTCGCTGGAACGGGCCGGGCTCTATCATATCGGCGATCTGGCCGAACGGCCCCGCGCCAATCTGGCGGCGCGCTTCGGGATGGAGCTGACGGTGCGGCTGGACCGGATATTGGGGCTCGAGGACCGGCCGATCGATCCGCTGCGCCGGATCGGCAATGTCGTCACCGAGCGACGCTTTGCCGAACCGCTGACCCATATCGACGGCGCGCTGACCTGCCTGTCGGAATTATTTGCCGAAGCCTCCGAACGACTCAACGAGCGCGGTCAGGGCGCGCGGATGATCCGGATGATGCTGTTCCGCTGCGATGGCGATGTCGCGCGGCTCGGGCTGGAGACCGGCGCGCCGACCCGCGATGCAGCCCTTTTCAAACGCCTGCTACGCGAACGGATCGAGGCGCTCAACGACGAACTCAACCCCGGTTTCGGCTATGATCTGATCCGGCTGAGCATTGTCGCTTCCGAAGCGCTCGCGCCGCAGCAGTTGCGGCTCGAGGGCGGCGAGGACCGGCGCGGCGATGCGGTCTCTCTCGTCAGCCAACTCAGCACCAGAATGGGCCGCGACCGGGTACAGAAATTTGCCGCCGCCGACAGCCATATTCCCGAACAGGGCCTGCTCGCCCTGCCCGCGCTCAACGCTCCGCCGCCGGTGCCGTGGCAGCGGCAGTCTCCCGACAATCCGCCGATGCGGCCTTTGCACATGTTCGACCCGCCGCAGCGCGTGCAGGTGATCGCCGAAGTCCCCGACGGCCCGCCCTATCGCTTCACCTGGCGGCGCAAGAGTCACCAGGTGATGCGCTATGAAGGGCCCGAGCGGATCGCCTCGGAATGGTGGCAGCGCAAGGACGGACAGCAACCCGGCAAGGGCGGCCTGACCCGCGACTATTATCGCGTCGAAGACGCCCGCGGTCGCCGCTACTGGTTGTTCCGCCACGGTCTCTATGGCGAGGAAAAAGCAAACCCGGACTGGTATGTGCATGGGCTGTTTGCGTGATGGAGAATATCTGTTGCCCAAAATCCGTTCGTGTCGAGCCTTTCGACAGGTTCAGGGTAAACTTCGGCAGTTCCTGCCGAAGTCGAGACACCTCTAGCAGCCTCTCGACTTCGCTCGAGGCGAACGGATATGTCTGAATTCGCCGAACTGGCGGCTTCCACCCATTACAGTTTCCTGCGCGGCGCCTCATCCCCCGCCGACATGGTGCTGCAGGCAATGGCGCTGGGCATGACCGGGATCGGCATTGCCGACCGCAACAGCGTTGCCGGTGTCGTGCGGGCGCATGCGGCGCTGCGCCGGGCGCGCGAGGATGCGGCGGAAGAAGGGCTGGTGCTGCCGGATTGCAAGCTGATCGTCGGGTCACGGCTGGCCTTTGCCGACGAGACACCGGAAGTGATTGTCTATCCCCGCAACCGGCGCGGCTGGGGGCGGCTGACCCGGCTGCTCTCGACCGGCAATTTGCGGGCGGAGAAGGGGGATTGTTTTCTCTATGCGGCGGATTTGCTGGAATGGTGTGACGAGGACTGGGCTTTAATCATCCTCCCTGAAGCGTCAGCTTCGGGGAGGGGGACCGTCAGCCAGAGCGAAACGGCGGCTGATGGTGGAGGGGTTAGCGGCGGGGGCACTACACTGAAGGCACCCCTCCACCATCCTGCGCATGGTCCCCCTCCCCACGCTGCGCGCGGGGAGGAAATATTGGGGCGACTCCGCTCTCTCACGCCCCATATCTGGCTGGGCGCAGTCATGCCGCGTTCCGGACCGGACAAGCGTCATCTTGCCAGGCTGCACCGCCTCTCCGAAGCGACCGGCATCCCGCTCCTGGCAACCAACAACCCGCTCTATGCAACGCCCGAACAGCGTCCGCTCCACGACATCCTGACCTGCATCGCCGAGAAGACCACGATTCCCAAAGCGGGCCGCCTGCTCGCCGCCAATGCCGAGCGTTTTCTCAAAGCCCCGGCCGAAATGGCGCGCCTGTTCCGCGACCATCCGGAGGCGCTGGCCGAGACGCAGGAGCTGCTCCAACTCGTCGATTTCACGCTCGACGAACTGAGCTACCATTATCCCGAGGAACCGGTGCCCGATGGCTGGACGCCGCAAGGCTGGCTCGCCCATCTGACCTGGACCGCCGCCCATGAGCGGCATGGGGACAACCTGCCGGAGCGGTTGCGGTCCAAGGTGGAAGAGGAATTGCGGCTGATCGAAAAAATGGATTATGCGCCCTATTTCCTGACCGTCCACGACATTGTCAAATTTGCCCAGACCCAGAATATTCTCTGCCAGGGGCGCGGATCGGCGGCGAACAGCGCCGTCTGCTATCTGCTCGGCATCACCTCGGCCGATCCGATGGAACATGACCTGCTCTTCTCGCGCTTCATCTCCGAGGAACGGCGCGAGCCGCCGGATATCGACGTCGACTTCGAACATGAGCGACGCGAGGAGGTGATCCAGTATATCTATGCCCGCTATGGCCGCCACCGCGCCGGGATTGCCGCGACGGTGACCCATTATCGCTCGCGCAGCGCGATCCGCGAGGTTGGCAAGGCGCTCGGCCTGTCGGAGGATATTACCAGCCGTCTGTCGAGCACCGTCTGGGGCAGTCACGGCGGCAAACAGCCTGACAAGCGCTTTGCCGAGACCGGCCTCGACCCGGACAATCCGGAAATCCGGCGGCTCGGCGATCTGGTGCAGCAGATCCTGCAATTTCCCCGCCATCTGTCGCAGCATGTCGGCGGTTTCGTGCTGACTCAGGACCGGCTCGACGAAACCGTGCCGATCCACAATGCGGCGATGGACGACCGCACCTTCATCGAGTGGGACAAGAATGATATCGACACGCTCGGCCTGATGAAGGTGGATATATTGGCGCTGGGGATGCTGACCTGTATCCGCAAGGCGTTCGATATGCTGGAGCGGATCAACATCCTCCCTGAAGCGCCAACTTCGGGGAGGGGGACCACGCGAAGCGTGGTGGAGGGGTCCCGGTTTCAACCAGATGCCCCTCCGTCACGCCTTCGGCGCGCCACCTCCCCTAAGCTGCGCTTCGGGGAGGAAAAATGGACCCTCCAGAACGTCCCGCACGAGGATCCGGCGACCTATGACATGCTGTGCAAGGGCGACAGTATCGGCGTGTTCCAGGTCGAAAGCCGCGCCCAGATCAACATGCTGCCACGGCTGAAACCGCGCGAATTCTATGATCTGGTGATCCAGGTGGCGATTGTCCGGCCGGGGCCGATCGAGGGCGAAATGGTCCATCCCTATTTGCGGCGGCGGTCGGGCGTGGAAAAGGTCACCCTGCCCTCGCCGGCTCCACCGCATGATCCGGACGAGCTGAAATCCGTGCTCGGCCGAACCTTCGGCGTGCCGCTGTTCCAGGAACAGGCAATGAAGCTGGCGATTGTTGCCGCCGATTTTTCGCCAGCCGATGCCAACAAGCTGCGCCGGGCGATGGCGACCTTTCGCAATGTCGGCACGATCCACCATTTCGAGGCGAAGATGATCGAGGGTATGACCGCCAAGGGCTATGAGCGGGAATTTGCCGAGCGCTGCTACAAGCAGATCCAGGGCTTCGGCAGCTACGGCTTTCCCGAAAGCCACGCGATCAGCTTTGCCCGGCTGGTCTATGTGTCGAGCTGGATCAAGTGCCACCATCCGGCGGTGTTCGCGGCGGCCTTGCTCAATTCACAACCGATGGGATTTTACGCGCCGGCGCAGATTGTCCGCGACGCGCGCGAACACGGGGTGGAGGTGCGGGAACCGGATGTGAATTTCAGCGAGTGGGATAACCGGGTGGAGAAAAATATCCTCCCTGAAGCCCCAGCTTCGGGGAGGGGGACCGTCAGCCAGAGCAAAGCGGCGGCTGATGGTGGAGGGGTTGCAGCGGGGGTGCCCCTCCACCATCCTTCGGATGGCCCCCCTCCCCACGCTTCGCGCGGGGAGGATATCTTCCTCCGCATCGGGCTGCGCCAGATCGACGGTTTCCGTGAAGCCTGGGCGGAACAAATCCTCGCCGCCCGCCCCTTCCGGACCATCGAGGAACTCGCGCATAAAGCCAACCTCCCCGCCCGCGCCCTGCGTCTGCTCGCCGACGCCGATGCCTGCCGGTCGCTGGGGCTCGACCGGCGGCAGGCCTTGTGGGAAGTGCGCCGGACTCCGGTCAACACCTTGCCGCTGTTCGAGGCCGCACAAGCCAAGGAACTGGGGCAGGAGCAAGACGCCCGTCTGCCCGCGATGACCAAGGGTGAGCATGTCGTTGCAGACTATCAAAGCGTCCGCCTGTCGCTGAAAGGCCATCCGATGGAATTTCTGCGCGAACGCTTGCGGGAAGTCGGCGTGCTCAGCTGCGCGGAACTTGCCCAGGCCAAGAACGGCTCGCAGGCGAAAGTCGCCGGCGTTGTCCTGATCCGCCAGCGACCCGGCAAGGGCAATGCGGTGTTCATCACGCTGGAGGATGAAAGCGGAGTCGCCAACCTGCTGCTCTGGGCCAGCCGCTTTGAGAAGATGCGCCGTCCGGTGATGGCGGCACGGCTTATGCTCGCCACCGGAGAGGTTCAGCGCAGCGTCGAGGGCGTGACCCATCTAATGACCACGCGCGTCGAGGATTATACGTTCATGCTCGACGAGATTACCGACCACGACCGGCCGGATATCCCCATGGCCCGCGCCGACGAGATCAAGCGACCGATTTATCGCAACGAAGATCGGCGGGCGGCACGGGCTGCAGAGAACAAACCGCCGGGACCGCGACCGGCCTATCCCCGCTACGGCCATCCGCGCAATGTTCGGATTCTACCGAAATCCCGCGATTTTCACTAAACGGTGGGAAAGCGGAATTGACCCCGCGCAATGTTCATCGGTTGATCGCGTCCCGTTCGACCGATTCTTCGACACGCCCGTCCCGCTGCACGAGATAGGCGGGCAATTCTGCCGCGGTCATTGGTATTCCGAACAGATATCCCTGGACCATATGCGCGCCGACCCGCTTGGCAATGATCAGCTGGAGCTCGTCTTCCACTCCTTCGAGCAGGCAATCCACGCCAAGCGTTTTCGCCATTCCGACCAGCGACTGCAGAAATTTTTCCGTCATCGGATCCGCTACATCATTGAGGAAGGAGCGGTCCACTTTCAGCTTGCTGATCGGAAGCGACCGCAAATAGCTGAAATTGGAATAGCCGGTGCCGAAATCATCAAGCGCCAGCGGGTGCCCTAGCGCCGCCAGCCGCAACATATTGCTGCTGGCCTTGTGCGTATCCGCCATCATCGCGGTTTCGGTAACCTCGAATTCCAGCAGCGCCGGATCCAGACCGCTGGCTTTCACCTGTGCGATAATCTGGCTGATGATCTGGTCGGACAGCAAATCTTGGCCCGACAGGTTGATCGACAGCGGGACCGGCTCATGCCAGCGTTTCAGTGCAGCAATGGCCTGCTTCAGCACCGCGAGGGTGATATTGGCAATCAGGCCGCTTTCCTCGGCAACCGCGATGAACCGCGCGGGCAGGATTTCTCCAATCACGGGACTGTTCCACCGGGCGAGCGCCTCGGCCCGGACAATCCGGTTTTCCCCAAGGTCGAACTGCGGCTGGAAGAGCAATTCGATTTCGGTGTCGAAATCGGCAACGCGCAGGGCCTGCTCGATCCTGAACCGTTCGGCCGCCACCGCGGCATGTTCC
The DNA here is from genome assembly GCF_963677535.2 of uncultured Parasphingorhabdus sp. Lineage (NCBI taxonomy): Bacteria > Pseudomonadati > Pseudomonadota > Alphaproteobacteria > Sphingomonadales > Sphingorhabdaceae > Parasphingorhabdus > uncultured Parasphingorhabdus sp. The sequence goes on along the minus strand of NZ_CAXXUT010000003.1, from coordinate 1,246,541 downwards.
TCACAGAACACGACGACCCGGTTCTTGCCGTGCTTTTTCGCGTGCAGCAAAGCAAAATCGGCATCCCGGACAAGCTGGGCGTCGCTAACCGCCGGGTCGATCCGGTGACAGCCGATGGATGCGGAAATCTGCACCAGACGATCCTCGATCAGATAGACCCGTCCGATATATTCCAGCAGCCCGCGGCACCAGGCTTCGACGACGCACGGTTCCGCGCTGTTGGACAGGATTATATTGAATTCATCACCCCCCATGCGGCTGAGATGGGCCTTGCTGCCGCAATAATCCTGCATGCGAACGGCAACTTCTTTCAGCAGTTCGTCGCCGATCAAATGGCCATAACCGTCGTTCACCGCCTTGAACCCGTCGAGATCCAGCAACACCAGCCAGTTGGCAAAACCCGCCCCTTCCTCGCGCTTGCTCAGCTGGAAGGCCTCGAAAAAGGCACGGCGGTTGGGCAGGCCAGTCAGGCTGTCGGAAAGCGACAGATAGCGCATTTCCTCGCTGAGCATCTCCGCCCGTTCCAGCCGGTTTTCCACCTCATGCCGGGCGAGGGCGGTGCGGGCAATGGTCCGGCGGAGGAAGATCGTGATGGCGATCGCCGTCATTGCTGCGGCCGATGTGACAAAGGCATAGTTGAACAGCAGCTCGGGCGCATTGTGCACCAATGTGTAGAACAGCCCGGCGATCACCGCGGCGATCGAAACCAGCGCCTGCTTGATGCTGGTGCAGGCGAGCGCAAAGACCATGACCATGATGACGAAATAGACCAGATCGGTCTGGGCAAATTTGATCTCCATCGCGATCATCACATTTGCCAGCATGAACATATTGGCGATCGTCGTGATAATGTGCAGATCAGCGAATGTGTCAGGCTTGCGCAATCCGTACCAGAAAAAGGCGAGAACCGCACTGGCGATGGAGGAGGCAGTGACGATGGCCAGCAGCGCCGACCCGCTGTGGACCCCGAAATGCATCAGCGTCAGCACAGCATAATAGACCGCCGCTACCCCGAAATATCCCCGGATCATCGGGCGATAAATGGTGGCGACAATCGGGGTGATATCCGGACGGTGCGAAGGGGGTGCTATGGTCATATGTTCCGCCTGCGCGCCTATTCGGATAAAGTTAATAATCTGTATTTACGGTATTTTTTTCCTCACTTAATGGCATGCTGCTCTGCGCCAGACCCATTGTCCGCACCCGCAGCAACGACAGCGGTCGAGCCGGTGCGCGGAAATCGTCTGTGAGCCAGCCGAAAGTCTTTTGATATATGCGCCATCTGCGGTGCCTATACGTGCAAGAACCACCGGCTAATGCCTTGCATATCCCGCCCGAACTCCCTATAGTATCATTTGTAACTATAACGCGCCACGGCGCCTGTTGTCCCGAGGAAATATTGTGGCTGATCTGTTTGAAAATCCCGTTGGTCTCGACGGTTTTGAATTTGTCGAATTTTGCGCGCCCGAGCGCGGCGTGCTCGAGCCGGTGTTCGAAGTCATGGGCTTCACCCGCATCGCCCAGCACCGCAGCAAGGATGTCCATCTGTGGCGGCAGGGTGGCATCAACCTGATCATCAATTACGAGCCGAAGTCGGCCGCCTGGTATTTTGCCCGCGAGCACGGCCCTTCGGCCTGCGGCATGGCTTTCCGGGTGAAAGACGCGCGCAAGGCCTATGCCTGGCTGCTCGAAAAAGGCGCCGAGCCGGTGCATGTCGAGACCGGACCGATGGAATTGCATATCCCCGCGATCCGCGGCATCGGCGGCGCAATCCTCTATCTGGTCGACCGCTATGACGGCGGCGAGCGCGGCGAGAATCTGTCGATCTACGATATTGATTTTGAATATCTGCCGGGCGTGGACCGCAATCCCGTTGGCGCCGGTTTCCATACGATCGATCACCTGACCCACAATGTCTACGGCGGCCGGATGAAATATTGGGCCGACTATTACGAGACATTGTTCAATTTCCGCGAAATCCGCTTCTTTGACATCAAGGGCGAATATACCGGCCTGACCTCCAAGGCGCTGACCGCGCCGGACGGCAAGATCCGCATCCCGCTCAACGAAGAGGGTGAAGGCGGCAAGGGCCAGATCGAGGAATTCCTGCGCGAATTCAACGGCGAAGGCATCCAGCATATCGCGCTGATCTGTGACGATCTGGTCGCCTGCTGGGACCGGCTCAAGAAACTCGGCGTTCCGTTCATGACGGCGCCGCCAGCAACCTATTACGAGATGCTCGACGGTCGCCTGCCCGGCCATGGCGAAGACGTAAACGCGCTGCAGACGCGTGGTATATTGCTCGACGGCACCACGGAGGGTGGCGAGCCGCGCTTGCTCTTGCAGATTTTCGCCGAAGCACAGGTCGGACCGGTTTTCTTTGAATTCATCCAGAGAAAGGGCGATGACGGTTTCGGCGAGGGCAATTTCAAGGCCCTGTTCGAGAGCATCGAACGCGATCAGGTATCGCGCGGGGTGCTGAATGTAGAGGAGCCGGTATAATGGCCGCACCCAAGATCGATGGCATCCACCATGTCGCCTATCGCTGCAAGGACGCGAAGGAGACGGTCGATTTCTACCAGCGCGTCATGGGCATGGAGTTCCAGCTCGCCTTTGCCGAGAATGAAGTGCCGTCGACCGGCGAACATGACCCCTATATGCACATCTTCCTCGATGCCGGCGGCGGCAATGTCCTCGCCTTTTTCGAACTGCCCGAGCAGCCGGACATGGACCGCGACCAGAATACCCCGGCCTGGGTCCAGCATATCGCCTTCAAGGTGAATTCGCTCGACGATCTGATGGCCGCCAAGGCCAATGCCGAAGCCGAGGGTCTCGAAGTGATCGGCCCGACCCATCACGGCATTTTCAAGTCGATCTATTTCTTCGATCCCAACGGCCATAGGCTGGAACTGGCCTGCGATATCGGCACCGAAGAGGAAATGACCGAATTGCGCCGCGTCGCTCCCGCGATGCTCGAGGAATGGAGCCGGACCAAGAAGGCCCCGCAACATGCCGCCTGGCTGCACGCAAAGGCGCGCGACGTGCATTAGGTTTTCGCATTGAACAATGCCGTGCTCCTGCGTAGGCAGGAGTCCATCTCCCGAAGTTTCCGCTAGAGGCAATGGTGAGAGATGGGCCCTCGCATTCGCGGGGGGAACGGAGCAGGATGAAGGAACGCACATGAAACTCGCTACCCTGAAAAATGACACCCGCGACGGCCGCCTGGTCGTGGTTTCCAAGGACCTCACTCGCTGCTGCGAAGCGAGCAATATTGCCCCGACTCTGCAGGCGGCGCTGGACGACTGGGAACAATGCGCGCCCAAGCTGGAAGCGCTCTACCGCGATGTCGAACATGAAACCGTGCCCTGCGAACGCTTTCACGAGCGGCTCGCCGAATCCCCCCTGCCCCGCGCCTATCAATGGGCCGACGGCAGCGCCTATATCAACCATGTTGAACTGGTCCGCAAAGCCCGCGGCGCCGAAGTGCCGGAGAGCTTCTATACAGATCCCCTGATGTATCAGGGCGGCAGCGACGCCTTCCTCGGCCCGCGCGACGATATCCCGCTCGGCGACCCCAAATGGGGCTGTGACATGGAAGGCGAAGTCGCGGTCATCACCGATGATGTGCCACCGGGCGTCAGCAGCGAGGAAGCCGCCGACCATATCAAGCTGGTCATGCTGTGCAATGACGTCAGCCTGCGCGGCCTGATCCCCGGCGAATTGGCCAAGGGCTTCGGCTTTTTCCAGTCGAAACCGCCATCGGCTTTCTCCCCGGTCTGCGTGACCCCAGACGAACTGGGCGACGCTTGGAAGGGCTCGGTCATCCACCTGCCGCTGCAGGTCGACTATAACCGCGAGCCCTTCGGCCGCGCCAATGCCGGCAAGGACGCGACCTTCAGCCTCGCCGATCTGGTCGCCCATGCCGCCAAGACCCGCCCCCTGTGCGCCGGCACGATCATCGGTTCCGGCACCGTCTCCAACCAGGGCCCCGACGGCGATCCCGGCAAGCCGGTCAGCGAAGGCGGCCTCGGCTACAGCTGCATCGCCGAAATCCGGATGATCGAAACCATCAACACCGGCGCGCCCAAGACGCCGTTCATGAGCGCCGGCGATACGGTGAAGATCCAGATGCTGGATGCGGATGGTCACTCGATATTTGGCGCGATCCGGCAGGATGTTGTGGCGGTTTGATGGGGTTGGTTGTGGGGTGATTTTGGCGGCCGCAATATCTCGAAAGCGGACCTTAGATTTCTTCGCTTGTTCCATGCAGCGCGCCGTACATCAAACTGAGTTCCAGGCTTAGAAACGTAGCTGCAAACCAGAGATAGAATATCTCTGGGCCTAGCCAGTTTTGCATCAAGGCGGCAGGAATAGTTCCCAAAAACAAGATAGCTCTGACCTTCAGGATCAAGGGCGTGCCAAAATTTCTTCCAAAAAGCCCCCATTCGGGATCAGACAGTTTTTTCCCGCGACCCGGCCATGGATCAGTCCCCTGCATTGCCAAATTAATGTTAGCAATGCCGCTACGGTATGCCTTGCAGGAAATTATTCGCATGAAGAGCACAAATACAGCTGCAATAGTGGTATATAGCACTGGCTGAATAAATATTTCACGCGCGACTGACGAAAAAACAGAAACAAGCGCAAGCGTAGCTGCCATAATAGCAACCCATAGTGCTCCACCACGCAGCTTTTCATCCATCATAATGCAGAAGAATAACGACCACTAAGTCATTTGCAAATGGAAGAAGGGTCTCAACATCATGCAGGGGCTCTCAAACCGGCACCGCCGTCTCATATTTAATCCGCTCCATCGCAAAGCTCGCCGACACATCGGACAAGGGCACCGCCTTGATCAGTTTCTTGTAGACCCGGTCATAATCGGCAACATCGCGGACCAGCAGCTTGAGCGGATAGTCGACCTCCCCCGGCATTCAGCCCGCAGGAGCCGTCCCGCGGGCACGCGTCCGTCCGCCGATCAGGAAATGCAGCGGCACCGCGACCAGAATCAGCAGGATGCCGAGACCGCCCGCTTCCAAACCGGTTCCGTAGAGCACCCAACAGCAGAAGCCGAGGCCAACCACCGCCAGGGTTCGCTGAACATGCGCCACCAGAGCGGCGATGCAAATGGCGGCATAGAACCAGATCGCCGAAGCGGTCGTGAGCCGCAGCAGGAAGTCCAGCACTCTCTCGCCGATGCCTGTCGCGCTCCCGAGCATCAGTATAATCGCCAGCAGGCTACCCAGCAGCAAGGGTCGCGCCGCCACGTCGTGGCGGTTGGCCGGCGCCATATAGTCGGGCAGCTGGCCATCGCGGACCATGCCCAGCGGGAGCTCGCCCATGAACAGGATGATGCCGTTGATACAACCGATCGCGGAGATCGCGGCGAATAATGCAACGGCATTTCCCGCCCACGGTCCCAGAAAACGCGTGACAAAATAGGCGATCGGGGCGGAGCTGGCAGACAGTTCGTCCGCCGGGCTTGCCATCATGATACCGGTGCTCACGATCATATAGATGACAAGCACCAGCGCGAGACCCAGCAATGTTCCCCGCACGACGTTGCGAGCCGGGTCGCGCACCCGTTCCGCCACCAGGCCCGCGGATTCGAAGCCGAGCAGGGCGAAAAATGTTATCGCCAGCGCCGGCGTCAGCGACGCCGCCGAAAAGGGAGCCAGCGGCGCCTGGCTATAGGTCGCCGGCGCGCTCACGGCGAGCCACGCGACGATTGCAATGACAACGACGAGCGGTACGAGCTTGAGCAACGTGGCGGTCACCTGAAAATTGCCGGCGCTGCGCACGCCGCGGATATTGATCGTGGTCAATGCGGCAACAATCACTGTTCCGCCAATCGCTTGCTCCAGAGGGCCGTGGGGAAGCGACGGGAACAGATGCAGCAGATAGGCGGCACCGGCCATGGCGACCACCGCGGCGCTGCCGATCAGGGAAACCCAGTAGCTCCAGGCGATCACCCGCCCCGGAAGCAGCCCGAGAATGTCACCACAGATCGTCAATATGCTGGGCTCATGGGATCGCTGGATCGTGAGATCGGCGATGATGCGGGCAATTGCCAATACGCCCATGCCGCCGACGATCCAGCTGACCGCACCGGTCCAGCCAAGCGGTGCGAGCTGCCCGGGCAGAACAAAAATACCCGCACCAATCATCGTCCCCACGACCATCGCGGTCGCCGTCCAGACACCGAATGGTCTTTCCAATTTGGCCATGTAACTTGTCCCCCGGACGGAGACTTGCATGTAACTTGCTTTTTTCAAAGAAATTTATTGGATCGAGGGGTTCCGGCAGGATGTTGTGGCGGTTTGACGGGGTTGGTTTTGCCGACCGCTAAGTCCCGAAACGGACGATCACAACCCGGGTCTAGCCGCTGATTGCCGCGTCCATTCTCGAGCGCCACTCCACCAGGGCGGGCCGGCTTGCAAAGGCCTCGGCAAATTCGGGAGTCGCGCCGGAAAACCCGGTGGTGCTGACGCCGTAAATCGCAAAATCCGCGACGCTGGGCCTATCTGCATGGAAAAACGGATCTCGCGCGAGCAATGTTACAAGATTGTCCAGCCGCAGCGCGAGCTCGGCAATCAGCATTTCCTCTGGCAGTCGCCCCAGCCCTTGCGCCTGAGGCTGTCTGCCGACCAGACGCCGCAATATGGGTTTCGCGAACAGGCGAAGCGGGGCGGGCACGAATTTGCGGTTTTCCGCAAGCGTACGCGGCTCGTTCTTGTCGCTCCAGCGCAGCGCCTGAACATACCAGTAAAGCGATTCATCGCTCCAATCTTCCAGCAGATATTGCCGGGCTGCGGTCGCGGGATCCTCTGCGATCAAGGGCGGTGATGGCTGCTCTGCGTCCAGCCGGCGCAAGATCAGACTGGAATCGAACAGGACATCCGTTCCAAACAGGGCGATAGGGACTTTGCCGGTTTGCGGGTTCAGTTTCCTGAGTTCGGCAATACCGACATATTCCCGATGCGTGAACGGCAGTCGCTTGTAGGCCGTCGCGGCCTTCACTTTTGTTACAAAAGGGGAAATGGACGGACCGATGATGGTGATGCTTGAAATATCCGCCTCCCTGTCTGCTCTACATTACGCATGGGTTAGGATGCCGGCCACCCCCAAAAATATGACCACGCCGAAGAAGGGAAAACAGAAACCGGAAAACATACTAACGACGTGGTAAAACCCCCTCAAACCGGCACCGCCGTCTCGTATTTGATCCGCTCCATCGCGAAGCTCGCCGACACATCGGACAGCGGCACCGCCTTGATCAGTTTCTTGTAGACCCGGTCATAGTCGGCAACATCGCGGACCAGCAGTTTGAGCATATAGTCGACCTCTCCGGCCATCCGGTAGAATTCGACCACTTCCTCGATTGAAGAGGCGGCCGCGGCGAATTTTGTCAGCCATTGGTCGCTATGGTCGCTGGTCCGCACGGCGACAAACACGGTCATGTTCAGGCCGACCGCTTCCGGATCGACGATCGCCACCCGGCGGGCGATTATACCGTCCGCCTCCATGCGCTTGATCCGCCGCCAGCAGGCATTGGTCGAGAGGCTGAGCTGCGCCGCGAGATTTTCCAGCGACAGGCTGGCGTCCCGCTGCAAGGCTTTCAGGATATTCCGGTCATTATCATCAATATTTTTTATCTTATGTCTCATATCCGGAATATTATCACATTATTACCGCAAGGCCATCAAATAATGACAAGGATTTTCCGCATCAGCATCACCATGATCCATGCAGATCAACAGAGAGGAGTTGGCCATGCTGGATATTGTAGACCGGGAACGCGGAGACAAGTTGCAGTCGCTATCGGCGCTGATCGGCAATACGCCGATGATCAAGATCCTGGCGCGATATCAGGGACAGGAGGTCACCGTCTATGCCAAGGCGGAAATGTACAATCTCTCAGGCAGCATCAAGGACCGCATGGCACTGGCGATCCTGCAGGATGCGATCCGGCGCGGCGATCTGCAACCCGGCCAGACAATTGTCGAGGCAACCAGCGGCAATAGCGGGATATCCTTTGCCGCTATTGGCAGCGCGCTCGGCCACCCGGTTACCATCTTCATGCCCGACTGGGTCAGCGCCGAGCGGCGCGCCCTGCTCGCCGTATATGGCGCCGACGTCCGGCTGGTCTCGCGCGCGGACGGCGGCTTTCTTGGCTGCATGGCCGCCGCCGAACATTGCGCACGGCAGGGTGCCTATCTGCCCCGCCAGTTTTCCAACCCGGTCAATGCCGACGAACATGCGCAGGGCACCGGTCCCGAAATATGGCGACAGGTTGCGACCGACGGCGCCGCTCTGGGTGGCTTTGTCGCCGGCGTCGGCACCGGCGGCACGGTGATGGGCATCGGCCGCTATCTCAAGGACCGCGATGCCGGCATCCGCGTGCACCCGGTCGAACCGCTGGAATCCCCCACCCTGTCGGTCGGTCACAAATGCGGCCAGCACCGGGTGCAGGGCCTGTCGGACGAATTCATCCCCGCCCTTCTCGACCTGTCCGAACTGGACGGCGTGATCGGCGTGCACGACGGCGACGCGATCCTGATGGCGCAGCAGCTGCTCCGCCAGTTCGGTCTCGGCGTCGGCATTTCCAGCGGCATCAATCTGGTCGCCGCCATCCGCCTCGCACTGGAGCAGCCGGCCGCCGCCGACGGCACGCGCAAGGCGGTGGCGACCATTTTCGCCGACAGCAACAGCAAATATCTGTCAACCGATCTGGCGAAGGACGAACCCTGCCGGGACGGCTATTGGACGCCGCAGATGGAACTGTTGGATATCGAGACTATCCGCTGAGCTTGGCGATATTGCGTTCGTCAGCGGTAACCACATCGACCGCCAGGCCGATCAGGTCAGTGTCTTCCGGTGCATCGGGCAGGACGCCGATGGCGGGTAGGCCCAGCTCGTCCTCCAGCCACAGGCTCGCCGCGCCGCGGCTGGCCTTGCCATAAGGCATGACGTAGCTTTTGATCACCGCCTTGCCGCTGAAGAAATGGTCCGGCTTGACATGATCCGGCTTCGGGATGCGCACGGGTTCGGCGATCCGGTCGGGCGACCAGCCGCCAGCCACCGGCTGAGCGGCGTAGATGCCCACCGATTCCTTGTTGATCACGCCGCCATTGGCGGAGATCATGCCCGGCTTGCTGCCGTCCTTGCGCAGCGCCTGGACCAGCGCGACAATGCCATGGGCGCTGTAGCTGTTGCCCGGTCCGCCAAAGAAACTGAGCCCGCCAGTCAGGGTGTAGGAAGACAGCGACCGGTCGGGTGATCCCAGCGCGTCCATCGCCAGCGAAACCGCCACCGGGAAACAGCTATATATGTCAATCGGGCCGAGATCCGCAGCATCCACTTCCGCCAGTTCCAGCGCTTTCGGGAAAGCCACCTGCATCGCCGGGGACACCGACAGATCATCCTGCAGGCTCATCAGCGGCACGCTCGCGTCGGCGCCACTGTGCAGATAGATCATCTTGTCTCCGGATATGCCCAGTTCCGCGGCATGGCCCGCCGTGGTCAGGATCACCGCCGCGCCCAGTTCGACCGCATCCTGCGCCACCATCCAGCGGCGATAGGGGTCGTTGAGTCGATAATTGCCATGATCGTCGGCGAGCAGTTCTTCCGCCGTCCAGTCGCGGGAAAATTGCGCATGCTCGCGGGTCAGCGATACGCCAGCAAAAGCTGCCCACAATTTGGCCATGTCTTTCGCATAGCTGTCGCGATCCATGCCAATCCGCGCACGCCGGGCATTTTCGACAATGCCATAGGCCATCGGCATGTTGATAATGCCCTGCCGCCATTCATAGGCGGTGAGCATCTTGTCTTCCTGGGTGATCAGATCGGTCATGTCGCGGGTCGCCGGCCGGTTCCAGTCCAGTTTGTGACCGCTGCGCCGCGCCCGTTTGACGGTACCCATATTTTCGGCGCTGGACAGGACCACCGCCTTATATTCGCCGGCATGGACTTGGGCCGCTAGCTTGTTGAGATGCTTCTGCGGACTCTGCCCCCCGACATCGCCATAGAGCAGATGTTCGGGATCGAGGCCAGAGGCCGTGGCCACCGCTTCGGGGAGATTTTCCGGCGAGCCGCAATCATGCGGCAGACCGCTGTCGTGGAACAGGCGAATCGAGAGCAGGCAGTCAATCGACGCCGCCAGTTTTTCTCCGGCACCGCTGTCGGCCAGCGCCTGCTTCACCGCCGCCGAGGCAAGGTCAACCGTCGAGGGCCATTCAAGCCCTTGCGATTGCTTCAGTTTTGCGCCGCTTGCCTCGCCGACACCGATTAGTACCGGCGCCTTGGGATCTGCCAATTCCATCCTAATTCCCTCAAAATAAACAGTTCATCAATCGATTAAACATGATAACAGCATGCTGTAATCATGCACTAGCTAAAATGGAGAATATTGAATGAGCGGCTGGCCGGAACTTAAATGGGACACGGAACCGACAGGCCCCCTGAAGGGTTTGAAAATCGTCGACATGTCTACCGTCGTCCTTGGTCCTTTTGCCACTCTCAATTTTGCCGACATGGGCGCCGACGTCATCAAGATTGAAAATGGCGAAGGCAAATTCGGCGGCGACATGATGCGCCATGCCGGTGACAATCCGACCGGTGACCTCGGCCCGATCTTCACCTCGCTCAATCGCAACAAGAAATCGGTCACGCTCAACGGCAAGAATGAAGACGATAAGGCCGTCATCCTCGAGCTGCTGAAACATGCCGATGTGTTTTTCCACAATGTCCGGCTAGCCGGCATGGAACGGCTCGGCCTCGACTATGAAAGCGTCAAGGCGATCAACCCCGGCATCGTCTATGTCCATTGCGCCGGCTTCGGCAAGGGCGGCGAATATGAAAAGCGCCAGGCCTATGACGATCTGATCCAGTGCGCCTCCGGCTTCGCCAGCCTGTTCGAGATGCGCGGCGACAGCGGGCGGCCGCTCTACATGCCGTCACTGGTCGCCGACAAGACGATCGGCCTGTTCGCGGTCAATGCCACGCTCGCGGCGATGTATCACAAGGAGAAGACCGGCGAGGGACAATTTGTCCAGGTACCGATGTACGAAGCCTTCACCTGGTTCAACATGGTCGAGAACCTGTGGGGCGAGACCTTCATTCCGGGCAATGGCAAGCTGGCCTATACACGTTCGATCAACGCCAACCGCAAACCCTATCCGACCAAGGACGGCTACATCGGTCTGGTGCCCTATAATGATGCGCAATGGCGGAAATTTTTCGAGCTGGGCGGCAAGCCCGGGGTCTTTGACGAACCCCGCTTTTCCGACTATTCGCAGCGAACCAAGAATATCACCGCGCTTTATGCCCTGATCGAGGAGATTGCCGCGACCAAGACTACGGAGGAATGGCTGCCGCTGCTCGACGAACATAATATTCCGGCGATGCGCTATAACAAGATGGAAGATGTACTGACCGATCCGCATCTCCAGCAGGTCGGTTTCTGGCAGGAACGCGAAGGCGAGAAGATCGGCAAATATAGGACGATCAAACATCCGGTGCACTATTCCGCCAGCCCGGCCAATATCTACGCCGATCCTCCGACTCTGGGTGCGGACAATGACGAAATACGCGGCGCACTGAACATGCCCGCCAACGACGACTGACATAATAATATAAACAACGGGATGAGGCCTAGACCATGAATTTTGATTTTTCCGACGATCAAAAGTTTCTTCGAGACGAAGCGCGCAAGTTTCTGGAAGCCCAATGCACCACCGCGCATGTCCGCGAAGTGCTGGACGATGACAGCAAGAGCCACAATGAAGGCGTCTGGAAGCAGATTGTCGAAATGGGCTGGCTCGGAGCAGCGATCCCCGAAGAATATGGCGGGCTTGGTCTCGGCATGCTCGAGCTTTGCGTAATTGCCGAGGAACTCGGTCGCGTGCTGGCGCCGGTTCCGTTCGGGTCATCGGCCTATTTCTTTGCCGAGGCGCTAAAACTGGCGGGCAGCGACGAGCAGAAATCGCAATTGCTACCAAAAGTGGCCGACGGCAGCCTGATCGGCTGCATTGCGGTCAGCGAAGGGCCGGGCGAGATCAAGGCCGGCACTATTGCCACGCGGCTGAAGGACGGCGTGATCTCCGGCAAGAAAATCCCTGTCACCGATGGCGATATCGCCACGCACGCCATCGTGCTGGTGAAGGACGGCAGCAGCGAGAGCCTCGTCATTGTTGACCTCAACCAGAGCGGCGTATCGCGCGAACCGGTCAAGACGCTCGAACCGACGCGCAGCCATGCGACGATCAGTTTCGACGGCGCATCAGCCGAGCTTCTCGGCGAAGCGGGCAATGGCATGGCGCTGCTCGACCAGATCAACGACCGGGCAGCGGTCTTGCTCGCTTTCGAACAACTGGGCGGCGCGTCGCGCTGTCTGGAAATGGCCAATGACTATGCCAAGGAACGCGTCGCATTCGGCCGCGCCATTGGCGGCAACCAGGCAATCAAGCACAAGCTGGCCGACATGTATGTGAAGAATGAAGTCGCCCGCTCCAACGCTTATTATGGCGCATGGGCGCTGTCGAGCGACGCCGCCGAGCTGCCCGAGGCGGCAGCGGCCGCCCGGGTCGCGGCCTCGGAGGCCTACTGGTTTGCCTCGAAAGAGAATATCCAGACCCACGGCGGCATGGGCTTCACCTGGGAAGTGGATTGCCACCTCTTCTACCGCCGCGCCAAATTGCTGGCCGTGCAGGCGGGCAGCCCGGCGGTCTGGAAAGAGAAGCTGGTCAGCGCGCTCGAAGCGAAAAATGGTTAGAAGGAATTAGACATGGATTTCAACGATACACCAGAAGAAGCAGAATTTCGCGCCGAAGCGAACGCCTTTCTCTCGCAGCATCTCAAGCCCAAGACGCCGGGCGCCTTGCGTTCGGGTGGCCGCGAGGATTTTCTTGAGCGCGCCAAGGCCTGGCAGAAGACCAAGGCGGAAGGCGGCTTTGCGCAGATCACCTGGCCCAAGGAAATGGGCGGCCGCGGCGGCACCGTGATGCAGCAGGTCATCTGGGGCCAGGAAGAAGCCAAATTCGATGCGCCGACCGGCCCGTTCGCGATCGGCCTCGGGATGTGCGTGCCGACGGTGATTGCCTTCGGATCGGACGAGCATAAGAAGCGCTATGTCCAGAAAGCCCTGATGGGCGAGGAAATCTGGTGCCAGCTCTTTTCCGAGCCGGCAGCCGGGTCGGATGTTGCCGGTCTCAAGACAAAAGCGGTCAAAGATGGCGACGAATGGGTCATAAATGGTCAGAAAGTGTGGACTTCCGGTGCCCATTATTCCGATTATGGTATCCTTCTGGTCCGTACCGACCCCAATGTGCCCAAGCACAAGGGCCTGACCATGTTCATCGTCGACATGAAGCAGAAGGGCGTCGATGTGCGGCCGATCCATCAGGCGTCCGGCGGCAAGGAATTCAACGAAGTCTATTTCACCGACGTCCGCATTCCCGACAGCGACCGGCTCGGTGAGCCCGGCATGGGCTGGAAAGTTGCGCTGGTGACATTGATGAACGAGCGACTCGCGGTTGGCGGTTCGCCGGGTCCCGACTGGAAGGAAATCATGGATTATGCGCGCTCCGCCGGCACATTGTCCGACCAGGCCTTCCGCGCCAAACTGGCCGACTGGTATGTCGCGGCGCAGGGTTACAAGCTGACCAAATTCCGCACCCAGACCGCTCTGTCGCGCGGTGAAACACCAGGTCCGGAAAATGCCATCGGCAAGATCATCAACGCCAACCATCTGCAGGATATCTGCAACAGCGCGATCGAGATGCAGGACCATTTCGGCCTGATCGTCGACAAGGACGAAGCGCCGTCCGATGCAATATTCCAGGAAAGCTTCATGTGGGCGCCGGGCCTGAGAATCGCCGGCGGTACCGACGAGATCCTGAAAAATATCATCGCCGAACGGGTGCTGGGCCTGCCACAGGATGTGCGGGTAGACAAAGACAAGACCTTCGCGGAAATGAACTAGGAAACAGATGATGACCGAACAACCCGTCCATGTCGTCGCCAATTTCACCGTCCAGGACGCGGCGAAATATCGCGAATATGAAAAGGGATTTTTCCCGATCCTCAAACGGCATGGCGGGGAGTTCATTACTTATGATGACGGCAGTGTCACCTTCGAAGGCGCAGCTCCGCCCGAAGGCCGGGTGGTGATGTTCCGCTTCCCCAACGAAACGGCGGCCACGGCCTGGTATAAGGATCCCGATTATCAGACTCTGTCCGAGCATCGCCGCGCCGGCACGACGCTGCAGTTCCTGACCATGGTGCACAGCATTCCGCCGCGCGACTAGGCTGCGACCAAAAGTCCGCTTGGAGCGGACGCAGAAAAACTTGCGTGATCGGTTCGGTTGCAAATGCTACCGCTTGTCCAGAGCAACAACGGCCAATCCAAAAAGGAATGATCCATGACCGACAATCTGCCCGATTACACGCCCCCGAAAGTCTGGAAATGGGACAAGGCCAATGGCGGCCGCTTCGCCAATATCAACCGCCCGATCGCCGGCCCGACCAAAGACGTCGAGCTGCCAGTCGGCGAGCACCCGCTGCAGCTCTATTCGATGGCAACGCCGAATGGCGTGAAGGTCACCGTCATGCTCGAGGAACTGCTGGCGCTGGGCCACAAGGGCGCGGAATATGACGCCTATTTCATCAATATCAGCGAAGGCGACCAGTTCGGCAGCGGTTTTGTCGACATCAACCCGAACAGCAAGATCCCGGCGCTGATGGATCATAGCACCGACACACCGACGCGGCTTTTCGAATCCGGCTCGATGCTGCTCTATCTTGCCGAGAAATTCGGTGCATTCCTCCCCAGCGATCACAACAAGCGCACCGAAGCGCTCAACTGGCTGTTCTGGCAAATGGGCAGCGCCCCCTATCTCGGCGGCGGCTTTGGCCATTTCTATGCCTATGCACCAGTAAAGATCGAATATTGCATCGACCGCTTCGCGATGGAGGTCAAACGCCAGCTCGACGTACTCGACCGCCATCTCGCCGACAATGAATATATGGCCGGCGACGAATATAGCATCGCCGATATCGCGATCTGGCCCTGGTATGGCGCGCTGGTCAAGAATGTCGTCTACGAAGCCGCCGAATTTCTCGACACCGCTTCCTACAAGCATATGAACCGCTGGACCGACATGATCGGCGAGCGGCCCGCCGTGCAGCGCGGCAAGATGGTCAACCGTGCCTGGGGTGATCTCGAAGGCCAGCTGCGCGAGAGGCATGACGCCAGCGATTTCGAATTGCGCACACAGGACAAGCTGGAACCGGAAGGCGAAGCGGCGGAGTAAAAGCTACTCCCGCGTCAGGCTCGCATAGACACGGCTGAGGAAGCTTGGCAGCATCATCTCGTTGGCTTGGAATTCCTCATCGAAGTCCGCCGTCGGTTTTGCGGCCATGATTTCCGCCAGGCTTTTGCCATCGTCGATCAGCGCCTGCACGCGGCCCTGGATGATGGTCAGCACCTCGATATAGCGGGCCAGCTTGGCGCGGTCGGTGACCGGACCGTGCCCCGGGATGACGATCGTATCATCGTCGATCGTATCATGGACCGCCTGACAGAAAGCGATCATGCCCGCGAGGTCGCCGCCATTGTCGGCGTCGATGAAGGGATAGCCGCTATTGTTGAAAACATCGCCGAGATGGACGGCATTCGTCCCGCGAAAGAGAACCGCCGTATCGCCGTTGGTGTGCGCCGGGCCGACGTGCAGCAGGTCGATCTTCTGGCCGTTGATATGAAACTGCATGGTCCGGTCAAAGGTGATGTCGGACAGGGCATGTTCGGGATAGGCTTTCTGCTCGCCGGCAAAGGGGCCGAAATTGACGACCTGGTCGTCCAGCATCATCGCCCGGCTGTTGGACTGGCTGACGATCCAGCTACCGTCCTTACCCAGCGTCATATTTCCGTCGGCATGGTCAAAATGCCAGTGGGTGTTGACGACGAAATCGACGCCTTCACTGCCGATTTCCTTCAACGCCTCCTTGATCTTCGGCATCAGCTGCGGGAACTGGTCATCGACGATCAATGTGCCGTCCCTGCCGACCGACACCGCGATATTGCCGCCGAGCCCGAACAGGACATAGAGTCCGTCGGCTACTTTCTGGGTTTTGATCTCGACCGTATCAAAATCCCAGCCGAAGGCCGAATAGATCTGATCGGCGCTCATCACCGGGCCGTGGGACGGGGCCTCTGCCGCCTTGCTGCCATGGGCGAGCGCCGGCGGAGCGATTGCCAGTGATAAAGCCAGTCCGAATAGTTCCGCAGCCTTGCTCATGTGATCGCCCCCCAGCGCTGGTTATTGTTTGAGAATCCCCGACATGATCAGGTCGACCGTCTGCTCGCGATAGGCATCGCGCATCCGCTCGTCAAAATCCTCCCGGCCATAGCAATATTTCCACACCAGCTTGCCGGTGAAGAACCGATCAGCCGAACCGGTTACAGCGGAATAGAACAGGTCGGGGTCGACTTCGCGAAACACCCCCGACTTGATGCCTTCTCCAACAAAAATATTATAGGCCTCAGAGAGCGGCTTCAGATATTTGTCGGCAATTTTGCGCGCCCCTTCCGGTGGCAGTTCGCGAATCAGCCGCATGGTCAGCCGGTTCAGATAGGGAAATTCATAATAGGTATCGATTACCGCGCCGATATGGTGACGCAGCTTGTCCTCCGGCGGCCAGTCCTTCTTGATCAGCAGACCCACCTGCTCCAGAATATTGTCCATGTCGCGCTCGAGGATCGCTTCGAGCAAGCCATCCTTGTTGCCGAAATAATATTTGACGAGCGCGCTGTTGAGGCCCGACAGAACGGACAGTTCGCTGAAGGAAATATCGATCGTGTCACCCTTGCGCATGATCTGGCTCGCGGTTTCGATCAGCTTGTCCCGCGCCCCTGCTTCACTCTCCTTGGCCCCCATTTTATTGGTTGGCATTCGTCTTCCCCTTTGACGCACTATGTCACTAATCTGTCACTTATAGACAGGTTCTTCCCACCATGGGAAGCTGTCTGGCAAGTCGCTCGACACTTTATCCGGATAGTCCGGACTGCGCTTCTCCAGAAAGCTTGTGATACCCTCTTTTGCGTCGGCAGATTTGGCCCGATTGTAGATAATCCGACTGTCGACCTTATGCGCCTCCATCGGATGTCCCGCGGCCGGTAATTGCCACAGCATCTGCCGGGTGACGGCGATCGATACCGGCGCCGTGTTGTCGACAATCTCGCGCGCCAGAGCATATGCGGCGGGCAACACATCTTCCGGCTTGTGCAGCGAACGGACGAGACCGCCTTTGATCGCTTCGGCCGAGTCGAACACACGTCCGGTCATACACCATTCCAGCGCCTGTGCCCGGCCGACCAGATTGGGCAGGAACCAGCTGGCCGCGCCATCCGGTGCAATGCCGCGACGGGCAAAGACAAAACCGAAGCGCGCGCCCTCGCTCGCAAGCCGCATATCCATCGGCAACAACATCGTGGCGCCGACGCCGACGGCGACACCGTTGATCGCGCCGATCACCGGCTTGAGACATTGATAGATACGCAGCACCAGCAACCCGCCACCGTCACGCACGCGCGGATCGGAATAATCCTCCACCGGATCGGCGCTGGCAAAGGGTCCACCACCATGTTCGGGGGTCAGATCGGCCCCGGCGCAAAAGGCGCGATCCCCGGCACCGGTAACCACGACCGCACGGACATCATCATCGGCATCAATCCGGTCGAAAGCGTCGATCATTTCCTTCATCATTGTGCCGGTAAAAGCGTTCATCTTTTCAGGGCGGTTGATCGTGATCGTCGCGATATTGTCGGCGACGTCGTAAAGGATCTGCGTATATTCGGTCACAGGCTTCTCCATCAGATACAAAAAGGGCTGCGAGTTTCTCGCAGCCCTTGATGGTTCGGTTTTTTAGCGGGGTGCCATCCGGATGGCGCCATCCAGACGGACGTCTTCGCCGTTGAAATATTGCGTTTCGATCATGCACATCGCGAGCGCGGCATATTCGTCTGGCTGGCCAAGGCGCGGCGGATGCGGGACCATGGCGCCCAGAGCGTCGCGCACATTCTGTGGTGCACCAGCGAGCAGCGGCGTATCGAAAATACCGGGCAGGATGGTGTTGAGACGGATGCCCTCGCGGGACAGGTCACGCGCGATCGGCAAGGTCATGCCGACAACGCCGCCCTTGGAAGCGGAGTAAGCCGCCTGACCAATCTGGCCATCTTCAGCCGCCACCGATGCGGTGTTGACCATTGCGCCGCGATCACCGTCTTCCATCGGATCCAGCGTCAGCATGCCGGCCGCCGATTTGGCAATGCAGCGGAACGTGCCGACGAGATTGACCTGGATGACAAAATTGAAAGCGTCGAGCGGGAAATGTTTGATCGATCCGTCTTCCTTGGAGCGGCTGACGGTCTTGATTGCATTGCCGATGCCGGCGCAGTTCACCAGGATGCGTTCCTGGCCATTGGCGGCGCGGGCCTTTTCAAAGCCGGCGTCGACGCTCTCGTCTTCGGTCACATTGACCTTGCAGAAAACACCGCCGAGTTCGGATGCCAGTGCTTCGCCCTTTTCCTCGTTTAGGTCGAACAGGGCAACCTTGACGCCCTTGGCAGCCAAGCGACGGGCGGTTGCCGCACCGAGGCCGGAAGCACCGCCGGTGATAACGGCTGAAATATTACTGCTGAGTTCCATGATCTTCTCTTTCTTCTATCGGTCGTCATCCTGAACCGGGTTCAGGATGACGATATTTTCCATTAACCGAGGCGTTCGATAATCGTGACATTGGCCTGGCCGCCGCCTTCACACATCGTCTGCAGGCCATATTTGCCACCGCTCTGCTCCAGCGCGTTGAGCAGGGTAGCCATCAATTTGCTACCCGAAGCGCCGAGCGGGTGGCCCAGAGCGATCGCGCCGCCGCGGACGTTGAGCTTGGCCCGTTCCGCGCCGACATGCTTGAGCCATGCGAGAGGCACAGGCGCAAAGGCTTCGTTCACTTCATAGAGATCGATATCACCGATCTTCATGCCGGCCCGCTCCAGTGCGCGATCGGTCGCGAACAAGGGTTCTTCGAGCATGATCACCGGGTCACCGGCGGTCACGGTCAGATTGACGATCCGTGCGCGCGGGGTCAGACCATGGTCTTTCAGCGCCTGTTCGGAACAGACCAGAACCGCACTCGATCCGTCGCAAATCTGGCTGGCATTGGCGGCGGTGATCGCGCCTCCTTCCTGCAAAACCTTAACGCCGCCGATGCTTTCCATGCTGGCGTCAAAGCGGATGCCCTCGTCAACCTTGTGCAATTCCTTGCCCTCGGCGGTTTCGATTTCGATCGGCACGATTTCATTGTCAAAAGCACCCGATTCAACAGCCTTGATCGCCTTCTGGTGGCTTTCCAGAGCGAACTCGTCGAGCTGCTCGCGCGAGAAACCATATTTCTTGACGATCATTTCCGCGCCCATGAACTGGCTGAACTGAACGCCGGGATAGGCTTCTTCGAGACGCTCCGACTTGTTGGTGCCGAGACCGGCATCCTTGAACAGTTTGAAGGTCGAACCCATGGGTACACGGGTCATGCTTTCGATGCCGTGGGCCAGCACCATATCCTGCGTGCCGGACATGACCCCCTGGGCGGCAAACTGGATTGCCTGCTGCGAGGAACCACACTGCCGGTCGATGGAGACCGACGGAATGCTGTCCGGAAGCTTGGAAGCGAGAACAGCATTGCGGCCAACATCGCCGCTCTGTTCGCCGCCCTGCATGACGCAGCCGGTAATCACGTCTTCAATTGCGCTCGCATCGAAATCATTGCGGTCGGCAATCGCGTCAAGCGTGGCAGCACCCAAGTCCACCGGATGCACACCGGCCAAACGTCCGCCGCGACGACCACCAGCGGTACGTACCGCGTCAACAATATAGGCTTCTGCCATAATCTTTTTCCTTTGGTTGGTTGAGAGTCGAAAATTTAACTGACCGGTTAAACCGCGCAAGCGCTAGCGTCAAATAAAAAAGCCGATCATCACAATAGTGATAATCGGCTTTGTTCCGGATGCATCAATGCCGCTTAGGCCGGCACATTGTCTTTCTTGACCGTGATTACCTGCGGATAGGTAAATTCGAGCAAGCCTTCCTTGCCATATTCGGCACCGAAGCCGGACTGTTTATGTCCGCCGAAGGGTGCAAAGGGAGACAGGTGCAGGAATTCATTGACCCATACCGTGCCGGTTTCCAGCTGCTCGGCAACGCGAACGCCTTCGTCGGGATTGGCCGTCCAGACCGCACCGGCCAGACCATATTCGCTGTCATTGGCGCGGGCGATGGCTTCGTCGGTGGTGCTGAATTTCATCAGCGGCATCACCGGACCGAATTGCTCCTCGGCCACAATCCGCGCATCTTCCGGCGGGTTGTCGAGGATCGTGATCGGCACATAATAGCCCGGGATGCTGTCGTCGGGCATATCGCCACCGACCAGGAATTTATAATCATTGTCCTTCGCGTCCTGGATCAGCTCCAGCACCCGCTCATATTGTTTCTTGTTCTGGATCGGACCGACTGCCGTGCCCTGCTGCGAACCGTCACCGACTTTCACATTCTTGGCAAATTCCGCGATGGCAGCGCTCAGTTCATCATAAATATCCTCGTGGATATAGATGCGTTTGGCGGCCACACAGATCTGGCCGGCATTGGTGAAGCTGGACCAGAACAATTGTTCGGCAACCTTTTCGACATTGGCATCGGGGAGGACAATCGAGGCGTCATTGCCGCCCAGTTCGAGCGTGATCCGCTTGAGATCCTTGGACGCGCCTTCCATGATCTTCTTGCCCGTAGCGGTGGAGCCGGTGAAGGTAATCTTGTCGATATCGGGATGCGACGTGATCAACGGACCAAGGCTGTCTTCGCCGGTGATGATGTTGACGACGCCAGCCGGAGCCACGTCCTTGATCAGCTCGGCCAGACGCAAGGTGGTCAGCGGCGTAAACGGAGACGGCTTGAGCACGATCGTGCAACCGGACAGCAAAGCGGGGGCAATTTTCTGCACCGCCATCATGATCGGGAAGTTCCAGGGCACAATACCGCCGACGACGCCGACGGGCACGCGGCGGGTACGGCTCAGCCGTTCGTCGCTATCCTCGTTGATCTCGTCTTCCAGTTCCAGCGTAGCCTGCGAGCCGGCCATATAGGCAGCGCCCATGATCTCGCCCTGTGCCTGCGCGTGCGGCTTGCCCTGTTCTGCGGTCAGCAGACGGAACAGCTCGTCATTATTGTCGTTGATCACGCCGGCAATCGCCTGGACCACCTTGCGGCGATCATCAATCGGGGTCTTTGACCAGCTCTTGAACGCCGCTCGGGCCGCGGCAACCGCCTGGTTGAGCTCGGCTTCGCCGCAAGCGGGAACCTGGCCGATCACTTCTTCATTGGCCGGATTGACGACATCCAGCATTTCCGCCGTGCCGACCATCTCGCCATTGATCAAATTTTTATATTGAGTAACCATCTTGCTCTCCTTTGGGCTGTGCCATGCATTCTAATTGAGTCGTCTATACTGTATTACAAGGGCGCATGCGTCCTTCATTTTGATAGAGTATAACGGATCGGCAGGGTTTTGAGGCCGCCGACAAATGTGGATTTGGCGCGCGCCGGTTCGCCCGCCAGTTCCAGCGTCTCGATCCGGTCCAGCAACTCGTTGAACAATATCTTCATCTCCAGCCTCGCCATGTGCAGGCCGAGACACTGATGGGCGCCCGCGCCGAACGCGAGATGCCGGTTGGGCGAGCGCGCCGCGTCGAATTTGCGCGGATCATCAAACTGGTCCGGATCATGATTGGCCGCAACATAATTAATCATCAGCCAGTCGTCCTTGGCGATCTTCTGGCCACCAACCTCGGTATCTTCGGCCGCGGTACGCATGAAATGCTGCACAGGGCTGGTCCAGCGGATCGCTTCCTCGACGATGCCGGGCAGCAGGCTGCGGTCCGCCTTGACCCGCGCGAACTGTTCCGGGTCCTGTGCCAGCGCCATCATCGCACCGGCCGTGGATGCCGATGTCGTGTCGTGGCCGGCGCTGGCGACGATGATATAATAGCCGGCCATATCCCGGTCATTCAGCGGCTCGCCATCGACCGTGGCATTGGCGATGACGCTCGCCACATCATCAGTCGGATTTGCCCGCCGGTCGGCCGCCAGAGCCGCAAAATAGCGCTCAAATTCGGCTACCGCGCCCGCGACCACCTGGGTGATCTGTTCCGGTGTCATGTCTTTCATGCCGGTACCCGACAGGTCCTCGTCCTGTCCGCCGAACATCTGCTGGGTGAGAAAGAGCATGCGCTGCTCGTCTTCTTCCGGCACGCCCAGAATCTGCATCACGACGTGCAGCGGATAAGGCGCGGAGACCAGCGGGACAAAGTCGGCCTCGGTGCCCGCATTCACCAGCCGGTCGACGGTGGTTCTGGCCAGAGCCTCGATTTCCGCTTCCATGGTTTTCAGATTTTTCGGCATGAACCATTCCTGGGTCAGTCGGCGATATTTGGGGTGGATGGGCGCATCAAATGTCACCAGAGAATCCACGAGCATCTTGCTACCGGTCACGCGCTCCGAAAAGGCGATTGCCTCTTTCGTCGAGAACACGGTTGACCGGGGACGGTTGAGGAAAGTCTTGTTGTTCTTGGACACATGCATGGCGTCTTCATAACGAGTGACCAGCCAGAACGGATCGAAGCTGTCATCCTCCGCGACAACCCGTGCGACCGGCATATTCTCGCGGAGCCAGTCGAATGTGTCGAGCAGGCCATCCCATTCGGCATAGCTTTGCGGGTCGATAATCTTTGTCCCCATTTCCGCTGACAAGGTTGGATACGCTTCTGTTACCATCATCTCGATCCTTTAGCTGGATTGGCCATTTTTCTTGTTCCAATATTCGTCGCGGAGCAGCCGCTTATAGAGCTTGCCGGTCGGATGACGCGGCAGGTCGGGACGAAAATCAATCTGCCGGGGCACTTTGACGCCCGAAAGCGACTGCCGGAGATAGGCTTCCAGTTCCTGCGCCAGTTCCTCGCCCGCCTCCGCCATATCCATCGGCTGCACGACGGCCACCACTTTCTCGCCCATATCCTCGTCCGGCGCACCGATGACCGCGGCATCGGCCACCTTGTCATGGGTGACCAGCAGATTTTCGATTTCCTGCGGATAGATATTCACCCCGCCGGAAATGATCATGAAACTTTTGCGATCGGTCAGATAGAGAAAGCCGTCCTCGTCCAGCTTTCCGACATCGCCGAGCGAGGTCCAGCCCTTTTCATGCGTCGCCGCCTTGGTTTTCTCCGGATCATTATGATATTCGAACTTGGAGCCGCTCTCGAAAAAGATCTGGCCTTCTTCGCCGACCGGCACTTCTTCCCCGTTTTCATCGCAGATATGCACCACGCAATTGATCGGCTGCCCGACCGATCCCTTATGACCGAGCCAGCCTTCGCTGTTGCAGAAGACAAAGCCATTGCCCTCGGTCCCGGCATAATATTCGTTGAGCACCGGCCCCCACCAGTCAATCATTGCTTCCTTGATCGGAATGGGCACGGGAGCCGCAGCATGAACCGCGCTCTTGATCGAGGACACGTCATATTTATTGCGCACTTCTTCGGGCAATTTCAGCATCCGGATGAAATGGGTTGGCACCCACTGGCCGACGTCGCATTTATATTTCTCGATCAACTGCAGCGCCTGCTCCGGATCGAATTTCTCCATGATGACACTGGTCCCGCCGAGCGACTGGACCGCAATATTCCAGCGCAATGGGGCGGCATGATAGAGCGGCGCCGGGGACAGATAGACGCAGTCCTTGTGAAAACCGAAAATCATCTGTGCCAACCCGGCGATGCCATTGGGTCCGGCGATATCCTCGTCTTCGGGCAAAGGCAGCTTGACGCCCTTGGGCTGGCCTGTGGTGCCGGAAGAATAAAGCATGTCGACGCCGGCACGTTCGTCGGCAATCGGCGTGTCGGGAATCGATTCCAGCGCCGCTTCCATATTCCGTTCGTCATCCGCGCCGTACACCAGCTGATCGACATCCGGGTTCAGCGTGCGCAACTGATCCAGAACCGGCAACATTTTTTGCGAGCCGATCAACAGCTTGGCGCCTGAATCCTTCAGGATATAGCTGACTTCTTCTGCTGTGAGCCGGCTGGAAATGGCGACCTGGAACAGGCCGGAGCGCTGCGATCCCCAGGTGACCGGAAAAAATTGCGGGTGATTTTCCATGCAGATGGCGACCGTATCACCGATCTGTACATCGCGCCTGCGATAAAGCTGTGCAATCTGGTTCGAAAGCCTGTCCAGCTCCCCATAGGTGATAATTTGCCCGGACGTCGCCATGATCACGGCTGGCCTGTCAAGATTTTCCCTTGCGTGGACGGAAGGATGCATAGTCTGGCGTTCTCCAAGATACCGGTCGCCTGACTCGACGACTCGCTTTCCCGGCACCATGGTTTAATCGCGTGGTTAAATCAATATATAGTGACATCAACCGTCGACAAAGGAGAATATTACCGCCTAGTTTTCCACATAGATATCCACAGGCACCGTCAAATCGGCAAATATCCGGCCGATCGGCGCCATGCTGGTAGCACCCAGTTCGATTTCCGATTCGAGCATCGTCTGGCTGCTTGCACCCTGCAGCAACACGGCCACCGTCCGCGCTTCGCAAATCGCCGCCTTGGTAATTGTAACCAGTGGCGTATCCCCGTCGTCGGGCAGCAGGCCAACGGCGATTTTCTCCGGCGGACCGTCAAGCGCTTCTTCCATATCCGCGCTTTCCCGGATGCCGGCGGTGCTGCCGTCGGGGCCCATGCCGAGCAGGACCAGATCCGGCGGCCATTTCGTGTCGCGCAGCCGGGCATCGGCAGCGGCACCGGCCATATGATAATCCTCATGCTCCGGTGCCAGCGGCAAGACGCGGGCGCCGCGCGTCAGGAACAGTTGCGCCAGCTTTTTTACATTGCTGCGCGGATCGTCGAGCGGCACCAGCAGATCGTCGGTCGGCACGATGGTGACATATTTCCATTTGATCGGCTTTTCCGCCAGCGCCTCGAGCACCGGCATGGCTTCATCGCTGGCGGGCAGCGCCAGAAGCGCGTCACCGCGCGCGTCGAGGGCGCTCTCGATGATGAACTGGATATCGCCAGCGACCGCTTCAACCATCTCGTCGCGGTCGTCAAAATCCCACCATTCCAGCATCGACTCTTCCTCTTCCGGAATATCGTCCATGTCGAAATCTTCCAATGCATCTTCGAGTTTGCTCATTTTTCTGTCCGTCAGCCAAATTTTCTCGCGCTTCTAACCTGTGTACCGGTCGAAACAAAGGTCAAACATGATAATTTTCCCGACGCTCCGCTAGTCGGCAGGTGCTGTGGCCGGCGGTTCGTCAAGCACCAGCCCGGACGGCCGCAAGATGGTTAGTGACGCCGGAGCGCCGCTTTGTTCTTCGCGCGCGCTGATATCGACCTGGATGAAGTTCTGGTCCTCGGTCAGCTTCGCGTCCTGCGTCCATTGCCATTGCCAGCCACCGTTCTCAACCGCACCTTCCTGTTTCCCCAGCGCCGGCGGCCGCGGGTCGGTGAGAATCTCGACCGCACGGTTGCGGACCACCGATTGCGCGACCACGCGCAGCTCCAGTTCTGCCGCATTGTGGGTCGTGAAGGCCTGCAGCCTGATCAGCGCCAGCGCGGCGAGGCTGAAGACCGACAGCGCGACCAGCATTTCGATCAGCGTGAAGCCGCGCTCGCCGGGAGGCTTCATGGCCTCGCTCCGGCAAGCGTCACGTCGCCCATCGGGGCGATCAGTACGCGGCGGCTCTGCTCCTTGCCCTGCAAGACCAGCTCGGCCTGCTCGCCGGGCAGGCCGGTGCTTTCAAAACTGATCATCATCGGTCCGGTCTCGCCGGTTGCGGCGCGGACGCCGCTGGACCAGTCGGTCGAGACAAAGGGCTTGTCCTCGATCACCGACCAGCTGCCCTTGCGCCGCTCGAGAAAGCTGTAGCCGGAGGGCGTGACCTGCACCGCCATCGGCCGCGACTGCAATATCGCATTGTCGCGCAACGCCGCGGTGCGCGCGGCAAACCTCTGGGCATCCTCCTCCAGAGCGCTGCTGCCGCTCGGAAAGGAAAAGACAACAATCGATGCCATCAAGCCGACGATCAGCAACACGACCATCATTTCCACAAGCGTGAACCCGGCGCTTTTCTGCTTTGCCATCGGGATGTCCTGTCTCATCATTATCGTTCATTTAGCGAGTTGGCCGGAGCGAGTCTTGCAGAATCCATTATCCCCTGCAATGACGGCGGCATAGAAACGAATAAGGTGGGAAAAGGAAATCTTGATGTCTGACGTCGCTCTCTACGAGAAAAATGACCGCATCGTTACAATCACATTGAACAAGCCGGAGACACGCAACGCACTGTCAAAGGATCTGTGCGAGGCGCTGGTCGATGCGATCAACAAGGCCGATGCAGACCCGGGTGTCAGCTGCGTCGTGCTGGCGGCCAACGGCAAGAGCTTTTCCTCCGGCGGCAATCTGCACGAGATCAAGGCGATGACCGCCGAACAGAATATGACGCCGCTGGAAATAGAGAATTGGTACAAGACCGGTATCCAGCGCATCCCGCTTGCTTTTTCACAAATCTCGGTACCGGTGATTGCAGCGGTCAACGGTCACGCGATTGGCGCGGGCAATGATCTGACCACCATGTGCGATATCCGCATCGCCGGTGAGGACGCAATCTTTGCCGAGAGCTTCCTGCGCGTCGGCATCATTCCCGGCGACGGCGGCGCCTGGCTGCTGCCGCGGATCATCGGTCAGGCGCGAGCCAACCAGATGCTGTTCACCGGCGAATTTATCGATGCCGCCAAGGCGCTGGATTATGGCCTGGTGTCGGAAGTTGTGGCGAACGACAAGCTGCTTGAACGGGCCTATGAACTGGCCGAAATGGTCGTCGGCCTGCCACCACTGGCGATCCGCAAGACCAAGGAACTGGTGCGCACCGCGCAGAGCGTGACGCTGAAGGAAAATCT
This sequence comes from uncultured Parasphingorhabdus sp., assembly GCF_963677535.2. NCBI lineage: Bacteria > Pseudomonadati > Pseudomonadota > Alphaproteobacteria > Sphingomonadales > Sphingorhabdaceae > Parasphingorhabdus > uncultured Parasphingorhabdus sp. The sequence goes on along the minus strand of NZ_CAXXUT010000003.1, from coordinate 1,219,474 downwards.
CGATCAGGCGGCCTTGTTCCAGGGCGTTTTGCAGCAGCTCGACGATCACCGCGAGGCGATTGACGCGATCCTCGAAAAACGGAAGCCGGTGTTCAAGGGGGCGTGATCGACGGGGAGACATTTCTCCCCATTTTACCTGACGGGAATTTCGGGAGATAGACCTCTGATATACAGAGGCATCTGAAGGAGAGAGAAAATGAAAAAGACCGCTGTTTCACTGATTGCCCTGATCATGGCGGTCCCGACCCAGGCTGCTCCTCCGAAAGGTGTCGCAACCGAAGCCACCAGAGCCGCCAACGCCAGGGTCGCAGCCAGCCTGCCGATTGCCGACCAGACAGATTTCGAAAATGCCAATCGCGGATTTCTCGCCCGGATTGAAGAAGACCAGATCCTCAACGAGGACGGAACGGTCGCCTGGGATTCGCGCCAGTTCGAATTTCTGCAGGGCGATGCACCCGACACGGTCAATCCCTCGCTCTGGCGGCAGGGCAAGCTCAACAGCATCCACGGCCTGTTCGAGGTCGTGCCCGGCATCTACCAGATCCGGGGCTATGATCTGGCGCAGATGACCCTGATCGCCGGCAAGACCGGCTGGATCGTCATCGACCCGCTGACCACGCCCGCGCCGGCGAAAGCCGGTCTTGCGCTCGCCAACAAGACGCTCGGCGGACGTCCCGTCGTCGCGGTTATTTTCACCCACAGCCATGGCGACCATTTCGGCGGCGTCGCCGGCGTCGCTTCGGCCGACGGTATCCGGTCGGGCAAGATACAGGTAATCGCGCCGCATGGCTGGCTGGCCGAGTCGATCGGCGAGAGCGTGATTGCCGGCACCGCGATGAACCGGCGGGTGCAATTCCAGTTCGGCACCGCCCTGCCCGTGGGCAAGACCGGTCATGTCGGCGGTGGCCTCGGTCAGAAACTCTCAAGCGGCGATGTCGCGCTCGTGCCACCGACCCGGTCGATCAGCAAGAGGGGCGAGACGCTGATGATCGACGGCATCAGCTTCGACTTCATGGATGCCGGAGAGACCGAGGCTCCGGCCGAGCTGGTCTTCTATCTGCCGCAATATAAGGCGCTGCATACCGCCGAGGTTGTGACCCGCACTTTCCACAATGTGCTGACGCCGCGCGGCGCGCTGGTCCGCGATACGCTGAAATGGAGCAAGGTGATCGACGAGATGCTCGCCCGCTATGGGATGAAATCGGAGCTGATGCTGGCCTCGCACCACTGGCCGACCTGGGGCAGCGACAATGTGCAGGCGGCGCTGAAAAACCAGCGCGGTATCTATCGTTATGTCCATGACCAGACCATGCGGAAGGCGAATCAGGGCGCCACGATGCACGAGATTGCCGAAAATATTGGCGAGCCGCACTTTGCCGAGAGCGACTTTGGCGTGCGCGACTATTACGGCACGCTCAACCACAACAGCAAGGCGGTCTACCAGCGCTATTTCGGCTGGTGGGACGCGGTTCCGGCCCATTATCACCAATTGCCGCCGGTCGAGGCCTCGCAGAAATATGTCGCGGCGATGGGCGGCGCGGACAAAGCGCTGGCCGTCGGGGAGAAAGCTTTCGCTGCAGGCGACTATCGCTGGGCGGCGACCGTCTTCAACCATCTGGTCTTTGCCGATCCCGCCGACCAGGGTGCGAGGAGCTGGCTGGCTGCGACTTACGAACAGCTTGGCTTCCAGGCCGAGGCCGGGACTTGGCGCAATATCTATCTGGTCGGCGCGAAGGAGCTGCGCGAGGGCAATACTGTCAAGGACTCGATCAGCACAGCCAATGAAAAAGTGTTGAGCGGCATCCCGGCGGTTGACCTGTTCGACGCCATGGCGACCCGCTTCAACCCGGCCAAGATGCAGGGCGATGGTGGCATCATCCGCTTCTGGTTTCCGGACCGGAAAGAGGCCGTCAGCATCGATCTCGGCAAGAGCGTGATGTTCCCGCGCGGCGAGGATTATGACATCACCGCGGACGGATCGGATACGCAGATCACGATCAGTCGTGCGCTTTTCACGAAATTGCTGATGCGTCAGGCCAATCCGCTGGAACTGATCCAGAACAAGGAAATGGTCATCAGCGGCAATGCGGCCTTAATGGCATCTATGTTCGGCGCGCTTGACGAGGTAGACCCGCAATTTGATATCGTGACGCCATGACCGGATCTGCGCCAATCACCGTTCGTGCTGTAATAAGGATTGCCCATGCAAAGATTTAACTTTCCCGTTGTCCAGCCCGACCCGGCGCTCGAAGAGTTGCGCGGCGAATTGCAGGCCTTTCTGAAGGAAGAGCGCGAGGCCGGCAATTTCCGGCCCGAGCCGGAATGCTGGATGGCCTCCGCCGACCCGAAATTCTCGAAAAAAATGGGCGAGCGCGGCTGGATCGGCCTGACCTGGTCGAGCCAATATGGCGGGCACGACAAGAGCGCGCTGGAACGCTATATTGTCACCGAGGAAACCCTGCGATCGGGCGCGCCCGTCGCCGCCCACTGGATCGCCGACCGGCAGCACGCGCCGATGCTGCTCGCCCACGGCACCGAGGAACAGAAGCTCGATATCCTGCCGCGCATCGCCGCGGGCGAATGTTATTTCGCCATCGGTCTCAGCGAACCCGGCGCCGGCTCCGATCTCGCCAATGTCAAAACCAAGGCCGAGAAGGTGCCAGAAGGCTGGAAAATCAACGGCCAGAAAATCTGGTCCTCCGGCGCGCATATGTGCCATTATATGGTCGCCCTGCTGCGCACTTCGCCGGCCGACGGCCGCAACCGCCATGTCGGCCTGTCGCAGATCATGATCGATCTCAGCCTGCCCGGCGTCACCATCAAGCCGATTGTCGACCTGTCGGGCGACGCCCATTTCAACGAAGTCTATTTCGAGGATGTCATCGTGCCCGATGACTGCCTGCTCGGCGAGGAAGGCGGCGGCTGGAAACAGGTGACCGGCGAACTGGCGATGGAACGCTCCGGACCGGAACGCTTCCTGTCCAGCTATATCACGCTGGAAACCGCGCTATACCAACTCAGCGGGAAAATGGGTTCGGACAGCCACGCCCGGCTTGGCAAGCTGATCGCCGGTCTGCGCACGCTGAAGGGCATGTCTTGGGGCATTGCCAATCTGCTCGATCAGGGCGTGTCGCCGGAGACCGAAGCGGCGCTGGTCAAGGATCTCGGCAACCGGCTGGAAAACGACCTGACCCAGCAGGTGCGGGCGATGCTCAACGATCTGTCGTCCGAGGACTGGAGCCCGGACATGCGGCGGATCATGAACATCGGCGTGCTGCGCTCTCCGCCCAATACATTGCGCGGCGGCACGACCGAAGTGATGCGCGGGATCACCGCGCGGCAATTGGGGCTGAGATGATGATATCAGAGCATTGTGCACCGCACCTGATGCGAAGCCCCGGAGGCAGGAGCCTTCTTTCTATTGCAAAACTCCGCATCAAATGCGGAGCACAGGTGGAAACCATCTTATGATAAACACGCAAGGCATGGTCGCCGAAACGGCCACGAAAATCTACACCGACCTGTGCGCACGGGAAGTCCCGCACGAAGCCGAAGCGGGTCGCTATCCGCAGGCGCTCTGGGATGCGCTGACCGAAAACGGACTGCCGCTGGCCTGGGTCAGCGAAGCCAATGGCGGCTTTGGCGCGGACCATGATGAAGTTTTTGGCGCGATCTGGGCTTCGGCGCAGGCCGCCTCTCCCGTGCCCTTTGCCGAAACGTTGATCGCCAACTGGATGCTCGACCAGGCGGGCCTTGCCCCCGCCGACGGCAGCGCCAGCTTCGCCCTCAGCGGCCACACGCCGAGCGCCGACATTCCTTTCGGCATGCACGCCGACAAGATCGTGCTGTTCGACGAGGCGCATCACGAAATTTCGCTGTTCGACAACCGTGTCGCCGTCCGCTCGCCGGAAGAATCGCTGTCGCCCGACGGCATGACGCAATTTGTCTTTTCCGGCCATGTCGCCGAGCAATCGGCCAAAACCGATCTGTCGCGCCAGGCGTTTGAAGCGCTGATTCTGACCGTCCGGGCCGTGCAGATGGCGGCGGCGATGGAGAGCGCCCTGAACCTGTCGATCGACTATGTCACCCAGCGCGAGCAATTTGGTCGGCCGCTGTCGAAGTTCCAGGCGATTCAGCAGCAACTGGCGGTCGCCGCGTCCGAATGCGCTGCCGCGACCATGGCGGCGACGCAGGCGGCCAGCGCCATTGCCCGGCACAGCAACGATCCGGAACAGGCTTGGCACGAGGCGGTGGTTTCCAAGGTCCAGATCGGCCACAGCGTCGAGACGGTTACCGTGCCTTTCCATCAGGTGCACGGCGCAATGGGCTATACGCAGGAATATGATCTGCACCATTATACCCGCCGCCTTTGGGCCTGGCGCGACGCGCTGGGCAACGAACATCTCTGGTCGAAACGGCTCGGAGAAGCGCTCGCCGTAACGTCACCCGATCAAGTCTGGAAAGGCGTGACCACAGGCGACTGGACGGACCGCAAATCGGTTGCTAGTTAATCGCTCGATTAAATGATTCCCGGATGGAGCAAACATGCTTCCAATCCTTCCAGAAACAGGAGCTAAGTCCATGAAAACACGTATTACAGAGCTATTCGGCATCGAACATCCGATCATCCAGGGCGGCATGCATTATGTGGGATTCGCGGAACTGGCTGCAGCCGTCTCCAACGCCGGCGGACTTGGCATCATCACCGCGCTGACCCAGCCGTCCGCCGCTGCACTGGCCGATGAAATCGCCAAATGCCGCGACATGACCGACAAGCCGTTTGGCGTGAACCTGACCTTCCTGCCGGTCGTCAACGCGCCCGATTATGAAGGCATGGTCAAGGCGATCATCGAAGGCGGCGTCAAGGTCGTCGAAACCGCCGGCAACAACCCGGTCCAGGTGCTTCCCGCGCTGCACGATGCCGGCATCAAGGTGATCCACAAATGCACCGCCGTCCGCCACGCGCTGAAAGCCCAGAGTATTGGCTGTGATGCGGTCTCGGTCGATGGCTTCGAATGCGGCGGCCATCCCGGCGAAGACGATATTCCGAACATGATCCTGCTGCCCCGCGCCGCCGACGAACTGGATATTCCTTTTGTCTCCTCCGGTGGCCAGGCCGACGGCCGCAGCCTCGTCGCCTCGCTCGCGATGGGCGCCGAAGGCATGAACATGGGCACTCGCTTCATCGCTACCAAAGAAGCACCGGTGCACCAGAATGTGAAAGATGCGATTGTCGCGGCCAGCGAACTCGACACCCGCCTCGTCATGCGGCCCCTGCGTAACACCGAACGCGTGCTGACCAATGCGGCGGTCGAACGGCTGCTCGAAATCGAGAAGGAAAAAGGCGCAGACCTTGAATTCAAGGATGTCATCGAGCAGGTCGCGGGCGTCTATCCCAAGATCATGATGGAAGGCACGATGGATGCCGGTGCCTGGAGCTGCGGCATGGTCGCGGGCCTGATCAATGACATCCCGACCTGTCAGGAACTGATAGACCGGATCATGGCCGAAGCGGACCAGATCATCAACGAGCGGCTCAAGGGCTTTGTAGCGGGCTGATCGTTCCCATTTGCTCCGGATTGACTAATAGCCAGTTTCGGTTACCCATTGGACTTTAATCATATCCGGAGCATCCGAACATGGCAGAACCTTTTTACTTGCGAGCGAAGCGGGTTGTTTCGGCGGGGATCGAGTCCGCTCTCGATCACGCCGAACGCGCCAGCGGGACCAGCCTGATGCGCGAAGCCATTCGGGAGGTTGACCGGGCGATGGAAAAGGTTCGTGGCGAACATGAGGAGGCCCTCGATCGCCAGAGCCAGGCCGTTGGCCAGCAGAAACTGTCGGCCCGGCGCGCGGAAGAATGGTTGGGTAAAGTGCAGTTCACCCTCGAGAAAGGCCGCGAGGATCTGGCGGAAGCCGCGATTGTGCAGCAGATGGAATTTGAGGCGAAGGTCAAGCATTTCAAAAATCTCGAAGCATCGGCCAGAGCGGATGCCGGGCGCCTCGACAGCTTGCTGGAGGACCTCGCTGCCCGCAAGTCTGGGATGGAGGATGAGCTCGCCGGTTTTGAAAAAATGATGAGCGAGAACAGCGCCGCAGCGGACGACCGGTCAGAATCCGACCGGACCGTCGATCGGAAGGTTGAACGCGCGGCAGCAACTTTCGACCGGACCATGGAAATGGCCGGCGGTGTGAATGGTGCTTCAAGACAAGCTTCTGAAATCGGCGAGTTGCAGCGCAATTCGGAGGTCGAACAACGGTTGGCTGCTATGAAAAAAGCGATGAAGGCCAAAAGCGGCAAGGGCGAGAAAAGCAAATAGGCCGGCCAAGGGATTTCGGTATTTCCAGACCGGAGACGCTTCATTCATACCGGCCTCCAGTCCGCACAAAAAAGCCCCCGGAAATGCTTCCGGGGGCTTTTGTTTAGTGGTTGATCGTTCGGTTTAACGGGAAATCGCGTTGCCGATGACCGCTCCGATAATGCCGCTGGTCACAGCGATCAGCACCGTGTCATTGCCGGACCGGACCCACTGGTATCCGCGCGGCGCATTGGAGAGCCGATAGGCCCGCGGATTGTCGATCACCCGGTAGTTGGTCGCGTAGCGCCGGTCAAACTTCTGGCCCTTGGACCAGTTGCGATGGTTCTGCCGCACCACCGTTGATGTTCTGCTATAGCGCGCGGGGGCCGCTTGCTGCCGGGTAACTGTCTTGGTAACGGTACGCTTGCCCTGCTGGTTAGCGGTCGTTTTCTTCACCGTCGTTTTTGTCGTCGTTTTATTCTTCTTGGAAGACTGGTGCGGGGCAGCTTCTGCCTGGGCGGTAACCACCGGGGACACCGCCATTGTTGTCACTGCCAAAGCCATCAGAAACTTTTTCATCTTCAATTCCTTTTTCTATCCGGCGCCAACTGCGGCGTCACAGGTAGAAATAGGAAAGACCTGTCCCAGACATTTGTCAGATTCGCGCTATTTTGTACTAGATTGTCGCAGAACCCCGCATTCGTTCATCTGGCAATCAGCTAGCGGGCCGCTAATCCCTCCAGAGAGCCAGGATCGACCGCAAAGCCGTAACCAGAGCCAACGGCTGATCCAGCATCAGATGATGTTCTGCCTCGGGAATCGCGATCATCGGTATATGGTCACCGCCCAGTTCGCGCAGATAGGCCGCACTGTCATCATCAAAAAGCTTGCTGTTCTCGCCATAGACGATCGCCAGCCGGTGTGGCAGATCGACGATCCGCTGTCCCGTCTGCGCCCATTTCGCCATATCATTTTCATTGCGATGGAAAACCATCGGGTCAAATTTCCACGACCAGCCCTTTTGCTCGCCGTCCTGCACGGCACGGAGGGAATGATAGGCCATATATTCCAGCAGAAACGGTTCCTGCACCGGCTGCGGCGGCGACAGGACAAAGCGGCCACGCGCGCTGTCGTAATCGGGATAGACTTTATTGGGCCGGTCGGACCGGCCGGAACCCGGTGGACCACCGCCATTTTCAAAATGGGCTAGCAGCCTCTCGGGGCGCATAACCATCAGGTCACAGATGATCAGGCCGCCAAAGCGTTCTCCCGCCATTTCCATGGCGGTCAGGGCGACGCCGGACCCAAAGCTGTGCGCGATGATCTTCGGCTTCACCGGGCTCGAGAACAGATCGAGCGCTTCGGCTAGGGTGACCATCGCTGCAGCGCGCTTGTCACCATCGCAATCGGCCGGAATTTCACTGTCGCCCATCCCGGCAAGGTCATAGGCGACAATATCATAATTCTCAGCGAGAAACGGCGCGATGAAGGCAAAGCAGCGGGCGTGCGCCAGAAAGCCGTGGGTCATCAGCAGCGGCGGTTTGCCGCGTTTACCCCAGCGGAAATAATGAACCCTTGTACCATCGACTTCGACAAAGGCTTCCTCGCGCGGCACGGCCATCGCCTGCACGAACCATGCGGGCAGGTCTTGCGACGCTGCCCACTGGTCTACAATATCTGCGCTTGCCATATATCGGACTTATTCACCCTTCCATTCGGGCTTGCGCTTCTCAGCAAAGGCGCGCGAGCCTTCCTGCGCATCCTTTGAGGTGAAGACCGGCGCCATGATTTCACCCTGTTTCTTCCAGGCTTCCTCGCTGGTCCAGTCATAGCTTTCATTGATGATTTTCTTGGTCGCTTTCAGCGCCAGCGGGCCGTTCGCTGCAACCGTAGATGCGAGCTCGATCGCCGCATCGATTGCGGCGCCTTCGGTCACACGGTTGACGAATCCCACTTCATAAGCGCGCTGCGCCGAGACGAAATCGCCGGTCAGGGCCCATTCCATGGCAATGCGCTTGCCCACCAATTGCTGCAGCTTCAGGACACCGCCTGCACCGGCGACAAGGCTGCGCTTGACTTCGGGAATACCGAATTTCGCGTTGACGTTCGCGACGCACAGGTCACAGGCCAAAGCCAGTTCGAGACCGCCCGCGAGCGCATAGCCTTCGACCGCAGCGATCAGCGGCTTTTCCGGACCCTGTTCCGTGATCCCGCCAAAGCCATAGCCTTTGACCGATGGCGTTTCGCCGCGCAAAAAGCCCTTGAGATCCATGCCGGAACAGAATGTCCCGCCAGCACCGGTGATGATACCCGCGTTGAGACTATTGTCATTGTCGAGCTGCTCCATCGCCGCGCGAATGCCTTCGGCTGCCGCCTTGGTCATCGCATTTTTGGCATCGGGCCGGTTGATGGTGACGATGATGAAACCGTCCTGGATCTCGGTAAGTACTTCTGACATATTATTTCTCCTTTGTATCTTTAAGATCATGCCCCGGCGAAGGTCGGAGTTCCTCTCCTGAAATTGCGTATAGAGGCTATGACAAGAGATGAGCTCCTGCCTCCGCGGGAGCACTGCTCATGCAATTCCTAGTCAAACAACAATCCCGCCAATTTCGACCGCTGGTAGGCCGCGTCGCCGATCAGGGCACCTGACAAAATCGCCTTGCGCCGATGCAGCTGGGCGTCGCAATCATGGGTGAAGCCAAAGCCGCCGTGGAACTGGATCGCCCGGTCCGCGGCCGTGGAATAGCTCGAATGCGATTGCGCTGCTGCCATACGGACAGCAACCTCGCCGCGCCCCTGCTCGCCCCAGCAATGGGCTGCGCTGTAGAGATGCGTCCGCGCTTTTTCATATTCGACATAATTGTTCACCGTCGGATGTTTCAGCGCCTGATAGCTGCCGATGATCTTGCCGAACTGCTTGCGGGTCTTGAGATATTCCAGCGTATAGTCAATCACCGCCTGCGCGCCGCCGGTCATTTCCGCAGCATGGAGCAGGCCCGCCGCCAGTTCGATCTTCTCCAGCGTCTCACGGGTCCGGCTGGCATCAAACAGGGCATCGGCCGAGACGGTCACGCCGTCGAGAGACACCTCATAGCTGCGCGCGGTTTCGTCGATCACCGTCTCCCGGCGCAACGATCCTTCCGGCAGGGCCGAGCGTTCGATCAACACGAAGCGCACCGCGCCGTCGACCTTGACGGACGCGATGATCAGTTCCGCCCTATCGGCCCAGAGCACCAGCTGCTTCTTGCCGGACAGGCTCACATCGTCGCCGCTCACATCGCCAGTCGCGTCTATGTTGGACAGGTCCCAATCACCATTGTCTTCGCGCAAGGCCAGCGTCGCCGCAGCACCCGCCGCGATTTTTGGCAACCATGCTGCTTGCTGCGCTTCGCTGCCACCGGCCAGCAAAGCCTGTGCCGCCAGCGTCGTCGACCCAAAAGGCGTGCTCATCAGATTGCGGCCCATCTGCTCGGCAATCGGAACGACTTCGGCCATCGACAGGCCAACCCCGTCATGCGCTTCGGGAATCGCAATCGCCAGCCAGCCCAGCTCGCCAATTTCTTTCCAGATGCCGGGATCATAGCCGAGATCATCGTCGATCAGCGCCCGCACCTTGTCGACCGGGCTTTTGTCGCGACAGAAATTGGTCGCCACGTCCATCAGTTCAATCTGCTCTTCGGTTGTTCCGATTGTGCCTAAATTATCCATGATATTGCTTTCCGATCAGCGAGTTTTTGGGAGACCGAGCGCATGCTCTGCGACAATGTTGCGCTGAATTTCCGAGGTACCTCCGCCAATCGTGGCCGAGAAGCTGTTGAGATAGCTGCGATGCCAGTAACCGTCGTCGATCGCGTTTTCGTCGCCGACATAATATCCCGCCTTGGTGCCCTGGAAGGCCAGCGAAAATTCGGTCAGCTCGCGGATCAGTTCGGTCCGCGCCAGCTTGTTCATCAGCGGCAATCCCATCGGCCGATCCTGCATCAATTGCGGCATCCGGCGGCGGGTGTTGTTGAGATTCAGCGCCTGGATATCGATCATATATTGAGTCATCTTTTCGCGCATCACCGGATCGTCGAGCAAAGGCTTGCCATTGCGGACCGAGTTTTTCGCCAGTTCGACAATTTCCATCACGTCCAGCTCTTTGACGAAGAAACCGCCCACCGGCTTGACCTTGGCGCCGCGCTCATATTCGAGCGTTTTCATCGCCATCGACCAGCCATTGCCCTCGCCGCCGAACAGGCAGTCTGCGGAAATGCGTGCATCGGTGAAGAAGGTCTGGACGAAGCCATATTCGCCGGTCAGCTTCTTGATCCGGCTGGTGGTGATGCCGTCGATCTTCATCGGATTGAGAAAGAAGCTGAGGCCGGCATATTTGTTCGGCGCATCGAAATCGGTGCGCGCGAGCAGGATCATATATTTCGCGCGGTCTCCCAGCGAGGTCCAGATTTTCGAGCCGTTGAGGACATATTCATCGCCGTCGCGGACCGCCTTCAATTGTGCGTTGCCGAGATCGGAGCCATTTTCCGGTTCGGAAAAGCCCTGGCACCAGATATCCTCGGCGCTGAGCATCGGCTTGATATATTTCTGCTTCTGCTCTTCGGTGCCGAGATCGAGGATCAGCGGCCCGGCCCAGCCATTGCCGATCGCGTTGAGCATGATCGGCGCGTCATATTTTTTCATTGCCCTAGTGGCCGCACGCTGAAACTCGCTGTGCAACCCGCCGCCGCCATATTCCTTCGGCCAGCTGGCGCCGAGATAGCCTGCCTCGTAAACCTTGCGTTGCCAGTCGCGAAGAAAATCGAACTGCTGGTCGGTCGACACTTCCATGAAGGTCAATGGCAGCATGAAGCCGGGATCGCGCACCGTATTTTCCTTGAACCAGGCATCCGCCTGTTCGGCATAATCCTTGAGTTCGGCTGCACTCGGTTTGTCCGGCATCATCTTGCTCCCAAATTCTTATCAATAGGGCCAGTGGTCCGGCCCCGTCGTCTGCGATATTGCTTGAATCACTGCTGGGTTAATTGAACGATTAAATTGCAAAAAGCAATGGCCTCACCCTGCTAAATTAGACTGTGGAGAGAAATATGGTCAGCGAAGCATTCACTGGACAGAAGCATGTGATGTGCCGAGCCTGTCACGCCCATTGCGGCCTGATCGTCGATTTCGAAAATGGCGTGCCGGTGAAGACCCATGGCGACAAGGATAATCCTGAATTCGAAGGTTATAGCTGCATAAAGGGGCGGCAGCTGGCCAATTACCACAGTTTCGATACGCGGCTGCTGACCAGCTACACCGGTATGAAAAACGGCGAGAAGCAGCCGGTGCACTGGCGCGATGCGGCGCGCGATATCGCCGCGCGGCTCGAGCGGATCGTCGACGAACATGGCCCCGACAGCGTCGCCTCCTATGTCGGCACCTTCGGTTACAATAACGTCAACGCCCACGCTTTCATGCTGGCGCTGATGGACTCGATCGGATCAACCTCGGTCTATGACAGCGTCACCATCGACCAGCCCGGCAAGGGCATTGCCCGCGCCCTGATCGGCCCATGGCTCGCCGGCGCGCCACGCGTTGGCGACTGGGACGGGCTGATGCTGATCGGCACCAATCCGGTGGTATCGATGAACGGCGGCCTCGGTATGAACCCGGCAAAAAAGCTGCACGACGCGAAGAAGCGTGGAATGCAGCTGATCGTGATCGACCCGCGGGTGACCGACAGCGCGCGTCAGGCCGACATCCACCTGCAATGCCGTCCCGGTCAGGACCCGATCCTGCTCGGCGCCATTGCCAAGATCGTCATCAACGAGGAATTGTACGACAAGGATTTCGTCGCCGGCGATGTCGACGGTTTCGAGGCACTGAAAAAGGCCGTGCAGCCCTTTGACGCCGGACCAGCCGCCGACCGTGCCGGCGTGGCGGCAGAGGATATCGAGCGCGCGGCGCGCATGTACGGCAGCTGGAACAAGGCCAGCATTAGCGGTGGCACCGGTACCAATATGTCGGGCGGTGGCAATATCACCGAATATCTCAACCTCGCGCTGACTTCGATCATGGGCCACTGGCTGCGCGAAGGCGGCCTCAACCGCCGGACGGGCGTGTTCACCAAGCCCGCCCCGCCGATCGCCGCGACGCCCGGCCCGATCCCGGCCTGGGGTTTTGGCCGCAAGCTGCACAGCCGCGATCTGGAGCAGAGCATTTCCGGCATGCCGACCTCGGCGCTGCCCGACGAGATCCTGACGCCCGGCGACAAGCAGGTGAAGGCACTGATCTGTCTCGGCGGCAATCCGATGCTTGCCTGGCCCGATCAGCTGAAGACGTTCGAGGCGATGAAAGCGCTCGACCTGCTGGTCTGCATCGACCCGCGCATGTCGAAGACCGCCGAACTGGCCGACTATGTCATCGCACCCAAGCTCCATTATGAAGTGCACGGCAATACGGCGGCGCCCGAAATCTACGGCGGCTTTGGCGCCGGCTGGGGTTTCGAGAATAATTATGCGCAGGCCAGCCCGCCGATCATGGATGTGCCGAAAGGCTCGGACCTGTGTGAGGAATATCAGTTCATCTACGCGCTCGCCTCGGAAATGGGCAAAACGATCAAGGTCAAGTCCTGGGCTTTGCTCGCCCATCCCGACGAGCGCGAGGAAAAGGCCACCGCTTTCCCGCCCGGCGAAGCCCCCGATCCGATCAGCGCGTGGAGCGCATCGCTCAACGGCTGCCCCGCCGATATCGGCAAGCTGTATGAGGATGACGAGGTGCAGAAGGGCAAGATTGTCGAAGCGCAAGCGCTGCTCGTTCAACCCAAGCCGGCCGGCTGGGAAGGCAAGCTGTCGGTCGGCAATGAAGCGATGATGGAAGAGCTTTCCGAATATGCGGCCAAACTGGGCGAACCAGTCGAGGCAGGAGAATATCCCTTCCGGATGATCGGGCGGCGGATGACCGCGATCCACAACAGCAACTGGCACGAGGATCCGGTGCAACGCAAGCGCGTCCCGCACCACCCCGCCTTCATGAACCCGGCCGATATGGAAGCGTTGGGACTATCCGAAGACCAGCCGGTTGAACTGGAATCAGCCCGCGCCTTCATCAGTTGTGTTGCCAAGGCTGACAAGACCGTGCGCGCCGGCTGCGTCTCCACGCCGCACAGCTGGGGCACCAACCCGGACGAAAAGGAAGACCCGCTCGGCGCCGGCGGCAATACCGGGCGGCTCTCTTTCAACGACCGCGATTATGACAAGCGCACCGGCATTCCGCTGATGAGTGCGATCCCCATTAGGGTACGAGCCAAGCAGGCCAATACAGAACTGGAAGCGGCGGAGTAATCGAACCCGGCAGAAAATCCGTTTGTGCCGAGCCTGCCAAAGCACCGGACTTGACCCAGTCGACTCTTCGCCAAGCTCAGGGCAGACAATAATTTTCAGGAGAAACAAAGATGACCAATCCGCTGTTCGACCTCACAGGCGAAACCGCCGTTATTACCGGCGCCGGCCGGGGCATCGGCGAAGGCATGGCCAGGACGCTCGCCGATGCCGGCTGCAATATCGTCTGCGCCTCGCGCAGCATCGACGAGATCAGCCGCGTTGCCGATGAAATCAATGCCAGCAACAGCAGCGGCCGGGCGATTGCCCATGCGACCGATGTTACCAGCGCCGCGGATATGGACAAGCTCGCTCAGCGCGCGATCGACGAATTCGGCCGGCTCGATATCTGGGTAAATAACGCCGGCGGTTCGCTGGTCTCGGCACCGCTGACCGAACTGGACGAAGCGGAATGGGACAAGACACTGGCGACCAATCTGACATCGGTCTTCCATGGTGTGCGTGCCGCCTGCAAGCATTTCGGCGAGGGCAGCCGGATCGTCAACACATCGTCCCTGGCCGCTGAGGAACCGTTCCCCGGCAGCGGCCATTATAGCGCCGCCAAGGCCGGTGTGCTGATGCTGACCAAGACGCTCGCCCATGAGCTCGGGCCGAAGACGCGGGTCAACGCGATCCTTCCGGGCTTTGTTCCGACCGACACGGTCAAAAAGGCGCTGGATATGACGGACGAGGATTTCATCGGTTTTGAAGACACGCTCGGCCTGCCAGCCGGACGGCTGGGTACACCGCAGGATATCGGCGCGCTGACGCTTTATCTTTGCGCTCCGGCATCGGAATGGCTGACCGGCCAATGCATCCGCATCGCCGGCAAGCCCTGATCATCAGACGGGGTTCAAGGTGCAGCAGACCGGTTTCAAACCCGTCGAACCTTGATATGAAACAGAATCTGCTGCATTCTCTCCAAATATTTCCCCGGGGAGGAGATGGCATGAACGCAGGCGAGCAGGCACAAATCTTACCGGCCACGATTGCCAGTGATCTCACGCCGGGCGATCTGCGGGCCGCACTCGTTGCGGGCTGGAATGATTTCAAGGCCTATCCCGCCTTCGGACTGTTTTTCGCCGCCATCTATGTCGGCGCCGGCATGTTTATCTATTTTGCCCTGTTCGAGCGCGGCGAGATCGCGTGGCTGGTCCCGGCCGCTGCGGGCTTCCCGCTGCTCGCCCCCTTTGTTGCGGTCGGCCTGTATGAAGTGAGCCGGCGCCGGGAAGCCGGCCTGCCGATGAGCTGGCGCGCGATACTCGGGGCCTTGCGCGGACGCGGCGACGAGCAGATTTTGAGCATGGGCGTCATTCTGTTTGTCGCCTTCGGCTTCTGGCTGATGGTTGCACACGGGATATTCGCGATTTTTCTGGCCGAATCCGGCATCGGGTCGGAATCCATCGCGCTGCTGGCCACTGGCGCGGGATTGATGATGCTGCTGGTTGGTGGCGTCGTCGGCGCGCTGATGGCGCTGGCCTTTTATGCGATCACAGTTGTCAGCCTGCCAATGCTGGTAGATCGCAACGTCGACTTTATCACCGCCATCATTGTCAGCCTGGCATCGGTGCGATCGAACAAATTCATACTGCTGATCTGGGCGACATTGATTGCGATGGCTCTGTTTATAGCCATGCTGCCGCTGTTCCTCGGTCTGCTCGTCGTACTGCCGGTGCTTGGTCACGCGACGTGGCACCTCTACCGGCGACTGACCGGCCCGCCCGATGCCGCGCATCGGCAAGCTGTTGAACAGGCGCTGGCCTGAAAGCCGGACCTAGTCGGGTTTTCCGACCATCAGAACGTCTACCGGCGACCAGCCCATCATTTCACTGGCACGGCTGCCGATGGTGGCCATGACAAAACCGCCCCGCCCGTGCGTTCCGAGCACCAGCAGATCAAATTCACCATCATCGAGCATCTTGTACACTGACTGGTGCAGATTGCCTTCGACAAGATGCGGACTGACGCGCGCGGCATCGCTCGCCGACAGGTTGAGACCAGTCATGAAATCCTGCAGTTCCTTCTCCGCATCGGACAGCATCTCGTTGGCAACGCCATCGGATTTCAGCCATGCCTCATAGGCAACATGATAGGCGTGCACGAGATCGATTTTCGCGTCGGGGAAGAACACCAGCGCGGTGCGCAGCGCATGGGCGGCAAAGTCGGAAAAGTCCGTCGCCACGAGAATGCGGCCATATTGCGCGCGGGGGCGTTCCTTCACAATCAGCACGGGAGATTTGGCGTGGTGAACCAGATGGTCGACCGCCGTGCCGAGGAAAAAATCGGAAATATTATTGTGGCGCGCCGCCCCCACAATGATCAGGTCGCTGTCCAGCTGCTCGGCAGTATGGGCAATCACTTGGGGTGGCTTGCCATAGTTGATGGCGAGGTTGCAGCCTTCGGCATCGCTACCATAATTGCGCAACAGTTCCGCCTCGACCTTCGCGATGTCGACCTCTTTCTTGGGACTGCTCACGAACAGCAGGGTGCGCGTGGCGTTCCAGATATCGGCGAGCAGCTTGGCCCGGGCAAATGGCCGGTCCGCCCGCGCCGTCAGATCGGTGGCGACCAGAATTTTTGTGGGTACGGGCATGGAATATTGCTCCTCTCTCTTCAATTGTCAGGCCACCGGTTCCGTCGAAACCGACGGCGACAGGCCTTGATCACTGACAATAGCCTTTTGCCGGCCGATCGACATCAGTATCTCTACGGAGAGGCCAGGCCAGAAGCGGGCAGCAAGATTAAGGAATTTCTGCAGCCATTGCCGCGAACCGTCCAACGGTTCGACCGAATTATCCACCCCTGTGACGAATAGGCAGGCCGCTCGCACCAAATGGCTATACAGCGCAGGTTCATTACCATGCTGCCACTCCGACCATAACCCCAATGACATTGGCAATATGGCCGCTCTATTTGAAACACTCCCTTTTTTTATGAACAATTTTTTCAAGCTCCGGTCGCATGACCTGGCGATCGACCTCGGTACGGCCAACACATTGATTTACGCGCGGGATCGCGGGATCGTACTCGACGAACCATCCGTGGTTGCGCTCGAGACGATTGACGGCGTAACCAAGGTCCGTGCGGTGGGCAGCGATGCCAAGCTGATGATGGGCAAGACACCGGTCAATATCCGGGTCATTCGCCCGCTCAAGGACGGTGTTATCGCCGATCTCGACGTCGCGGAACAGATGATCACCCATCTTATCCAGAAGGTCCACAAGAAGAAAACCGGGATATTCAGTCGCTTCGACATCATCGTCTGCATTCCGTCCGGTTCCACCAATGTTCAGATCCGCGCCTTGCGGGACGCGGCCTCCAATGCCGGTGCGTCTGGCATATTTCTGGTCGAGGAACCGATGGCTGCGGCGATCGGTGCCGGGCTGGCGGTAACCGAGCCGACTGGCGCAATGGTGGTCGATATCGGCGGCGGAACTACCGAGGTTGCGATATTGTCGTTGCAAGGCCTGGCCTACAGCACATCGGGCCGGATGGGCGGTGACAAGATTGACGACACCATCACTTCACATATCCGCCGCAAGCATAATCTGGCCATCGGTGAATCCACCACCGAACTGATCAAACACGGTATAGCCAGCGCGATGACGCCGTCAGGCGAGGGCCGGACAATGCATATCAAGGGCCGCGATCTGGTCAGCGGCATGCCGAAGAAAATTGCCATCACCGAAGCCGAAATTGCCCGGGCGATCGCGGAACCGGTCGGCCAGATTGCCGAGTCAGTGCTCAACGCACTCGAACACAGCAAGCCGGAACTGGCAGCGGATATCATGGAACAGGGGATAGTCCTGACCGGTGGCGGTGCCTTGCTGGGGCGAATTGACGAATTTATCTCGGAGAAAACCGGGTTGGCGGTCACCATTGCCGATGATCCGCTAACCTGCGTCGCCAATGGCGCAGGCGGGGCGATGGAAGATCCGTTACTGCGCAACGTGCTGATAGCGGCCTGAGACCGGAAGCAAAAACAGTACCCATGAAAAAGGGCCCCGGAAGTGGTCCAGAGCCCTTTTTCTCATTCGCTCTGCATACAGCCTAGCCGACGACGATCATCACCAACGATGTCGCGATCAGCGCGGGTGTGTCGATACCTTCAATCTCGACAACGACATTATAGGTCAGCAACCAGCGGCCTGGCTGTTTTTCTACGGCATCCACCAATGTGTGACGGCCGCGAACCTTGGAACCGGCGCGTACCGGGTTGAGGAAGCGGACCTTGTCAAAACCGTAGTTGATCCCCATCACTGTCCCCTCGAGGCCCAGCGTTGTGCCGTAAGACAGTTTCGGCAGCAGTGAGAGCGTCAGCAAGCCATGGGCGATGGTGCCGCCGAATGGCGTTTTTGCTGCGGCCTCTTCATCAATATGGATGAACTGGTGATCTTCGGTGCAGTCAGCGAATGTGTTGATCCGGTCCTGATCAACCAGGACCCAGTCGGATACACCGACCTCCTTGCCCTTCCAGGATTCCAGTTCGCTTGCTTTGATCGTTGGCATATTATTTCTCCTGTTCGCGGGTCTTTTAGCCCTTCATGACTTCCTGCATCCGGCGGAAGAACTTGCCGCCCTGGCCGCCGCCATTGGCATATTCCTGCATGCCGGTTTCGTCCAAAATCTGGTCGATATTTTCGGCAATGGATTCGGCGCTGCGCTTGTCTTCCGGCAACCAGATGCCTTCTGTTTCGAAAATTTTCGCCGCTGCGTAGCCGCCGGCTCCCGCCGTGAGGATGGTTTTCGATGGCGCGCCGTCGCTGCACAGATAGACAACCGCAGGTGTCACCGCTTCAGGAACCAGCGCTTTCAGCGCTTCTTCCGGCATGATATCTTCGGTCATGCGGGTGGCGGCCACAGGCGAAATGCAGTTGGTGTGGATGCCCTTGCCTGCGCCTTCCTGGTGCAGGCTGTTCATCATGCCGACCAAGGCCAGTTTCGCCGCGCCATAATTGACCTGTCCGAAATTGCCGTAGAGACCGGTCGAGGATGTGGTCATCACGATCCGCCCATATTGGCGTTCGCGCATATGATCCCAGACGGCCTTCGTGCAATTGGCGCTGCCGGTCAGATGCACGTCCATGACGAACTGGAAATCTTCCATGCTCATCTTGTGGAAGCTCTTGTCGCGCAGCACGCCGGCATTGTTGACCAGAATGTCGACATGGCCCCATTTGGCGATCGCGTCGGCGACCATTTTTTCTACCGCAGGCATGTCGGTGACGCTGCAGCCGGCTGCCATGGCTTCGCCGCCCTCGGCTTCGATTTCGGCTACAACCTGTTCGGCGACCGTGGCGGACCCGCCGGTGCCATCACGTGCGCCGCCGAAATCGTTGACGACAACCTTCACGCCGCGACGCGCCAGTTCCTTGGCATGTTCGCGGCCCAATCCGGCGCCAGCGCCGGTAACAATGGCAACGCGGTCGTTAAATTCTACAGTGCTCATGGCGAGTCCCTCTTTAATTGAATGATTAACGGCACCGATGCGCAATCAGACCCGTCAAGTCAAGCCGGAAGGACGCTATTTTACCGTCGTTTTTGTCCGTTGCCTGCCCGCCGTAGCGGCAGAAGACGAAACGCGCTTTTTCGGCTTTTTCGGTTGCTTGGACTTCTTGGCCTTGGCCTTTTTGGAATCCGACGCCGCCTGTTTTTCCGCTGCCGCCAGAAGATCGGCAAAACTATCGGAAATACAGGCCGCATAAAATTCCGGATCGGGCATGATATTGCGATCCGCCAGAAAGGTCAGGATGACTTTGCCGTTATAGCTGGTCACCACATGGAATAGTCCCTGCCCTTCGGCAAGAATACCCATGCCGAAGCTCTTGACCAGCTCCGCCCCGGCAAAATACATCGGCGTCATCGGTCCGGGAACATTGGTCACCACGGTATTGACGGCGGGATTGAGCCGCTCGACCAGACCGGCGCGCACCATCATCTTGGTGCCTGCTGCGGTCAATCCGGCCGGCATTGCGCCGGACAGTTCCATCAGCGTCTTTGCGCCAAGTGCCTGGGTCATCGCCTTGGATCGCCGGGTTTCCGCCATGATGAATTTCAGCCGTTCGCCCGCATCGGCGAGATGAGTACCGACGCCCACCTGCATCATCGTCACCTGATTGCCGGCGCTATCCTTGTCATCGTCGGTCCGGACCGATACCGGCGCTCCGATCTTCAATGTTTTTTCGGGCAGATCATCTTTCGCTTCCAGATAGCAGCGCATCGATCCGCTAACCACCGCGATCATCACATCGTTCACCGTCGCTCCGGGAAAAGCCTCACGGATTTTCTTGATATCGGAGAGCGCAAACTCCCGCCCGTCAAACACGCGGTGCGGGCTCAGCTTCTTGTTGAAGCGCGTCTTCGGGATACTGCCCTTGGCGTCATCGCGCTGGCGAAATTCGCGCTGCACATCGAATAGCCGCTTTGGCATCGGAAGCAACTTCTGCAGATTCTGCAGCCCGCGCACAGGATTGGCGATATTGTTAAACTGCGCCTTGGCGAGCAGGGCAACCGGATTGGGATCCTGCTCCGGCTGGAACTGCATGTCGAACTTGCGCGGCTTCATCTCGGCGTCGAGATCGTGCAAAGCCAATGTCATCTGCAATCCCGACTGGCCGTCGATCGCGGCATGGTGCATCTTATGCAGCACCGCAAAGCTGCCTTTCGGCACGCCCTCGACATTGTCCAGCCCCTCGATCACCGTATATTCCCACAGCGGCTTGTTCATATCCATCGGCCGGGCGTAGATGCGCGCCGCCTGGATGCACAATTGGCGCCAGTCGCCCGGCTTCGGCAAAGCGATATGGCGGACGTGAAATTCGAGATCGAAATTGGCATCATCGACCCAATAAGGATGATCGAGGTCCAGCGGCACCCGCACCAGTTTCTGCCGGAAAATCCGCGCGCCATCGAGACGCCCTTCGATATAGCGCAATATGTCCTTGAACCCGACCTTGCCGCCCGGCGCGGTCGCGGGATCATAGATCAGCAGCTGCCCGATATGCATCGGCGTGTTTGCCGTCTCCGTATAAGCAAACATCGCATCCAGTGCGCTAAGCTGTTTCATGACAATCCCCTCAAGCCGCTGATATTTCTGTCAGCATAGTGTAAATATGCCGTATATGCGAATCCATAAACCACAGTCTGATTATGACCGCGAGCCCCGGATATTGCGACTGAAAGATCCCTCGACGAAATGATCAGGGTCCGTGCCAGTCCCTGACCAGAAATTGCGGCGGAACCGCGCGTCCCCAGTAGAAACCCTGTCCCTGATCGGCGCCGAGCAGCCGCGCTTTTTCGAGATGGAACGCGGTTTCGATCCCCTCGATCACGGTTCTGGCGCCGCGTGAACGACAGAAATCTATGATCGATCCGAGAACCGTCATCGGCACGCGGTCGTTGCAGAAGGCCCAGAAAATCTGCTTGTCCAGTTTCAGTTCGGCAAAGGGGATTTCGGCGATACGGTCGAGATTGCTGTGACCGGTGCCATAATCGTCGATCGACACTTTCAGCCCATATTGGCCGAGCATCTGGCAGATTTCGGACACGATCTGGATATTGGCGACCCGGTTCTCCTCGGTAATCTCCATGATCACCGAACCGCCGATATGCGGCGACTGCTGCAACCGGGCAAAAAGCGCGTCGACGAAGTCGGACCGTGTGAGCAATATCGCACTGCAATTAAAGGATACCGGCAATTTCTTCCGCGACTGACGCAACGCAGCCGCTAGTTTTATCACCTGGTCGATGACGTTCATCGTCGCCTCGATCTCCAGCGATATTTCCGTAGCGGCGGAGAAAATCGTCGCCGGGCTGATCGCCCGTCTGGTCTTCAGCCGGGACAGCGCCTCGTAACCCGTGACATGTCCATCCTCCAGAGCATGTTTCGACTGGAACTCCACCACGAGATTGTCGAGCAGCCTGTTGCTGGCAATCAGCGCCTCGATATATTCCGCGTCCAGATTGATCTTCTGGCTGTCGGTTGCATAACGATCAATCAGCTCGGCAAGCATATTGGGTTCGAATGGCTTCGGTATCGTCGCGACAATTTGTGAATTGGCGGCCGTTATCGGCTCATTGCCATCCTCAAGCCATTGCCTGTCCGTGCCGGTCATCAGAACAAGCGGCAATTTGTGCAACAGGCCGGCGTTTCGCCAGGAAAGCATTTTCCGGTCGGCGAGGATGACATTGGGGGCAAAGGCCGTGGCGCTATTCTCATCACCGGGGGAATAGACGCATGCTACGGATATTTCGCGCCGCTCCAGATCATCCTGCAGAAAGCGCGTGAACGCGCTCTCTTCGTCGATGACGAGAACTCGCTTGTGGGACATGATAAGGGTCTTTCAGTTAGTGAAGATCCGTCACCGGATCCCGGGGTGATTGCGACCCTGTCTGTGCTGGCTTTTCCTGTCTGGCCCGATATTCTGTGCGATATTTGGATAGATAGCTGATCCGCAGGCCGGGCAGACCGGACTTGTCGATGGATTCCTGCCAAGACAGAAACTCCTCGAGCGAGAGATCATAACGTTCACAAGCCTCTTCAAGACTGAGCAAACCACCGGTAACGGCAGAGACCACTTCGGCTTTGCGTCGGATCACCCATCTGGTGGTATTGCTTTTCGGCAGATCATCGAGGCTCAGGGCTTCGCCGAACGGACCTATGACTTTCTCCGGTTTTTTCTGCCGATCAACTTCCATAAATCCTCCCGGAGGCTAGCGCTTTCTGCGGCTCCAGCATCTTGAAGCAGCAGACTTTATGACGCGCTCCGTTACAATCATTTACATATGAGCCAAGCCGTTGCCATAGGGTTACCAACCGTGGTTAATAGGCTAAAAATACTTGCAGATTCAAAATCTGCCGGGCATTTCTCTAATATTGATATGTATCATATATTTAAAACAAAGTATTACTGATGAAAATATGCTTTCACTGCTCGATTTCATTATGCCTATAAAGAAACACCCCATAAAAGAAGCCCCGGTGTAAGGGACACCGGAGCTTTTGCAGGCTGTTTTGGCCAAATTGCGGCCGCTTTTTGGGGCTTTGCGGCTCTTGGAGTTCTACTTTATTTGCTGATCACGACAGCGGTTTCGACAGGCTTGTTCGATTTGGCCGCAGCCATGATCGTCACGCTGGCGCGCTGGGCCGATGCGTTTGCTTCCTGCATACAGGTTTGATGGTCCTGCATATCGGCCAGATTTTTCGTGTCGACGCTGCCGCAAACCTTGCGTACTGCGCCCTTCAGACGACCCTGCAAGGTCGATTGGCCATCTTCGCTGGTCAGATCCAGATCGGCATATTCAACCGTAGCGGTACGGGTAACCCGGTTCTGGGCACTGGCACTGGTGGCGAAGCCGGCTGCGGCAACAGCGATCGCTGCGGCGGCACCAAGGGATTTGGTAAAGTTAATGTTCGACATTCTCTCACTCCTCAATAATTTTCTGGGCGTTGCCGGAAGAACAAGGGGGGCCGGCGCCGCCCGTTAGGGGCTGAGGTCGGGAGCGGTTTTTCCGTCGTGCCGGGGATGGGCTGTCTGGAGAGACTGGTTATGCTCCCGCCTCACCATCTTGGATAGGGGAGCATGACCGGGCGAGCACCCGGACTTCGATAAACCGCCATTTTGATCGGCAAACGGCAAACCGCTTCGACCAACGACAATCGCCGGTCGACCAATGCAACATCATGTAACTTTTGTTACGAATCAATCAGTTACAGATTAGACCGAATCGCAGTGTATTAGGACACTAAATCAGGCCGGAAAGCGGACTCGACGGGTCGGCATACATGCGGCGGCCCATACGACCGGAGAGATAGGCCTCGCGCCCCGCCTCGACCGCGAGCTTCATCGCCCGCGCCATCCGCACCGGCTCCTTCGCCTCGGCAATGGCCGTATTCATCAGCACGCCGTCACAGCCCAGTTCCATCGCCACCGCTGCATCACTGGCGGTCCCGACCCCGGCATCAACCAATACCGGTACATTGGCACCCTCGACGATGAGCCGGATCGTTACCCGGTTCTGGATACCGAGCCCGGAGCCAATCGGCGCGCCCAGCGGCATGATCGCCACGGCCCCTGCGTCTTCGAGCTGCTTCGCGGCGATCGGGTCATCGACACAATAGACCATCGGCTTGAAGCCCTCCTTGGCCAGCACCTCGGTCGCCTCGAGCGTCTCGCGCATATTGGGATATAATGTCTTTGCCTCGCCGAGCACTTCCAGCTTGACCAGATCCCAGCCGCCAGCCTCGCGCGCCAGCCGCAGGGTCCGGATCGCCTCGTCCGCGTTGAAACAGCCGGCGGTGTTGGGAAGATAGGTGGTCTTCTTCGGATCGATAAAATCCATCAGGACCGGCTGGTTCCGGTCCATGACATTGACCCGGCGCACCGCCACGGTGACAATCTCCGCGCCGGAGGCTTCTACCGCCGCGGCATTTTCGGCAAAATCCTTATATTTGCCGGTACCGACGATCAGCCGCGACTGAAAGGTCCGGCCAGCGACAGTCCAGCTGTCGTCACCAGAACCGCCACCGACAAAATGCACGATTTCCAGCTCGTCACCCTGCTCGACCATGACATCTTCCAGCGTCGACCGGGTAACGATCTCGCGGTTGCGCTCCACGGCCACCTTCGCCGGGTCCAGCTCGAGCGAGCGCACCAGATCGGCGATCGATCCACCAGCTGCAAATTTGTGATCATCGCCGTTCAACCGGATCTGAATTTCAGCCATTTCGGTAACTTTCATGTCTTTAATCTCGCTTTTCAAAAACGAGCCATATAAAGAGGGCGCTCCAGTCGCAACCAAAAGCCTTTGGGAAGGACCAATATCTTGGCGGCCAAGACCATCTTCGTATTGAACGGGCCCAATCTCAACCTGCTCGGCATGCGCGAACCGGAAATCTACGGTTCGGAAACGCTCGACGAGATTGCCGGCCAGATTGAAGACCATGCCCAGACGCTTGGTTTCGATGTCGACATTCGCCAGAGCAACCATGAAGGCCATCTGATCGACTGGCTGCACGAAGCGGCGGCGGAAGACGCCCATGCGGTAATTCTCAATGCCGGAGCATTGACTCATACATCGCTCGCCCTGTTCGATGCGATCAAGGCGATTAACACGCCGGTCATCGAAGTGCATATTTCAAATCCGGCGGCGCGCGAGGAATATCGTCACAAGAGTTTCATTGCACCGGTTGCAAAAGGAAGCATTTGCGGCTTTGGTGCTTTGGGCTACCAGCTGGCGCTGGATGCAGCGAGCAAATTTTAACGACAAGCATAAGGACAAAAAATGTCTGCAAAGAAAGAAACGGGTGAAGGCATGAACGTGGACATCAAACTGGTCCGCGATCTTGCGGCCATTCTCGACAAGGCCGGTCTGACCGAGATCGAGGTTGAAGATGGCGACCGCAAGATCAAGGTTGCGCGCGGTGGCGGTCAGTTTGTCTCTGCACCGGTGGCAGCTGCCCCGGCACCCGCTGCCCCCGCAGCGCCGGCTCCGGCCGCAGAAGCCCCTGCCGTACCGGCAGACGACCATGCCGGCGCACAGAAATCGCCGATGGTCGGCACCGCCTATCTGGCGCCGGAACCCGGTGCCGCTAATTTCATCAGTGTCGGTGACAAGGTTGCCGTTGGCGACACGTTGCTGATCGTGGAAGCGATGAAGGTGATGAACCCGATCACGGCGGAAACCGCCGGCACGGTCAAAGCTGTGCTGGTTGAAAATGGCCAGCCGATCGAATTCGACCAGCCCCTCGTCGTGATCACTTGAGGTTTGCCGCGTGACCATTGAGAAAATCCTGATCGCCA
Source organism: uncultured Parasphingorhabdus sp. (assembly GCF_963677535.2). Classification (NCBI taxonomy): domain Bacteria; kingdom Pseudomonadati; phylum Pseudomonadota; class Alphaproteobacteria; order Sphingomonadales; family Sphingorhabdaceae; genus Parasphingorhabdus; species uncultured Parasphingorhabdus sp. The sequence goes on along the minus strand of NZ_CAXXUT010000003.1, from coordinate 1,194,016 downwards.
ATCGCGGAGAAATTGCTCTCCGGATTTTGCGCGCGGCCAAAGAGCTGGGCATCGAAACCGTCGCCGTTCACAGCACCGCGGACGCGGACGCCATGCACGTGCGGCTCGCTGACCAGGCGGTCTGCATCGGACCGCCCGCCGCCGCCGACAGCTATCTGTCGATCCCGGCGATCATTTCGGCCGCCGAGATCAGCGGCGCGGACGCGATCCATCCCGGCTATGGCTTTCTTTCCGAAAACGCGCATTTCGCCGAAGTTGTCGAGGCGCATGGTATCAAGTGGATCGGTCCCAAGCCGGAACATATCAAGGTGATGGGTGACAAGGTCGCCGCCAAGAAAACCGCCGGCGATCTGGGCATCCCGCTTGTTCCCGGCTCCGATGGTGCGGTCAGCGAAATTGCCGAGGCCAAGAAGGTCGCCAAGCAGGTCGGCTATCCGGTGATCATCAAGGCCGCTTCCGGCGGCGGTGGTCGCGGCATGAAGGTGGTCAACAGCGAGACCGAGCTGGAAACCCAGATGAAACAGGCGGGCACCGAGGCGAAAGCCGCCTTTGGCGACGCCACCGTCTATATCGAAAAATATCTCGGCGATCCGCGCCATATCGAATTTCAGGTGTTCGGCGATGGCCGCGGCAATGCCATCCATCTCGGCGAACGCGACTGCTCGCTGCAGCGCCGGCACCAGAAGGTGCTCGAAGAAGCGCCTTCGCCAGTGATCAGCGCCGAACAGCGCGAAAAAATGGGCAAGGTCTGCGTCGATGCGATGAAAGGCATGCAATATCGCGGTGCCGGCACCATCGAATTTCTTTACGAGAATGACGAATTCTACTTCATCGAAATGAACACCCGACTGCAGGTTGAACATCCGGTCACCGAAATGATCACCGGCTTCGATCTGGTGCGCGAACAGATCCGCATCGCCGACGGCCGCGATCTTTCGGTCAAGCAGGAAGATCTCGTGTTCAGCGGCCATGCCATCGAATGCCGGATCAATGCCGAAAATCCGAAAACCTGGGCACCATCGCCCGGCAAGGTTACCAGCTATCACGCCCCCGGCGGCATGCACGTCCGGGTCGATAGCGGTCTCTATGCCGGCTATTCGATCCCGCCTTATTATGACAGCATGATCGCCAAGCTGATCGTCTACGGTCGCACCCGCGACGGCTGCATGATGCGGCTGGCCCGCGCGCTCGACGAGATGGTGATCGAAGGCGTCCAGACCACCATCCCGCTTCACCAGAAGCTGGTCTATGACGAGGAATTCCAGTCGGGCGAATATACGATCAAGTGGCTGGAAGAATGGCTCGAGAAGGATAATTTGAAGGATTAGATTGGTGGAACTGTGCCCCCGCGCAGGCGGGGGTCAATCTCCTGAACTTGCATCAAACGGGAAAGCGTTGGTTCTCACCGCTCGTTCGTCAGCAAACCAATCAGAAAAACAAATCGATTAGAGGACCCGTGATGGACCCCGGACCAAGTCCGGGGTGGAAGTTATCTGAACAGCAATGTTCAGATAACTTCCACCTTTCCTGAACATAACAAGTCAGTTCAGGAGTCCGACAGGGTTAATAAACTATCACCTGTTTCACAGATGCGGCAAATGGAGTCGCCAGCAACAGGAGAAAGCCATGCGTATATTTTTAGTCCCCGGCCTGATGGCGGCCACGATGTTGACGCCAGCCGCCGCTTCTGCCGCGGAAATTGCGCCCAATCTCAACAAAACACCCGGACTGGTCAAAGTCGATCTGACCGGCAACGTCGCCCTGCAGCGCGAAGGCCGCAGCGAGCGTCGCGCCAATCGATCCAATCGTCAGGGCAACCGCGGACAGGCCCGGTCGCAGACCCGAAATAATCGGGGACAGGCTGATGTGAGTCGGCAAAGCCGGTCCTCAGCCCGGAGCGACCGCAACGAAACGCGCGAGACCCGTCGGGCCACCCGCGCGGAACAGTCCGCCAGCCGCAATGTCAATCTGGCAACCCAGCGGGAACGGCGCGTCGACAGGCAGCGCGCGGCCACCAGGTCGGCCACCCAGAATCGACGCACCGCAGACCGGCGCGCAGCCAGACGGGGCGATACCAACCGCGATGGCCGGGTCGACCGGCGTTACGACCGCAATCGCGACGGACAGATTGATCGGCGCTATGACCGCAACAACAATAATCGCGTCGACCGGCGGGTAGACCGTAATCGGGATGGCCGCATTGATCGCCGCTACCGCGACAACCGTCAGGTCAGAAATGACCGCAATTATAACCGCAACAATCGCAACTGGAACCGCAGCTGGCGCCAGGACCGGCGCTATGACTGGCGACGTTACCGCCAGGCCAACCGCAGCTATTACCGGCTGGGACGCTATTATTCGCCCTATCGGTCGCACAGCTACCGCCGCTGGAACATCGGGGTCTTTCTGGGCGCATCTTTTTACGGATCGCGTTACTGGATCAACGATCCCTGGCGCTACCGTCTGCCCACGGCCTATGCGGGTACCCGCTGGATCCGCTATTATGACGATGTTCTGCTCGTCGATACCTATAGCGGCGAAGTCATCGACGTGATCTACGACTTTTTCTGGTAGGACTGGAAAAACGCTGCCACGAGACCCGCTGCCCGGAAGGGCGGCGGGTTTTTTGTTGCATCATGCGGGGCCGCCAAGCAGAAGTGCGTCAGGACAAGAGGAGACTGAAGATGATACGCGCGCTCGGCCTGACCATTTCAACCCTGGCGCTGGCAATGTTACCCGCCGGTGCCATTGCCCAGGAGCAGATCATTCGCGTCGGCAATCTGCTGACCGATGCTGACGCGCAGCCGAGCGGACCGGCAACGATCATCGTTCGGGATGGCAGGATCGCCGAGATCCGGCGCGGGCCGGACGCAGCATATGATGCCGGAGCCACCATCATCGATCTCTCCACAAAGACCGTCATGCCCGGCATGATCGACCTTCATGTGCATCTGACCGGCGATCCGGGTGGCGATTTCTGGAAAGCCACCACAGAACCGGCCGAATGGGGCGTGGTCGTCGGCGCGAAAAATGCGCTGGTGACCGCCAAGGCCGGTTTCACCACGGTTCGCGAGGCTGGTTCTTCGCAATATAGCGCCTTCTCGTTGCGCCGGGGTACCGCCGAGGGGATCATTCCGGGTCCGCGCATCATCGCCGCCGGCCCCTCCCTGGCGATTGTCGGTGGCCATGGCGATGTGTCGGGCTTTACCGAGGAGGTGAACGATCTGCTGACCGGAGGCTATAGCTGCACCGGCGCGGTCGAATGCGCTGCAAAGGTTCGCAAGGCATCGCGCGCGGGTTCGGACATTATCAAGATCACCGCTACCGGTGGCGTATTGTCGCAACAGGGCCGAGGGCTGGACACACAGTTTACCAGCGAAGAAATGCAATCGATCGCCGACACCGCCCACTCGCTCGGCCTGAAAGTCATGGCCCATGCCCATGGTGCGCGCGGCATCGAGGCGGCGGCGCGGGCGGGTATCGACACGATCGACCATGGCACATTTGCCGACGAGGCCGCGCTCAGGGTGATGAAGGACAAGGGGACGGTCCTGATACCGACGCTGATGGCGTTCAAGGGTGTCAGCGAAAGGCTGGACAAGGGCATTTACACGCCGGTGGTCGAGGAGAAGATCCGGATGACCATGGGCCGTGTCGGCAAAGCGGTGACGCTGGCGAAGAAACTGGGCGTGCCGATCGCCTTTGGCACCGACGCCGGCGTCTTTAACCACGGCCGCAATGCCGAGGAGCTGCAGCTGATGGTCGATGCCGGCCTCACTCCGCGCGAAGCCATTGCCAGCGCCACCACCATTGCTGCCAAAACGCTGGACATGGATCAGGAAATCGGGCGGATCGCCGTCGGCTATTCCGCCGACCTGATCGCCTTCGACGGCAATCCGCTGGACGATGTCCGGACGCTGGAAACGGTCGACTGGGTGATGGTCCGCGGCCGCGTCATCGACTAGGCGGCGACCATGGCCAAGGTCTTTTCCAAAAAGCAGACGGAATTATTCGCCAGCCCGCAGCGCATGGCGCAGCTCGGCCAGCAGGTCACCGAAAGGCTCAACGCGCATCCCCGCGTGCAGTGGCTGGAAAGCCCCTTTGTGCAACTCTACGTCCACCAGAATTTCCTCAGCGACGCCGATTGCGACCTGCTGATCGACATGATCGAAAGCAACAGCCAGCCCTCGACCCTGTACAAGGGCAGCGAGCGCAACGGCTACCGCACCAGCTACAGTTGCAATGTCGATCCGGCCAACCCCGACATCCAGCGCATCGACAAGTCGATCTGCGACCTGCTGGGCCTGCCGCAATCGCATAGCGAAATCCTGCAGGGCCAGCGCTACCGCGAGGGCCAGCAGTTCAAGGACCATCACGACTATTTTCACCAGAGCGAATCCTACTGGCAATATGAAGGTCCGCACGGCGGCCAGCGCAGCTGGACCGCGATGGTCTATCTCAACGAGCCGGAAAAGGGCGGCGCCACGGCCTTCCCGCAACTGCAATATGAGGTTGAACCGCGCCGCGGGATGGCGTTGATCTGGAACAATATGAAGCCGGACGGGACGCCCAATATCCAAACGTTGCACGCCGGAACGCCGGTCGAGCAGGGCACCAAATATATCATCACCAAATGGTTCCGACTCAACCGGTGGGGCGGAAGCTGATCTCCGGCAAGGGGCCCTTTCCCGATCAACGCCCGACCGGCTTCGATTAACGACATCCCGCTTTGCGCGAAGTCGTTGCGGGCGAAACTATAGCGTGTTAGCTGGACATAACAGTTTTGGATAGGAACCAGATATGACCAAGAATTCTCTCGCGCTTCTGCTCGGCACCAGCCTGCTCGCAACCGGCAGCATTGCAATGGCCCAGCCGCTCGCCGCAACCGGCGCGGCAACCATGGAGCATCACGAAGCCGCGGAAATGACAGAGGGCGAGAAGCTGAAGGCGCTGTTCGCCAAAAGCGACGAGGATAATCTCAGGCGCAACCCGATCGGCGCGCTGTTCCGCGGCGACGAACGCTATGCCGACCAGCTGGGCGATTATATTTCCGACGAATATTTCGCCAAGGAGAAAGCCGCCGAAACCGCCGAACTTGCGGCGCTGATGAAAATCGACCGCAGCCAGCTGAGCGCCACCGACAAAATCGCCTATGATGTGTTCAAACGCACGAAGCAGCAGGCGCTGAAAGGCTATTCCGATGAAATCATGGCTTTGACTGTCGTCCGGCCGGTCAACCATTTCAGCGGCTTTCACACATTCTATCCCAATTTTGCATCCGGCAAGGGCGGCGCGCCGTTCAAGACGGTAAAGAATTACGAAGACAATCTGAAGCGGCACAAGCAGTTTATCACCATTGGCGACCGTTCGATCGACCGTTTCCGCGAAGGCATGGACAGCGGTGTTGTCGAGACCAAGCTGACGATCACCAATGTCATCGAACAGCTTGCCACGCAGATCGGTCTCGGCCTCGAGAACAGCCCTTTCATGGCGCCGACGAAAAATTTCCCCGAGGATTTCAGCGACGCTGACAAGGCGCGTCTGACCAAGGAATATGAAGCGGCGACCAAGGATATTTTCGCCAGCTATCAGCGGATGCATGATTTCCTGAAAGACGAATATCTCGCCGTAGCGCGCGACGAAGTCGGCCTGTCGAGCATGAAGGGCGGTGCGGTTCTTTATGAAAACATGATCGAGAACACGACCACCTTGCCGCTGAAAGCCGACTATATCCACAATCTGGGCCTCAGCGAAGTCAAGCGGATCAAGACCGAGATGGAAGCGATCAAGGCCGAGGTCGGTTTTGACGGCACATTGTCGGAATTTTTCGAATTTCTGCGCACCGACGAACAATTTCACCCCGAATCCCGCGAAGCGCTGACCCAGGCCTATTATGACATGGGCAAGAAGGTCGACGCAAAAATCGGCGAACAGTTCAAGGTGTTGCCAAAGTCTCCGCTGGAAATCCGGCCCTATGATGAATCGATCGAGAAATTCCAGGCTGGCGGCTCCTACCAGAGTGGCACGCCAGACGGCTCGCGTCCCGGCGTCTTCTATTTCAACGCCTATGACCTGCCCTCGCGGAACACCTCTGGCATCACCACGCTTTATCTGCACGAAGGCGCACCGGGCCATCATTTCCAGATTTCTCTGGCCCAGGAAAATACCGACCTGCCGAACTTCATGCGCTTTGGCGGCAACACCGCCTTTGTCGAAGGCTGGGCTCTCTATGCGGAAAAACTCGGTTTCCCGATGGAGCTCTATGACGATCCCTACCAGCGCTTCGGCCATCTCGACGACGAGATGCTTCGGGCAATGCGGCTGGTCGTCGACACCGGTCTGCACAGCAAGGGCTGGGGCCGTGACAAGGCGATCCAGTATATGCTCGACAACAGCAGCATGGGCAAAACCGATGCAACCGCCGAAGTCGAACGCTATATCGCCATTCCCTCGCAGGCGCTGGCCTACAAGATCGGCGCGCTGACCATCCAGCGGCTGAAAAAAGAGGCACAGGACGCGCTCGGCGACAAGTTCGACCCGCGCGAGTTCCATGATCAGGTGCTCAACACCGGCGCGCTGCCGATGACCGTGCTGGAAAGCAAGATCCGCGATTGGATCAAGTCGCAGGTCTGACCGGAGCCTTCCCGTCAATAGAAGCCGGTATGGAGGATGAACGTCCCTCATACCGGCATGATCTCCGGGGGCCGGCCGTAAATTTGCACTAACCGCATTTTAAGCAATTTCATCTAGTCACAATCCCGAACCAGCGGGATGAATATGATGAAAATGGACGTAACGGGACTGATCGGGGATATCAAAGCCAGACAGGCAATTAGCGCGGCAGATGTCATGTCGTTGCGCAAGGAGATCTGGCCCGACGGTGTGATTAGCGCGGATGAAGCCGGGCTGCTTTTCGAAATCAACGATCTGGACAGCCAGCCGGGCGGAGAGTGGCTCGAATTTTTCGTCTCCGCAATCACTGCATATATTGTCCAGCAGACGGAGCCGAAGGGCTATATCAGCGAAGATAATGCCCGTTGGCTGATGCAGAAAATCGACCATGACGGCAAAGTCGAATCCGCCGCGGAGCTGGAACTGCTCGTCCGCACGATGGAAAAGGCCACCGGTACGCCGGAAATCCTGCAGGATTATGTACTCAAGCAGATTGAGGACACCGTCCTGACCGGCAAGGGTCCGAGCCGCGATGGCGGCGCTTTGCAACCCGGTTCGGTCAGCGACAGCGAAGTGCAGATACTCCGCCGCGTTTGCTATGCCGCGGGCTCCGACGGTCCCGGGCGGATCAGCCGCAACGAAGCCGACATGCTGTTCCGGATCAAGGATGCCACGCTCGGTGCAGACAATAGCAAGCACTGGCCGAAACTGTTCGTCCAGCTGGTCGGCAATTATCTGATGGCCTATGGCGAATATGAAATGCTGTGCCGAACAGAAGCCGCGCGTCTCGAACGGTTCATGGACGACAACAAGCCGAGCGTCAGGGGCTTTTTCGGCCGGATGAAAGATACCGACATTGGCGGGACGTTCCGGAAAGTGTTCGACAGCGATATATTCGGCGGAAAAAATGCAGAATGCGGTCATATCGATGCCGTCGAGCAGGCACGCAAGCTGACCATCGTCGAGAATAGCTGGCTGCATGGCAAAATTCGCGCCGACCAGAATCTGGACCCGATCGAGAGCGACCTTCTCGACTTCATTGCCGAGGAATTGGCGGGAACAGGGCATTAGATCGATCGGATCCAGCCGGGTTCAGGGTCAGTTCAAAATAAGGGAAGGATATTCCGCTTCTTTGCGAGGAGAATGCGTGATGCGAAATTCCGGACTGCTGCTGGTGTGTGTTGCGGCCACCATGCTGTCAGCCTCGCCGCTGCAGGCCGCTTCCGATAGCACGCAACAGATCGACTATCCCGCGTTTCTCGCGCTGAGCCACGAAGTCGCCGCAAAACGGCAGGAACGGCTGATCGATCTGGCCGAATTCCGCCGGCGGGCAGCCAGGCCTGAAACGCTCGTTCTCGACACCCGTTCTGCCGCGGCCTTCGCCGAGGGTCATATGGCCGGTGCGATCAATCTGCCCTTTTCCGACTTTACCGACAGCAAGTTGCGCGCCGTGATCGGCGCCGATCTCGGCCGGGAAATCCTGATCTACTGCAACAATAATTTCAGCAACAATATCCGGCCGATCAAGCTCAAACGGGCACCGCTGGCGCTGAACATCCCGACCTTCATCAATCTCTACGGCTATGGCTACCGCAACATTTACGAACTGGGCACCGTCGTCGATCTCCATGATCCGATGGTGCAGTGGGTAAGCGATGCGCCTGGCTCCTGAATAGTTTCTGGCCGGGCTAGCTACAGTTTCCCGTCAGGGAGAATGGCCGACCGTCCCAGAGGCCTTCGCTACAATGTATACACAAGCAGTGGAACAGCTATACCTCCTTGCTCCCGGAAGGAGGGCCTTGATGCAGAATTCGCTGTCCTACATCCCGCTTGTTGTGATAACCGCACCCCATGGTCACATTCAGTATTTCGTCTCCGAAACCGCCATTTTTTGCCGTTTTCGAGCCCGTTCGCATTTTTTCTTTTAACACTGTAAACCTTGTAAAGATCATTGCCCCATGACCAGCGCTCTGCTCCCCGCCGCTCGCGAAATTCTCGCCACATTGATTGCCTTCGACACCACGTCGCGAAACAGCAATCTCGAACTGATCGGATGGGTCGAGGATTATCTTGGTCACCATGGCGTTTCATCGACGCGGGTCGTTAGTGCGGATGCCAGCAAGGCCAATCTTTACGCCAGCGTCGGTCCCGATGCGAAAGGCGGCGTCATTCTCTCCGGCCATAGCGATGTCGTACCGATCGACGGACAGGACTGGGATAGCGATCCGTGGACCGTCACCGAACGGGACGGGCTACTGCACGGGCGCGGGACTTGCGATATGAAGGGTTTTATCGCGCTGGCGCTGGCCGCTGTGCCGCTGTTCAAAGACTGCGCGAAGCCGGTTCATCTCGCTTTCAGCTATGACGAGGAAGTCGGCTGCCTTGGTGCACCGGCGATGATCGAAGAGATGGCGGCAAAACTGCCGAGCCCGGCGCTGGCAATCATCGGCGAACCGACGATGATGAAGGTGATCAGCGGTCACAAGGGGATCACCGTGCACGAGGTCGAGGTGCTGGGCCACGAAGCCCATTCGAGCCTCACCCATCTCGGCCTGTCCGCCAATATGGTGGCTGTGGAGTTAATGCACGATCTGGCCGAACTGGCGCGCAAATTGTGGGAGGAAGCCGATCCGGCCTCGCCCTTCATTCCACCACACGCAACACTGACCATCGGCAGGATGGAAGGCGGGACCGCGGCCAATATTCTCGCGCGCCGGGCCCATTTTGTCTTTGATCTGCGTTGCCCCCCGGAGGTTGATCCGGAAGCCGTACTGGCGCCGTTCAAAGCGAAGGTTGCGGCGCTCGATAGCGAGATGCGCGGAGCCTTTCCCGAGGCCGGCGTCACCATAACGCGCCTGTCCAACGCGCCGCCGATGACTCCGGCCGGATCCGCGGAAGCCGAGGCCTTTGTCCGCCGCCTGACCGGCGACAATAGTCCCTCGGGCGTTGTCTCCTATGCCGCCGAGGCCGGCCAGTTCCAGCAGGCCGGTTTTCCCACCGTGATCTGTGGCCCAGGATCAATCGAGCAAGCACACCAGCCGAATGAATATCTGGCGGTCGACCAGTTTGCACGCGGCGCGGATTTCATGGAGAGGTTGGCAGAGGCACTGGTGTGAAGGCACACCTGAATTGCCGTTCGGCCTGAGCCGGTCGAAGGGCGGTTGCGCGGAGGCCCGTCCTAGGATTGGCGTCGAAGAAGCGAATCGCCGCCACTTCAGCGTAACGCTACGGCATTGCCGAAATTTGTAAAATCGGCGGAAAACAGCTATATTGGGATGAGAAAAGGATAGCAATATGCCCGCTGTAAAAGCCGCCAGACCCAACGAGATTTTCACGTCCGAAGAGTGGAAAGCACTGACCCGCGTGTCACGCTGGCACGGTCTCTGGCTGTCGATTCACGCCTGGCTGATGGTGGCATTGGTCGCGGGCGGCACGGCCTTGCTCTGGCAATGGCACTGGCTGGCCGGCCTGATCGCCACGCCGCTGGCGCTGGTGCTGGTCGGCGGCCGGCAGCTCGGCCTGTCGATCCTGATGCACGAAGGCGCGCACGGGCTGCTCCATCCGAAACGCAAGATCAACAATTTCCTCGGCCAGTGGATCACCGGTTCGGCGACCGGCAGCGACCTGCACAGCTATCGCGCCTATCATCTGACCCATCACCGCTTCACCCAGCAGAGCGAAGATCCGGACCTTGGCCTGTCCGCGGCTTTCCCGACGACCCCCGCCAGCATGAAACGCAAGGTCATCCGCGACCTCACCGGGCAGACCTTCTTCAAGCAGCGCAGCAACCAGTTCGCGGTGGCGTGGAAGGGCCTCAAGACGATGCTGTCGGGTGCGAGCGATACCACTCCTCCGGCCAAGCGCGATACATCTGCCGGTACGCCGCTCAACCGCAACGGTGCCGCCGGTGTCGCCGCGCCGGTAGTCGATATTGACGGTGCAAAGCGGACCACGCGGACGGTCGGCCGCTTCCTGCTGATCCAGCTGGCGGTGCTGCTGGTCAGTCTGGCGACGCTAGGCATCATTCCCTTCCTGATCTGGCTGGCCGCGCTGGCGACCACGTTCCAGCTGATCCTGCGGATCCGCAATATCGCCGAACATGCCTGCACCACCACCGGCGGCGATGACCCGTTCAGCCATGCGCGCACGACAAAGGCCAATATGCTGATGCGGATGACGCTGGCGCCCTATTGGGTCAATTATCACAGCGAGCATCATCTGTTCATGGGTGTGCCCTGCTATAATCTGCCCAGGGCGCACGAACTGCTGATCGCCAAGGGCTATGGCCCACGGATGACGATCGCGAACAGCTATGCCGAGGTCTTGCGGACAGTGACACGGCCGGTTGCTGCCTAGGCCGACTGCACCGCCGTCTTGATCTCGCCAAGATCAGCCTCGAGCTTCGCGATCTTCTCGAGCATCAGCAGGTCGATTTTCTCGTGCAGGCGGATGATGTCGAGCTCGGCCCGCAGATTGACTTCATAGTCGTGCGCGGCGGCGATCCGGTCCTTGTTGGAGGCGCGGTTCTGGCTCATCATGATGATCGGGGCCTGAACGGCGGCCAGCGTCGAGAGCATGAGATTGAGGAAGATGAAGGGATAGGGGTCGAAGGCGGCATCGAACCGGGTCAATATCTCCGAGTTCAGCAGCATCCATCCGAACAGGACCAGCGCGAAGGTGATGATGAAGCCCCAGGAACCGCCAACCGCCGCCACCTTGTCGGACAGACGTTCACCGAAACTGGTCTGCTCGTCGGCCAATATTCCGGCATCATCCGCAACGATCTCCCGCGATACGATCGCTTCGAGAACGCCCCGCTCTTCGGGAGACAGCGCCGCCAGCGGCTTGTTGAGCAGCTGCTCGCTGAGTTGCTCGACCGTGCGCTTTGCCATCCCAAACTCCCCGTTGCCGTCCCTATGTGCCGGACATGATCCTAGTCCCGGACAAACCGGTGCGCCGAGCGGTCCTTGTGCGTCTTCGCCGGGTCAAAGACCTCGCCGTTCATCGCGATATAGACGCCGTGCGGCAGGGTCTGGGTCGCGGCGAGGGCAAAGCCGACGTTGAACTGGGCATCGCTCACGCGCAAGGACGCGGGCTGCATCGAACCCGTCAGCACGATCGTCTTGCCCGTGATGTCGGATAGCACGCGCGCCGTGTCGACCATCGTGTCGGTGCCATGGGTCACCAGTATCTTGTCGGCATCGCTGGCCACCACCGCGTCATGGATCGCCGCCCGGTCCGCATCGGTCAGCTCGAGACTGTCCTTGCGCATCAGCTGCGTTACCCGGTGGGCGACAAAGACGTTATTCTCCTGCAACATGTCGGGCAGCGCCGTCGCACCGATCTGATATTCCGACAAGGCGTCGAAATAGACCTTGTCGATCGTCCCGCCGGTGGTGAAAATATCGATCATGACGACGCCAGTGCTTCGGCAATCAGCTTGCGGCTATTGGACAGGCCATAGAGCGCAATGAAGCTACCCATGCGCGGGCCCTGCGAAGAGCCGAGCAGAGTCTCGTACAGCGCCTTGAACCAGTCGCGCAGATTGTCGAAGCCGCCTTCCTTGCCAATGGCATAGACGATATTCTGGATGTCCTCGGCCGGCGCATCCTCTGGCAGTTCCGCCAGCTCGCTGTCGAGCCGCTGCAGCGCCGCCACTTCAATGCCTTCCGGCTTGCGCCGGTGCAGCGTCGGAGCGATGAAGTCCTTGTGATAGGCCATCGCATTGCCGATCAGTTCGTCGAGATCGGGATAGCGCTCTGGCGTCGCGTCCGGCGCGTATTGGCGCAGATAGGCCCAGATCTGCTCGCGATCCGCATCGCCCATCACGCCGACGAGGTTAAGCAGCAGTCCGAAGGTGACCGGGATCGTATCGGTTGGCACGTCGCCATTGTGAACATGGTGCACCGGATTGCCGAGCCGCTTGTCTGGCGCCTGGTCGTGCCAATTGGCGCGGAACTGGAAATATTCGTCCACCGCCTTGGGGATCACGCCCATGTGCAATTGCTTCGCCGACTTGGGCTCGCGGAAGATATAGAAAGCGAGGCTGTTCTCGGAACCATAGCGCAGCCATTCCTCGAGGCTGAGACCATTGCCCTTGGACTTGGAGATTTTCTCGCCCTTTTCGTCGAGGAACATCTCGTAGATCAGACCCTCGGGCTTGCGCGCGCCCAGTACCTTGGCGATCTTGCCCGACTGTACGCCGCTGTCGGTCAGGTCCTTGCCGTACATTTCATAGTCGACGCCGAGCGCGGTCCAGCGCATCGCCCAGTCGACCTTCCACTGCAGCTTGGCGCCGCCAGTCAAAGCATTATGCTCGATCATCTCGCCGTCATCCTCGAACCGGACAATCCCGGCTTCGGCGTCGACGATCTCGACAGGCACCTGCAGGACATGGCCGGTCTTGGGGCTGATCGGCAGGATCGGCGAGTAGGTCGCCTGCCGCTCCTTGCCCAAGGTTGGCAGCATGATATCGAGAATCTGCTGGTTGCGGGCAAGAACGAGCTTCAGCGTCTCGTCAAAGGCGCCGCTGCGATATTGCTCGGTCGAGGACATGAATTCGTAATCGAAGCCAAACTGGTCGAGAAAGTCGCGCAGCATCGCATTGTTATGCGCGGCGAAACTCTCGAACTTCCCGAACGGATCCGGCACCTGGGTCAGCGGCTTGTGCAGATGTTCGGCCAGCATCTCCTGATTGGGGACGTTGGTCGGCACCTTGCGAAAACCGTCCATGTCATCGCTGAACGCGATCAGCCGCGTCGGATTGCCGGTCAGCGTTTCATAGGCATGGCGGACCATCGTAGTCCGCAGCACTTCGTTGAACGTGCCGATATGCGGCAGCCCCGAGGGACCATAGCCGGTCTCGAACAGCATCGGCTCCCCACCCGGTTTGGGTGCCGGTGCGCCACGCTCTCCACGATAGCGTTTGAGCAGCTTGCGGGCTTCCTCGAACGGCCACGCTTTGGAATTTTCAGCTGCTTCGCGATAATCGGTCACAATTTGTCCTTTTCAGTCAATTCTGCGCAAATAGTAGCCTTAGCCTATATGGCAAGGTAGAACGCAACAAAAGCGGGAGATTGAACATGGCAATGCTGATTACGGGGGTTCTGCTGTGGAGCCTGGTCCATTTGATGAAGTCGGTAACGCCGGGCCTGCGCGCCTCGATTCAGGACGCTATCGGTGAAGGCCCGCACAAGGGTCTGGTCGCCCTGTTGTTGCTGGTTTCGCTCGCCCTGATAATCTTCGGCTGGCGCTCAACTCCGGCCGAATTCGTCTATGATCCACCGGCGTGGGGCCGTCATGCCAATATGACGCTGATGTTTGTCGCGATCCTGCTGCTGGGCGCTGCGCAGGGTTCGTCCCGGATCAGACAATGGATCCGCCATCCGATGCTGACCGGTGTTCTGATCTGGGCGGTCGGCCATCTGCTCGCCAACGGCGACAACAAGTCGCTGATGCTGTTCGGCGGGCTCGGCCTGTGGGCACTGGTCTCGATCATCACCGTTTCGCGCAATGAAGGCGCGTGGGTAAAGCCGGCCAAGGTCGCGAGCGTGGCTCGCGAATTATTAAGCCTCGTCATCGCGACAATACTCTATGCCATTCTGATGTTGGTCCATCCGTGGATCGCTGGCGTACCGGTCGTCGGCGGCTAAATGGTCGCATCACTCCCCTACCCTGCGCTGCATGCCAGCCATAGCGGCATCTGGATTTGCTCGAGCAAGGGCGAAACCCGTGCGATCGGCAAGGGCGAGGCTATTGGCCGGGTGGCGGAAACACCGCATATTCTGCTCAATGCGCCGCTTCTGGGGCAGCGGCTGGGCTATCCCGATCTCTCAGGGCTGGACCTGCTCGAGCTTTACGCTTTCATCCACCCGGCGCAATTTGTAGTTCCGACTCCCTCTGGCTTGGCCAAGACGCTGGGTCTGGCGCCGCCGGATCAGGAAGCCGATATCGCGGCTTTCTATCGGCAAGCGGCGAGCCTGCTGCTGGACGGGCTGGAAGCGCCTTTCTGGAAAGAGCGGGAAGGCGCGTGGAGCAGCGCGCAGGCACTCTACCGGCTGCGCTGGCCCTGGGCGCAGGAGGTCGGCAAAAGGCTGACCAAACCGGTGGGGACCGAACGCTGGCTATTTTCGAAACTCGACGAATGGGAAGAAGAGGCCCCGCGCCCCGCGCCCCGTTCGATCACCGTCGACAAGCAGGAAACGCTGGCCACGCTCGACGCTCTGACCGGTGAAGGATCGGAAGAGCGGGAAGGCCAGAAAAGCTACGCCGCCGCGGTCAGCGAGATATTCAATCCGCGCAAGATCAGGGGCGCGCCCAATATGCTGCTCGCCGAAGCGGGCACCGGGATCGGCAAGACGCTCGGCTATCTTGCGCCCGCTTCGCTCTGGTCCCGCCAGGCCGGTGGCGCGGTATGGATTTCCACTTTCACCAAGGCGCTGCAACGCCAGCTCGACCGGGAGACAAGGCGCATATACCCCGACGAAGAGACATTCCGCCGGAAGGTCGTGGTGCGCAAGGGAAGGGAAAATTATCTCTGCCTGCTCAATCTGGAGGACGCGCTGCAAGGCGGTTTTGCCGGACGAGCGGCGATCCTTGCCCATTTGGTCGCGCGCTGGGCCGCCTATAGTAAAGATGGCGACATGGTCGGCGGCGATCTGCCCGGCTGGCTGACGACATTGTTCCGCCGCAACGGCGCCACCGCGCTAACCGACCGGCGCGGCGAATGTGTCTATGCCGGCTGCCCGCATTATCGCAAATGTTTCATCGAGAAAGCCGCCCGCGCCAGCCAGCAGGCCGACATTGTCATCGCCAATCACGCGCTGGTCATGGTCAATGCGGCGCGGGGACGCGAACAGCAGAACCGGCCGACAAGGCTGATCTTCGACGAAGGCCATCATCTGTTCGACGCCGCCGATTCGATGTTTGCCGCGCGCCTGTCCGGACAGGAAACCATCGAAATCCGCCGCTGGGTCATCGGCCCGGAATCCAAAAACCGCGGTCGCCGGCGCGGACTTGCCGCGCGGCTCGCCGATCTCGCTTCCTATGACGAGGAAGGCGGGCGCGCGATTGAAAGCGCGCGCCAGGCCGCCGAAGCGTTGCCCGGTGACGGCTGGCTGCAACGGGTGGCCGAGGGCGAGCCCTATGGGCCGATCGAAACCTTGCTGCAGGAAGTGCGCGCCATGGTCTTTGCCCGCGACGAAAGCCAGAGCGCCGACGCCGGCTATAGTCTGGAAACCGAGCTGACCGACATCAAGGGCCCGATGATCGACGCCGTCGCCAATGCCGCGACTGCGATGGACGCGCTGCTCAAGCCTCTTGTCCGGCTGGGCCAGCGGATCGAACATCTGATCGAGGAGGGCCCCGACTGGATGGACGCGCAGGCCCGCGCCCGGATGGAAGGCGCGCTGTCGAGCCTCGGCTGGCGCCGCGACACGTTGACGAGCTGGCTCTCCTTATTGTCGCGCATCGGCGGGCCGGCCGACCCCGACTTTGTCGACTGGCTGATGATCGACCGGTTCGAGGGCCGCGAATATGATATCGGGATATGCCGTCACTGGCTCGATCCGACCATCCCGGTCACCGAGGTCGTCACCAAGCCCGCCCATGGCGTCATGATCACGTCGGCAACGCTGAAAGGCGGCGGTGGCTGGGAGACCGCCAGAGCCCGCAGCGGCGCAGTCCATCTCGATCACGCGCCGAGAGAATTCGAGGTCGCCAGCCCGTTCGACTATCCCAATCAGGCCAAGGTCATCATCGTCACCGATGTAAAACGCGGCGATATGGCGGGACTGGCAGGCGCCTATGCGCAGCTGATCGAGGCATCGGGCGGCGGAACGCTCGGCCTGTTCACCGCGATCAGGCGCCTGCGCACCGTCTACGCCCGGATCGCCGACCGCATGGCCCAGAGCGGCCTGCCCGTCTACGCCCAGCATGTCGATCCGATCGACACCGGCACCCTGGTCGATATTTTCCGCGATGATCCGAAAGCCAGCCTGCTCGGCACCGATGCCCTGCGCGACGGCGTTGACGTGCCCGGCCAGAGCCTCCGGCTGGTGGTGATGGAATCGGTCCCCTGGCCGCGTCCCGATATTCTCCACCGCGCGCGCAAAATGGCCGGCGGCGGTAGCGCCTATGATGACAGGATCATCCGCGCCCGGTTGGCTCAGGCCTTTGGCCGGATCATCCGGCGGGCCGACGACCATGGTCATTTTGTGATCCTGTCCTCCGCCTTCCCTTCGCGGTTGCTTTCGGCCTTTCCCGAAGGCACGCCGGTCGAACGCATGCCCCTCGATCAGGCGCTGGCGGAGATCCGCAAGGCAAAATCGGATATGCCGCAATCCGGTCTTTCAACTGAAACAAGTTTGATGCATGACAAGCTGCAATGAAAAAGCTGACACTCCTGCGCCACGCCAAATCCAGCTGGGATGATCCGGTTGACCGCGACTTCGACCGCCCGCTCAACAAGAAGGGCAAGCGCGCTGCAGCGGTGATGGGCCGCTTCATCCAGCGCAATCGACTCCGCTTTGACCAGATTCTTGCCTCTCCTGCCGTCCGGGTGATCGAGACGCTGGAACATGTCGAGGAAGCCAGCGGACAGGCGATGGAACCGACCTGGGATCGCAAAATCTATCTCGCCTCTTCGGCGACTTTGCTGGATGTCTTGCGCGGTGCCAGCGACGATGCCGATCATGTTCTGATGGTGGGCCATAATCCCGGTCTTGAAGATCTGGTCTTTGATCTGGTTCCCGACGACGGCAGTTCGCCGGCCCGCGACGAGGTCGAAACCAAATATCCGACCGCCACGCTGGCCGAGATGACGCTCGCCATTGACAGCTGGGCGGATATTACCGAAAAATGCGGCTCGCTGGACCGGTTCACCCGCCCGCGCGATCTGGATCCCGAACTGGGCCCCAATTACGACTAGAAACCGTTGGTTAAACGGCTGGATTTCAGGCGTGATCGAGCGCGTGTGATAACCGGTCGCGGATCGATTTCAGTTCGGCGATGATCGGACCGCGATAGTCCGGCTCCGGTTCAGCTGAAGACACCGGTACGGAACCGGGCTGCGGTGCATCCTCGACCATTTCCGGCCTCCGCCGCCGTGACGCGAGAAATTTGCGGGCGCCCTTGATCGTATAGCCTTCTTCATTGAGCAGACGATTGATCGTCTTGACGATCTCGACATCTTCCGGGCGATAATGGCGGCGTGATCCCGCCCGTTTCAGCGGAGCCAGAACCGCAAACTGATCTTCCCAGTAACGCAGGATATGGGGCTTTATGTTCAGCTCTTTGGACAGCTCGCCGATGGTCCGGAAAGCCCCTAGTTCCTTGGTCATACTCTACTCCCCCGGTTTCGCCGGGTCCATTAACCTGCGGCGATAATCCTGTCACGCATCGTCTGGCTTGCACGAAAGGTCAGAACCCGGCGCGGCGCAATCGGCACTTCGACTCCGGTCTTGGGATTGCGCCCCGTGCGTTCCCCCTTGTCGCGCAGGACAAAGGTACCAAATCCTGAAATCTTGACATTCTCACCGTCGACCAGCGCCTCGATCATATGATCGAGAATAGATTCCACCATGACCGCGCTATCGGCACGCGAAAGGCCGACCTGCCGGTTCATGGTATCGGCCAGATCGGCGCGGGTCAGGGTGTTGGTGTAGTTCATCAAAAAATCTTTCAGTAAGAGTCTGAAAATTCACCAAAGCTATAAATCAAATCTCGGCTTTTGTAAATGTTGCCAGCAAACTTACCAGTGGATTTCAGCCGATTAGCCCGATAAGCGGAATGGATGACAGACAAACATCCTGAACCCATAGCCCTTGCCGACCTGCTCAGCCAATGCGGAGCCGGCGGTCCCGAAAATCCGGTCACGCTACCGCAAAGCTGGACGCAGGGACGGACAGCCTTTGGCGGCCTGTCCGGAGCGATCGCTTATCATGCAGCCAGCCTTATCGAGGCGGACCTGCCGCCGCTGCGGTCGGCGCAGATCGCGTTTACGGGGCCTTTGTTCGGTGCCTTGATCGCGGAAACCGCCATGTTGCGCCGTGGCAAGAACAGTGCCTTTGTCCAGTCCGAGATCTTTGGCGACAAGGGTCTCGGCCTGCACTGCAACTTCATTTTTGCCGCCCCTCGGCCGACCGAAGTGAGAACATATGATATTGCGGCGCCGGACTTTCCGCCGCTGCCCGGAGACAGCGACCTGCACAGCGGCCCGCCGCAATTTTTCACATCCAATATGGAATATGTCGGCAAACGGATCGACACCAGCACCAAGACCAACCGCCTGACCCGCTGGATGCGGCTGAAGCAGCGCGCCGGCCTCGATCCGGTGGCCGAAATTCTCTGCATGTGCGATAGCCTTCCGCCTTCGGTCATGGGTCTGCTGGACAAGAATGCGATGGTCAGCTCGATGAACTGGCAGGTCAATCTCATCGCCGAATCGCCCGCAACGCAGGACGGCTGGTGGCTGATCGACTCCCACACCCATCATGCCGATCACGGTGCAAGCAGCCAGTATATGAGCATCTGGAACAGTCATCGTGAACTGATCGCAACCGCGATGCAAAGCGTGGCCTATTACGCCTGATGGATTCCGGCGCGGACTCGCAGGGCAAACCCCGTCTCGCCGTTATCGGCACCGGGATTGCTGGCCTGTCCGCGGCCTACTTGCTGAAAGACGGTCATCAGGTCACAGTTTTTGAAAGCCAGGCGCGCGCCGGCATGGGTGCGAATAGCGTCGATTATGCCAGCAATGGCATCACCAGCCGGATAGATATCCCGCTGCGGATATTCTGCCACGGCTATTATGACAACCTGCTGGCCCTCTATGACCATATTGGCGTGGAGATACTGACCAGCGACCATAGCGGCATATTTTCGGACGAGACCGGCCGGGTCCTTCTGCATTACGGCAATTTCCGGCTGGGTTCGGTCCATTTGTCCCATTTGAAAGGGAACAGCTGGCTGAATCCCGCAGCCTGGACCATCGGCCTGCAGAGCAGGCGCTTCTTCGCCCGGGCAAAGCGGGATGTCAGCCGGTCCGGCCTGGCCGAGCTGTCCTTCGGCGAATATCTGCAGCAATCGGGCGCGGGCCGGGAATTTGTCGCGACCGTTCTGCTGCCGATGATGTCAGTGACCTGCACGTGCAGCTATCAGGCGGTGCGCGACTATCCGGCCGATCTGATGCTGGAATATCTGACCTGCGGCGTGCACGAGCTGGGGATCATGACCGCGGCAAAAGGCGTCGACGATATCGTACCGCGCATGCTGGTCGATGTCGAGTTACAGACCAACAGCCCGATTGCCCTGATCGAACCGGACGGAAAACAGCTCCGCGTGGTCACGAAAGCGGGTTCGACCCGGCATTTTGACCAGGTTGTGATTGCCGCGCAGGCGCATCAGGCCGCAGCGATGCTAGCCGGTTTTGAAGAGCGTCGGGTCCTGCTCGGCCGTATACCCTTCGAGCGGTCAAGCATGAGCGTACACAGCGATCAGGAAATTCTGCCCGCTCCGGTCAAAGGCCTCTCCCCGGTCAGCTACCATGTCCCGCGTGACGCCGAGCGTGCCGAAGTATCCGTGGATCTGACCAAGGCCATTGCGCGCCTGTCGGATCAGGAGACCATATTTCAGACCTGGAACCCGCTACGCAGGATCGCTCCCAATCGCGAACTGGCGAGAGTCGAATTCACCCGGCCCACGGTAACAAGGGACAGCCGCAAGGCGGTCATCGCCTTGCGCGAACAGCACTGCCAGCCGGGCAACAGGCTCTGGCTCTGTGGCTCCTATATGACCGAAAAAATTCCCCTGCTCGAGGCTGCGGTTGATTCCTCGGTCGCTGTTGCCGGACATCTCGGCGCCGCCATACCGTGGAAAACCGATACGCCCTCTGCGGTTTGAGCGATGACCGAATTTCACGATCTGGCAGAACTGGCACTCAATCGTGATAACCAGTCCTGGGGAAATCTGGGATATTGGAAAAGCGCGACGGAATATTCGGACGCTTGCCGCGCCCTGGCGCTATTGCTCGGCGAACAGGCCGGGCTGGATAGCCAGTCGGAAGTTTTCGACGCGGGCTTCGGGTGCGGCGACCAGTTGTTGCTCTGGCTGACCGATTTTCGCGTGGCTGAAGTCCGCGGCGTCAACCTATCCCGCAGTCAGACCGCTTTTGCCAGAACAAAGCTCGCAGCAGCCGGTTTCAAGGCGGCTGCTATTGTGCAGGGCGACATCAGCAACAGCGAGACGTGGCATGTTGCGCTCGGGGGAAACCGGCCCAGCCATGTGCTGGCGCTGGACTGCGCCTATCATTTTCCCAGCCGGCAGGCTTTTATCGCCCAGGCACACCGACAACTCGCACCGGCAGGCCGCATTGCGCTAACCGATTTCATGCTGTCCGATCGGCACCGGACCGGGTCCTTCACCCACCGGCTATTGGTCCGGATGCTGAAACGCTCGCATATTGCCGAGACAAATATCGTGCACCGCGCCCGCTATCTGGACCAGTTGCGGACGGCCGGATTTGAAGAGGTGCGAATTACCGATATCAGCCAGCATGTGATGCCCGGTTTTGCCAGTTTCGTCCGGACATCCCCGGCAAGCGCAAAAGCGGATTGGCCAGCGCGTCTCAAACATGCGGTGACCGGCCGATTTCTACAATGGGCCTATCGCCGGTCCGTCTTGCGCTATTTCGTGATCAGCGCGACAAGATCCGGTCGATGATATTCTCGGGCCGCCGGGAACCTTTTTCCAACAAGGGCTCGCAAGCACCGGCAAAACCATAACCAAGGCTGGCGTGGCCGACAGCTATTCAATAGGCCATTATCACCGTTGCTGCTGGTTCGATGGGCAGCCAGCGCGCATTGGATCGTCAGTGCATGGGTGGCGCTCCAAGCTTTATTTTTCAGCC
Organism: uncultured Parasphingorhabdus sp.; assembly: GCF_963677535.2. Lineage (NCBI taxonomy): Bacteria > Pseudomonadati > Pseudomonadota > Alphaproteobacteria > Sphingomonadales > Sphingorhabdaceae > Parasphingorhabdus > uncultured Parasphingorhabdus sp. The sequence goes on along the minus strand of NZ_CAXXUT010000003.1, from coordinate 1,172,439 downwards.
TGATATCCGCCTGTTCCATCGTGGCCACGAGATCGGTAGTGGATCATTTGGAACCGGCAGGACTTGCCGTTTTCAACCGGTAGAATATTCCGCTTTCATCCTGGCCGGTCAGTTCCAATATGCCGCTGACGACATGTATTTTTCTTTCATCGGTGGGAAAGGGAATGTCGGCGAGCACCTCGATGAACTGGTTTGGCATTGCGTGAAAATGGAAAGGGCAGCCGGGCGGGTAGGCCAGCAACACGAATCTTTTCTGCCGGGCACCTTGCTCCAGCGGGGTCATCCAGCCGGCGACCTTTATCCGCTTGCCGGCGAGGGATTTTACCGCCGGTGAGAACAGCGGTTTCGAATAGATATAGCCATCCTTCCCGGTACGCGTTTTTTCCTTCGTCGATTCCAGCACAGCCCAGGACACCCCGCCCTTGGGAGTCCTGGCAGGCTTCCATACATCATCTGCCGGCACCTTGCCGCCGTTTTGCATCGCCGAGGATGCGGATGCAGCGGGCAGGAACGTTGCTGATGCAAGGATGAGGGCATAAAGAATTTTCATCGGGGGCCTCATGATGATCGGGCGAGTGTAAGCGCCAGGTTGATGCGGAAAATGCGCGCAGCGGGAATAAGCGCGGCGATAGCGCCAATCAGGAGGACCGTTGCGAAGATCGCAAGTTCGGCAGGGTCGAATCGCGTTGCACTGATTCCGAGATCACTCAATGTCTGGAAATTGCGGCCGGCCAGCAAGAGCGCCAGATGTGCGCCAATGATGCCCAGAAGAGGACTAACAGGTCTGCTTTAACTTTCTGATACTGATTGATTTATTGAATGGTAGAATATTCTTAGCCCCCAGAACGGCCCCCATTGACCAATGATAGAGATGACCATGTTGGCCAGGGCCTCGTGCGAGGAATAAGTTTGAGGGCATATAAGGTAGCCACGGAACCAAGGGTTGCAGGAATAGTTCAACAATTCATGCCGACAACAACACGTTCACCGTTAGCGCACAGGGATTTCCATTATGGGGCAATCCCGATGGTCTCCGGTATCAGCAAACCATGGATCTTTTCAGCGATAAGACTAGCCGCCGCCATTGCCTTGCCTTCCCTCCGCCTTGATTCCGATGTCCTGCCGAACACGTCGATCAATGATCGGCAGCCTTAGAGAAAGGCTCAAACGCCGGTCGGTCGTTCGTGGACGCCTGGTGGCTCGTCCGGCACTGCCACTTCGATCCTGTTATCGATGATGCGGGTTTCAAAGGTGCGCAGGTCGGGATAGGCGCCGCCAAGACACTTGCCGGTAGCAGCCTCGAAACGGGCACCATGGACCGGGCACATGATGGCGCCGCGCCGGATTCGTCCGTCAGACAGGCGGGAAGCCTGATGGGTACAGCGGTCATTGACCGCAAGAAAATCGTCTCCTTCTTTCACCACCAACACGAACCAGCCCCCGACGCAGGCTGCATATTTTCCATCTGCAGGAAATTCCTCCAAAGTAAGGAGCGATTGCCAAGTGATACTCATTCGGACTTTTACCTTTCTCTGTATGAGTCGGTTCGCCCCATGGTTTGTTCGACCCAATCAGCGATTGTCTGTTCAAGGCTTCATGATTACCCGGCCGAATGGATGCGATTCCGCAACATGACGATGCGCAGCGACCGCGTCAGACAAGGCGAATGTCTTGTCGATCGGCATCCGGTAAGAGCCATCCTCCAGCTTTGCGAAGATATCAGCGACCAGCGCACGAACCCGCTCAGTGTGCATTTCCTGGCCGAGGGAGACGCCGAACACATGCAGCATTCCACCGATCAGTTCAAAGAAACTGAACGAGGGTATCTCTCCGGTAGCTGCGCCTACGGCTGCGTAGCGACCGTGCGGCCGCAACGCTTTGACGAGCAACTCCTTGCCTTTGCCGCCGGCCAGATCAACCACAATATCCACTCCGGAGCCGCCAGTAATTGACAGGCAATGCTCGGTAATGTCTTCGTCTCGATAGTTGATGCCGTAATCCAGTCCGAAAGGACGGGTGTGCTCCAGTCGTGCGTTGCTGGAAGCAGTGCCGATCACTGTTGCGCCTGCAGCCTTGGCGATCTGCACGGCGGCTAGTCCGACGCCGCCTCCGGCTCCTTGAATCAATACAAACTCATCGGACTGCAGATTGCCATATTCGATGAGCGCATCGTAAGCGGTACCGAATGCGATCGGGGCCACGGACGCCAGCGCAATGTCAAGCGAATCTGGAATTGCATAAGTGAAGCTTTCCGGTGCGGCGAATAGTTCCGCATGACTGCCGAACCAGTTGAACGCCACCACGCGATCGCCGGGCTGGAAGAGCGTAACCGATGGTCCGACGGCCTCGACGATTCCCGCGGCCTGATAGCCGGGGATGAAAGGCACTGGGTCTGGCGGAGAAATCAGCCGGTTCAGCAGGTCACCCCCCTCAATCGAAATCGCTTCCGATCTGATCAGAACGCCGTCGTCCTGCAAAGTCGGATCCGGCCGTTCCCCATATTGCATGACCTCCGGGCCGCCATTTTCGCTGTAAAATACTGCTTTCATAATGAATCCCTGCTGTCTGTTGGCGCGTAACCACGGAAGAAATGGCTGTTTATTCGAGGCTGCCGCCTTCGCCATGCCAAGCCGTCGGCCGGTCCATCATACGGTCGAAGAAATCGCGCATCCAAGAAGCCTCATTCGGGATTGGTTGGCCCTGATGCTCGCCGAACTGCAGATAACAATAGAGATATATGTCCGCCAGTGTGAAGCGGTCCCCACAGACAAACTGTTTACCCCTGAGCTGGCCATCCATCCAGATGATCTTTTCCTTCGCCTTTGCCTTAAGCGCCGGCCCAGCTTCGGGGGGCAAAATTGTTTTTGTGACAAGGTCAGGATCTTTGTAGTCGGTTTCAAAAAACTCGCGTCCTTCGACCGCAGAGAAACCCTCGCCCATTGGTTCGGCAATCTTCTGATCGATCCGACGCACCCACATTCGAGTCTCGGCCCGTTCCAATGGCGTGGATCCAATCAATGGCGGATTGGGGTGCATCTCTTCCAGATACTCGCAAATCGCTGTGATTTCGGTCAGCGCGGTACCGTCATCGAGCAGCACGGCTGGTAACTCGCCAAGCGGACTGATTGCGGTAGCAAAAGGGGCACGCCGGTTCTCTCTTGTCAGCAAATCGATGATTTTTCGTTCCAGCTTCAGGCCCTTCTCCGCGGCAAACATCCTGACGACGTAGGGACTGGGGGCAAATAAATCGAAATCATAGAATATCATGGCATTCCCTCTGCTTTATTGGGCGGTCCAACCGCCGTCGACGGTCAACTCGCTGCCAGTCATGAAGCGGCTCTCGTCGGACGCCAGAAACAGCGCTGCGTAAGCAATCTCCTCGGGTGTTCCGACACGCCCCATCGGGGTTTCGCGGCCCAGCGTCTCCAGCAAATCTCCCGCTTCGCTCATTGCGTCGCTGCCGGCCTTTGTCATATCCGTCTCAACAAAGCCGGGATGGATAGAATTGACACGGATTGACCGCTTCCCCTGCGCAAATTCCACTGCGGCCGACTTTGTCAGGCTGCGCAAGGCCCCCTTGCTGGCAGCGTAGGCCGTGGCCTGCGGCATCCCGACCATCGCAAGAATCGAAGAGATATTGATGACGCTCGCCCACCGATCGTTTGACTTTCCCGCTCGCTCGAGCCGACTGGCCAATGTTGCGAGCGCCAGAAAGGCGCCTTGGCAGTTGACCGCCATCACCTGTTGCCATTGCTCAAGCGGCAGATTTTCCAATTCACCCGTCGGCGCTATGCCGGCGTTATTGACCAGAATGTCAAGCCGATCGCCGATCCTGTCCGCCGCCCTATCCCAGTCCCGGCGATCAGTCACATCGAGACGAAGATAATCAGCACCACCCAATTGCTCCAGCGCCAGCCGCGCTTTATCGCTATCTGCGGGTTCAAGGTCGGCGAGCCAGACGCGTGCGCCATGCGCGACAAACAAGTCGCAGATTGCCATGCCGATCCCCCCGAGCGCTCCGGTTACCAGAGCCTGGCAACCTTCCAAGCGCAAGGGCTGGCTTAGACGGCTCATTGAGCTGTAAATCCATTATCGACGACCATCTCGGTTCCGTTGACAAATTGTGACGCATCCGAAAGCAGGAATAGGATGGCATCGACCACCGCCCTAACCGGGATAAAATTTCCCGAGGGCTGGAGAGCACGCATCTGATCCTCGATGCTCTCATCACCGCCAAGTTGGCCAACGATATCCTTAACCATCGGGGTTTCCGTCATTGCAGGGTGAACTGAATTGACCCGCACGTTAGAACTGCTTGCTATCGCCTCCAGCGCGACCGCTTTGGACATCATTCGGATCGCACCCTTGCTGGCGCAGTAACCAGCCGCGCCAGGGGCTCCCGCGATACCCGCGGTCGAAGAAATATTGACGATGCTGCCACTCGCTTGCTCATACATGACGGGCAGGACATGTTTCATGGCCAGAAACGGCCCCTCGACATTCACCTGCATGCTCTGTCGAAAATCTTCTGCAGAAAGGTCGGTAACGGCGCCCATGCGGATGATTCCCGCGCAATTGACCAAGCCATCGATCCTACCCAGTTTCTCAACCGACTGTGACACAGCTGACAGCCATTCCTGTTCGCTGGTGACATCCATCTGGATTGTCAGTGCCGCCGGGATGGAGAGCGGCATGCGATCGATCGCCACCACTTTTGCGCCCGCCGCTTGCAAACGGTCAACCGTCGCTGCGCCGATACCTGATGCGGCGCCCGTCACGATGATCACCGTATCGGCTAAGCCGGAGTTTGCTTCTGGTTCGGACATCAACTTTCTCCTGCAGAAATTTGACGGACAGGCGATGACTTGCCGTCCCAATTTTCTGTTGCTTCGATTGCGGTGGCAAAAAATCCTCGGCTTTCTTCATTGTCGGTGATCAATTCGAGGAAAAGGCCGGTCTGATCGCGGCAGTCGAAATAACGCAATTCGGTTTCAGCTGAAAGTTCGGCGCGCGTCACCGCCTCGCGACCTAACGATCGGGCGCCTGCTTCGACGTCTGCCACAAGGATGCCGTGGTGATGCGGCACGCATCCCTTTGGCATGGAATTACCATATACATTGGGCCACGAACCGTTGGGCCGAATGAGCTCGATCATCATGTCACCGACTTGGCCAAAGGCGATATCAAGTGTCATTCGTTGCGGCTCGCCGTGATAGGTCCAGCTTTGGAAGCTCATAGCCGGCAGGATGAAAAACGGCCCGGCTCCCATTGTTTCTACCCAAGCCAGCGCGGATGCCTCGATATCGTCAGTAACATAGCCCATCTGCTTTATTTCTAGCGGCTTCATCTTTGAACTTCCGATCTGTAGAGGCTGCTGTTCCGGCGCATCAGGCCGCATCCTTGATTATAGGCGCTTCGGTGATCCAGGCGATGCCACGTCTGACGATCTCGAGATAATTTTCATCATCCCACGGTCCCCGAACAACGGGGGCCTCGTCCATAAGCGGACGCATGTCATATTTGCCGCATGCATGGCCTAGGGGAGAATAGAGCACCGCTCCCTTTCCGTGATCCTTCACGTATAGCTGAGGACGCGGTGGGTCATCGGTAACCTCGCCAGTCTCATAGCCCGGCGTCGGCCCCTTGTAGCGAGCCGACATTAGGGTACGCAATTCGCCGAGCGGCGTCGCGACATAGGGTTCGTCGACCAGCGTAAAATCTGTCATGCCACGCGTCACAGGATGATCTTGGTCTTCGATATGAACATGGACCTCCTGTGCAGCGAGATGCGTGACAAAGCGGCTCCCGAGCAATTCCATATAGAGAGGAGAAACGCTCGCCGCCGTTGATTTTACCAGACCCGGTATCCGAACACCGCTGGTCACAATTTCGGGGCCGTCAGTAAACTCGAGATGCGCGTTGACCGCGTGCAGCGCCATGATCCGACCACCATTGCGGACGAAGCTGTCCATCTGCTCCGCTTGCTCATCGGTCGGCATCATGTCGCACGTGTAGAGGATCAGACCGGCGGAATGCTCAAGGACATCCAGACCGGAAAAATCCATCGCACAACTGGCTCGAATGCGTTCATCCCCAGCCATCGCTTGAAGTATCTTCAGACGGGCGAGGTCGAAATCATGATATTTGCCGCCGGTGACAATGTGAATATGTTTGGCATTTGTCATGAGAACCTCAGCGGTCGCCGTGCAGAGGAAAGTCGCCCCTGAGATAACGATCTATTGTCTGGTGGAAATTACGGATTCGGACTTCCTGCTCTCCCAAGATCATGCCCTTGAAGCCTCGTGACGCCGTGCCTTGCTGCATCGTTGGCATATTCGTACCGTCCTGTTGCAACACATTGGCAAGAACCGGATCAAACGTGCCTTCAAACGCATCGACATAGCTGGGCAGTTCCGCATGGCGGTACAGACGATATTCGAAGTCGGGGCGCGGCTCTCCCGGCGGGTCGTGACGGGTGATCAGGAAATCATAATAGCAATAATTGGGGTCTGTCTCGTGCGGCCGATAGCGAAATACGATCGACATTTCCGGCGTTGTTGTGATCGTCGTTCCCGGGAAAAACGTGTAATGATATTGATGGGCAAGTTGCTCATCGTTCATTCTCTTGTAGGGAATATGGCTCTCGTCCTGGATCGAGCGTTTGTGGGCAACAACCGCCAAATGCACATCTTTTGCAGATCCCTGATATCCCTCCGGTAGGCCCAGCATCTTTTCGCGGATTGGAGTCATGCTCTCGCGGTCTTCGAGAATTTCGCTAACCGTATGATTGAAGTTCAGCATTCGACTGTGGACGCCCAGCAACTCAATCGGCACGTCGAAACCTTCGGCGAAATCGAGAAATTCCGGATGCAGCGCCTCGAAATGATAGCTTTCATTGAAAGCATCATGGGCATGTTTCCAGTTGCCCTGCCATTCGAAGCTCTTGTAATCGATAAGATTAAATTTCTCATGTTCGTAGGTTTCCAGATGCGCACCGGCTTCGCCGAGAAATTCGCGCAACGGACCGGCATCCGGATCCATGTTGAACCAAACCCAGCCACCCCATAGCTCGACCTTCAGGACCGGCAGATCCAGATCGCCATCCGGGACGCCGTCTTTGAACTGCGGAAACAGATGCGGATGCATGACTTGCTTCAGACTGCCGTCAAGATTCCATTCCCAGCCGTGGAAAGGGCATTTGAAATGGTTTACCATACCTTCGCGAACTTGGCACAATATGTTGCCACGATGCTGGCATATGTTGAAGAAACCCCGAACGACATCGTCGGCGCCGCGGACAAAAAGTAGCGATTCCTTGCCAAGCGAATGCACCCGGAAATCTCCGGGTTCTTCCAGCTCGGTCACATGGCAGCCAATGTTCCATGTCCGGGTCCAGATCATTTCCCATTCACGGTCCATAAATTCCTGCGAATGGAAACGCTCGCCGTCGATTTTCTGCTTCCCGATATCGGGAATTGGCTTGCGCGGGAGGAAAGATGGCGTTTCAAAATCACCCTCCGTCCTCTGCGCTTTCAGAAACTCGCCTTCTACTTTTGCCATATTCCGTCCTTGGGTTGATACTAGAAGCGTTTTTCGACCGAGATCCCGATGGTGCGCGGATAAGGCACCTGATTCTGCCCACCAGGACGGGAAATGGGGCGATCCGAATTGCCGATATTGTTGGAAAAGATCGAAAATTCGAAATCGTCTTTGGCCAGTCCGATACGGGCTGAACCGATGCCGTTCCAAGGCGCATAGGCACCATCAAAAACGCTCTGTTGCCGCGAGCGGTAGGAATAGCGGCCGTTGATCTTCAGATCCCAACCATTACCGACATCACCCACATAGCTTGCGCTAACCGAAGCGGTTTTTTCAGCTGTGCCAGGCAGTTGACTGCCATTCGACAGCCAGGGCAATGCAGCCGCCACCTCGGGAATGACATTCTCAATTTCGGTTTCGTTGATGTTACCGGCGGCTTGCAGGGTCAGACCCTGCAACGGTGTGCGCCAGGTAATTTCAGCATCTAGGCCCTTGCCCTTCACATCTCCGATCGGCACCACGATGCTTTGCAAAGTCGGAGATAATTCAATCTGCGCGTCCGCCCAGTCGAAATAATAGGCCGAAAGTGCCACATCCATCTGACCGAACGACCATTTTATGCCGGCTTCATAGTTCCACAAACTGTCAGGAGGAGAGCTATTATCGAAGTTGGTGCCCAATGCGCCATTGGCGCCCGCGATGATTGAAGTCGAAGTGATGGCGCCGGAACGGAAGCCTTTGGCAACCTCACCGTAGATCATTCCATCATCGGCAGGATGGATGGAGATATTAACGCGCGGGTTGAAGGTATTGTTTTTCGCCCGATCTACTCCGACCGTGGGAACGACCACGCCAGCCTCAATCAGCGTAATCGAGCTGTTTTCATCAAAGGTGCGTTTTTCTTCATAATAGCGGCCGCCTAAGGTAAAATCGACTAAGCCGTCCATCAAACTATATGTGGCATCACCATACACGGCCCAGGCTTTGGAATTTATCGTATTGTCGTTGAAGGTTGCGAGGCCAAGCTGACCGCCCACGGGAAAGTCTGGCAACTGGACACTTTGTCCACCCTTGGTTTCGCCATCTTGGTAGAAAAATCCGACGATCCAGGAAAGCGGACCATTGCTGTTGGAAGCCAGTCTTAGATCCTGGTTGAAATTCTTCGTTTCAAGGGGCCAGAAGCTGGCGAAGTCGCCGATACCCGGTATAAAGCCCCCGTTGTTCACGATGACCTTGTTCTTGATATAACCAGTTGTCGAGAGCAGCGTCGCGAAATCCAGATCATAGCTGATGTCGCCAGTGAACAGCGTGTAGCGGGAATTGGCGATGCCGAAAGTCTGGTCGAGAACCGGAGGCTCGGTGGTTGTAATGCGGTTGGAAAAGTCCTGATTGGAACGATTGTGCCAGGCTGCCAGCTGGATCATTAGCCGTTCGGTGGGTTCTGCGCGCAATTTGACACGGGCCGAGAAACTGTTCGCATCGTTCGCATCGTCCTTGCCGGTGGCAATATTGTCTGCAAATCCGCCGACAGTCTTATAGGAAACCACACCGCGCAAGGCCAGTTTACCGTCCGAAATGGGGACATTGAACATCGCGTCTGCGCCGCCCCCGGGTTCGCCACCGCTCGTCACATTCGCTGTCATTCGGGTGGAAAGCTCTGCGTCGTACAGATCGGGATCGTTGGTCAGGACCTTGATCGTTCCGCCCAGTGAACCCAGACCGTACAATGTTCCCGAAGGTCCGCGCAATATTTCTACCCGGTCCAGATCATAGAAATCGGTCGTCGGGGCATAGGGTCGCCCTGGCATGGAAAAGGCGAAATTGTCGAGATAGAAGCCAACTGTTGCATCGCCGTCGGTTTCGGATGCCGCGACGCCGCGAATCTGGAAGGTGTTGGAGCCTACCGAAATGGTCGAGCCAACGGTCGCACTGGGAACCAGAGCGATTACATCCTGCAGCTGTTCGACGCCCATGCTCTGGAGAGCCTCTCCGCCGATCGCCTGAACGGCTTGCGGAACATCAGCCAGAACCTGGTCCCTGCGCTGGGCCGTAACGATGATGGGGTCAGAAGCATAACCATCTTGGGTCGAGCTGCTATCGGAAGCTTGATCCTGCGCAACAGCAGGTGCATTTGCAGCGAGCGCGAGGCCCATTGCAGTTGCCAATGCCAAATCACGTCTCATTTTCATAATCACTATCGCTCTCCCAAATTTCGCCGCATGATAATTCCAGCAGCTCTGCTTTTTTTTGAGGGTTGAGATTATTTGAGCCAATTGTCAAGCAGCTCTGCTTTATTTTGCTCTTATCATTTTTGATAACTTACTGTTATACGCATGCTCCTGATACCTGACCGCGAAAGAGAGTTTTTTTGTACAAATCGGAACATGTGAAAGCACCGCGAGAAAAATCGGAACAAACTCCGGAAACGAAACCGGCTGGGCAAAAAATGAAGCGCGGCAGCGGTCAGAGGCAGGCGGAAAAGGGCGCGATATTAAGGGCCCAGGTGCTGGACGCGGCAATCGATTGTCTGGCGGAAATGCCCTATTCTGAAATTTCCATGGGGGTTATCGCCGAGCGGGCCGGCGTCTCCCGCGGCGGAATGCAATATCATTTTCCCACGAGGCTGGACGTGTTCGGCGCAACGGTAGAACATCTCCACCACAAGCGGCTGGAGATATTCCGGAAAGACCTTACCAGCATCAATCCCGATACGGATGCGGTCGACCATATCGTCGAATCGCATTGGCGGCATCTGAACGAGCGGGAATTTCGCGCCTATCAGGAATTGATTCTAGTCGCGCGTTCCGAACCGCAACTGGCCAAACTTCTGGCCGCTAGCTACTCGGCCTTTATCAGAAAATGGCACGATATCGCGCAAGAACTGATCGGGTGGCAGGTAGAGGATCCAGAGACCGCCCGCAGCGGCAATATCGCCCATTATCTTCTTGAAGGAATGGCGTACGGCCAGATCGGCGGTCAGATTTCAGAAGCCGAAATTCAGGAGATTCTGGATTACACCAAACATATCATGCGCAGCCAGATGAAAAAATGAGACCAGCGCGGCCGGGCTTAATTCTCCATCAGGCAGTTCGGACTAGCTCTCATATCGCCGTTTCATGCTGTCATGCATTCGCCGACATTTTAATATTTCCTACACCAATCATTGTGAAGCCGGTGGATGGCACGGTCGACCGGGCGCGCGCCTGATAGGCAGCATCCGGGTGGCAGGTGGCGATAATCTCTAGGACTTCCATTTTGCGGCCTATATGCAAACCCAGCCGTGGCTCAATCGGGGAGAAACCCCTTAGAAAATAGAGGCTTGCAACACGCTAATATACCCGCTTACTACTACCCAACCAGATGGGGCCAAATACCAGCGTATTTGAAGCGCGAATTTTTTTCTAGTACCGGTCGGTCAACATCAATTGGGTCAAATTGGGGGTTTTAAGGGCATGGAAATTCTCGACAATGTTTCGATACTTTTCGGAGATGACCTTAAAGGCGAACTGGGCAATAAACGACAGGTAGATGTTGCAGCAGCGACATTTTCGATTCACGCTTTTGCAGCGCTTGCAGCGGAATTGAATAAGCTCGACGAATTCAGATTTATATTCACCGGCCCCTCCTTTGCTACAGATCACGGAACAACACGGACACAGCACCGCGAATTTATCATTCCACCTGCAATGAACCGCCGCGATATTGCTGGAACACCGTTCGAGATCCGGTTGCGAAACAAGATGACGACGCGTGCACTTGCTCGAGAATGCGCAGACTGGATTAGAAAAACAGCCGAATTCAAGTCAAATCCCGGAGCCCCTATACCCTCGTTTTTTTGTACCCGCGGTGCAGACAGCCAGACAATGTATACCGGACTTCAAGGCTTCACGTCGGCAGACTTGGGGTATCAGCCCGGTAATCTCACCATGATTAACAAGATTGATGATGCCTCCGCAGTCGAGAGATACGGCCAGCTCTTTGATCAGTTGTGGCAAGACCCCGGCCGCCTCGAGGATGTCACCGACGCATTGTGTCGTCAGCTTGAGCAGGTCTATGCCGAAAACTCACCCGCTCACATCTATCATCTCATGCTCTCCGCGATATTTCGAACCTTTCTCGAGGATATAAATGAGGATCTACTACCTAACGATCGCACAGGCTTCCGGGACACGAAAGTCTGGAATACTCTTTACAAATTTCAGCAGGACGCCGCGCTGGGTCTGATCAACAAGCTCGATACATATAACGGGTGTATTCTGGCCGACAGCGTTGGTCTCGGCAAGACATTTACGGCGCTAGCCGTCATCAAATATTACGAATTACGCAACAAGTCGGTCTTGGTGCTTTGCCCCAAAAAGCTTGCCGACAACTGGCATACGTACAACAAGAATCTAACGACCAATATTCTTGCCGAGGATCGCCTTAATTACGACGTGCTCGCTCATACTGACCTTCTTCGTACTGGTGGTTATTCCATGGGTATGCCGCTAGATCAGGTGAACTGGGGGAATTACGATCTCATCGTTATCGACGAGTCCCACAATTTCCGGAATGATGATGCCACGCTGGCTCAAGGCGAAAGTGAAACACGTTATCGCGCGCTGTTGAACCGCGTCATACGATCGGGTGTCCAGACGAAAGTGCTGATGCTTTCGGCTACGCCCGTTAACAACCGTTTCGCGGATTTGAAAAATCAGCTTGCGCTCGCCTACGAAGGCGACAGTGAGGCTTTTGCGGAAAAGCTTGGGGTTAACCAAAGCATTGACGAAATTTTCCGCCAGGCGCAGCGCGCGTTCAATGAGTGGGAAGAGCTGCCGCTTGAAGAACGAACGCCGCAGGCGATCCTCGATCGGCTCGACTTCGCCTTTTTTGATCTGCTTGATAGCGTAACCATTGCCCGGTCGAGGCGTCATATCACAACTTACTATGATACCGAGGAAATCGGTGGTTTCCCGGAGCGATTGAAGCCGTTGACATTCCGTCCGGCACTGACGGACCGCGACGACGTTCCGACTTTCAACAATATTTACGCCGAGCTCACCAAGCTCACGCTCGCTGTCTATGCGCCGCTCACTTATGTGCAACCCAGCCGGATCGGCAATTACAGCCAATATGATACCGCGACAGAGACGAACGTACTCCGGCAAACGGACCGCGAAACCTCAATCAAAGCCTTGATGCGGGTCAATTTGCTCAAACGTCTGGAGAGCTCGGTTGAGGCTTTCCGGCTGACGCTCTCGCGCCTCTCGCAAACCCATCACGCAACACTTGAAGCAATTGAACGGTTCGAGCGTGGCGGCGGCAGCGAATATGCGTTTGAAATTGAGCGGTCCGATGACGAAGACGATGTACCAACCGAGCTCGAGCGCGGGCAAGTGCGTGTGGCTCTCGAAGATATGGATCTGGTTTCCTACCGGCGCGATCTTCAAGGTGATGTCGCCTTGATCGACGGACTGCTTGCCGAAATGGACCGCGTTGGACCGCAGAATGACAGCAAGCTCCAGCATTTGATCGAATTCATCAGAAACAAACAGAAAAACCCCATTAATAAGGCTAATGGCAAGCTCCTGATCTTCACGGCTTTTTCAGACACTGCGGAATATTTATATCGCGAAATCGCGCCTTTGATTGCCAAATCCGATGATCGTCACTCTGCAATAGTCACCGGCAGCGGCGGACCTAAGTCCACCCTCGGTCACGGCTTCGACTTTAACGCTGTGCTGACTTTATTCTCACCGGTGTCCAAGAAGAAGGCACAGATCGACCGGCTAAAAGACGAACTCCGGGAAATTGACATATTGATTGCTACCGATTGTATTTCCGAAGGTCAGAACTTGCAGGATTGCGACATGGTGGTGAACTACGATATCCACTGGAATCCGGTGCGGATCATCCAGCGATTTGGCCGGGTCGACCGGATTGGCAGCCAGAATGAACGAATACAGCTGGTCAGCTATTGGCCAGATATCGAGCTCGATGATTATATCAACCTCAAGGACCGCGTCGAAGGACGGATGGTGATTGCCGATCTGACGGCGACGGGCGATGACAATCCGCTGACCGCGCGCGAAAACGACATGGAATATCGCCGTGAACAGTTGCGCCGCCTGCAGGAGGAGGTGGTGGATCTCGATGACCTGCGCCAAGGCGTTGGCATTACCGATCTGGGGCTCAACGATTTCCGTATGGATCTGGTGAGCTGGGTGCGGGAAAATGGTAGCCTCGATGATGCGCCGCTCGGCATGCATGCGATTGTCCCCGCGAACGACAAGCTACCTCCGGGGGTTATTTTCTGCCTCCGCAATCTCGATGCGGCCGCGGAGCTGCAGCAGCATAACCGGCTGCATCCATTCTACCTCGTCTACGTGCGCGAGGATGGAGAGGCGCTGGTCCGCCATACCGATCCCAAACATGCGCTGGATATGCTGCGCGCGGCAGCACGCGGCCGCTCCGAAGCCGATCCGGCGCTATATGAACCGTTTAACCGAGAGACCGAAGACGGTCGCCGGATGGAGAAATATTCAGATCTCCTGAGTGATGCGATCCGTTCTATGATCGAAGAGAAGGAAGGCCGCGACATCGACAGCCTGTTTGCCAGTGGGCCGACAACCGCCCTGATCGGCCAGGTCGCTGGGCTCGATGACTTTGAGCTGGTGGCTTTTCTCGTGGTTCGCGGCACGACGGCATGACCGCCTGGTTTGCCTGGCCCGACGCGGCGAAAGTGGGGACCCGCGTGCCTCGCGATAGGCTGTTCAAAACGGTGGGCGGTGGCAAGGCCATTCGCGGGTTGTACGAAGCGCAGGTCGAGCGGATCGACTGGTCCTATAAACTGTTCGAGCGCAGCGTGAACCTGCCGCCTGCGGCCGATGTCGAAGAAATTGAAATATTCAGCGTGACGCTCCGAACCGACCGGATCGACGACCGGGTCCTGGCGCATATCGACAAGGCGGTACCACATCCGATCATATTCGAATTGATCCGCAGCGCGCCCGATGGCGATGAAGTGCAGATGGCGGCGGCCTATAGCAGGCCCAGCGAGGCGGACAGCAGCCAGACCGTAAAGCACCAGCATTGGCGCGGGGAATGGATGCCAGTCGACAAAATCCGAGCGTCGTTACCGCAAGCCACAAATATGGCGGGGCTCTATGCCGGCCTGCTCCGATCACTCTGGCGCCATGCGGCGCGGGAAGGGGAATCGTTGCGCGATCACGCAGAACGCTTGAATGCCATCGCCATGCAGGGCAAGGCGGTCGAGCGGCTCCAACAGGCTCTGCGCCGCGAAAAGGATTTTGCAAGAAAGACCGAAGTAAACCGGGAATTGCGGGCAGCAGAGACTCAGCTGAAGCAATTGACCCAATAGGTCACGCGGAACGGAAACGGGTTTAACAAGGAAAATAGAATGACAATGGAAAAACTCGGGGACAGCAGCCCGGATTTGACGCGTCAGAATATTGACAGGCTACTCGAACTGTTTCCCGAATGCCGGACGGAAGGATCGCGCGAGGATGCGCCGATGGTCGATTTCGATCTGTTGCGGCAGGCGTTGTCCGATTATCTGGTCGAAGGCCCGGCGGAGCGTTACCGGCTCGACTGGCCCGGCAAGCGCCAAGCGCTGCTCACCGCCAACACGCCAATCGACAAGACGCTGCGCCCGATGCGGGAGGATAGCGTAGACTTCGACACCACGCGCAACTTGTTTATCGAAGGCGACAATCTCGACGCGCTCAAGCTGCTGCAGGAGACCTATCTCGGCAAGGTCAAGATGGTCTACATCGACCCACCCTACAATACGGGTAACGATTTCATCTATAATGATTCTTTCTCAAGCAGCCAACAAGGCTACGAGCAAGAAAGTGGTCAAAGAGATGAATCTCGAGGCAGGCTGGTTGCCAATCCGGAAAGCAATGGCCGGTTTCATTCCGACTGGTTGAGCATGCTGTATCCCAGACTAAAGCTGGCAAAGAGCATGCTGGCAGACGATGGGGCGATATTCATCAGTATCGATGACAATGAACTGTACAACCTGAAAGAAATATCTGACGAAGTTTTTGGGAAAGATAACTATATTGCTACGCTTGTGTGGGAGAAGACGCGAAAAAATGACGCGAAATTCATTTCAAAAGGCCATGATTACATAGTAATTTATGCGAAATCGAAGGTCTATTTGAAAGATTCCGGGATCAAATGGCGTGAGCCGAAGCCCGGAGCCGCTGAAATCCAAGTCGAGTATAATCATCTGAGACGTGAGCACGGTGCAGACGATGCTGCCGTCGAAGCGGGCATACGGGCGTTCTACGAGGGCCTTCCTAACGACCACCCAGCAAAGCGGCTTAGCCGTTACAAGCGGGTGGATGCGAAAGGAGTATGGCGTGATGATAACATGTCTTGGCCGGGGGGTGGTGGCCCCAGGTACGACGTCATTCATCCTACAACGGACTTACCTTGCGAGGTGCCAGATGGTGGGTGGCGGTACTCGACCTTAGCAAAAATGAACGAGATGATTGCTGCCGGGAAGGTCGAGTTCAGGAAAGACCATACTGAACCCCCGATCCGCAAGACCTATCTAATCAGCGAAGACAGGGACTCAGACGATGTTTCATTGCAGGTCGCGGGAACCTATTTTTATCGAAGTGCGCTTCAAGCCTCGAATATGATGGCCGAGCTATTTAGCGATCCACGAGTGTTTGATAGCCCGAAGGACGTGGATACGTTAACGCGTTGGATTTACTACATAACTCGTAATGACCCAGCCGCACTGGTTATGGATTTCTATGCTGGCTCCGGGACGTCATCCCACGCGGTCATGCAAGTAAATGCGCTGGATTCTGGTCGTCGGAAGTTCATCGCCGTCCAACTTCCAGAGCCGATCGACAAGGATAAATCACCTGTCGCATGGGAATTCTGTGAAGCTGAACAGATCGACAAGACGATTTCAGCGTTATCTATGGAACGTGTGAAGCGTGCCGGACGCAAAATCCTAGAAGGGAGTCCTGGCCTCCAAGGGAAGCTCGACACAGGCTTCCGCGCATTCCGCATCGACAGCGGCAATTTCGTCGACACCAGCGTCACTCCAAAGGAAGCGACGCAGGAAGCGCTCGCCGGCATGATCAGCCATATCAAGGACGACCGCAGCGAAGAGGATTTGCTGTTCGGTGCGCTGCTGCGCTGGGGCGTCGATATTACCTTGCCAGTCGAGCAGCGCGAGTTGGCCGGGCGCACAGTCTGGCTGGTCGATGCGCCGGAAGATGGAAGCGGGAAAGGTGCGGCGCTGATCGCCTGCTTCGCCAAACCCGGCAGCAGCGGCAAGGGCGGGATCGATACCGAACTGGCCGATGCCATGGCCGAGCTCGCCCCTTTGCGCGTCCTGTTCCGCGACGATGGCTTTGCCGACGACGCAACCAAGGAAAACGTCCACAGCCGCTTCCAGCAGCGCGCGCCCGATACTCAGGTCCGGGTGCTCTGAGCGAATGACCAAGCAGATATTCAAGCCGCTCGATTACCAAGCCAAGGCCGCGCAGGCCGTGGTCGATTGCTTTGCTGGTCAGCCGCGCATCGAGGGCGTTCAGTACCAGATCGATCCGGGGAAAGATGCCGCCGCGCAATCGAGCATGTTCGAGGAAGGGCTGCGCAACGCGCCGCTCAAGCTGTCTGACGCCAGGCTGCTAGAGAATATCCGTAAGGTGCAAATGGCGCAGCACCTGCCGCCTTCCGAAGAACTGGCGACCAGCAAGGCCGCGCCGGTCAATCTCGATGTCGAGATGGAGACCGGAACCGGCAAGACCTATGTCTATATCGATACCATGTACCGGCTCTATGCCGAATATGGCTGGTCAAAGTTCATCATCATCGTGCCGAGTATTGCCATTAGGGAGGGCGTGAAGAAGACGCTGAAGGATACCGAGGGCTGGTTCCACTCGCTCTACGGCCACAAGATCCGGCACTTCGTCTATAACAGCGGCGACCTGCCAAAAATTAACACTTTCTCTGAGGATGCAGGCTTGCACTGTATGGTGATAAATAGTCAGGCTTTCGTGGGGGATTTCAAAGAAACTCAGTCGAACAAAGCTAGTCGAATAATTTTTGGCACTCCTGACAGCTTCCAGTCACGCCGGCCGATCGATGTCATCGCCGCCAACAATCCCATTTTGATTATCGATGAACCACAACGGGTTGAAGGCCAAAAAGCCAGCAACAAGACGCGGCAAGCGCTTTCCTATTTCAATGCGTCTATCGCACTCCGCTACTCAGCTACGCACGCCGAATGTCACAATATGGTTCACCGGCTCGACGCTCTCGACGCCTATAACCGCAAACTGGTGAAGAAGATTCAGGTGAAGGGGGTGACGACGAAGGGGCTGCCGGGGCTCGATGGTTATCTCTACCTGTCGAACTTTCGCACCTTCACAGATGGCCGCAAGCCGGAAGCGCGGGTGATGATCGAGCATGGGCTCAAGGGCGGGCAAGTGAAGCGCAAGCCAGTATGGTTGCGCGATGGAGACAAGCTGGAGGAAAAGTCCGGCGGGCTGGCTGAATATGCGGGCTATACCGTTTCCAACATCGACGTGACCCAGCGGACGGTCGAATTCACCAATAGAGAGGTGCTCGAGGAAGGTCGCGTTACCGGCGACACCAGTGAGAATGCCGTGCGCCGTGTGCAAATTCGCGAAACGATCCGCGCCCATTTCGAACGCGAGCGACTGCTGCATGCGCGCGGCATCAAGGTGCTCTCGCTGTTCTTTATCGACGAGGTGGCGAAGTACCGCCTTTATGATGAAGCGGGCGAGAAAGAAAACGGCCTCTATGCGCAGATGTTCGAAGAAGAATATCAGCGCGCGCTCGACGAGTTGAAAGAGCTCGATACGACCGACCAGGCTTGGCTGAGCTACGTGAAACGCGACCAGCCGCACGAGGTACATGACGGTTACTTCTCGATCGACAAGAAGGGCAAGATGGTCGATCCATCGGTCAGCAAGACCGGCGACGAAAAAGGTGAAGCGAAAGATGAGTCATCCTATGATCTGATCCTGAAAAACAAGGGGCGTTTGCTTTCGCTCGAGGAACCCAAGCGATTCATATTCTCCCACTCGGCGCTTCGTGAAGGCTGGGACAACCCGAACGTCTTCACGATCTGCACGCTGAAGCAATCCGACCATGAAATCGGAAAGCGACAGGAGGTTGGCCGGGGGCTCCGGATCAGTGTCGACGCCAATGGTCACCGTACCGACGACAAGAGCGTGGTCCATCAAATTAATGTACTGACCGTCATCGCCTCGGAAAGCTATGATGACTTCGCCAAAGCGCTCCAGGACGAAATGGCCGATGCTCTCAAGGGGCGCCAGCGCGAAGCTACGGCCGCCTATTTCCAAACCCTGTCAATCACGACCGCAGCGGGTTCGCAGGAGGTCACTCAGGCCGAAGCGGGAGAGCTGGAATATTGGCTAATCGGCGAACGTTATATCGACCCCGCACGACATATTACCGCAAAGTGGCATGAGAGCCGCGAGATCATCGCTGAAGCTGTTGCCGCCGGCGCATCCGGTACCATCGAGGAGGCGTCTGGAGAGGCGCAGGACATCTGGGCGCGGTTCCCCTACAGCTTGCAAAGCAATGCCGCCGAATTTGTCGCGTTGGTTGACACTGTGTTCGACGAGACCGCGCTGCATCGAATGACCGGCAACGGTCGCAAGATGGTAATGCCCGAGGTGCGGCGCAAGAATCTGGAGAAGCAAGCCTTTCTGGAGCTTTGGAATCGGATCAACAAGAAAGCCGTTTATTTCACCGACTTCGATACCGAGAGACTTATCGCAAGCGCCTTAGCGAGGCTCGACAGCGACCTCTCCGTAGACCGTCAGAGGATCATCGTAACAGGCGCGGAGCTCGGCACCGGCATCGGCGTGGAGAACGTTCGTAGTCGCTCGGCATTTCGCAATGAACGGTCGCGATCAGAATACCAGGAAGAGGCGGTCGAAAGTGAAGTTCGCTTCGACTTGATCGGGCAACTAGCGTCATTGACGCGTCTCACCCGTCAAACCACTGGCCGTATTCTCTCGGGTATCAAGGCGAGCACCTTTGCGATGTTCGGGCAAAATCCGGAAATGTTTCTACGCAAAGCTGCCGATTATATACGCCGGGAGAAGGTTGCGCTGGCCATTGAAACACTGCGTTACGAGAAAACTGGGCAGACCTATGATGTCTCGATCTTCGAAACGGATCGCTATGAAATCCCATCTGAGGATGCTCTGGCGACGACGAAGCACGTTTACAATCATGTCGGGGTAGACTCGAAGAATGAACGCGGTTTTGCCCAAGAGCTGGAAGCCGCCGAGGAAGTAATCGTGTATGCCAAGATGCCGCGCGGCTTCACCATACCCACGCCGGGAGGGAGCTATAATCCGGACTGGGCCATTGCATTGGAGGCCAAAGGACACCGGCAAATCTATTTCGTCGCTGAAACGAAGGCAGATACGATGATCGAGCAACTCCGATTATCGGAAACGCAGGCCATCGGAAGCGCTGATCGCTATTTTCGGGATGTATCACCCGACGTGACTTTCAAAAAGATTGAATGTTTTGAGGAGTTGTTAAATGCGATAACGTGACAAAGGGCGCAGTATAGTTTTCTGCAGCATAAGCGCGCCCCATAAATGGAATTCCGATGCTCCAAAAAACCATAAGAACGACTTGCCCCGAACCGGTACACCAATTCAGGGCAAGCAGTTTCAAGACAAAGTCCGCTAATCCTCCAGTGACCAGCCGTGTTTTTCGTCAAATGTCACAACACCGACAGGTCCGAACTCCAGCAAGCTCTTCAGGTTTCTCATACGCTCGGCGGGCAAGTCAGCTAGACCATTCCATATTCGGAACAGCTTGGGCTCCCCGTCGACCAATGTGACGGTGTTCATGTAGATCGCATTCGCGACGTCGGCATCGGGCGCGATAATGTACGTCTGGGGGCCTTTCACTTCCTCAATCCTGAACAGATGTAGTGCTGGAAGCTTCGCCACATGACTGACCCATCCGATGACATTGCTGTAGCTGGCTATGCCCGCCGGTGCGTATTCGAGCAGGTTGTCGAGACCGTCGGGCTTGTCATCGGTGATGGTTTCATCAACTCTTGCCAGCGTGAAATCGTTGCCTTCCGGATGATCCGGCTTGAAGAGCTCGAAAACCAGTTCTGCTGCGCGCTCTTCGGAAGGGGCGACAATATAGCCCTTCACCGTGCCGCTGACGCGTTTGATCTCCAGTTGGTAAAGTTTCATTCTCATGCTCTTGCATCTCCTTTGCTGTTTAAGATGTGTGCAGCATAGGTGCATCCCGCGGTGGAAGCGGGTGGCTTCGTGATGGGTTCGACAAGTCTGATGGTCAAGTTGACCAGTCAACGGCGGTCAAGTTCGCGTATCGGCAAAAAATGTCTGTTTTCCGGTAAAAATTGGCATCCCCGGTGAAGGGCAGAAAAACGGATCCAAAATCGATCAATTTCCGTACAACTTTCATCAACTCATAAATTCCGCATGCAGAGCTGGCTGTGGTCAGACGCCACTCCTTTGTACCGAAGCAGGAACATTTATTGTGTCAGAAAAACTACTAGAATTTTATCCCCGCGAGCGTCTTTGGCACCACTATCATGAACGCCGGATCAACATCGCTCAGCTCTGACAGGCTGTATAGAATGGTTGGTGTGCAAGCCAAAATCAAAGCAGGCGACGCATATTCGGCGCTCGCCGGCTGACACTTAAAAATATCATCGATCAGGGATGACAATAATTGCACTTCATCCCCGACATTGTACTGATAAAAAGCACTCGCTGAAAGTAGAAAGAAATATCGCCACGTGTTCCGGTCGACACACAGCGCCTCTGAGAGCAGAGAAGCCCTCCTCCGGTGGTTATGCCCAAGATGCCTTGAAATTGCCCTGAGATTCAATCCTCGGGCATTTTAGAGGGTGTTTGGGGACGCATTCTAACCCACCAAGCCTCCGACGAGAAGAATTCGATGATTTCCATACCCAAGAAGCCATTCGCTCAAGCAGCTTTAAATCGACACCGGATGGGGAGGGGCAGGGCAAGTTTTGAGAAGAAGCTTGCACACCGGGGGGCTGCTTTTGGGAATCTAGTAACAAAAGATACTATGACAAAAAAAAGGAACCCCGTTCCATTCTTCGAAGAAGAATAGTTATATATATAATTATATAATATAATATATAATATATATACATACACGCGCACGCATGCGCTACGCGCGCACGCGCGCGCCCGCGCTAGGGGGTAACAACTTTCGACAAACCCCCAATAAGCTCTCGATCATCGCGGTGTTTTCAAAAACAAACAGGACTTTCTCAAAGGTCCGCATCGATTGCTCGTTCACTTTCCAATCGATGGACTGGTAAAACGCCCAATCAGATTGACGAGTTCAAAGCGACGCCAAAAATGCGTCCCGCATCTTGTCGATGTCAGCCTTCGGCATGCCTTCCGAAGCCAGATGTGGGAACCATTCGCGGAGCTGGCTGACCAGGTACAATTCGTGAACCGTAAGCCATCTTGGCCGTGGGTGCGGCTCAGCCACCACCTCTCGAACAACGGATCGGTGTTCCATCGACAATTCCTTGAGAGGTTTGCCGAGAATAGCCTCAAGCTCGAATGACAAAGTATCTTCTGTCAATTTGTCGTTCATAGCTGAAAGAAGATCCCAAGACACGCCGGGATGTCGTTGCTTCACGACAGCCTGCAGAAAATCCCTAGGATTGAGATGCAGGGTCGCCGCAATATCTTCGGCGCGATCGATTGGAATTGGCACCCTCCCGTTTGCCATATGACTGAGGACCACCGCTTGCTTGTAGTTGAGATCTCGTCCGATCTGTCGAACACTCCGACCTTCGTCGCTGCTCGCACGCGCCAACCCAGCAGAGAGCATACGAGCTGCGGTTGAATCTGCGTATGGAAAATCATTGCTCACCACTAGCGTGTAACATGGAACGCACGCGTGTCAAATAGCTATAGACTCGCTACACATTGCGTGTTATACAGAACACATAGCTAAACAGCGTTGGGAAGCCTTCCGCAATCTGGACGGTCTTACGCGCCAAACCAAAGGAACATTAAATGCAGAGAAAAACTTACAAGGTAAACGAAGTCGTTCGGATTTTGGGGATCGGCCGAACCACGATCTATAAACTTATCGGACAAGGAGAATTGCAGCGCATCAAGATCGGCGCAAGCACCTTGATCTCCGCAGATTCTGTCGATGCCCTGTTGCGGCGTAACGCTATTTAGGACGGCCCCTGGTATGCCTCTAACGGTCAAAGCGATCGAACATGCATCTCCAGGCGCAAAAAACTGGAAACTATCTGACGAGAAGGGCCTGTATCTCCTTATATCGAAAACCGGCTCCAAACGATGGTATCTGAAATATCGATTTGATAGAAAGGAGAAGAAGATCAGCTTCGGTCCCTATCCTGAAGTCGGTCTGAAAGTTGCTCGTGCAAAACGAGACGAGGCACGAGCGCTTCTGGCAGAGGGCAAGGACCCCTCCCGAGAAAGACAAACTAGCCGGTTTCAAGAGCGAATATCCAGAGCCAATACATTTGGAACCATCGCGCGGGAGTTCATAGCAAAACGTGCGTCCGATGGTGACAAAGCCATTTGCGACACTACACGTGCAAAAACCGAATGGCTGCTGTCTTTGCTAGAACCGAAACTCGGAAAGATCCCTATCGGAGAGATCACCGCGCCAACGTTGCTCTCCGTTCTACAGGATGTGGAAGGATCCGGACGCAAGGAAACTGCACGACGATTAAGGTCATTTGCTGGTCGTGTGTTGGATTATGCCATCGCGACCGGTCGGGCTGATAACAACCCTGCACCAGCCCTTCGGCGAGCTCTTTCTACCCCCTCCGTCCGCCATCATCCCGCTATCATAGATAGATCAGAATTTGGTAAATTATTGAAATCTATCGATACCTACAACGGGCACACGTCAACGAATGCTGCGTTACGAATATCACCGCATCTTTTCCAACGACCCGGAGAGATCAGAGCCATGAAATGGGCAGATCTAAATCTAGAAGAGGCGATATGGACAATCCCGGCGGGAGAAACCAAGATGCGTAGAGAACATCGAGTGCCGCTCTCGAACCAAGTCGTTTCGACAATTGAGTCGTTGAAAGACATTTCAGGACATAGCGAATATGTATTTCCCAGCTTTAACCCGAAGAAACCGCTTTCGGAAAATGCCATCAATGGCGCGTTAAAAACGCTTGGCTACGGCGGTGTTATGACGGCACACGGCTTTCGGACTTCAGCTAGTTCTCTTCTGAATGAAAGCAATCTCTGGAATCCAGACGCAATCGAACGCGCGCTCGCCCACCAAGACAGCAACGCTATAAGAGCGGTATATAACCGTACAGCATATTGGGACGAACGCGTCCAGATGATGCAGTGGTGGTCCGACGAGATCGAAAGGATGAAGCGCTAGAACGGGATGCCACGGTTCAATTTACGCGGGAATTATTGGCCCCCAAAAAGGCCCCCATCAGCGGCGAATTTGGACAATCTGCTGCGGCCATCTGCAAACATCGCAAGAATTTTTTACCAATGTTTATAAACACTTATAGACCTTCTGTACGCCTAGGCGAATAGTCTACTGGTGCCCAGAAGAGGACTCGAACCTCCACATCCTTGCGAATACATGCACCTGAAGCATGCGCGTCTACCAATTCCGCCATCTGGGCCCATGCAGGCGGTGATCGTCTCGATACCACCTGATAGAGGCGGGCGATTAGCCGCTGGATGGTTCTGCTGTCAATGATTCATATCGGCAAAAATGCAAACACGCCGTCCGCCGCTGTGCCGGCCGGGTGCTGCGGGACATTTGCGGGCGGTGCGGCAGCGGGAAATATGCTATTGCCGGACCGGAATCGCCTGTTGCGTCGCTCGCCCGGCTGGGGCAGAGGCATTTGGAAACCAGAGCACGAGTGGAAGATGGACATGGATCTCGACGGACAATTGATTTGCATATTTGGCGGCGGCGGATTTCTCGGCCGCTATGTGGCGCAGGCGCTGCTGGAACGTGGTGCGCGGCTGCGTGTGGCCGAGCGCAATGTCAAAAATGCGGTGCACATCAAGCCGCTCGGCAATCTCGGCCAGACGCAGCTGGTCAGCGCCGACGTCACCAAGCCGGACAGCGTCGCCCGCGCGGTGCACGGCTGCGACGGGGTGGTCAATCTGGTCGGCATATTGAACGGCAATTTCGAGGCGGTCCATGTCGCGGGCGCGCGCAATGTTGCCGAAGCCGCAGCCCGCGCAGGATGCCGGACGCTGCTGCACCTGTCGGCCATCGGCGCCGACACTCAATCACCTTCGCGCTATGGCAAAAGCAAAGGCGACGGCGAACAGGCAGTGTTGAAAGCCTTTCCCGAGGCGATCATTTTCCGGCCGTCCATTATCTTCGGACGGGAAGACCAGTTCATCAACCGCTTTGCTGCGATGATCCAGATGCTGCCCGTCGTGCCGGTTATCGGGAGTAATACAAAATTCCAGCCCATCTTCGCCGGCGATGTTGCTGACGCGGCAGCCGAGGCGATAAGCCATCCGGAAGCTTTTGCCGGCGAGACGTTCGAGCTGGGCGGACCGGAAGTGGTCAGCATGGGCGATCTCAACCGCCGGATCGCCAGAATGACCGGACGCGAGCGGACCTTTGTCGACGTGCCCGATGCCGCTGTGAAAATATTGGCCATGCTGCCCGCCTCGCCGATCACCACCGACCAGTACAAGATGCTGCAGAAAGACAATGTCGTAGCGGAAGGCGCCAACGGGCTCGACCGTTTCGGCGTGGCACCGACGCCGATTGCAGCGTTAGCCAATGGCTGGATGGAAAAATATACCGCGCACGGCCGCTTCGGCGCCCGCGCCAAGGCCAGCTAGCTATTGTATGAAAAGGGCGGACCTAGAATAGCGCCAGCAGCGCGATGCCCATCGCCACCCGGTAGACGACAAAGACCATCATCGAGGCCTTGCGCAGAAAGCGCATCAGGAAGGTCATGGTCGCCAGAGCCGCCAGAAAGGTCAGCGCGCCGGTGATCAGCGCTTCCTTGAGCAATTCGGTGCTCGCTCCCATCAGGTCAGGAATGATCAGCACGCCGGCACCGGCCACCGCCGGTATCGACAACAGAAAGGAAAAGCGCGCCGCTTCGACCCGGGTATAGCCGAGAAAGCGGGCCGCCGTCATGGTCACCCCGGAACGGCTGGTGCCCGGTACCAGCGCCAGAGCCTGGGCCAGACCGACGATGATGCCGTCCTTCAGCGTCAACTGCTCGAACGACTTGACCTGCCGCCCGAAACGATCGGCGATGCCCAGCAGCACGCCGTAAACGATCAGATTGACCGCAACCAGCGTGGTGCTGCGGAACCCGTCCAGGTAGCCGCCGGTCTTCAGAAACAGGCCGACTATGACGGCGGGTATGGTGCCGAGGATGATCCACCAGAACAATCGCTTCTCGGCCGGCGCCTGGCCGATGCCGATGGTGGCGAGACCGCCCTTGCCGAGCGACCAGACATCCTTGAAGAAATAAGTGATGATTGCGAGCAGCGAGCCGACGTGTACGGCGATGTCGATCATCGGCCCCTGATCGGCATAGCCGGTAAAGACCGGCAGCAGGATCAGATGGCCGGAGGAAGATATCGGGAGAAATTCGGTAACGCCCTGCACGATCGCGAGAAGCAGCATTTGAATGAAGGTCATGGACAGCCTGTATTTTTATTTTCCGTTCAATAGCTCTTCAATATCTGCTTGTCGTGAGGAAAATATAGGTCCGAATTGATACCATTTATCGAAAAAGACATATTTTTCTTTATCGGCGCGAACGGTTTAATCATATTATAAGACAGGATGTCTGTCCTTTATTGCAATTTGCGCGTGACTCCCGCCGTTTTTTTAGCTAGTTCAGCCGCAACATCCCGGCGAGCGGGCTGTTGCGACACTCAAAATTTACGGGAAACGGGTATCTGGCATGGCAAAAGCCCCGCAGAAACTGGAAATGCTGAAATTTGTCGAGGAGGGCCAGGCCTACCCCGAGAAACGCAACGCCGATCTGCGCGCGGAAGATTTCCGCGAGATTGCCGACCGCTACGCACCCGAGAAGGCGGCGGAACAGGCCGCCCGATGCTCGCAATGCGGCGTGCCTTATTGTTCGGTCCACTGCCCGCTGCACAATCATATTCCCGACTGGCTCCGACTGACCGCCGAGGGCCGGCTGCGCGAAGCCTATGAAATGTCCAACCTGACCTCGACCATGCCGGAAATCTGTGGCCGCATCTGTCCGCAGGACCGCCTGTGCGAGGGCAATTGCGTGATCGAGTTTTCCGGTCATGGCGCCGTTACCATCGGATCAGTGGAAAAATATATCACCGACACGGCCTGGGAAGAAGGCTGGGTCGAGCCGCTACAACCCGGTCGGCCAACGGGCCAGTCGGTCGGCATCATCGGCGCCGGACCGGCCGGCCTGACCGCGGCGGAATATCTGCGCGTCGCCGGCTATGATGTGCATGTCTATGACCGGCACGACCGCGCCGGTGGGCTGCTGACCTACGGCATACCCGGCTTCAAGCTGGAAAAGCATGTGATCATGCGGCGGGTGCAGCGACTGAAAGACAGTGGCATTCATATCCACGAAAATTTCGAAGTTGGCCGCGATGCCACGCTGGAAGAATTGCGCGAGAAACATGACGCGATCCTGATCGCGACCGGTGTCTACAAGGCGCGCGAAATCCAGATGCCGGGCGTCGGCGCGCCAGGCGTCGAGGAAGCGCTCGATTTCCTGATCGCTTCCAACCGCAAGAGCTTTGGCGATGATGTGCCCGATTTCGATAATGGGCGGTTCAACGCGCAGGGCAAGAACGTCGTTGTCATCGGTGGCGGTGACACGGCGATGGACTGCGTTCGCACCTCGATCCGGCAGGGCGCGACATCGGTCAAATGTCTCTACCGCCGCGACCGTGCCAATATGCCGGGTTCGCAGAACGAAGTGCGCAATGCCGAGGAAGAGGGCGTCGAATTTGTCTGGCTGTCAGCACCGAAGGCGGTCGAGGGCACCGATCATGTGACCGCGGTCCGGGCGAACCGCATGCGGCTCGGCGCGCCCGATGCCAGCGGCCGTCGCTCGCCTGAAGTAGAACCGGACAGCGACTTTACCGTCGAGGCCGATCTGGTGATCAAGGCTCTGGGCTTTGACGCGGAAGAATTACCGACCCTGTTTGACTGCCCGGACCTGTCGGTTACCCGCTGGGGCACTTTGCGGGTCGATCACAAATCAATGATGACCAATCTCGAAGGCGTCTTCGCCGCCGGCGACATCGTCCGCGGCGCCAGCCTGGTTGTTTGGGGTATCAGGGACGGTCGCGATGTGACCGAACATATGCATCGGTACCT
The DNA here is from genome assembly GCF_963677535.2 of uncultured Parasphingorhabdus sp. Classification (NCBI taxonomy): domain Bacteria; kingdom Pseudomonadati; phylum Pseudomonadota; class Alphaproteobacteria; order Sphingomonadales; family Sphingorhabdaceae; genus Parasphingorhabdus; species uncultured Parasphingorhabdus sp. The sequence continues at coordinate 1,144,479 of NZ_CAXXUT010000003.1, read as the reverse complement.
GAAAGCGAAAAAACTCGCTGAAAAGGAGGCAGCATGATGACACGCCCGCTCCTTGTCGGTCTGGCCTTGATCCTGTCTGCGCCCGCCCATGGCCAAAGCCCGGACCAGCAGTTTCCGACAGACAATTCCACTACCGAAGCCGCCGTGGAGGCGAGTTACCGGCTGCTCGACAGCACGGGATATGATGAACAGCTCAAGGCAACAATAGGCCCGATGAGCCTTATGGTCTTCGACGAAATGCTCTTGCAAAGCATGAAAAGAGAAGGGGTCGAACTGGACGATGAGCTGAAGCAGAAACTGCGCGCTGCATTTGCCGAAGAGATGGATCAGCTCGTGGAAGAGTTTACCCGGGATAGCAGGATCGAAGCCGGCCTTGTCTATGCCCGCTATTTTTCGGCGAGCGAACTTGACCGACTGACCGAAATATATCGTGATCCTGTGATGCGGAAATCGCTGACCATCGGACCAGAACTGCAAACGGAACTGATGACGATTGGTATGGACAATATGCGCAAGTACCAGCCAGGTATCGAACACCGCATGAAGGCGGTCATGGAACAATATCTGTCCGACCTTCTTGCTACGGAGACATCTTGACATGCTAGGAATGTTCAAAGCCGCCGCTGCCGGCGCAGCCATCATTATCGCCAGCCCGCTGCTGGCACAGGACGAATCCCCGGCTCCACAGCCAACCGGTCAAGAGCTTCCGGTCGACCCTGCCCGTCTCACCGCTGCCAAGGTCACGGTCGACTATCTTTTTCCGCTCGGCACCTACGAGCGGATGATGAAGGGCACGATGGACCAGATGATGGACAGCATCATAAGCCAGAGCTTTGACCAGCCGATGGCACAGACCATGAAAGGCATGGGCGTTGACGATCCGGAGCTTGATGATCTGGGTGATGCGTCGATCAATGACATGATGCTGGAAAGAGACCCGCATTTTCGGGAGCGGATGCAGATATCGACCCGGGTCATGACCAACGAGATGGTCGACCTGATGACCAGCATGGAGCCGGCGCTCCGCGAAACACTTGCCAGTATCTACGCCCGGAAATTCACGGCAGACCAACTTGGCGAGATGAATGCCTTTTTCGCCACCGAAACCGGTGGCGCCTTCGCGCGCGATTATATGATGGTCTTTGTCGATCCGGAAATGATGCAATCGATGATGAGCTTTGTGCCGGAGATGATGCAGGCCATGCCCGCGATCATGAAAAAGGTCGAGGAAGCGACCGCCCATCTCCCGCCGGTCGGGGCCGTGTCCTCGGCAAGCCCGGAGGTTGAAGACGAATGACCCACCAATATGCCACTTCCGAACATGAACGGCTCGCCCGCGACGGCATGTACCGGCCGGAATTCGAGAGCGACGCCTGCGGTGTCGGACTGGTTGCGGCGACCGACGGCAAGCCGTCGCGGCGGGTTGTCTCCTCGGCGATTGATGCGCTGAAAGCGGTCTGGCACCGGGGCGCGGTCGATGCCGATGGCAAGACCGGCGACGGGGCCGGCCTGCACGTCGATCTGCCCGAGCGGTTTTTTGATGACGCGATTGCCGACAGCGGCCACAAGGTCCGCCCCAACCGGCTCGCCGTGGGGATGATCTTCCTGCCGCGCACCGACCTCAATGCCCAGGAAATGTGCCGCACCATTGTCGAGGCGGAAATCATCGAATCCGGCTATACGATCTACGGCTGGCGCCAGGTGCCGGTGGATGTCTCGGTGATCGGCCAGAAAGCCCAGAACACCCGCCCCGAGATCGAGCAGATCATGATCGCCGGCCCGATGCCGGACCGGCAGGACGCGCGTGAGTTCGAGAAGAATCTCTATCTCATCCGCCGCCGGATCGAGAAGAAGGTGATCGCGGCGCAGATTCAGGATTTCTACATCTGCAGCCTGTCCTGCCGCTCGATCATCTACAAGGGGCTGTTCCTCGCCGAATCGCTGTCGGTCTTCTATCCCGACCTGACCGACGAACGGTTCGAAAGCCGGGTGGCGATTTTCCACCAGCGCTATTCCACCAATACATTCCCGCAATGGTGGCTGGCCCAGCCGTTCCGCTGTCTCGCCCATAATGGCGAGATCAATACTATCCGCGGCAACAAGAACTGGATGAAGAGCCACGAGATCAAGATGGCGAGCCTCGCCTTTGGTGATCACAGCGAGGATATCAAGCCGGTGATCCCGGCGGGTTCTTCCGACACTGCCGCTCTCGACGCGGTGTTCGAGACCATCTGCCGCTCCGGCCGCGATGCACCGACCGCGAAGATCATGCTGGTCCCCGAAGCCTGGCAGAATAATCCGGATATCGATCCCGCCCATCAGGCGATGTACGAATATATGGCGAGCGTCATGGAGCCGTGGGACGGACCGGCGGCGCTGGCGATGACCGACGGCCACTGGGCCGTTGCCGGGGTCGACCGCAACGCTCTGCGTCCGCTGCGCTATTCGGTCACCGCTGACAATCTGCTGATCATCGGCTCGGAATCCGGCATGGTCGTGGTTCCGGAAAGCCAGGTCATAGAAAAAGGCCGTCTTGGCCCGGGCCAGATGATCGCCGTCGATCTCGACGAAGGCGCCCTGTTCAAGGACCGCGAGCTCAAGGACCGGATCGCGGCGGAAGAGCCCTATGCCGATCTGGTCAAGGGATTCCTGACCGTCGACGATCTGCCGCCCGCTCCGGAAAATTCCGGCATGGGCTATTCCAGGGAAGAACTGATCCGCCGCCAGACCGCGGCCGGCCATACGCTGGAGGACATGGAAATGATCCTCGCGCCGATGGTCGAGGACGCCAAGGAAGCAATCGGCTCGATGGGCGATGATACGCCGCTCGCGGTGATCAGCGTGAAGCCGCGCCAGATCAGCCATTTCTTCAAGCAGAATTTCTCACAGGTCACCAACCCGCCGATCGACAGCCTGCGCGAACGCCATGTGATGAGCCTGCGCACGCGCTTTTCCAACCTCGCCAATATTCTCGAACAGGACAGCCAGAACGAGGACGTGATGGTGCTGGAAAGTCCGGTACTCAGCTGCGCCCTGTGGGAGCGGCTGAAGCTCGGCTTTGGCGACGCAGTGGCGCAGATCGACTGCACCATGAGCACCAGTGGCGGGGCGATCGAGCTGCGCGATGCGCTCGCCCGGATCCGCTCCGAGGCGGAACAGGCGGTGCGGGCCGGCAAGACCGAGATTTTCCTGACCGACGAGGATATTGACGAGGACCGGATGGCCATTTCGATGGTGATCGCGACCGCGGCGGTGCACACGCATCTGGTCCGCAAGGGTCTGCGCTCCTATGCCTCGGTCAACGTCCGCGCGGCCGAATGTCTCGACACCCATTGCTACGCGGTGCTGATCGGTGTCGGCGCGACCACCGTGAACGCCTATATGGCAGAAGCGGCTATTGCCGACCGCCACGCCCGCGGCCTGTTTGGCGAGCTGACGCTGGATGAGTGTCTCGCGCGGCACAAGAAAGCGGTCGACGACGGCCTGCTCAAGATTATGTCGAAAATGGGCATCGCGGTCATCTCCAGCTATCGCGGCGGCTATAATTTCGAAGCCGTGGGCCTGTCCCGCGCATTGTGCAACGATCTCTTCCCCGGCATGCCGACCAAGATTTCCGGCGAAGGCTATGCTTCCCTGTTCATCAATGCGCAGGACAAGCATGAAGCGGCCTTCGAGCCGGCGGTCGTGCGCCTGCCGGTTGGCGGCTTCTATAAGCAGCGCGATGGCGGCGAAGCCCATGCCTATAGCGCGCATATGATGCATCTGCTGCAGACCGCCGTCGCCCAGGACAGCTATTCTTCCTATCTGCAATTTTCGCAGGCGGTGCGCGAAATGGAGCCGATCTATCTGCGCGATCTGATGGAGTTCAACTATGCGCCGGAACCCGTCCCGATCGACGAGGTCGAGGCGATCACCGAAGTCCGCAAGCGGTTCAACACGCCGGGCATGAGCCTCGGCGCGCTCAGCCCGGAAGCGCACGAGACGCTGGCCATCGCAATGAACCGGATCGGCGCGAAATCCGTCTCCGGCGAAGGCGGCGAGGAAATGCGCCGCTACACGCCGTTTGAAAATGGCGACAATGCTTCCAGCCCGATCAAGCAGGTCGCCTCCGGCCGCTTCGGCGTGACCTCCGAATATCTCGGTGCCTGCGAGGAAATCGAGATTAAGGTCGCCCAGGGCGCCAAGCCCGGCGAAGGTGGCCAGCTGCCCGGCTTCAAGGTCACCGAATTTATCGCCAAGCTGCGCCATTCGACGCCTGGCGTCACCCTGATCTCGCCGCCGCCGCATCACGATATCTACTCGATCGAGGATCTCGCCCAGCTGATCTACGATCTCAAGCAGATCAACCCGCGCGCGCAGGTCTGCGTCAAGCTGGTCTCCTCGGCCGGTATCGGCACGATTGCTGCCGGCGTGGCCAAGGCCCATGCCGATGTCATCCTGATCTCCGGCAATACCGGCGGCACCGGCGCGTCGCCGCAAACCTCGATCAAGTTCGCCGGCACGCCGTGGGAAATGGGCCTGACCGAAGCCAATCAGGTGCTCACCCTCAACGGCCTGCGCCACCGGGTGAAGCTCCGCACCGATGGCGGGCTGAAGACCGGCCGCGATATCGTCATCGCCGCGATCCTCGGCGCCGAGGAATTCGGCATCGGCACGCTCAGCCTGGTCGCGATGGGCTGCATCATGGTCCGCCAGTGCCACAGCAACACATGCCCGGTCGGCGTCTGCGTGCAGGATGAAAAGCTGCGCCAGAAATTCACCGGCACGCCGGAAAAGGTGATCAATCTGATGACCTATATGGCCGAGGAAGTGCGCGAGATCCTGGCGCGCCTCGGCTATCGCTCGCTCAACGAGATTATCGGCCGCACCGAACTCTTGCGTCAGGTCAGCCGTGGCGCGGAGCATCTTGACGATCTCGACCTCAACCCGATCCTCGCCAAGGTCGACGCGCGCGACGACCAGCGCAGCTTCAACATCGACACGCCGCGCAACGAAGTCCCGGACAGTCTCGACGCGGAAATGATCGACGACGCGAAGCCGGTGTTCGAGCGGCGCGAGAAAATGCAGCTCACCTATACGGTGCGCAACACCCATCGCGCGGTCGGCACGCGCTTCTCCGCCGAGATTACCGCAAAATATGGCATGCGCAGCCTCAACGAGGATCATGTCCATATCCGCCTGCGCGGATCCGCCGGCCAGTCGCTCGGTGCCTTCCTCTGTCAGGGGATCACGCTGGAAGTGTTCGGCGATTCCAATGACTATGTCGGCAAGGGCCTGTGCGGCGGCAAGATCGTCGTCCGCCCGATGGTGAGCTCGCCGCTGTTGAGCCAGGACAATACGATCATCGGCAACACCGTGCTCTACGGCGCCACCGCCGGGCAACTCTACGCCGCCGGCCAAGCGGGCGAACGGTTCGCCGTGCGCAATAGTGGCGCGGACGTGGTTGTCGAGGGCTGCGGCGCCAATGGCTGCGAATATATGACCGGCGGCAACGCTGTCATCCTGGGCCCGGTCGGCAGCAATTTCGGCGCCGGCATGACCGGCGGCATGGCCTTCGTTCTCGATATCCAAGACGATTTCGAAAAGCAGGCCAATGGCGAGAGCATCATCTGGCAACGACTCGACAGCAGCTATTGGGAAGCGCATCTGCGGTCGCTGATCGAGCGGCATCAGCAGACCACCGACAGCAACTGGTCGGAAGCGATATTGCGCGACTGGGACCGCTGGCGGGATCGCTTCTGGCAGGTCTGCCCGAAGGAAATGGTCAGCCGGATCGCGCATCCGCTGTCGGATGGTGAAGCCATTGAGGCAGCCGAGTGAGTTGATCCGGCGGGAAACCGTCTCGCCATTTACCCGCCTGACTAGCCTGCACCAAGGTTACAATTGTTTACCAAGCAATTTTCGTTGCACCAGCAGAGTTCGGACCGGTACGACCGATCCTGATATTTTCGATTTTATCGAATGAGGGAAGGCCCGAAAGACGCGATCTCCGCGCAGATTGCGGTACTTGTTTCGCAAGTGCAGGCCATGATCGGGACAATGAATCATCTGATGGAACAGACTGAATAACCATGCGTAGCTTTCACTGCAGGACATTGTGGGAAACCTGCATCAAAGCTCTTCCCCAAAACTCTATTCGGGCCTAACACCAATATCATGTGGCAGTTGTACCAATTCCCTCTTTGTCCGTTTTCGCGCAAAGTCCGCTTGCTGCTGGGCGAGAAGTCGGTCGGCTACGAGCTTGTCCGCGAATCACCATGGGAACAGCGCGACGAATTTCTGTCGATGAACCCGACCGGCCGGACCCCGGTGATGAAACATGGAGAGCGCGACATCCATCTGGTCGATAGCGTCGCCATCTGCGAATATATCGAGGAAACGGTCGAGAAGGCCCCGATGATCAACGGCACAGCGGTCAACCGGGCCGAGATCCGGCGTCTGGTCGCCTGGTTCGACGAGCAATTTTACGGCGACGTCACCGCGCCGATGCTGCACGAACGGATGCACAAACGACTGGTCCGGCGCGAGCCGCCCGACGCCAAGGTTCTGCGGGAGGCGATGCGCCGAGCGAATTCGCATCTCGACTATGTCGACTATCTGATCGACCATCGCAGCTGGCTGGCCGGGGCTACGATGAGCCTCGCCGACCTTGCGGCAGCCGCCCAGATTTCGGTTGCGGATTATCTCGGGACGATTGACTGGACCGGTCACGAGCAGACCAAGGCCTGGTACAGCATGTTCAAGTCTCGCCCGTCCTTTCGACCCTTGTTGTCCGAACGGATGGAAGTGATCGCCCCGCCGCCGCATTATGAAAAAGTGGATTTTTGACGCGCCACGGAATGCGATAGCGTTCCGCAGCGTCAACCCCGGACTTGATCCGGGGTCTGGTTACGACAACCCTAAAGCGTTTTGATCATCAACACCTTGTCCATGCCCGGCGCAAAGCCGTCTTTTTCCCGGCCGGTTTCGACAAATCCGAATTTTGCGAAAAAGGGCGCGATCCGTGGCGTGGTGGATAGGTCAGCTGCGCTAAAGTCGCCGGACCTGACAATTTCCTGCAGCCGGTGCTCGGTCAGCAGTCGTCCAAGTCCGTCGCCGTGGAGCGCTTGATCGACCATGCCCCAGGTAAAGCGCGCCTGCCCCCGCCCTTCTCTGGCAAAGCCACCGCAACCGACAATCCGCCCGTCCTTTTCGATGCAGAAATACTGCCCTTTCGGCCGGTCGAGAAATTCGACAAACAGGTGACGCTCGGTCGGATCGAAAAAATCCGGGACATTGCTGTCAAACAGGGCAAGGCAGGCGTTCTTGTCGGCAATGGCATAGGGCCGGACTTCGACCATCAGGCTTTGACGACAGTCATCAGATAGTTGAGCGCCAGATTGTCGGACAGTGCAAAACCTTTCGACGGACTGTAGGACAGGCCGCGGGTGTCCACGACCTCGAGGCCGGCGTTGTTGAGCAGCGTCTCCAGCTCTTCCGGCGTGATAAACTGTTCGTGATGGTGGGTCCCGCGCGGAATCTGCCCGGTCCGTTCGGCCAGCTCGACCAGCAACAGGTTGGAAAGCGCCGTGCGATTGGGAGTCGAGAGGATCATCAGCCCGTCATCGGCCAGCGACCCGGCCAGACCGTTGACGAAAGCCTGCGGGTCATCGACATGTTCGATCACCTCCAGCGAGGTCACCAGATCGAAATCCTTGCCTGCAAAATCCTCGATTGCCTCGTTGCGATAATCGATATCCAGCCCCTGCGGACCGGCATGGGCCTTCGCCACGGCGATATTCTCCGCTGCAGCATCCAGGCCGGTCACGCGCGCGCCCAGTCTCGCCAGCGGTTCGCAGAGCAGGCCCGCACCGCAGCCGACATCCAGCGCTGCCTTGCCGGCAAGCGGTCTCAGCAGGCTGGAGTCGCAATGGAAATGCAGGTCGATGGCGTCACGGATATAGGACAGTCTGACAGGATTCAGCCGGTGCAACATGGCCGAAGTGCCTTTCGGGTCCCACCAGTCTGCGGCCAGCGCCCCGAAATGTGCGGCTTCTTCGGGCTTGATCGTGCTACTTGCCTTTGTCATGCCGCCTCTTTATCAGGCTTTTCAATCCTGTTCAGGCCCTTTTTATCGAAAGTTTTAGCGACAGCAGCATGGCACGCATAGTGATGAAATTCGGCGGCACCTCGATGGCCGGAATTGAACGTATCCGCCGGGTGGCGCAGATCGTCAAACAACAGTCCGACGCCGGTCACGAAGTCGCGGTGGTGGTCTCCGCCATGGCCGGCGACACCGACCGGCTGGTCAATTTCTGCCGCGAGGCCAGCTCGCTATACGATCCGGCCGAATATGACGTGGTCGTGGCCTCCGGCGAACAAGTGACTTCGGGCCTGCTCGCCATCGCCTTGCAATCCTTGGGCGCCAAGGCACGCAGCTGGCTCGGCTGGCAAATGCCGATCCATACGATCGAAGCGCACAGCAAGGCGCGGATCGATTCGATCGACGCAACGGCGCTGACCACGGCCATGCAGAGCGGCGAAATCGCGATTATCCCCGGCTTTCAGGGCGTTAGCGACAATGGCCGGATCACCACGCTGGGACGCGGCGGATCCGATACCAGCGCGGTTGCCATGGCGGCCGCGGTCAAGGCTGACCGCTGCGACATCTATACCGACGTCGATGGCGTCTATACGTCCGATCCCCGGATCGTGACCCGGGCGCGCAAACTGAAAACCGTGACCTTCGAGGAAATGCTCGAACTGGCGAGCGTCGGGGCAAAGGTCTTGCAGACCCGCTCGGTCGGACTGGCGATGAAGGAAGGCGTGCGCATCCAGGTGCTGTCCTCCTTCACCGACGAAAATACCAACTGGACCGCCGACGACCTGCCCGGAACAATGATTATCAGCGAAGACGAAATGGAGACGGACGATATGGAAGGCCAATTGATTACCGGCATCGCCCACGACAAGAATGAATCCAAAATTACCCTGACCCGTGTCCCCGACAAGCCCGGCGCGGTCGCCAATATCTTCGCGCCGCTCGCCGATGCCGCGATCAATGTCGATATGATCATCCAGAATGTCGGCCGCGAGAAAGGCGAGACCGACGTGACCTTCACCGTCCCCAGCGCCGACCTCGACCAGGCGATGCAGGTGCTGGAAGGCGCCCGCGAGGGCATCGGTTTCAACCGCCTGATCCCCGACAGCAATGTCGCCAAGATTTCGGTCGTCGGCGTCGGCATGAAAAGCCATGCCGGCATTGCCGCCACCATGTTCAAGGCACTGGCCGAGCGCGGCGTCAATATCCAGGCGATCACCACCTCGGAAATCAAGGTCAGCGTGCTGATCGAGGAAGATTATACCGAACTGGCGCTACGCGTGTTGCACACGGCTTATGGGCTGGATGCAGAGGATGCGGCCTGAAGCCAAACGGACCAAATCCGGCGCGGCATCGCACGCGAAACCAAAATTTGTGAATAAGGATCTTTTATCTTGAGCGATCTCCAAAGCCTGATGCAGCGCGGCACCGATTTTCTTGGCTGCGACACCGCGATCATGTGCGGGGCGATGTCCTGGGTATCGGAACGCAATCTGGTCAGCGCGATTTCCAACGCCGGCGGCTTTGGCGTGATCGCCTGCGGCGCGATGACCCCGGATCTGCTCGACACCGAGATTGCCGAGACGAAAAAACGCACCGACAAGCCGTTTGGCGTCAATCTGATCACCATGCATCCCGACCTGATGGAGCTGATTGCCATTTGCGGCAAGCATCAGGTCAGCCATGTCGTGCTGGCCGGTGGCCTGCCGCCCAAGGGCAGCCTGGAAGCAATCAAGGAGACCGGCGCGAAGGTTATCTGCTTTGCACCCGCGATGGCGCTGGCCAAGAAATTCGTCCGTTCCGGCGTCGATGCTATCGTTATTGAAGGCATGGAAGCCGGTGGCCATATCGGACCGGTATCAACCTCGGTACTGGCGCAGGAAATATTGCCGGAAATCGCCGATCAGGTGCCGGTCTTCGTTGCCGGCGGCATCGGCACGGGTGACATGATCGCCGCCTATCTCGAAATGGGGGCCAGCGGCGTCCAGCTCGGCACGCGCTTTGTCTGCGCCCATGAATCGATTGCCCATCCGGATTTCAAGAAAGCCTTCATTCGCGGCAACGCCCGCGACGCGATTACCAGCGTCCAGGTCGATCCACGGCTGCCGGTGATCCCGGTCCGCGCGCTGAAAAACAAGGGCACCGAAGAATTTACCCGCAAGCAGATCGAAGTCGCCAAACTGTTGGATTCGGGCGAGATAGAAATGGGCGAAGCGCAGCTACAAATTGAACATTTTTGGGCAGGAGCGCTCCGAAAAGCGGTCATAGATGGCGATATTGAACATGGAAGTGTCATGGCCGGGCAATCTGTCGGCATGGTCAAGACCGAGGAATCCGTGGCCGAAATTATCAAATCTTTGATCGAACAGGCCGAAACCGCTCTGGCCCGCTAGGTCAGAATGGTGCTGCATCACGCATCATCTGTCTTGCTTCGATAACACAGTTCGGCCATATCAGTCCCATGGCCGAACATGCTTCCAATTCTTCCAGTTCCGATCCCGCCACCGCGCCGGACTCCGTTCTGTCGCCCAGCTATAATCAAGGTCTGACGCCGCTCCATCCGCCGCATGAGAATCTGCTCCGGACCCAGATGATCCTGCGCGCGCTGATCCTGCTGATCCTCGCATCGGTCGCCGAAACGTTGATCTATATGCACCACGAGATGCCGGCGGGATTGGTCCTGATCCCTGCCGCGGTCCTTGCCTTACTGACGGTCGCTATCCTGCCGCACCGCATCTACCGCCGCTGGGGCTATGACATGGGTGACGCCCAATTGCGGGTGCTCCGCGGCTATCTCTGGCGCACCGACACGATAGTCCCGTTCAACCGGATCCAGCATATCGATGTCGCGCAAGGCCCGTTGCAGCGTTTCTTCGGCCTCTCGACCCTGATCGTGCACACCGCCGGAACGCATAACAGTATCGTCACCTTGCCCGGCCTGGCCACCGCCGATGCCGAGGAAATGCGCGACACGATCAAGGGCCATATCCGCCAAGACATGATATGAACGAGGCCGCAGACACATCGCCAGCGCAGGACAGCGCGCCGTTCCGGCACCTGCACCCGCTCAGCATCATACTGAAATCGTTGTCGATGATCGGACGGAATATTGTCGCTATTGCGGTGCTCCACTTCAGCCTGTTCGACCAGAATATCGCCTATACGATGCTTGCGGCATTGGCACTGGTGGCGCTTGTCACCGGGGTGACCACGCTGATCTGGTCGCGCTTTACCTATCAGGTTACCGAACGCGAAATCCGGATCAAGAGCGGCCTGCTCAACCGCAACAACCGCTCGATTCCCTTTGACCGCATTCAGGATGTCAGCCTCGAACAGAAGCTGCCCCATCGCCTGCTCCGCCTTGCGACGGTCGCGCTGGAAACCGGTTCGGGTGGCGGCGAGGATGGCCAGCTGGAAGCCCTGACACGGTCCGATGCAGAAGAGCTTCGCGACACGATCAGAGATTACAAGGCCGGCCGGAGCGCGGACTCGCCACGCTCGATCGAAGAGCATGCCACCGAAGAACCCCCCCCGCTGTTCGCAATGGACAACCGCCGAATTTTCATCGCGGGACTGTTCAACTTCTCCTTTGTGCTGCTCGCCATTCTGGGTGCCCTCGCGCAAAATCTCGACTTCCTGCTCCCCGGCGACTTTTTCGATCCGCGCAACTGGTTCAATGCTCTGTCCAATCAGAAGATCATCGACGGGCTGAGCTTCTGGATGCGGGTCGCGGGTGTTCTGGGCGCCATTTTCTCGCTGATCATCGTCGGATTTGTCAGCGGGATCATTCGCACATTCATCCGCGAATATGGCTTCCGCCTGGACCGGGTCGACAGCGGGCAAGCCGGCTTCCGGCGGCGGCGCGGTCTTTTCACCCTGACCGACATGGTCATGCCGATCCACCGGGTCCAGGCAGCGATCATCCAGACCGGACCGGTGCGCCAGCGTTATGGCTGGTATCATCTGAAATTCAAGTCGCTCGCCGGTGACGCCAGCGGAGAGACCGACCATAGCGCCGCCCCTTGCGCGACCGGCCCAGAGATCGACGCAATTCTGGGCCAGTGCAATATCTCTCCACCAGCAGAGGACGTGGAATTTCATCCGGTCAACCCTGCCCTCTGGTGGCGCCGCGCAATCCTGATCTGCTTTGCTTCCGCCGCCCTTGCCGCCGTGACGGCATCCGCCGTTCATCCGGCTTTTTCTACGCTCCTGCTGCTGGCCATTCCGGTCAGCTTCATCCTGTTTCTCAACTGGCGACAGCATCAATATGCGCTGAGCGACGGCCAGCTCGTCGTCCGGTCCGGATGGTGGCGCCGCAGATTGACGGTGCTACCGCTCAGCAAGATCCAGACGGTTGATGTCGGCCAAACGCCATGGGATCATCCGCTAGATCTCGCCACAATCATCATCGGTATCGCCGGCGGGTCAGCGATTGCACCGTTGACCATACGGGCTATTGGCCTGGATCGGGCGAGCGATCTCCGCCGCCAGTTGCTCAGCCGAACAGCCAGCCGCCCAACATGCGGTTGAAGGGAAAGGTGAAAAAGCCACCGACCAGACCCATCCCAGCCGCCGGTCCCCGCGCGGCCGCCACAGCATGACGGGGGTAGGCAGCAGGACAAGACTGATCGAGACTATATGGACCCAGACCGACTAGGAAATTTGCGCCCACTGGTCCTGTCCTCGTAGGACAGCGGCGATTACGCCTAGCATCAGAATGATCGCCAATATTCCTAGCACGCGGTCAAATCCATAGGGCAGAAGAAGTTGCCTGTGCCCACGCGACCGATTAGTCTCTGCTTTTATGAAAATGACAATCTCCGTCAGTTCTGGCGACTATATGAAGGGGAAGAAGATGCGCAAGTTGATATTGGCCATGGGAACGGCGGCGACTGTGGCGTTCGCAACACCGGCTATCGCCCAGCAGGATCCCGGATTGAAAGATATTGTAGACGCCTATTGGGCCTATCAGCTGGAACAATATCCCGAATTTGCCTCCTCGCTCGGGGTCGATGATCCTGTCGGCCGGGTCAGCGATGCCAGTCTGGAGGCGGAAGACAGGCGCGTGGCCAAGGCAAAGGCCTGGCTCGCGCAACTCGACGCGATCGACACGGCGACATTAAGCGAGGATGACAAGACCAACTACGGGATATTGCGCCGCTCGCTGGCTGAGCAGATTGAAGCGAACAGCTATGGCCAGCGCACCATCAACTTCACCAATCGTGGCGGCTGGCACCAGAATTTTGCCAGCATGCAGAACAATCTGCCATTCCGCAACGCGCAGGACTATCAGACCTATATCAACCGGCTGAAGCAATATGCCAAGATCAATGACCAGTCGATTGCAGTTGCCAACCAGGCCCTTGCCGGCGGCTATGTCCAGCCTTGTGTGTCGATGGTCGGTTACGAAAAAAGCATCTCCGGTCTGATCACGGATGATCCGCGCGAATCTCGTTTTTTCGAACCGTTTAAACGCAAAGTGCCGGACGGCATGGACCCCGAAGTTTTTGAAGGCTTGGCGGGAAGCGCCATGGTCACCATCAGCGCGCTGATCAATCCTGCCATAAAGAAGCATCTCGACTGGTATATGGAAGACTATGCCCCGAATTGCGCCAAGGCACCGGGCGTCTCGGCACAACCCGGCGGCGCGGAATATTATGATTTCCGCATCCGCCAAATGACGACCACGGACAAGTCGGCCGACGAGATCCACAATATCGGCCTGAGCGAAGTGGCGCGAATCCGCGCCGAGATGGTCGAGGTGGCCAAAGAGGCCGGCTATGATAGCAGCGATGCCTTTATCGAGCATCTCCGCACTGATCCGCAATATTACGCCAAGACGCCGGAAGAGCTGATGGAGAAGGTCGCCCGCGTGACCAAGATGATCGATGGCAAAATGCCTTCGATCATCGGCAAGCTGGCGCGCCTGCCCTACGGTATCAAGGAAATCCCTGCCGAAACCGCTGAAGGCACAACCACCGCTTACTATAATCCCGGTTCGCCCGATGTCGGGATTGCCGGCTATTATTATGTCAACACGTCGAAGCTCGACCAGCGGCCTTTCTGGGAAATTCCAGCGCTGAGCGTGCACGAGGCAGTGCCCGGTCACCATCAGCAAATCGCGTTGCAGCAGGAACTCGATATGCCCGACTTCCGCAAACATGGTGCCTTTTTCACCGCCTTTGTCGAAGGCTGGGGCCTCTATTCGGAGCGGCTTGGTATCGAGATGGACCTTTACGACACGCCCGCCAAGAATATGGGACGGCTGTCCTATGAAATGTGGCGGGCCTGCCGGCTGGTCGTCGATACCGGCATTCACAGCAAGGGCTGGAGCAAGCAGCAAGCGATCGATTTCATGACCGACAATACCGCGCTCAGCGAGGCCAATATCGAGGCCGAGGTAAACCGCTATATCAGCTGGCCTGGCCAGGCTCTGGCCTATAAAATGGGCGAACTGAAAATCCGCGAATTACGCGCGAAAGCGACGAGCGAACTGGGCGCAAAATTTGACCTGAGGGAATTTCACGACGTGGTACTGGGACAGGGTGCGGTGCCGCTCGACATGCTCGAAGCGCAGGTGAACCGCTGGATTGAAGCCCGGAAGGCTAGCTAGTCATTCATCATCCGGACCGGGGGTTTCATCCGCCCCCGGTGGCACGGCAAGATCATTGGTGGCTTCCAGCGCATCCGCATCCCTTGCATCAAGCCGATCTCTGGCGGCCTCGGCGGCGGCTTCACGCGCTTCCCGCTGGGCTTCGATTTCCAGCAAGCGCTCTTCCACCGCTTCGGCTTCGGAGTCGATTCGCGACAGGCGCTTCTGACGTTCCTCCTCGATCAACTGACCCCAGTTGACCGTGTCATCAATGCCCTTCTCGGCATAGGCCTGACGCAATAATTCTTGCGTACATCCGGTGAAGCCGCCCGCGCCGGTCGGCGAACAGCTGCTGGTGCCGGAAGCGCCGACATATTCGTAGGATCTGACGCGTTCCGACCAGGCCTGATTCTTGGCATCGCCAAGACTGCCGCTTCTCAATGTTTCAGGGATGCGGTAGCGTTCTCCCTCGTCCTTGCGCGCACAGACAACAATCTCGTCTTCGCTGCTCTGGGGACAGGGGTCATCGCCGTAGATAACCAGTTGATTGACCCGGTCTCCTGCCTGATCCTGCGCCTGCGCCGGTACGGCGGACAAAGCGGTAGCGGAGAGCACAGCACAGGAGAGCAAAAAATTCTTCATCATATCGTTCCTTTGTTCACACCCGCCTGAACCGGTGCTGAAGCGGTCTACGCTCCCTAGATTCGTTTCGACAATCCTATCGCTACCCGGCAACCCAGCCGGATAGCCGCGCTCAACACCGGATAGCCGGGCGTATCTTCCGCCCCCGATGCAATCGCTGTTGCCTTATGCTCCAATTCCTCTTCGCGAAACTCCGCAATCTTACTGGTCAGTTCGGGTTCGCTTTCGGCCTGGAGCGTATCGAGCTGTTCCTGATAATGTTTGTCTATCTCGGTTTCGACCGCCGCCGTACAGGCCATTGCCGCACGCGGCCCCATGGCGGCGGTGGTCGCGCCCAGCGCATAGCCGGCCACTTTCCAGAAGGGCTGCAAAATTGTGGGCCTCACGCCGCGCTCGGTAATCATCTGGTCAAAAGCATCGAGATGCCGCTGCTCCTGTTCCGCCATATGGTGGATTTCACTGCTTTGCGGCGCATGGTCGCCCATCACCGCCAGCTGGCCCCTATAAATTTGCGCCGCGCCATATTCCCCGGCCTGATTGACCCGGATCATCGACGCGATATCCGCTCTCGTCTGTCCCAATTTTGTCTCAGACATGGCCTGCATCCTTTCGCCGCTTGGCTAGCATAACCAAAATGAGAACGGCACCGCTTGCGGACAAGAGGAAATTGAATCCGGCCAGCGAAATATCGAACAGCGTCCAGGGCGCAACGTCACAACGCGTCAGCGGCGCATTCATGATCGAATCCAGCATATCGCCACCGGTCGGCACATTGGTCGCGCAGGAGGTCAGTCCTTCCCACCAGCCATATTCGACTCCGGCATGATATCCGCCGATCAGGCCGCTGACCAATATCGCGATTGCAGCGGCAATCACGAGAAAAAGCGCTGCCGATCTGTCGCGCAATATCAACGCAAGCACAGCAAGAATGATGGCAGCGAGATGCGGCCATCTTTGCCACATGCACATCTCGCAGGGGTAGAGACCAAAGCCATATTGGCCAATCAGTGCGCCGCCGAGCAATGCCGCCGGCAGCAGGAACGCCAACAAGGCAGCGTTGCGGAAACTTGCCATCCTTCGGCCCTAGTTTTTCGCGACCAGAGTTTTCTTGGCAGGCTTTTTCGCCGCCTTGTTGATCGCCATTTTCAGTCCGTCGGGTCCGAGGCGGCCAATGGTCTGCAACGCATAATGCAACTGGAAATCTTCCACGCCCTGCTCTTTCAGCTCCTCGGCCGTCTGGGTGAAGCGGGGATCATCCTTGCTGTCTTCCTCAAGCACTTCGTCTTCCAACTTGATCTCGTTGACCAGATGGCGGCGCAAGTCGGATTCGCGGAACCGCGGACGGGTCTTGTAATCCGGGTCGGACAATTGCGGCACATTGATATCCGGTTCGATCCCGCCTTCCTGCACCGATTTGCCCGATGGCGTATAATAGCGCGCCGTGGTCAGCCGCAGCGCACTGTCATTGGATAGCGGCAGCAAGGTCTGCACCGATCCCTTGCCGAAGCTGCGCTCACCCATCACCAGCGCGCGATGATGGTCCTGCAAGGCACCGGCAACGATTTCGGAAGCCGACGCGGAACCGGCGTCGATCAGTACAATCACCGGCAGCCCGCCAGCGGCATCGCCACTCTTGGCAAAATAGCGTTCGATATCGGATTTTTCGCGTCCCCGTTGCGACACGATTTCGCCGCGCGACAGAAAAACATCGGAAACCGACACCGCTTCGTCAAGCAGTCCGCCCGGGTTGGAGCGCAGATCCAGCACATAGCCGAGTGGCTTCTTGCCCAGCGACTGGTCGATACCGGCAATCGCGGCAGCAACATCGGCACCGGTGTCATTGGAGAAACTGTTGATGCTGATCACGCCGATCTGGTCCCGGACTTCCCAGGTAACCGGCTTGAGATCGATAATCGCGCGCTTCATGGAAACATCGAACGGCTTGTCGCGGCCGGGGCGGACAATCGTGATGGTGATCGGTTCGCCGGGCTTGCCGCGCATTTCATCGACCGCTTCATCCAGCGTGCCACCGTAAATCAGTTCGCCATCAATATGGGTAATATAGTCGCCCGCCTTGACACCCGCCTTGTCGGCAGGCGTGTCCTTGAACGGAGCGATGACCTTCACCGCACCGTCTTCCAGCGTCACCGAGAGACCGAGGCCACCATAATTCCCATCGGTCTGGGTCCGCAGATTTTCAAAATCCCGGGCGCCGAGAAAACTGCTGTGCGGGTCAAGGCTGGCCAGCATGCCTTCGATGGCACCCTTGATCAGATCGGCATCGTCAACCTGGTCGACATAGTCGTTCCGCACCCGCTCAAAGACGCTCATGAACTGTTCCATTTCGCGATAGGTATTTGCGTCGACGGCCGAAATTGCAGAAGTTGTCGCGGGCAAAAGCGCGACGGTCAGCACAAGAGCGGCGGCTTGCAAAACGGGCTTTTTCATCAATAATGTCCTGTCGGTCTAAATCGGCGCCAAATATAGGCTGGAATCGTCCGTAAAGCAAAGCAGCTTAACCAATAATGACGGAAGCGTTCGACCAACGACGCTTTTTGTGTCCTTGAGTCCTTTTTCAGCCAATCAGCGCGGCAATATCGATCGGTCTGCCATTGCGCCGCAGCTCAATAGTGACTGTCGGATCATCGGAACCCGACCGCCCGACCGGAGCGCCCTGCCCCACCCGGTCGCCGACCGCTAAACCGCTCGACACCATATTGGTGATCAGGCTGGTCCAGCCGCCGTCATGTTCGATGATCAATATATTGCCATAGCCCCGGTAGCGCCCGGAATAGGCCACCCGGCCGGCTGCCGGCGCCACAATCTGCGCGCCGGGATCGACAGCAATGGTAAGCCCACGCGAGCGATAGCCGCTATCCGATATCTCGCCGAGGCCGGTGACAATATCTCCAATCACCGGCAAGCGATAAGCACTGGCAAGGTCGCCCTCCGGCGAAGCCTGGTCGACCGGTGGCTCCTCACCCTGGCCGGGCCGCAGCACGGGGCCTTCCAGACCAGCCAGTGATTCGCGCACCGCTCCGCTTTCGCGTATCCGGTCCATCAGGTCCAATATGTCGCGCGCCTCCTCGCCAAGCGCCAGCGCCTGATCCTGC
The DNA here is from genome assembly GCF_963677535.2 of uncultured Parasphingorhabdus sp. Classification (NCBI taxonomy): domain Bacteria; kingdom Pseudomonadati; phylum Pseudomonadota; class Alphaproteobacteria; order Sphingomonadales; family Sphingorhabdaceae; genus Parasphingorhabdus; species uncultured Parasphingorhabdus sp. Next base: position 1,126,052 of record NZ_CAXXUT010000003.1, on the reverse strand, counting down.
TCGATCCCGGCATCATCGGAAAATCGCTGGGCTTCTATCCGTTCACTGGCCTCGAGACTGGCCAGTTGCCGCCGCCTTTCGGTCAGCCGACGCTGGCTTTCGTCGAGCGAGGCAAGCGCCCGGGCCGCCTGCTGCCGAAGCGCTTCACCCTGCCTGACCTCGTCGCGCAGGCTGGCGGTCCGCCTTTCAATTTCGGGCATCACCGCAGAAAGGATCGAGCGCATGTAGATAAGCTCGTCAAGCGACCGCGGCTCCACCAAGGCAAGTGCGGTCGGTTTGCGGGTCATCATCTGCAACGCTGCCGTCAGTCGGATCATTGGCCCCTGTTTTTCCGCCAGCCGGGTACGCTGGCGCTGCTGGAGCTTGGTGACAATGGCAATACGGGTACGGGCGGCTCTGATATCAGCCTCTGCGGACTGGATGCGGGCAGCGAGAGCAGCGGCTTCAGCGGCGATCCGGTCGGCATCATTGCTGGCCGCATCGGCCTGGCGACGCAGGGCCGCAGCCCGCTGGCGGGCACGCTCGGACTGTTCGCGTGCGGCCAGCAGGCTGCGTTGCTGTTCGGAAAGGCTGGGCCCGGAGGACTGCGCAGAAAGCAGCGCGGCACCGGTAGTGGCAAGGCCGAGAAAGACGATCAGGGCAAAGACAGCACGTATCATCTTGCTCATCCTTCCCGGTGATAGGGATGACCGGCGATGATAGCGGTGGCCCGGAACAGTTGCTCTGCCAGCATCGCCCGCGCCATCATATGCGGCCAGGTCGCCTTGCCGAAGGAAAAGAAATGGTCTGCGCTGGCGCGTTCGTCCGCGCTCAGGCCGTCTGCGGCACCGATAAGGAACCGCGCTTCGCGCGTGCCATCATCACGCCAGGTGGACAGCAGGTTGGCAAATTTCTTCGACGTCCAGTTTTCACCGGTCTCGTCCATGGCGATGATTCTGGTTACGCCCTGCAGTTTCGGCATCTTGCCGCCCTGATCCGGAAGCTCGCTGATCTTCACATCCCAGCCGATCCGTTTCACATAGCGGTCGACAAGCTCCGCTTCCGGACTGCGGCCGATCTTGCCGCGGGCGACGATATGCAGCCTCATCGCCCGGCTATATCAGGCTTCGGCGACTTCCGCCGCATCGCCTTCCTCGTCGACAGCCCACATCCGTTCCAGATTGTAGAAACTGCGGACTTCCGGCCGGAACAGATGCACGATCACGTCGCCAGCATCAATCAATACCCAGTCGGCATTGGCAAGGCCTTCGATTCGCGCGGTGCCGCCCGCTTTTTTTACGCGCTCGGCAAGCTTCTGGGCAATCGCTGCGACCTGCCTGGTCGAACGCCCTTCGGCGATCACCATATGGTCTGCAATATTGCTTTTGCCGGCCAGCGCTATGGACACAACATCCTGCGCCTGATCATCGTCGAGCGATTTCATGACAAGCGCGTGGAGCGCGTCTGATTCGGCCTTTCCTTCCTTGGAAGTGGCAGATTTCAGAGCTTTTACCTTCGGTTTCGTCAACTTAAATCCTAATCTTCTGGGCCAATCAGCCGGTGTGTCACCGCGTCGCGGACGCGGCGATCATCATATTGCTGATGCCAATGGGGCCGGGCCATCCGGATCGCGGTGGCCGAGCGTGGGTCGGGACGATAGCGCAGGAATGTCAGCGCCGGCGTACTCCAGTTGGTCCAGTTACGACGCTGGCGCGCGGGGTGGACGAAGCGCCGCAGCCAGGCCATTGCGGGAGCCGCAAAAGCATCGTCATCATAGCCGGGTCTCGAAATAACTGCAATCGGCAATAATCGGGCGATCTTTCGCCAGTCCTTCCAGCGATGGAATTGCGCCAGATTGTCCGCTCCCATGATCCAGACAAACTGCCGTTTCGGATAGCGGCGCACCAGTTTGCGCAGCGTGTCGTAAGTATAGCGCGTGCCCAGGTCCTGTTCGATGGCCGTCGGTTTGATCCTGCTGCGGCGCGCCATTTTCCGGGCCGAAGCCAGCCGCGCATGCAGCGGCGCCATGTCTCGGGCCCCTTCTTTCAGCGGATTGCCCGGCGAGACCAGCCACCAATATTCGTCCAGGTCCAGTTCTTCGACGGCAAACAGGCTGATCGAGCGGTGCGCGCCATGAGCCGGATTGAATGATCCGCCGAGCAGGCCGGTGGTCTTCACCGAATCCCACTCAAGGCCGTATCTGCCCGGTACCGCGTACCACCCATTTATAAGTCGTCAGTCCCTCCAGAGCCACCGGACCACGCGCGTGCAGCCTTCCGGTAGAAATGCCGATTTCCGCGCCCAGACCGAATTCGCCACCATCGGCAAACTGGCTAGAGGCATTGTGCATCACGATCGCGCTGTCGGCCCGCAGGATGAACCGTTCGGCCAGATCGGCATCTTCGGTGACGATGACGTCGGTATGATGCGAACCATGTTCGGCAATATGCGCCAGCGCCTCGTCGACGCCGTTGACCATCGCGACCGACAATATCGGCGCGAGATATTCGGTGTCCCAGTCCGGAGCTTCTGCCGAGACGATCCGCTCGTCCAGTTCAAGAATGCTGTCGTCGCCGCGCAGTTCGCAGCCAGCGTCGAGCAACGCGCGCACCAGCGGGCCGGGCGCGGGATAATCCTGATCAATCAGCAAGGTTTCCATGGCGCCGCAAATGCCGGTGCGCCGCATCTTCGCATTTACGGCAATGGCAATCGCTTTGTCCTGAGCCGCGTCCTTGCCGATATAGCTGTGGTTGATACCGTCAAGATGCGCCAGCACCGGCACCCGGGCTTCATCCTGCACCCGCTTGACCAGCGACTTGCCACCCCGCGGAATAATAATATCGATCAGGCCACTGGCCTTCAGCATGGCGCCCACCGCAGCGCGGTCGGTGGTCTGGACCAGCTGGATCGCATCGGCCGGAAGCCCCGCTTCGACAACGCCCGCCGCCATGGCTTCGAAAATCGCCCGATTGCTGTTGATCGCCTCTGACCCGCCGCGCAAGATGACAGCATTGCCGGACCGCAGCGTCAGCGCTGCCGCATCGGCGGTCACATTGGGGCGGCTTTCGTAAATAATGCCGATAACGCCCAGGGGAACCCGGATCCGTTCCATCACCAAGCCATTGGGTCGCTCGGTGCGATCGATGGTCTGCCCGACCGGATCGGGCAGGTCCGCAACCTGCTCCACTGCAGACGCAATGGCTTCAAGCCGGCCTTCATCGATCATCAGACGATCGATCATGGCAGCACTCAGTTCCCGTTCCCGGGCGCTTTCCACATCGCGCTGATTGGCGGCCAATATGGTCTGTTGATTGGCGCGCAGATGACGCGCAGCCGCTTTCAGGGCGGCAGATTTCTGGGCATCGCTTACGCCGGTCAGCTTCGAGAATGCAGCCCGTGCCTTGCGGCCCATGTCGGTGATCAGTTTTGCAGATTCAGTCATAGAGGGGCTGCTAGCATGGCGGCGGCGGCAATTTAACCCACAATCGCCACATATTCCGGCAAGAAAAATTTGTCCCGGAGCAACAGTCCGTTCCCGCGAATCGCCTTTTCTGCAGACATATCAGACGATATCGTGCAATTCATCGTATGACTCGTTCGACTCGTCACGAGTCGGCCCGCTGTGAGTCGCCAGCCCGGCTACCCTCTGCTAGCGAACCATCGGGGATTACGAATAGCTACGGCGGGTCATGCACAAACAAAATACCGGAAAAGGGCTAAAAGCCCGGCTGGACCATATGTTTACGGATCGCGAATTTTTCATGCGATCGCACGGACAGGTCCGTTTTCTGACGATTTCGGCAAGATTGCAGAAACGTCTCTTCTATACTGTCGCGGCGGCGCTGATATTCTGGCTTCTGGTCACGCTGGCCATGATGGTCAATCAACTGACGGTGACAAGCGAACGCATGGCGCTTGCCCAGAAAGAAGCCGAGGTCAACAGCACCGAAAGCCGGGTCGCCAGTTACAAGGCTTCGATTGAAGATGTTGCTGCCGATCTCAAGCAACGGCAGGATGTTCTCGACCAGATGACCGAGCAGTTTGTCGGCGAGCAGACGGAGGCCGCCGAAACAGCGGCCCAGAAACAGGCCGATGAGCAACTATTCGAAAACACCCGCAAGATCAGCGCCGCCTTCCCCGAAGCAGCGCGGCTGGCCGAACTGGAAGCCCGGCAGATAAAATTCGCCCGGCGCCTCACCATGGCCGCAATCCAGCGCACCAAGCAAGCCGAGGAAGCGATCCGCAAATTTGGCCTGAATCCCGAGAAACTGACCAAGAATTCCATGGCAGCCATGGGTGGTCCGCTGATTCCCTTTTTCAGCAACAAGGACCAGCAACTGCACCCGACGCTCGAACGGCTCAATCTGGCGCTGCAGCGGATGGACGCACTGGAGCGGACGCTGATCGCGATTCCGTCTGGCAAGCCTTCCAGCACGGGAATGATATCGAGCAGCTATGGCTATCGTCGCGACCCGTTTACCGGCGGCGGCGCGATGCACAGCGGCATTGATTTCAAGGGGCCTCGCGGCCTTCCGATCCTCGCGGCCGCCGGCGGCAAGGTCACCCATGCCGGATGGAAATCCGGCTATGGCAAGACGGTGGAAATCACGCATGGCAACGGCCTCATGACCCGTTATGCGCATTTATCGAAGATCGGCGTAACCACCGGCCAGAAGATTGAACAGGGAATTCAACTGGGGGCTATGGGAAGCACCGGGCGTTCGACCGGCACCCATCTGCATTTCGAGGTGCGGCTAAACGGACGCGCCATCAACCCCCGACCATTTTTAGAGGCGAATAGTGATGTTCTCAAGATCAAAGCCATCGCGCGACAGCGCGCCAGCTCACCGAAACGCACCGAGTCAGGCGCCGACCGTGGCTAGAAGCAGCGGCAGCAGCGGGTCGAGTTTCTCGATCATCGGCGACGGTATCGTCATCACCGGCAATATCGAATCGAAGGTCGATCTGCATATCGACGGAGAAGTCATCGGCGACGTCAAATGCCTGTCGCTGGTCCAGGGCCCGTCAAGCAAGATCAAGGGCGCGATTGTTGCCCAGAATGCCAGCCTGTCCGGCGCGGTCGAGGGGTCGATTGACGCTGGCGACCTGGCCATTGCCTCCACCGCCCGTATCGGCGGTGACGTCACCTATGAAAATGTGACGATAGAGCAGGGTGGCCATGTCGACGGCAAGTTCAAGCATCGCAGCAGCAAATCGCCAAATCTTGCCAAGTCGACAGTGGACGTGAAAGAAATGGCCATTCCACTGGAGCTGACTTCGGACGATCGGGCGGCCTGACGGCGATACCCTCGCATTGCCATTCTGCCCGTTCTCGCGATTGCGCGGCCAGCATCAGTTGCGCGGCGCCTGTCTCCGATAGCTGAGCGCTTCGGCCACATGAATTCGGCCAATATCCGCTGCGCCGGCTAGATCGGCGATGGTGCGGGATACGCGCAACACTCTGGTATAACCGCGCGCGGTTAGTCGCATCGCTTCCGCCGCCTGCCCTAGCAACGCCTGTCCGGGCTCGTCGGGCGTCGCATATATTTGCAGCGTCTCACCGTCTATCTCGCTGTTGGTCCGAGCGTCCAGATCGAGATAGCGCTGACTCTGGATCGATCTGGCCCGGGCGACCCGCACGGCCACGCAGTCCGAACCCTCGGCCGGTGCAGGCATGGTCAGATCAGCGGCAGACAGGGCTTCCACTTCGATGTGCAGATCGATCCGGTCGAGCAACGGTCCGGAGACCTTGGCCTGATAGTCGGCCGCGCAACGTGGTGCCCGTGAACAGGCCAGCGCGGCATCGCCGAGATGGCCGCAACGGCACGGGTTCATCGCCGCGATCATCTGGATGCGGGCCGGAAAGGTGACATGGGCATTGGCCCGGGCAACGCTGACCTCCCCGGTTTCGAGCGGTTGCCGCAGCGAATCAAGCACCGCTCGCTGGAATTCCGGCAATTCGTCGAGAAACAGAACGCCGAGATGGGCCATGCTGACTTCTCCCGGTCGCACCTTCAGCCCGCCACCGACCAGCGCCGCCATCGATGCGCTGTGATGCGGAGCACGAAAGGGCCTCTGGCGCGACATCTGGCCACCTTCCAGCGTGCCGGCCACCGATGCCACCATCGACACTTCCAGCGCTTCGGACGGGGAAAGCGGCGGTAATATGCCGGGCAGACAGGAGGCGAGCAGCGACTTGCCCGATCCCGGAGGGCCGTTCATCAGCCTATTATAGCTGATTAATTTATGATATACGTTAAATCGATGAACAAAGCATACTCATACATCAGAATGTCGACAAAAGAGCAGCTCAAGGGAGATTCAGCTGCCCGGCAATATCGCGATACAGTGAAATACGCCGAAGACAATAATCTGGAAATTCAGGATATCATTAATGATATCGGGGTCTCTGCGTTTCGAAGCGCCAACGCGAAAAATGGCAAACTGTCACTCTTTCTCACAGCAATAGAAGAAGGGAAAATTGATACCGGAAGTTTTCTGATACTTGAGTCTTTGGATCGACTTTCAAGAGCTGATGCTTTGCAAGCGTTCGATCTGCTCAAAAAGATCATTGATGGCGGCATCACAGTTGTTACGCTTGCAGACGGTCAAAAGTATTCTCAGGATTCAATTGAGAATTTTCCGCAAGTGCTATTTTTAGCGCTTGGCTCAATGATGCGAGCACACGATGAATCTAAAGTAAAATCGAAGCGGATGAGATCCGCATGGGAAGGAAAGCGAAAGGCTATTCAGTCTGGGAAAGTAACTAAGCAACGAATTCCTGGCTGGCTGTCATATTCATCTGATCTGACAAAAATCCAACCCATCAGTGATCGGGTAGAATTGCTACAAGAAATCTTTTCTCTCTCTAGCAATGGTTGGGGAGCCTATTCCATCGCTACCAAGCTAAATGAACGGCAAGAAAAACCTTGGGGCTCTGGCCGTATTTGGCACGAATCGTATATTAAGAAGTTGCTTTCCAACAGGTCTGTCCTAGGTGAATTTCAGCCTATGAGATTTGCTGTCGTAAAGGACAAACGAATTAAAGTCCCAGACGGCGACGAGGTGCCAAACTACTATCCGAGGGTAATCAGTGATGAGCTTTTCAGAGCTTCCAAACTGGCTATCGCAAATCGCAAGATAAGTGGCTCCGGCCGAAAAGGAACTGAAAACAGAAATATCTTCAGTGGTCTCCTGCGCTGTCGATGTGGCGCTGGGATGAGATACATAAACAAGGGTGAGGGTCCCAAAGGGGGGCAATACATCCAATGCTCGGTCAGCTTGATGAAGGGGAAATGTAAGGCTCCCTCTTGGCGGTACTCGGACCTAGAGCCAGCCATTATTGAAGCTATCAAATCGATCGATTTTGAAGCGATCTTGAATGACACATCATCGGTGACAAAGACAGGCAACCTGAAATCAATCAACGCTGAGTTGGATCGACAAATCGAGTCCGTTAACAAACAGATTAATAATTTCGTTTCTGCGATTGGAATGGGAAACGCCCCCTTACCTAATCTGGTGAAAAAATTGACGGAATCTGAAAAGCAACAGGCCGAACTGGAACAAGCAAAAAAACTAAATGAAGCAGAACTGAATCAACTGGAGAAATTTCAAGATCAACGTTTTGCCGATGCGCGCGATGAGCTGATTGAAAAGCTGAAACGAGACCAATCTAGCTCTGAAAATGTTATGCTACGGAAAAAACTTGCCGCTGAAATGCGTCTGTTGATCGATCATATTACGATCACCCCGACTTCCCACGAGCCGATTGAACTAATGAATGGCAATCCCGAATGGTTCGCATCTTTCAACCGATCTTATAGAAATTTCGAAAAGCTATGTCATCGATTCTCGTTTGAAATCAACCTACGTTACCACAACGGGTCGATACACAAATTTGATCCATTAATTTGGCAATTTTTGCCATTTGAATCATCGGCGGAATTCGAGTTGTCCAAGAAGCAATGGGGATTGCCGAAGTCGTAAACCGGTCATTCACCGGTGTCTGCTTCGCGCCCCAGAGTCGGTCATAAATGTAAGCTGTCAACATGCTGAAAAGCGGTCGACTTACAGCTGATTTTGAAGCTTGGTGCTAATTTTATTGGTTGGCGGTATTGCTACTGGCTCGACAGATCGCCCTCGCTCGCTGCTTTCCACCTAAAATTATTTTGTTCTTGTTTCATTCTGCTCGGGGCTGTGGTAGAAATTCCGATCTGTTACGGAGAATTTGCGATGTTCAACGAGCGCGGTGTATTGTTCTGGCCGGTTGGCACTGGTGACAGCACAACATTTGTTATCAAAGAAGACGAGGTGATGTTTCAGGTCGACTTGCGCTCAACGACGCAAGCCGAGGATGATGAATCTGATCAAGCACCTATAGTGGACCGGCTTGTCGAGCACCTTCCGCAGCGTGGTGACATGCCTTATCTCTCTGGATTTGCTCTGACCCATCCAGACGAGGATCACATCCTCGGTTTCTCCGACCTGCTTGAACAGGTCACGATAGGCGAGTTGTGGTTCACTCCCAGGGTATTCCGCGAACATGACGATGACGACACCTCGATGTGCGACGACGCTCAAGCGTTCCGCGATGAAGCGCACCGCCGTGTCGAGGCAGCCATCAAGGCTGGTGGGGACCCAGGTGACGGGAACCGGGTTCGTCTGATCGGCTACGACACGCTGCTAGAGGAAGACCAATACAAGGACTTTCCATCCGAATTTTTCAGTATACCCGGGAACACCGTCACCGAACTGGATGGCGAGGACCTGAGCGATGACTTTCGTGTGTTCATCCACGGCCCGTTCAAAAAGGACGAGATCGTTGGGGACCGTAATGATACCAGCCTGGTCATGCAGGTGGTGCTCGGCGCCGATCCAGAAGAGGGCGGAGTGCTGCTGTTCGGCGACCACAAATATCCGACCATCCGCGAAATTCTCGATATCACAACAAAGAACAACAACGAAGAGAACCTGAAATGGCAGATCCTCTTGGCGCCACATCATTGCAGCAAGTCTGTCATGTATCAGACAGAGGATGAGAAAGAGGTTCTGAAGCAAGACATACTCGACGATCTGGACCGCTTGCAAGTGGGCGATGGAGTGATCGTTGCCAGCAGTCTTAGTGTTCCGTCCACGAACAAGAGTGGCGATAATCCTCCACACGCGAAGGCGAAGGACCGCTATTCGGAGATCGCAGGAGGCGGCTTCGTATGCACGCATGACGACGGCGATTCGGCAGAGGCGCTGCTCTTCGTACTCGATGGTGCCAATCTGGTTCAACATGATGCCGACAGCGCGCAGGAGCAGTCAGATACCGCTTCCAAAAGCGCACTACTTGTCGGCGTGAAGGATTCGCGCGGAAGCGACGATGTACCGCAGGACAAGCTAGGGTTTGGCTCCGACTGATGGATCTGACGGATGGACAGGTCTTGGCCCTGTCCCAACTTCACGACATCATCGATGCCAGTAACGGAGCATTGAGTTTCAGGGCCGAGCCGGTCTTGTTCAAGGACCAGAGCCATCTTCGATGCGATTTATCGCTAGCGACACGCGTATATCGAACAGATGCCGGGTTCCGTTTCCGCCACCGTGAACCGGTGCAACTCCTCTTACCCAGGCGCTTCCCGTTCGAGGTACCGAGCCTATTCTTCGCCCATTCTCGATATATTGGCGAACCCCATGTCCAGTGGGGAAGATATATCTGCCTCTACCAATCCAGTGAAACGGAATGGTCGCCAAAAGGCGGTCTTTACGACTTCTTTGAGCGCGTTGATCAATGGATGATCGCTGCTGGAAAGGGCGAACTCGACGCAGACGACGCACCGCTTCATCCGCCTGTCGCATATTCGACATCGGACACAACGTTCGTCTTTCCGGTCGATACGCCCAATGTACCGAAAGGCGGTGCGCCGTGGATCGGTGAGGCCCTACTGACGCAGAAGCGGAAAGGCCGGTTCGACGTCAAGGAATGGCGGGAATTGGGTTCGGGTGAACCGCTCGGTGAAAACGAAAAAATAGCTGCTGCGATCCTGCTCGGTCAAGACCTGCCGATGGAATACCCATCGACAGTCGATGGCCTGCTTGGAACATTGGATGCGGCCGGTGTGACTATGGACATCATCTATCCATGCCTAAGGGATCTAGCCGGACCGGCGGATCGCGATGCGAACATCCATCTGATAATCGGTGCGCCGATGCGCCGCAAGGAAGCGGGTGGGCCTATCAGGCAGCACCTCACCGCTTGGGAAATAGATACCGACGCGGTGAACGCACTCAAAGATATCATCGAAGAAGTCACCGACCAAAGCGATGCTATCAAAGCCGTTGCAAAATGGATGGTGACGGCTGAAACTTTGTGGTGCCGCAAGTTCGAGGCGAGACCCGAGGTCACGAACCGAAGGGATGTCGGCACCTCCATCAACATGCTGACTGGTAAGCGCGTCCTGCTTCTAGGGTGTGGGGCCCTTGGTTCGCCCATCGCCGAACACATCGTGAGGGCTGGAGCAACAGAGCTTGAGATCGTCGACAACGGGGTGGTCTCACCAGGCATTCTCGTTCGTCAATCATTCGCCGATAGCGATGTGGGCTATTCCAAATCCCAGCAGTTGGCACGCAGCCTAATAGCTTTGGGATTATCTACTGCAATCACTTCAAAGACCTACAATCTAGCACCACAACTTGATGAAGCACTTGCCGACGGGTCCTTCGATCTCATCATCAACGCAACCGCATCTGCCAGCGTGGCGCACAGCCTAGAAAGCACGCTCCGGAACTCATCACTCACGGTTCCGCTTATATCAGTATCGGTCAGTGGCGCGGCGCAGTGCGGCTCCGTCATAGTAAAGATGCCGGAGTTCCCCTTCGGAATCATCGGCATCGACCGATCATCGAAGATCCGGTTTATGAAAGACAAGATAAACCACGCTGCAGTGCGTGCCTTCTGGCCCAAGCCCGCTGATCGTGTGCCGTTCCAGCCCGAACCAGGTTGTTCGAGTCCCACCTTCAGGGCGTCCGCATCCGATATGAGCGCGCATGCAGGTATGTTGCTAAACTTGGCGTTCAGACGCATCGCCGAGCTCCGTCGGGACGCAGCAAGCTGCGACCTCATTCCGGCAGTGTGGACTGACCATGCAAGCGATGGAGCACTTGGAAGCGTCTTCTCTGGGATCAGCGTCACGCGGGAGATCAATCACAACTACCAAGTGCTGGAAACCAGAATCGCGAAACAGGATTTGGCCAATCATGTCAGGCAGAACGCGCGGAAGATATCTGCAAACGTGGAGACGGGCGGACTGCTCTTCGGCGAGATCGACGAAGCGCATCGTCGGATTTACGTCGATGGTGCGTCAGGACCACCATCGGACAGTGTAGCCAATGAGACAAAGTTCGAATGCGGCACAAAAGAAACCCGTGAATGGAACGAAAAGCGGAAAAGGCAAAGTGGTGGGTCCAGCCGCTTCATTGGGCTCTGGCATACACATCCCGTATCACAAGGCCGGCCAAGCGATGAAGACCTACTCGCTATGGCGAAACTTTTGCGGGTCCAAGCCAATCCTCCGCGGCATGTGGTGATGCTCATTGTGGGGCATAGCGCCGCCCGGCCTACATATTCGTATTACCTTTTTAAACGCCGGGACATTATGATCGTCAGTACAGAAGAATTCGAGCAGCTGATCGGAAGCGTAGATGCCTAAGATTGGCCTTGCACTGTCAGGTGGAGGATCACGGGCCATCGCGTTCCATCTCGGATGCCTGCGTGCCCTGCACAAAAGTGGCGTGCTGAACCGGGTCACCGTATTGTCATCGGTGTCGGGGGGCAGTGTCATCGCCGCTTTGTACGCCTTCCATGACGAACCCTTCGAAGAATTCGAAAAACGCGTAATCTCGTTGCTGAAGCGAGGCCTATTGAGCGGGATCGCACGTCAGACGTTATTCTCGCTGGAGACACCTAAGATCGTCGCCGCGCTGTTATTGTCGGGTTCATTCGCGACTATCGGCGGTGCGATACGTCTGATCGGCATGGGCCTTTCGCAGATCGGTATTGGAGGATTAGTTCCACTCGCCGCCCGAAGATGGCTGCAGGCGCCGGTGCCACGGTTCGCCAGTCGGTCCACTGCTTTCGAACGTCACCTGAGAAAGCGCGTATTCGAAAACGTTACAATTGCTGACGTCGCGAGGCCCGGTCTGGATATCGAGATCAATGCGGCTGAACTTACCACCGGAACGGCATTCCGGTTTGGATCGAAGAAGTCCGGTGCATGGAGGTTCGGAGCGCTGACGGGTGAAGTACCGTTAGTGTCCAAAGCCGTTGCCGCGTCCGCCTGCTACCCCGCAGCGCTCCCGTCCTTCGACCAAACGCTCACGTTCGAGAAGAAAGGGGTAACAAAAAAGCACCGGGTTCTGCTGACCGACGGCGGAATCTACGACAATCTCGGCATCACCTGCTTGCTGCCCGGGCGTTCTGCGGAACACAGCATTGCGGTGCACGATGTCGAGTTCATTATAGCCTGCGACGCTGGACAAGGGATGCCATCCGGAAAAGACAATTCTTACCTTTGGGCTGACCGGATGATTGCGACGGTCAATACCATCCACCGGCGAACGCATTCGCTTTCCTACGAACTGCTTCACAGGATGCGGGAAACAGGACAGATCAAAGGCTTCCTACTCCCCTATCTCGGCCAGATCGACGAGAAACTGCCGTCAATGCCACATGACCTAGTACGTCGCGGGCAAACTTTCGACTATCCGACCAATTTCAGCGCGATGAAGGAAGATGACATCGTGCGGTTAAGCACTAGAGGCGAGCAGCTGACCAAATTACTGATAGATTATTATGGAGTGCCCAAAAGCTGAGGAAGGCCTGACGTTAGTCGTAAGCCAATGGGTCAATCGAACACGATTGAATGTCAGCTATCGGATCAGGGCCGCCCGAAAGTCGCCAGGCCGCTACCGGCCCACAAGCTGACGTACATACGTTCCCGATGCATACCTTTACCGTCGCTAAATTGCTGATAAAATCGGCTATAAGGCGTCAACGAGTGGTAATGCTCTGGGGAACGATAATTATTCATTCGATCAACGAGAGCCGCTTTTAAGCATTAAACAAGGCACATTGAAGAACAATAAAGAACTTTTGAAAGCCATGTTGTTCAACTCGGTTACTGCTGTCCCTTCGGTCCATCGAGCCTGACGGCTCAGCCTGTCTATTTTTTATGTTTGTACGATCAACAGTAGAATATAATATTTCATGATATATTATTTCTACATTGTTGAATGACTACCAGTAATTGTCGATATTCTGATAATCTTTTAGGGTTCTAGATGATTAAATTTACCGGGACGTTTCGGTCACACTATTCCCTCCGCGGGGAACAATGTGATCGGGACTTGTTTACCGTAAACGTCCGTTCACACTCCATAAGAACAACCTCGGCGAGGTAAGGGCGGCTGGCCGGTCTCCTTTTACGCTCCGCTACATTCCAGCGGTTCGCTCAAGGTGCTATAGAGCCACAAATCCTTGAGCGCGGCGGTTGCTTTTTCTCAGTGCCGCCATCGTGCATTCCAACATATCGCGTTGGTTTGCTTTGCCATCGACCAAAATTTACCGCCTGCAGCGGACTAGATCGATTCTGCCCCTGCCCTGACCCGAGGGGACTTCAGCGCTACGTCTTCTTCCGCAGCAAAGTGGCCTTCATTTGGTGCCAAACCTTGGCTTTCGCCTTCAGGGTATAATTGTATTTATGCTTGGGTGAGACGGAAAAAGCAGATTCTTGCAATTATTTTCACAGGAAAATGGAAGTGATCCGATGCTTAGGGCGCACCATATAGACAATTTGGTCACGCTATTCTTGTCCTCGCTTCACGACGAACCAATCATACCTGACCTTCCTTTTGCCACCGATCGAGCGTTACCATGGGGGTTCCTCGTCCTGCGGACACTAGAAAGCTGCAGCGGCCCTCACAGTCATAAATCCTGCAAATCGGATGACGGCCGATTAGCGAATAGTCCGGGCCCTTCGTCATAATAATTGCGACCAGGTCAACCTTGAACGCCTCCCGGCATTTCTGGCAGTAGGCTTTAATCGATATGTCCGCCTCGTGCATCTTGCCGACAGTCTGATATGCCTTTGGTAGAATCGGTGAGTGGCCCATATTGTCAATGGAACATAAGTGGAACATTTATGGAAGTGTAGATAGCCTATCGGCCTAAAAGTCTCTCAAACACAACCAACGGCGGCGACCCGAAGGTAAAGACTCTTAACCGTTGATCAGGCTGGTACCTGACTGCAGATTAACGCGGAGCGTTGAAACATGTGGTTTTACTGACTGGATGAGGGAACAGAGTAAGGATTGCGGGGCTGCCGGTCCTCGTCTGGATTTTCAACTTTCCACACTTCAAAAAATTCCTCGAATTCGGTGGTCCATCGCTTACTCTTTTCGATAGCGTAATACGCTGATTTAGCCTTCTTACGCATCAATTTTTCTCTATCTTCCTCCTCTTGGCAGGCTAGCCGTTCATTTTCGCGTTGTTGTCGCGCCAGCTCAGCAACGAATGTCCTCACTGCTTCAGATACCTGCCGCTCGTTAACGATGGTGCCGAGGGGCAACAGTTGGTCTCCGTCATTGGTCTTTTTGACGATAACAAGCCCGTACCCTTCAGGCAGATCATCGTCGCTCAACTTGAGCGGCATATCAAAGGCCAAGTTTTCGAAATTGTCGGGTTCGGGTATTGCCGTAACCATTTCGCTTAATTTTAGTTTGGGTGGTCTTGGCTTTCTTCCGAGTTTGAGCGCAGCGTCAACACCCCCCAACTTTTCTATCCAAGCCAAAAATGATTCTGGCGTAGGATCGATACTCTGTGTTTGAGCCGTTTTTAACGTCCGAAGCCATTGGCTCTTGGTGGCCTTGGTTTCTTCTGTCAGCCCAAGCAGCAATACCAATAACAGATCAAACGGATGTTTTGTCTCGGCATTCCACCGATTGCTTGCGGCAACATCTGGATCATCCGAAACTTTGGATATCAGGGCAGATCTGATTAGATCGTTTTCTGCGATCTCGCTTCCTAGCGCGTATGCTTTTCCAAGCAGCTTCCACAGGCTGTGTTTTCCTCGATCGTCTGCGGTTTCCCAGTCGGCGAAATGGGTTTGTAGGCTTGATAGGCCTTCATCGAGCGTCGATTGGCCGAAAAAATCTCTGGCATTAGGTTTTGGTGGCTGCATATCTGCTCCGTTTTCCAATATCAGGATCAGGCCGATACCAGTCGATAGTCAGAAAACGGTTCCAAACGCAAGAATCTACCGCGCACGTATTAGTATCTGCCCGCTTTACTCCTAAGCAGCGAAGCGCGTTTATAGAGACGGAGCAAGAGCGGCGAAGGATTTGTTGGCCACATCTGTCAAACGCTAGATTCGACAATCGCTCTAGGGTGTGAGAGAACCATAAGGAGGGGGTATCTGTCGTGAAATCAATCTTCGTGTCCTTCGCGCTAGTAATTGGCTTATTAGGACCTGCGTCGATCAATCCGTGCTCATCGGGAGCTGCTTTAGCCCAAACTAGCGCCTGCTGTAAAACATGCAGCAAAGGTAAAGCCTGCGGCGATAGCTGTATTTCTCGCGATAAGGTGTGCAAAAAGGGTAAAGGGTGCGCCTGCGACGCGTGATGCGTATCCGCTTGAACTTTTTTTATTGTTAGCTTTTAGCCTGTGGAGCTTATGGGTAGCAGCAGCTGCGCTCTACAACTTGGTTATTCCTTAGCGAAATCGCAAAATCGTCCGTGATTGCTGCCTAATGACTTCGCGCAGGCATGCCAATTTAATTTCCGGTTTCGTTAGGAAATACGCTTTTCATAACGAATGATGACGTAAGAACGATAACCGCTGGGTTGTTTGCTGACGGGCGGCTTTCCTCGAAAACTTCAAAGAGCAGGCGGTCAGCTTTTAGGCTATGCTGGAAGGCGATCGAATGACCGAAACTGGGGTGGTAAGTTCTCAGTCGGCTTTCAGCAAGAAAATTTGAAAAGCGGCAGTCCATCCCACCGGGATGATGGATCGAATTGCTTTGATTGTAACACTTGTGGCGGCTATACAGCTCGCGATCAGTGGATAGCACTGTAATTTATTGAAGCATTCTGTGCAAAGTGCTTGGAATATGGGCCTCCGCGATCCGATCCGATTGATTCCCTTGCTATTTCTAGGCGCGATTGCGTTTGGGACCATTCTTCTAAGCCTCCCCATTGCGACGAATGAAGGCATCGGCGCTCCTCTATTAACGGCATTGTTTACTTCAACATCGGCCGTCGCGGTGACCGGCCTGATCGTGGTTGACACCCCGACCTACTGGTCCACCTTCGGTCAGGTTACGATATTGTTGCTGTTCCAGATTGGCGGTTTGGGCATCATGACTGCAGCAACGCTATTCGGTCTTATGGCGGGACGAGGCTTCGGCCTTCGAGATAGGATGGCCACGCAGATCGAACGAAGTCGATTGGAAACCGGTGATGCCGCTTCTGTCCTCAAACTGATTTTTCTGATTACCATAAGCGTGGAGGCGATCATCGCCGTCATTCTGTCCCTTCGCATGGTGACTTTCTATGCCATGCCAGTCGACGAGGCGATTTGGCACGGTGTCTTTCATTCGGTTAGCGCATTCAACAATGCTGGATTTTCGACCCACTCAGACAGCGTGATGGGATATCAGACAGATCCGTTCGTTCTGGGTCCGATAATGCTTGCGGTGATCCTGACAGCCCTCGGCTTTCCAGTGATGCAGGATATTCGTTCTAACCGTCTCAAGTGGCGCCGCTGGTCACTTCATACGAAAATCACCGTGGCAGGAACCTTGGTGCTGCTTGTATTCGGTTTCCTTGCCATTCTGTCGATGGAATGGGATAATTTGGCAACCTTGGGATCGATGACATTGGGTGAGAAGCTGCTAAATGCTGCTTTCCATTCTGCCATGCCGCGTACGGCGGGTTTCAACAGTCTCGACGTTGGTGCGTTCGAAGACGAGACAATCATGGTCAACTATCTACTGATGTTCATTGGTGGAGGCAGCGCCGGGACCGCTGGCGGCATAAAGATCTCGACCTTCTTCGTTTTATTCGCAATCCTGTTGTCTGAAATCTTAGGCCGCCGCGATGCAGGTTTATTTCAGCGTCGCTTTGGCCATGCGGTCGAGCGCCAAGCCTTGTCGGTCACTATCTTGGCCGCGACGCTCATATTTGCGTCAACCACCTACATCGCTTCCATTAGTTCGCTGCCTCTGGACGAAATTCTTTTTGAATGTATTTCCGCCTTTTCAACCGTTGGCCTGTCAACCGGCATCACCGCAGATTTGCCTCCGACTGGGCAGCTGGTAATCGTAGCGTTGATGTTTGTCGGACGGGTCGGAACGATTACCGTTGCCACGGCGCTTGCCTTGGGCAGTCGCGGGCGCCCGTATCGCTATCCTGAGGAGAATCCCATTGTCGGCTAGAAAACGCAAACCTGTGTTGGTCATTGGCCTCGGCCGATTTGGAGGCGCCGTTTCAAGGACGTTGGAGCGGATGGGTCACGAAGTACTTGGCGCCGATACCGATGCCCGGCGGGTACAGGAATTTGCACCCGAGATTACTAAAGTGCTGGAGGCCGACTGCACCGACCCCGCGACGCTAAAACAACTGGGAGTGCTGGACTTTGAAGCATCGGTTGTGGCCATAGGTGGCGATATCGAAGCTAGCGTCCTCACTGTCCTTGCGCTGTCTGATCTGGGCCAAACTAATGTCTGGGCAAAAGCCAGCAATGAGAAGCACGCTCGCATCTTGGAACGCACTGGGGCGCGCCATGTTGTCTTTCCAGAGCAGCGGATGGGCGAGCGGGTCGCGCACTTGCTCAATGAGCGCTTGCTCGATTTCATTTCCTTTGATGACGAATTTGCAATCGCCAAGCTAGCTGCGCCTGAAGTGATCGTTGGCTTGCCGCTATTGATGAGCGCATGCCGCGAAAAATATAATGTGACTGTGGTGGGCGTGAAACGCGAAGGAAAGGATTTCATTCACGCTGTGCCCGACACCCTCATTTTCCCGAATGACGAGCTCGTTGTTTCGGGCCGGATTACCGATATCGAGCGGTTTTCTGCTATTTGATAATCAGATACATCGCAATAGCAGCCTGCTTCCTATGATAGATACGGCTTCAGGTTGATATCGCGTACGCTCACCTTTGCTTACTTTCTACTGTTTAGATGTGAATGACAGAATGTCCG
Organism: uncultured Parasphingorhabdus sp.; assembly: GCF_963677535.2. Classification (NCBI taxonomy): domain Bacteria; kingdom Pseudomonadati; phylum Pseudomonadota; class Alphaproteobacteria; order Sphingomonadales; family Sphingorhabdaceae; genus Parasphingorhabdus; species uncultured Parasphingorhabdus sp. Next base: position 1,107,828 of record NZ_CAXXUT010000003.1, on the reverse strand, counting down.
GTATCTGGCATGCAAAAACCTCCTCGGAACGGCAGAAACTGGGTCGTCAGCGGAGTGTCTACATTTTCTCCGAGACGACGGCTCTGCATCGATTTTCGGACATTAACCCGGGCTAGGAAGGCCGGTTTCGTTAGGAAATGTTAATAATATAACGAACGGCTAGATTTACCCGTGATATCAACAGCCTAGCCAATGACGCCTTGAGCCTTGGATATATTGTCATTATAAAACAATGTGTTGACATAATATTATAAGGGTGGCGATGCTTCAGAAACAGGCCAAGGCGCTGACACCAGCCCAAATTCGAACCACCCTACGATTCATTGCAGATACCCGGTTTGCCGACCGCAATAAGCTAATATTCTTGCTGTCGGTTAAAGCCGGTCTACGGGCAAAGGAAATCGCCCAGCTAAAATGGTCCATGGTGTTGGATGCCGATGGAGCAATCAGCGACCTGATCAGATTAACTGACAGCGCTTCCAAAGGAAACAGCGGGGGTGCTATTCCAATGGCCCGAGACATTCGCGACGCTCTATCTGTGATGAAGGAGCAGGACCCACAAACAGATCTCGATAGCCGGATCATTCGAACCCAGCGGTCATTGGAAACCGACCCACAGTTTATCGTGAATCTGTTTTTTGATTGGTATCGACAATTGGGGTTCTTGGGATGTTCCAGCCATTCAGGACGAAGAACGTTCATTACCAATGCAGCCAGAAACATTGGTCTGTTCGGGGGAAGCATACGAGACGTTCAAGAGCTTGCTCGCCATAGGTCGTTGGCGATGACTCAACGATATATCGAAGTCGATTCCAACGCGATGAGAAAAGTTGTTGATGCATAAAGAATAATCGGCTGTGATGCGTTCAGAGGGAGAGATGCGGTGCTAAAAATATATAATATTCCCGGTAAACTGTTAGCTGAACTTTGGTACTTGTGGCCTAAAAAAGGTGAAGTGTGGGCTTCCGGTCGTAGACGGGACCACAGTTTTGTTCATTTTCTCTATTCTACAATTTTTTATGTAGTAGCTGCCATCGCATTTTCTGTGTTTTTTGCCGCAGGCACATCTTTGCAATCTGCTTCCGCTTCGGATGAATCTTCAGCGCCAGCCAATGAAGAAGGATATCTTGTTTCACTCAATGCCGATGGCGCAATACTGACCCAAGGGCACGAAAAGATATACATCGGGAACGGCTGCGACGTCGTTTCGACCTTCCGAGGAGATGGGCAGTGGAGACAATTGGATGGGCATTTAGTGATGTACTTTTCAACGGAAAATATATCCATTCCTGCTGCAGACGTAAAATTGGAAGGATGCTTTGAAGAATTGCAAGATACTCAAACAGTCGCGAGTGAAGCCCCGCTATTGGATAACGAGGAAGTTTCGGAAGAGCCTGTGACAACGGAAGTTGTGGCTTCCGAACCGTTTGATTTTATAGAACGACCTGCGTTTGATCGGCAGCAGAGCTCCCGTCAAAAGAGTGAATCAAACTCTCAGTTACCCGCATCAGCCGAGTTAGTTACCGTGGAGGTAAACCATTTAGACCGTTCATTAGATCAAGCGTACATAGATGCATTCGTCAGGGCCAACCAACAATTTAAGAAATGCGCCCCAACCGGAACTGAGAAATTCTTACCAGATGGACTGTTTATCCAGCTTTCCTGCCAAAATCTTAGATAATTTAATAAGCTACAATATGAGCAGATTATGACCACCGGCTGCGGCGATTTCGAGTGCCCGCTTGGCAGTCTCCTGCCCCTTTACCTCTTTCAGGTCCGGACCGTAATCCGGTTCGGGCGCATCACCGGTTTCCGGCGGGGACAATATCGACTGGCCCTTGAAATGGTTGAGCAGGGCCAGCAGGTCCTCCGGAGCCAGCACCTCGACATCGCCGGCCCAGGCTGCTTCGGGGCCCTGCATTGCCGGACAGACCAGCCCCAGATTGCGGCCCGAGGCATGCAGCGCCGCCAGCAGCACGCCCGGTGTGGCAGCCAGCCGGCCGTCGAGCGACAATTCTCCGACGACCAGATAGCTCGCCAGCGTTTCCGCATCGATAATCCCCATCGCCCCGAGCAGCGCCAGCGCGATCGGCAGATCATAATGGGAGCCGGCCTTCGGCAAATCGGCAGGCGACAGATTGACGGTGATTCGTTTGGGCGGCAGCGAAAGGCCCATCGCCGCAATGGCGGCGCGGACCCGCTCGCGACTTTCGGCCACCGCCTTGTCGGGCAGGCCAACCACGTTGAACGCGGGCAGGCCCGGCGCAACCTGACATTGCACCTCGACGCCCCGCGCCTCCAGTCCGAGATAGGCCACCGTCTGAACCAGCGCCACCATTATAGCCGCCCCAATATCATGGCGGGAATAGTGGCAAAGCCGCTGAAATGAGTCGAGCAGCAACCGCCCCATGTCCGCAACGGTCAAAACCGGGCGATGGGCGGGGCGGGTGGTTAATATCGGCTAACCAGACTCCGATACTTTGTGGAAAGCGCCAGACCACAGAGAAACGGGATGAGCAGCACTGACCACCTCGACATAATCGCAACAGCAGATGAGCCGGCCGGTTCGCGGGGCGGTTTTCTGGTCGGGGCCTTCCTCCTGTTTGCGCTGCTCCTCTTCCCGGTCCAGCCCGCAATCAGCGCCGGCAGCTATACGGTCACCGAAACGGTCGAGATTTTCGAATATGGTCTGGAAGAGCCGGTCATATGGGCTGAACCGGCCGGCACTGCCTATGGCCAATATGGTCCGTTCCGGGTCGTTGCGGCCGATACCGTTGAAATGACGGGCACGGTCGACAGCTACACGCCGGCATTGTTCCGGCAGATGATGAAACATTTCCCGGGGATCAAGCGGATCGAAATGCTCGATTGCGACGGATCTGTCGACGAAGAGGCCAATCTCAGGCTGGCCCGGATGATCCGCAACGCCGGCATCAGTACCCACGTGCCGGCGGGTGGCTCGGTGCGATCCGGCGCGGTCGAACTGTTTCTCGCCGGTATCCGCCGCACAGCCCACCGCGATGCCGAATTTGTCGTGCACAGCTGGATGGACGAGGATGGCCGGGAAGCCAATGACTATCCGGCCAATGATCCGGTCCACTCGGAATATCTGGATTATTACGCAGAAATGGGCGTTCCAAGGGGCACCGCTCAGGAATTTTATGCGCTGACCAACAGCGTACCCTTTTCGGAACAGCTGCGCTTGTCGCGCAATGACATGGCCCGCTTCCAGATGGTTCATTGACCCCGGACAGCGCGTTCGCGCCAGACCGTTCTCCTAGTGCATCGGCACAGGCTTTCGTTCAGCTCTTATGCATGGGCCGGGAACAATAATCTCTTTCACGCGCTTTAGATGACAAAGCGGACTTGCGACTCCGCTCGCAAAGCACCAAGTGGAACGAGATGACCGACAAAATGACCAATACGCGCTGGAAATATACTTCAGGATCGCGATTCGTGCTCACGGTCATCGGATTCACGCTGATCATCATTTCACCGATCATCGGCGCCATCCCCGGCCCCGGTTTCATCATCGTCTTTCCGATTGGCTTGGCGCTGGTCCTGCAAAACTCGCGTTGGGCGAAGAAACGTTATGTCGATTTCAAACGACGCTTTCCCCATTATGGCAAATGGACCGACTGGGCGATGCGACGGCGGCACCACAAGACATTGCCCGACGATTTTGAACTGCCGATTTTCGGCAAGGTGAAGACCGGCGATCGGGACAAGAAAGTCTAGCGCAAACGCTTGACTTTCCGCGCCTGCCTGCCTAATCGCAGCGACAACGTATCGGCCGCAGCTTATGGCGGCCTTTTTTATCGAAATTTTGACTTAGGATAATCGCGATGAAGCGTACATTTCAACCAAGCCGTCTGGTCCGTAAACGGCGCCATGGTTTCCGCGCCCGCAAAGCCACTGTCGGTGGCCGCAAAGTACTGGCTGCCCGCCGTAGCCGTGGCCGCAAGAAGCTCTCTGCCTAAAAGCAAATGACCGCACGTGCTGCGCCCGTCGAAGCACGCCCATCGCCGGATCATCTGGATTTGAAGAATCCTTCAGCCGATTCGGCATTTGCTGATTCAAACCAGCCCATCGAAGTGATTCGCAAACGCGCGGATTTTCTCGCTGCCAATCGTGGCAAGCGATTCGTCACCCCCCATTTTGTCCTGCTAGCGCATCGCCGTCGCCCTGATCATCCGGTTGCGGCGAACAGCCTCCGTTACGGGATTACGGTGACCAAGAAGATCGGCAATGCCGTCGCCCGCAATCGCATGAAGCGCCGCTTCCGGGCCCTGCTTGCGCAGAGCCTGCCGGACCATGGCATCGCCGGCGTCGATCATATCATGATCGGTCGAAAGACAAGGAACGAGAGCGATTTTGCCACCTTGAGGGCCGATCTGGAAAAAGGCCTGAAATTTCTGGCGAAGAAGCTGGGCCAGGCTGGATGAAAGCGGTTTTCATCTTTTGCGTGCGATGCTGGCAATGGGGCCCGTCGCGTGTTCTGCCCCCGACTTGCCGTTTTCAGCCGACTTGCAGCGCCTATACGATCGAGGCGATCGAAAAGCACGGTGCAATTAGGGGTAGCTGGCTGGGGGCTAAACGGCTATTGCGCTGCCATCCTTGGGGGGGCTCGGGTTATGACCCGGTGCCGTGACACCCTGAACACCGATCATAGTTACAACAAATGGCCGAAAGCAGGACAAGATAGTGGACGACAAGCGTAATATTATCATGGCGATACTCCTCACGGGGATCATCCTGTTCGGCTGGCCCTTGCTGATGGAGCAATTCTTCCCGGACATGGCCAACAAGAACGAAGTCGTTGAACAGGCCGATGCGCCGGCCAACGACCAGGTTGGCGGCGACGTTTCGGTTCCGGGTAACGGTAGCACGGACATCGGCGCTGCAGCCGCACCGGCCGCGATCAGGCCTCTGGCCACTGTCCTGCGCGAAAGCCCCCGCGTATTGATCGAGACACCACGTCTCCAGGGGTCGATCAATCTCAAGGGCGGTCGTATCGATGATCTCACCCTCACCGATCATACGGTTGATATGAGCAAGGATAGCAAGCCCGTCCGGCTCTTCGCACCGTCCGGCACCGAAAACGCCTATTTCAGCCGCGTCGGATGGGCCGGCGACGGCGTTGCTGTTCCCGACGACAATACGATCTGGTCTGCTGACCAGAGCCGGCTGACACCGGACACGCCAGTGACGCTAAGCTGGTCGAACGAAACCGGACAGACCTACAGGATTAAACTGTCGATCGACCCAGACTATCTGATCACTACCGAACAGAGCATCGTTAATCGCGGCGAGAATGCAATTGCGCTTCGACCTTACGGGCTGATCAACCGGAAGCGGGATCTCGACAATATTCCGGCCAATGAAGCCAGCACCTGGACCATCCACTCCGGTCCGGTCGGTGTCTATGAAGGCGCTGCCAATTATGACGTGGATTACGAAAATCTGGCCGGTGAAGAACCGGGCTTTTTTGCAGGTCTGTTCGGGACCTCCGCGGTGGCCGGAACCAACAGCTATGACAAGGAAGTCAGCTGGCTCGGCTTTACCGACAAATATTGGCTCGGCGCCCTGATCCCGGAAAATATCAACGATGTGGACGCCAAATTCCGTTCTGGCGGTGGCGATATTTTCCAGGCGGAAATCGCCAGGAAGAGCGCGCAGATTATCGCCCCCGGCAAACAGCTGACCACCACGACCCGGCTTTTCGCCGGCGCCAAGGAAAACGCGCTGCTGGAAAAATATGAAGCGGAATATGGTATCAAGAATCTGGATCGCGCGATTGACTGGGGCTGGTTCTACTGGTTCGAAAAACCGCTGTTCTATTTGCTCAACTGGCTGTTCAAACTGGTTGGTAACTTCGGGGTTGCCATCATATTGATGACTTTCGTCGTGCGCGGCCTCATGTTCCCGATCGCCCAGAAACAATTTGCCTCGATGGCGCAGATGCGCGCCGTGCAGCCGAAAATGAAGGCGATCCAGGAAAAATACAAGGACGACAAGCAGCAGCAGCAGCAGGAGATCATGAAGCTGTACAAAGACGAGAAGGTCAATCCGCTCGCCGGCTGCCTGCCGATTTTCCTGCAGATTCCGATCTTCTTCGCGCTCTATAAGGTGCTGATGCTGTCGATCGAGATGCGTCACCAGCCGTTCGTGCTGTGGATTCAGGATCTCAGCGCACCCGATCCGCTGACACCGGTCAATCTGTTCGGTCTGCTGCCGTTCGATCCGCCGAGCTTCCTGGCGGTCGGCATATTGCCGATCCTGATGGGCATCACCATGCATCTGCAGTTCAAGCTGAACCCGGCACCGATGGATCCGATGCAGAAGCAGATTTTCAGCATCATGCCGTGGATCCTCGTATTCATCATGGCGCCCTTTGCCGCCGGCCTGCAGCTTTACTGGACCGTGTCCAACATCCTCACCATCGCGCAGCAGAAATGGCTCTATTCCCGTCATCCGCAGATGAAGGAAATGATGGCGAAGGAAGCTGAGGAAAAAGCGAAAAAAGCGGCCGCTGACAAGGCCGGGGCATGACACCCCTTCATCCGAAAATCTTTTCGGGGCCTATCAGCTTTCTGAAAAGCGCGCCGCAACTGCAGTTTCTGCCGGATCCGAAGGTACCAGAAATTGCTTTTGCCGGCCGCTCCAACGTGGGCAAGTCATCGCTGATCAACGCGCTGACCAACCGCAATGGTCTGGCGCGGACGTCAAATACGCCCGGACGGACGCAGGAATTGAATTTCTTCGACATCGGCGATCCGCTGATCTTCCGGATCTGCGATATGCCGGGTTACGGATTTGCCAAGGCACCGCCAAAGGTGGTGCAGAAATGGCGCTTCCTGATCAACGACTATCTGCGCGGCCGGGCCGTTCTGAAGCGCACATTCGTACTGATCGATTCCCGCCACGGCATCAAGCCGGTCGACGAGGAAGTGATGGAAATGCTCGACAAGGCGGCTGTCAGCTACCGGATCGTGCTGACCAAGGCGGACAAGGTGAAGCAGGCGCAACTGGATGCCACGGCGGAACAGGTTGCGGCCATCGCCAAGAAACATCCTGCCGCCCATCCCGAGCTGCTGCTGACATCATCGGAAAAAAAACAGGGTATTGACGAACTGCGGCAAGCCGTACTCGACGCCGTGCAGGACTAGTCTGCCGGCGGCCTTAACGCTTTTCACTACACAGCGCGCCATATTTGGTTATGGAACAGACTATGAAACTGATAATCGGAAACAAAGCCTATTCCAGCTGGTCGATGCGCGGCTGGCTGGCGTGCAAACAGTCGGGCTTGTCCTTTGAAGAACTGACCGTGCCCCTGTTCGGCGATGACTGGGACCATGTCCGCGAGAGCGAGAATTTCGCACCGTCGGGTGGCAAGGTTCCGATCCTCTGGGACGGCGAGACCGTTGTCTGGGACAGTCTGGCGATTATCGACTGGCTGGCCGACAAGACTCACCGCGACCGTTTCTGGCCCAAGGACGAAACCGCACGCGGCATGGCCCGCTCGATGGCTGCCGAAATGCATTCCAGCTTCATGGCGCTGCGCCGGCAATGCCCGATGAACACCCGCAAGATTTACGAAGGGCTGGCGCTGAGCGACGAAGTCAAGGCCGACGCTGCCAGGATCATCGAACTCTGGGCGCAGGCGCGGGCGCGTTTTGGCAGCGGTGGACCGTTTCTGTTCGGGACCTATGGCGCCGCCGACATCATGTATGCACCGATCGTCTCCCGGTTCCAGACCTACGGATTCCGGCTGCCGGGGTTTGCCACCAGCTATATGCAAACGATATTGGACCATGAATGGACCGCGCAATGGATGGAGGCAGCCGAAGAGGAGCCATGGGTTGTCGAGCGGCTGGAAAATCCCGAAGCGGCAAATGGCTAGAGACCAGAACATGACCGCAGCACCAGCACTCGAACTGGCCAAAAGGCTGATCGCCCACAGCAGCATCACCCCCGCCACCGGCGGCGTTTTTGATGAAATGGAGGCCATGCTCGAGCCGCTGGGATTCGAGGTCACCCGCTTCATCGCCGGCGATCCGCCGGACGGGCCGGTCGAGAATCTTTTTGCCATTCGTAAAGGCCCCGCCGGTTCCCGCCACTTTGCCTATGCAGGGCATCTGGATGTCGTGCCGCCCGGTCAAGGCTGGCAAACCGATCCCTTTGTACCGGAAATCCGCGGCGACCTGCTCTACGGCCGCGGCGCTGTCGACATGAAGGGCAGTATCGCCGCCTTTGTCGCCGCGCTGCACGACGTCCCGGATGATCTGGGAACGATAAGCCTGATTATCACCGGCGACGAAGAAGGTCCCGCGCGCTTCGGGACGGTGGCGCTGATGGACCTGATGGCCGAGCGCGATATCATCCCCGATCTCTGCCTCGTCGGTGAACCGACGTCGGTAAACCGGCTGGGCGACATGATGAAGATCGGACGGCGCGGGTCGGTCAACATGTGGGTCACGGTCAATGGCACACAGGGCCATGTTGCCTATCCGCAAAACGCCGATAATCCGATCACTAAGCTGGGCAAAATCCTGAGCGAGATTGATGCGCTGCAACTGGATGAAGGCACCGACTGGTTCCAGCCGAGCAATATCGAATTTACCGACCTTCACGTCGGCAATCCGGCGCATAATGTAATCCCGGCCAAGGCAGAGGGGCGCCTGTCGATCCGCTTCAACGACCGGCATAGCGGCGAAAGCCTCAGCGCCATGGTGCAGGAAATCGTCGAGCGTCACGGCGGTGAACTGAAGCCGATTATTTCCGGCGAACCCTTTTTAACTCCGCCGGGCGAATTTTCCGACATCGTGTCCGGCGCAATTCGCGAGATCACCGGCGTAGAACCGGAACTGTCCACCTCGGGCGGAACATCGGACGCGCGGTTTCTCGCCAAAATCATGCCAGTGGTCGAGTTCGGTCTGTGCAATGCGACGATGCACAAGCTCGACGAAGCCGTTGCGGTTGAGGATCTGGAACAGCTCTCCAGAATTTTCACGCTGATCGTCAGGCAGGCCTTGCGCTGACCACCGGAGAGCCACAGCTCCTCGCCCCCGCTTAGCGGTGACGCCTCAATATGATGTAGAGCGCGCCGGCGCCGCCATGCCGGGGATGGGCCCGGCGCACGGTCGCAATATGCGCGGCATGGCGCGATGCCGCGAGCCAGTCGGAAATGGCAGAGCGTATTGCGCCGCGCCCGCCCGCCCGACGCCGTTCCTCGTCGCTACGGGCCTTGCCGGTAATCAGCAGGATCGCACGATGCCCGGCCGCGATGCTCAGTTCCAGCGCACTGTCGAGCCTGCCATGCGCGGAGGACAGGCTATAGCCGTGCAGATCAACCGTGACATCGGGATGGACCATGCCCTTGGCGAGGCGACGATCCCAGCCGCCGTCTAGGCCATGTTTGGTCGGTACCGGCTTCTGATCGCGCAGCGGGACGGCTTTGGCGGGTTTTCCGCCGAAACTTTCCGCCGTGATCGGCCCGGAAATATCGCGCGGCCGTCGGGCTACCGGAAGGTTTTCCACCCGTTTCACCCGCCCCTGGTCCAGCGGCTCGACGCTCTCGATAAATTTCTGCCAGAGCGCCTTTTCGCCGGCGGTAAGAGGCCGGTCCGGCATCGATTACTGGCCCGGGTTCCGGCGGGCTGCGACGAGCCGGGACACCGTTCCCTTCGGCAGGAAGATCAGCGCCTGACCGCGAGACGACATGCCGCCCGCGATTCGGGCCGCTTCCTCGCCGGCACCCCAGAATGTATCGAAACGGTTGGGCCCCTTGATCGCGCCGCCGCTATCCTGCGCCACCCAGAGACCATCGGCGATATCATGTTCCATATCGAGGAACACCGGCGCGCCCAGCGGCACGAACATCCGGTCCGCCGCGACCGAGGTCCGCGCGACCACCGGATGGCCCATCGCACCCAGAGGCCCCGGACCGGTCAGCTCCTGGAAAAAAACATAGCTTTTATTCTCGCGCATGATCTCCATGCCCGCTTGCGGATTGGCGCGCAGCCATTCGACAATGCCCTGCATATTGGTCTTGCCGTCAGCCAGCAGACCGCGTTCCCGCATCACCCGTCCGATACCGGTATAATCGTGGCCGTTCTGTCCGGCGTAACCGATTCGCATGACCGATCCGTCGGGCAGCAACAGCCGGCCGCTGCCCTGGATCTGCAGAAAGAAGAAATCGATATAGTCGCGGGCCCATGCTATCTCGAGACCCTGTCCGGCGAGCGCCCCGTCATCAATGGCCGCCCGGTCCTCGAAAGGCACCAGTTTGTTGCCGTCGACCTTGCCACGGACGCGCTTGTCTTTCAGCGCTTCGGAAAAAAGACCGAGATCGACATCGACCAAATTGGGAGGACGGCGATAGATCGGCACCGGATAGCGGGCATTCCGGACTCGCGAACCCTCAATCTGCGGCTCGAAATAGCCGGTGGCGAAAGCCTGGCCATCACCGACCTGCACCGCTTCGAAATAGGAGGTGAAAAAGCCGCTCGCGTCCCGCTCCGGCCAGCTCTGGGCAGCTTCGCACGACAACTGCCAGTCACCGCCTCTGGTCAGTCCGCTATTATCCTCACGCCGGACCAGGGAGGAGCAGCTTGTCCGATAGGATAGCAGCGCTGATGAGACCTTGGCGTCGGACAGTCGGAGCGTCGCGATATCCGGCCCCAGCGCGATGCCGGATCCGGTGGCGCGAGTCGGATCATCACCGATCTGCACGAGCTGACCCGGATCGACCGGCCGAAATGTCGCCGGCGCGCCATTTTGATAGGCCGGCGCTGTGGCGGCCGGCGCGGACTCGTCCTCGATGACCCATTCGCCATCTTGCTGCGCGGAATGGCTTTGCGCTGCGCCTTGGGGAATGATGGTCATGGAACAGGCACTGACCAGAGCCATCGCGCCGAAAAGCGTCCCGAATTTCATGACCCCGTTGCTCGCCGACCGGGGGTCAGGCCTCATCGGTTTCGTCGAGCAGCCAATTGGGATCAGCGCTGGAGAGATCGCGGCTGAAGGTCCAGACATCGTGGGTTTCGGCAGCATCGGAAAGCGAGCCGCCAATCAGATTGCCTTTCTTGTCCTTGACCACAGCAACGATATCGGCATCGAATTGCACCGTGATGCTGGCAACAGGCCGGCGATATTCCGCTGCCGAAATACGGGCATTGTCGATTCGCACCAGCTGGTTTTCCAGTATTTCGCCGCGTTTCTCGCGCGCGTCGATGACTTCGGCAAAGCTTTCGTAAACATCTTCGTCGCACAGCAGCTTCAATTCTTCCTTGTCGCCTTTCCAGAAAGCTTCCAGAATCATGCTGTAGGCGGCTTGCGCGCCCTCGATGAAGCGGCCGACATCAAAATTGCGATCGGCGCTGAGAATTTCCCGCATTCCGGCTTCGGCGCTGCTGTCATAGACCATATTCGGTGCACCGGCAGCCGCGTGGGCCGGAACGATATCCGGAATATGCGGCTTCGCGTCTTCCAGTGGGCGGCGATCGCCCGCACGCGGCTCGATATTGCGCGGCATATGTTCCTGCTCATGACCACTGCGCTTGCCCAGCACGGAATAGAGGCGCAGGCCAAGAAAGGCCGCTACCATTGCCAATAATATAATTTCGATGGTCACTTCAGTATCCAATCATGTCTTTGACCCTATACATAGGGGGAAACAGGGGCGGTTTCAAATAGCATTACTGAAAAAGCCGATCTGCCCCGGCTGGCCAGCTCTTTCTAGTGCCCGATTTGTGAACCTGCGCTTACAAATGGGTCCCGAGGCGGAGTGTCCGATCGGTGGTTTACTCTTTCGTTGCTCTCGGTTCTTTCCCCTGCTAGGCGCGCAGCGAACGGCGCGGCAATATGCGCTTGAGGACATGTTTGACTGATTTTCCGAAAGGACAGGCCCGATGGCTGATGAGAATGAAAAGGACGAAAGCAAAATGGAACCGAGCGGCAATGTGACCACCCCGGATCCGCTTGCCAATGGCGCCGATACCCAACCCCAAATCGGCGTGATTTCGCAATATGTGAAGGATCTTTCGGTCGAGAATCCCAATGCACCGGACGTCTACCAGTGGAACGCTCAGCCGCAGATTGATGTACAATTCAACATCGGCTCTTCCCAGATCTCCGATGAAGTTCATGAGGTCGAACTGAAAATCGATGTTACCGCCAAAGCGGACGAGGGCGTCGCCTTCGCGATCGAACTGCTCTATTGCGGCCTTTTCGGACTGCGCAATGTACCCGAAGACCAGGCGCATCCGTTTCTGTTCGCTGAAGCACCGCGGCTGCTCTTCCCCTTTGCCCGGGCGATCATCTCGGACGCCGTGCGCGACGCCGGTTTCCAGGCCCTGTTGCTCGAGCCGATTGATTTCACCGCACTTTACATGCAGCAGCGCGAACAGATGGCGGCACAGCAGACAGGCGAGCAACCGGTTGGCAACGCCTAGGCGATCTCGCTAGGGTTGCAGGGATGAACCTGCTGAAATCCACCGGGACGATCGCCGGGCTAACTCTGGTCAGCCGAATCTTCGGCTTCGTCCGCGATATCCTGCTGGCCCGGATGCTTGGTGCCGGTGCTGCAGCCGACGCCTGGCAGCTGGCTTTCCAGCTGCCCAATATTTTCCGCCGCCTGTTCGCGGAAGGCGCCTTCTCGGCGGCCTTTGTGCCGCTGTTCAACCGCAAGATGGAAGAAGACGAGAACCGGACGGCGGCGCAGAATTTCGCGATTGACGTGCTGTCGGTATTCGTGCCGCTGCTGCTGGTTTTTTCCGCGGTGATGATGCTCGTCATGCCCGGCATCATCTGGCTGATCGACGATTTTGGCAGAGGCGGCAGGACCGACGATTTTTCCATATCACTGGCGCGGATAACCTTTCCCTATCTCGGCCTGATCAGCATCACCACCCTGTTCGCGGCGATATTGAACTCGCTGAGCAAATTTGCGGCAGCGGCAGCAGCGCCGATCATGCTCAATATCTGCATGATCAGCGCGCTGCTCGCGGCGCATCTCGTCAATGACGGCAATGACCCGCGGCAAACCGCCTATTTTCTGGCCGTTGCCGTCGCGACCGCCGGCCTGGTGCAAATGCTCTGGCTTTACTATTGGGCGCGCAAGACCGGCTTCCGCTTTCCGCTCAAAATGCCGCGGTTCAACGCCGATGTGAAAGAGCTGGGCGTGCTGATCCTGCCCGCCGTGTTCGGTGCCGGCATCTACCAGATCAGCCGTTTCATCGATCTGTTCTTCCTCGGGCGGCTGCCGGAAGGGTCCTTTGTTTATCTGGCGATGGCAGACCGGCTGAACCAGCTACCGCTCGGCATTATCGGCATCGCGCTTGGCACCGCGATCCTGCCGGCGCTGTCGCGTTTCATCGCCAAGGAAGACCAGGGCGGTGCCCAGCGTCTGCAAAGCAATGCCATCGAACTGGGCCTGCTGCTCACTATTCCGGCCGCCATTGCCCTGTTTTTCGCCGCCGGACCGCTGGTCACCTCTTTCTATGTCGGCGGCAATTTTACCGCTGCCGACGGCCATACAACCGCTGCGGTTGTCGCCGCGCTGGTCATTGGATTGCCCGCCTATGTGCTGGTGAAGGTACTGATCCCGGGCTTTTTCGCCCGCAAGGATACCAAGACCCCGGTCTACACAGCAGCGATTTCGCTGATCATCAATATCGTGCTCAATCTTCTGCTGATTCCGCTCTACGGTATCAAGGGACTCGCCGTTGCCGGTGCGATCGCCGCCTGGTGCAATTGCGCGATGCTGTACACGATGCTCCACCGGCGGGGTCACTTCCATCTCGAATGGACTTTGTTGCTCCGGATCGGACGAATCACATTGTCTGCAGCCGGCATGGCGGTCGTGCTGGTCTATGCCGCGCCGATCGGGGAAGGCCTCTATGACGGGACGGTCTGGCAACGGGTCGGGTCTATCACCGCTCTGGTCAGCGTTGGCGGACTGGTTTATGCGGCACTCGCATGGCTGACAGGTGCGATCGATCGCGACAAGATCACCATGCTGACCAAGAAGAAAGCGGCAGAAGATGCCGCAAGCGAAGGAATTTGAAACAATGCGGACGGTATCGGGCATCCAGCCGACGGGAAATCTTCATCTCGGCAACTATCTGGGCGCGATCAAGAACTGGGTGAAGATGCAGGACGACAGCGAATGCCTGTTCTTCCTCGCCGACCTGCACGCCATCACCGTCCACAACGACCCCGCTGAACTGGCTTCGAACTGCCGCGAAATGGTCGCGGCACTGGTCGCCGCCGGCGTCGACCCCGACAAGTCCATCCTGTTCAACCAGGCCCGCGTGCCGGCGCATCCCGAACTGGCATGGATGCTGATCTGCAACACGCCGATGGGCTGGCTCGACCGGATGACCCAGTTCAAGGAAAAATCCGGCAAGCATAAACAGCGCGCCTCGCTCGGCCTTTACGGTTATCCTGTGCTGCAGGCGGCGGATGTCCTGCTTTATCAGGCGACCCATGTGCCCGTGGGCGACGATCAGAAGCAGCATCTTGAACTGGCCCGCGACATTGCGTCCAAATTCAACAGTGATACTGGCACCGAAACCTTCACTCTGCCGGAAGCCTTCATCGGCAAGACAGCGGCGCGGATCATGAGCCTGCGCGACGGCAACGCAAAAATGAGCAAATCGGATCCGTCCGATCTCAGCCGGATCAACATGAGCGACGATGACGATACGATCGCGCGCAAGATGAAAAAGGCAAAGACCGACCCGGAACCGCTACCCGACAATTTGGCCGATCTCGCCGGTCGCCCGGAAGCGAAAAATCTGATCGGCATATACGCCGCGCTCGCGGACCAGTCGCAGGACGCGGTCATCGCCGAATATGCCGGCAAGGGTTTTGGCGACTTCAAACCGGCACTGGCCGATCTGGCCGTCAGCACATTGTCGCCAATCCGCGAGCGGTTCGAGGAGTTGCGCAAGGACACGGATGCGATTGACGCGATTTTACGCGAAGGATCGGAAAAGGCTTCGGCTATGGCACGGCCAACGGTGGACGCCGCCTATACCGCGCTCGGTTTGCTGCGGGGCTAGTCTGCCCGCTGGCAATGCCGGAGTCACGACGGCGCAATAGACTTGCCTGCATCAGCATTTCCGGTAAATGCTAGACCATGGATATTATCTCAATACGCGGCGGAAACCGCCTGTCCGGCACAATTCCGATTTCCGGAGCCAAGAATAGCGCCCTGACCTTGCTGCCTTGCGCGCTGCTGACCGATGAACCGGTGACCCTGCGCAACCTGCCGCGACTGGCCGATGTCGACAGTTTCGGTCACCTGCTCAACCAGCTGGGTGTCTCGACCACAATCGAGGGAGCACGACCCGAGGATTTCGGCCGGGTGATGACGCTCAAAGCGGGCCGGATCACCTCGACCGAAGCGCCTTATGATATCGTCCGCAAGATGCGCGCTTCCATATTGGTGCTGGGGCCCTTGCTGGCCCGCGCCGGCGAATGCCGGGTCTCCCTGCCCGGCGGCTGCGCCATCGGCAACCGGCCGATCGATCTGCATCTCAAGGCTATCGAGGCGCTCGGCGCGACCATCGAGACCACCAGCGGCTATGTCATCGCGCGCGTTCCCGACGGCGGCTTGCCCGGCGGCGATTTCACCTTTCCCGTCGTCTCGGTCGGCGCAACGGAAAATGCCCTGATGGCAGCGGTACTGGCGAACGGCATCAGCGTGCTCAAAAACGCCGCACGGGAACCAGAAATTGTCGATCTCTGCAATATGCTGGTCGCCATGGGCGCGGAGATTGAAGGGATCGGTTCGTCGACCCTGACCATCACCGGTGTCGACCGGTTGCACGGCTGCACCTACCGGGTGATGTCCGACCGGATCGAGGCGGGCAGCTATGCCTGTGCTGTCGGCATTGCCGGCGGTGAAGTCGATCTGCTCGCCGCCAAGGCCGACGAAATGGAAGCCACGCTCGATGCATTGCGCCATGCCGGGCTGCAAATCGATGTCCACGCAAAGGGCATCCGGGTTTCCTCCGACGGCAAGCTGAAACCCCTCACCCTGTCCACCGCGCCTTATCCCGGCCTGGCCACCGACATGCAGGCGCAGCTGATGGCCATGCTCTGCCTCGCCGATGGCGCCAGCGTGCTCACCGAGACCATTTTCGAGAACCGCTATATGCACGTGCCCGAACTCAACCGGATGGGCGCCGATATCGAGACCAAGGGCCGCACCGCCGTGGTAAGAGGCGTGCAGAAACTGACCGGCGCGCCGGTCATGGCTACCGACCTGCGGGCCTCGATGAGTCTTGCCATTGCCGGACTGGCGGCCGAAGGCGAAACCCGATTGCAGCGCATTTACCATCTCGATCGCGGCTACGAGCGGCTGGAGGAAAAACTGGCCGCCGTAGGAGCGGATATCGAGCGTATCGGCGGCGATTAACCCCCTCTCGCTAGCACTTATGGCAGCTTGTCTTTGCGGCGCTTTTGCCGTGTAGTCTCCCGATAATCAGGAGAGGACGAGTCCATGTTTTCAGGGCCGATAGAAGACCGATTGGCAATTCGCGAACTGCATGATGCCTATTGCGATGCCGTACTGCGGAAAGATCCCGAAGACTGGGGCGCATTATGGACAGAAGATGCTGTCTGGTCGCTCATGGGCACCGAGGTGGTCGGTCGCGAGAATATCGTCAATCTCTGGAACGGTGCCATGGCCCAGTTCGACGCTGTCAGCTTTCTCGGCATCCCCGGAAGCCTCGCGATAACCGGCGAGACCGCTTCGGGCCGCTACCAGACCCACGAGATTTTGGTCGAAAAGGGCGAACCCCGGATCGCGGGCGGCCGCTATGACGATGAATTTGTGAAAATCGACGGCCAGTGGCTGTACAGCAAACGCATATTCAACGTCGTCGCGCAGATGAGCGGCAAAAAGTTTTAGAGGAGCATCACCATGGCGAAAATATTGATCGCTGCGCATATCGACGTGGAACCGGCAACCCGCAAGGAATGCCTGAAGCAAGCCCAACCCTTCATCGATGGCGCGCTGAGCCAGGACGGCTGCCTCTGCTACAGTTGGGCCGCCGACATGCATAATCCGTCGCGCATCGAAGTGTTCGAGGAATGGACCGACGAGGAAGCCCTCGCCCGGCATTTCCAGAATGTCCATTATGCCAATATGCTTGCCCATATCGGCAGCTTCGGCCTGATCAACGCTGTCAGCGCCAAATATCGGGTCGATGCCGAAGGGCCCGTATATAATGCAGATGGCAAGCCCACCCCGTCGTTTGACTAGCATAAACAGGAATCTGTCATGAACGAAGCCGTATCCAAATCCCTTTTTCAACCCGAGATTCTGGTTGATCCATTCGATTTCTACGAAGAGAAGCGCGCGGAAAGCCCGGTCTTTTTCGATGAAGCCAGCGGCACCTATGTTGTCCTGGATTATGACCTGATTTCCGAAGCGGTTGGTCGGCTGGATGATTTCTCCAACAATTTCAATGCACTGCTTTCCGGCGGAAAAAGCGAGGAAGAGCTGGCAAATGACGAGGAACTGCAGGCCATCCAGGCCAAGGGCTGGCCGCAGGTCAACACCCTGCTAACCGCCGATCAGCCGGTTCACACGCGGTTCCGCAAACTGGTCAATCTCGCTTTCTCGATGCCGAAAGTGAACAAGCTGGAAGACAGTATGCGGGCAATGTCGAACGAATTGATCGACGGCTTTATCGACAAGGGCGAGTGCGAATTTGTCGAGGAATATGCCATCCCGATGCCGGTCCGCACGATTGCCGTGCAACTGGGGCTCGACGTGGCCGACGAGCATACGATCAAGCGCTGGACCAACGCCTTTGTCGACCGCCTGTCCGGCATGATGACTCGCGAGCGGCAGCTGGAGACCGAACGCGAAGTGGTGGAATATCAGCACGCGCTCAAAGCCAATATGGATGAACGGCGCAAGGAAGCGAAAAACGATATTCTGTCCGACCTGGTCAATGCGCAGGTCGATGGCGAGCGGCCGCTCGACGATGCCGAATCCCTGTCGATCGTCCAGCAGCTGATGGTCGCCGGCAATGAAACCACGACGGCGGCGCTGGCCGAAGGCATGCGGCTTTTCGCCACCAATCCGGATCAGTATAAGATGATCCAGGACGATCCGTCGCTGATCCCCAATGCGGTCGAGGAAGTGCTGCGCATGTCGAGCGGGTCGTCGGGAATCTGGCGGGTGATGCACCGCGATGCCGAACTGGGCGGGGTGATGCTGCCGAAGGGCGCGATGGTGATGATGCGCTATCATGCGGCCAATCGCGATCCCAAGCAGTTCGAGAACCCGAACGAATTCCGGGTCGACCGCAAGAATGCCCGCACCCATATGGCCTTCGGCAAGGGCATCCACATGTGCGTCGGCAATATGTTGTCGCGCAAGGAAATGACCGTGTCCTTCCAGCAATTTGCCAAGCGGATGGACAATATCCGCATCAAGGAGGGCGCAGAGCTCAACTATCCGCCCAACATGATGCTGCGCGGACTGGCCAATCTGCCGATCGAATTTGACAAGAAATAGGCTGGAAACGGCAGACCAGAAAGCGGGAATGTACGATGGGCATGATGGATGGAAAAGTCGCACTGATCTCGGGCGGCGCAGAAGGTATCGGCGGCACCGCCGGACAACGCGTTGTCGAGGAAGGCGGCTCGGTGATGCTGGCCGATATCCAGATCGACAAGGCCAGGGAGCTGGCGGATTCGCTGGGCGACCGCGCCGATGCGGTCGAACTGGATGTCCGCAATCTGGACCAGTGGCAGGCCGCCGTCGATGCCACGAAGAAGCGCTTTGGCAAAATGACGACCTTGTTCAACGTCGCCGGCATTTCGGAACCCGGATCGGTTGACGAGGTTGATCTCGACAGCTGGAACCGGACCATCGATATCAATATGCAAGGTACATTCTACGGCTGCCGCGTTGGCCTTCCGGCGATCCTTGAAAGCGGCGAAGACGGCGCGATTGTCAATATCGGCTCGATGCTTGCCATGCGGCCCGGCGCCCAGTTCGCCGCCTATTGCGCCAGCAAGGCTGCCGTCACTTCGCTGAGCAAATCGCTTGCTCTTCATTGCGCTGCCGAAAAATATCCGGTGCGGGTCAACACCGTTCACCCCGGTGCCATCGATACACCGATGTACCAGCGCTATCTCGCCGCCTATCCCGGACCGCATGAAGAAGCGGTGGAACTGTTCAATCGCAACCATCCGATCAATCGGGTCGGTGAGGCGGTCGAGGTTGCGAATGCGATGCTATGGCTGGCCAGCGACCTGAGCAGCTTTACCACGGCCAATGACATCACCGTCGACGGTGGCGGCAGCTACCGCGAATAGCACCCAAAAAAAAGGCGGCCGGAGCGGGGCCACCTTTTCAACCGGATGATGTGAAATGCGGTATCCGGCGTTATGAGTTCACCTTCGTCTTCTAGCGGCCGTTGCTCGCCACAATGTCGACAACCGTTCCACCACCCGAACGCTTGTTCAGGGTGATCACATAGGCGCTATCGTCATTCGGCTTCGAGCCGCCGAGAACATGTTCGCTGCCGCGCAACAGATATTCCGCGTCATAGCCGCCCTGTTTGGCCTTGGTATAATAGAAGTCGACAATATTCTTGATCGGTGTCGCGGTGGTGAAACTGACCACCCGCAAATCGCATTTTCCGGCTGCTTCCTGTACATTGGCTTTCGGATAAACCGCAAATTCCGGCGGCATTTTGTTCGCCCAGGCCATGTCATAGGTCAGCTTGTCCTTGCACACCGGCTTGTTTTCGCGCGCGGCCTGCAACTCAGCCTTGTCTCCCAATGTCAGGGTTTCATCATCGGATGTCATTTGCCGCGGTTTTGGCGCCGCCAGCATTTTCCCGCCAAGCGCCGCCTTGGCAGCCGCGCTCCCGTCTGCACCGGTCCCCGGTGGCACCGATCCGTCTGCCGCGCCATTGGCACCGCGTATGGCGTTGCGGTTTGCCTGTTCGGTAAGCTCGGGATCGACCAGAATTGCATCTTCCAGCGCATCGTTCATTGCCGGATCGGAAGTCAGATTGTCGTCCAGCTTTGCCAGCTCTTCTTCACTCGCCTCGTTGCTGCCACAGGCTGCCAGCGTCAGCGGCAGTGCGAGCGCCGCAGCGGACAGCCACAAGGATCGGGATAGATTAGACATGCAATTAGCTCCTGAATTTAGGGAATTACATGGATAAAAAGCGTTAATATTCCGTTAGGGAATCTGGTTAATCGGGTGACTTTCCGTTAACTTTTTGTCCTGAAACGGGATAATCAACCGAACGTATCCGGCCCGTCCATTTCTCCGAAACGGATCAGCCGCGAGGTCATCACAGCCGCCTGACGATTGACCACAGCCTTTTTATATTCCGCATCGGTGACCATTTCCATGAAAGCACCGCTATTGGGGTAACGCGCAATGAAAGATGAATCCCATTGCTTGTCATCCGGGCCGATCACCATACATTCCATCTGACCCCGCCAAATCACTGTGCCGCCGACCCGCTGGAATATCGGACCGCTGGTCTTGCCATATTCTTCATAGGCGCGCGCACCGCTCCATCCCTTGCCGGCATTGGGATGATCCGCAGGATATTGCGCCTCTTCATGGAAGCGAAGCAGATTGAGCATATTGATCGGCACATCGCGCGGCAGCGCCTTGAATGCGTCGAAACTCTCTCGTGTCGGGTCGAGATAGCGGTCTTCCGTCATGATCATTCTCCTACTGGAATATTTTTCTGTTTTCCATCCACTGGTCGCGCGATTGCCCCCAGTCGTCAACCCGTGCATCCTGATAGGGTGCGGGCAACCGTGTCGCACCGCGGTTTGTCGAACCCAGCCGCTCCGCCAACCGGATCGACGCCCGATTGGCCGGATCAATCGTATGGCAGATATCGCTCCAGCCCAGCGTGTCTACCGCATAGTTCATGCTCGCCACCGCCGCTT
Source organism: uncultured Parasphingorhabdus sp. (assembly GCF_963677535.2). Lineage (NCBI taxonomy): Bacteria > Pseudomonadati > Pseudomonadota > Alphaproteobacteria > Sphingomonadales > Sphingorhabdaceae > Parasphingorhabdus > uncultured Parasphingorhabdus sp. The sequence continues at coordinate 1,086,870 of NZ_CAXXUT010000003.1, read as the reverse complement.
CCAGGGCATAGCCCTTGCCAGCAAAGTCCGGCGCAACGCCCCAGCCTATCTCTGTTCCCGGCCAGCCGTCGGGATACCAGGGTCCGATCCGCCCGATCCACTGGCCGCTGTCCTTCAGGATCAGAGAGAACATGGCGAAGCCGCGTACATGCCACGCCCCCACCATGGCGCACAGGTCGCGCCAGCTTTCCGCCCGGCTTTTCGCGCCGCCAATGAAAGTCATGGTGGTGGCATCCGACTGGAAGTCCGCCCAGGCTTCGAAATCGTCGGCATTGGGCGGTCGCAGGATCAAACGCCCGGTTTCGATTCTGATATTCTCTACAGCCATTGCCAGTCTTCCTCCCGGACGGTCAGCCTACTATGAGCCTGTTTGATTGGAAATGCTTGAAATCAGGGTGCACTACTCCTACAATACAGTAATGTTCAATCTTATTTCCATCCTGATCGGTATAATTGCCCTGATACTCTCTTTCATCGGCCTGGTTCCCCTGCTCGGATGGACCAACTGGCTGATCTTGCCGATTGCCGGCGTCGGTGCGCTGTTCGGGCTGCTTTCATCCCGCGCAAGCGGCATGTATTTCTGCATTATCGTGATGTGCCTCTGCGCCTTCCGGCTTTGGATCGGTGGCGGCATCATCTGATCCTGCGGTCGGTTTTTGCGACCGATAGGATTTCTTGATTGCCCGGTGTCGGCGCGAGGCTTAAGCGCTGAAAAATGTCCAGCGCGCTCTCCTCCCGTCGAATAGGTCTTGTTCAGGCCCTGACCGCCTGCATATTCTGGGGTCTGATGCCGGTCTATTTCAAGCTGCTGCAAAATGTCGGCGCGCTGGAAGTGGTCGCTCACCGTATCGTCTGGTCGGTGCCGCTGTTGCTTGTCATCCTTTATGTTCGCAAGAATCTGGCCAGTCTGGCATCCGCGCTGGCGAATGCCAAATTGCGGCGGGCAATGTTGGCCAGCGCCTCGCTGATTGCCGCCAACTGGCTCATCTATGTTTGGGCTGTCCATCAGGATCATATTCTGGCGGCCAGCCTAGGCTATTTTATCAGCCCGTTGCTCAGCGTCCTGATGGGCAGGCTGTTTCTAGGTGAAAAGCTCTCCCGCGTAAAATGGATCGCGATTGCCATCGCAACCGCCGGTGTATCGGTGCTGGCGCTGCAAGCCCTTGATACGCTCTGGATCAGCCTAGCGCTGGCGATGAGCTGGAGTAGCTACGGTCTGGTGCGTAAGATTGCCGACATCGGGCCGATTGTCGGGCTGACCGCAGAGACGGGCATGCTGTTTCTGCCATTCACCCTGTTGCTGGTCTGGCTGACCATCGCCGCGCCTTCTTCCGCCACCGGCCTGCATCTCGGCGATGACCCTATCATTGACCTGTTGCTGATCGGGGGTTCAGTCGTCACCGCCATCCCGCTGCTGCTGTTCGCTTCGGCGGTCAAGAAGATGACGCTAGGCGCCATCGGCCTGCTCAACTATCTTGCACCAACGATCCAGTTTCTGGTCGGCGTCCTGATCTACAAGGAAGCGCTGACACCCTCGCACATCGCCTGCTTTGTGCTGATCTGGATCAGCCTGGCGATCTTCTCGACCGATTCCTATCTGACGAGCAAGGCCGAACGGAATCTGCAGTCTGCCTGATCCTTTGCGGGATGCGAAACTAGAGAATATGCCAGTTCAGCACGGATCCGGCGTGAAAGGGAACCAGATTCGCGCCGCCCGATTCGATCTCGGCCGGTATCATTGTCTCGCGCCGTTCCAGACTGACGGTCGCTTCATTGACCGGCAAGCCATAGAATGCCGGACCATGTATCGATGCGAAACCCTCCAGCCGGTCGAGCGCATCCTCTTCCTCGAACACCGCCACATAGCTTTCCAGCGCATAGGGTGCATTGAAAATCCCGGCACAACCACAGGCAGATTCCTTGGCGTGAATTTCATGCGGCGCGCTGTCGGTGCCGAGGAAATATTTCGGTGATCCGGACGTTGCTGCCTTGCGCAGCGCCAGCCGGTGCCGCTCCCGTTTCGCTACCGGTAGACAATAAGCGTGCGGACGCATGCCGCCCACCAGCATGGCATTGCGGTTGATATGCAGATGATGCGGTGTGATTGTGGCCGCAATATTGGGACCGGCGCTATCAACGAACTGAACCGCCTCCTCGGTGGTGATATGTTCGAACACGATTTTCAGATCCGGCAGTTTCGCGATCAGCTGTTTCAGGATCTGCTCGATAAACACCGCTTCGCGATCAAAAATGTCGATCTCCGCGTCGGTCACTTCGCCATGGACCAGCAGCGGCATACCAATCTCCTGCATCCGTTCGAGCACCGGCATGATATGGGCCACATCGGTAACCCCGTGGGCGCTATTGGTCGTCGCATTGGCGGGATAGAGCTTCGCGGCGGTGAAGATACCGTCAGCGTGCCCCACGGCGATGTCGTCTGCATCGGCATCATCGGTCAGATAGCAGGTCATCAGCGGTGTGAAATCGGAGCCAGCGGGCAAGGCTGCCATGATCCTGTCCCGATAGGCTGCGGCATCGGCAGCACAGGTCACGGGGGGCGAAAGATTGGGCATGACGATCGCCCGACCGAACTGCTTTGCAGTAAACGGGGCAACCGCTTCCAGCATCGCACCATCGCGAAGATGGAGGTGCCAGTCGTCCGGACGGCGTATGGTAATCGTGTCGGTCATATTGCTCCGTGCAAAGGCTTGGTTTTTGGCTCCGCACACCCTACCTAATTGCCATGACCGAAACCAGACTTAATGACCGCGCCATCGTCCGTCTCTCGGCAACCGATGGGTCAGAAGATATCCGGGCATTCCTGCAGGGGCTGGTCACACAGGATATGACCGATGTGCTGGAAGGTGCGCCGCAATGGTCGGCGCTGCTCACCGCCCAGGGGAAAGTCCTGTATGATTTTATCCTGTGGGTCGACGGCGACGCGATCCTGATCGACTGCGAGGAAGAACAGGCCGATGCGCTGGTCAAGCGGCTGAAACTCTACCGGCTGCGCCGCAAGATTGAGATCGCCCGGGACGATAGCCTTGGCGTTTACTGGGCCTTGAACGCCATCAACCAGCCAGCTGATCCGCGACTGGCCGCACTGGGCCATCGCTGGCTGGCCGAAGCAGGGCAAGGTAAAGCGGCCGACGAAGCCTATCGGAAGCACCGCCTGTCATACGGCGTGACCGAGGGGGTTGCGGAATTGGGCAGTGACAAGACCTTGTGGCTGGAGTGCAACGCAGCCGAACTAAACGGCGTCAGTTTCACAAAGGGCTGTTATGTCGGTCAGGAGAATACCGCACGGATGAATTACCGGCAGAAGGTCAACCGGCGCATTGTCGTCGTACCGGTCGCGCAGGCGGATGAAAAACGCCAACGCATCGTCTATCGGGACCTGGGTCTGTCAATCGAACATCGCCGTGTCGATGATCTGGAGACGCTCGATCTGCCCGACTGGCTGCGAAAGGCGCTTTGACGGAGAGCTGACAGGCAGCAGCCTTCGCTGCGATGCCCGTCATGTCTCAATCTGATCGGGCGTACTCAGGCAGCGTCGCTTTCTTCGGTTGCCTTGGGTTTCGTCACCCGTTTCTTACGCGCCGGTTTCTTTTCCACCTCGACCTCGGCCGACTGTGAAATTGCCGGTGGCAGGGCGCTGGCATCAAGACCGTTGCTCTCGCCATTTTTCTCGGCCGTGTCGGCGTGATCCGTGGCCGCTTCAACCTTGCGCGGACGGCGGCTTCGAACCGGTTTTTTCTTTTCCGGCGTTTCATCCGTGGCTGTTTCGGCTTCGTCAGTCCGCTCATCCCGTTTCGGACGGCTTTGCTGTGTCTGCTGGGAACGGCTGCGCTGTCCATTGCCTTCATGGTCGGCGGAATCATCCTGGCCATTGCCACGATTGTCATTCCGGTTGTCCGACCGGTTATCGCCACGCGCTTCTTCGCGCGCAATCCGCTGTTCCTCACGGCGGGCGATCGTATCGGCATTCACGCGGAAATAATGGTCGGCAAATTGATGATAATATTCGGCCTGGACGCGGTCGCCATTGACCTGCGCGTCCTGCGCCATTTTCTTGTATTTATCGAGCATCTGCGCAGCGTTGCCGCGCGCACGGTTATCGATGCGGTTATCGCGATCCGATCCACCACCGCGGTTACCCTGCGAGCGGTTATTGGTGTTCCGGCTGCGCCCACGGCGGCCAGGCTGACGATTGTTCATCAAATTTTAGGTATCCTTATACCGATAATAAACTTGGTCTTTCTCAAGTCATAGCCACACTCTGGCGGCGATTGCGCTACGGACAACCTGTCCACAGCGGCCCATACAAGACAAATGCACGCCGAAAACCAGCAACATTATCGAGTTGGGGGCAGGCCAGAGATTTAGGGAAAAAGCCAGAAATCCTCTGGGCCTGAGCAAGTCTTAGCGAGTCGCTCGGTCAAATCCAAGCCCTTTTTAGTGGCGGAGTACCAGCAAGCGGTCATTTCCACCTAAATCCTGTTTTAATTCAACATGATAACCACTATCCGAGGCCAGTTGCGAAACCGGTTTCGCCTGATCAAAACCAATTTCCAGCATCGCAATTCCCCTTGGCGAGAGCAGTTTTCCCAGCGCCGGAATGATGATCCTGTAATCGTCCAGCCCCTCGGCACCGGCGAACAAGGCCCGATGCGGCTCAAAACCGGCGACATCCGCAGAGAGGCGGGTACCGGTAGAGATATAGGGCGGGTTGGCGAGGACCAGATCGAAGCCGGAACCGAGCGCGCTCGCCCAGTCTGCCGAGGTCCAGTCGAGCAACAGGAAACGGGCACGATCGGCCAGTCCGAGCGCATCCGCATTCTCGTGGGCGACCTGCAGCGCGGCCGCGCTGGCATCCATGGCCAGCCCCCGGCTTTCCGGAAATTCATGCAGCGCCGCGAGCAGAAGCGCGCCGCTGCCCGTGCCCAGATCGGCGATGCGCTGCGGATGTGCGGAAGCAAACAGGCGGACCGCTTCCTCGATCAGCAATTCGCTGTCGGGCCGGGGAATCAGGACATCGGATGTAACCCGGAAATCGAGGCCCCAGAATTCCTTTCTGCCAATGATATGGGCGACCGGTTCCGAGCGCTGGCGCCGTTCGACCAGAGCGGAAAATCCCAAGGGCGCTTCCAGTCCGGGTAGATTCAGCAACAGTTGGGACCGTTCCATCTGCAGCGCGTGGGCCATCAGTAATTCCGCGTCCAAGCGCGGGCTGTCGGAGATATCCGACAGTTTCCGGGCCGCCTCGCGCAAGGCGGCGGCTGCTTCACCCATCCAGATTGGCGAGCCGGCTGGCTTCATCCTCAGCGATCAGCGCGTCTACCAGTTCACCAAGGGCGCCGCCCTCAACAATCTCGGGCAGCTTGTGCAGCGTCAGGTTGATCCGGTGGTCGGTGACCCGCCCCTGCGGATAATTATAGGTGCGGATGCGCTCCGAACGGTCGCCGGAACCGACCATCGACTTGCGCGCTTCCGCCTCTTCGCTCTGCACCGCATCGCGCTCCTGCTCGTAGAGCCGCGCCGCCAGGACCTTCATCGCCTGCGCCTTGTTCTTGTGCTGCGACTTGCCGTCCTGGCATTGCACGACAAGACCGGTCGGCAAATGGGTTATGCGGATCGCGCTGTCGGTCTTGTTGACATGCTGGCCACCGGCGCCGCTCGCCCGATAGGTGTCGATGCGCAGATCTTCGGTGCGGATTTTCACATCCACTTCTTCCGGTTCCGGCAAAATGGCAACGGTCGCCGCCGAGGTATGAATACGCCCGCCGCTTTCGGTTTCCGGCACCCGCTGCACTCTGTGAACACCGGACTCGAACTTCAGCTTGGCGAACACCCCCTTGCCCTGAATATTGGCAACAACTTCCTTGAACCCGCCGACTTCCGAAGCATTGGCGGAAATCATTTCGACCTTCCAGCCCTGATCCTCGGCATAGCGGCTATACATGCGGAACAGATCGCCGGCGAAAAGCGCCGCTTCATCGCCGCCGGTACCGGCGCGGATTTCGAGCATCGCGGGACGGTCATCGGCGCTGTCCTTGGGCAGCAATTGCAGCGCCAGCGCATGTTCGGCCTGTTCCAGCGCCTTTTTTACGCCGTCCACCTCGTCGGCGGCCATGGCCTTCATCTCGGCATCATCACCGGCGAGCATCTCGGCCAGCCCCGCTTGCTCGTCACGCAGATTCTTGACCTTTGCCGCGGCCTCGGCCACCGGTTCGATCTCGGCATATTCCTTGGAGACAGAGACAAATTTGTCGCTGTCGAGATCACCAGACGCCATCATCGCCTGCAACTCGGCAAAACGCGCTTCTATCTGCGCCAGTCTCTGGGGAGTGATGGTGGTCAATCACTCTCTCCCGAAGACATCACATCCTGTTCCAATGCCTGAATATCGGAGTCGAGCTCATCAAGGTCGTCGGCAAATCTCAGGTCCCACATTTTTTCCGCAATCTCTGCGATATCCAGCCCCGTCCGCTCGCCGGTCGCCAAATTTTTAAACTGCAGCTTGCCGGAGGCCAGCTCGTCTTCGCCAATGATGATTGCCGCCAGCGCGCCCGCCTGATTGGCGCGCGCCATCCGTTTCTTGAACTTCCCGCTTCCGAAAATATCGGATGAAAAGCCGGTCTTGCGCAGTTCGTTCGCTACCGACAGCGCCTTGACCGTGGCTTCATTGCCCATCGGCACAATCGCCAGCTCCAATGAAGCTTCGGGCGCTTCGGCCAGCAACATGCCCAAACGCTCGATACCGGCGGCCCAACCGACAGCAGGCGTCGGGGGACCGCCGAGAGTCTCGATCAAGCCATCATAGCGTCCGCCGGCCAGCACGGTTCCCTGCGCGCCCAAACGATCCGTGACAAATTCAAAAGCGGTGTGGCGATAATAGTCCAGACCACGCACCAGCCGGCTGTTGCGGGTCCAGGCCACGCCGCAGGCATCCAGGCCCTCGGTGACCTGCGCAAAAAAATCTCTCGCCTCGGTCGACAGATAAGCGTCAATATCCGGAGCCGCATCAGCGATCGGACGGTCCTGCCGTACCTTGCTGTCAAGAATCCGCAACGGGTTGCGCTCCAGCCGGTCCTGGCTGTCTTCCGACAGGTCCTTGCGATGCGCCTGAAAATGCTCGACCAAAGCGTCGCGCCAGGCATCCCGGCTTTCCGCGTCACCCAATGTATTCAGCTGCAGTGTCACGCCATCGGCAATGCCCAGTTCCTGCAAAAGCTGGTCGGCAAAGCAAAGCAATTCGACATCCGCAGCCGCTTCGCCTGCGCCGATGATTTCCGCATCCAGCTGGTGAAACTGTCTGTAGCGGCCCTTCTGCGGGCGCTCATAACGAAAGATTGGGCCATGGGCGGACAGCTTGAGCGGCATGTGCTGCTGCCAGCCATTGGTCAGGAACGCACGCGAAATCCCCGCGGTAAATTCCGGCCGCAGGGTCAGGCTGTCCCCGCCGCGGTCCTCGAAGCTGTACATTTCCTTGGACACCACGTCGGTGGTCTCGCCGAGCGAGCGGGCGAATACCGCGGTCGGTTCGAACACCGGCAGTTCGACGCCCCTGAATCCATACAGCCGCCGCACGCGTTCGAACGTCTCGACAACATGCTGGAAACGCTCCTGCTCTTCGCCGAATATATCCTGGGTGCCCCGTACGGGCTGGGGTGTCTGTATCTTTGCCATGGGGAGCGCTTTAGCCAGTGAAGCGGCAAAGCGGAAGTGGCTTATTTGCACATGGACTCTGGACGAAAGTTGCAAAATCCCCCATTTACACGCGCCAATCATCAAGGGAATTTGTGCGAATGCGCCTGGTTGCTATTTTCGGTCTGGTCCTGACCCTCGGCATTTCTACAGCAGCGGCAGCCATGCCGGAAAGCCTCAGCAAGCCGGACTATGTTGCGCCCCAGGATAGCATTCCCGCGCCACAGGACATCCCCTATCCCGGCACCATGACCCTCACCGTCGACGCGCGCGATCATGAACAGGGCATTTTCCGCGTCAGCCAGACCATACCGGTGGCAAAAGCCGGTCCTCTCACCCTGCTCTATCCGGAATGGCTACCCGGCAATCACGCGCCGCGCGGCGAGATCGAAAAGCTCACCGGACTGGAAATCACTGCCAATGGCGAAAAGCTGGCCTGGGTCCGCGACGATGTCGATGTCTTTGCCTTCCATCTCGATGTGCCCGAGAATGTCGGCACGATCAGCGCGAAATTCCAGTTCGTCTCCGCCACCACCAGCAGCCACGGCCGCATTGTCATGGCGCCGTCGATGCTCAACCTGCGCTGGCACCAGGTGTCGCTCTATCCGGCCGGCTATTATGTCCGGCAGATTCCGGTCGAGGCGACGGCCATCTATCCGGAAGGCTGGCAGGCCGCGAGCGCCCTGCGCCCGAAATCGACCAGCGGCAACACCGTCATCTATCAGAAGACCGATTATGACACGCTGGTGGACAGCCCGGTCTTTGCCGGACGGCATTTCCAGACGCATCAGCTGACCAGCCGCGTCCATCTCAACATCGTCGCCGACGACGCCAAATTCCTGAAGCCCAAAAAGGACCATATCGCCCGGCACATCAAACTGGTCAGGGAAGCAGAAGCTCTGTTCGGCAGCCACCCTTACGACCGCTATGATTTCCTGCTGGCGCTGACCGAAGAAATGGGCGGCATCGGTCTGGAGCATCACCGGTCGTCTGAAAATGGCGTGAACCGCGAATATTTTACCAATTGGGACAGCGGGCCGGGCCGGCGCAATCTGCTGCCGCACGAGATTACCCACGCCTGGAATGGCAAATATCGCCGCCCCGCCGGCATGTGGACGCCCGATTTCCGGCAACCGATGCGCGACAACCTTCTCTGGGTCTATGAGGGGCAGACGCAATTCTGGGGCTATGTGCTGGGCGCGCGATCCGGACTCTATTCCCAACAGGATACGCTGGACGCCCTCGCGGCGATCGCGGCGGGCATGGACCAGCGGGTCGGGCGCAGCTGGCGCCCCTTGATCGACACGTCCCATGATCCGATTATCGCGGCCCGGCGGCCCAAGCCATGGACCAGCTGGCAGCGCGCGGAAGACTATTATAACGAAGGACTGCTGATCTGGCTCGAGGCCGACCAGATCATCCGGCGTGAATCGGGCGGCAAAAAGTCGCTGGAGGATTTCGCCCGCGCCTTTTTTGGCGGCAAAAACGGCGACTGGGGCGTCGTTACCTACGAGCGGCAAGATGTGATCGCGGCGCTGAACAGGATCCAGCCTTACGATTGGAACGCCTTTATCGAGGAACGGGTCTACCGGACCAGCAGCGAGGCCCCGAAGGACGGCCTTGTCCTCGGCGGCTACCGGCTCGTCTTTGTCGACAAGCCGAGCGCCTATATTCTGGCCAATGACAGGCGGCGCAAGCAGCTCGACCTCAGCCATGGTATCGGCCTGATAATGGGCAGCAAGGGGGCCATCAAATCGGTAATCTGGGACAGTCCGGCATTCCGGGCGGGCCTGAAGCCGGGGCTGACCATATCGGCGGTCAACGGCAAGGCCTATAGCGACGAAGCGCTCAAGCAGGCGATCGAGGAGAATCGCGGCCGAGAGGGCATGATCGATATTTTTGCAAAAAATGGTGATGCCTATCACAATTTTATGGTCGACCATTCCGACGGCCTGCGCTATCCGGCGCTCGAGAAAATCACCGGAGAGGGTGTTGATCTAAAAGGCGGCATAGACCGTCTGTTGCAACCAAAAACCAGATAAGGATTCCCTTTTCCATGGATATTACCAAGATTCCGATCGGCGATAATCCGCCCGAAAGCCTGAATGTTGTTATCGAAGTGCCCGTTGGCGGAGAACCGGTAAAATATGAATTTGACAAGGAATCCGGCGCGCTGTTCGTCGACCGTATCCTCCACACCCCGATGCGCTATCCTGCCAATTACGGCTTCATACCGCACACTTTGTCGCCCGACGGTGATCCGCTCGACGCGCTGGTTGTGGCGCGCTCGCCCTTCATGCCGGGCTGCGTTGTGCGCTGTCGCCCGATCGCGGTGCTCAACCTCGAAGACGAGCATGGCGGCGATGAAAAGCTGCTCTGCGTGCCGATCGACGCGACATTCCCTTATTACCGGAAGGTGGATGAAGGCACCCATCTGCCCGAAATCGTGATGCAGCAGATCGAGCATTTCTTCACCCATTATAAAGATCTCGAACCCGAAAAATGGGTCCGGGTCGGCAAATGGGGCGATGCGGACGAAGCACGGCGAGTAGTGCTCGAGGCGATCGAACTGGCGAAAAGCAAGAAATGAACAGATTCCACGTCATTGCCCTGATGACCGGACTATTGACCCTGTCGGCCTGCGCCACCCCCGAAACCCGGGTTCGCAACGGGCTGATGAGCGCTGGACTGTCCGCGCCTGTATCGGCCTGCATGGCAGATCGGATGGTGGATCGCCTGTCTCTGGGCCAACTCCGGAAGCTCGGCGATCTTGGCAAGCTGAAGAATCGCGATCCCGGTGAGGTGACGGTCAAGGAATTTGTCAAAGAGACACGGTCGTTGCAGGATCCGGAAATTCTCGGCGTCGTCACATCGTCGGGACTGATCTGCGCGGTTCAATAGGCGCAGCGCGACAATGGCGGGCATCTCCATACGGGCAGCAACCAGCGATGATGCCCCCAGCCTGCCCGAGATAGAAAGTTCGGCAGCGAAGGCCTACCTGTCGGTTCCGGGCCTGGAATGGATTGCCGGCGAAGCCCCAATGCCGGCCGACTCGCACCGGATTTACATCGCCGAAGGCAGCGTATGGGTGGCGGTGACCGACAGGCATTGCGTCGGCTTTCTGGCAAGCACGATATTCGACGACGCCTTGCACATCATCGAACTGTCGGTCGCAGACGGCTATCAGGGCCAGGGGATCGGGCGCCGCCTGATGGAAACAGCGAGAGAATTTGCCGCTGAACAGAATAGCCAGGCCCTCACCCTGACCACCTTCCGCGACCTGCCATTCAACGAGCATTTTTATCGCACTCTGGGCTATCAGACGCTGGAATCGGCCGAAATGCCGAAACGACTCGCGGACATACTGACTGCGGAAAGCGAAAATGGTCTGCCGGGAAATCGCCGCTGTGCCATGCGTTTGATGCTTTAGTTTGCCCGCCGCCAAGGCGAGCCGGGGAAACCGACTAGAACATCTGATAATTATCACGAAACAGGGTGGAAATAGGCGGCTGACTATGCTTTAGCCAACCCGAATAATCGCCGGTCTTAAGTTTCAAGGCCTCTATTTTGAAAGGTGCTTTCCCTTCCCATGAACATTCACGAATATCAGGGCAAGGAACTACTTGCCAAACACGGCATTGCCGTTCCCGCAGGCTATGCTGCGCTCACCGTTGACGAAGCGGTTGCCGCGGCCGAAAAACTCCCCGGACCACTTTATGTCGTCAAGGCGCAGATTCACGCAGGCGGCCGCGGCAAGGGCAAGTTCAAGGAACTGGGCCCGGACGCCAAGGGCGGTGTTCGTCTCGCGCAGTCGATCGACGAAGTGCGCACCAACGCAGAAGAAATGCTGGGCAACACATTGGTCACGATCCAGACCGGTGACGCCGGCAAGCAGGTCAACCGCCTCTATGTCACCGACGGCGTTGATATCGAGAAAGAATTCTATCTGTCGATTCTGGTCGACCGGGCCAGTGGCCGCGTTGCCATGGTCGTATCGACCGAAGGCGGCATGGACATCGAGGAAGTCGCCCATTCGACTCCCGAAAAGATCCGCACGATCACCATCGATCCGGCACAGGGCTTCATGCCGCACCACGGCCGCGCGATCGCTTTTGCCCTGCAGCTGAAAGGCGACCTCAACAAGCAAGCGCAGAAGCTGGGCAAGAAACTCTATGACGCCTTCCTCGCGATGGATTGCGAAATGGTCGAAATCAACCCGCTCGTGGTCACCGAAGACCAGCAGCTGATCGTGCTCGACACCAAGATGAGCTTCGACGGCAACGCGCTGATGCGTCACCCCGATCTCGCCGCGCTGCGCGACGAAACCGAAGAAGATCCGGCGGAAGTCGAAGCCAGCAAATCCGATCTCGCCTATATCAAGCTCGACGGCAATATCGGCTGCATGGTCAATGGCGCCGGTCTGGCGATGGCGACGATGGATATCATCAAGCTGAATGGCGCTTTCCCTGCCAACTTCCTCGACGTGGGCGGCGGCGCGACCAAGGAAAAGGTCACGGCAGCGTTCAAGATCATTCTCGCCGATCCGGCGGTCGAAGGCATTCTTGTCAATATCTTTGGCGGCATCATGAAATGCGACATCATCGCCGAAGGCATTGTCGCAGCGGCCAAGGAAGTCGATCTGTCGGTGCCTCTGGTTGTGCGCCTCGAAGGCACCAATGTCGAGAAAGGCAAGGAAATTCTGGCGAACAGCGGTCTGCCGATCGTATCGGCCGATGATCTCGGCGACGCCGCGAAGAAAATCGTCGCTCAGGTGAAAGAAGCCGCCTGATGTGATTGCACCCCCTCTCCTCCAGAGGAGAGTGTGGAGCGGGGCATGTCCCGTTCACCAAATTCGGAGGCTGGCATAAAGCCGGCCTCCTGAACCACCCAATGTGGTAGCAGATTCATCCACCGGATGACGCCAGAAGCCGCCACACTCCCCGCCCTCGAACGGACGGGACAGAATCAGAATGCTGCACCGCAGCGCAAAACTTGACGTTTACGTGAACGTAAGTTAATTGGTTAGTGAAATTAGGAAAAGGAAACAGCAATGAAAATCCTGGTGCCCGTAAAGCGGGTGATAGATTATAATGTGAAACCGCGGGTCAAGTCCGACGGCAGCGGCGTCGATCTTGCCAATGTCAAAATGTCGATGAACCCGTTTGACGAAATCTCCGTCGAGGAAGCCATCCGTCTGAAAGAGGCCGGCAAGGGGGAAGAAATCGTCGCGGTTTCGGTTGGCCCGCAAAAGGCGCAGGAAACATTGCGTACCGCCCTCGCCATGGGTGCGGACCGGGCGATTCTCGTGGTCACCGACGAAGAAGTCGAGCCATTGGGCGTTGCCAAGATCCTCGCGAAAATCGTCGAGGAAGAATCCCCGCAGCTGGTCATCACCGGCAAGCAGGCGATCGATGACGATTCGAACCAGACCGGCCAGATGCTCGCAGCATTGCTCGGCTGGGGCCAGGGTACCTTCGCCAACACCGTTGAACTCGACAGCGACAGTATCACCGTCAAACGCGAAATCGACGGCGGCCTGCAGACGGTCAAGCTGAACCTGCCCGCCGTGGTCACCACCGACTTGCGCCTCAACGAACCGCGCTATGCGTCGCTGCCGAACATCATGAAGGCGAAGAAAAAGCCGATGGATGAGAAAACGCCAGCCGATTACGGCGTCGACATCAGCCCGCGTCTGACCACCATCACCGTCAGCGAGCCGCCGGTTCGCCAGGCCGGTGAAAAGGTCGAAGACGTCGATGCGCTGGTCGCGAAACTCAAAGCTGTGGGAGCGATCTAATGAAAACTCTTGTACTCGTAGAACATGACAACACCGACATGAAGGACGCGACGCTGGCCGTCGTCACCGCCGCGTCGCAACTGGGCGAAGTTCATGCACTGGTCATCGGCTCCGGCTGTGGCAGCGTTGCCGAACAGGCCGCCAAGGTCGCTGGCGTCGCCACCGTCCATGTCGCCGACGACGCCGCGCTCGCCAACCAGCTCGCGGAAAATGCCGCGCCGCTGATCGCCAGCCTGATGGAAACGCATGATGCATTCCTCGCGCCCGCCACCACCACCGGCAAGAATATCGCCCCGCGCGTCGCAGCGTTGCTCGACGTCATGCAGATCAGCGACATTCTCTCGGTCGAAAGCGAAGACACGTTCACCCGGCCGATCTACGCCGGCAACGCGATCGCAACGGTCAAATCTTCGGATGCCAAGAAGGTCATCACCGTCCGCGGCACCGCCTTTGACAAGGCAGCAGCCGAGGGCGGCTCCGGCACCATCGAAGCCGTTGGCGGCGCCAGCGACGCTGGCCTGTCGAGTTTCGTCAGCGAGGAAATCGCCAAGTCCGAACGCCCCGAACTGACCAGCGCCAAGATCATCGTTTCCGGTGGTCGTGCTCTGGGTTCAGGCGAGAAGTTCGAGGAAGTCATCACCCCGCTCGCCGACAAGCTTGGCGCCGGCATCGGTGCCTCGCGCGCTGCGGTCGACGCGGGCTATGTCCCGAACGACTATCAGGTCGGCCAGACCGGCAAGATCGTCGCTCCGGAAGTCTATATCGCCATCGGCATCTCCGGCGCGATCCAGCATCTCGCCGGCATGAAGGACAGCAAGATCATCGTCGCGATCAACAAGGACGAAGACGCACCGATTTTCCAGGTTGCGGATATCGGACTGGTTGCGGATCTGTTTGATGCGGTGCCGGAACTGACTTCGAAGGTTTGAGCGCCTCGACCAACTACTTGTCAGTTAAAGTTTACAAAAATTTCGAAGCCCCGGCGGGAAACTGTCGGGGCTTTACTCAAAAAGCGAATATACCTTTGCGACAATAAAGTCTTTGAACAACGGGTGCGCAACTGCTCTTGAGACGTCGCTATCGCAGCCGCTTCTATTTGCAAACCTTTGCAACGCCATGGCGTACAAAGCTTCTATGCTCCGATTTTCTCTTACTTTGCTATTCGCGTTGGCAATAATTCCGTTGATTGATTGTTTCGCTTTGAGACTGTCTCCATGGCAAGTAGCATCAATTATTTCTTGCAAGATGTCTCTCCATTCTCTTTCGGGTTTGATCGGAACGGAAACTTTCTCCTCAATTTTCCACCAATGATATTCTGCGGAGTATGAATTGTTGATCCCGTGATAAGAGAACGGAAAATCGGGTTTTGTGGGTATTTTCGAGCCTTCATCTAACCGATTTACAGTTGTCCCAGCCGTTGCTGATGACCAAGCAACGCAACCAAACTCAGATTTTGCAAATAGATACCCTGATGGACCAAGGGTTAGCGCTTTAAGCACGGCAGAATCTATCGAAACATTTGCCTTACGAGCTACTAAATCAGCCGCTTTTGCTATTTCTGGTTCAACCGCCAAACATTCTGTAACCCATTGATCTGGCATAAGAAGGGAGGCTGCAAATCGATTGGCTTCGGCTTCCATTTCCCAATACTTGGAATTTTCGCGCCCGCCATCTCCACCAAGTAAATCTACGATTGTACCGGTGTGCCATGGAATCAAGACATGCCCTAATTCATGAGCTAACGTAAAGCGTTTACGTCGTTTAGAGATACTTTCGTTGACTCGTATTTTCGGCTTTTTATTGGGCCGCTTTAATCCAATAGTTATACCATCTGCTTCGATAGGAAATTTTGCATAAGCGACATCAGCATATTGTGAAGCTAAGGCTTCAATATCGATGGGCGGTTCGAGTGAAAAGCGTTCAACAACCCTCGCTGCAAGCTGCTCTTCTGGAGCTGGAGATTCACGCCGACTCAAGCTCTGTAATCCACTCTTTCAGCCGTTTCATGTCGCCTGAATTCTTTGATCGAGCGGCAATCTTATCGAAGTCAGCATAATTATCATTAACTGCTTCAGTTAGCGGCCTTTGCTGCGCCTTGGCAGCGATTATCATACCCAAAGAACCAGGCTCCGCAACAAACACTTTGTATTCTGTATCTGTCATTCCCAAGAACTTTGATAGTGTGTCTTCGGAATCACCCTCATGCCATTGGTCAATAAAGTCATCGATTTCATCCGTCATTATTTTACCGGATAACACTAGTTCCATGTAGTTAGACATCGATTTTTCTACCTTTCACGGCATCTTTGATCGTAAAACCATTGACCGCATCAATGGCACCGAGGTGCCTTCCTCTTTTGTTGAATACCTCAATTTCGCCGTGAAGGGAATCCCATGTGTAAATTCTATCCCCAGTGAAACTTCGCCAACGTTTTTCGCCGTTTTTTGCGCCCAAGCTTTCGCACTGGTCCAAAAAGCAAGGATCGGGTCTGGTTTTCATCTCTTGTTTCTATTCATCAGGATTTTTCTTTCAACCCTAAGGTACTTTGCGGCCCATGTTGTCAAAACGTCAAATGCATATCGGCGTCAAAAAGTAAGTGTTACCCTCCCGCATCCGGATTAACAGACAGAGATCAACAGTTCGGTCTTATGGCCTGTCAGCTGGCGGTGCCTCTGATAGAGGCAACTGCTGACGCTGCTTTATCAATCGGAAACATCCATCGATATGCTCAAGACGAAAGGTAATTCCCTAAACCGTAAAACTCTCCCCGCACCCGCAGGCGCCTTTGGCGTTCGGATTCTCGAACACAAAGCCAGCGGTAAAATCATCTTCCACCCAGTCCATCGTGCTGCCGATCAAGTAGAGCACCGATCCGCCGTCGACGTAAAACAGGCCGCCGGGGGTGACGATCTTCTCGTCGAACGGGACTTCCTCGGTGACATAGTCGACCGAATAGGCAAGGCCCGAACAGCCGCGGCGCGGGGTGGAGAGTTTGACGCCGATCGCATCGTCGGGCGCCTTGGCCATCAGGTCGGCAATGCGCTGCTCCGCCGCCGGCGTCAGATTGATCGCGGCGGGTATTTCGCGGGTTTTTGTTTTCGTGTCGGTCATTTCATTCTCCTTCTCCCCTCCCGTTTACGGGAGGGGTCGGGGGTGGGATTGTGGATGGCCTTAGGCCCACTCTGGGCCCACCCCTAACCCCTCCCGCAAGCGGGAGGGGGATATCCTACAACATCCCCAGTTCAAGCTTCGCTTCGTCGCTCATCTTCTGCGGATCCCATGGCGGGTCCCAGACGAGATTGACCTCGGCATGGCCGACGCCGGGCACGCTGCCGACCTGCAGCTCGATCTCGCCGGGCATGGATTCGGCGACCGGGCAATGCGGCGTGGTCAGGGTCATGGTGACAATCGCGTGATTATCCGGCGTGATTTCGACACCATAGATCAGGCCGAGATCATAGATATTCACCGGAATTTCCGGATCGTAGATAGATTTCAGCGTATCGATCACCGCCTCGTAGATATCGCCACCGGCCTCTCCGGCCGATACCTCGGTCGGTTTCTGCGCCAGAAAGCCCTCGAGATAGTCCTTCTTGCGATTGAGCTTCGCCGCATCGCTTTCCGCTTCATAGGGCGAAGGCGCCATCACAGGCGCGGCCTTTTCTTCCGGACTGTCCACCGCATCCTCAACCTTTGCCGGCCGTGGTTTTTCAACCGACTCGACCTCTTCCACCAATATTTTGCGTTCTTCGTTCATATTGTCACCTTACCCGAAAATCTTTCTGACCCGATTGATGCCGTCCACCAGCGCGGCGACATCCTCGTCATCACTGTAAATCCCGAAACTCGCCCGCGCCGTTGCCGCCACGCCGAGAGTGTCCATCAGCGGCTGTGCGCAATGATGGCCGGCGCGGATCGCCACGCCGCCTTCATCCAATATAGTGGCGACATCATGCGGATGCACGTCGCCAACCGCGAAACTTAATATACCCATGCTCTTGTCGGGACCGAAGACCCGCACAGAGTTGATCCCGGACAGGGCTTCGCGCGCCTTGGCCAGTGTAGCATTTTCATGATCCGAAATCACGTCGAGACCGATGCCCTCGACATATTGGATCGCGGCATCCAGCCCGACCACACCGGCGATATGCGGCGTCCCCGCCTCGAAGCGGCCCGGTGGCGGCGCATAAGTGGTGCCGTCAAAAGACACGCGGTCAATCATCGACCCGCCCCCTTTCCAGGGTGGCATAGCTTCGAGTGTTTCATAAGGTGCCCACAAGGCACCAATGCCAGTCGGCCCGTAAATCTTGTGCCCCGAGAAAACATAAAAGTCGCAGCCGAGATCCTGCACATTGACGGGCAGACGCGGCGCGGCCTGACATCCGTCGAGCAGCAGCTTAGCGCCAGCCTTGTGCGCGATGGCCGCTGCCCGTTTCGCATCGAGCAGGGACCCGAGCACGTTGGAAACATGGGCCAGCGCGACCAACTTGTGCTGTTCGGTCAGATGCTCTTCGATCCAGTCGAGATCGATCTGGCCATCATCGGTCAGCGGCGCGACATCGATTTGCGCCCCGACCCGCTCGGCCAGCATCTGCCATGGCACGATGTTGGAGTGATGCTCCAGCTGCGACAGCATAATCCGGTCGCCCTGCCCGACAAATTTGTTGCCCCAGCTTTCGGCGACCAGATTGATACTGTCGGTCGCGCCGCTGGTGAAGACAATTTCATTTTCGGATGCAGCGCCAAGAAAACCGGCCACCCGTTTGCGCGCAGCTTCATAGGCGAGCGTCATATCGGCGGAGCGCGCATAGACGCCGCGGTGGACGGTGGCGTAATCCGGGCCGTAGGCGCGGGCTATGGCGTCGAGCACGGCCTTGGGTTTCTGCGCGGTGGCGGCGGAGTCGAGATAGTGCCAGTCAGGCCCGATGCCGGGGAAATCGGCACGGTGGCTGGTCCGTATGATAGCGGGAGCGTTCATGATCGCACTTCCTCGTCATCCTGAACCTGTTTCAGGATCCATCGCGCCGCAAACACAGCCTGTGCGCTTGGAGAAGTGGACCCTGAAACAAGTTCAGGGTGACGAGCGCGAATTCTCCTCACGACAAAGCCTCCAACACCTCAAGCGCCTTGCCCTCGATCGCGTCCCTAACGGCATCATCATCAACCGATACAAAAGCATCGGCAATGAACGCCTGCAGCATTAGCTTCTTCGCCTGCGCCGGCGGCAGGCCGCGCGAGGCGAGATAGAAAAGCGCCTGCTTGTCGAGTTCGCCAACGGTCGCGCCATGGGCGCATTTCACGTCGTCAGCGAAAATTTCCAACTCGGGCTTGGCATTCGCGGTCGCGCCGCGATTGAGCAGCATCGATTTGACCGACTGGGCCGCATCGGTTTTCTGGGCGTGGCGGGCCACATTGATGCTGCCGAGAAAACTGCCTGTGGCCGTATCCGCCAGGACCGAGCGCACCACCTGATTGGAGGTCGCATTGGGCTCGGCGTGGATCGTCTCGGTCACGATTTCTAGCGTCTGCTTGCCCGACCCGAGAATCGCGCCGCCCAGTTCAAAATGCGATCCATTGCCGAGGGTCGCCTTGACCTGAATCCGGCCATAGTCCGCATTATGCGCGAGGACATAGAGATTGAATGTCGCCTTGTCACCGATGGTGACATCGAGATCGATCATACCAACCCCGTCGATGATCGGCAGTTCGGCAATCTGGCGCGAGACGGTTTCGCCTGCGGGGACGATGATTTTCTCGGGGCCGGCGAGCTTCGGCCAGACAGGTTCAAGCGCCTTGAGATCGGCATAGCGCCATGCCTCGTCGCGGCGCGTAGGAAGCGGTGCGGTCATATCAACATACCTGACTCGTCACCCTGAACTTGTTTCAGGGTCCACTTCTCCAAGCGCACAGGCTGTGTTTGCGGCGCGATAGATGCTGAAACAAGTTCAGCATGACGGTCAAAAGCAACAAACGAGCAAAACATCACGCCGCCTCCGCGATCGCTTCATAGCCTTGTTCTTCCAGCTGCAGCGCCAGTTCCGGTCCACCAGTCTTCACAATCCGGCCATTCGCGAGAACATGGACGAAATCCGGCCTCACTTCGTCGAGCAGGCGTTGATAATGGGTGATCAGCAACACCGCCTTGTCGGGCTTGCGCATGATCGCGTTGATGCCGGACCCCACGGTACGCAGCGCGTCGATATCGAGGCCGCTGTCGGTCTCGTCGAGGATCGCCAGCTTGGG
Source organism: uncultured Parasphingorhabdus sp. (assembly GCF_963677535.2). Lineage (NCBI taxonomy): Bacteria > Pseudomonadati > Pseudomonadota > Alphaproteobacteria > Sphingomonadales > Sphingorhabdaceae > Parasphingorhabdus > uncultured Parasphingorhabdus sp. The sequence continues at coordinate 1,067,122 of NZ_CAXXUT010000003.1, read as the reverse complement.
ATCGAGAATCCCCATCTGGACCATCTCGTTGCGCTTCTTCTCGCCGCCGGAAAAGCCGACATTGACCGCGCGTTTGAGCATATCCATGTCCATCTTCAGCAGCGCCGCTTTTTCCTTGGCGAGCTTGATGAATTCCGCTCCGGTCAGCGCCTCTTCGCCGCGAACCGCGCGCTGGGCATTCAGGCTTTCGCGCAGAAATTGCAGGTTGGATACGCCGGGAATTTCGACCGGATATTGGAAACCGAGGAAGATGCCCGCCGCGGCCCGCTCATGCGGGTCGAGGGCGAGCAAATCCACCGTTTCGCCTTCTCCCGTTCGTGCTGAGCTTGTCGAAGCACCTCTCTCCTCCGCACCCGGTCCTTCGACAGGCTCAGGACGAACGGATGGCGTAAAGCTAACACTGCCTGCGGTCACTTCATAACCGGGCCGTCCGCCCAGCGCATAGGCCAGCGTCGACTTGCCCGCCCCATTGGGTCCCATGATCGCATGGATTTCGCCCGCGTTGATGGTGAGCGAAAGCCCCTTGAGGATTTCTGTGTCGCCAACGGTGGCGTGGAGGTTTTCAATTTTCAGCATTATTATCGTTTTCCAAATTTTCTATAAAATCGCGATCCCGAGCCCGGATTTGATCAACGGATTTTTGACCAACTCCTTGCATCAGTAAATCTGCTTCCACGATTTTCGATTCTGCGGCAGATTTGTCCATTGCAGATTCAAGAACCATGTTTGTATTCTCTTCACACAGAGCCTTTGCTGACAAGAAAATCTCGTCAAAATTATCTTGAGTGGACTTGGCCAAACCTTCGATCTTTGATCCAACACACATCAAATAGGCGTATTGCGCCTGATCGTTTGTCAACGGCTCGCTTTCAATGGGCCCGTAAACAGTCCAACCTTGTGCGAGTGCCATCAAGATCAACGCAAAACTCACCCCACACTCCCCTCAAGGCTGATCGCCAGCAATTTCTGCGCTTCGACCGCAAATTCCATCGGCAGTTCCTTGAGCACTTCCTTGGCGAAACCGTTGACGATCAGGCTCACCGCCGCCTCTTCATCGAGGCCGCGTTGCTGCGCGTAGAACATCTGGTCGTCGCTGATCTTGCTGGTCGTTGCCTCATGCTCGATCGTCGCGGTCGGATTCTTGACCTCGATATAGGGCACAGTATGCGCGCCGCTCTGGTCGCCGAGCAGCAAGCTGTCGCACTGGGTGAAGTTGCGGACATTTTCCGCATTGGGGCCAACCCGCACCAGACCGCGATAGGTGTTGTCGCTGTGCCCGGCGCTGATGCCTTTGGAGATGATCGTCGAACGGGTGTTCTTGCCATTGTGGATCATCTTGGTGCCGGTATCGGCCTGCTGATAATTGTTGGTCAGCGCCACCGAGTAAAATTCGCCAACACTGCCCTCGCCGTTCAGCACGCAGCTCGGATATTTCCAGGTCACCGCGCTGCCGGTCTCGACCTGGGTCCAGCTGATCTTGCTGTTCCTACCCTGGCACAGGCCGCGCTTGGTCACGAAATTATAAATGCCGCCCTTGCCGTTCTCGTCGCCGGGATACCAGTTTTGCACGGTCGAATATTTGATTTCCGCATCATCCATCGCGATCAGTTCGACCACGGCGGCGTGCAGCTGGTTCTCGTCGCGCATCGGCGCGGTGCAGCCTTCGAGATAGGAAACGTAAGAGCCTTCGTCGGCAACGATCAGGGTGCGCTCGAACTGACCGGTATTTTCCGCGTTGATCCGGAAATAGGTGCTCAGCTCCATCGGGCAGCGGACGCCCTTGGGAATGTAGACAAAGGTGCCATCGCTAAACACGGCGCAATTGAGCGTGGCGAAATAATTGTCGTGCATTGGCACAACTTTGCCCAAATATTTACGAACAAGGTCAGGATATTCCTTGATTGCTTCGGAAATTGACCGAAAAATGACGCCCGCTTCTTCCAGCTCCTGCCGGAAAGTGGTCGCCACCGACACGCTGTCAAACACAGCGTCTACGGCAACCTTGCGCGCGCCCTCGACGCCGGCGAGCACTTTTTGTTCCTCGATCGGGATGCCCAGTTTTTCATAGACCCGCAATATTTCAGGATCGACCTCGTCGAGGCTGCCAAGCTTTTCCTTCGCCTTGGGCTCGGCGTAATAGTAGGCATCCTGATAATCGATCATCGGGATTTCGAGCTTTGCCCAGTCCGGCGATTCCATCTTTTCCCACTGGCGGAAAGCCTTGAGACGCCAGTCGAGCATCCACTCGGGCTCGCCCTTCTTGTCGGAGATGAACCGCACGGTCTCCTCGTTCAGACCCTTGGGCGCGAAATCCTGTTCGATGTCCGACGACCAGCCGAACTCGTAAGTGCTCGCCTTGTCGACCGCTTCCTGCGCCTCGGCGTTCATTTCCGCGCGCTCGGCATCATAGTCGGATGTTTTGACGTCTTCGCTCATCATGCTTTTTCCATCGTTCGAATTTGGGGGGCGACTGGCAAATCCGACAGGCTGGCCAGGCTGACATCGGCCAGCGCCTTGCGAATTGTCCGGTTCACTACGCCCCAATGGGGCTTCACCGTGCAACCGTCCTCCAGCATACAATCGTGATTGCCGTCAATGGTACAACTGGTAATCGCCAGCGGCCCTTCAACGGCTTCGACAATCTCGGCGAGGCTGATCGAGGCCGGCGGGCGCGCCAGACGGATGCCGCCACCGATACCGCGCGTCGATTCGAACAGTCCGGCGGTGGTCAGCTTGCTCACCAGTTTCTTCGCTGTCGGCAGCGGAACACCAGTCTCCTGCGACAGCTTCGTTGCGTTCAGCTTCCCTTCCGCGAGCAGCGCCGCGCCGCAATGGCGCGCCGCAGCGGACATCAGGACAACAGCATAGTCTGCGAGGTTGGAAAGACGCATTTTTCTCGATTCGCCAAGGGTGAAAGTTTAAACAAGACCAATTTAGTCTCATTTATCCAACATTGCAAGTCCAGCGGGGCCTTGCCGGGTCGGGCAAAAGCGGAAAACATGCTTCCAGTACTTCCAGTCAGGTCTCGGTCGTCAGCGGGGCGATCTTGCCTTTCAGATTGGCGCGTTGGTCGATCAATCGCGCGATTTCGCCCTCACCCACACGGAGTTGGGTGGGAGTCACGCCGGCGAAGAATTTCACTTCCCGGATCATATGCGACTGGTCGTAAAAGGCGTCGACCAGTTCCAGCAACTCTTCCTCATTATGCTCGGCATAGGCCCGGGCCGCCCGCAGCGCCCGATATTTGCGCGCGAGATATTTCGGCGGCATGCCATAGAGCTTGTTCACCGTCCGCAGCACCTGCCGCGAGCTTTGCGTCGACCGCTCCATCAAACCACTGATCGGTGGCGACGGCTCCGAAGACAGCCACTCATCGACCATCTTGGTAAAGGCGGCTGTTTCCGGCTTTAGCCGCGGTTTCAGCGAGCGATAGACTTTGTCTGCCCAGGCAACCATTTCTTCAGGGGTCTTGCAACCACGCAGATATTCGAGATTCTTATCGATTTCCTGGGTAAAAACCTCCGCCGCATTGACCGCCTTGTCGGTATATTCTGCCGCCGATTTCCGCGTCGAGATCGCCCATCCAGCGGGCAAGACGCCAATTCCGAACATCCGGAACGGTCCGGTCACGTCCACATGCATTGCGCCGGTCGACGGCCCCTGCAACACCGCCCCCTCATGCGAGAAACTGCTACCATCGGCGAAACTTATGACCGCGCTGCCCTCCAGCAGAAAGCGCAATTGCGCAATCGCGGCCCTCTCGTTATCCGCAAAGCGCGGCTGATCATCTTCGAAAAGATAATAGACCGAAACGAGGTCCCGCACATCTTCCGCCGGCGCAAAATATCTCAAGCTTACCAATTTACGACCCCTTGATCTGTCCCTCCCCAGGTTCAGATTCCCTATGGAATGCGCTTTTATAGCAAAGAAATATAGTTAAAAAAAAGGCCTGACCAAAATAATGGTCAGGCCAATAAGGAAAAGAACTCCGATACCGTCGGATTACGATGGCAGGAGCCCTTCGGGTCGCCCTGTCGCTATGCACCGCTAATGGTTCGGCGCGATTGGACAAATACGACATATTCGCCACATAGTTTTGACATTTAAGGACAAATGCTTCTTTTCCCGGTGGCCGATCAGCGGCTCGCCGCAATCCAGGCGTCAACCCGTTCTTCCATGATATCGAGCGGTACCGGGCCGCTTTTCAGGATCACGTCATGAAAACCGCCCATCTTGAACCGGTCACCCAGAGCTTCCTGCGCCCGTGTCCGCAGCTCAAGTATCTTCAGCTTGCCGATCATATAGGCGGTCGCCTGGCCGGGATAGACGATATAGCGTTCGATCGCCTTGCGAATGTCACCGTCGGGATTGGGCGTATTTTCGGTCAGATATTGAATCGCCTGTTCGCGGCTCCAGCGCTTGTCATGGATTCCGGTATCCACAACCAGCCGGCACGCCCGCCACAATTCCATCCCGAGTCGGCCGAAATCGGAATAAGGATCGGTGTAGAAGCCCATATCCTTGCCCAGTTCTTCGCTATACAGGCCCCAGCCTTCCGAATAGGCAGTCACACCACCGAATTTGCGAAATGCGGGCAGATCACCGAGTTCCGTCTGGATAGCCAGTTGCAGGTGATGGCCGGGCAGAGCTTCGTGATAGGCCAGCGCCTCCAGCTCGGTTTTCGACATGCTCTTGAGATCGTAGAGATTCACATAATATGTGCCCGGCCGCGAGCCATCGGGTGCCGGCCGCTGGTAAAAGGCCTTGCCCGCGGATTTCTCACGAAACGCTTCCACCGGCTTGATCACAAAGGGAGCATTGGGCAGCGTGTCGAAAAATTCCGGCAGCTTCTTTTCCATCGCCGCTAGCTTGCTATTGGCCTCGGCCAAATAATCTTCGCGGCTGGTGTGATAATATTGGTCGCCGGTGCGCAGATGGACGAAAAATTCCTGCAGGCTGCCTTCAAAGCCGACATCCGCCATGATCTTGCGCATCAGTCCGTGAATGCGCGCAACATTGTCGAGTCCGATCTGGTGGATCTCGTCGGCGCTCAGATCTGTTGTCGTGTAATTCTGCAACCGTTCGGCATAATAAGCCTCGCCGTCCTCGAACCGCCAGATACCGTCGCCGTCCCCGGCCATCGCCTGCTGACGCTCCATCTCGGCAATAAGCTTCTCGTAAGCAGGCTTCAGACTGTCGAGCAGCGCTTCCTCGCCGCGGGCAATCAGATCCGCCTTTTCGCTCTCCGCAATATCGAGCGCATTTACCTTCTTCTTCAGATCGGCAAATATCGGTGAGTCATCGCCTTCGGTAAAGGGCGCGCCGGCGATGACGTTGTGGGCATCGTTGATGACATAGGGAAACACCCAGTCCGGCACCATGATCCCGTCATCGGCCCGCTCGGCAGATTGCGCGACCAGCATTTCCATCATCGGCCCTGCGCCGAAGAGGCGGCTGACATAGGCGCCCGCGTCGGCCTTGCTGGCAACCCGGTGAATATTGATCATGAACGCCGGAATCTGACTCTGCGCACCATTCATCTGGTCAAAAATATAGCTGTTCCGGCGGAACGGGAAAGCATTGCGGGAACGTTCCGCCCTTGCTTCAAACAGGCGATAGCTCAACTGGCCGGCTTCGTTCAGCTGGTCCTTGTCAAACTCCGCTTTCATTTTCGCCAGCGCAGCCTGTCCGCGCTCATATTGCTCGATTGCCGCGGCTTCGCTCGGATCATCCCATTTGCCGTAATCGTCGTCGCGAATGCCGCGATAGGCTTTCGACAGAGGCGAATGGGCCAGTTCCTGCTCGTCATATTGCTCGAAAAAAGCGGACAGTCGTGCGTTGATATCTTCCCTGGCCTCGCTGGCACTTTCGCTGGTCTGCGCGTGGCTTGCAGTTCCGACAGTGACCGCAGAAAGGGCTAGGGCAGACGCGGCGGTCAGCAAAAAAATTCTCATCCTCAGATCATCCTTATTGGGTAAAGTTTTGCCGATCCTATCACCCAGATTGCTTTTCGACAAATTGCGCCTTTGGCGCTGCGCGCACCGGACGATATACCGTCCCGTCAATTGCCGGTTGCTGGCTGCACGATCCACCGGTAGGTCTCATGCTATCATGAATGCACATGCACCGGACGCACTGATTATCGGCGGCGGCCATAATGGTCTGGTCTGCGCTTATTATCTCGCCCGCGCCGGTATGAAGGTCCGGATATTGGAAGCGCGCAACGTGATCGGCGGCGCGGCGGTGACCGAGGAATTTCATCCCGGGTTCCGCAACAGCACGGCTAGCTACACGGTCTCGCTGCTCCAGCCGAAAATCATCGCCGATATGGGACTGGTGGAGCGCGGCTACCGGGTGATCGAGCGGCCGAAAAGCAACTTCCTGCCACTCGGCGGTGGCGAATATTTGCTGATGGGCGGTTCTCTCGAAGCAACACAGAAGGAGATCACACGTTTCTCCGCAGCCGATGCAGCGCGCCTGCCGGCTTATTACGAGATGCTGGAATCGGCAGCGGCAATATTACGCGAGCTGGCGCTGGAAATTCCACCGAATGCCGGAGGTGGAGCAGCGGCCCTGCTGGCGGGGATATCCGCCGCCCGCCGGTTCACGCGGCTTCCGGCGCAGCAACAACATGATATCCTCAAGCTGTTCACGCTGAGCGCCCGCGAGTTGCTCGACCAGTGGTTTGAAAGCACACCAGTCAAGGCGGCTTTCGGCTTTGACAGCATCGTCGGCAATTATGCCAGCCCCGATACGCCGGGCAGCGCCTATGTCCTGCTCCACCATGTTTTTGGCGAGATCAATGGCAAGGCGGGACAATGGGGCCATGTGATTGGCGGTATGGGCCGGATCACGCAGCTGATGGCGGCGGCCTGCGAAGAGGCCGGCGTCGAAATCCGTCTGCAAACACCGGTCCGGAGACTGCTGGTCGAGAACGGGACTGCCGTCGGACTGGAAACCGCGAACGGCGAGCAGATTCGCGCGCGGAAGATTGTCGCCAATGTCGGCCCGAAACTGCTTTATGACAAGCTGATAGATAACGCCGATCTGCCAGCCGGATTCCGCCGGATGATGGACGGCTATCAATGCGGTTCCGGCAGTTTCCGGATGAACCTGGCGCTGGACGGTCTACCCGACTTCAGTGATTTGCCCGGACCCGGCGATCATCTGAAATCCGGGATCATCATGGCCCCCTCGCTCGATTATATGGACCGGGCCTATCAGGACGCCCGTCGATATGGCTGGGCGCGCAAACCGGTGGTCGAGATGCTGATCCCCAGTCTGGTCGACGACAGTCTCGCTCCCGCCGGCCAGCATGTCGCAAGCCTCTTCTGTCAGCAATTTGCGCCCGAATTGCCGGAAGGTCGTGTCTGGAAGCATGACCGCGATGCTGCGGTGGAAGCCATTTTGAACGTTGTAGAAAGCCACGCACCGGGCTTTCGCAAGCTGATTCGCGGCCAGATGGCGCTGTCTCCGCACGATCTGGAGCGTAAATTCGGACTGGTCGGCGGCGATATTTTCCATGGCCGCATGTCCCTGGACCAGCTTTGGGCCGCGCGCCCGGTGGTTGGTGCGGCCGGTTACAAGGGACCTTTCGAAGGTCTGTATATGTGCGGATCGGGCACCCATCCCGGGGGCGGTGTAACCGGTGCACCGGGTCACAATGCCGCCCGGATCATTCTGCGGGAGCGCAGCTTTTTCAGGCGATGGCTTGGCTGACGCTACGTCAGGCTAGCCAGAACAGCTGCCTATTGCACCGGGCCGCCGGGAGGGATAGCTTCCTGTTCTTGGGATGGGAGACTCAATTATGCGCAAAACACTGATGCTGGCAGTATGCACCGCTGCTCTGGCCTTGTCGGCCTGTTCAAAAATCAACAATGAGGACGGCGGCGGCGCAGAGATTGCGAACACGGAATATCCCGAACAGGTGTTCTGGGGCGACACCCATCTCCATACCGACAATAGCATCGACGCTTTCGGTTTCGGCAACCGGCTCGATGCCGAAAATGCCCTGCGTTTTGCCCGCGGCGAAGAAGTGACGGCAACAAAGGGGGCCAAGGCAAAATTGTCCCGGCCCCTCGATTTTCTGGTGATCGCCGACCATAGCGATGCGATGGGCGCAACCAAGGCGATCATGGAAGCCCCGCGTATCGCCTTGCTCACCAATAAATTCCTGCTGCGCTGGCACGACATGATGAACGAGAGCGACGAGGGATCGTTACAGGTCACGGCAGAGCTGATCGATGGCGCGGCCAAGGGCACGTTGCCGGAATCGCTCACGGATCCGGAAGAGACGCGCGAACGCACCGCAGATCTGTGGAAAAAGCACGGCGAGATCATAAACCGGTATAATGAACCGGGGAAATTTACCGCCTTCATGGGCTTTGAATATACGCCGATGCCGCAAGGCGACAACCTCCATCGCGTCGTGATGTTTCGCGACGATCCGGAAGAAATGGGTGATACCATTCCTTATGGGGCGCTGGGATCTCAGGACCCGGAAAAGCTTTGGACCTATATGGATGCCTATGAGAAAAAGACCGGCGGCAAGGTACTCGCCATTCCGCACAACAGCAATGTCTCGAATGGCCGCATGTTCGCGATGAACAAGTTCGACGGCAGCCCGATTGACGCAGCCTATATCAGGACCCGTGCGCTGCGCGAACCGATTGTCGAGGTCACGCAGATCAAGGGCGACAGCGAATCCCACCCCTTTCTGTCGCCCAATGACGAGTTTGCCAGTTTCGGCGTCACCGGATGGGACAAATGCAATCTGAGCTGCACCAGAGACATGCCACCGGAAAGCTATGGTGGCAGCTATGTCCGCGAAGCGCTCAAACGCGGGCTGGAACTGACCCTGTCCGTCGGCGCCAATCCTTTCAAATTCGGCATGATCGGATCGACCGACAGCCACACCTCGCTGGCAACGGCAGACGAGGATAATTTCTTCGGCAAGCACAGCGCGAACGAAGCGAATAACAAGCAACGCGCTCTGGAGCCACAGAATCTCGGCACCCGCGAAGGACGGTTCGGCTGGCATTATCTGTCCAGCGGCTATGCCGCCGTCTGGGCGACCAGCAACACGCGCGAAGCCATTTTCGATGCGATGATGCGCCGCGAAGTCTATGCGACAACCGGCCCGCGGATGCAGGTCCGCTTCTTCGGCGGCTTTGATTTTTCTGCCGATGACATCGCTGATCTGGTCAAGGCCGGCTATACCAAGGGTGTTCCGATGGGCGGCGATCTCAAGGGCGGCGGCGGCCAAGCGCCCAAATTCCTGATCAGTGCGCTGATGGACCCGGAAAGCGCCAGTCTCGACCGGATCCAGGTAATCAAGGGCTGGGTCGACGCGACCGGCAAGAGTCAGGAAAAAATCTATAATGTCAGCTGGAGCGATGCTGATAACCGCAAGCCCGGGGGCGATGGCAAGCTGCCCGCAGTTCCCAATACCGTCGATCTGGCCAAGGGCACCTGGGACAATGCCACCGGCGCGCCCGAACTGGTTACCTTCTGGCAGGACCCCGATTTCGATGCCGCGCAAAATGCCTTTTACTATGTGCGCGTCCTGGAAATCCCGACGCCGACCTGGCCTGTCTATGATGCGCTGAAATTCAACCTGACCCTGCCCGATGATGTCATCAAGATCCAGCAGGAGCGCGCCTACAGCTCGCCCATCTGGTATACGCCGGCAGCCTAGGTCCGGGACAGTGATTTGACGGGACCTGTCAGCCGACAGGCCCGGATTGCATTGGCATGCCGCGGTTGTACAGATTGGATATTTCGACAAATGATGCACAAGCTTATTCGGGAACCGCTCGTTCATTTTCTCGGGGGTGCGCTGCTCGTCTTTGCCTTCTTCTGGGCTAGTGGCAGCAATCGGGATCCGGCTGACTATGCGATCCATATTGATGAAACGGATATCGAAAGGCTCAAGACAGGCTGGGTGCAGAATTTCCGGCGGACGCCTACGCAGGCTGAACTGGACGCCCTGATCGATCAGGAAATTGCCGAGGAAATCTACTATCGCGAAGCCTTGCGGCTGGGGCTGGACAAAAACGACCCCGTCATCCGGCGGCGGCTGTTTACCAAGATGCGCTTTATCGAAAGCGGAGAGACGGCAGACTCTGGAGCGGACGATACGATCCTGCAGCAATGGATGGACGACCACCCTGAAAAATACGCCCTTCCCCCGCTCTATGATTTCGAACAGATCTATCTCGGCCAGATCGATTCAAGCGAGGCGCGTCAGCGGATCGACCAGCTGAAAGCCGGTGCGAACCCCGACAGCTTCGCGCAACCCCTTTCCACGCCGCGGACTTTCGCGCGGACGGAGACAGCGGACATTGCCCGACAATTTGGCGAGCGTTTTGCGGAACAGCTCGAGACGCTGGAGCCTGACGACTGGAGCGGCCCGATCGTCTCGGGTTTCGGCAGCCATGCCGTCAGGATTTCCGCGAAAACCCCCGGTCAGAGAGCGACGTTTGCGGACGTCCGGCAAAGGGTCGCCAATGACTGGTCCGCCACGCGACAGGCCGAACAGAGAGACAAAAGCCTCGCCCGTCTCCAGGCGGAATATGACATCACGGTAGCCGGTCGGCCATGATTCGCTGGCTGGCTATCCTCTGGGTCTCTTTTGCCTGCGGGCTCGCACCCGGCAGCGCCCGCGCCGACGAGCTGCGCCCGGCCTATATCGAACTGACCGAACAGGCGCCGGGCCAATGGGCGCTGCTGTGGAAAGCCTCCGCCAATTCCCGCCTGGGCCAGAGTGGACAGGTCATCATCCCCGCCAATTGCAAAATCCGAGGCGAGCGCCAGCGCGAATTTGCCGGCAGCAATATTCTGACCCATCTCAATTTGCGCTGCGACGGCACGCTCCAGGGGCAGGCGATCGGGCTGAAAGGACTCGCGCTTTCCACCACCGATGCGCTGGTCCGCATTGCCCCGATCGGCAGCCCCATGCAGACTCTGCGCCTGACACCAGACCAGCCGGTCACCACCCTGGCCAAGCCCTCGATCATTTCCAATGTCGCGGTGACATATACGATCATCGGGATAGAGCATATCCTGCTCGGCTTCGACCATCTGTTTTTCGTGCTGGCGCTCGTGCTGCTGCTCAAGGGCGGCTGGCTGGTAGCCAAGACCGTCACCGCCTTCACGGTCGCGCACAGCATCACATTGGTGGGGACAACGCTCGGCTGGCTATCGCTGCCATCGCAGCCGGTCGAAGCGGTTATTGCGCTTTCCATTATCTTCCTCGCTGTCGAGGTGGTGAAAGCCAAGCCTGATGACCGACGCCTGTCGGAACGTTTCCCGTGGATCGTCGCTTTTCTGTTCGGACTTCTCCACGGCTTCGGTTTTGCCGGAGCGCTGGCGGAAATCGGCCTGCCGGAAGGCGATGTTCCGCTCGCCTTGCTGACCTTCAATCTCGGCGTGGAAATCGGCCAGCTGGCGATTGTCGCGCTCGCTCTGGCTTTGTTATATGGCCTGAGGAAATTCCGGGTCGATTGGCTGCATCCGGCAAAAACCGCCGTGGCCTATGGCATCGGGATCATCTCTACTTACTGGTTCATCGAGCGCATGGTCGCCTGACCATTTTCCCAGGGGGTTGACCCCGCATAGAATCCGGCCTTCGCTCCGGGGTTCGGAGCAAAGGCCGCTATCGTCATTCAATTCAGCAATATCGGGAAAAGTCTATCCCGCGGGCGGACGGTGGGCGTCTTCCGACCAGTCCTGCCGTGCTGCCCATTCTTCCAGCGTCTCGAATTCGACTTCCGGCAGACGCTGCTGCATGAAATCGGTGTCGACTTCGAAAGGCCTTGTGACATTATTGTTGTTATATTCGTAGAATGCGGTGATTCCCGCAGCCATGGTTTCACGGTTTTCCGGCGGCACATCGTCACCAAATGCCTTGACCAGATAGTCGCCGAACTCTTTCGGCGTGCACGGGTCATATTTGATTTCATGACCAAATACCCGTGACAGGGTTTCCGCTACTTCTGGTGGTCTCAGACGCTGTGGTCCGCCGATGTTGAGCCAGGAACCTTCGAAGTCCGGGCGGTCCATTGCGGCAACCATACATTTGCCGACATCATCAAGACTGATCCAGTTGGCCTGAAGATCGGCATTGTGCGGATAGACATAGCGTTTTTCGTCAACAATGAACGGCCGCGCCCAGTTGGTCAGCAGATTGTCCATGAACAGCACCGAACCGAATACGGTAGCCGGCATGCCGGAGCGGAAAATCTCGTTCACTGCGATAGTGTTATTGCCATAGGTGAACGGGTCGCCGGGACGCTCGGGTATCCAGCTCGAGGTGTTCCAGACGAAACGCTCGGTGCCGGCTTCCTTGGCCGCGGCCGCGACCTTGCCCACCATGGTTGCACGATCTTCGCGCGCCTGTAGCGGATGGGTGTAGAAAACCGCATCCGAACCTTCAAAGGCGGGGACCCAGGTCGATTCGTCGGTCAGATCAATCTGGCGGCATTCATCCGCTGCATTTGTGCCTCCCAGATCCGGATTTTCACTGCGTGACAGGGCACGGACCTTGTGACCTGCAGCTGCCAATTGTCGTATTTGTGCCAGGCCTTGCCGACCGGTAGCGCCCACGACTGATACCAATGCCATGATTTTCTCTCCTCTTGCATCTGCAGCGACGCTAGAGGCGAACAGGAAGAGTCCCAATGCTCCATTTTGTCAGGCCATTATTGTTAGGCCCGTTGTCGGGACGGCGTCAGGTATCCTGTTCACCCAGCATCGCCTGCCATCGTTGCATGCCGGAAATCCAGCGTTCGGGATTGGCCCCCTTCTGTTTGATATAGTCGCCGACTACCGGATGTGGCAGAATCAGGAACCGTTCGTCGCCGATTGCCTCAACGCACATATCCGCGACATGTTCGGGCGTCACGATACCGTCCTTGGCCACGGTGGATGTGTCGACACCGGCAATCATTGGCGTATCAACGCCTTGCGGACAGAGCACTGACACTTTCAGTCCTTCTGCGCCATGGGTGATCGCCAGCCATTCGGCAAAGCTGACCGCAGCATGTTTGGTCACCGAATAAGGCGCCGATCCGATTTGCGCCAGCAAGCCGGCCGCCGACGCGGTATTGAGCAGATAGCCGCCGCCACGGGCCAGCATTTTCGGCACCAATATCCGTGCCGCCTGGATATGAGACAGAACGTTGATTTCCCAGATATTCTGCCAATCGGCATCTGGCACTTCGACACCACCCCCGGTTATGATACCGGCGTTGGATACGAACAGGTCGATCGGCCCGACATCGGCTTCCACCGTTTCGATCAGATGGCTGATATCCTCGGCCAGAGACACATCGGTTTTGATTGCAACGCCGCCAATTTCATCCGCGACGGCCTGCGCCCCGGCAAGATCACGGTCCGCGCAAATGACCTTTCTGGCCCCTTCCGCAGCGAAGCGGCGGGCCATGGCCGCCCCGATGCCGCTGGCGCCACCGGTGATAACGATAATCTTGTCCTGCAATTGCATTTGGATTTTGTCCTGCTTGAATAAATTAATCACTCGCTTAAAGATGCCAGACGGTTAGAACAAGGCAAGATTGCATCCGGGCAGGAGCGCTCCTGCCCGACTAGCCGCGAACAAAGGAGAGAAAAAATGTTCAGTCACATGATGGTCGGATCGAACGATATCGACCGCTCGAAGAAATTCTATGACGCGTTGTTCAAAAGCGTTGGCGGTCCGGAAGCGATGGTCGATCCGAAGGGCCGGCTGATGTATGTTCACAACGGCAGCATCTTCATGGTTACGGCCCCTATCGATGGCAAGGAAGCCACATGCGGCAATGGCATGACCGTAGGATTTGCGATGGAAAGTCCCGATCAGGCCGATGCCTGGCACAAAGCCGGCCTGGAAGCCGGCGGTACCGCCATTGAAGACCCTCCTGGCGTGCGCGATAATCCCGGCATGGAGCTTTATCTCGCCTATCTGCGGGATCCGGACGGCAACAAGCTCTGCGCTCTGCACCAGATGGGTTGAATCATATGCCGGACAGGAGCATCCGGATCGGCGGTGCGAGTGGCTATTGGGGTGAAAGCGCCATGGCTACTCCGCAGCTGCTCAATGCGGACGTGGATTATCTGGTCTATGACTATCTCGCCGAGATCACCATGTCGATCATGGCGCGGGCCCATGCCAGGGACCCGGCGGCTGGCTTTGCCGGTGATTTTATCAGCGCGGTTCTGAAGCCGCATGCCAAGGCCATTGCCGCGCAAGGCGTAAAGGTCATTGCCAACGCCGGCGGGGTCAATCCCGCTTCCTGCGGCGAAGCGGCACGGGCGGTCATCAGGGAACAGGGTCTCGACCTCAAGGTAGCGGTGATCACCGGCGATAATCTGCTGGGCGAACGGGATGAAATCGCTGCGGCTGCGCCCAAGGAAATGTTCACCGGCGCGGCCTTTCCGGACAAAGACAGGATCGCCAGCATCAACGCCTATCTCGGCGCTTTCCCGATAGCCAAGGCTCTCGCCGAGGGCGCGGATATCGTGATCACCGGTCGCTGCGTCGACAGCGCGGTGACATTGGGCGCCTGTATCCATGAATTCGGCTGGTCGGCGGGCGACCATGACCTGCTCGCCAGCGGAAGCCTGGCAGGCCATTTGCTGGAATGCGGACCGCAAGCGACCGGTGGCAATTATACCGACTGGGAAGAGGCCGGTGACATTTCGAATATCGGCTATCCGATTGGCACGGTTTCTCCCGACGGCTCGTTCACCGTCGGCAAGCCCGAAGGCACCGGTGGCTGCGTCACGGTCGGCACGGTGTCCGAACAGATGCTGTATGAAATCGGCGATCCGCAGGCCTATATGCTGCCCGATGTCGTGTGCGATTTTTCACAGGTTGAAATCGTCCAGGCTGGCCCGGACGAAGTGCACGTGTCCCCGGCGAAAGGCTATCCTGCACCCGACCATTACAAGACCTGCCTGACCTATGGCGAGGGCTATCGCGGCGGGACCTATGTCAGTTTCTACGGCTTTGATGCTGCCCGCAAGGCGCAGAAATTCTGCGACAATATCTTTGTCCGTGCCAACAAGATCCTGCGCGGCCACAATCTGGGCGACTATAGCGAAACCAGCGTCGAGCTGATCGGCGCGGAAAGCCAGTTTGGCGACTATGCCGCCGATCATGAACCGCGCGAAGTGGTCGCGAAAATTGCCGCCAAACACAGCGAAGCCGCAGCCATCGGCATCCTGCTGCGCGAGCTGACCGGGCTGGGTCTGGCGACGCCGCCAGGTCTGGGCAGTTTTTCCGGCGCGCGGGCCAAACCATCGCCCGTCGTGAGGCTTTTTTCCTATCTGACACCGAAAGATTCTGTAACTGTCACGATCGATGTCGATGGCAAGGAAATCACATTCCAGGACGAACAAGGTCAGGGCTTCAACCCGGCTGCCATAAACCGTCCGGCGCCGCCGCAAAATCCGCGCGAACCGGAAAGCGCCGTCACCGTTCCGCTGGTCCGGTTGGCCTGGGCCCGCTCGGGAGACAAGGGCGACAAGGCCAATATCGGCGTGATCGCGCGCGATCCTGCCTATCTGCCCTATATCTGGGCGGCTCTTACCCCGGAGTCCGTAGCCAAGCGCTTCGGCCATTTTATCGAAGGTGGCGCCGATGCAGCCCAAATCGACAAATATTATCTGCCCGGCTCCCACGCGATCAATTTCCTGATCGACGCGGTGCTTGGTGGCGGCGGTGTCGCGAGCATCAGAAATGATGCGCAGGGCAAGGGCTATGGCCAGATATTGCTCGCCCATCCGGTCAGGATACCGGCCGAGCTCGCCGAAAAACTGGATTGAGAAGGATTTTATCGATGATGCAGGAAGCCAAGGATTTCAATGAGGAAAGCGACACGCTGGCAGCCGTGCTTGCCGATGCGAGTGATGATGTCTTTGCCACGGTCACCCAGTTCAAGAGCTGGACGATCGAGGATGTTATTGGTCACCTGCATATCTGGAATGCCGCCGCGCTGATGACCCTGCAGGACCCGGACGCCTTCAAGCAATTTCTCAGCGACATGATGGGCGCGTTCAAAACCGGCAAGGGCCATGTCGATGTGCAATATGAGTGGCTGGACCAGCATGCCGGCGGGATTCGCGGCAAGGCCCTGTTCGACGCCTATTGCGACTATTATCCCAGGCTCGCCACCGCTTATGGAGAAGCGGATCCCGAGCATCGCGTCGGCTGGGCCGGGCCGGACATGACCACGCGCTCGAAGATCATCGCCCGCCAGATGGAAACCTGGTCGCACGGGCAGGAGATATTCGACATATTGGGGCAGCAGCGCCAGGACGGCGACCGGATCCGTAATATTGCCCATCTTGGCGTCACCACTTATGGCTGGACCTTCCGCAATCGCCGTCAGGAACCGCCGGCGCCGAAGCCGTTCGTCCAATTAACCGCACCATCAGGCGCCGTCTGGGAATGGAATGATCCGCAAGAGGATAATATGGTAAAAGGCAGCGCGGTGGAATTCTCGCAGGTTGTGACCCAGACCCGCAATATCGACGACACTGCGCTCGAGACGGTCGGCGACACCGCCCGCCAGTGGATGAAAATCGCCCAATGTTTCGCGGGTGGTCCGGAAAATCCGCCGGCAAAAGGAACCAGGAGTATCGCCACCGGCTGAATGGAGCAGATAATGACCAGCAGCGACCGTATCGCCGCGCTCGCCGCATTTTTGGCTTCCCCGCCGGAAGATTCCACGGGAATGGATGCGACCACCCGGCCGGTGCATTATCGCCCTAGGGATATTCCCGTTCATCAGGGCGGTCCCCGGGCCAAACTGTGGATGTTGCTCGAATGCCGGGCCTAGTGTCAGATATTTGCGATCGCGGATTATCCGGCCAAGGCGGCCATTGACTTTCGTATAATATTGCGGATATCGGAAGCCGCGCGACCGGCTAGGATGTGTGTCTGTTACAACCGGCACCGGACGGCAGGACGTTCCAGCAATCATATTTTAGGGCTTGTTCGCGGGCGCAGCATCATGCTATCGCTCAAAAATGAACGATGTCGATTCCGCGCCCCCGTATAGCCTTTGATTGCCTCGCACCCGCCGGGCCATTCCGGCCGCATGTCTCGAGAAATACCGGTTTGAATCTATGACCAGCAAACGCAGCAAGCTTCAGGAGGATACGCGTTTCCGCGTGCTTCGCCTGCTTGCCGAAAATCCGGAGATGTCGCAGCGGGAAATGGCGGAAGCCGTCGGCGTCAGCGTCGGGTCCATGCATTATGTACTGAATGCGCTGATCGAGAAAGGCCTGGTCAAACTGGGAAATTTTACCGCAGCAGAAGACAAGCGTCGCTATGCCTACAAGCTGACCCTCAACGGGATATCCGAGAAGGCCGCGATGACCCGCCGGTTTCTGCTGCGAAAAATGGAAGAGCATGAAGCCCTCAAGGCCGAAATCGAAAGTCTCGCAGCGGAACTGCCCGAATCCCAAATGCCCGGCCTCCACGATGGTGTGAAAAGTAAATGACCGGCCATCATGAAATTGTCACAAGCAACGTTGATCGGGGCAGGAAAGAATGCCCGCGATCACTGAAGCCGCTCCATCGCATGTTATCTCGGGCAGATGGCAACAGGAATATCAGTGTATCGGCAGGAATGCCGGCGCGCTCAGACAGCAATAGACTATTAACTAAGGGAATAATCGGACGATGAAAATTGCAATGATCGGTACGGGCTATGTGGGGCTGGTCTCTGGCGTATGTTTTTCCGACTTTGGCCATGATGTGGTCTGCGTCGACAAGCTGCCCGAGAAAATCGCCCTGCTGGAACGCGGCGAAGTTCCGATTTACGAACCCGGGCTGGACGCCGTTATGGAACGCAATGTCGCCGCCGGCCGGTTGAGTTTCACCACCGATCTGGCGGCCGCCGTCGACGGCGCCGACGCGGTGTTCATCGCCGTCGGCACGCCGACAAGACGCGGCGATGGCCATGCCGATCTGACCTATGTCATGGCCGCCGCCAAGGATATTGCCGAGGCGCTGACCGGATATGCCGTGGTGGTAACCAAGTCGACAGTGCCCGTCGGCACCAACCGCAAGGTCGAAGCGGTTATCCGTGATGCCAATCCCGACGCGGAATTTGACGTGGCTTCCAACCCAGAATTTCTCCGGGAAGGCGCGGCAATCGATGATTTCATGAAACCCGACCGCGTGGTCGTGGGCGTCGAAAGCGACCGCGCGAAGACGGTGATGGGGGACATTTACCGTCCGCTGTTCCTGCGCGAATTCCCGATCGTCTATACCGATTTGGAATCGGCAGAAATGATCAAATATGCAGCCAATGCCTTTCTCGCCACCAAGATCAGCTTCATCAACGAAATCGCAGCGTTGTGCGAGCGTGTCGGCGCCGACGTCAAGTCGGTTTCCAAGGGCATCGGTCTGGATGGCCGTATCGGCAACAAGTTCCTGCACGCCGGACCGGGCTATGGCGGGTCATGCTTTCCCAAGGACACCAGCGCGCTGGCTCGGATCGGTCAGGAACACGGTGTCCCCCAGCGCATCACCGAGACGGTGATCGAGGTGAACGAGGCGATCAAGCGGCGAATGATCGACAAGCTGCTCGACCTGTGCGGCGGCTCGGTCAACGGCAAGACGGTTGCTGTCATGGGCGTCACGTTCAAACCGGAAACCGACGACATGCGCGACGCTCCATCGCTGACCATCGTTCCCGCACTCGTGGGCAGTGGCGCCAATGTCCGGGTGTGCGATCCACAGGGGTTGCGCGAAGGCGAGGCGCTGTTGCCCGGCGTCACCTGGGTTGACGACGCCTACGAGACAGCCAGCGATGCGGACATCGTGGTCATCCTGACGGAGTGGAACGAATTTCGCGCGCTTGACCTTGCGCGCCTCGCCGGGGGCATGAAGTCCCCGGTCATGGCCGACCTGCGCAATGTCTATGATCGCGATTCGGTTCTTGCCGCCGGCTTCACCGAATATGTCGGAGTGGGCCGGTGAAAACAGCCTTCATCACCGGAACCGGCGGGTTCATCGGTTTTCATCTGGCCGAACTGCTGCTGCAGGAGGGCTGGACCGTGGCCGGCTATGACGGCATGACCGACTATTATGATGTGCGCCTGAAGGAAAGCCGGATCGCGCTGCTCAACCAGCATCCGAAATTCACATTCACCCACGCCATGCTGGAAGACAATGATTCCGTGCAAGCCGCCGTCACAGCGGCTGCGCCGGATATCATCGTTCACCTCGCCGCGCAGGCAGGCGTCCGTTACAGTCTGGAAAATCCCCGCGCCTATATCGACGCCAATATCGTCGGCACCTTCAACGTCATGGAGGCTGCCCGCGCGGTGCCGGTGCAGCATCTGCTGATGGCCTCGACCAGTTCGGCTTATGGGGCGAATACCGAAATGCCCTTCGCCGAGACACAAAAGGCCGACACGCCGCTGACCATCTATGCCGCAACCAAGAAGGCTAACGAGGCGATGGGCCATTCCTACGCCCATATCCACGGCATGCCGACGACGATGTTCCGCTTTTTCACCGTCTATGGCCCCTGGGGCAGGCCGGACATGGCCCTGTTCAAATTTACCAAGGGCATATTGGAAGGCACGCCGATCGACATTTACAACAATGGCGAGATGTGGCGGGACTTTACCTATGTCACCGATCTGGTCCGCGGGATCCGGCTGCTGATCGACGCGGTGCCGGGCGGACCGGAAACCGCGGTTGAGAATGACAGCCTGTCCCCCGCTGCTCCGTTCCGGGTGGTCAATATCGGCAATTCCGACAAGATCCGCCTGCTGGATTTCGTGGAAGCGATCGAGGATGAAGTGGGCAAGAAGGCGGTGCGCAATTACATGCCGATGCAGACCGGCGATGTGCCCGCCACCTGGGCGGACGCCGGCGTGCTGCAGCAGCTGACCGGTTACCGGCCGCAAACCCCGTTCCGGGAAGGCGTGGCCGAATTCGTCAACTGGTACCGCGACTTTTACGGAGACTGAGCATGCGCCTTGGATCCATCACTCTTGAGCGCAAGCATCTGAAGCGGGCCTGGGACTATGTAAAAACGGCGAACTGGCTGAATGTTCTAGCCAACCGGAGAGCCCAAAGCCGGTTTCCGGACATAAAGATTTTCATCATTGGTCCGAACCGCTGCGCGACCACGTCCTTTCACCGTTTCTTTCATCGCAACGGCTTGCGTGCGCTTCACTGCCGTATCGGATCCATGTATCTGGCCAAGGAAATACGTGACCGGCTCGGAGACGACAAGTCGCTCAAGGCGTTTCTGTCCCGCTGGACGGTCTATTCCGATTTTGTTTATCTCACAGATGACGAACATTTCGAGGCGCATGATCTTTACGAAACCTATGCCCGCCTGTTCCCGCAAGCCTATTTCATCCTGAACGACCGTGATGTTGATCGCTGGGTTGGATCGCGCCTGAGCTTCAAGGATGACTTTCTTCCACGATATCTGTCGGTGCACGGGGGAACGGCGCAGAAAGCGGAAGCCAAGTGGCGCAATGAATTTGCGCAGCATCGCGAGGCTGCGCTGGCCTTCTTTGCCGATCACCCGCGCTTCATTCATGTGCCGATCGACCGGAACGTCCAGAGTGGTAGCGCCATTGATCCGGTGATCGAGATGATGCGACCGCATTTCAAATTGGACAGCCGCCTGTGGCGCCCGTTGAATGCTTCTACGCAGGGCAAGGGCTGATGGGCGGTTACCCCAGCAGCTCGTCATTGCGGGTGCGGTGCAGGTGCGCCAATTCCGAATTTCGCGATAGCCTGAAAGTAATCTTGTGATCCTGAGCTACGAACATCAGTATATTTTCATGCACTGCCGCAAGACAGCGGGCAGTTCGATCGCCGTCTCGCTCGCGCGAAATCTGGGCCCAAAAGACATTTTTGTGGGCGGCATCGAGGAAGCCATGGATTTGGGGATTAACCCGCCACGCCGTGTTGTCGCGGCTGCGCTCCGGGAAAATCCCGTCGACCTTGTCCTAAACAGGGTCAAAGGCAACAAGCAATATGCGGCCGCTGTCTCGAAACATGCGAAAAAGCGTTTCTCCCGGACGATAGGAAAAAAGCCGCAGCACGTGGCAGCGCAGGTCATGCAGACGACCTTCCCGGTCGAATGGAGCAAATTCTTCAAATTCTGCGTGGTTCGCAACCCCTATGATCTGGTCGTTTCGGATTATTACTGGCGGACAAGTGGCGTATCGAACCCGCCGTCATTCGAGCACTATATGCAGGCTTTAGAGCGTTGCGATTCGCTCGACGGGATAGTACCACTCGACATCCATTCGAACTGGCCGATTTATACGATTGACGACGAAATAGCAGTCGATGCGGTCTATCACTATGAGCAACTCCCACACGCGTTGGAAACAGGGCTTAAGGGAGCCAGAATACCGTTTGAGGGAATCATCACGAAAGCAAAATCATCACAACGTTCGGCCCGGTCAAAAAACTATACCGAGTTTCACACCTCTTTAACTCGCGAGATAGTGGAAAGACTCTATGAGAAAGAAATCGCGGCTTTCGGATACAGGTTCGGCGATTGATCATGTCAGATTATTTTCAGTTTAATCCGGAACCGACAAGCCAAAGTAGCGGATTTTGCTGGACATGATTTCCGTAATCATCCCGACCTGCAACCGACCGGCTGCATTTCTGAACAAGGCCATTGAATCGGCAATGGTTCAGAGTTTTCCGCCGCATGAAGTGATCGTGGTGGACAATTGCACCGTTAGTATCGGCCATGAATCCCTGCCTGGCAATGTGACCGTTTATCGTCTGCCGCAGCGCATCGGCCCGTCGCGCGCTCGTAATTTCGGCGCGGCCAGAGCGAGTGGGACCCATTTCGCTTTTCTTGATGATGATGACTGGTGGGATGACAATTTTCTGCGGAATATTTGGTCTGTCCTGCATGCCGAGAAATCGCGTTGCGCTTGTGGCCGGCTGGATACTTTCCGGACGAACCGAATTGAACGTTTCAAATGTGCCACTCCGGAGACCTTGACCATCCCGCTATTGCTTCGACGCAATCCCGGGACTACCGGGACAAACCTGCTGATCGAGAAAAAGCTGTTTTGGGAAGTCGGCGGATTCGACGAGCGGCTTCGAACATCTGAGGACAAGGCTCTGGTGCTGGAAATTTTAAGAGCGGACGAGAAGATCTCGATAGCACCAGAGGCGGTCGCAATCATGCGTCAGCATGACGGGGTGCGAGCGCATCAGGCCCGGCGTTACAAGCTTCTCTTCAGCTGGAAATATCGCCATCTTCTGGGATATAGGGGTCTCTCACGGGAACTGTTCCGGCTGTTGAACCCGCGGTTACTCAAAAAAATGTCCCGCAAGACAGGTAGAATCCGGAGGGCAGAATGCGCCTGATCATTCATATTGGTACACCCAAAGCCGGATCGAGCAGTCTGCAAGTTGCACTCGACACTAACCGCAACAGGTTGATGGAACAGGGAATATTGTATCCCACGATCGAACGTGCCACGCACCATTCGGGCCTTGCCTCCGGCCTTCACGTCCCTGAGGCGATGCGTGACATCGACCTGCGGCGAAATGGCAATGATCCGGCCTTGGTCGTACGCAAGACCGAAGCCGCGTGGCAATCGCTCGCCGATCAGGTGTCCAGTCACAATCCAGAAACGTTACTCCTCTCGGCCGAAAACTTCATGTCGATCGATGACTTTACCACGCTGCGGGAATGGCTGGCGCGCATTGCCCCGGATGCGGAGATATCGTCTGTCGCTTATCTGCGGGCACCGGTGCCCAATCATGAATCCAAGGCTTCCCAGAGGCTTGGACGAACCACGAAAGTACGACTTCCGGGTCACCTGCCCTGGCATTCGCGGCTCATACGGTGGAAAAATATAGGCCCCGTACAATTGCGGGACCTGGCCAAAGTCGGCGATATACGAACGGATTTTCTCGAGGCGGTACAAGCCGGGCTGGCGTCAAAGCTGTCCATGCCTGGGCGGAACGCCAATGTAAGTCTCACCGGAGAGGGTTGCATAGCCCTGCAAGCGGCCATGATGAACGTGACCAGCGACAGTGCTTCCGACTATGTCGAACGGTCACGAGTCTGGCGTGCGCGTCTGGCAGAGGCAGAAGCCGCGCTTGGTGAGTCGCTCTCGCTGCGCCGGGTAACTGTAAATCCAGCCGTTCGCTGGCTGATACTGGACGAATGGCATGACGAAGCGGTCGCCCTGCGCGAAAAATTCGATTTTCAGTTTGACGAACCCGCGCTTTACGACCGGGCGGAAATTGACAAGGGGCTTGCAGAGACCGGCGCCCGGGACTTGGGGCTCGCCGAGACAGATGCCCTCTCCCGCTTTCTCGCCAATGACCAGACAGCAGCGCTGCGTCTTCTGGCCCATGCAGCCGAGCAGGGCGCCGTACGTCAGGGCGGTTTTCCGCTGAGCAGCATGAAGGACGGATTGCGCAAACTGCTTCGGAAAGGGGCCCGATGAACCACGCCGACCTCAGTCGCCTTAACCTTATATGGAGCACGCATCGACCATGAACGTCCTGGACGCCGTGACCATGATCATCCGGACCGTTGGCGAGCGCACCGAAGAGGCGTGCCGCGCGTCGATTCGCGCGCAGGGGGTGGATGATAGCCAGATCGTGACGGTGCGCGAAGCGCCCTTCTCCAAAGCAATGCGTGTCAGTTTCGAGGCGGGCATTGCCGCCGGTAGAGAATGGACTTTCTGTATCGATGCGGATGTCGTGATGCGCCCGGGATCGATTCAGGCGATGATGCGGCAAGCCATGCAGCAGCCACCGGAAGTCTTCGAACTGCAGGGCGTGGTGCTGGACAAGCTGTTCGTAACGCTCCGCGAAGCCGGGAACCATCTGTTTCGCACGTCCTTGTTACCGCAGGTGATCGAACTGATTCCCGAGGAAGGTCAATCGCTTCGGCCAGAAACCACGGCAATGGAAGGGATGAAGGCCCGGGGTTACCCCTGGGCACAAGTACCTTATGTCGTAGGGTTGCACGATTTCGGGCAAAGCAATCGCGATATTTTTCGCAAATGCTATACCCATGCCCAGAAACATGCTCACTTGCTCGGCGATATTCTGCCCAAAATGCGCCGCCGCGCTGCCACGGACCATGATTTCGCGGTGGCGATTGCCGGTCTGGCGGAGGGATTGAAGGCGACGGCCGCGGTGCGGATCGATATCGATCACCGTCCGTTCAGCGAGCGCTTCGAGGCGCAGGGAATTGAAGAAAAGGCGCCATGCACCATGGATGAATTTACACCCGGCAGGGTCGAACAGATTCTGCAGGAATATGCCGAAACCGACGATCTGACCGTGCGCTACCTGCCCTTCTCGGGGCCCGAGGCCATCGCTCTCGACGGGACCACACGCTTGACGCCCTCGTCACGCAGACGGGCCCTGTGGCGCCGGAGGCAGCAAAAACATGGTACCGGAGGGGCAATGCTCTACACTCTGGGCCACGGGATCGAACAATTGGGTCTGCGACTGCAACAACGTGCCGGAGATAGCAAATGAACAAATCTGCTGGTCAGCTGGCATCAGCCTCTGCGGACGGCACCCCTTACCAGGGGAGCCCCCTGCGCCTCGCCTTTTCCCTGCTCACACCGCGCGAGCAACGCAATGCCTTCATCGTACTGGCAATATTTCTTGTGTCTTCCGTGACACTGGCGCTCAGCGTTGCATCGGTCTATCCGTTTCTGCTGGTTTTAACCCGTCCCGACGTAATCCAGACCAATGCCTGGTTGCAGTGGGGCTATCGACTGGTCGGATCACCTTCTGAATTCACTTTCATATTGCTGCTGGGCGGAGCGACTGTTGCCCTGCTCGTGATCAACGCCGCGCTTCAGGTGCTGCGCGTCTACATGATCGAACGCTTCACGCAGATGCGGATCCACACGATCAGCGTGCGATTGCTCGAAGTTTTCATGTCGCAACCGATGACCTTTTTCCTGGGCCGTAATACCGGGGATATGGCGAAAGGCATATTGAACGAGACCCGCGAGGTGGTGCAGCAGTTTTTCCGGCCCGCTGCCGAGTTGGCGGCCGGCGTGCTCGGCACTTTGTCGGTTATCGTCGTACTGATGGCTCTGGCACCGATGATCACCCTTATTGCGCTTGGGGTGATCCTTCTTTCCTACGCAATCGTCTATCTGTTCAGCCGCACGATATTGGGCCGAATGGGCGTCAGTCGCGTGAAAGCAAATAGCGAACGCTACCGGATTTCGCGGGAAGCGCTGAGCGGTATCAAGGACATCAAGATCGCGGGGACAGAAAAATTCTACCTGTCCAATTACAGCCGCTTTTCGAGTGAAGCGGCGCTGACACAATCCCGTGCTAATGTGATCAACTCGGCGCCGCGCTACATGGTGGAAGCGGTTATCTTTGTTTCGATCATACTCTTGCCGCTAGTATATTTTGACGAAGAAACCCTGATCAATGGGGGATTGCTGACCGGGGTTTTGCCGGAATTGGGTATCATGGCGCTCGGCGCACAAAGGCTGATGCCGGAGGTACAAAAAATCTACCGCTCGATCAGCGTGATGAAATTTGGCGCGGCAGCTGTAACCAGCGTGCATTCCGACATGATAATGCCCGTCGATCCGGCGATGAAGATCAAACCGTCGTCCCGTTCGATAAGACTCGGCAAGTCACTGGAGCTTCGCGATGTCCAATTTGCCTATCCCACTGCAGAAGGTCTGGCATTGAACGGAATCAATCTGAAAATTCTGAAAGGTCAGCGTATCGGGATAGTCGGGACAACCGGCGCGGGGAAGAGCACTCTCGCTGATCTGGTTCTTGGCCTGCTGCGCCCCCGCGAAGGGGACGTAATGGTCGATGATGTCCGGCTTGCAGACGAGGATATCCGGATCTGGCAAAAAGCCATCGGATATGTGCCACAGCATATCTTTCTGTCCGACGCGACAGTGGCCGAAAATATCGCCCTCGGCGCAAAAACCGGCCATGCCGACCAGAGCAAAATCGAGGAAGCGGCCCGGATAGCGCAATTGCACGATTTCATCGCCAGCGAAATGCCGCAGGGATATGATACGCCGATCGGCGAAAATGGTGTGCGCCTGTCCGGCGGTCAACGACAACGGATCGGTATCGCCCGAGCGCTGTACCGCGATGCTGATCTGATCGTGTTTGACGAAGCGACAAGCGCGCTGGATTCGGTGACCGAAGGTGAACTGGTTGCGGCAATCGATGCACTGCCGGGCGAAAAGACCCTGCTGGTAATCGCTCACCGGTTGACAACAGTGAAATCCTGCGACCGGATCATTGTCATGAAACAGGGCCGGATCGTGGCATCGGGCAACTGGGACGAAAATCTTCGCGACAGCCCGGATTTTCGCGATCTTGTTACCCAGAAGTCCGAATGATACCGATACCGGTCCAATTTACGTGAGTTGATCTGCCATGAAGCTAAATATTATCAGCCTGCAGAATTTCGCACTGGCAATCCTGTGCCTGTGGATCATAAGTCCGCCGCTAACCCTCAATCCGATCGCACGAGCGCTGGCGCTGCTCGCGATCGTCACATGGGGCCTGCTGGAAATCATACGTTCTAACGGAATTTTCCGCCGGCCGACATGGCCAGTCTTGGGCGCAGGCCTGTTTATCGCCTATGATCTGGTGCTGTGGTATGCCCTTGGCGAATGGGAACTGATATCCCACATTCAGATGTATATTCTGCTAGCTTTGCTGGTTATCTACGAAAGCCGCCGGACCGACCCAAAAAGCTTGGCACCGGTCTTCTGGACAATGATGCTGGCACTGCCCGTCTGGTGGATCAGCACCCTTCGCGGCTTCGATACGTTCGGAGACCATGCCGCAAGAACCGTGGTCCGTTCTTCTGGTGAAGCGATGGAATTGATGCAACAGGGCGTCGGAGGATATTCGCTGATCTATTCCTCGCTCGTTCTCATTCCCGTGCTGGTGCTGATGACTTTCCGCTGGCGCCAGTTCGACACTTCATCGGCTCCGCGATTTCTTCGGGCTTTCCCGCGCGCGTTTCGCCTGATGCCGCCGGTCATGCTGGCACTGATTACCATTCTGGTCCTGCGTGCCGGCTTTACAATTGCGGTCATCGTGATGGTCGCAACGCTGGCTGTTTCACTGATGTATCTGCGGACCCGCCCCTGGATTCTGCTGATGGCTCCACTGGTGGCCCTGTTTCTGGTAGTCGTGGGACAGATATTCCTGCAGGACATTATCGAATTGTTGATCCCCGTCGCAGACGGAACCTCGTTCGTCTACAAGTTGCGCGATCTCCAGCTTTCGCTGGAAATCGGAGACTCGACCGGAACGGTAGCCGACCGGACCGAGCGCTATCTTCGCAGTATCAATTCCTTCCTGCAGAACCCCCTCTTCGGGGTGCTGGGAGACCGTGGCGTGGGCAATCATTCGGCCTATCTGGACTATTTTGCACAGCGCGGTCTGTTCTTTGGCATGCTTTATATGGTGCTGATGCTCTATCTTCCGGTCAGGATGCTCCGGCAACTCCCCGGCGTGCTGAGCATGACCGGTGGCGTACTGGCGGTGATGATCCTGTTTCCCCTGTTGAACAGCGTGACAATGGCAATAGGCGTGGTGCTGTTCATCATGTTCCCGGTAGCATGCTCGATCACCAGTGAATTCGGGAACAGGTCCAGATATCGTCGTCCCGCCGTTTCGCCCGGAAGACGGATGTCCGCGGCATGACGGGGAAACCCATATCCGTACTCTGGACATCCAATATTGTCCTGCCGGCTGTGGCCGCCCGGCTGGGCGTGCCGGAAACGCCTTTTGGCGGCTGGCTTTCCGTGACCACCCGTCGTCTGGCCCAGGTCGAAGGCTTGCGGCTGGGGGTGGCGATGCGGGCGCCGGTCAAAAATCTTCAGCACGTCCGTCAGGACGGCATCGACTATTACGCGATCCCCCAGTCCAAAGGGAACAGCTATGATATCGGCCAAGCCGACTGTGATCGGGTTCTCTCCGACTTTGCCCCCGATATCCTGCATGTCGAAGGCACCGAGATGGCCTATACACGGCGCTTCCTGTCCAGCTGGTCCGGCCGCCGGCTGATTTCCCTGCAAGGCGTGATCAACGGGTACAAGCCCTATCAGTTCGGCCATCTTTCGGCAGGCGATTTTCTCAATCTCCGCCATCCGCAGCATATGATCGTGGGGCTGGCGCTGCTGGCCAATAATCTCGTCAAATTTCTGCCTCGCCTGCGCGGCGAGCGCGAGACGATCGCCATGGCCGACCATATTCTGGGCCGGACAATATGGGACCGGGCCCAGGCCAACTGGCTGAATCCGGAGGCACAATATCATCATTGCCCGCGAATATTGCGTGATCCCTTTTATGAGAAACGCTGGTCCCGCACGGATTGCGAACCCTTTTCGATCTTCGTCGGCAATGGAGCCTCGGCGCTGAAGGGCGTGCATTTTGCCGTCCGGGCGCTGGCCCAGGTCCATCACAAGTTCCCCGATGCCAAGCTCTATATCGCCGGCCGCAACCCCTGGTCTTTGTCCCGGCTGTCGGCGCAGCGACTGGTCGGTTACTCGGTCTACCTGATGGATCTCATATCCGATCTCGGACTAAGGGATCACGTGGTCTTCACCGGTCAGCTGGATGCAGAGCAAATGGCCGAGCGGATGCGCCGGTCCCATGTCGTCGTCCTGTCTTCGCTGATCGAGAATAGCCCCAATACGCTCGCCGAAGCGATGCTGATGGGGGTCCCGGCGGTTCCGTCCTATGTCGGGGGTGTACCGTCCATGGCGCAGGATGAAAAAGAGGTGCTTTACTATCGCGCGGGCGATCCGGCGATGCTCGCCTGGCAGCTGCAGCGTGTTTTCGAAGATGATGATCTGGCAGAGAAACTCTCGGAGGCTGCGCGAATTCGTGCCAGCGCAACACACGATCCCGAGACCATTATCGAGACACTGGTGAACGCCTATCATACAGTGGTAGCGAGGCAGCCGGCATGACCCGTTCGCTCGCTCCGGTTGCCTTGTTCGCCTATGCACGCCCCGACCATCTGGAGCAGACGCTCACGGCTCTGTCTGCCGCAGAAGGCGCGCGCGATACCAGTGTCTGGATTTTCTCGGACGGGCCGAAAAATGCCGCCGCCGAGGGCCAGGTTGCAGCCGTCCGCAGCATATTGGCCGAGCCGCGCTGGCAACAGGATTTCGCCCAAGTGACGATCATCGCATCAGAGAACAACAAGGGGCTGGCGCGATCCATTGTCGAAGGCGTCAGCCGGGTTATCGATCAGCACGGAACCGTCATCGTGCTCGAGGATGATCTGTTGGTGGCGCCCGATTTTCTCCGGTTCATGAACAGCGCGCTGGAACGGCATGAACAGACCACCGAAGTCGGGTCTGTCACGGGCTATTGTCCGATAGCGCAGCCGCCGGCGGATTACCCGCATGATGTCTACGCCGTTCCGCGCAGTTGCAGTCATAGCTGGGCCACCTGGCGCGACCGCTGGGAAACGGTCGACTGGTCTGGCAGGGACGCTCCGCGCCTCTGGCAGGACCGGGCTTTGCGCAGGCGGTTCATGGCAACCGGATCGGACAAGCTGGACCGGCTGGGCAGACAGCTCGCAGGGCGGATTGATTCCTGGTCGATCATGTTCAACCTGTGGCATGTCATCAATGACCGCGTGGCCCTCTATCCGGTCCGCAATCTGGTGCAGAATATCGGTTTTGACGGCAGCGGCACGCATACCGGAGCCCACGACCGGATGCACACGGCGCTGGCGCCTTCCGGCTCGGCGCTGGATCCGGCCTTGCCTCCCGAAGACCCTCGCGTACTGGCGTCATTTCACAAAATCTATTCAGGATCGCTGCCGGGCCAGCTGCGCCGCTTCCTGCGTAACTGGCGCATGCCGGCCAGCATCAGATCGTTAAATATTAAAGAAAGACATACCCATGGTGAATAATCGCTGGAACAAAACGCAAACTCAATATGAGGCTGCGAGCGAACATTATGATCGCGCCTATTTCACTGATCAGGGGCGGCATGGTCTGTTGCGCGGCCAGGCCAATGCCTGGAAATTCGAACCCTATTTGAAAGACGGAATGGAAATTCTCGATTTCGGATGCGGTGATGGTGCTCTGCTCACTGTCTTGGGTGGGAAAAATGGTGTGGAGATCAATCCGCACGCTGCTGAAGCGGCGCGGGCGCGGGGGCTAACGGTTCATGCCTTGATCGACGAATATCCTGACAACGCGTTCGATGCTGTGATTTCCAACCACTGCGTCGAACATGTCGAAGACCCGGCGAGACAAATTCGCGAAATGCGACGGGTGTTAAAGGAAGATGGCATTCTGATAATTGTGGTCCCATGCGACCAGACAAGTTATCCCTATCGAGAAGCCGACCGCGACTTTCACCTATATTCCTGGAGCGCGGCAAATCTTGGAAATCTGGTGAAGACTTGCGGATTTGATATAGTTGAAGCAACTGAATTGAAACATCGCTGGCCACCAAAATGGCCTCTCATCATACAATATGGAGGCTTGCCGCTATTCCATGTGGCTTCCCGCATCTGGGCGCGGCTGAGCAGAAAATCCTCGCAAGTCCGGTGCATCGCGCGCGCAAAGATCTGAGGCGACGTGAAAATTCTCTTTCACCTTTCGCAATTCAATATAGGCGGCGCCGAAATGTCCACGCTGCGGCTTCTCAACGCCCTAGAGGCGCGTGGAGCGCGCATAACGCTGGTGCTGACCGAGCGTGGCGGCGCACTGGTAGACCGTCTGGCGCCATCGATAAAGATCGTGCACTTGCGGCCAGGGCTACGGTCAGAAAATCCCGCGGTTCGAATGCTCCGTGGTGGCTTGGGAGCGGTCGCAGCTCTGCGCTTGGCTTTGGGACGTTATGACGGCGCGGCGGTTGGTATGACCGGAGCACCGACTTGGGTTATCCGACATGTTATTCGGGCGCGCAACAAATTGCATTTTATCCGGAACGACCTGTCGCAATTGAGCAGGAGCAAGGACATAGTGAATCGGGTACGGCGCAACCTGCGCGCATTCTCCAGCTTTGTCTGTGTCTCGGATGTCGCCCGCCAATCGCTTGTGGCAGCAGTGCCGGAGGTGGCGGACAAGGTCCATGTGGTCTATAATATCCTCGATCCCGACGAGATGCGGGCGCGGGCGCGGGCCGAGCCGCCCCCCTTTCCGCCCCGACGCAACGGCGCTCTGCGCATTATTTCAGTCTGTCGCCTGCATGAAAAAGCCAAGGGACTGACCCGCATGACACAGGTGGCGCGCCGTCTGTTGGATGCGGGCCTGGATTTCGACTGGTTCGTGCTGGGTGACGGCCCCAACCGCGACCACATCGAAGCCGAGATAGCCGCACGGGATCTGGGTCGGCATGTGCATCTGCTTGGCCGCATCGAAAACCCCTTTCCTGCTTATGCCGAGTGTGACCTGGTGGCGATGCTGTCGAATTACGAAGGCCTGTGCGGCGTCGTCAATGAAGCCAAGATCATGGGAAAACCGATCGTGGCCACCCGCGTATCCGGGGTCGACGAGCAACTGGTGCACGGCGAGACCGGCTTGATCGCCGAGCAGGATGCCGATTCCATTTTTGATGCGATGCACAAGCTTATGACGGATGATGCGCTCCGCGAAACACTGTCCAATGACCGCTTGCCCGCCGCCCTGCTCGATGATGCGCACAAACTGGACATGATTGAACTGCTGTTTTCTGGAAAGGTCAGCAAATGACTACCCGCGGCTCCGACACCCGGATAGATTTCGCCATAATCGGCGCGCAAAAATCGGCTTCCACGGCCGTCCAGCATTTTTTGCATAATCACCCGTCGCTTTATTTGCCGCTTGGGGAACTGGCATGTTTTGAGTCGCCTGATTTCGAACAGGGTCGTGTTGCGCGCCAGCTTGATTTGTCCGGCGCGGCAGACGGGCAGCTGAAGGGAATAAAGCGGCCGACCATATTCACCGATATAGTAGCCATCGACCGGCTCAAGGACCATTCCCCCGATTGCAAGATGATCATGGTCTGCCGGGAGCCGGTCAGTCGTTTTGTGTCCCATTACTTCCATTTGATGAACAGCGCCAAGCTTCCGGTCATGGAAATAAACCGCGCCGTCCACGCGATGTTTCACGGAGACTATTTGTCAAAACACATAGTCGGAACGGCGCTGCTGAGAAACGGAATTTATCACTCCAGCCTGACACATGTCCGGGATGTCTATGGCGCTGACAGTATTTTCGTCACCAGCCAGAAGGCGATACAGCAAGATTTTGGCACGGTTACGCAGCGGCTCTGCACCTTTCTGCAAGTGCCGTTCGACCCGGATCAAATTCCGGCAAAACGCGAAAAAAACGTCGGCAGCTATGATTATCGGCGCGCCTTTTTCCGCAAGCTGCCAAACGCCCTGACCTATCATTACTCGCTGGGACGTTCGCGCAAGGAATATCGGTCATCGCAACTGTTGCGGAATGCCGGTCGCGGCTTCTCCTTTTTGCTCGGAAGATGGCCTTTCACCAATCCGATCGCGCATAAGGATGTTCTGACGCCTGAATCAAAGTCACTGCTTCAGGAATATTACAAGGCTGATCGAGAAAAACTGCAGCGGGAGTTCCCAGATGCTCTCTATTGGTAGCCAACTAAAGCGCCCTGCACTAACGAACGGTCGCTGTTCTGCTGTATTGCTTGACGACGCTAGCCAGCTGGATGGGCTCTCGGCATTGATCAAGGGGATCAAAGAGCTGGATAGGTGCTCAAGATGAATGCGCGCAATTACCGACCAGAGATTGATGGTCTACGTGCGGTCGCCGTTCTGGTCGTGCTATTTTACCACGCGGGCATGCCAGGCTTCTCCGGCGGCTTTGTGGGTGTCGATGTATTTTTCGTCATCAGTGGCTTTCTGATTACACGGATAATTCTGAGCGATATCGAAGCCGGGAAATTTTCCTACCGCAATTTCTATGAGAGGCGAATTCGCCGAATACTCCCCCCATTGTTGCTGGTTTCGGTGCTGACAATACCTGTGGCTCTGCTGACCATGTACCCCGATCAACTGGTCGATTATGCAAAAAGCCTGATAGCCACACAGCTATTTGCTGCAAACATACACTTCTTGCTGTCGAGCGGATACTTCCAAACGGCATCTGAACTAAAACCGCTACTTCATTTCTGGAGCCTTGCGGTAGAAGAACAGTTCTATTTCGTTGTGCCCGCTCTGCTGATGCTGGCAGCGCGGTTGGGTCGCCGATGGGTTTTTGGGCTCCTCTGGGCGATTGTTTTGATCAGCTTTATACTCGCTGACTGGATGTCCACGCGCCAACCCGATGTAGCGTTTTTCATTTTGCCGACCCGGGCTTGGGAACTGGGTATGGGAGCACTGGTGTCTATGCATTTCAGTCGGCTCGATACAGCAGTTGTTCGGTTCCCGGGCCCTGCGGCCATGGCTGGCTGGATAGGCCTCGCGATGATCGCAATTTCGGTTCCTCTATTTTCTGAAATCACGCCTTTTCCAGGTCGATATGCGCTGATCCCTGTGGTTGGCACGGCGCTAGTGATTGGATTTTCACGACCTACGAGCGGCTCCGGTAAGGTGCTTTCCTTACCTTTTGTCGTCTCGATTGGTCTTGTAAGCTACAGCGCTTATTTGTGGCATCAGCCGCTGTTCGTGTTTGCCCGTCTACACTTCGGTGGAGAGGCGCCATTATCGGTGCTACTCCTACTATCGGTTGTGACTTTCATTTTAGCTGCAATTAGTTGGCGATGGATAGAAAGGCCCTTCCGGGATCGTCAGCGCATGCCCTCCAAGCTTTTACTGACATGGGTGATATCGACGGCCGCAATATGCATTCTTGCCGCTACAATTATTCTCGCTCGGGCCGGTTTTGCTGATAGCTATCCAACATGGCAACGCGATGTTGTCGCCATCTCAGCAGCTGATTCCACGGATTATACAGACAGCTCCGAATATGCGAAGGCTTTGGCGCGGTCTTTCGAAAGCAAGGCCTCAGGACGACGGGTGCTGATCATCGGCGATTCCTTTTCTCAAGATTTGTTCAACATGATCCGCGCAAACCACGCATTTGCAGATGATCAGATTGCTGCCTTGAATATACCTGCGCGTTGCGGAGCTAGTTTGGGCGGGAAAGAAGCTGAAGCCAAGATATCAGCACGCTATCTCTCTCGTTGTCGCGAGGCGTGGCAGCAGCTCCGCACGGATTCACGCATTGATCAAGCCGACATTATTTTAATGGCGTTCTTTTGGAACAGTCGTAGGATGGATTCCTCCGTTGCCACTATCAAAGCATTAAGTTCGCGCAGTGATGCGGTGCTGCGAGTGATTGGTTCGAAGGATTTCGAACGTGATCGAAAAATCCTCATCCAGAATAGCCTGACTGACGCGGTGGATCTCCGTGTGCGACCCCGAAAGGGCGCTTTGGCAGCCAATGGCATGTTATCTGACGCACTTGGGAAAGAGGTGTTTGTGGACCCGTTGACTATACTCTGCGACGGCAATCGCTGCCCAGCGTTCAATGAATCTGGAAGGATAATCACCTACGACGGTCGGCACCTGACGCCCGCGGGAGCATCATACTTGGGATATCGCCTTTTCTCCGCACCTCAATTTTCGGGATTGAATCCATTGTGAGCCAAAAGACTCATCACTCCCCCTGGATCGCCTATGTCGTCCCCTTCGACTTTCCCGAAGGCGGGGCGGGCGCGCGGCGCGTGCTGGGCAACGCCCAGTCGCTGGTCGCGGCGGGCTATCGGGTGACGATCATCTCGGCCCAGATCGACCGCTCGGGCGGCGATGCGCGGCCTTTCGCTCCGGGGATCAGCCTCGCCTCGACCGGCGAGCGCGATGCCGAGCATCTGCCGCGCGCGCTGAAGCGGGCCCGCTATATCTTCACCGGCAGCCGCACGCGGGACTGGATCGCGCGCGCGCCAACGCCACCCGCCGCGATCATATTGTACAGCGGCTATTCACCCTATTTGCTGCAGCTGACCGGGATGGCCCGGCGGCGCAATATCCCGCTGATCTTCGACGCCGTCGAATGGTATACGGCCAGCAGCACCGCCGGCTTTCTGAAGTCGCCCTATTTGTGGAATATCGAACTGGCGATGCGCGTGTTGATCCCCCGGCTGGACGGCGTGGTCGCGATCTCCTCCTATCTCGCCGACTATTACCGGCGGCGCGGGCTCGCGGTCGCGCAAGTGCCGCCCACTCTCGACGTCTCCGCGCTGGAACCGGTGCTGGAGAACCGGTCAGCGGACGGCCGGCTGCGCCTGTCCTATTGCGGGTCGGCCTCGAACGATCTGCTCGACACGGTCGTCACCGCCCTGATGCGGCTCGACCCGGACGGGGCGCGTATCCGCCTCGATATCGCCGGCCCCACTGCGGAGGAAGTGCTGGGCCTGCCCGGCCTGCACGGCCACGATGCCGTGCCTCCGGGTCTGACGCTGCACGGCCGGGTCACGCACGAGCAATCGGTCGCGATCACGCGCGCTGCCGATTTCACCATCTTTCTGCGCCGGATCAACCGGGTGTCGACCGCCGGCTTCCCGACCAAGTTCGGCGAGAGTCTCAGCCTCGGGACGCCGGTGATCACCAACCTGACTTCGGACCTTGCAGAGCATCTGGACGATGGTGTCAACGGTCTGGTCTGCCCATCCCACGACCCCGGCGACCTGGCGAATATTCTCGAGCGGGCGCTGACGCTCGATCCGGCACAATTGTCGGCGATGCGCCGCGCCGCTCGCGCGACAGCCGAAGCCGATTTTGATTATAAAGTTCACAGCGAAGCCCTTGTCCGTCTGCTGGCGCAATGCAACGTGCCCGGCCCCGACCGGACCCTTATGGAGAATGATGTTCATGTTAGATGATGTTTGCCTGATGATCACCGGCGGCACCGGCAGTTTTGGCAATGCCGTGGTGCGGCGCTTTCTGGACAGCAATGTCCGCGAAATCCGTATCTTCAGCCGCGACGAGAAGAAGCAGGACGATATGCGCAAGCTGTATCGCAACGACAAGCTCAAATTCTTCCTCGGCGACGTGCGCAGCCGGGACAGCCTCTCGGACGCCATGCACGGCGTCGATTTCGTGTTTCACGCGGCGGCGCTGAAACAGGTTCCGTCCTGCGAATTCTTTCCGCTCGAGGCTGTGAACACCAATGTCCTGGGCACCGCCAACACGATCGATGCGGCGCATCGCTCCGGCGTCAGGCGGATGATCTGCCTGTCCACCGACAAGGCGGTCTATCCGATCAATGCGATGGGCACGTCCAAGGCGATGATGGAAAAGGTCGCCACCGGCAAGGCCCGCGCGATCGATCCCGACCGCATGACCATCTGCTGTACCCGCTATGGCAATGTCATGGCCTCGCGCGGATCGGTCATTCCGCTGTTCGTGCGCCAGATCCAGGCGGGCGAGCCGCTGACCATCACCGATCCCGACATGACCCGCTTCATGATGACGCTGGACCACGCCGTCGATCTGGTCCTGTTCGGCTATGAAAACGGGGCGACGGGCGATGTGCTGGTGCAGAAGGCGCCGGCCGCGACGATCAGGGTCCTGGCCGAAGCGCTGCTGGACCTGTTCGGGAAACCCGACCATCCAATCCATATACTCGGCACCCGCCACGGCGAGAAAAAGCACGAGACCCTGCTCTCGCGCGAGGAACTCGCCCAATCGGTTGATCTGGGAGAATATTATCGCGTTCCGGCCGACATGCGCGACCTGAATTACGGCGTCTACGTCGAATCCGGGGAAAGCCGGATCAGCGAATCCTTTGACTATACGTCGGAAAACACGCAACAGCTTGATGTCGAGGGCATGAAAGAGCTGCTGCTGCAGCTTCCCTTCATCCGTTCCACGATGGCCGGCGAACCGGCAGATTCCGAGGTTTGACATGCAGGTCCTGATTACCGGAGCAAATGGTTTCATCGGCCGCAATCTGGCGCTGCGCCTGCGCGAAGCAGGCCATGACGTGCTTGGCGCAACCCGCGCCACCAGCGACGCCGATCTGGCCGACATGGTGAAGCAGGCGGAAGCGGTGGTCCATCTGGCCGGCGCCAACCGGCCGGACACGGAAGCGGAATTCGAGGAAATCAACGATCATTATACCGCGCAGCTGTGCGCATTGCTGCGCGACCGGTCGGGTGCCATTCCGGTGATTGCAGCGTCCACCATCCAGGTGGATCGCGACACGCCTTATGGCCGGACCAAGGCGAACGCGGAAACCCATCTGCAGGCGCTGGCCAGCGACAGCGGCGCGCCGGTCAATATCTGCCGGCTGGTCAATGTGTTCGGCAAATGGTGCCGCCCGGATTACAATTCGGTCGTCGCCACCTTCTGCCACAATATCGCCCGCGATCTGCCGATCACGATCAGCGCTCCGGACGCCGAGGTTCGGCTGGTCCATGTCGATGACGTGATCACCGGCTGGCTGGCCTGGCTGGCCTCGCCGGGCAGCGGCGCCCAGATCACTGCGATCGCGCCGGAATATCGCATCACCCTGCAAGACCTCGCAGACCAGCTGCGCGAATACCGGGCTATCCGAGAGACGCACACGGTGGGAGAAACCGGCACCGGGCTCGGACGCGCGCTCTATGCCACCTATATCAGCTATCTGCCGGTGGATGATTTCGCCTATCCCGTCACCCGCCACGGCGACGAGCGCGGTGTCTTCGCCGAAATGCTGCGAACCGAACATTCGGGCCAGTTCAGCTTTTTCACCGCCGGCCCCGGAGTCACCCGCGGCGGCCATTATCACCATGCAAAGACCGAGAAATTCCTCGTCCTGAAAGGGCGGGCGAGGTTCCGTTTCTACAATATGGACAGCGGCGAGACCCACGCGCTCGACACATATGGCGAGGAATCCATGGTCGTGGAAACCGTGCCGGGCTGGAGCCATGACATCACCAATATCGGCGAGGACGAGCTGATCTGCATGCTCTGGGCCAACGAGCTGTTCGACCGGGACCGTCCGGATACGATCGCGCACCCGCTGACTTCATGATGCAATTTTCGGGATAGAATATATGAGACTGATCGAATCAAGATGGTTACAAGAACATCTGGCCGAAATGGATGTTGCGGAATTGTCACCGCTGCTGGAAATCGGTTCCTCCAGTCTCGCATTCCGAACAATTGCAAAGCCCCATATCGAGCAGTTTGTTCATGCTCCGCTGCGGGAAAGAGGCGTACGGATTGTCACTACCGATCTTCGAGATGCCGAAGGCGTCGAGATCGTCGGCGATATTTTCGATCCGGATGTCTGCGCGAAACTTCAAGACGTCCAGGCTAAATCGCTTCTGCTTTGCAATCTGCTCGAACATCTTGTTGATCCCGCCGCATTCGCCGACGCCTGCAAGAGCTTTGTTCGACCGGGCGGATATATCATCGTTACAGTGCCCTACGATTATCCCTATCATCTTGATCCGATTGACACGATGTTCCGGCCATCCCCGGAGGAAATACATGCTCTGTTTCCTGGTACCCGGATTGTGGACAGCGAGATTCTGGTGGATGGCGGACGATGGTCCGACCTGCGCCGCACGAGAACATCATTTCAGTCGCTAAAATCAATAGCGGGCGACATCGCGCGAATGGTAACGTTTCGTGGTGGAATCAAAAGAACCAGGTCGCGCGCTTCGGGCCTGAGCTACCTCGTCAAAAACTACAAAATTTCGGCGATCATTCTACGCGTTCAGGAAGAACAGGACAAATGACAAAAAAACTCAAAATCGCCACTATCGTCGGCACCCGGCCGGAGCTGATCCGGCTGTCCCGGGTCATGGATGCGCTCGACCGGCATTCCGACCATCTGATCGTCCACACCGGGCAGAATTACGATTATGAGCTCAACGGGATTTTCTACGAGGATCTCGGCCTGCGCCAGCCCGATGTGTTCCTGGAAGCGGCGGGCGACACCGCCGCCGAGACAATCGGCAATATCATTGCCAAATCCGCAAAGATACTCGCCGAACACCGGCCCGACGCGGTGCTGGTGCTGGGCGACACCAACAGCTGCCTCGCGGTGATCAGCGCCAAGCGGCTGAAGATTCCCACTTTCCACATGGAAGCCGGAAACCGCTGTTTCGACATGCGCGTGCCCGAGGAGATCAATCGCCGGATCGTCGACCATACCGCCGACATAAACCTGACCTACAGCCAGATCGCGCGCGAATATCTGCTGCGCGAGGGGCTGGATCCGCAGCGGGTGATCGTCACCGGCAGCCCGATGCGCGAAGTCCTGTCCGCCTATGGCGACCGGATTGCCGCCTCGAATGTCCAGGAACAGCTGGGTCTGGAAAAGCACGGCTATTTCGTGGTCAGCGCGCACCGCGAGGAAAATATCGAGGACCCGCGCCAGTTCGAGGGGCTGGTAGAAATTCTCAACATGCTGCCCGATCGGTTCGGACTGCCGGTGATCCTCTCCACCCACCCGCGCACCCGCAACAAGATCGAGGCCACGGGCGCGAAACTGGACCCGCGGGTGCAGCAGATGAAACCCTTCGGCTTTTCCGACTATAACGCCCTGCAGATGAACGCCCGCGCTGTGCTGTCGGACAGCGGCACGATCACCGAGGAAAGCTCGATCCTCAATTTCCCTGCGCTCAATATCCGCGAAACCCACGAACGGCCCGAAGGCATGGAGGAAGCGGCGGTGATGATGGTCGGCATGAACCCAGAACGCGTGCTGCAAGGTCTGGAAATCCTCCAGACCCAGCCCCGCGGCGAGGAACGGGCATTGCATCTGGTCGATGATTATGCACCGGACAATGTGTCGGAGAAAATCGTCCGGATCATCCACAGCTACACCGATTTTGTGAACCGGGTGGTTTGGCGGAAAGGCTGAGAACCGTGCAATATCCTCCCGAGGTCAACGTCGCTTCCGCTGTGGCACACCGGCAGAACAGATAATCCCATGCGTTTCATAATCATTGCCGGATTTGCCGGATCGCTGCTGAATTTCCGGGGGCCGCTGCTGCAGGCCCTGGTGGCGCGCGGGCATGAGGTCCATGCGGCGGCGCCGGGGCTTGGCGCCGGCAGCGTCGAGGCGGAGCGGTTGCGCGAGATGGGCATCACCCCGCATGATGTGCCGATGGACCGCACCGGCCTGTCGCCGCTGGCCGATCTGCGCCTGCTCGCCGCGCTCGCGCGGCTAATGCGACGGCTGCGGCCCGATGTGATGATGGGCTATACGGTCAAGCCGGTCATCTGGGGCACGCTGGCGGCCTGGCTGGCGCGGGTGCCGCGCCGCGTGGCGCTGATAACTGGGCTGGGTCTGTCGTTCAACGAGGGAACGGGCGCCAGGCAACGGTTGCTGACGGCGCTGGTCTCGGGCCTCTATCGCGCCGCGCTCAACCGCGCGGATATGGTGGTGTTCCAGAATCGTGACGATCTCGCGCTGTTCCGCGAACGCGCCATTGTGGGGGCCGGTGCGCAGACACGGGTTGTCGATGGCTCGGGCATCGATCTCGACCGTTTCGCCCGGGTGCCGCTGCCCGACGGGCCGATGCGCTTCGTGCTGGTCGCGCGGATGATCGCCTCGAAGGGCGTGCGCGAATTTGCCGAGGCGGCGCGCCGCACCCGCGCGCGCCATCCACAGGTGCAGTTCGACCTGATCGGCGGGCTCGACAGCAACCCGGACAGCGTGACCGCCGAGGAGATCGACCGCTGGCAGGCCGAGCAGGTGCTGACATGGCACGGCCAGGTCGCCGATGTACGGCCACTGATGCGCGCAGCCCATGTGGTGGTTCTGCCGAGCTATTATCGCGAAGGGGTGCCGCGCTCGCTGCTCGAGGCGCTGGCGCTGGGTCGGCTGATCATCACCACCGACATGCCCGGTTGCCGCGAGACACTCGACGGCGGGAGCAACGGCATGCTGGTGCCCCCGCGCGATGCGGCGGCGTTGGCCGGGGCCATGGACAGGCTGGCCAGCGCATCTTGCGGAGAGTTGCTAAAGATGTCAGACGCATCCCATCGTCTGGCACGGGAACGGTTCGATGTGCACCGGGTGAACCGCGACATGATCGCGGTGATCGAGGGCGACACACAGGGAATATAAGCCGGGACATGTACGGGGCCGCACAAGGGAAAATGGCGTGAAGATAGCAGATGCCGATATGCCGGAAGGCGCGCACCTTGGCGAAGCGCGCAACCTTTGGCTGATTGGCTGGATCATCCCCCTCACAAGCCACCATCTGGATGGGCTTTGCACGGACCAGAGGCTTCTCAGGTCATGGTGAAGCGGATGTTTGACATTGCCGGCGCCGCCACCGGCCTCATCCTGCTGTCGCCGCTGATGCTGATTCTGGTGATCCTGATCCGGCGCGGGATGGGGTCGCCTGTGCTGTTCCGCCAAACACGCCCCGGGCGCGATGGCAAGCCGTTTGAAATGATGAAATTCCGGACCATGCGGGATTCAACCGGAGCAAATGGCCAGCTATTGCCCGATAGCGAGCGGCTGACCCCGCTGGGCCGCAGCCTCAGATCCAGCTCGCTCGACGAACTGCCGGAACTGTGGAATGTGCTGAAAGGCGACATGAGCCTTGTCGGTCCGCGTCCGTTGCTGATGGAATATCTGCCGCTCTATTCCGCCGAACAGGCGCGCCGGCATAATGTCCGTCCCGGCGTTACCGGCTGGGCGCAAATCAATGGCCGCAACGCGATTTCCTGGGACGAAAAATTCGCACTTGATGTCTGGTATGTTGACAACCGGACTATCTGGCTTGATCTGAAGATCATCTGGCTCACGATCCGCAAGGTGCTGAAGCGCGAAGGCATCTCGGCAGCAGGGGAAGCGACCATGCCAAAATTTACCGGCCCGCAATCATGAAGCGACTGATCGGCGTCTATGGCGCATCCGGTTGTGGCCGGGGCATCCTGCCGTTGTTGCGCGGACAATATGCCGGAGCCGATCTGCTGTTCATCGATGACGGCCAGGCACCCGGCCGCGTGAACGGACAGGATATTGTCGACTGGCCCGCTTTTCTGGAGCGCGAAAATCGCGACAAGGCGGTATCGATTGCCATTGGAGATTCGAAAGTTCGTCAGCGTCTGGCTGATAAATGTGCCGCAGCAGATATTCCGTTGGTTGAAGCGCGGGCGGCATCGGTCGTGCAGATGGACGAAGTAGCGATTGGTCCGGGCGCCTGCCTCTCGCCTTTTGTAACGCTGACATCCAATATCTCGATCGGATGCTGTTTCCACGCCAATCTCTATTCCTATGTCGAACATGACTGTGTTGTCGGCGATTATGTCACCTTCGCCCCCGGCGCCAAGGCCAACGGCAATGTCACAATCGGCGACCATGCCTA
The DNA here is from genome assembly GCF_963677535.2 of uncultured Parasphingorhabdus sp. NCBI lineage: Bacteria > Pseudomonadati > Pseudomonadota > Alphaproteobacteria > Sphingomonadales > Sphingorhabdaceae > Parasphingorhabdus > uncultured Parasphingorhabdus sp. Next base: position 1,024,803 of record NZ_CAXXUT010000003.1, on the reverse strand, counting down.
TATCGGTTCCGGCGCGATTCTGCGGCAGGGAATAACCATTGGTGCCGGCGCCACCGTCGGCATGGGCGCGGTTGTCATCCGGGATGTGGCGGCCGGCCAAACCGTTGTCGGCAATCCGGCCCGGCCACTAATCAAGGACTGATCATGCGCATCTATCTTTCACGCCCCCATATGTCCGGCAGGGAACAGGAATATGTAGCCGAGGCCTTTGCCTCGAACTTCGTTGCTCCGCTGGGACCGCAGCTCGAGTCTTTCGAGGCCACCGTCAGCGAGTATCTCGGCGGCGACCTGCATTGCGTCGGCCTGTCTTCCGGTTCGGCCGCGCTGCACCTCGCGTTGCGCATCGCCGGTGTCGGCGCCGGTGACGAGGTGTGGATTTCGTCCATGACCTTTGCCGGTGGCATCTTCCCGGTCAACTATCTCGGCGCGACGCCCCGTTTTTTCGATCTCGACCCAGCCAGCTGGACCATCGATATCGCGCGGCTCACCGACGAATTGGCCGTGGCCGACCGGGAAGGTCGCCTGCCGAAAGCCATTGTCCCGACCGATCTCTATGGTCAATCCGTCGATCTCGACGCGCTTGAAACGCTGGCGGCACAATATGATATCCGGCTCGTTCTCGACAGCGCCGAAAGCCTCGGCGCCTCCTATCTGGGCGGGCGCAAGGCCGGCACCGGCGGCGACGCGGCGATCCTGTCGTTCAACGGCAACAAGATCATAACCACCTCAGGCGGCGGCATGCTGGTCACCCGGCACAAGGACTGGGCCGAACAGGCGCGTTTTCTCGCGACCCAGGCGCGCGACCCTGCCCCGCATTACGAACATTCCACCTTCGGCTACAATTACCGGCTGTCAAATATCTGCGCCGCGATCGGCCTGGGACAGATGGAGGTGCTGGACGAACGCGTCGCCAGAAGACGGACGATCTGTCAACGCTACCGCAAGGCCCTGTCCCGCCCAGGCATAGCCTTCATGCCGGAACCCGAAGGGCAGCGTTCCACTTGCTGGCTTACCGCCCTGACCATCGACCCGGCATTGACCGGCGTATCGCGCGAGGACATCCGCCTGATGCTGCTAGAGCATGAAATCGAAGCGCGGCCGCTATGGAAACCGATGCACATGCAGCCCCTTTATACCGGCACGCCCTATCATGGTGCCGGAATTGACGAAAGCTTGTTTGCAAACGGCCTGTGCCTGCCCTCGGGAAGCGACATGACGGATGATCAGCAAGACGAGGTTATCGAGCGGATCCAGATCCTGCTGGATAGAAAAGGCTAAGCGCAAGTCCCGTAAGCCGCTGGTGGATAAGCGGGCCTTGCGCGCTATGCTGATGCGCCGGACGGCTGCGTTTAAAATCAGCGTGCACTGATCTGGATGGAATGGATCTGCCCGTTCAGATTATCCTTGTCGGACCAGGCCCGCGCCAGCAGGGACAGGCGGACGACTGCACAATCGGACGGCAGCGGTCCGACCGGGAAAATGCTGGGGCTTTTCGTCAGTGGCTGGTCAAAAAAGCCGGTTTCGCTATTCTCACATTGAAGCGCGATCCTGACGTCTTCAAGCTGTTCCACGGGCGAGATTTCATGCGTCACCCTGAGCGTGAAAGATTGCGGTACCGAAATGATCCGCTCGGCCAGAATGCCGGCTTTTCCTCGCCTGACAAAAAACTCCAGCCGCTCGGGATCATCGACAATTTGCGCGCGCTCTCCGGAACCTTTGTTGAGCCGCCAGTCAAACGGCGGCATTTCGCTGCTCCAGCCAAGCTTGCCCTGCCGGCTGGTCGTGCCAGCCAGATTGCCGGAACCTGGCCCGGAAATTCTCTGATAGAGTGCGAATGCCGAATCCAGGTCGCCGGCCCTGACCAGCGCGTCCACTATGGCTCGGTCCGTGTCCGGTTCAACGGCCAGCTTGTCAAACAGGCTCATTCGCAATCGCGCGAGATTGGAGAGCGCGTCGCGATCCCCTGCTGCGGCTTGCAAGAACGGATTGGACCAGTCCGGCTCGAAGCTCAACGCCTGCGCAAATTCCGGAACCGACCGTTCGTCCTTCAGCGCCTGAATCAGGATCGGAAACATGGTTTTCTGTTGCTCGGGCGAAACGGTCAGTATCTGGTTGAGCACTGCGATACTGTTGGCGAAATCATCGCGTGAGGCATATAGCAACAACAGATTGGACTGCAGCATCAGAGTGCGGCGGTTGAGTTCTGATGCGGCCAGCAAAATCCGGTTCTTTGCTCCCTCATCCCGTTGATCAAGGGCCAAAATCGTCCAGGATACCGGTGACAATGGTTCCTGTGCCAAAATCTTTCTGGCCAGGGGAGAAAGGGATTCCTCTGCCTGGCTGTTGAGCCGGTCGAGGGCGACGCGCTCCAGTGCAAATCCGTTCAGGGGAAAGGCCCCTGCGGCAACGGCAGGCTGATCATTGGCGAGAGCATTGGTGAAGGCCTGCATGGCCAGCGCAGCGCTCAAAGCGACGGCCCCGACAGACAGGACAGCTGCTTTCATCCAGTTCATCTTGCTTGGATCAGCGCATTGATCATCGTTCAACTATCGTCTTTTTCACCATAGCTATGCCCGTAACCATAGCCATAACCATAGCCGTAGGTCTGATTGCGGTCATCCAGCTTGGTTACAATAGCACCGAATATGCGGGCACCACTGGTTTCGAGCCTGCTCAGAGCCTGCTGGATCGTCCGGATCTTGCCGCTATTGGCCTCGACCACGAAAACGACGCCATCGGCGACCGATGCAATCTCGAGTGCATCCGCCAGTCCCAGGACGGGCGGGCTATCGATGATGACATGATCATATCTGGTGCCCAGCTGTTCGAGCAGTGACTGCAGCCGCGTTCCGGCCAGCAATTCCCCCGGATTGGGTGGTTTCCGGCCACTGGGTAGAATATCGAACGGGTGCGAATCCAGCGAAACGATGCTTTTCGCGAAATCGTCATTCCCGGCCAGAAAGCCGCTCAATCCCACGCCCGGCTGGGGCACATTTTCAAAGATTTCGTGCAGGCCGGAATTGCGCAAATCGGCATCCATATACAATACCCGCTTGCCCAGATGGCCGAAGCTTTCGGCAACGGCAACCGCGGTGAGGGTCTTGCCTTCATCTGGCCGCGTACTGGTGAACATGATCGTACCGGGCGCGCCCTTGTCCGTCAGGAAATTCAGATTCGTCCGTGTTGCCTGATAGGCTTCGTTCAGTTCGGATTTCTTGTCCTCGAGCTGCTCATTGATAGCGTCTTCCGGAATCAGCGGAATGAGGCCCAGAACAGGCAGATCGAGAACCCGCTTCACATCGGCCGGGTTGCGGATACTCTGATCCATGGTTTCTCGGAGGATTACCAGAGCGCCACTGGCGAAGGCACCGAACAGGAAGGCCAGAAGCAGATTGCGTGTCAGAGACGGCTCGTAGGGACTCCGCGCTATTTCGGCCTTGTCGACCATGACCATGTTGTTCTTGCCCGCGCCGACAACACCGACTTCCTTGAACCGTTGCAGAAGCGCATCATAAAGTTGACGGTTCGTATCGACTTCGCGTTTCAATATTCCGTACCGGACACCCTGCCCCTGCTGCCCCAGATAACCGGATTTGGCGCGATCAAATGCTCTTTGCAAGGCCTGCTCCTGGAGCAGAGCTTTCTGCAAGTTCGCCTGCAATTCTCTGGATATGTCTTGCGATGCCCCCTGCATCGAGGATTTCAGGGACGCCTCTTCCGCCTCCAGAGCGACGATCTGCGGATAAGAGGGACCGAATTGTGATTTCAGGCTGGCAAGCTTGGCCTGCACCTCGGACAACCGGGATTTCAGCACAGCCGATGTGCCGCCGGTTCCGGCTGCCGCCGCGCTCGCCCGCAAGGCGCTTTCGGCCTCGATCCGCGCCGCGGTTGCGCGCGCCAGATCTCCGCTCAAGGCGGAGAGTTCCGATGAAGCCAAAGTCTGACCACCACCAGCGGATCCATCCTCTGAAGTGATTGGCGCGATATTCACGATCTCGTTTGCATTGGCATAGTCGATCAGTTCCTGTTCGGACCGTTCGAGCTTTTCCCGCATTTCCGAAATCTGGTCGCCAAGAAACTTCTGGGCCTGGGCATTGGAGCCGAATCTTTTGTCATAATTCATGCCCAGAAATTCTTGCGCCCAGAGATTGGCGATTTGAGCGGAAAGTTGCGCATCCGGGCTGGAAAAGCTGATATCGACCAGGTTCGAGAATTCGATTGGCTGAATGGAAATATCCGCGAGCAAAATATTGGCCGCGGCGGTGTCCGAGACTCCCTTTTCCCCCAGTCCGAAAGCTTCCTGAAACTTCTTGTCGCGAGTCAGATTACCGGCGCTGACAACCCGGTTGGCGAGGCTGCGGGACTGGAGAAGCTCATATTGGGTGGCAAAATACTGCCGGTCTTTCGAGATATTCTGCAGTTCGACGTCGCCGATATTGGTCACATCGGACTCGATCTGGCTGATCTCGATCCGCGCCGTCGACCGGTACAGAGGCGTCTGCAAGAGCGTCATGATCAAGCCGACCACGAGCGAAAAGACAATGATGCCGAGAATCACATAGCGCAGGTTGATGGCCTGCTGCCAGAAACGCTCCAGATCGTGGAGGCTTATAGAATCCGGCGCTTCCGCTTCAAATGGGTCACGTTCACCGGCTGATCTCGCAGTTTGGAGGTTCGTTGCCATTAATCAATCAACCTATCATCTTACTCTGTCGATCAGAACAGCAGTATTTGTTAGAAGCGGAACATATGCCAGCAGACCCTGCAGGAAACGTTTTGAAGGGGAATCGCCCACGGCAATTACGTCATTCGGATATATAGCGGGATCCGGGTAGTTTCCCCGCTGGATCGCGGTAAGATTATAGACACCGATATATTTCTGACCGTCTACCGTCCGCGACACCAGCACTTCCTGAGACTTCGCATAGTCCGAGAGGCCGCCGGCATTATAGACCGCGCGCAGCAAAGTGGGCGAGTTGGAGGATGTATAGGTTCCCGGTTTTTTCACTTCACCGCCGATCGAAACGGTCAACTCCGGCAATTTGGTCGGTCGAACGGTGACTTGCGGATTGAGAATATATTGCCCGCGCAATTTATCCTCGAGCACATCCTCGACTCCCGAAGGTGTCAATCCCTCTGTTTCGACCTGGCCGATCAAAGGAAAATTCAGCCGGCCCTGTTCATCCGGCAGATAGGTTCCGGACAGCAACTCCGATCCGAAAACAGCTATTTCCAGAGTTTCAAGCGGGCGGACCTGATAAGGCGACCCGGCAGTGCTGGCGGGAAGCTCTTCCAATGTGGTCAGCTCGATATCACTCGACATACCGATCGGTGCGGTTGCGCAGGCACTTAGCAGAGCCCCCGATATCGCTAAAATGAACAATTGTTTCAATTGGATTTTCATTTCCACTCTCTAATCCACACAACGGAATTCAGCCGTAAACAGCAATTTGCGATTAGGCAACCTCGATCCATCGCTATTTCCGAACGGGTGATGAACCTGCGTTCTCCGGAGCCAATGAACCGGGGGATTCTTCGGCCAGACAAGGGCCGGAAACGAGGGTGGATCATGGATCCCTGATGAAGCCGAGAGCTTCCGGATTGCGCCGCGCTGCAAGCAGCAGAGCCACGATCCAGACAGCGACCGCACTGAATAAAGGCGTTCGCAGGGGATAGTCGACCAGACTGGCGACCCCCAATATGGTCATGATGCCGAACCAGAAAAACAGATGCGCGCGATTACTTGCGGTCAGGACAAACAGTTTCAGAACAGCAGCAAAATAGAAGAGGATTCCGGCAATCGCCAGCACCGCTACCGGCGCGCCCCCCTCGATGATCATCTGCAGCCAGTCATTATGCGCCTGATTGAAATAGCTGGGCATCAGCAATTCGTTCGGTTCATGAATGAAATAGGCCTTGTCGAACGTGCCAAAGCCGGTGCCGAACGGCCAATAGGTGCCGATCATTTCCAGCAGCGTCGGCATCGCGCTCGTCCGCAGGTTCGACATATTGTCAGCTTCGATCAGACGGGTGACAGCCGGGACGCGATCCGAGGCAAAGAACAGCAGAATCAGCGTCAGGCTGAACGCCACAATGGCAACCGAACCGATGATCGATGCGACTTTCCGGCTCTGCTTCATGCCGGGTCCCTTGGCACCCGCGGGCCTGAGATTATACAGGACCAGACCGAGGAAAAGCGCTATGCCGCCACATAGAAATCCGGCACGCGACCCGTTCAGGATCGACGACAGGAAGATCAGCAGATAGATGGTGACCAGGACCATGTTGGTATATTTCCTGTCGAGGCGGAAAAAGCGCCAGTTTTGCGAATAGATATAGCTGATGATCAGCAGCGCCACTGCCGAGAATACGCTGGAGTGATTGCGATTGGCGAAGAAACCGACGGCCTCTGTTGCATTGGTGAATTCATAGAAATAGAGCGGACCGCCGCTGGGACCGAGGATCTGCAGGATACCCAGCAGCGAATTGCCGAGAGCAATGACAATGACCAGCGCGAGGAAGTCCTTTTTCCGCCGGTTCGGATAGCGATGAAATAACAGAAGGGCCGCTAGCGGGACGATCAGCGCGGCCAGCGAATTGGCCGTTCGCGAAGGCGAAAAGGACAGCGGACGCGACAGGCCCGTCTGTCCGCCGGCCGCATCAAGCTTGGCGATCAGCGCCCGGCCCGGCAATTCGGACCATATTTGATAGGGCAAGGGTATGAGCTGGATGATCATCCAGACGGCCAGCACCGCCAGCCCCGCGTAAAGCGGCGCAAGCCCCTGAACCTTTTGTCCGCCCGCGCGACTCGCTCCAAGCTGATACAAAGCATAGCCGGCCACCAGGCAAGCGGCCGGCCGCAGCACTATCAGCTGCACCGCATCGCCGCGAACGCTGCCACCCAACAGGCAGATGGCAGTGATAAAAGCCCCCAGCACCAGCAGCAAAGCGCGGTCGGCAATCCCGCCTTTCGGAGCTATATTTCTGCTTTTTCTGTTATTCATCATGGCCCAAATATTGTGAACTGCAATCGCGATGGCGTGCGGAATTGATGATCGGGCGGGAACGGATAGTCAATGCAATTCATGTCGCATCGCGTGGCCGGCCCGCTTGAAACCAAGCCATCAGGCCATCAGCACGGTATGACGCGCAAACTTCCGGCAGCGCTCCACAAAAGAAGGAACCGGACGAATGCAGGGACCGGCACTATTCATGCGAACGGCCTGCTGCTCGATCACGCCGGTTTGGCCGCTTCAGCCTTGAAAGCGAGCGCAGGCGCGGCGTGCCTTAGCTCAGGCGGCGGTGGCGCTCCAATGGCCACCGCCAGATCAAAAGCATCCACCCATGCAGCCCCGGGCCTAGTAAATGGTGAAATCAAAAATACGTGCCGTGAGCGCGCCTCCCGCGGCGCCACCGTTCAAGGCGTAGATAAAACCATATTCACCCTGCTCGAGAACTTCCTGGGCGACAACCTTGTAGACGCCGGGCCGGACAATCTCATAATCAAACTGGTGCTGATCCTTGTCCATCACACCGACTTTCGTACCACCGATATTCATGCTGCCGACCCGCGCTTCGCGGCGTCCCTTTTTCTGTTTGAGCTTGATCAGCGTGAACTCGTTGGGAGAGTTGATTGTCTGGGCCGAACCGGATTGCCAGCTACTGGCCTGAACCACAGTGTCCGGATTGGATTCGTCAAAAAACATATAGAAAACAGGCGTCTGTGAATCTGTTCCCGCACGAGCCGTCTCATTGGGAATGGACGCCTTAACGCTCATCGACGCGAGGCCGCCGGTAATTGCGTAGCCCAATATACCACCGGTTTTGGCCTGATTGGAAATGGTAGAATCGATCCGCACCATTCTGGCGGCTTCCCCGGTCTCGTCCAGCAGGTACACGCCCGCCGGATGCGGGACCATGGGATCTGGCGAATCCGGCGCCATCGCCGGCGCACTCGCCTTGTTGCTTTCCTGCGCCTCGATCATCGCCGCGATAACGGCGCTCGAAACACCCTGGTTTTTCAGACTCACCATGGAATCGATCGACAGGTCATATTCGGAATCCGAAGTGCGGATTTTCGCGACAATGGCTTCATCGCCCAGGCCGAGGCCAATCATCGACAGCACCGTATCGTTGCTCAAGGTCTCTGCCATGGCAGGCACGGCAGTTAGGAGCGCCAGAATGGGCACCACAAGTTTCATTTTCACTGAATATTTCCCCCTTTTTATGTTTCATTATAATAATTTATCGGCGAGGCAAGAAGAAATAATGCGCGGTTCCGCTGCACGCGTTAAACGGTCTTGATGCCATTGCGCTTCATCGGCACCGGTTGACCGAGCGGCAAGCAAGCAGCACGAAGCGCTTCCACACCAACTGACAAAAAGCGGGCGAAGAAGTCAGCGATGGTCCGGAATGGGCGAGTGCGGAACACGGAGTTCGCTTGCTTTCAATCTTGCCCCGATTAAATATCGGCCTTCGGTACATGGACGCAGATCACATGACTTGCCGCCGTGCTGGCCATTGTAAAACAAGGAAGCGAAAATGAAAAGTTCAGACAGGAGAGATCAAATCGTCAAAGACAACAAACTGACCTATGAAAAACCCGCGCTGATTGTTTTTTCAGATATGCGCGATGGAACTGAGGGAAAATATTACGACGACCCGTCTGAGACCTCCAGTTATGGGCCGAGCTGAACCCGCCGCTGGTTAATGTGTTGCCCCGAGACCACTGCCAGGCGCGCGAAAAAGAATCTGTAACAACGTTATCGCTGCGGATTGACAGCTGGAAAATTGAGATTCCCCCCTATCTATGCGCGCCTATTGGTTGCGGCAAACCTCTCCTGTGCCGTGGGGTTGGTTCTCCCGCCCCCACACATCTGGCCTGCAACCGGAGCCAGCAGCCCCCGCGATGTCGGAATTAATCCTCGACGTGCTGCCGTCGCTGTCAGCCCGGCCATATTTCTTTTTCACATATTATTACCCGCACAGTGGTCGGGCTAGCAGGGAACGGCAAGCGACGGCGCGTGACACGAACGTCGCCATTTCCAAAGGCCTAAGCTAAGGAATTGGCATTTTCAGCAATGATAGAAACAGGGGAGTGGAGGACACGGAGGGATTCGAACCCTCGAAGCCCGTAAAGGCTTGTCTCCTTAGCAAGGAGGTGGTTTCAGCCGCTCACCCACGTGTCCACGCAGTTTGGCTTGAAAAAGCGCTATAACGGCGGATAGCACTGGCTGCAACGGGAAAATTGGCCCCTTTGGATTCCTGCCGGAAAAAATCCGGAACCGGTGAAAGCAGGGCTGGGGGGACTCGGATCGCCGCAGAATCGAGTCCGTTCGTCGTCCGTTCATTGCGTGGTCATAGTCGACGGCCGAGAGCCTGTATTCGGCTGGTAACCGGAAGGAGTTTGCCCATGTTACGGTTATGCTTGAAGAAATCATTGGGTCTATTTGCCATATTGGCTCTCGCCGGTGCACCGGCGCTGTCGCCCGCATCTGCCCAGGTCGAAACTGTCGATCCGAATGACGTAATCGATGCCGATCTGGCCGCACCCGATTATGACGGGAATTTTGAACCCGACAGCTCCCGGTCGGCCACCGTGGAGGATGCGCCACTGGATAGCGACCTCAATGCCGACATTATCGCCCCCTCCAGTTCGGCTGCAACCGGGGCTCAAGGCGGCGATAGCATCGGTGCAGCGATCGAGGACAGCAACACCTATCAGGACGATGACCTGATTGGCGCGGCCGAAGGCGTGTTCGGCAAGGGTGCAAAAGGCCTCGCCGAGGTGATCGAGGATATTCTCAAGAAGCAGGGCCGGCCCAATGCCTATATTGCGGGACGGGAAGCCAGCGGCGCTTTTGTCGTCGGATTGCGCTACGGTTCGGGCAAGCTCTATCACAAGGTCGAGGGCGAACGCCCGGTCTACTGGACCGGACCGTCCATCGGCTTTGATGTTGGCGGCAATGCCGCAAACACCTTCGTGCTGGTCTATAATCTCTATGACACCGAAGAACTTTATCAGCGCTTCCCGGCGGGCGAAGGCGCGGCCTATTTCATCGGCGGCTTCCACGTCAGCTATTTGCGTAGCGGTGACAAGGTTCTGATTCCGGTGCGACTCGGCGCGGGCCTGCGGCTTGGCGCCAATGTCGGCTATATGAAATTCAGCAAGAAGCAGAAATGGCTGCCGTTCTGACCGGCTCACCGCCAACAGCCTGAGCGATACGGCCCGGCACGCCATCCCCTTCCCGCGGGGCCGCGACCGTCACGGGCGGGTTGCGATTTTGCTCAACCCCGCGACCGGACCTTTTCCATTCTCGCCAGATAGCGGGCCAATATATCAATCTCCAGATTAACCGCGCGGCCGGGCTCGAGCTCGCCGAGCGTCGTCACCTGTGCGGTGTGGGGAATGATATTGAGCGTGAACAATGCGCCCTCATCATCGTCGGCAACCGCGTTAACGGTCAGCGAGACGCCGTCGACCGTGATCGATCCCTTGGCGGCGACGAACGGCGCCAGTTCTTTCGACACCCGGATCACGACTTCCCGCGAATCGCCGGCGGCGTTGCTCGAGGAGACGGTACCGACGCCGTCGACATGGCCGGTCACAATATGCCCGCCCAGTTCGTCTCCGACTTTCAGCGCCCGCTCCAGATTGAGTCTCCGCCCGGCGACAAACTGGCCCTGCGCGGTGCACGAAAGGGTCTCGCCCGATACGTCGACGGCGAACCAGTCCGGCCCCTTGTCAACCACCGTCAGGCAGACACCGGAACAGGCGATTGATGCCCCCATATCGACATCGTCCATAGCATAGCCGCACCGGACCACCACGCGCAGATCCCCGCGCTGGTCGACCGATTCAATGGTACCGATGTCTGAAACAATGCCTGTGAACATGCGCGATCCTATTTGCTGTGTCTATTTGCGACAAACCCGGCGGAACCTAGGCGGCGCGATCATATATCTCAAGCATATCCTGCCCGAGTTCGCGCCGGTCGGTACGCCGCCACTGGCCATGCGCCTCACCCAGTTTTTCCAGCCCGATATCGCCGATGCAGGGCAGGCCGCCACCGATGATGATCGGGGCTCGATAGAGCAGCAGCCGGTCGACAAGCCCGCCGCAAGAAAGGAGGTGGCGGTTTGTGCGCCGCCCTCGACCAGCAGCCAGTTGATATCGGCCAGACCGGCAATCGCGGCCGGCTCGTTCAGCTGTAGCCAGTGCTCCGGCTTATCCTTGTCATTGCCAAGAACGACCGGTTGCGGCGATCGATCGGCCAGCCCGTCAAGCCGGACATCCAGCCCGGGCCGGTCCGCTCTGGCGGTGCCGGCGCCGACCAGGATCGCATCGCTGCGCGCTCGTTCAAGATGGGCATGCGCCCGTGCCCGATCGCCAGTGATCCACTGGCTGGAGCCGTCGGCCATCGCGATGCAGCCGTCTAGTGACATCGCAAGCTTGAGCGTGACAAAGGGACGACCATTCTCGACCCGGCACAGGAATCCCGCCATCGCGCGGCGCGCTTCCGGTTCTCTAATACCAACCGAAACTGGAATGCCAGCTTCACCTAGCCGGTCAATGCCGCGGCGTCTCGTCCGCTCATCGGCGTCGAGGGTGGCGACGATCACCCGTTTCGGTCTGGCCTCGATGATCACATTGCTGCAGGTCGGACCGCGAGTACTTTCATGCGCACAGGGTTCCATCGTGACAAAGATATCCGCGCCCCGGGCGGCGGTTCCGGCTTCGGCCAGCGCCATCGCCTCGGCATGCGGACGACCACCCTGCTGGGTCCAGCCGCGACCTACGACGACGCCCTTTTTGACGATGACGCAGCCGACATTGGGATTGGCACCGGTCCGGCCACGTCCCCGCTCCGACAGAGCCAGTGCAACAGCCATGAAATGTGCGTCGCCGGGGGGGGTCAGCATTGCAGACCGGCCGGGCGATCGACTTCAACCTCACCTCGCGCCAGACGTTCGGCTTCGATATCTGCCTCGATCGCCTCGACATCCATGCCGGACATCCGGCCCAGCTCCTTCATGGATTCGCGCCGTTTGGCTGCCAGCTTGTCCTTCAGACACTGGACCTGCCAGCGGTCCTGCAGAATTTCCTCGTCGGTGCGATCATGTGTCCAGTTTTCGACATAAACGACCTCCTGCGGTACATAAGTGTAGGTATTTACCTTGGGATCGAGCCAGAAAAGGAACAGTATAAACGAGGTGCAGGCAATCGCCATCACCGCGGGAAGCAGACGCTCCCCCGGTTCACTCTGGCGAAAAACGGCGACTAGATCACCAAAACCGCCGGTAACGGATACATCTTTCAACATTCCCATGGCGTTCAGATAGTGCGGCGACGGCCGGATGACCAGCCCTTCCCGCAAATTTGCCGCGGGAAAGCGCTGGTCGACCGGCTGGCCCGCAGATCAACTGTTGATTTCAAAGCGGACTTTCAGGGTTATCCAGCTTTCAAAAGGCTTGCCATCTCTGGTTTCCGGGGTGAAGCGCCATTTGCTCAGCGCCTGTCTGCGCGTAGCTTCCCAGAAATCCTCATGCGGCGCATCGATCAGTTCGATCTGCTTGACCCGGCCGTCCGTCCCGACCAGTACCCGGACGCTGACTTCGCCCTCCCGCTCCAGCCGCAACTGGCCCGGCGGATAGGCAGGCTGGAACCGGTCCGCATAGCGAGTGTTAAGCCGTGCGCCGACAATCACCGGATCGGGTTTGAGGGTGATGGTTTCCAGGGGTATTGCCATGCCTTCTCCTACCGAGGCGCTGGCCAGGCTGGTCGTTGCATATTGATCTTTTGGAATCGGCGGCAAGTCGGTTATCCGGGGTTCTGGTGCGGTTTTCCGTACAGGCGCCGCTGTTCTGACGTCTGGCTTCACTTCTTCGACCACCGGTTCTGGAGTCGGCTGCACTCTCACGGGGATAGCCAGGATCGTGCCTTCGAATCTATCCGGCACCACGATCGCCGGCATCGCGATCACCGCCGCGACGATCGCCGCATGCACGGCGCCGGTCATTATCAGGCCTTTCGAACGCGGAGTTTTATTTTCATATACAGATACATAGCTCATGATACTGTCCTCTCAACCATCCTCAACATGGCGGAGCGGCTCCGTGCCTTTTCGACTATCACACCGCAGCGCCGATTGTAATGTTATACTATTACATCGTGCAAAGCAATCAGGGGTGGGTGCAGCCGCAAATCCAGCTATAGAAAATCATGTTAACTTATTGATATTAATAGTCTTTTTAGCGCTTCTTCGCGGCCAATCAGCGGCAGCAAAACATTCATGTCGGGGCCATGATCCAGTCCCGTCAGAGCTTGCCGCAGCGGCATGAACAGCGGCTTGCCCTTGCGGCCCGTCGCTTCCTTTAGCGTGCCGGTCAGCTCTTTCCACAAGCCGGAAGATGCTTCCAGTTCTTCCAGCTCTCTATGGGCGACCGACAGAAATTCACGGTCTTCCGGCGAAAATTCTGGCGGCGCAACTGGACCGGTCACCACCTGCCACCACTTGTCGACATCGCCCATATCATGCAGGTTCGGCCGGATCACCGCCCAGCCGTCAGCATCCATGGACTCCGGCAGCCGGTCCTTCACATCCGCATAGTCCAGCAGATGAACAATCTTCTGGTTGAGCTGCGCCAGTTCCTCGTCGTCAAACCGCGCCGGTGCCCGGCCAAAGCGGGCAAAGTCGAAGGTCGCGATCAGCTGCTCGACGTCGGCAATCGGTTCCACCGGATCGCTGGTCCCGATACGGGCGAGCAAGGCAACGATCGCTTGTGGCTCGATATGCTTCTCGCGAAAGCCGCTGACGCCGAGCGAGCCGAGCCGCTTGGACAGCTTGCCTTCGGTCCCGACCAGCAGGGCTTCATGGGCGAATTCCGGGGGTTTTGCGCCAAGTGCTTCAAACATCTGTATCTGCACCGCGGTGTTGGCAACATGATCCTCGCCACGCACAACGTGGCTGATCTCCATCTCGATATCGTCTATCGCCGAGGGCAGCATATAGAGCCAGCTGCCATCCTCGCGCAGGATGACCGGATCGGACAACAGGGCCGGATCGAAATTCTGATCACCCCTTATCAGGTCGGGCCAGACGATCGGATTTTCGTGATCCAGCTTGAAGCGCCAGTGCGGCTTGCGCCCCTCGGCTTCAAAGGCGGCAATCTGGTCTGGCGTCAGGTCGAGCGCGGCCCGGTCATAGATCGGCGGCTTGCCCCGGCCGAGCTGGATCTTGCGCTTCAGGTCCAGTTCCTGCGCCGTCTCATAGGCCGGATAGACCCGGCCATCGGCCTTCAGCTTCGCCAGATGCTCTTCATAACGGTCAAAGCGGGCAGACTGACGCTGCTCTTCGTCAGCGGTCAGACCGAGCCATGCCAGATCGGCCCGGATCGCCTCGACATATTCCTCTTTCGATCGCTCGCCGTCGGTATCGTCGAGTCGCAACAGAAAGGTTCCGCCCTGTTTCTTCGCGAACATCCAGTTGTGCAGTGCCGTCCGGATATTGCCGACATGGAGGTGGCCCGTGGGTGACGGAGCAAAGCGGGTCTTTATGGTCATACGGTCCTGAATGCGTTGGTAATCGGATAGCGCCGGTCACGGCCGAAGTTTCTGGTGCCCAGCTTGACTCCGGGAGGCGCCTGGCGGCGCTTATATTCGGCGATATAGAGCAGCCGCTCGATCCGCACCACCGTTTCGCGGTCAAACCCGCGCGCGACCATGTCGTTGACCGACAATTCTTCCTCGATCAGCCCGTGCAGCAGCGGATCGAGAATCTCGTAATCCGGCAGACTGTCGCTGTCTTTCTGGTCTTCCCGCAATTCCGCGCTTGGCGGTTTGGTGATGACCGTTTCCGGCATCACCGGCCCGTCGGGACCGAGACCGAGGCTCGGCTTGTTGCGGTTGCGCCAGGAGGACAGTTTGAAGACGGTCAGCTTGTAAGCGTCCTTGAGCACCGAATAGCCACCCGCCATATCGCCATAGATGGTGGCATAGCCGACGCTCATCTCGCTCTTGTTGCCGGTGGTCAGCAGCATATGGCCGAACTTGTTCGACAGTGCCATCAGCGTCACGCCGCGGATCCGCGACTGGATATTCTCTTCGGTAATATCGACATTGCTGTCGGCGAAACTGTCCTCGAGCATCGCGTCAAAGCCTTCAACCGCCGGGTTGATCGGAATGGTGTCCAGCCTGGTACCCAGCATTTCGGCACAACCCGCCGCGTCATCCAGGCTTTCCTGCGAGGTGAAGCGCGAGGGCATCATGACATTCCAGACCCGGTCCGCGCCCAGGGCATCGACGGCTACCGCAGCCGACAGGGCGCTGTCGATCCCGCCCGACAGTCCGAGCAACACGCCCGGAAACCGGTTCCGGTTCACATAGTCGCGCAAGCCGACAATCATCGCGTTGTAGATATCGGCCGGATGATCATCCAGTTGATGGATATCTCCCGGCGCACAGGTCCATTCGCCGTCTTCCCGCGACCAGTGGGTATCGACGATCGCTTCGTCCCAGTCCGGCAACTGGTGCATCACGCTCGCATCGCCATTGAGCACGAAACTGGCACCATCGAAGACAATCTCGTCCTGTCCGCCGACCCGGTTCAGGAACAACAGCGGTATAGCCGTTTCCCGTACCCGCTTCGTCGCCACCTGTCCCAGACGCTTGTCGTCCTTCTCGATCTCGTACGGACTGCCGTGCACGGAAATAAACAGCTCGGCACCCTGCGCCTTGAGATGCTCGCACACGGTCGGAAACCAGACATCCTCGCAGATCGGCAATCCGATCCTGCAGCCTTTGAATTGAATAGGTTCCGGCAGCGGGCCGGAGGTGAAGAGCCGCTTTTCATCAAATGTGCCGTAATTCGGCAATTCGACCTTGTAGCGGATGTCCCTGACATGCCCGCCTTCGAGCAGGGCAATGCCATTATAAAGCCGGTCATCCTCGCGAAACACCGATCCGACCAGCATCGCCGGTCCCGGCCCCGCAGTCGCCGCGGCCAGCCGGTTGAGTTCCGCCTCCGCCCGCTCCCAAACCGCCGGCTTCAGCACCAGATCTTCCGGCGGATAGCCGATCAGCTGCAATTCGGGAAAGACAATCAGATCGCTATCCGGCTTGCTGCCGTGCGCCGCAATCATCGCATCGGCATTGCCGCGCAGATCGCCGACA
The DNA here is from genome assembly GCF_963677535.2 of uncultured Parasphingorhabdus sp. Lineage (NCBI taxonomy): Bacteria > Pseudomonadati > Pseudomonadota > Alphaproteobacteria > Sphingomonadales > Sphingorhabdaceae > Parasphingorhabdus > uncultured Parasphingorhabdus sp. The sequence continues at coordinate 1,008,632 of NZ_CAXXUT010000003.1, read as the reverse complement.
CTCTGAGTCAGTTGCGCCATGGTGATGATAAGCTTGTCGGTCATCGGGCCCTGATAGAAAGGGGCGGCATGATCGGCAAATGATTTATCCAAAAACGAGATTGCCGAGAATGCGGTCCGGAATGAACGAAAAAATTCCCGCGATGATCAGGCCGATATAGGGCCCCTGCATGGCTCGATAATGTTCCTTGATATTGCCGATCCGCGCCTGCCAGACGCCGAGCGGAATCGAGACCAGAGTAACCACCGCAAATATATGGATGAACCCGAGATGTGTTCCGAACAAGCCCGAACCATCGCTGCGGCCCAGCCAGAAGCTGGTGATCGCAGTTGTCATCATCAAGCCACCCCACGCCCGGCCCAGGATCTTGTGCAGACGATCCCCCTTGCGTCTGAGCAGAATGTAGGCGCCTAGGGGCAGCGCCGGAATTACAGTGGCCAGATGCAGGATGACCGGCAGCGTCAACCTGTCAGAGACGCTGGCGGCCGCTGCGGCGTTGCCGGATCCGAAATTGGTCAATGCCATCAGCAGCAACGTGAGCAATATGGTTGCCCCAGCGATCATGATCATCCCCGGTACGGAATATCCTTTAGCGATGCTGCTGTTATCTGACATATAGGCATTCCTTGTTATCGTTTGATTTCAAGAACATGGCACTTTTATCTGCTTGTCGCTATTGCCCATACGGCTACCGCCATATTTCTTCGTGAAATGGCTTGAAAACCGGAACTTGCCCGTTGGCGAAACGCGAACGGGTAGCTAAAGAAACCCTCGTGACCATGACTTGGCAAAAACAACTGGCGATCGAGTTGCTCGTTATCAGCGGCATCGGCCTGATCATGGGCCTGCTCGGTCCTTTCGGCACTTATGCGATGCCGTTTGCGCTACGATTGGCCTATTGGGTAATATTCATCCTCGTTGGTTATTTGATATTCCGGCCGATCAGCTTCGCCGCTATCTGGCTGCACGAAGCGACCACTGTTCCTTACTGGGGTGCCATGACCATGGCACTGCTCGTCGCGGGCTTGCCGCTATCGATGATGATCGGTTTCATGATCAACGGTTTTCGCTGGCAGGGACTGATGTTCAGTGACGATTTTGCCCTGCTCTATCTTCAGGTTATCGGTATCGGCCTGGGCATTTCTCTGGTCATGCGAAACTTGTTTCCGCGAGAGCATCGGTCGACCGGCGATCAGGGGGACGGAGAAGGGCCTGATCATACCCTGCCACTGCCAGCCCTGCACAACCGGCTGCCGCAGGGCTTCCCCGACACGATACTCGCGCTCGGCGTAGAAGACCATTATGTCCGCGTCCACGCAACAGAGCGCAGCGAGATGCTGTTAATGCGATTGGGCGACGCAATTCGCGAGATGGAACACATCGAGGGCCATCAGGTCCACCGCAGCTGGTGGGTTGCGGCCGAAGCCGTGGCGTCGGCAAAGCGGCAGGATCGCAACTGGCGGTTGCTGCTCACCAATGGTCTGGAAATTCCGGTTGCCCGCAACCGGGTGGCCGCTCTCAAACAAATAGGATGGATTAAATGAAAAGCCTCTTTTGATTCAGCTAGCACCTGTTTAACAGGGTCGCAAAATCATCACGAGGTTCCGTTGGAGATTCTGGCGGGCCGCTGGATCGGGGAACACAATTATGAAACTCATGTCGGGCAACAGCAATCTGCCCCTTGCAACGGAAATTGCAGCATATCTCGATATTCCGCTCACCGACGCCAGCGTCAAGCGCTTTGCCGATGATGAAATCTTTATCGAAATTCATGAAAATGTTCGGGGCGAGGACGTGTTTGTAGTCCAGTCGACCAGCCATCCCGCCAATGACAATCTGATGGAATTGCTGATCAGCATCGATGCCTTGCGCCGCGCGTCAGCCAAGCGCATCACCGCGGTCATCCCCTATTTCGGCTACGCGCGGCAGGACCGGAAGCCGGGACCCCGCACGCCGATTTCGGCCAAGCTGGTTGCCAATCTGATCACCGAAGCCGGTGCCGACCGCGTCCTGACCGTCGACCTTCATGCCGGCCAGATCCAGGGCTTTTTCGATATTCCGACCGACAATCTCTACGGCGCCCCGGTGATCAGCGAAGACATCAAGTCGCGTCACGCCGACAAGGATATCATGGTTGTTTCCCCCGACGTTGGCGGCGTGGTGCGCGCCAGGGCGCTGGCGAAACGGCTCGACAACGCCCCTCTCGCCATCGTCGACAAGCGCCGCGAACGGGCTGGCGTGTCCGAAGTGATGAATATAATCGGTGATGTAGAAGGTCGCTTCTGCGTCATGATCGACGATATTGCAGACAGCGCCGGCACTCTCTGCAACGCCGCCGATGCCCTGATCGCGGCAGGCGCGACCGATGTTGCGGCCTATATCACGCACGGCGTTCTTTCCGGCAAGGCGGTCGAACGGGTCAACAACTCCTCGCTGCGCAAGCTGATCATCACCGATACCATCCGGGCGCCGCAATCCGCGCTCGATTCGAACCGGATTCGCATCCTGCCGATCGCCCCGCTGTTGGGAGAGGCGATCAAGCGAATTGCGGACGAAAGCTCGGTGAGCAGCCTTTTTGACTAGTCGGGAGAGCATTTTTCCGATTTCGGGAGAGGACAATGCCCAGCTTTGAACTTCTGTTGAAATATCGCATCCATATCGCATTGCTGGCGATATTTATCTCGCTGTTCGCATGGTTTACCGAATGGGCCGACTGGGTTTACATCTGCCCCTATTGCCGCGCACAAAGGACAGTCATCGGACTGCTTGGCCTGCTCCTGCTGGCCAACCCTATGCACTGGCTCAACCGGTGGATAGCATCAACATTGGCACTACTTGGGCTGGTTGTCGCCGGAATGCAGCATTTCAACGGCTGGAAAAAGATCATGGCTGGCCAATTTACCTGGGGTGACTATTGGTATGCCAATGCCTGGGTTCTCTCCGGCTGCGCGATGTTCATCATCACCGGCCTGATCCTGTATCTGTGGGCCTGGCGGCCACCCCTTGTCGAGACGGACCAGCCATGACCTCTCGCTCTCTTCAACTTCCAGATCATCCGGTCGTAGAAAGTTCCGCGACCATTCTACTGGATTGACCGTCCGTTGGATCGAATTCCAAAGTCGATATTGGTTCTGGGGGCATATGGTTTCATTGGCAGCGCCATTGCCAAGGAGCTTTCATCTGCCGGACATCGAGTCACCGGCTTCGGTCGCAATCTTTCCTATGGCCGGGCCATTCTCCCGGATATCCAATGGTGTAAAGGCGATCTTCGCCAATATTGTGACCCCCAAAGCTGGTTGCCTCTGCTGCACGAAGTCGATGTCGTCATCAATGCGAGTGGAGTTTTGCAGTCCAGCCCGGGGAACGATGTCAATATCACTCAGGCCGACGCCATCTTCGCACTGATCAAAGCATGCGAGATTTCGGATATCTCTCAATTTATCCAGATATCGGCCTGCGGCGCGTCAAATGATGCCGCACATGATTTCATGACGAGCAAGGCACGTGCCGATCAACGGCTCGAAAATTCGTCGCTCAGGGCGACAATCCTGCGCCCCGGACTAGTGATCGGTAGAAACAGCTATGGCGGCACCGAACTGATCCGCATGATTACTGCACTGCCCTTGGTCGCGCCGCGATTGACCGGCTTCGGCAAAATCCAGTGCATCGCACTTGCCGACGTAGTGGAAGCGACCGTGAATGCTATCGCCCGGCCTGTTGCGCTGGCCGGTTCCTACGATCTTGTGGAAACCGAATCCCGGCCCGTCGATCAGATCATTGCACTGCACCGGGAATGGCTCGGATTTGGCGCCGTCGGCCGGAAGCTTCCCGTCGGGCGGCGCCTAACGAAAATCGCCGCCATGATGTCCGACGCGCTTGGCTGGCTTGGCTGGCGGTCTCCGATGCGTAGCAACGCAATCCGATCCCTCATCGACGGAGTGCAGGGCCAGTCTGAGCAGACGGTGATCATCCTCGGACGGCCAGCCATTGCGCTGGGACAGGTTCTGGAGGGCTTCCCGGCAGGAAAGCAGGACCGCATCCATGCGCAATTGATGCTCGGACTTCCGTTATTTCTGGCAATGCTCGCTCTCCTCTGGCTGGGTTCGGGCCTGCTGGGAATCTGGAAGGCTGACGAAGCCGCTGCGCTGCTGGATGGCTCATATCTTTCGTCCAATATCGCGTTGATCATGGTCTACGGCGGAGCAGTCGCAGATCTGATCCTGGGTGCCGGGCTGCTTTTTCGCAAAACGGTGCGGGCAGCATTGGCCGGCACCATTGCAATCTCGCTCGCCTATCTGGCCGGTGGCACGATTTTGACACCGCTGCTGTGGCTTGATCCGTTGGCGCCGCTAATCAAGGCTCTCGCCTGCACAGGGCTATCCATCGCCTGCCTGATCGCGCTGGACAGAAGATGAGCAACTGGCTGCTCTTCGCTCAGTGGCTGCATATAATCGGTGCAACGATATTGATCGGTACCGGCGCGGGAATTGCGTTTTTCATGCTGATGGCCCATCGCACCGATGATCCAAAACTTATTGCCCATGTTGCCCATACCGTGGTTGTTGCAGATTTCCTGTTCACCGCTCTGGCGGTGATCGTTCAACCGATCACCGGATTCTGGCTGGCCGCTCTGACCGGATGGCCGATTATGACACCCTGGATAATCTGGTCGTTGGCGCTCTATATTTTTATCGGACTCTGTTGGCTTCCCGTCGTCTGGATACAATTGCGCCTGCGAAACCTGGCGCGGCAGTCCTGCGAGACGCACTCTGCCTTGCCACCGGAATATTACCGGCTCTACAGGGTCTGGTTCGCGCTTGGCATTCCCGCCTTTTCAGCAATTTTGTTGATTGTCTGGCTGATGCTCGCCAAATCTGTTTTTTGAAGATAGGACAAGGCTATGACACCCAAAGACATCGATCTCGCGCAAAAGCTTGCAGACGCTGCGGGCGAAGCTATCCGTCCGTTCTTCCGCGCCAAATTTGACCAGGAAGCAAAAAGCGACTCGACCTTTGTTACCGAAGCAGATCGCGCGGCAGAAGCCGCCATGCGGGCGATCATCGAAGCGGAACGGCCGGATGACGGCATTATCGGCGAGGAATATGGCACGCGCAATGAAGGCGCATCGCGACAATGGGTGCTCGATCCGATTGACGGCACCACCAGTTTCATCGCGGGGCGGCCGATATTCGGCACCCTGATCGCACTGATGCAGGAGGGCTTTCCACTGATCGGGATAATCGACCAGCCGATTTCACGAGAACGGTGGGTCGGCGTCGTCGGCCGCGAGACATTGTTCAACGGCCAGCCGGCCAGATCGGCGCGCTGCCGGGAACTCAAGGACGCCGTTCTCGCCACCACCTCTGCCCACCTTTTCGACGAGCATGACGCCGATCATTTCATGGGACTGGCCGGCAAAGTTGCGCCGCGCAAGATTATCTATGGCGGCGATTGCTATAATTACGGCCTGGTCGCCAGCGGCCATGTCGATGTTGTCTGCGAAGCCGGTCTTATGCTCCACGATTTCGCGGCGCTCGCCCCGATTGTCGATGGCGCCGGCGGGATGATGTGCGACTGGAACGGTGAGCCACTCCACGCGGAGTCGGACGGTCACGTGCTGGCGATCGGTGATCACGCGCGGGTGGATGATGTGCTGGAGGCTATTGCCTGCCATCATTGAGGGATTTTCTCTCTTGATATCCCTTGCATTCCTGCCGAATCCCGCTAAAGACGCCCTTCCGAAGTGACGCTCTGGCCAGTGTTGGGCTGCCACAAGTGTCCGTAACGGTACCATCTAGAGGAGACCAAAATGCCCAAGTTGAAGACCAAAAGTGGTGTGAAGAAACGCTTCAAGATCACTGCGAACGGCAAGGTAAAGCACGGCGTCGCCGGCAAACGCCACCGTTTGATGAGCCATAACAGCAAATATATCCGTCAGCAGCGCGGCACCAAGAAATTGTGTGATGCGGATGCCCGGACAGTCAAGAAATGGGCGCCATACGGTCTGGGTTAATCCCGCCGCAGCGACATTCAAACTTACAGGATATAGAATATGGCACGTGTAAAACGGGGTACGACCACTCGTACAAAACATAAAAGATTATTGGTTCAGGCGAAGGGCTATTATGGCCGCCGCAAGAACACCATCCGCGTCGCGCGGCAGGCTGTCGAAAAAGCCGGCCAATATGCCTATCGCGATCGTAAAGTTAAGAAGCGGGCCTTCCGCGCGCTCTGGATCCAGCGTATCAACGCTGCGGTTCGCGCCGAAGGCATGACCTATGGCACGTTCATCCACGGCACCAAGCTGGCCGGCATTGAACTCGACCGCAAAGTGATGGCCGACCTGGCGATGAATGAACCGGCAGTCTTTGGCGGCATCATCAAACAGGCGCAGGATGCTCTGGCCAAAGCCTAAGCATTTTCATAATTTCAAAGAAGCGCCGGAGAGCAATCTCGCGGCGCTTTTTTATTGGGTTTTTCGTGAGGCTTGCTAGACGGGCAACGAGCAAGAACGGGACAATATGATGAGCGACATCGAAGCGGTCAGGGACAAATATCTGGAGCAGATTGGCGCGGCGGCCGATGGCGAATCGCTGGAAGCAATCCGCGTGGCTGCGCTCGGCAAGAAGGGCGAGATTTCGCTGCTGCTGAAAACCCTGGGCAAGATGACGCCGGAAGAGCGCCAGGAACAGGGTCCGAAGATCAACGGCGCGCGGCAAGCGGTTGCCGATGCGCTGGCTGCGCGCAAGGAGGCGATGGAAGCCGCGGCGCTGGACGCGAAGCTTGCCACCGAGACACTTGATCTGACATTGCCCCCGCCAGCCGCCCCGAAAGGCAGCATCCATCCGGTCTCTCAAGTGATGGATGAACTGGCCGAAATTTTCGCCGATCTAGGCTTTTCCGTCGCCACTGGGCCGGAGATCGAGGACGACTGGCATAATTTCACCGCGCTCAACATTCCCGAAACCCATCCGGCCCGGGCGATGCACGACACATTCTATTTCCCGCAGACGGATGACAGCGGCATGCCCAAATTGCTGCGTACCCATACATCGCCAGTGCAGATCCGCACGATGATGGATGTTGCGAAGAAGACCGACGGAGCGGGTGAACCGATTTACCTCATCGCTCCCGGCCGCACCTATCGCAGCGACAGCGATGCCACGCATACGCCGATGTTCCATCAGGTCGAAGGGCTGGTGATCGACAAGGGCATTCACATGGGCCATCTGAAATGGACGCTGGAAACCTTCGTCCGCGCTTTCTTCGAGCGCGATGATATCGAATTACGCCTGCGCCCGAGCTACTTTCCGTTCACCGAACCCAGCGCCGAAGTCGATGTCGGCTTCTCGGTCGAAGGGGGCCGGCGCATAATCGGTGGCGACCCGCGCGGTGAAAATGGCGGCTGGATGGAGATACTCGGTAGCGGCATGGTCCATCCCAATGTCATCCGCAATTGCGGACTCGATCCCGATATCTGGCAGGGTTTTGCCTTTGGTTGCGGTATCGACCGGCTGGCGATGCTGAAATATGGCATGGACGATTTGCGCGCTTTCTTCGACGGCGATCTGCGCTGGGCCGACCATTACGGCTTTGACGCGCTCGACGTCCCCACGCTGAGCGGAGGAGTCGGCGCATGAAATTTTCCCTAAGCTGGCTCAAGTCGCATCTCGATACCGACGCAAGCCTGACCGAGATCACCGACAAGCTGACCGCTATTGGTCTGGAGCTGGAAGGCGTTGAAAACCCCGCCGATGCCCTGCGCCCGTTTCGCGTCGCCAAGGTTATCGAAGCCGGACCGCATCCCAACGCCGACAAGCTGCAATTGCTGAAGGTGGACGACGGCAGCGACGAGCCTTGGCAGGTCGTCTGCGGCGCGCCCAATGCGCGCAAGGACATGGTCGGTGTGTTCGGCCCTCCCGGCACCTATATTCCGGGTAGCGATTTTACGCTGAAACCCGCAAAAATCCGGGATGTCGAGAGCTTTGGCATGATGTGCAGCGCGCGCGAGCTGGAACTGGGCGAGGATCATGACGGCATTATCGAACTGCCGTCTGATGCGCCGGTTGGCACAAGCTATGCCGACTATGCACAGCTGGACGATCCGGTGATCGATGTCTCCATCACGCCCAATCGCCAGGACTGCATGGGCGTGCGCGGCATAGCGCGCGATCTCGCTGCAGCCGGCCTCGGCACGCTCAAGCCGATGGACATCGCCAACATCGCCCGCAATGGCGCAGGTCCCGATATCGCGATTGACGATCCGGAAGGTTGTCCCGCCTTTTCCGGTTGCACCGTCAGCGGCGTGACCAATGGCGCGTCTCCGGACTGGATGCAGGCCCGGCTGAAATCTGCCGGCCAGAAACCGATTTCGGCGCTGGTCGATATCACCAATTATGTCACGCTCGACCAGGGCCGCCCGCTGCACGTCTATGACGTTGCCAAGCTCAACGGCGGACTGGTTGCGCGCAAGGCGCAGGACGGTGAAAAGCTGGTCGCGCTCAACGACAAGGAATATATTCTCGACGAGACCATGACCGTGATCGCCGACCAGGCGGGCGCGCATGGCATTGGCGGCATCATGGGCGGCGCGGCCAATGGCACCGACGGGAACACCACCGATGTACTGATCGAATGCGCCTATTTCGATCCCGCCCATATCGCCCGCACCGGCCAGAAGCTGATGCTGACCAGCGATGCCCGGCAACGCTTCGAGCGCGGCGTTGATCCCGCGTTCCTTGAAGAGGGGATCGCTATTGCTACAGCGCTGGTGCAGGAACTGTGCGGTGGCACGGCGAGTGAAATTACCCGCGCCGGTGAAGCGCCGACGGACCAGCGCACTATTGCCTATGATCCGCGTCAATGCGCTTCGCTGGGCGGGCTGGATGTGTCTGCGGACCGGCAGAAGTCCATTCTCGAATCGCTCGGTTTCGAGATCTTGTGTCCCCGCGAAGGCGGGGATCCATCTCCTGAAGGCACCAAGAATAACGAACGGGTGATGGACCCCGGCCTTCGCCGGGGAACATGGACCGTCACCGTGCCGACATGGCGTCGTGACGTCACCGGCTGGCAGGATCTGGTCGAAGAAGTAATCCGGATAGAGGGACTGGACAAGGTTCCGTCGGTACCGTTGCCCCGCAAACCGGGTGTCGCCAAACCGACGGCCTCGCCGGAACAGCTGGCCGAGCGCAAGGCGCGACGCGCAGCAGCGGCAAATGGTCTCAACGAAGTCGTTAACTGGAGCTTCATTTCCGATAAGGAAGCGGCGCCTTTTGGTGGCGGAAGCTGGTCACTGGCCAATCCGATCAGCGAAGACCTCAAGGTCATGCGCCCATCGCTGCTGCCCGGCCTGATCGCAGCCGCCCAGCGCAACGCCGCGCGCGGCGCAACGTCGATCCGCCTGTTCGAAGTGGGTCGCCGCTATCTGGAAAGCAGCGAACATCCGACCATCGGCCTGGTGCTGACCGGCGAAAACCGCGCCCGCAGCTGGCAGGCCGGCGCCGCGACGAAATTCGACGCTTATGACGCCAAAGCCGAAGTGCTTGCGATATTGGACGCCGCTGGCGCACCGACCGACAAGCTGATGGATTTCGGCGAAGCGGGCGATCATTATCATCCCGGCCAGTCCGGTACCTTGCGGCTGGGACCGAAGAAGATTTTGGCGGCTTACGGTGTGCTTCACCCGTCAACGACCAAGGCGATGGGTTTCAAAGGCTCTGCCGTTGCCGCTGAGATATTCCTCGATGCGATACCGCTGAAGAAGAAGTCGGGCCACATGCGCGACGCTTTTGCGCCACCGGCGTTGCAGGCGGTGACCCGCGATTTCGCCTTCATCGTCGATGCAGAGTTGCCGGCGGGCGATCTGGTGCGCGCGGTCAAGGGCGCGGACAAGAAGCTGATCACCGATGCCCGGATTTTCGATCTGTTCGAGGGACCGAGTGTGGGCGAAGGCAAGAAATCGCTGGCGGTGGAAGTGACCTTGCAACCGCAAGATGCGACGTTGACCGAAGAGGATCTGAAGGCGCTTTCGGACAAGGTTGTCGCGAACGCCGGCAAGCTGGGAGCGGGATTAAGGGGCTAGTTACTGCCGTCATGCTGAACTTGTTTCAGCATCCATTTCTCCCCATAGAACCTGCGTCCAGTCGATGGATAGATCCTGAAACAAGTTCAGGATGACGAGTGTTAGAAAACTGAACTTATGACCCAAACCAAACCCCGCCGAACATTCGCGATCATCTCCCACCCCGATGCGGGTAAGACCACGCTGACCGAGAAGCTGCTGCTGAAAGGCGGCGCTATCCATCTGGCGGGCGAGGTCAAGGCGCGGGGCGATAACCGGCGGGCGCGGTCCGACTGGATGAAGATCGAGCAGCAGCGCGGGATTTCGGTGACCTCCAGCGTCATGACCTTCGAGCGCAACGGCATTGTCTTCAACCTGCTCGACACGCCGGGCCATGAGGATTTTTCCGAGGATACCTATCGCACGCTGACCGCGGTCGACAGCGCGATCATGGTGATCGATGCCGCGTCCGGTATTGAGGCACAGACGCTGAAACTGTTCGAAGTCTGCCGGATGCGCAATGTGCCGATCATCACCTTCGTCAACAAGGTCGACCGCGAAGGCCGCGACCCGTTCGAGCTGCTCGACGAAGTCGCCGACAAGCTGGCGCTCGACGTCTGCCCGATGAGCTGGCCGACCGGCATGGGCGGGCAGTTTGAAGGCGTCTATGATCTGGTCAAAAACCAGCTGCACCAGCCGACCGGCGACAGCAAGCAATATGACGGTGTGACCCAACAATTTTCCGGTCTCGATGACCCCAAGCTCGCCGAAGTGCTGAGCGAAGGCGCGCTCGAGCGACTGACCGGCGAAGGGGAACTGGCGCAGGGTGGTTATAGCAGCTTCGATCTGGAGGCCTATCAGCACGGCGATCTGACGCCGGTTTTCTTTGGTTCGGCACTCAAGCAGTTTGGCGTCGAGGAGTTGATCGAGGCGATTGCCGACTATGCACCGCCGCCGCGCCCGCAACCGGCCGAACCGGCTCCGATCGATCCGGAGAGCAGTGATGTCACCGGCTTTATTTTCAAGATCCAGGCCAATATGGACCCGCAGCACCGCGACCGGATTGCCTTCATGCGGCTTTGCTCCGGCGAGTTCAAACGCGGCATGAAGCTGACGCCTTCGGGGCTGGGCAAACCGATTGCGATTCACAGTCCAATCCTGTTTTTCGCGCAGGACCGCGAAATTGCCGACACGGCAGAACCGGGCGATATCATCGGCATCCCCAATCACGGCACCTTGCGGGTCGGCGACACCTTGTCGGAAAAGAACCAGGTGCGGATCACCGGCCTGCCGAATTTTGCGCCCGAAATCCTCCGCCGTGTCATCCTGCGCGATCCGACCAAGACCAAGCAATTGCGCAAGGCTTTGGACGATCTCAGCGAAGAAGGCGTCGTGCAGGTTTTCTATCCCGAACTGGGCGCCAACTGGATCATTGGCGTGGTCGGGCAATTGCAGCTCGAGGTGCTGGTATCCCGCCTGCAGGCCGAATATAAGGTCGACGCCTATCTGGAACAGGCCCCGTTTGAAACCGCCCGCTGGATCAGCGGTGATGACGCGACCTTGAACGCCTTTGCCAATATCAACCAGTCCAGCCTCGCCCGGGATCGCGACGACAATCTGGTGTTCCTGGCCAAATCGGCCTGGGATGTCGGTTATCAGGAAGAGCGAAACCCTGATCTAAAGTTCAGCGCGACACGCGAACGCTAATCCGGTAAATCCCGGTCATGGCCAGCAAATCCACGACCGAAAAAGCCTTTCAAGCGATCACGATTGATGATGAAGGCCGTGTTTGCGCCGATATCCCGGAAAGCGCCTGCAATCAGGAACCGGGCAATTTCTTCAAACATGTCGGCTCGCTGGCGCTGACCAAAAGCGCCGACGGGCTGATTGATCCGAAGCTGGTGCTCAGCTGGCTGATGACGTCGCTGGGCGCGCCGGTGGCGCTGATCGGGTTGCTGGTGCCAGTCAGGGAAGCAGGCGCTCTGCTACCGCAGCTTCTGACCGCCGGATATTTGCGGAAATTGCAGCGCCGCAAATGGGCATGGGCGATCGGCTCGCTGGTGCAGGGTCTGGGAGCCGCCGCGATCGGGCTGGTCGCGATCACCATGACCGGTGCGGCCGCCGGCTGGGCGATTGTGATCGCGCTGGCGATATTGGCGCTGGCGCGCAGCATTTGCTCGGTCTGCTACAAGGACGTGCTGGGCAAGACGATCGACAAGTCCCGGCGCGGCACCGCGACCGGTCTGGCGGGTTCTATCGCGTCGGTCACCGTGATTGTCTACGCGCTGGCTCTATCCTCCAATCTGGTGGACCGCATGACGCTGGTTATCGGCGGTCTGTTTCTGGCGGGGGCGGCATGGATATTGAGCGGGCTGCTGTTCGCCACTTTGAAGGAAGAAGCCGGAGCGACCGAAGGCGGAAAATCCGCGCTGAAGGAAGCCTATAAAAATTTCGCCTATTTGCGCGATGATCCGCAGCTGGTCCGCTTCATCCTCACCCGCGGACTGTTGACCGCCACCGCATTGGCGCCGCCGTTCATGATTGCCGTCGGCAGCCAGGCCGGGGAAGGCTATGACAAGCTCGGCTTTCTGGTGCTCGCCTCGGCGCTGGCCAGCCTGTGCAGCAGCTTCGTCTGGGGCCGCCTGTCGGACCGGTCCAGCCGCAAGGTGCTGATCTTCTCGGCAATGGTCGCCGCCATCATATTGGCCGTGACAAGCTGGCTCGCCTTCGCCGGAACGCTCAGCGGCGGCTATATATTGCCGGTGCTGTTGTTCGGCCTGATGATCGCCTATCAGGGCGTCCGCCTCGGCCGGTCAACGCATCTCGTCGACATGGCCGACAAGGACAGCCGCGCTGCTTATACCGCGCTTTCGAATACGATCATCGGATTGCTGTTGCTAGCCGGCGGTGTGTTCAGTCTGGTCGCCAACTGGTTTGGCGGGGAAGTGGTACTGGCGATCACGGCCGGGATGAGCGGGTTGGCGATATTGGCGGCGTTGGGGTTGAAAGAGGTGCAGCGGGGGTGAAGGCAGCTGTCGATCGACGGTGGACCTTCAGGAAAATTTCGAGGGTGACCGCTCCAAAACGGTCTTATCGACCATTATCCTCGGCCATGGGGAGAGGCAATTGAAGCTTATCAGCCTCGCTGATTAGCGAACGTCGGTTAGGGGGTTTGAAACCCGGAAAGATCCACCCCCTCACCGAGCGCGACTAGGCCAGTCGGCCAAGTCTTACTTGCCTGTCCCTATGGGAGAGGATGGCTGGATTTCTCTATCATCTGATCCACCAATTTCGCTGCCCTTGGGTTGGATCCCGGCCTTCACCGGGATGACGGGGTTAGTTCCTAAGCAAGAACACTGCATGCTCCGCCAGCAGATTCGCCAAGCTGCGCCCGGTCTGCTTGTCGCCGCTGAGGAACCATTGCCCCTCCTGCGCATATTGGCCGTCCTGCACAAGCGCACGGAAATCGGCGATCGTGACATGATGGATATTGGGCGTGTCAAACCAGGTCTGCGGGATTAGTCGCGTCACCGGCATCCGGCCGCCGAGCAGCAGCGACGTGCGAATCCGCCAATGGGCGAAATTGGGGAAGCTGACAAAGGCCTGCTTGCCGATACGCAGCAGCTCGTCGACCATGATGTCGGGGCGGTGGGTGGTCTGCAGCGTCTGGCTGAGGATCGCATAGTCGAAACTGGCGTCGGGATAGGCGGCAAGATCAGTGTCGGCATCGCCCTGCACCACCGACAGTCCCTTGGCGACCGCGCTGGCGACATTGGCCGGGTTGATCTCCAGCCCGCGCGCATCGCAGCCTTTCTCATCGCGCAGCGCCGCCATCAGCGCGCCGTCGCCGCAGCCGATGTCGAGCACCCGGCTGCCGGGAGCGATGTTGTCGGCGATGATCTGCAGATCGGGACGGAGTTTGGTCATGCGGCTACTCCCACCTCGTCACGCTGAACTCGTTTCAGCACCCCTTTGTTCGCGCTCGCTGCCTGTGTGATCAGGCGCGATGGGCCCTGAAACAAGTTCAGGGTGACGATGGATATAAAATTGATCATCGTCCTTCCCCTGCCTTCAGGAAGCCGTCTACAATCCGGTTCATCTCGGGATTTTCCAGCAGGAAACTGTCATGACCGAAGGGGCTCGACAATTCCATGAAGCTGACCTCTGCTCCGGCCGCGTTGAGCGCGTGGACAATCGCCCGGCTTTCGCTGGTCGGATAGAGCCAGTCGGTATCGAAGCTGATCAGACAGAAGCGCGTTTTCGAACCGCTAAACGCATTTGCCAACGCGCCGCCATGGGCTTCGGCGAGATCGAAATAGTCCATCGCCCGGGTGATATAGAGATAGCTGTTGGCATCGAAGCGGTCGACAAAGCTGATCCCCTGATGGCGGAGATAGGATTCCACCTGGAAATCCGCATCGAAGCCGAACGTCTTGGCGTCACGGTCCTGTAGCCGGCGGCCGAATTTCTCGGTCAGGCCGGCTTCGGAGAGATAGGTGATATGGGCCGCCATCCGGGCGACAGCAAGGCCGCTGCTCGGTGGATCATCGTCGGCATAATAATCCCCGCCGCGCCAACGCGGGTCGGCCATGATCGCTTGTCGCCCGACTTCGTGAAAGGCGATATTCTGGGCGCTATGCCGCGCCGCCGAAGCGATAATCACCGCCGACTTGACACGCTCAGGAAAGAGCGCCGCCCAGCTAACCGCCTGCATCCCGCCCATCGAACCGCCGACGACGGCGTGCAAGCGCCGGATCCCAAGGTGATCGAGGAGCATCGCCTGCGCACGCACCATATCGCCGATGGTCAGAACGGGGAAGTCCATTCCCCAGGGCCGGTCGGTCGCAGGATTGACCGTCGCCGGTCCGGAACTGCCCAGACAGCTGCCGATCACATTGGCGCAAATGACGAAATGTCGCTCCGTGTCGATCGGCTTGCCCGGCCCGACCATTCTGATCCACCAGCCGTCTTTGCCCGTCAGCGGGTGCTTCGAGGCGACATATTGGTCGCCTGTCAATGCATGGCAAATCAGGATTGCATTGCTGGCACCCGCATTGAGTGTGCCATAGGTTTCATAGGCAATGTCGACAGGCGCGAGCTCTGCCCCGCTCTCCAGCGGCAGCGGCCCGAGCAGGCGAACCTTTCGGTCTAGTCCAAAACGCGTATCTTCTGTCATCAACAGCGGAGCTAAGCGGCGAAATCCCCACCGTCAAATGATAATGCTGTTGACTGACAGGCCGCAAAGGTTAGTCCGGCGACAGATATTCTCTTCTGACAAGCGGACCAAGGCAATGAGCGGACCAAAAGCAAAAGACTGGATCATGGGCATTGCGCCTTATGTGCCGGGCAAATCGACCGGCGCGGACGGCCGCAGGATCGTCAAGCTGTCGGCGAACGAGAATCCGCTCGGCTGCAGTCCGGCCGCTAGCGATGCACTCAATGCCGCCTCGGCCTCTGTCGACCGCTACCCCGATCCCGGCTCGACCCGGTTACGCGAAGCGATTGCCGCCAAATATGATCTCGATCCGGCGCGGATCATCTGCGGCACCGGTTCCGACGACGTCCTGCATCTCGCCGCCAATGCGTTCAGCGGGCCGGGCGATGAGATCATCTATGTCAAATATGGCTTCGCCGTCTACGATATAGCGGCGCGACGCTATGGCGGCACGCCGGTGGTGGCCGATGACCAGGATTATGGCACCGATGTCGACGCCATTCTCGCCAAGGTCACCGACCGGACCAAGGTCATATTCATAGCCAACCCCAATAATCCAACCGGCACATTCACCCCGCGCGCCGAGATTGCGCGCCTGCACGCCGCCCTGCCTGGCCATGTCCTGCTGGTGCTCGATGCCGCCTATGCCGAATATATGGACGAAGGGCAGGATGACGGCGCGCTGGCACTGGCCAGCAGCCAGCCCAATGTTCTGGTCACCCGCACCTTTTCCAAGATTCACGGTCTCGCCGCCGAACGGATCGGCTGGGGCTATGCCGACGCAGAGATTATCGGTGCGATGAACCGGATCCGGCTGCCGTTCAATGTCACCACCGCCGGCCAGGACGCCGCCGTCGCGGCGCTTGCCGCCGACGATTTCGTGACCATGAGCCGCGAGCATAATGCCAGATGGCGGCAATGGCTGAGCGACGAAATGGGCGCGCTCGGCAATCACGGCCTCAGGGTGGTGCCGAGCCACACCAATTTCCTGCTCGTCCTGTTCGAGGGCAAGGTGACCGCCGAACAGGCCAATGCGGCGTTGATGGACAAGGGCTATGCGGTCCGCTGGCTGCCCGGACAGGGACTGGTCAACGGCCTGCGCATCACCATCGGCACCGAGGAAGAAACCCGCGGCGTCGCCCAGGCCTTGCGCGAGATACTGGAAGCCGCCGACTGATGCTGCCTTTTGCCAATATTGCGATCATCGGTATCGGGCTGATCGGCTCGTCCATTGCCCATGCCGTGCGCGAAGCCATGCCGTCAGCGCGGATCACCGGCTATGACGCCGATCCGGCGGTGCGGGCGCGAGTCATCGAACTGGGTTTCTGCCACGATGTCAGCGACAGCGCCGGTGCAGCAGTCACCGACGCTGACCTCGTGATCCTTTGCGTACCGGTCGGCGTGATGGCGGATGTCGCCGCCGAAATCGCCAGCGATCTGCCCGCTGACGCCATCATCAGCGATGTCGGTTCGTCGAAAGAAAGCGTGCTGGCAGCATTCGCCGAGGCGCTCCCCGGTGCACGGGTCATCCCGGCCCATCCCGTTGCCGGGACCGAAAATAGCGGACCCGACGCCGGATTTGCCACGCTTTTCCAGGATCGCTGGTGCATCCTCACCCCGCCGGCAGACGCCGCAGAAGGCGACATCGAGCGGGTGCGCGCCTTCTGGCAAAAGCTCGGCGCCGCTGTCGAGATCATGGACGCCAAACATCATGATCTCGTGCTCGCGGTGACCAGCCATTTGCCGCATCTCATCGCCTATACAATCGTCGGTACCGCGTCCGATCTGGAAGATGTCACGCGTGGCGAAGTGATCAAATATTCTGCTGGCGGTTTCCGCGACTTCACCCGGATCGCCGCCTCCGATCCCACGATGTGGCGGGACGTGTTCCTGTCCAACAAGGATGCGGTGCTGGAAATGCTGCAGCGCTTCTCCGAGGATCTTTCGGCCCTGCAGCGCGCGATCCGCTGGGACAAGGGCGACGAACTGTTCGACCTGTTCACCAAGACCCGCGCGATCCGGCGCCGGATCATCGAGGAAGGCCAGGACGACGCCGCCCCCGATTTCGGCCGGACGCACGATTAACAGCCGCGGGTAGCGGCGAAGCCGAGCTTTACAGCAACAGCCATTTTTGTTTTCTGCGGCCTTTGCCTCGAAACGCCGAATTTCTAACCTTTTTTGGTCCGCGACCGCTCGTCTAGTGTAACCTTCCAGATAGCCCTCGAGCCGGTCCGCTAAAAACCGGCGGCGGCAGCAAGCGTGATAATTCCATCCAAATTGTCAAAGAGCCCGTCCTGCCCAAGACGCAGGATCTTTGGCGATAATAGACGGGCGAGCCAGATGTAGGACAGCACTATTTCAGTAACGGAATGGGGTTTTATTGTACCATATAAGCCTTCCGTCTCTGTTCCCCGCCGCAGGGCGGGGTCCAGTCGATCACACAGGACTGTTCCGGGCGGCGCCTTTCGGCGGCGAACAAGCTTCAGAAAAAAAGCGTTCGTACGGTGCTGGTCGAAAGCGTTTTTTTACAACGGGATATACAATGCCATAAATTTCGGTACGATGCCGGGATACCCAACGGCAACAATCAGTTGGGAACCGCTAGGGGAGTCTGGATTTGGCCGAAGCTACAGCGACCGAAGTCGCGCATTCCAACCATGGTGCCAGCAATGGCGGGAGCCCGGACACGGGTTATGGAACCAGGAATTACCGCAATTATATCCTCGGCATCCTGCTCACCGTCTATATTTTTAATTTCATCGATCGCACGATCATCAACATATTGACCGAGCCGATCAAGGAAAGCTTCGGGGTTGAGGATTGGCAGATGGGGCTGCTCGGCGGCCCGGCCTTTGCGATCCTCTATACATTTGTCGGCATCCCGATCGCCCGTTTCTCCGAGAAGAACCACCGGGTCTGGATCATTGCGGGATCGGTGGCGCTGTGGAGTCTGATGACCGTTTTGTGCGGCTTTGCCACCAGCTTTATCGCGCTGTTCATATTCCGTATCGGCGTCAGCATCGGCGAAGCGGGTTGTTCGCCGCCTGCCAATTCGATCATCGCCGACTATTTCATTCCCAAGGAGCGTTCGACCGCGGTTTCGGTCTACGCGCTGGGTATCCCGCTCGGCGGCATGGTCGCTTATGTGTTCGGCGGTTTCATTGTCGGAAGCCTCGATGGGCCGACAGTCGCTGCGATGTTGAGCAGCTGGAACTGGACCTGGGCGGTCAACGCGCTCGACTGGCAGAATATCGAGGGATGGCGCGTCGCTTTCGTGGTGGTCGGCGTTCCCGGCCTGATCGTTGCGATGATCGTCAAGATGACAATCAAGGAGCCGCCCCGCGGCTACACCGACCCCGTGGAAATGCAGAATAAAGAGCATGTCGGGTTTCGCGAAGTCTTGAAGATATTGTCGCAAAAGCCCGCTTACTGGCACGTCACCATGGGCGTCACCATCGCCTCGTTCGTCAATTATGGCGTTGGCCAGTTTTTCGTGTCCTTCCTGATCCGCACCCATGAACTCTCGATCTTCGATGCGTCAGTTAAGGTCGCGCTGGCTCTGGCCGTCATGGCGTCAATCGGCACCTATATGTCGGGGTTTCTGGCGGACAAATATGCCGAGCGATTTCCCAAGGCGCTGGCCCTGATACCGATGTTCGCGCTGCTCGGCGTCATCCCCATGCATGTCGTCGGCTATCTCGCCGAATCCCTATGGCTGGCAATCCCGCTGATGATGGTTGGCCAGATGCTGCTCTACACCTATCTCTGTCCGCTCTATGCCGTACCGAGCGGGGTGGTCGACAGCCGGATGAGAGCAACGGCGGTTGCCGTGACCCTGTTCATCGTCAATCTGCTCGGATACGGGCTGGGACCGCCGCTGATCGGCGGCCTGTCGACGATATTGAACGCGACCTTCCTGTCGGGACTGGACCCGACGCTGACGCTGGAGGCGTGCAAGGCAAGCAATCTTGCGGTGGCCGCACAGGCCGCTTGCGATTCGGCCAATGCGGACGGACTGCAATGGTCGATGATCCTGTTCAAATGCCTCTATCTCTGGGCCGTGTTTCATTTCTACATGGCCAGCCGTACGATCCAGCGCGACATGGGGCGCTAGCGGGAAAGGGCCAAACGGATGACTGGGACTCGCCGCCAGAGCGAAAAGTCTCCGTCATCCGGTTGGTAAAGTGGCAATCGGAATGGCCGCTATTCCGTCGTCTTGCCGTCGAAATGCTCATGCTCGTTCGCAGCATCGGCCGCGGTGGCATGGACAGTACCGTCAATATGCTCGGGCGGGCCATAGATCGTATATAGCCGAAGCGGTTCCTTGCCGGTGTTCACGACATTGTGGCTGGCACCCTGCGGTACGATAATGCCGTCATCGGATTTCACCTTATTGGCTTTTCCATCGATCCAGATTTCGCCGCTGCCCTCTTCGATCCGGAAAAACTGGTCCCGGTCGTCATGCACTTCCATACCGATTTCGTCGCCGGGTTGAAGCGTCATCAGCACCAGTTGCAGATTATGGCCAGTGTAGAGCACGCGACGGAAGTCATCATTCTGCTCCGTCAGCGCTTCGATATTGTCGACAAATCCTTGCATGCGAATATTCCTTTCGAGGGTAAACCGGTGGTGTCGTGCAAATGACTATTCGGTTTCACCGTTCTCTGCCATTTCTTTTTCCCAGGTTTCCCTGGCTGCCACTTGCGCAGCTTTGCTGGCGTCGGCGGTCGCCGCAGCAGCTTTTATCGCTGCCTTTTGCGCCGATTCGGCCGCCTGTTTTGCGGCCGCCGCGTCGGATTCCAGTCCCGCCATAAGCGATGCATTGGTTTCACGAACGGCAGAGCCAGTGGCGGCTACAGCCTCTTCCACCAGATCCTGCGCTTTCCGCGCATTTTCATGCGCTGCCAGATCCAGTTGGCTGTTGGCCATGGCAATTCTGGCCTGAGCCCGTTTCGCCGCGGCCTCCGCGTTGATCGCCATCTGGGCGGCGGCCTCCTTGTCTTTCTGCGCTTCGGAACAGACCGCCAGTTTGGCCGCCATCACAGCCATCCTGGCTGCATCTTGCGCCTCCAGCGCCGCCTTGCTGGCATCATGTTTTGCCGCATCCATAGCGTCGCGAGCGTCGTCCATCGCATCATTTTCGGATGTGGTGCATTCTGCTTTTTCTCCGGTTTCGGTTTTCTGGCTACAACCCTGAACGGCCAGGGTCAGCACTAATGCGGCGGCGACGGTGGATAATGTCTGTTTCATGCCTCGGGTTCCTTGATGAGATTTACGATCGGATAGAATTATCCGTCTGGAATTGGTCCTCAGA
This sequence comes from uncultured Parasphingorhabdus sp., assembly GCF_963677535.2. Classification (NCBI taxonomy): domain Bacteria; kingdom Pseudomonadati; phylum Pseudomonadota; class Alphaproteobacteria; order Sphingomonadales; family Sphingorhabdaceae; genus Parasphingorhabdus; species uncultured Parasphingorhabdus sp. Next base: position 988,043 of record NZ_CAXXUT010000003.1, on the reverse strand, counting down.
ACAATATGTGCGGCGCCTTGTAACTACGTAATTTCCACTAAATGCCAGCCATCCGGGCCTTTAATTTTGCGCAGAAAAACAAGGATTTCGAAGCAAGACAACGGGGCGCCGGCTAAGTGAATTTACGGATTTTGAAGCCGGACCACTGCCGGTAAACGGGAACGGAAAACTTGATCCCTGCCGATAGAGACAAAGGTTCGATTCGGTAGAAAACAGAAATCCGGATGCTGCCCCATTCCCTGAACCAGCGACGGATTTCTGCCCCCTTCAACGATGGAGACAGACATGGCTACGACAATTGCGGATGACTTGCCGGATATTGAAGAAAATATGTCTAACAATCGAGGCTGGATGATCGCAACCGGCGTGATCATGATTCTTGCCGGTACCGGGGCCTTGGTCTTTCCGCTGATCAGCAGCTTCGGTGTAGCGATTTGCGTTGCCATTCTGCTTGCCGTTGCCGGGTTCGCCCAGATCATACACGCATTCAGCTATCCGACTTGGGGCAAAATAACACTGGCGGTTGTGGTCGGCATTCTCTGGCTATTGGCCGGTATCGTGCTGATGGCACGACCGCTGGATGCTGTTTTCGTTCTGACCATATTGGTTGCAGCGGCGTTTCTGGCCGAGGGCCTGTTGAAAACCATATTCGCCATCAAGACCCGTCCGGAAACCGGCTGGGGCTGGATCCTGTTCGACGGAATTGTGGCGGCCGCCATCGGTATATTGCTCTGGTGGCAACTTCCCTTCTCAGCGCTTTGGACGCTGGGACTATTGGCCGGGATCAATATTCTCATCTCCGGCTGGGCATTGGTGATGCTCGCCGGTGCAATTCGCAAACCGGCGCAATCTCCCGAAGCCGGGAAAAGCAGCGCCTGATCTTATCCATCGCCGTTGATCCGCCCGGTGCCGGATCGACGAGAGACTGACTTGCAAGCCCAACCCCCAAGGAGAATGAAATGACCGATCAAAGCCATCTGCACAGCTATATCGAACGGGCCAAGAACCGTCTCGACGAGATTGATGCATCCGTCGCGCATTTTGAGGCCAGAGCTCAGGAAGTGCAGTCCGAAGCCCGCACCAAGGCGGATGCCGCTATTGCCAGGATGAAGGCCAACCGTGAGGCCTACCGGGCCTGGGTTGCGGAGAATCAGGAAATCGGCGACCGGATCACGGACGAGGCTCGCAAGGAGATGGAAGCCGAATGGGCTGCGTTCGAAGACAATATCATGGCCTATTTTGACGCCGCTGCCGGTATGTATGAGCAGGACAAGGCCTATTTCCAGGTGCGGATCGCGGCGCTGAAGGACGCTTGGGAAAAGACAGTGGAACGCGTCAGGGCAGCGGCAAAGACATTGCAGGTTTCCAGCCGGGAGGAAGTGGACGCTGCGGTCGCGAAACTCGAGGAAAGCGCGGACAGGGCGAACGAAAAACTGAAAGAACTGAACAAGGCTGGCAGTGCATCATGGGCCGCGGTACGCGAGGCCTTAACGACATCTCGCACGGCCTTTGACAAGGCGCTGGATGAGGCTCAGAAGGCCTTTAAAAAGGCCGTATAGTCAACCGGACATCCATAGCAGTACAGGCGAACGCCTCCCTCCCCGTTGCAGCTTTGCAGATGCCCGATGTTGAGTGGCCCAGGCTCCCCTATCCAGGAGCCGGGGCCCAATCTTTTCCGGCAGACGCAGACGCGCCTTCATCCGGCGGTATAATTATCTGAAGGCTGGTACCGGATATACTCCCGAGGGTGCGAGCGGCTTACAGCTGCTCCAGTGCGAGGTTGATTTCCTGAAGCCGGTCACCGCTCGCCGGCTTCATGCCGTCATCCGATGCGATTTCGAGCTGTTTTTCGCCATAGGCCCAGCGTTTGAGAATATCTCTCTTGTTGCAGTCCGGAAGCTCTGTTGCCAGCAGATCGGCCGGCGTCTGGAATATGCTGGCGGGATTGCCCAGCAGCGCTTCGATATCCCAGCCCTGCGTTTTCGCTCTCGACCGCAATGTTTCGAGATCAAGGTTCCGGTCTATCTTCGCCTTGACGTCCTGTTCCGTGGGCAGAACTTCGCCGGCGATATAATATTCCCCGTCCGGGAGATAGGAATAAGGCACGCCGCGATAGGCCTGCAGCTCGCCCGCGACGGCATCGCCATTGTAGCGGTCCTCCAAGACTGCATGATGCTTGGGGAGGTCATGAACGTGCACATCCAAGCCGCTATGATTCGCGAGAATTTCTACTGCATGCTTTTCATCGGCCGCATTCCAGGTCCGGACCCACAGCAGCAGTCCGCCGCGTTCGAGCTGATCTTCGACATAATCGGCGTGATGCTCGCCGATAAGCTTCGCCAGAACAGCGCCGATCGCCCCGCCTCCGATACCGCCGGCCGCAGCGGCTATGATCGCTGCACCGATGGCACCGCCCGACGCCACCACAGCAGTAAGCGTCGCCAGCGCGCCGACATAAATGAACCCGCCAAAGACACCGCCCTCCGCATCGCCGATCGCATCCGTAGAAATATAGGCGGTGGTGGGTACGGCCGCATCATCTTCCAGCTCCTTCACCGAAGTGTAGCCGTGCCCCAGTTCCTTTTGCACCGACGAAAGCGGGGCAAGCAAACTGAGTTCCGAACGGTCGAAACCGTGCGAGAGCAAATCGTCCACCGCAGCCTGCAGCGCGCGTTCGGATTGAAAGACACCAACCGCTTCGCGGACGGTGGGGGTTTCTTGCTTGGCCAAATCATCTTCTCCGGTAATAATTTGCGGAACGGGGGGAAGAATTCCGGGACGCACGTATATTCCCCATCATGGCTGAATGCCCTACCCCGCTATCACCGGCAGATAACCCCGTAATCTTCCTTAGACGCCGCATCCGACGGCAGAGATGGAGCAATCCTCCGACAGGCCGGCTGCGCTCAATCGTTCAGCATATTGATCGCCGTATGCACCCGGTCGCGAATCTCGTCGCGGTCGAGGCCCGGTTCTATTTCCGGCTGCACTTCATAGGTGATGACACCGCTTTTCTGCACAAATGTGTCGCGGGGCGAGACGATACCGCTGTTCAGCGCCACCGGCACCAGCGGGATGCCCAGCAGTTTGTAGATACCGGCGAAACCGGTCTGCAGTTCCGGCCGTTCGCCATGATGGGCGCGGCTGCCTTCGGCAAAAATGACGATCGGGCGGCCTTCTGCAACGGCTTTCTTGGCCTGCTTGATGATCTGCCGCATCGCCGCGCCACCACCATCGCGATCAATGCCGAGCAATCCGTGCCTAGTGGCGATCCAGCCCCACAGGGGAATGACCAGCAGCTCCTTCTTGGCGATCACCACCGGCTTGTCGAACAGACGCAGCAAATCGATGGTTTCGAACATGCTTTCATGTTTGAAGACATAAAGTAGCGGCTCGTCGCGGATCTCGCCGCGTACCTCGACCCGGATACCGAGGATCAGCCGGGCGCAGAGATAGTGATAGCGGCTCCAATATTGCGCCATATAATAGATGGTCTTGGGCCAGAAAAAGGCGCCGAGAAAGGTGGCGATGATGATTGGAACCGAACCGATGTAGAAAACGGCCATGAAGATCAGCGAACGGATGACGGACAGCATCTCAGACCCCCGCCAGAGCAGCGAGCCGGCGCATCAGATATTTATTATACTCGGTAAACAAGGTGCCGAGCGAAGGGCGCGTCTGGACGGCATCGGAAAGGATCCGGACATCAGCCGGCATCGCTCGTTCCAGTTCCAGCCGGGCCCGGCGCATATGCCAGTCGGAGGTCACCAGGCGCACCGACTTGTCACCCCGCCGGGCCGCCCAGCGGGCTATTTCCAGCGCGTTGGAACGCGTGTCGACCGCCTGGAAACCGAGATCGATGCAGCAATCGAACAGGTCATCCGGCCGGTCATATTCGGCGGCGAGTTCCGCCGGTTTCACATCCCGGTCAACACCGGAGATCAGCAATCTCCCGGCGCTTCTGGCTTCCAGGATGTCCAGCGCGCGATCGATACGTCCGGCACCGCCGGTTAGCACGACAACCGAACCGGTATGGGCATCATCATCCGCTGGACGCGGCAGATCGATGGCAAACCAGGCGAAGCCGATGATCCAGAGCAGGATCAGGAAAGAGAAAAGGCGCAAGATCATCCGGGTGACTATAATATCTTTTTCAGGGCGCCTAAAACCGTCAATCTGGCGGTTATCATGGCAAGGAACATACCCAATATCGGAATGCTGGCAATTATCAACCAGCTCCACCAGTCAAGGCCGACCGATTCCACCAGTCCGGAGCCGAGAGCGGTCAGCTGGATGCTGATCAGCCAGATGATCGCGGCGCCACCAACCAGTCCAATCAGGCCGCCAAGCAAGGCGTCCAGCGCGATCCGCCGCTGGAACAACCGGCTGATCTGCTGATCGGTACCACCCAGCAGATGCACGACCGCGATGGTCTCGCCGTGGGTGTTGAGCGCCGATCGCGCCGAGATGATGACCGCCGCTCCCGTCGCCAGGGCAAGCAGGCAAACCAGACCAAAAGCAATCCACTGCAAGGAACGCACCAAGGAAATGACCGGCGCGATATAGCCGCTGCTCGGTTCGACCCGGGCGCCGGGTGCAATCTCCAGCAGCGCTTCGCGCAAGGACCGATATTCTGCGTCCGTTGCAACCCGGACCAGTTTCAGGTCGATCAACGCAGGAAGCGGAATATCGTCGGCCAGATCCCGGGTCCCCAGCCAAGGCTCGATCAGCGCTTCTATCTCTTCGGGCGGCAGCAGCCGGACCTCGTCGATAAGCGGCAAGGCCCGCAACCGTTCGGCGGCGGCGGTGGCCTGCCGGCTGCGCACTTCCGGATTGGCTTCGACAATCTGCACCGTCGCCCGACTGGACAGTTCGTCCGATACATCACCGATCGCCCGGGTCATCGCCAGCCCGGCCGCGGCGGCCAGAACGGTGAGAAAGATCATGATCGCAATCACCCATGGCATCGGACCGGACAGTCTGCCCTCGGGTATCAGGCGGCGGTCATGGCCGGGAATCGCGAAAAATTTGAACATCGGTCCGGCGCCCCGTTACAGCTGGTCTTTGGGGCGTGGCGGATGGCGCAGCGATCCGGTCGGATCGGCAAGCATGCCTTTTTCCAGCCGCATCATCTGCGCGCCCGGGATCTTGCTGAGCAGATGGATATCATGGGTAGCCACGACGATCGTCGTGCCCAGCGTATTCAGTGCCTCGAACAATTGCAGCAGGCGGATCGCCATTTCGGGATCGACGTTGCCGGTGGGTTCGTCCGCCACCAGTATCTCCGGCCTGCCGATCACCGCGCGGGCGATCGCCACGCGCTGCTGTTCGCCACCCGAGAGGGTCGCCGGCCGGGCCGAAGCCCGGTCCCCGAGACCGACCCATTCGAGCATCTCCGCGACAGGAACCTCGAGATCTTTCTCGCGCACTCCGGCTACCCGCAAGGGAAGCGCGATATTGTCGAAGGCGGAAAGATGCGGAACCAGACGAAAATCCTGAAAGACCACACCGATACGGCGGCGAAAGCCCGGCAGCCGCTCGCGCGGCATGGTCACCGCATCTTCGCCGAAAAGCCGGATCACGCCGCGGCTGGGACGTTGCGAGAGATAGAGAAGTTTCAGCAATGACGTCTTTCCGGCGCCGGACGCGCCGGTGAGAAAATAGAAACTGCCCGGAAACAGGGTAAAATTGAGATCGGCAAGAGTTTCCGCACCCGCACCATAGCGCAGGCCGACATTTTCAAATCGAACAATTTCGTCCAACATGCTCTACATTCCCATATCGCGGCGAAATATTGCCCGGTCGGCCGACCAATAAGCCTTTAACAGCCTCCAAATCAACTCCGCTGTCAACCGGCAACGATCGAATCGGCAGGAAAACGCGGAAAAACCTGCTTCGGTCTCAAAACGGTCAAGCAGCCACTTGCAGTTTATCGTGATGCCGTGTTTAGAGGGGTGTCATGATCTTGAACTGCCCGGCCTGTAAAACCCGTTACCTTGTGCCAGACAGCGCCATTGGACCCAATGGGCGCTCGGTACGCTGCGCGTCCTGCCGTCATAGCTGGTTTCAGGAGCCGGCCATTCCGGAAGAGATTCCAGTCCGGGAAAAGGAACCGGCCGCTGCGGCACCTGCCGCGCCGTCAGCACCGGCAACCGATACTGAAGCCGCGGTTGAGCAGGATTGGGAACCCAGTCCGCCCGTCTCTCCGATTACGCGATCGGCATCACCGCCTCCCATTTCCGCCAGCCAGGGTTATGGCGCGGGGGATAGCAGCTTTGCCCATGAACCGCCGTTCAAACCGCGCCGCAATCCGGCGAAATTGTGGACCTTGGCCGCCGTCGCCTTTACCATCCTGGTAATAGCATCGGGCGCGGCGCTATATTATTTCGGGCCGCCCCGGTGGGTCTCCGACTATGAATTTGCCTCGACCGAAGAAACCCCGCTGCTCATCGAACTGAGCGAGAAACAGGATCGCCGGACCTTGCCCGACGGGACCGAATATTTTGCTGCCAGCGGGACGATTATCAATCCGACGACCAGTGAGGAGGCGATCCCGCCGATGCTGGTGATCCTGCGCGATGCCGGCGGACGGATCGTCTATAGCTGGAAAATGAAGGCACCGGCCGCATCGCTCGCACCGGGTGCCAAGATCAATTTCAACGAAGCCAAGCTGGACGTGCCGCGCGCCGCAAGCCAGCTGGAAGTCGGCTGGGCGGATCAAAACCGCGAATGATCGCCTGCCGAAATCGGTTCAGTGAAACTCCTGCAGGCTGACTACCCGGCCATCGTCGCTTTTAACCGTGCCGGCCGACCGGGTCGGGGGCAGACGGAATATATCATCTGCGCCCAAGTGCTGCACGCCGCGCCGATCGACCGCCGTATCGAAATCGATCACGTCGGCGCGCAATATCTGCACGCTGGCGACCGCCTGTACGCGCGTCGGACCGGAACCGGGCTGTGCCGGGGAACGGTCAGGTGGCGCTGCAAGCAGCAGCAGGAGCATCAGGCTTTCCATGCACCGAATAAAGCCGATCAGCCCCGCAGGGAACAAGGTCAATAGAAGGTTCATGGCCGCCCCCGACCCTCATTTCACCCGTCCGGCAAGGGCAAAGCCGTTTCCTGTGCTTTTGCGGGACAATTCCGGTCTGGCCGTTAACGAATAGGCGAGATGGCGACGAATATCTGTTGCGGCTGGGAAACCCCTTTGCTAAGGGCACGCGCCTACCCGGGACATAGCTGTCCCAAGCTAGAGACAGTGCGGTCGTGGCGGAATTGGTAGACGCGCAGCGTTGAGGTCGCTGTGGGGTTAATACCCCGTGGAAGTTCGAGTCTTCTCGACCGCACCAGACAGTATAAGTGCTTGATAAAGAACGATATTTTATCATGCAGCTTAGCGTGTTCCCTCTTTGCGCGGTATCGCCGACTTTCCCAGAATTCGCCGGAGATCCCTACCGATTTGCCGAATTTGTCATTCAATTAGCCAAGCTGATCATGAAATGACACTTGTTGCGGTTTTCTTGTCATTTTCGAGTCTTCTCGAGAGCACCAGACAGTCTTTGAATATCATCCAAAATCGACAGATTGCAGGAGTCTGGGCCATAACCCCGCATTTGCGGCGGTATTGGCGGATGGATCGTTATCGATTGTGGCGGGAGACCAGCGTTGAGCAGGACAATCTCGGTCAAAATTACCCAAAGTCTCCACCGTCAAAAAACCCGCCTCAATGGGCGGGTGGCAATGGATCCGAGGATGTGGACGTTATTTCGTGAGCGAGCCAACCCCAAGCAACTGTTCCTGCTCACTCCAGGCGAGCGGTAGCTCAATCTCCATAATTCGCTTCCGGCTGAGCAGGGATGGCTGGCTGCCCTCCACAATGGCTTCGACGATGCGCGGGCTGAGCCAGCTGAGTTTGACAAGCTGGGTCAGTTGCTTGCGGCAGCGTCCCTCGCGCGTTGCGATTCTTTGAAGCGGTACATCGGATGATGCGAGCACCAGTTTCTGTGCTGACATCGCATCGGCAAGAAGTCCCATCAGCTTTGGGTCGATGTTTTTGGGGCGGTCGTCATTGCTGTCGATCCTCAACTTGGCTTCCCGAAACGGTTTCTTTGCTGGTCGCGGTATTTCATATTGCCAACTGGAGGTAAGTGGTTCGTCGATCCCGAACTGATTTGGGTCGAGTTCAATGATCATCCGATCAACAGCAAAGCTGATCTTGCGGACCAGCTTTTGAACGGTCGAGCCCAAGTCGGCTGCCATTTCTTGTCCGTGCAACTGAGCTTGGGCGAACATTCTCTTCAAGGATCCACCATCTGTCAAACAGGCGATGCGGCGCAGTGCATGCTGGTCGCTAAGCAATGCCTTAATGTGCTCAGCCACATGTCTTTCCAGATGCACCATGGCATATCGTGTGGATTCTGCTTTGTCTGGTCCGGTAAGATCGCGGCGGGTCTCATAGTAGCGATACCGGCGCGCGCCCTTGGTGGCATAAGTTGGAACCATCGGCCTGCCTTGTTCGTCGGAAAGCAGACCCCTTAACACTGCCTGCTGGGGATCATTGCTTGGCCTTTTCCGGGGCGGGGCTGCGCTGGCGAGCTTGACTTGAACCGCGTCCCAAAGCTCAGCATCGACGATTGCCTGATGCTCGCCATCATAGATTTGACCCTTGTGCACGATCTTACCGCGATAGACGGGATTTTTGAGCAGATGGAACAGACTGCCTCGCCGAAACGGGATACCGCCTCTGTGTGGCCCACTCACACGCTGCTGTACCTTGGTCAAAATGCCTTCGCTTTCAAGCTGGGCCAGTAAGGCGGGAGCCGACTTGCTCGCAAGATAGCGGCGCATAATGGTTCGAACACGCCGCGCTTCTTCCGGCTCAGCAACCAGTTTGCGATCCACGACAATATATCCGAGCGGAACCGGCCCTCCCATCCACATGCCTTTTTTCTTGGAAGCGGCAATCTTGTCGCGGATACGCTCGCCGGTTACCTCGCGTTCGAACTGTGCGAAGGACAACAACACATTGAGCGTAAGCCTGCCCATACTGGTCGTCGTGTTGAACGCTTGTGTAATCGAAACGAAGCTTGCCTGTTTTTCATCGAGGATCTCGACGATCTTGGCAAAATCTGCCAGACTTCGCGTTAGGCGATCAACCTTGTAGACAACGATCACGTCAACAAGGCCGTCCTCGACGGCCTGCATCAATGCTTTCAAGCCGGGGCGCTCCATCGTCCCGCCAGAATAGCCGCCGTCATCATAGGCATCGGGAACCAGTTTCCAGCCCTCGTGACGCTGGCTCAATATATATGCCTCACAAGCCTCCCGCTGGGCATCCAGACTGTTAAACTCCTGTTCCAGCCCGTCCTCTGTGGATTTGCGCGTGTAGATGGCGCAGCGGACAGGATTGGGCACTGTGGTCATGTTGCTGCCGCCCTGATGACCGTCAGGCCAAAGAAGCGAGGTCCCGACCATTTTGTGCCAGTAATATGACGTGCGATGGCAGTAAGCGATTTCCATCGCTTACCATCATATTCAAAACCGTCATCGAGCACGGTCACGCTATGGCCGACACCGTGCCAGTCGCGGATGAGCTTCGTGCCTGTGCTGAGTTTGGAGCCAGTCACCAGCTTTGGTAGGGCGGGTATATCCTCGCTTCCATATCTCGCCAGACAGGCAGCGGTCCGCCGGTCCAGCCTGCCCAGCTTCTTTTCCTGCAGGCGATAGGACAGACCTCGTCGCAACAGATCTGGTGATAAGGAGGGTGCGGCGCTGCCACAATGGCGATGCCATGCCGTTTGCAGGTCGGCAACCGGCATGGTCTCTATAGCAGCTAGTGAGATAGTCCGCCCCGCCATCAGGCTGCTTCCTGCCTCAGGAACACCGTCCCGTTAACATCCGGCGTTTTCGCAGCATCGGTGACCGCTGGCTCCGATGTCTTATCTATCCGATAATAGCTGGTATCGTCCTTGCGTTTAGCGCGGATGATGTTGTGACCCTTTCTGCGCAGGCCGGTAAGGAACGCGCGGCAACTATGGGGCTGCCATCCGGTGGCTTGGGCAATCTCACCGAGCGAGGCACCCTTTGCCGAACTGAGGAGTTTACTGACGATCTCGGCTTTGGTTGGTTGGTCGGCCTTGTCTTTAGCGGGTACTGATTTTTTCATTTTGGGTCTCCGGTTTTGCGCCGAATAATCCGGCGCTTCCACTGACCCAAGGTCGCATATGCTTTTGTTTAGCTGCGACCTGACCGATCCGGTCATCCCGTTCGGCAGGAACAGCAATGCTCTGTTTGGAACGCAAGTCCAGTCGAATAACGGGCACAACCAAACAGTTTTGGTGATTTGAACCTGCTATATTTGCAAAAAGAAGCAGCAGTCAGCAACCGTGCCACTTGCGGTGATTCGAACTGATTAGATGGAAACAAAATCTGCCGTTCTGCTACCGAGCCGATAGCAGTCAATCGCTGCGGTCCAATATTATGTCCGCTTCGCGCCCAATTGTCGTCATTCCGAAGGCAGACGCTCGTTCCTAAAAGCTGCCATTCAGCGTCTAGAATTTGCTCACACTCGAACGGCAACAAATGAACCTGCTGTAGCGCGGCGTCAGTCGACGATAGGCTGTCCTTTGTCCCGCTTCTTGATGCCCGCCTCGGCGTTACGGATTCGCTCGGCTATGTCCGGATGATCGGCTGCGCGGGGCAAGGCTTCGCGGTTGTGAACATGCACCACAGCCGGCATCTTCTGGATCATGAAATTGTGCATGAGACTTCGTGCCTCGCGGAGTTCGGCAAGCAACTGGCTGAGATGCTCAGCAGAGACCACGCGCGCGGTATCTAGCATGCGGTCCTTATTGAGGGCAAGCTTCGGACCGCCTTCGGCCTCGGCACGTAGCGCCTCTTCCATCGCCCCGGTGTAAATATCCGAGTTGGCAACGACCAGATCGTCGGGCAATTCTTTACATACCGCCCAAATGCCGTGCGCGATGTCATGCCGCTTGTTTGCGGGCAGCGCGACATAGCGCAATATTGACCGGACTTCGATTGCAAGCGCGTCTCCCTGCTGGCTCTTCAAGTGGCGAATGAAGAACTTGCTGCGCGCGTCCCAGCCCTTGATTGCCTGCATCTCGGCAAGTGCGCCTCTGTCATTCGCGCACAGGAGGAAGATCGCATCTAATCTGCCCTCAATATCGGCCCAGGTCGCAACGATCAGTCCGAAGAACGCCGCTAGGTGAGGCCGTTGCAACACAACGTCAGGGTGGATTTCGAGGCTCGGTTGATCGGGAAGGCGCTGATCACTAATATGCATACGAGCATGCATATACGAAATTTCGAGCCCATGCCTGCGGTTTCTTCCATGATCGCCCAAAGACCTGAACTCCGCGCACTGGTCGCAGCCCGAATTCACCGATTGGTCACAAGAGCGAAGGTCTGCTGCCTGCTGACGGTATCAAAATGCCGCTATACCGCTTGTGGCCCAGTATCAGCCTTTACACTCTGTCCGATTGAATGGAAGGCTTCAGGCAGCAGATGATCTCCGCTAAACGACAGCAAATGGCGTGCTTGCTGACTGGTTGCTTTTACTTTCCATATCATCGGGTCGAACGGCAGGAAGTGGGTGGTTAGCGGTCATACGAACAGCCCGATATAAACGCCCGCTTTTGAGCCAACAGCGGACACAAAAAAAGAAGGCGATTGTTGTTAAAAGTCTTTTCGCATAGATCAAACCGGTCGATTGCGATTTAAGGTAATGCTGTGTCTGTTTACTCAAAGGCTAAGCGCCATATCATTATTGTAATACTGAGTATGCCATTGATTATGTGGGGTGTCCCAATGGTTGCGAGCTACTTCGGGCTAAACCCGGTTGCATTTATGTTTCCGCTAATGGGTTTGTGGTTGATCATAGGGGGCTTAGGTTCTTTTGTTATAAGATGCCCAAATTGCGGTAAATCTTTGTTCATGCATGGTTGGATAAGTACGCCATGGCCTGAGAAAGTGTGTAGCAAATGCAATACGAACCTAACTTGACAGCATCCTTTTTCTGATCTGGTCCTTTTCCATTGCCTCAAGTCTGCTTTTACGCCCCAAGTGGACGTCGAATTGGAACAACGCGAACGTCCGCAACTGGGGCGAAAGCTGAAAGTCAGCTTTCCGTGCTGGATCACCAATTGCGGACTGTCGGCAACCGGCCCATTTCCAGACCCATCGTGCCGCGCCAAAAAGGTTGATAATTAGCCAGTATGTTAACCCACTAAGTTTCCAATGCTAATCTTTAGCCATCGACAATTTAATTTCTCCAAAGATCCATCATGCGTTGCCGTTTCATGTGGGTTCCAAAGCCGCCAGAAAGCTGATGCGCAGCCTGCTTAAGAAGCAGGAAATAGTTCCTATACTTATCGTGACTGACAAGCTGCGATCTTATCGCACTGCATTTCGTGAAATGCGAATTACCGCTCAGCATATCGATAACAAGCGTGCGAACAATCGGGCAGAAATTCCCATCAGCCAGTGCGAAGACGAGAACGAAAGATGCAGCGTTTTAAATCCCCCGGCTCCGCCCAACGCTTCCTCAACGTCCACGCCACTACCTACAATCACTTCAACCACCAACGTCATCTTGTTAACCGAAACCTGTTCAAAAAAACTCAGAGCAGATGCTTTCGCTGACTGGAAAGTTGCGACAACCGCAGTATGAATCTTTGGACTCAATACAACATCGCGACTGTCCCCCGTCAGCATTCAATAGACAGACTGGCTGCATAAAATAAGTGAGTGTTTTGGTTTCAGTGCAGTGACTGTAAGGAACGAAAATGAAAGCAAAACACTCAAAAACCCCCGCGGAGCGGGTGGTAAAGGATATCCGCAGAGCCACGCGCAAGCAGTATAGCGCAGAGGAAAAGATACGGATCGTGCTGGAAGGCCTGCGCGGCGAGGATAGCATCGCCGAGCTGTGCCGCCGTGAGGGTATCGCGCAGGGCGTATATTACAAATGGTCGAAGGATTTTATGGACTGAGGCAACGCAGCCATGCCTGGGGCATGGCGAGAACCGAAGGACAAGCGCCGGCTTGCCGGCGATACATCGCGCGCTGCCAATAGCGACGAGGTCCGTGATCTTCGTAAGGAAGCCCGCGATCTGAAAGAGGTGGTCGCCGAACAGATACTCGAGAACCGCCTACTCAAAAAAAGCATGATCGGGGATGGGGGCGACGACGAATGAGGTATCCCGCATCCGAAAAGCTGGAGATCATCCGCATCGTCGAGCGGTCACATCTACCTGCCAAGCAGACGCTGGACAGGCTGGGCATCGCTCGGCCTACCTTCTACCGCTGGTATGATCTGTATCAGCGGTTCGGCGAAGAGGCGCTGGAAGATCTGCGTCCCGGCCCCAAGCGTGCATGGAACCGGATCCCCGACAAGGTGCAGGCACAGATACTGGAGATGGCGCTGGAACGCTGCGAGCTGAGCCCGCGAGAGCTGGCGGTGACATTTACCGATGAACAGCGCTACTTCGTGTCGGAGGCCAGTGTTTACCGCCTGCTCAAGCGCCATGATCTGATCACCAGCCCGAACTTCATCGTGATGAAGGCCGCCAGCGAGTTCAAAGACAAGACCACTGCACCCAACCAGCTGTGGCAGACGGACTTTACCTACCTGAAGATCATTGGCTGGGGCTATTATTACCTGTCGACCATCCTTGATGATTACTCGCGCTACATCATTGCTTGGAAGCTGTGCACGACCATGCGTGCAGAAGATGTCACCGATACGCTGGAACTGGCTCTTGAGGCATCAGGCTGTGCATCGGCACATGTGCTGCACAAACCGCGCCTGCTCAGCGACAACGGGCCAAGTTATGTTGCGGGCGAACTTGCGGATTATCTGGCCGACAAAAAGATGCGCCACGTTCGCGGTGCACCGTTCCATCCGCAAAGCCAGGGCAAGATCGAACGCTGGCACCAGACCCTCAAAAACCGCATCCTGCTCGAAAATTATTATCTGCCCGGTGATCTAGAAGCGCAGGTCGAGGCGTTCGTCGAGCACTATAATCACCAGCGTTATCACGAGAGCCTGAAAAACGTCACACCCGCCGATGCCTACTTTGGCAGAGCGGAATCCATCATCAAACAGCGAGAAAGGATCAAACGAAAAACAATCGAGCAAAGGCGCTTGCAACACCGAAAGCTTGCAGCCTAATATCAACCAACCAGATGGAACCAAATACTCGCCTATTTTAAACCGGTATCAGTCTCAAATTATCTGACGACGGACACCCGCTTTATCTATGACGGCGATGCGCTGGTGCTGGAATATGACCAGCTGGGCACGATAAAGCACCGCTATATGCACGGCAGCGGCGTCGATGATCCGCTCGTCTGGTATGACGGCGGCACGGTGAACGCGACCAATCGCCGCCATATGTTCGCCAACTGGCAGGGCAGCATCACCGCGATCACCGACGCGAGCGGCAATGTGGTGCAGGTTAACGCCTATGACGCCTATGGCATTCCCAATGCCACCAACCTTGGCCGGTTCCAGTATACCGGCCAGATCCTGATCCCCGAGATCGGCATCTATCACTACAAGGCGCGGGCTTATTCGCCATATCTGGGAAGGTTCCTGCAGACCGATCCTATTGGCTATGAGGACCAGTTTAATCTCTATGCCTATGTTGGGAATGATTCGGTTGGACGGATTGATCCGAGTGGGAACGCTGGAAAAGCTGTCGTTGGTGGATATAAATTTTCATTAAGAGTACAGAAATTAACTTCAAAAGGTGTGTCATTTGAAAAGGCCTTGAAGATTGCGGCGGAAGAGTTTGGTCAAGATTTTGCGACGGACTGGAATGCAATTGGCAACGATTCTAGTGCAAGTTTTGTTGACAAGTTGGCCGCGTCGGCGGACCTTTTGTTAGGCACATCGCTGAACAATAATGATGGGTCAGAAGAAAGTGATAGTTCGGCAGAGCAAAAAAGAAATAAAAGGCGCAAAGGAGCTCCGAAAGACAAACCTGCTGGAACCAAACCAATTGATAAAGGCAAAATAGATCGAGGGAAGCTACATGATATAAAAGACGGTATTGGAGCTGCACCTGACGACTGGGTTGGCGTAGATGGCGATGGAAATATATATACCACTGATCCTGAGACAGGGCAGGCGGTCAATCAAGGGCATCTTGACGATTTCTAGGAAAAAAAGATGGAATTTGACATCAATTTAGCTGCGAGTTTGGAAATCCTCATTCCAAAAGGCGAATCAAATTGGGTGCGATCGACTAAACTAGGAAATGCAAAAGTTAAGCAGCTAAAAAATGAGGAGACAAAAATTTCGATGGAATTGATCAAACGTGGAAAGCATAACTTTTCTGCCGTAAAGAAAAAAATCATGGATAGCATTAATGATGCCGATCTGCCGGATAGAAAAATTTTTGAGAAACTGTGGATCAAAATCGAAATTTATGACCCGAGCTTTATTTCAATATATTTTGATTCTGGCTTTATGAATTTTTTGACAGCTCGTGATATTGATATCCATCTGGAAAATCGAAGTTGAGAAATTACACGGGGCCTGAAGTAAGGGAAGATGAGATGCCGCAAAAAGAGCAGGATCAATGCGCGCTGGCTTTGCAGCAACCGGGTGAAATTGAATTCACTGGGAACACTGGAAGTCTAGTATTTTTAGGCGGTTTCTCGGGTAGCATTGGCATCTGGCGCAACACTAAAACCGGTGCTAGTGGCGATTATCACACTATTGGCGGAGGAGTTGGGCTTGGGGTGGGATTCACTCAAGATTATGGCAAAGCTAGATCACTGGCGGCCTTTGTAGGCTATGGTGAAACCTTAGATGTCGGAGGCTCTATAGGGCCAGTTGGAGGAAGCTACTCTGCCACTCAGAACGCTGCAGGCGATTGGGTCTCAAGCGGTGGGGCGCTCGGCTATTCTCCCTCGATCCTCAGCTCTAGGCGACTGGGTGCTACGGCCACAGCAACTGCTGGAGAAACCTTCATCCGGAATTGCCATGTTCGCGGGCAGTAGACTTCTGGCCACGCTGCCCATTTCTTTCGCCGCCCTCCTCTCCTCGTGTGGAGATTTCGACGAACCGCAGCCGTTGAACCCACAGAAGTTTTTTGGTTGCTATGCAGAGAGCGAATTTCGAATAACGATCGGACAGAATGGTGTTCTAATCGACGGACAGCGTTACCCTGTTGAAATTCACGAAGAGAAAATTGGTTTGGTGATTGTCTTGCCTCTAATCTTTGTCAACGACGGTGATGGCATAAAGCCAAGAAACGCGAGTGAACATTTTTACAGACTAATTGACGATGATAATGATCGCTATATCATTGTTGCCGATCAAGATGCATTCGTTCATGAGTTAGAATATGGTGCCTGCGGCTAACTGTCCGTCGTCAGATAATTTGAGACTGATGCCGATTTAAAATAGGCGAGTATTTGGTTCCATCTGGTTGGTTGATATTAGGCTGCAAGTGTCCCCCATCAGCATTCAATAGACAGACTGGCTGCATAAAATAAGTGAGTGTTTTGGTTTCATTGCAGTGACTGTAAGGAACGAAAATGAAAGCAAAACACTCAAAAACCCCCGCGGAGCGGGTGGTAAAGGATATCCGCAGAGCCACGCGCAAGCAGTATAGCGCAGAGGAAAAGATACGGATCGTGCTGGAAGGCCTGCGCGGCGAGGATAGCATCGCCGAGCTGTGCCGCCGTGAGGGTATCGCGCAGGGCGTATATTACAAATGGTCGAAGGATTTTATGGACTGAGGCAACGCAGCCATGCCTGGGGCATGGCGAGAACCGAAGGACAAGCGCCGGCTTGCCGGCGATACATCGCGCGCTGCCAATAGCGACGAGGTCCGTGATCTTCGTAAGGAAGCCCGCGATCTGAAAGAGGTGGTCGCCGAACAGATACTCGAGAACCGCCTACTCAAAAAAAGCATGATCGGGGATGGGGGCGACGACGAATGAGGTATCCCGCATCCGAAAAGCTGGAGATCATCCGCATCGTCGAGCGGTCACATCTACCTGCCAAGCAGACGCTGGACAGGCTGGGCATCGCTCGGCCTACCTTCTACCGCTGGTATGATCTGTATCAGCGGTTCGGCGAAGAGGCGCTGGAAGATCTGCGTCCCGGCCCCAAGCGTGCATGGAACCGGATCCCCGACAAGGTGCAGGCACAGATACTGGAGATGGCGCTGGAACGCTGCGAGCTGAGCCCGCGAGAGCTGGCGGTGACATTTACCGATGAACAGCGCTACTTCGTGTCGGAGGCCAGTGTTTACCGCCTGCTCAAGCGCCATGATCTGATCACCAGCCCGAACTTCATCGTGATGAAGGCCGCCAGCGAGTTCAAAGACAAGACCACTGCACCCAACCAGCTGTGGCAGACGGACTTTACCTACCTGAAGATCATTGGCTGGGGCTATTATTACCTGTCGACCATCCTTGATGATTACTCGCGCTACATCATTGCTTGGAAGCTGTGCACGACCATGCGTGCAGAAGATGTCACCGATACGCTGGAACTGGCTCTTGAGGCATCAGGCTGTGCATCGGCACATGTGCTGCACAAACCGCGCCTGCTCAGCGACAACGGGCCAAGTTATGTTGCGGGCGAACTTGCGGATTATCTGGCCGACAAAAAGATGCGCCACGTTCGCGGTGCACCGTTCCATCCGCAAAGCCAGGGCAAGATCGAACGCTGGCACCAGACCCTCAAAAACCGCATCCTGCTCGAAAATTATTATCTGCCCGGTGATCTAGAAGCGCAGGTCGAGGCGTTCGTCGAGCACTATAATCACCAGCGTTATCACGAGAGCCTGAAAAACGTCACACCCGCCGATGCCTACTTTGGCAGAGCGGAATCCATCATCAAACAGCGAGAAAGGATCAAACGAAAAACAATCGAGCAAAGGCGCTTGCAACACCGAAAGCTTGCAGCCTAATATCAACCAACCAGATGGAACCAAATACTCGCCTATTTTAAACCGGTATCAGTCTCAAATTATCTGACGACGGACAGTCAGCAGCAAGCGACCGGCATTGCCAGCCCTTCTGTATTGGACGAGTGCAAGGATAGCGGGCGGTTGGCTTACCGAAATGGCGGGCGCAGACAATATGGACGTGGACAGACTGCTCCCTGTCGGCGAACATCTCGAAGCCATCGACATGAAACGCGGGATGCGCCGGGTTGCCGTGCGCGATGGCGAAGGCAGGCTGGCGGCCGCGCTTTTCGTGACGCGCGACGGTCAACTTCCATCACGGGAATGGTGGTTTGGCTGGAGCAGGGGGAGGCCAAGAGTGCATAAGAAATTAGGCTTTAAACTTTGGCCACAAAATAAAAATGCGTATTCCCGACACATGTTCGTGGCTGGACTAGTCACAGCGTCGGGTATTGGAGCACGTCATCCTTCCACCTATTTAGAGTATGCTTGGCTTTCGACGTCAATTGTTTCATCTATTTATTTTTACACTTTGGTTTTTCGACTTCGTAGATGCAGGCATGGACTCATTTGCCAATGGCGTATATTTTTCTTCCCTTGGGTGATAGACCCCTGTCCAAAATGTGGAACGAAATCATTTGACTGAGTTTGGAGATACGCTAGCTGTGCTGTAAGGTGCCGCTATCCTAAAGCTCAAGAATTGTGTCCGTCGTCAGAACATTTGGCACTGAAGGCTGCGTAAATTAACGGAGCATTGGTTCCATCTGGTTGGTTGATATTAAGCGGCAAGCTTGCGGTGTAGCAAGCGCCGATGTTCGATGGTTTGTTTTTTGATCCTTTCTCGTTTTTTGATGATGGCGAGTGCTCTGCCGAAGTAGGCATCGGCAGGCGTAACGTTGCCCAGGCTTTCGTGATAGCGCTGGTGATTATAATGTTCGACGAACGCCTCGACCTGCGTTTCCAAGTCCCCTGGTAGGAAGTAGTTTTCCAGCAGGATGCGGTTCTTCAAAGTCTGGTGCCAGCGTTCGATCTTGCCCTGTGTTTGCGGATGGAAGGGGGCGCCGCGTACATGGCTCATCTTCTGTGCTTCGATATATTCTACCAGTTCACCCGCAATGTAACTCGGGCCATTGTCAGAGAGCAGCCGTGGCTTGTGCATAACTGCTGCCTGGTCGCAGCCTGAAGCTTCCAGCGCCATGTCCAGCGTGTCGGTGACGTCCTCGGCCCGCATGGTGCTGCAAAGCTTCCAGGCGATGATGTAGCGCGAGTAATCGTCCAGCACCGTCGATAGATACATCCACCCCCAGCCAATGATCTTGAAGTAGGTAAAATCTGTCTGCCACATCTCGTTGGGCCGCACGGTCGGTGTGTGGAATCGATCAGCAGCTTTGATCACGACATAGGCGGGGCTGGTGATCAGGTCGTGGGCCTTCAGAAGCCTGTAAACCGTGGCTTCTGACACGAAGTAGCGCTGTTCATCGGTGAACGTCACCGCCAGTTCGCGTGGACTGAGCTCCGAACGTTCCAGCGCCAGATCGATGATCTGGTCATGCACTTCGGCAGGGATCCGGTTCCACACCCGGCTTGGAGCCGATGGCCGGTCAGCCAGCGCTTCAGGCCCCCCTTCCAGATACCGATCATACCAGCGGTAAAAGGTTCGGTGCGGGATCCCCAACTTATCCAGCGTCTTGCGCGCTGACAGATGTGATTGCTCGACGATCCTGATGATCTCAAGCTTCTCCGATGCCGGATATCTCATGCGTCGTCGTCCCCATCCGCGATCATGCTTTTTTTGAGCAGACGGTTCTCGAGGGTCAGGTCGGCCACGCATTCCTTCAGATCACGCGACTCCCGCCGCAGGTCTTTCACTTCATCGCTGGTTGCAGCACGGGCCGTGTCACCGGCCAGCCGACGTTTGCCGGCTTCCATGAACTCCTTCGACCAAGTGTAATACAGGCTCTGCGCTATGCCCTCCTTTCGGCACAGCTCGGCAATGCTGTCATCACCGCGCAGGCCGTCGATCACGATCCGTATCTTGTCTTCTGCTGAGAAATGCCGGCGGGTCGCACGGCGGATATCTTTAACCACCCGCTCTGCGGGCTTTTTTGCGGTGGAGTGTTTTGGTTTCATGCTTCGTTCCTTCGTCACTACGATGAAACCAAAACACTCCTTAATTCACAACATCAATTTGGTGACATAGGTGCTGACGGGGAACAATGTGACCTACAGCTATAAGGATGACGGTTCACTCTACGAGATACAGGAAAATGGCAGCGCGGCGCTCGCCACCTATGCTTATGACGCCAATGGTCGCCGCACATCGATGACCTATGGCAATGGTGCGGTCACCAATTACGCTTATGATCCGCTGTCTCGCCTGTCTTCGCTGACCAGCAATCTCAGCGGAACCGCCAACGATCTAACCACGACGTTCCAGTATAACCCGGCCAGTCAGATTAGCGAGCTGACCCGCTCCAATGACGCCTATGCCTGGCAGGATCATTATAATGTGGATCGGGCGTATAATGTGAATGGCCTCAACCAGCTGACTACTGCGGGCGCATTGTCGCTGACCTATGATAATCGTGGCAATCTCACCTCGGATGGCACCAACAGCTATACCTATGATGTGGAAAACCGTCTGATCACGGGGTCTGGGGGCGTCGCGCTGACCTATGATCCATATGGCCGCCTGCATAAGACCACGGGCAGCGCAACCACCCGCATGGGCTATGACGGCCAGGACCTGATTGCGGAATATAACGCCTCCGGCACTTTGCTCCGCCGTTATGTCCATGGCGACGGCAGCGACGACCCGATTCTCTGGTATGAAGGAACCGGTACAATCAACAAGCGCTATATGCACAAGGATGAGCGCGGCAGTGTGATCGCTTTGACCAATGGGTCAGGCGGTGTTATTGGCATAAATGCTTATGATGACCACGGCATTCCCGCCTCGACCAATATCGGCCGGTTCCAATATACCGGGCAGCAATATCTGTCTGATCTTGGGCTTTATCATTACAAGGCCCGCATCTACTCTCCGACGCTGGGCCGGTTCCTTCAGACTGATCCCATTGGTTATGGTGATGGCATGAATCTATATGCCTATGTCAGCGGGGATCCGGTCAATTTTACGGACCCTACTGGTTTCAAAGGTTGTGATGTAAAAGAAGGGTTCATCAATGTTTGCGGGCCGAAAATGACACAAGATGGTGGACCATCCGGGGTCAGCGGAAGAGCTGGTCACAGCAATCCAGGGTTTCGCGGCAACGGAGGAAGAGACGGGGGTGGAGGCGATAGTCCACCGCCACCGCAAAGTGTAACGGTCGATATCAGTTGTGCGGATGTCCCTGCGGCTAACGACCCTGGTGTACAGGCTGCTGCTCTGAACGCGTTGGCACTATCTGTAAGAGATGGTGTTGAATACGGGTTTTTTGCTCAGCAAAGGACAACCGGACCCGAAAATTTCAAACCTCTTTCTCGCTTTACCTCCGGTCAGCCACGCCGGATCACGGGCACGGATATTTTGGGGAACTTGCCAAGAGCTACTCGGGGCTGGAGAGGCAGGACACTCTTCCATACCCATCCCAACAATCCGCCACCTTCGTCTGTAAGCGCTGGAGATCAGCGTAGTGCAACCGCACAGGGGCGGCCTGTAGTAGCGATCGACAATGCGGGGAATTTGACATGCGCCGTCCCCTAACCGCAGGCCCCCGTGTGCTGAGCAAAGCGATTTTGGTTCTCGCCTTGGCTGCCGCTGCCGTCTCTTGTGATGACTCTACAGGTGGCCAAACCGTTCGTGTTGACGGGGACTTGTCATCTCCGAGCAGTGAGGATCAAAGATATATCCAGCTCGCAACTGATGCATGGGCAAACAAACAAGGTCTTCCATCAGCCGATGAAGCTTTAGCGGGCCAACAGATTGAAGTCAGCCATCTCGATGGCGAAACCTGCGTTAGCTTTGTGATGATCCCACCCGGAGTGGGAGGTGAGCCCACCTACTGTTACGAACGAGGGACATCTAACTTAACCCGAAAAATGGACGATGTAGAGTAGGCCATTGGATGAAGTTCCGCCTATCGTCGGCTCCGTCCCCAACAGGCATCCGGCCCATATTGTAGCACCGCCAGCAACCAATGCGCGCAACATCAGCCGCGGTCCCTATGTCTCGCACACCCTAAACGGTGCGACCGTAGGTCATATTGCGATTGCGGTGACAGGTGCAACACCCCCCCAAATTCGTCTGATTGAGCGCGTACCTACACAAAGGAACAGCCTAAATCTCCCCGGAATAATCCGATGCCAGCGTGTAGATATGTAGGGACTCGCGAGACATCTTCAGTAAATTCCTGACGTAGGAAGGAGATGATCAAATGACTTTAACTGGGGCGAACTGCACAATTCACCCTTTTACCTCCCACCAGTCGGGCCAATTGACCTTGTCGGGCGTGCGCACCCCGCTCCATACCTTCTGTTGTTCCTGAATAGTAAGCCGCCTGTCACCGAGGCGCTCAAGGGCAGCCTCGACGATCCATGGGTTCAATTCCCATCGCACGCGGTTTTTGTCGGCGGGGTATTTCTTTCTTGCCAAACCAAGCGGTTCCAAAATCGCATCAGCGCCAGAACTGACCACCGATAAAACAATAGCATCAATGTGCTGCCTGTCGTCGCCGCGCTCCGTACGGGCTTGTTCAATAGCATTGAGCGAGTCCCGTGCAGCCGCGCTGTCACCCGCGAGCCCTTTCTGGGTCAATTGGAGAAGGAACGCCTCAGCTGCCGTTACCCTGCGCTCTCGTCCATTCTCGCGGATCGTCACCATCTGACCAAGCACGGAATTATAAGGAACAGACTTATGGCGGTTCTTGGGTCGTCCCCTCGGATTGCCTGACTGGCCCTTCCTGAAACGCATTGCGGTTGGGGGTTTACCGTAACCTTCGCTCACTCAACTCTACTCCGCGGCCACTTCAAGCTATCAGGGTCAAACGTGAAGAACTTGATATTGTCGGCTTCCCTGCGGTTAAATTTCTTGCGCCCGGGACGGCTCAATGCTGCCTGCGTCGCCCAGGCATGCACTTTCCATCTTGTTGGAAAGGCCGGCTCGGGCTCTGCAATGCCGAGAATGCGAAGAGCCTCATCCGCGTTGTCAGCCGAGTAATGGTGCTTGAGTTCAATTTTCCGGCGCGGTTCAGGGTTCTTCTGCTCAAGGGCCTTTTCCCGTGTCTCGATCATCTTGAGCAGTTTACGAATTGCCAGACGCTTTCCTGCAAGAGCATCCTTAAGCGTCTGCTGCTGCAACGCCTCTTCAACCGTCGCCTCACGCGTTTTTCCATTCTGGGTAATGGTCAATGTTTTGTCGAGAATGATCTCGAACGCCGACACATTGGGCCGCCGATGCTTGCGAGGCCGTCCTTTGGGATTGCCGGACTGACCGGGCTGAAAGCGCGTACTGCTCATGCCGCCAGATCCTCGCCATCGCGAAACACCAGTTGCGGCTCCTTGCCCGTTAGATCGCTCCAACGCTGCATTGCAAGATCAACATAGGCTGGATCGATATCGAGCCCCCGGAAGGCGCGCCCCACTCGCTCGGCGGCAACAAGACTTGTGCCCGAGCCGAGGAAAATATCCAGCACAAGCTCGCTCTGCCTTGTGACATCGCAGTAAGCGTCCGCTACCATCGCAACCGGCTTGACCGTGGGGTGTAGCGCCAGATCCTCGCGGCGTGATCCGCGCATGGAATTGACGCTGGGATAATCCCACACATTGGTCCGGTTGCGGCCATGCTTGCCAAGCTCGACATTGTTGATGTGCGGTTCATCGCCGATGCGGTAGACAAAAACCATCTCGTGCTTCGACCTGTAGAGAGAGCCCATCCCGGCATTGCTCTTGTTCCAGACACAAATGTTGAGCAGGTCGCCGTATATATCATCGACCGAAGCGGTCACATCATCCATGTGACGCCAGTCCATGCATATAAAATGAACCGCTCCGCTGCGTGATACTTTAGCGCAAGCACCCAACGTTTCAGCAAGGAACATCCTGAACTCGGCTTCCTTCATTTCACCAGATGCCATCGCAAACTCGCGGTGACGGCCCTTGGCATTGGCGTGGCCGTTAATCTTCACGTTGTAAGGCGGATCAAGGAAAGCGCAGTCGATCAAGGCGCCTTTACCAACTACATTCTGCAAGAAGCCAGCATCACGCCCATCGCCGCAGGCGACCCGGTGCTCGCCGAGCTGCCATATGTCACCAGAATTCACACGCGGGTTTTCAGGGACAGCAGGGATCACTTCATCGTCCGGGTCCTCACTATCAGCGAGTGCTACGTCGATCTCGCCAGGACTGAAGCCCGTCAAGCCCAGATCAATGTCTACTTCTGGCAGGGAAAGATCGGTCAGCTCCAGCTTGAGTATTTCCATGTCCCAGCCTGCATTGAGCGCTATCTTGTTATCCGCAAGGCGCAATGCCTTCTTCTGGGGTTCGCTGAGGCCCGCAAGCACGATCACCGGAACCTCGGCAAGGTTCAGTTCTCTGGCGGCCCGAAGCCGGCCATGCCCTGCAATAATATTGCCCATCGGATCAGCAAGTATAGGATTGGTGAACCCGAATGCCCGGATGGACTCTGCGATCTGAGTGACCTGCTTTTTTGAATGGGTTCGCGCATTGCGCGGATCCGGGATCAGCTTTTCGATCCGGGTATAGTTTACCTCAAGGCGGCGATCGGCAGAATCGTCTGCGAGCGATTCGTTTATGTACATAAGAAGAACATATCAGGATCATATGTTCTCATCAAGAGTTAATCCCGACAGCGACCGTTGGTGAGATTTCAACTGGACCCAGCGATCGCCAATATTCCTGTTCTAACGATTAAACCCTCTGTTGCTGGCGATTGGGGGCCCTGTTACGGGGAATTATTTCCCTGTTCCGTCGATTAACAGGAAAACGGCTTTTTGCATTGCTATACTACTGTAAAGTCACATAAGTTTCCCACCATATACAATCAAAATCACCCAAATCGGCCTGTTTTGGGTCCAAAACGACCATTTTTCCCTGTTAATTCCCTGATAACAGGGAAAATCACGGTGAGACCCGTTCGCTACAGACTGCGTCGCGCACCAGACAGTCTTTGAATGTCATCCAGAATCGACAGATTTCAGGCGTCTGCGCCATTACCCCGCATTTGCGGCGGTGTTGGCTAATGGATCGTTATCGATTGTGGCGGGAGATATGCTATGAACAGGTCGATCTAGTTTAAAATAGGCCAAAGTCTCCGCGTTCAAAAACCCCGCCTCAAAGGACGGGTGGCAATCGATGCGATGCGGGCCACGTTAGGTTGCGGGCGAACTTGCGGATTATCTGGCCGACAAGAAGATGCTCCACGTTCGCGGTGCACCGTTCCATCCGCAAACCCGGGGCAAGATCGAGCGTTGGCACCAGACCCTCAAAAACCGCATCCTGCTCAAAATTTTTATCTGCCCGGTGATCTCGAAGCGCAGGTCGAGCGTTCGTCGAGCACTATAATCACCAGCGTTATCACGAGAGCCCGAAAAACGTCACACCCGCCGATGCCTATTTCGGCAGGGCGGAAGCCATCATCAAACATCGAGAAAGGATCAAACGAACGGCCAACGAAGATCGGCGTCTGCAATACCGCAAGATCGCCGCCTCATATCAACCAACAGATGGAACCAAATACTCGTCTGTTTTAAACCGCCGTAAGTCTCAAATTATCTGACGACGGACACTTGATGCAGAGCACGGCAGCACTCGGTTCCTCGGGGCCCAATTGATCGACCCTTCGGCTGAACATATCGCGCATCTGTTGGCGTGGTCCATTCAGGCCAACATCACCGCAAAGCAAATCCTGCAAATGCCGGAGAGCGGCTTGTAGTAATAATCTCGGCGCAGCGTGGTGTTCAAGCGGATGGAGTTCTTCTTGAAGAGAATGATCAGCATCGCAGCCATGGCGCCATCAGCAATCCGAACCACCGCAGGCCTTGTGCCCAAAGCCAAGCGGGGTCTATTTCTTGCAGTCCTTGTCCTTGCTTTTGGAGCGGAAGATATTCCCAATTCCGCAGGCAACCTTGGAGCCTACCTTTTTGACATTGTTTGTATGGTGCTGGGCACGCTGTTTGGCAACCTCTGCAACAGCGGCAATCGGTTTGTCGGATGTCGCCGCTTCTGCGTACCGATTTTGCGTTTCGCGAATGCTGCGCAGGTCGGCGCCGGTCGCAT
The DNA here is from genome assembly GCF_963677535.2 of uncultured Parasphingorhabdus sp. NCBI lineage: Bacteria > Pseudomonadati > Pseudomonadota > Alphaproteobacteria > Sphingomonadales > Sphingorhabdaceae > Parasphingorhabdus > uncultured Parasphingorhabdus sp. Next base: position 961,860 of record NZ_CAXXUT010000003.1, on the reverse strand, counting down.
TCCCGACCATTGAGCGACTCGTGGCTCCAAGCGCTCTCGCATTGTCGACATGATGTTTAGCGCGCTCTCCAGCAACGGTTGCAACACCTTCCAAGCCATGTTTCTTCAGGCTATCACCATATCGAGCCACGACATCCATCCGGCGCTCTGTCTTGATCCCGGTATGCTCTTCCAACAGCGCCCGACGTTGCCGGTCAAGGCGATCAAGCATGCGAACGCCATTGCCCAGTGCGGGGTTCTTGCTGTCGGCATATTTGGTGATGTTATCCATCAACTTGCCTTCGGTTGTCAGAGTCTCTGTCAGGTTCCTGAAGTTCTCCCGGTGATGCTCCCTGCGCTGAGCCGCTACGTCGGCAATAGACACGTCCTTGTCAAAGATCGCCGCTCCGTATTGGAAGCCTGTCGACAATGGATCCTGAACCTCGACACCAGTCGTTGCCTTGATGCCCTCAACCGCCGCCATTTCCGCCACTACGGCCACTGCGCCAACGCCGGTTCCAGCTAGTAATGCGCGCCCGCCTTTGCCGAGTTTTCCGACTGTTCCGGCGGTTTTTGCTGTCTTGGCAAGTTTAGCGGCGCGAGCCATTTTGGCGGCATCGGCTGTGGTCGAGGCCGCTTTCAATCCACCAGCGCCTCGCGCAACCTGAGCCGTGCGACCGGCCTTGTTGAGTTTGGAAATATCGCCGCCGCTAGCCGCGACGTTGCGGACGACCTGTGCTTCATTGGCTGGTGCCAGCCTGCGCGCTTGCTGTGCGATATCCCCCCTGCGCAGCGCGCCTCCTAGATCGTCGCTATTGGCAAGGATCTGGCGGCCAAGCTGCTGACTTCCCTGCCCTGCCTTGGCCACATTGCGTGCATTGCGCGCAGCATCGCCGCGCCGGCCGAGGTCCGCCAGCTCGTTCGCTGAGCCAGCAACTCTCGTAACACGAGCGGCCCGTGCATTCTCACCATTTTTGATAACCCGCCCTAAGTCCGAATCCGCGATATTCACAGGGCGAACCGCAGCTGGCTTCGGCTGGGTCTTGATGGACGGGTTCGGCTTACCGGTCACTTGATCGCGAAAGGTTACCTTGCGAGCACCGCCGCGATTAGCCGCGCTCGGCTTCTTGGCACCAGCGCGCGCTGCCTGTGCATTCTCGCCATTCTGGATGACCCGGCCTAACTCGGAATTGGCCATATTTGCCGGGCGTGGTTTGGCAGCATTCGTAACCCCCGGCCTGGTGCGGGCATGTTTTGCGGCATTGCCGCGCTGCTCCATCTCTGCGAGCGCATCCGCGCTGCCGGCAATGCGGTTCGTCCGTGCTGCCGTGGCACGGGTTCGTAATTCGCGCAGACTGGTGGGGCGCGTTGCAGTGGCCGTCTGGCGCAGGTTTTGCCCTGCAATATTGGTAGATGTCGGAAGCTGACGGACATTCGATGCCGCTTTTTTGCGGCCTGCTTCACCAACCATCTTGGCCGTTTCGCTGATGTGTTTGGTCGGCTTGATAAACTGTTTGCCGACGACGCCAACCGCGCCTGCGACAATCAAAGTTTTCTCATCATTCGACAATTCGCCATCCCGAGCAATGTCGATATCCGCCGATGACTGCGTCTGCTGAGTTCCGGCATCCTGAGCTGATACCGGCGTGGCCGCCATTGTGATTGCGATGCTTGAAGCGCTCAATCCTGAAACTAGTTTTCTTATACGCATGCTGGCCTCCCTCTAATCCCAATGCCTCTTCACCAATAGGAAGGGCTGTCTTGGATCCTGTTTAGGAGAGGGGGTGCCTGTCTAGAATGAGGTCAATACCCCAATTGTTTCGTTATATTGCGGAACCGCCGGGAATTAGCGGCGCGGCAGCGTGATTGTCGCCACAGTTCCCTTGCCCGGGGCAGATTGCAGTGCAAACCCGAATCCGTACCTCGCGGCGAGATCATGAATTATCGCCAGTCCCAGCCCATCGCCGTCTGACGCCTGATCCTTCGCCCCGCGATGCTGTACCTTCTGCAAGGTTGACTCGTCCATCCCGCACCCGTTGTCGCGCACCTCAATAAGACAGTTACCATCGTGCCGGACCACCAGGTGTATCTCGCTCGCATCGGCATGGCGCAGCGCATTCGCTATCAGATTACTCACTGACCGGATCAGTGCGAGCGCCGGAGCGCGGGTTTCGCATGGAGCTGTCTGTGTCAAGAGCCTTACCCCTGATGCGGCAGCCTCCGCGGCGAACATTTCGTCGACTGTCTCGATAATCAGATCGAGCGAGTAAAGCTCGTCATCTTCCTCGCTGAGCGTCGCGCTGCGGTTTTCTTGATCACTATATTCGTGAGTAAGTTCTTCCAGATAGTCGATCGCTTCGCTCAGGCGCTCTTGTAGATCCCGTGAAAGATTATCCGCTTCCTCGCGAATCGAGGCTCGCAGGCCGACAAGCGGTTGGCGAATATCATGACTGGCAGAGGCAAGCTGCTGCTTGCGCCGGACTGCCGTTTCACGTGCCCGGGCATAGTCACGCTCGGTTTGAAGCAAACGTTGGTCGGCCTTAGACTGAGCCTGGAGAGCGGCAATACGTTCTTGGCTGAGACGATCACGCTCAAGCAGGCTGCGCTGAATATCGACGATCACTATCACGAGCAATGTTGCCGATACCGCGAGCCGCATCATATCTCTGATGAAGTTGGAAAACAGCTCAGGGACGACTGTGCCCATAAGCGCCGGCTCTACCAGCACAATAGCCAGCGAGCATGCGGCGATCGACAGGACAGCGATCCGTCGCAGCCCCTTTGCCGTCTCAATCCGCAAAGCGACAACCGCGACCAGACCGAGCACCAAGACGTAGAACATGCCAACCAGCAGAGAATCTTTCTGCAACAAGAACGCTGAGCCAAAAATGACAATAGGAGCAATCAGCAAAAGCAGCTTTGCGAGCGCGTTTATTTTGGCAGCAACCGCGCTCCAGAAAGCAGCCATGATCATGAATGCCAGGGTCAACGAGATAAGCGTTATACTGCTCCGCCACACCATACGCGCCTGCTCAAAGCCAGAGGCCAGAATGGTTGTGAAAAGCGAGACATCGCTCTGTATTGCGATCAACGAAAATCCGATCGCCACGATGATCGTGTTCGGCCGGCGAGCCAAAATACCGAGCACGATCAGGCATATTCCCACGGCCAAGAACGTAATGATTACCCCGGCTTTTAGCAGCGTGCCGATGATTTGGTTGCGGCCTAATTCTCCCTCGCGGAAGAGACCGATGGAAGGGCGGTCATCGAGCGCAAGATTGATGATCAACAGCTCCGATTGGCCCGGCCGCAATTCAAAACTTGCAGAATGAAGATAGGTTAGTTTTTGATGCAGAAGCTCATTATCTGCTGTGGCTGGTCCGCCAAGAATCTGCGTAGTGCCACCTTCGCCGCTGACAAGATAGATATCAGGCACAGTGTAAAAAATGCCGCCCAGTCCTACGCTTCGCCTGATCGACCTAGCATTCGCCTCATCTGCGCGAATCGGCAATGCAATCCAGAGATCTCTTTGTTTCTTGACGCTTGTAAGCTGCGGTGTGAAGGCCGCTGTAAACTCTCCAGCGTTGAAGGCAGCCAGCGCATCGTCGATATCAAACGAGTGGATGCCCGACGAAACAAAGTACCAAGCCTTGCCTTCGACCTGCTCAGCCGGCTGACCTTGTCCCAGAAGCACAGGGGCGGCTTGGAACGGCGCCGTACCAGCTGGCACAGACAGGGCCGACGAATTCGTTGGAACCGCCAATGCCGCCGCCGCCAGAAGGCAGATACGCCGGATTATTGTTCCTACCCCCATCATGTGTAATATACACGTCTCGCCAGTTTGCAGAAGGGGGTTTTGATGATGGCGCGGTGGACACCATGACCTTTGGCAAGGAATATAAGGCTGTGATCGCCGATGATCACGGCGTCATTCGCGGCGCATTGGCCCGATTGCTGAATGATGCCGGTGCGCTCGAGGGCTATCGCTTTTCGATAACTGAAGAGGTGGCTGACGGCATTCGCGCGATCGGCGCGGTACGCAAACACCAGCCCGATTTGCTCATGCTGGACGTAACCATGCCGCATGCTGGCGGGACAGAGGTTTTGATCGAAGCGCGCCGCTGGGCGCGGGAGTGCAAAATCATCATTTTTACCGGTGTTGAGGCAAGCGGGAAAATCGCGGAGTTGGTTGAGGTCGGTGCGGATGGCGTCTTTTGCAAAAGCGATGACCTGAACGAACTCGGCGCTGCCATTCCGCGCATCATGGAGGGTGGGCGCGTCATTTGTCAGCGCTTCACCAAATTGCTGGAAGATGCCGCTGATCTTGAGCCACTGACCAGCCGCGAGCGGCAAATCCTGAACCTCGTCGTTAGCGGGCAGACCAATCACGAAATCGGCAAAACGCTGGGCATCAGTATCAAGACTGTTGACCGGCACCGTACCAGCGTGATGCGTAAGGCAAATGCTCGTTCTGCTGCTGAGTTGATTGCCTATGCTCTGCGCGAGGGGCTCGTTGACGCTAACGCTAGCTAGACGACAAGCATCTTTGGTGGTCCCTGAGTGTTGCCTATTGCAGATCTTCGACACTGACCCATCCCAAAACCCCATATACATCGCTGACGGGTAGGAATATTCCCTCAAGGCCACCGATCGGTATCAATTGCTGACCGGGGCGAATGGTGCGGACAGTCTCCGCCTGACGCGAGGGCTCTATATAGAGGTTGGACTGGACCGCCACAATAACCGGTGGCGGGCCGGTCGGTTCAACGGGCTCGATAGCGGCCGGATCTGCAATAGCTCCAGCATCAGCAAGATCCGACTTGTCCGAGCGTTTACCGACTCCCATGGCCTGAGCCTGCGTAACCATGTTGTTATAAGCGATGACGAAGCCCTGGATCATTTCCCGACCATCTTCTTTTCTTGTGAAGCGTAGATCCGAAGATGCCTCTTCGACGGCTTGCATCCAAAAGCCCTCCGGCGTGCGCGACATCGCATCATCGTCATCGTCATGAAATTTCAGCTTGGTCTTTTGGACTAGACCGGTTCCCGACGCGACCGCAGCGCCCTCGTCCGTGTCGATCAGCGTGAGACCGGTGATCACCGTGTTCTCCTTGCCTATTCCCACCGCTCCGGCGAGGCCATTCACGACCGCTCCGGCTAGCGGGATCATCCCCGCGATATCTCCAGCCGTTCCCATCCCGCTGCGATAACCGCTGTTTTGAGCCATGGCTGCTGCATTCGCGACACTGGCGCTGTTAAGGTTGGTAGCTGTGGCGACCTCTACTTTGTCGCCTGCAACGATTGTCAGCACGAATTGGGAGGCTTCTCCGCTGCTCGGCTGGTAGGATGTGAAGCACCTTGATTGATTGACCAACGCCTTGACGACTTGCTTCGGGCTGCCGAGCTTCTTGTCCACCCAGCTGCGCGCATCCCCTTCGATGACGGCAACTGTTCCCAAGGGCGTGTCGCACTGGACCAACTCAATCGCGCGATGCTTTGAGCCAGCCCATGCAGGGGCGGCAACCGTAACAGCAAGCGCGGTGACAAGACGAAGTGCCCGCAGCATTACATGCTCCAGCTCTGGTTGTTGCCGCCGGCGCAATCCCAGATTTGGATCCGGCCGCCATTGCGCTTGGATTCTGGTCGATGCGCATCTAGGCAGCGTCCCGTTTCGGCATTCACGAAAGCTTGCCGCTGCTTGCCTGGCAAAGGCTTGATCGTCCAGACCTGTGCTTCGTTGCCATCGCAGCCAAAGGCACGCACCGGCGCCCCGTTGTCAGTCCCGACCGCCTCCAGACACATGCCGCTGGCAGAAAGGATCACGCCATCATCCTCAAGATAAGTGAAACGCTGATTATTGCCGCCGAGGCATTCCCAAACTTGCAGCTTGCCGCCCTGCTGCCCAAGATCTTTTGTATCTAGATCGAGACACATGCCATCTCCGCTGGTGACCGGGGTGGTAAAATCCAGTTCGATTTCCAGCGCCTCAGGTCGGGGCTTGACACCAAAGCCTTCGGGCGTCAGGACCACTTCCTCGCCCCTGACCATCGCTTCGAAAACGCCGGGATAGGACAGTTCGATCGGTTCGAGCGAGAATCTGGGCGCGAGAAGTCCGGTTCCGCCACTGGCGAAAATAGTACCATCAGCGCGTACCGTCCATTCCATGTCCCGCTTGAGTAGCTCGTCATATGCGACGAATTTTTGTCGGCCAGTCTGATGCAGCTTCGATGAAGTTACCATGCCCGGGTCAACCACCCACGCGAAAAAATGCGTCCACTCCTCCATCGCGATCACGATACCGTTCTCAATGATCACCTGTTTGCCGAGTTCACGCAGCCGCCATATACCATCAATAGGAAGTGGTGTGCCTTGACCATATTGTTCATAAGTGGCCAAATCAGCGCGCGCTCGCGAGTCCTGCGCATGCAGTGGCGTGGGGCGCGCGACCAGAGTGAACGCCAATGCCAAGACTGCGACAAGCTTCGTTAGACCGACAAAGCCTTCGACACTTTTCTTAGATGTACCCACCGGCATAGCCTCCCTTATCTTGGCGCAATTATGGAACATCAAAGCGGCTGTGCGAATGAGGTATATGCCCCAATTGACAGCCCAATGTCATGATCGGACAGATCGAATGCAGACTTTCGTTCATCAGGACGGTCAGCCCGGGTTCGGACAGTCTGGAATATATTCTCATCAAGTGCCATTCACTACAGCGTTGCAATCATTGCCAATACTGCAACTGGATCCGGCGCACGCGAATATTCCTGCTCCGACATGGCATGATCAATGCCGTTTTTCCCTAGCCTGCGGTAAGGTTTCCTTATCACGTCTGCGACCTGAGACCCTTTGTCGGTGGTATAACGCTGCCAATATGGCCCATCGTCTCGGAGGACCGATTTCGTGGCGATCAGATGCAAGTTGGGATTATAGGCTGAGCGTTCAGTCGAAACCCTGACTGCTTGCGGGCCCATGATTGAAAAAACGCATATGATGACGCTCAGGAAGAAAAGCGGACAATGGAAATCATTGCCGCAAATCAGGGGAACTGACATTTGTCCGCTCTTTACGCCCTAGCTGGCGAAGTTGACACATATCCGGAACCAAGTTAACGGCACCGCGATGAAATGCACGATGATCATTCACAGACTTTGGTGGCTGGCCTGTTGACAAGGCGGCCTGACGTTTAACTTCATTGGGGCCGCCGTATGGGCGGTCTTGCATTTCTGAAATCTCCCACGCGGCGTCCCTCATCTCAAGAGGAGACTCCATGACCAAACCGATCATATTGACTGGCGACCGCACGACCGGCCCGCTGCACCTCGGCCATTACGCCGGATCGCTTCGCAATCGCCTGCTGTTTCAGGACAGCCACGAGCAATTTCTGCTCCTAGCCGACACGCAGGCCCTGACTGACAATGCCGATACCCCGAACAAGGTGCGGGATAATGTAATCGAGGTCGCGCTCGACTATCTTGCTGTTGGGATCGACCCGGAGAAAACCACCATCTGCCTGCAGTCGCATCTGCCTGCCTTGGCCGAACTTTCGATGCTGTATCTGAATTTCGTCACCGTTGCGCGGCTTGAACGAAACCCGACGATCAAGGACGAAATTCGTGCGCGCGGTTTTGGCCGCAATATTCCGGCGGGATTTCTGTGTTATCCAGCCGCACAAGCCGCCGACATTACAGCCTTCAAGGCAACGGTTGTGCCTGTGGGAGAGGATCAGGCTCCGCTAATCGAGCAAACCAATGAAATAGTGCGCCGCATTAATAGCGCCGCCGGGAAACCAGTGCTGCCTGAAGCTAAAGCTGTGATCCCGCGTTCCGGTCGTTTGCCCGGCGTCGACGGAAAAGCAAAAATGTCGAAATCTGGTGGCAATGCTATCCCGCTATCCGCGCAGCCCAAGGCGATTTCCGCAGCGGTGAAATCGATGTTTACGGATCCGAACCATTTGCGGATCGAAGACCCCGGGCAGGTAGAGGGCAATATCGTCTTCACCTATCTTGATGCCTTTGACGAAGACCGGATTGAAGTGGCCGACTTGAAGGCTCGATATCGTCAAGGGGGGCTTGGTGACAGCACGATCAAACGGCGTCTGGAAGACATTTTGCAATCGCTGATCGAACCGATCCGGACAAGACGTGCCGAACTGGCGCAAGACCCGGCGTATCTGCTCGATGTGATTCGCAAGGGGACTGAAAAGGCCCGGAACCGGACCGAGGCAACCAGACGCGAAGTCATCGAGGGCCTCGGGCTGTTCAAGCTGTGACTTGGTGTCTTCATAACCGCCCGCGAAAGGCACGTCATCGGATCAACGGGAACAGCCGGAACTGCCGGTGTCCGAAGATCCGGCTCGGGTGAGGGAAAGCCGGCTTCGAGCGAATATTTGCCCACGCTTCGTTCTCGTGTTAATCTGAAACTCTTCGGTGTTGGAATATCGCAATGCCATTGAGGTGCCCGTTATCGCCCTGCGGTCAGAGGCCTCCTCCAATTTGCCAGTCTCGACGAAGAAGACCACATTCTTCCCGGAAAATTGAAGCTATGATCGACGCACCTGTGCAGCATATCCGTGTCCATCACAGCAAATTGCAGAGGAAGAAAATATGAAGGCTTTCAGAACAAAACTGGTGCTGTCGCTTGCTTCCGCAACCATAGCCCAGGCCTGTGTTTCATCAGCAGTTCAAATGCCTGTTACGGACATGGCGGAACCGGAAGCTGCGCAGGAATATGCCGCCGATGCCGCACGTCCTTCACCGCAATCCCCCGATGTTCTCTCCCTCGATTCCTTTCAGCCGCGCGCCCTAATGGGCGAATGCGACGTCCGTGCGCTTCCACGCTCTGACGAGACATTGCCGCCAAAACTGCAGGCTGCGATCGCGCAGGCCAGAGCCTATTCCGCCGCACAGAAAGGCGTTAGCCTGCTAATCGTTCGCGACGGCAAAGTGATACACGAAAGCTATGAGGGCGAAGCAGACGAGAGCACATGGACCGATAGCTATTCCATGATGAAATCCGTCACCGGGCTCATGACGGGCATCGCGATAGAAAAAGGATTGATCGGCTCGCTCGATGACCCGAGCGGCAAATATCTGTCGGAATGGGCGGATGATCCGCGCGGACAAATATCCATCCGCCAGCTGTTAACAATGCAAAGCGGACTCAGACTATATCCCTTTGGCGATCCGGCGGGAGAAAGCATGAAACTGATGTTTGCTTCCGACATAAACGGTGTCGCACTGAAAACTCCCTTGCAGGACGAACCGGGTGCCGTGTTCCGTTATAATAACGTCAACAGTCAAATTGTCGGCGCGATTATCGATCGGGCCGCAAAAGCCAAGGGTATGCCCGGTTTCATCGATATGCTGCACGATGATGTCTGGTGCCCGCTGGGCAATGGCGAAGCAGCGCTTTGGCTTGATCGAGAAGGCGGCTCCCCCCATTATTTCGCAGGAGCCTTCGCGCGGGCAGCTGACTGGGCCAGAATCGGCGAACTTTTTCGCAATCGTGGCAAGGCGAATGGGCAACGGATTGTTTCACCTGAATGGGTCGATGCAATGACCAGTCCCAGCGCAAAAAATGCGGCCTATGGTTTGCACATCTGGCTGGGCAAGGCCTGGCAGCGCCAGCGCAGATATAGTCAGGAGAGCCAGGTCAGCGTGTTGCATTCGGCTCGCTATCTTGCCGATGACGTGGTCTTTTTTGACGGCTTCGGCGGCCAGCGTGTCTACGTCATACCATCCAGTAAACTCACCATTGTTCGTACCGGATTTGCCAATTTCAACTATGATGACGCCATGATAGTCAATCTGTTGCTAGCTGCATTATGATTATGCCCGGCCTGTCCCTTGGACCAATCTTGTCCAAATCAGGATGTCCCTCCGCAACCGTCATCTATTTCACGACGGTTGCGGACTGGAAATTCACCCTATCCGGCATCAACTGACATCAGATAATCGCCCTTTGCCGCATTGCCCTCAGCGCTTGAACGAAGGTTTCGGCAAGGGTGCAAAGGGTATCTTACCATCTGCTGGCAAAGGTGCCGGTTTTTGTTCCCGTGCGTACCATTCGAGCGACGACAGGGAAGGTTCTTCCCATATTTCCGGGGCCTCGAGGAATTTGGGATAATGTTTGGCTGCATATTCCAGCGCCTTCTGATCTGCATAATCAATCGTGTTTTCGGATCCGAAGAAACACGAATACATGCAGTGGCCTTCAGATGGCCCCATCAGCATCCATGGCAACCAAGGGGTGGTGCGTGTCCAGGTTCCTCTGGCCGGCAGCCCGGTCAGTTCGGGGTTCTGCATCTCGTCCCAGTTAAACTGGTATAAAAATTGTTCGGTTACCTGATTGAATCCCGATGCCGTTGCTTCGCGCGGCCATTTATCGGGCTGCAGTGCTGCCGGATAGAACAGGTTGATCCTTTCGGCGAGGATCAGATCATTGTCGCGCCTTTCCCAATCTTTAATCAGCGGGATCTTGGGGGGCATGTCGGTGTTGAGCCCGCCATAGCTGGGGGGCATGTAGAGATAATCCGTGATCGTATGATTGAACGGATCATTGGCGATCGGCACAACCCTGACTGTTTCGTTCAGATAGGGATTGGTCCATTCTTCCAGAATTTCGCCGGTTTCGAGATCGGTATAAAATCCGATTTCCCGCAACACTTTCTTGTAGCCCGGGTCCGCGCCCTCGTCATTGGGCAGAAGCCGCGCACAGGAGAAGCCTGTGAAACCAACCAGATCACGGATAGCCTCACCCGGCCGCACCCCATGCACAATACCTTTGAACCAGCCGTATTTGGTAGATTTCATGTCGATATTGGCAAGGAAGCGCGCCTGGGCCTCGCGATTGCCGCGGGGTGTGGTAAGATCCAGATAATCGCCTTTGAGATCGCGTTCGACCCCGTCGGAATTCCTGTCCTTCTTATGCTTTGCCAACGCGCCGCCAGACGGCAACATCATTGCAGCGGCACCGGCTGCGCCGGCAGCACCAGCGGCCAGGAAGTTTCTGCGATCCATAAATCTCTCCGGTAGTTTGGTTTCTTCAGAAGTCGAATGTCAATGTTGCACCAAGCCGACGGCGGTTTCCGAGGGTTGGAACATAATCTGTGAAAAACGGCGTTGCGATGAAAAATGCATTGGCGACATAGACTTTGTCAAACAGGTTCTTGCCCCAAAGGGAGAGTGACCAGTTATCTGCCCGCACACCGATACGCCCATTTACCAGCACTCTGGGTTCAATCTCGGTTACGTTGATCTCCGAGGCATATTGCTTGGACTGCCCAGCGACATCAAGGCGGGTGAAGAAGTCGATATCATCCGATATGGCGGTGTTGTATGACGCGCCGACATTCCACTGGAACTTCGATGTACGCTGCAGATCATTGCCACCGATATCGCCGTCATAGTTGCAGACATCGCTGGGCGCTGTTTCGGTACCGCAGAGCAGAGAACGCGTAATACGGCTGGATATAACGCCTTCATTGTAGCTTGCATCAATATAGGCAAGCCCGGCATTGAGCAGGAGTCCATCAAATGGTTCGAACGTCCCCTCTACTTCGATACCTTTCGACGTCGCCCCCCCCAGTGCCTGGGTGATATTCGCGCTAAAGAAAGAAGCACCGGCCGCTGAAACCTGCAGCTGCAAATTGCTCCAGTCGATATAGAAAGCGGCGAGATTCAAGGTAGCCCGCCCGTTCATGAACGTGTTTTTCAAACCGATTTCATAGGTCCAGTTGGTATCGGGACTATAAAAGCGCTCTTCGTCGGTCAGATCCGTGTTGGTCGAGTTGATACCACCCGATTTAACGCCCCGCGCGACCGACGCGTAGATCAGATTGTCTTCGGTAATTTTATAGTCGATACTGGCGCGCGGCGTGAAATAATTATCCTTGTAGACATAGGGGCTGTTCACGCTGAGATCGGCGAGATCCTTACGTTCGTCCGTATAGCGGCCTTCCAGTTCGATGGTCAGGCGCTCGTCCATCAGGGGGACAGCGATACGTCCGAAAATAGCCCTGACTTCGGTCTCGGTATAAGCGGAAAATGGCGTCGCATCATCAGGAACGGACGTCAATGGCGTCAGGTCGCGGAATGGAACCAGTCCACCGGTGCCCAGTTCAAGATCTTCGCCATTCTGAATGAAGCCACCAATCATCGCGTAAATACCGCTATCACCCTGATATTGCAGTCGAATTTCATGCGAATCATAGTTAAAATCACCCACGGGATTGAAGGTGAACGCGTTGCCGGTCTGCCCCGCGAACACAGTCGGGACCAAAGCATCCCTGTCGCTGCCGCCAGCCGAGAACACATCGCCGTGCGAATGTCCGAACATGTAGTTCAAGCTGATCTGATCGGTCAGTTCCGCCGCCACATTGACGCGAACAATCTTCGATTCGGAATCGAGCCCGAAGGTCCGGGGATCAATGACGAAACCTTCCGTGCCACTCGCTCCAGGTACCGGAGTCGTTGGCAATTCGCCGCAGTAAAGCTGCAGGCCGAAATTGGTAAATTGCCCGCCATTGCTGCAGTTGAAATCACCCGAACCACGCGACAAGCGATATTGCGCGCGCGTTTCGGAATCAGTCTTGAAGTTATAATAGTCGAAATCGATCGTCACCGCATCGACCGGCTTCAGACTAGCCCCGACCTGAACCATCGACTTGTCATAGCCACCAAGATTTCCGGTGGTGCCAGGATCGAGATCCAGATCAGCGTCGGGATGATTATTGGCATAATCACCATCAAATTCGGAATGGCCCAATGCCAGACGCATGGACAGAACGTCATGCACCAGCGGCACGCTGATCTTGCCGGAAATGTCAAATCCGCCATTTTCGGAGACTTCGACTTCACCGCTGGCCGATACTTCGGTCAGACTGCGGTTGGTCGACACATAGTTTATCGCACCGGCAAAAGCATTGGCACCATAAAGCGCGCTTTGCGGCCCCTTCACGACTTCGATACGCTCCAGATTCATCGATCCGACATCGAAAGCATATTGCCGCGGCAGGTAAACACCGTCGAGGAACACCGAGACATTCTGCTCAAGACCGGTGATCGAAAACTGGGTCGCACCACGAATGGTAGGAGATCCGAAGCCGCCGTTGGAGAAATCTTCAAAGACCAGACCCGGTGTCTGCATAGCGATATCTTCCAGTTCGCTTATCGAGCGCCGGTTCAACTCTTCCTTGTTGAAGGCGGTAATCGCGCCTGGAATATCTTGCAGATTTTCTTCAATCTTGCGGGCCGTCACCACGATCACGCCTGATCCAGCGGCATCGGCGGCAGTATCTTCAGACTGCGCAAAAGCAGGTCCGGCTGGAAAAAGGGTCAGCGCGAAAATCGAGCTCGTACCCATTGCTTTCAATATGGTCTTTTTCATAATGTCTTCCCCGATTATACTTAATCACAATGGCCTGAACTTCAGTCACCATCGATCTCACAATTTTTTGTTTGATGAGTCAGGTTAGTGTCATATTCCAGATTCAGGACAGGCATCACGAGATCTATCCGCCATGCGGGCAAATATCTGTCCGCCATGCGGAAAAAGAAGTTTTGCAGCAATCCGGGAAGGGAATATGCCGCATTTGACTGGCCTATTCGCAGACAGGCTTCAAAACACGAAAATCAGTCTTTGTTCAGGCTTTCGCCATCCAGTTCGCCAGCTTGAGAACAAATGGGCCCAGCCTTTAGTGCCGATTGTAAAAAGGCAACCGTAGCCGAGGTCGCTCGGTTTAATAATTGAGCAGATCGCGCGTCTGCCGGTTTTTCACGTCCGATCATCCCGCCGAAATAATGGTCGACTCCCTCTCCCACCCACAGCCAGCGCTTTCCTACCGGTGCACCGATATAACTGGCTTTGTGAACTTCCCAATCGTCGATAAATCCCGGGATTATGTCGCTGGTGCCAGTTACAGTTAGACTGGGCACAGACATCGCTGCCCAGCCATCCGCATCGATCAATCCTGCTGTCGGCCCCGGCGGAGAGAAAGCAACGACGGCGCTTACGGAAGGATCCCTGACCAGGGGCGAAGGGATCGCCGGGATCGCGCCGCTGGCGATTTGTGCCAGCAGAGCCCCATAGCTATGCCCCATTGCAATTTTTTTGCCGGCGTCAATCCTGATGGCCGACCGGGCCAGCAGCATTTTTAGCTCCGAGGGAACGCTTAGCCCCAGAACCAGATCGGTTCCGCGGGTGCTCCACACATCGTCTCGGGATGGCGCTTTTTCATGCTGCCATTCCTCCGAATCCAGGTGCATCGGCGCGAATATAACATAGCCTGCGGCAGCCAGTGGCCTCAGCAGGGCATGATAGCGATCCGGCGCGGCAAATGCGCCATGTGAAAATACGACAAGCGGATATAGGCCCGGTCTGTCAGGACGGATAATCTCGAACGGAATAGTACGGCCATCGGCAGACGAAAGCTCCAGTGCTTCGACTGTGGTCGCCTGCGTGAGCAGAGATTCACAAGTGGTGATTATCGGGCCGGAGTCGATTGCCATATTCTGCGAATGGTCGCAGCCGGCCAGCGCCAGACAGATTCCGGTGAATCCCAGTAAGGGAACGCGGTGCAGCAAAGATGAAACGGTACGGATCTTACTAGACCATTTTGCCGAGGGTTACCACAACGCCACCGGTTACTTCCAGGCGCCAAATGCGTGCCAGGCGGCTGCCCGCCCGTGATCTTCAGTCTCCCCTTCATCGGCCGTTGCCGGAAATATTTCTCGATCGACTACCGCTTTGACATGCGCCTCGAACAGATTTTCCGGGGCAAATCCGGCCTCGGTCATCACTTTGTTCAGATCCAAGCTATGCATAGACGACCAGAATGGTTCATTATTGTTGAACGCGTCCCAGTCCCGGATGAACTGCTCGTATAGAGGCATCGCATCGGTATAGGCCGGTTGCTCGAGATGAAACATCAAGCCACCGTTCGCCAGGACCCGATAGCCTTCGTTTATGATGCGCGGAAGGGCGCTGCCGCTGGTTTCGTGCAGAAACATTGTCGTCTGTACCCAATCGAAATATCCGTCATCCCAACGCGAAAGATCTTCGGCATTGGCCTGGACAAACCGGATATTGTCTGCCCCGAGTGCGCGGGCGCGGGCGTGGCCATAGCGCAGAACCGGCGCAGCAACATCAATCGCGATGATTTCGGTCTCGGGAAAAGCCAGAGCCAAAGGCACAATATTGTGCCCGACCGTGACACCGATGTCCAGAATACGGCGCGGCGCCCAGCCGGGACGCTCCTTCCGGATCCATTCAACCAGTGCCTGACCGCCACCGTCCGACAGGGCACCAATACCACCGGCAGTGGTGGCGAAAATGCCGCAGTCGTAATTGGCGCCGGCGGAAATATCGCCCTCCACTTCTTCACCATGATAACTTCCCGGCATGCAATGGATATCGACCGCCGACTGATAGCGCGGGATGGTGATATTCTCATCCAGCTCAAGATGGCTGCTGTTTGCACTGTTCGGATCATTATATGACGAAGCTGCATCCTTGAGCCGTTCAATCTGTCGCAGCACTAGTGCACGCCCGTTTTGCTGACGCATCTCCATCGAGTTGCGTTTCAATGCGGACCAGAACCGATGCCAGGGGTCGTCATTCATGGCATGGCGAATTTCGAAGCGGTTTTCCGGTTTGCGGCCCATTTCCTGAATAAATTTCGGCAGGACCCGGCTTTCATAGGCGCGCTTGTTTGCCGGACCGAGTGCGGTTGCCATGAAGCGATTGAAATTTGCCAGAAAATTGAACCGGGCAATTTCGTCATGCTGCGGTTTGGGAAAGATTTGATGCTGGGTGACCGCGCTATAAGGTGGAGCAATATCTTCGCGCTTCATACTAAGATTCCTTCTGTACGGCCCAGTCCGGATAGCGGCCCAGCGTCAGCAGCAATAGTCCTCCCAGAGCAAAGAGACCCATAGCGACCATCAGCATCAGATCATAATTTCCGGTAGTGTCACGCGTCAGCCCATAAAGTACCGGCGAAACAGACGAGAACACTCCAAATGGCAGGTACAGAAAACCGTAGATTCTGCCATAAGCCACCATCCCGAAATAGCGGGAAGCCAAGTAAGAGATGACATCGGATTCCGCGCCAGCGGCAAAGCCGAGCAGGAAGGCTGCACCAAAAATCAACGCCTGAGAAGTGTCCGTGCCAATCAGCAGCCAGCAAGCGATCACCGGCATAACCAGTACCGGGAAGGCGACGCCGGGAGCCCAGAATTTGTCAAACAGAAGACCGACGATGATACGCCCGGCAAATATACCGCTGGCGACAATACTCATCACGATCGCAGCTTCACCGGCCGTCAGGCCGTGCATCTGAACCATCTGTACCATGTGGATATGTGCGCCACCATATGCGAGGGCGATCAGCACCACCGATAGGAACAGAATCCAGAAACGATAACCTCTGATGGCTTGTCCCAGGCCTATGCCGGTCAGATTGCCATCCTGGCTTCTGATTTCGGCTGGCCTCTCTTCCGGTTGCGGGTCCCGAAACAGGGCCAGCGCAAGAGGCAGGCCAATCAGCAGGGGAAGCAGGGCCAGAACCGGAAAAACCATGCGCCAGTCGAATGCTTCGAGAACACGATTTGCGATTTGCGGAACAATCAGGCCGGCAATGCTGGTGCCCAATAGCAGGATCCCCAATGCCAGACCCCGGTTTCTATAGAACCACATATTGATGGTCCGGCTCCAGGTGACGGGAGTCGATCCAATGCCCAATATCCCGATCAGCGCCCAGATGGCGTAGAAGCCGAAAATATTGTCGGGCGTGAAATACAAGAGCGAGAACGCAATGCCGAAACCGGTCAACGAGGCTGTCGCTACAGGCTTGACACCATATTTGTCGGCAAGCGCTCCGACAGCCGGGGCCAGAAAGGCTCCGATGATTCCGTAGATCGTGATACCGATGCTGATCTGTACAAATGACCAGCCCATAGCCAGATGGATCGGCCCCAATACGATCGGCAGAACGTTAAACGGAATCGGTGACGCGCCGGTAGCCACGCCGATGACTCCGGAAAACAATGGTTTCCAGCCTCTGGAAAACTCGGAACTGCTCATTCGGCCACAACCGGCTCCAGCGGAACCCCGCTGTCATCGACCAGTCTCACCGCATCGCCCATTGTCTCCTTTTTAAGAATGTTGATCATGGCCTTGCGCCGTTCCGGGTCGGTCACATTTCCGGAGGAGACCACCATCGTCGTTCCTGGCGCGAATTTGTCAGGATCAGCGATCAACCGGTCCATCAAGGCGTCGTCCCATTTCTCGCCTTTCTGGCCATGCGCCGCCATGTTGCTGGTATAGGTGAAATTGGGGACCGAGCCGACCGGTCGTCCAAAAATGCCGTAAAGATTGGGACCGGCAAGATGCTTGCCGCCTTTGTTCATCGTATGGCAAAATCCGCACCATTTGAAATTTTCTGCGCGCACATCCCGCTCAAGAGCTGTTTCGGGTGTGACTGTCACAACGACGACAGGCTCGTCATGAGAGGTCACACCTTTGGCCGCATCAACCCGCACGCCGGTTTCGACCGGACTGACCCGGAACATCGCATATGGCCCGTAGAGGCCGAGGCCGAGGAAGATGAAGGCCAGTGCCGGGGCAATCAAGCCCGGACCGGAAAATCCAGCGCCACGGTCATCCGATGTAGCGGGCCATCGCCGCGAGAGCTTTGCCAGTCCCCAGATAAGCAGCAGGATAATAATGTAGATGGCGACCGCTCGCGGCCCGGGATCCGGACTGGAGAAAGTCACGGCCGCATAGACCGATACCGCCGTACCTCCCAGCGTGAAATAGCCGAACCCTTTCGGAAACCCGGCCAATATCCCGACACCGTAACGAAAGATGAAGTAAAGCGCGGTGAGAAGCGTTACGAGATGTAGCACCAACATGGAAAAACCGATGCCTGAATGGAAATAGCCGGTGAACAACCAAAGGGCACGACTTTCCCCGACAAGAGACGGGATCGCAGGCAATGGACCAAAATGGATATGATGACCTTCGGCCCAGGCACTCAATATGCCCAATAGCGGGTTCAGCATCAGGGAGGCGACGCTCACCAGTGCCAATGCCATCGCCCAGCGATTGGCCATTGGCGATAGGGCGGGATGAACGACCTTTTTGCGCCCGATCCACCATTTGATAAAAAGCAGGATGCTCAGCAATCCCAAGATCATGCCAATGGAATAATGCCATCCGCGCAGGGTTTCGCGAAAAATCGATACCTTGTCGGTCCGCGGCATGACAGTGGTGGTCACCGTCAGCAGAATATAGGCAAAGGCCCATACAGGCCCCAGATACTCACTTTCCTCGATCCAGGTTCTGAATTTCGCAGATTTTGATTCTGACATTAGACATACTCTCGATCACGCCGTGAAAAGGCAGGTAGGATCTGACAGTCTGATCGGCCCTGCCGCATCCACTCATTGGCTTGGATGTCACCCTCGAAGCAAATCGCCAGCGCAGCCAGCTTGGTAAGCGTATCTATCCGCATGGTGGATAATCGATATCGGGTGAGCAAATATGAACCGAGCCTTGTATAGACTTATCGGGTAGAATTGTCGCCTTGGGTGTTGCAACTTCAAAAAAGCAGAACGAAATGAATCAAAACATCTTTCAGCAGGCCCCTCATGACCTTTTGCCGGTGGGCAACCATGATGACCGAATGCGGCAGGAGTTCAGCAAAAGCTTTCGTCAATATATCCAGAATGGGTTGCTGCCGGGCCTGACACCGGTTTTCGAAGGACGGGTAACGCGCACATTCCAGAAGGAGCACGGCCGGCCTCCGGCCGACCGGCACGACATTCGCAAAGCAATGGTCACCGATCCTTATTTTCAGACTTATGCCTCGTCGACTCGGATTGCTCAGGAACTGCTCTGGTCTTCCGTCATCGATCCGCTGGAACGTGATCTCGGTCCATTAACGGAAAAAGCCGAAACGCTGTCGGCCCAGTCCCCCTCGATGTTGAAAACCAGCGAGGATTTCGACGTACCCCGTTATGTCAGTGCAATCGATATCCATTGCATGCCAGGCGGCTATGCAAGCAGCCGCTCGGACAAGGATATATTTGCGGGCGCGCTCTATGATCGCGGTGTCTATCTATACGCAATGGGCTACATGGGTCCCGACAACGACGATATGGGTCGCTCGGTTTGCAACTATATCAAGCGTAATCTGCCGGAATTTGCGCCCGAAACCATATTGGACATGGGTTGCACCATTGGCCATTCGACACTGCCCTTCAAGGAAGAGTTTCCGGATGCCGAAGTCACCGGAATTGACGTGGCCGGTCCTTGCATTCGCTATGCTCACGCCCGAGCGGCGGCCAAGGAACTGAATGTCGGCTTTCTGCAAGAAAATGCGGAAGAGACCAGCTTTGCCGACCAAAGCTTTGACCTGATTGTCAGCCATATCCTGCTGCATGAAACGAGTGGCAAGGCTATGCCGCGAATTTTCGATGAATGCTATCGGCTGCTAAAGCCCGGCGGCTATATGATCCACGCCGATCTGCCACCGTTCGGTAAAATGGGTCCATTCATGCAGTTCATTCTCGACAATGAAACCTATTATAACAACGAACCCTTCTGGGGCGCGATGCGCGAAATCGACCAGATCAAATTGGCCAGCGATGCAGGATTTGCTCCCGGCACAATCCGTTTCGATACTGCACCAATGGCCGTCATGGAACTGTCCGAGGCTGAACAAGCCGCGCTAACCGACCGCAAATTTGTCGCGGGTGAATATGCTCCAGGCGGTGGCTGGGAAGTCCTGATTGCTCAGAAAGGCAAAACAGAATGAATATGGCGACGGAACAGACAGCGCCCGAGACTCAGACCCCGCGTCACGCAAAAGGCAAGAGACCGGATTTCTATGCCACTGAGGGAATGGACGAGGCCATGTCGATGATCATGGTTCTGGCCAGCGAATTCTGCACCATGCGCGACCGGATGGACACAATCGAAAAGATCGTCTCGGATAATGGTATTGATCTGGAATCAGAAATTGATCGCTATACCCCTACCCCGGAATCGTTAAACCAGCGGGAAGAGCGCCGCCAGTCGTTCTTCGACCGTCTGTTTTACGTCACCCAGAAAAAAGCGCTCGAACAAGCAACAGATGATAGCGGTGAACGCTATCAGGATGTGCTGCGCGACACGGCAAAAGGATAGCCATGGTGAACTTGGCGCGCGCAGTCTGCAAACGAACATTGCTGGCTCTTGCTATATTTGCCGTTACTTCGTGCGCGCAACTGCCGCAAAAACCGGCGGGTCAGACCTGGCGTGATCGGCCATCCGGTTCGGATGAAATCTTTCATCAGCGATATCAGGCCATGATGGCAAGCGGGGGCCGAGCAGATTATGACATTCTGGCACCCGTCAACGGAGCCAAGCTAATTCGGACGCCACAGAGCAATCCGCGACAGCAGCAGATCTCGCCCGAGGCAATGGAATCGGCCAGACAATATGCCGCAGCAACAAATAGCAGCGCCTTGATTGTCTGGCGCAATGGCGCGATGCTCTCCGAACATTATTTTGGCGGGATCGCGAGCGACGATTTGCTCCCGTCGAAATCACTGTCCAAACCGCTGACCGCCATCGCAATCGGTCGTGCCATTCAACTGGGGAAAATCCGCTCGCTCGATCAGCCGGTCAGCCATTTTGTCCAGGAATGGAAAAACACCGACAAAGCCGACATGACCATCCGACACATGCTGGCGATGGAAACCGGCCTGCTGGAACAATCTTTCGCGATGGAGGCAGATAACCACTGGAACCGAGCCTATCTCGACCCCTATCACGAACGCTATATCATTGACGAATATCCGCTGACATCGGAACCCGGTAGCAAATATAGCTACAGCAACGCCGCAGGCGATCTCGTTGCCATTGTCATCGAACGCGCCACTGGTCAGCGCTACGATCGCTTTGTCGGCGAAGAAATCCTCCAACCTATCGGCGCGGCCGGCGGAAATATCTGGTTCAACCGGAATGACGGAACGCCACATTCGGGATGCTGCATGAACCTGCCGGCGCGCAGTTGGTTGCAGCTTGCCATCTTGCTGGCAAATGACGGAACCGTGGATGGCCGGGCGATTCTACCACCAGGGTTTGTGAGTGAAATGCGGCGGCCGGGGGCCCACAATATCCATTATGGGCTGGGTGTCTGGCTGGGCACACCATATGCCGAAAGGAGAGGCTTTATGGGACCGGACTCTCCAGCCGCCAAAATATGGCACAGCCGGCCTTATCTCGCCGATGACTTGTTTCTTTTCGATGGCAATGGAAACCAGACGGTTTACATCATTCCATCCCAGAATATGGTCATTCTCCGAATGGGGAATTCTCCCGACAAGCCGATTGAATGGGACAATAGCTTGCTTCCGAACCTGTTGCTCAGCGGTTTGAAAAACTGAATCCGCCACTCGGCTCCATCGGCAGGCCCAGCCAGTTTAACCGAACTGCGGATAGATCATACAGCGGTGGATCGCAGATACACAATAATCTGCCAATGCTGTCGGGTGAACAACAGCCCATCATCATCCGCCGAGAGCCGCGATTCTTGCCCAACGACCGAGCGTCTGGTGGACAAGATCATGGCATTCCGCGATGTCGCGCTATCAGCAGATACGCTCGAGAAAGCGCGCATCTTTCTGGCAGACACATTGGCCGTCGGCGTCGCCGGACGCTGTGAAGCGGTTAGCGACAAAGTCTTTTCGGCAGCGCAAGGCTGGTCTGCAAACGGCGAGGGCGACGTCAGAATATTGGGTCGTCCCGATGTCCGCCTGTCCCCACATGCAGCAGCCGTGGTCAACGGTACGCAAATCCACTGTCTCGAATGGGATGCGCTTCACGAGCCGTCAGTTGTAATCGCTCTGTGCACGACCACCGCAGCGCTGATCAGCGAAACCGAGACCAGCGATATTTCGCTCGACGAGACCCTGCGAGCGCTTGTCCTCGGGGTCGAGACCGCGGTATTTTTTGGTGCCGGATCGCAGACTCACCCTCGCTTCTTCCGTCCATCCACTGCAGGCCTGATGGGCGCATCAGTTGCCCTGGCCTATCTGCGGAAATTTACGCGAACGCAAATGTTCGATCTTCTCGGACTGGCCTATAGTCAGGTATCGGGAACCATGCAGGCGCACTGGGAAGGCTCCGAGGTTTTACCGTTACAGATTGGTATTGCCGCCCGCGCGGCTCTCACGGCCGCCGATCTGGCTGCTGCAGGAATTTGCGCACCGCATGACATTATCGACGGGAAATTCGGCTATTTTTCTCTAATCGAGACCGCCAGCAATCTGGATGCGCAATTCGCGCAATGGGCTGCTCCGTGGAAAATTGAGGAAGTGGCGCACAAGCCCTTTCCTGCCGGACGGGCTACCCAAGCAACATTGACCGCACTTATTGATCTTGCGGCGCAAAACAGCTTCGGCATGGATGATATCTCCAGTATCAAGGTTCATGTCCCGCCGCTCATCATGCTGCTGGTCGGGCGAGAATATAACCCCAATATGAGCGCCGCCTATGCACGGCTGTGCATGCAATTCATTGCTCCCATGATGATCCGGGATGGCAGGATTGACCCGCGGCTGTTCACATCGGACCATATGGCTTCCGCTCAGGCTGAAGCAGATGCCGCGAAAGTCCGTTGCACGCTCGACGGAAATCCGGACCCCAATGCCCTTTCTCCCCAGACTATCGAGATCGCGCTGAACGATGGGCAGGTCATAACGCAATTTGTCGACATTCCTTACGGCTCGCCCGGTCGACCGATGGATCGTGCCGACCAGATTGCCAAAGCGGACTTTTGCTTTGAGACAGCCGGCTACCGGGGCAATGCCCATGCTCTTTTCGAAGCAATATTTGCAGTTTCAGAAAACATATCGATGCGCGATGTGCTGGACTGTGTCACCAACTAGAAAGATCCCTCCATGGCCCTGACGCGCGAACAGCTCTATCAAACCTGTATTACCAATTTCTTCGAAATGCTGAACGCCCATGATCTGGATGGGGTTATGGAAGGCATGGCCGACGATTGCGAAATGCGGATTCCCAGCAGCAATTTTACCTATACTGGTAAAGCTGCGCTCCGCGATCATCTCGCCGATTTTATCCAAAGCTTTCCGGTCATCCATTTCCGCGACTTCATCACCGCGGTCGATGTCGATAACCAGCGCGTCGCCGCCCGGTTCAATATCTCCCTGCGGGACGATGATGGCGAGGAAACGCATATGTCGAACTGCAATTTTTTCGAAATCAACGACCAGGGCAAGGTTTTTGACATTCTGATTTTTGCATCCGCGCCGCTTTCGAAGGGTTTTCATGTCGGAAGCAGCACCTAATATTTGATCACCAAGGGAATTATCATGTCCAATTCTATTGAATTACGCAAAAATATGCCTTTGCTAGCTGCCAATGAAGGCGTCTGGGAGGGCATTTACCGCTATTATGACGCGGTAACCGGGGAACTGACCGATGCGCACAAATCACGATTGATTTGCCGGATTCCCGAGGATGGCAAGCCATCTGACTATCATCAGACCAATTATTATTTCTGGGCCGACGGGAAATCCGAAACGCGCGAGTTTCCGGCCAATTACCGCGACGGCCGGATCTGGTGGGACAATGATCTGATCAAGGGTTGGGCCGCCGCAATGCAGCCGGACGACAATAATCTGTCAACCTGTCTGAACTGGGTCCGCAAGGGACAGGACAATGTCTATCTTTATGAAATGATCCAGGTCGACGAAGCCGTCAAAAACCGGGCCCGGACCTGGCAGTGGTTCCGCGATGGCGTTTGCTTCATGCGCACCTTGATCGATGAAAAATTCGTTACCGCCGATTGGCAGAACTGGACGGATTTCGAAGAACCCAAGAATATCAGTTTCTAAAATCCAGCCAGCGGGATGCTGCAGATCGAGACTATCGGAACCGGTGGAACTCGGTCTGCAATTCTCCGCCCTTGATGGCAACAGCGCCGGAGCAGCAATTCATAGCGCTGAAGGGTCCCTGTCCGGACCCGTTCTGGCGTCCGGCGGTGGACAAAGGCCAAAGTCAGATGTCGCGCAATTCCTTGCTGACTTCCGACAGTGCCGGTTCATTTTCCTTTAACGCTTCAGCCGCCTGATGCGGCCCCCGCATCACGCGAAAAATAAACTCGCGTGTCAGCATGCCTCGTTCGAGGGCTTGCTCCTGATCGGGAACGAAAGCCTCTATGTCCGACCGCTCAATACAGCCCTGGCTGTCCAGCAACCGCTCTACCGTATCCAGCCGTTCGCGCACGACCGAAACTTCACCGACCAGCGCCATCAACATCGAAAGCATCAATTCGTCCTGGCCATTGTCAAAATAGTCCGGCCGCTTGCCTTTGGCTTTTCTGTTGGCCAGCGCCATCCAGTCCAATGGGGATTCACTCATCTGTTCACGCTCCGCCGTTGCGATTGCCGTTTACCATTTGTCCGAGGCGCGAAAGATCTTTCCCGAGCCGGCCATTTCTAATCAGCCGTTATCGTCTGATGCGGGTTGAAACAGAATATCCTTGCCCTTCAATGCTCGCACGACGGCCAAAAGGCGATTTCGAGATCGCCCGCTATTGGCTTGCCTCCTAGGACAAATTTCACGTGGTCAGAATCCGGATAAGGAAACAATATGCGCATCATCTGTCTGTTCAACCTGAAGCAAGGCGTCGACATTGCCGAATATGAGCAATGGGCCAAAAACCGCGACATCCCGGCAGTCAATGCGCTTCACTCGGTAACGTCTTTCAGCGTCCTACGCGCGACCGGCCTGTTCGGCAGCGATGGGCAATCCCCTTATGAATATCTCGAAATTATCGATATCACGGGCCTGGACGCATTTGTCGATGACGTATCCGATCCGGCATTCGCAGCGCTCGCAAAACCATTTCAGGACTATGCCGACAACCCCACTTTCATATTGACGGAAAGCCTTTGACCATGCGTTTCACGGGAAAAACTATCGTCGTCACCGGCTCGGGCAAGGAAAAGGGACTGGGCCAGGGCATTTTGCAACGCTTCGCCGATGAAGGAGCCAATTGTGTGGTCTCTGACATCAGGGTCGATGAAGAAACCCATAAGGTTGCCGAGGAATTGCAATCGCGGGGGGCGAAGACCGCCATCGTTCCCTGCGATGTCAGCGACGCCACAGCCTGTAACCGCCTGGTATCCGAGACAGTGGATGCGTTCGGTGGCATCGACATCATGGTCAACAATGCCGGAATCGGCTTTATGATGGAACCATTGCTCGACGTTACACCCGAGAACTGGGCCAAAGTCATTGGAGTCAATTTGTCGGGTGCATTCTATTGCACACAGGCAGCGGCCAGGGCGATGATCGATCAGGGGCGCGGCGGCCGGATCATCAATATAGCCAGTCAGGCCGCCAAGAGCGGATTCACCCATCTTGCCGCCTATGTCAGCTCAAAACACGGAATGGTCGGACTAACCCGTGCCAGCGCGATCGAACTCGCATCAAGCGGCATTACCGTGAACGCTGTCTGTCCCAATCATGTCACTACCGCGCTGGGGGCAGAGCAAAATGCATATTTCTCAAAGCTGCTCGGTTTCGAGACGGTAGAGGCCTATCTCGCGAACATGGCTGCAAAAAACCCTTCCGGCCGTCCGGGCCTGCCCAGCGATACGGCGTCGGTCTGTGCATGGCTGGCGAGCGATGATGCGCAATATATGACGGGCGAGGCCCTGAATATCTCGGGTGGTGAAGAGATGCATTAGCTGATGCCACTTTCCGTGCCCGCGGAAGCAAAACCCCGGAGAGAAGCGAATAATGTCACACTCCCGTTGCGGACGGTCATCACACAGGCGATGGAGGGTCCCGCGCGACAACCAGTCTGTTGGGCGGCAGCGTGATTTGCTCGGGGTCGGGCGAAAAATCGGAAGTTGCACCGCCGGTCAGCGCAGCATCGTAGCAGCCGCTGCGTTTAGACAGGCGATGCCGCTTTGCCTGACAGATAAAGGCTGATGTTCAATGACACATATAATCACCCACGGCAGCATTCTGGGCGGCATTGTCACCACGCCCGATATGGATGGCGCTCTTTTCGACTATTGTGTCCATCTCGGATTGAAGCTTATTGAAGACCGTATTGTCTCGGCAGAGGAATCTGTCAGCTGGTCAGCGCCCGGTATTTTGGGCCGCCGAATCGCAACCTTGCAGCCGCAAAGTGGCGCGGAATGCTTCATTAGACTGGTGGAGCAACCGGTCCCTGCCAAATTCAAACCGACAACCAGCTTCGGCTGGGCAGCATATGAGCTGAGCGTGCAGGACGTCTTTGGTTGGCCAGCCAGACTGGAAAAGTCCGGCTTCAATATCATCGGCCCTCCCAGAACGATTCCAAGCCTGCCCTATTTCGTGCCGATGCAAGTGACCGGCCGTGGCGGCGAAATGCTATATTTGAACGAAGTCCATGAGAACACACCAACCAGCGATCTGCCCAAGGCGGAATCCCTCACTGATCAGATCTTCATCGTCATTTTGGCAACCGGAAATCTCGATTCCGCGTTGCAATGGTATCAGCAACGCCTGCATCTCGATCTGGGTGACAGTCACGAGATCAACTATACCATGATCAACAAGGCCTTTGGCTTTGAAGACGGCACGCAGCACCGATTGACGATGGTGCAGGCCGGGCGTCTGCCAATCGTCGAAATCGATGCCTATCCGGCCGCAGCGACCGAACGACCGGTACAGAATGGCATGCTGCCCCCGGGGAACAGTCTGGTGACGCTGGCAATCAACGAACTGGACACGCTCGATATCGAATGGATCGCACGTCCGCGGCAGCGCAGCGGACCTATATATCAGGACCGTCGTGTCGGCACCACGATCGGCCCTGCAGGCGAACTCCTGGAGCTCGTTGAAATCACCTGAAATTACAGTCTATTCGCCCTCCTTCCGGGCCGGGCGCAATCACAGGCAAATCCGCGAGAAATCAGGCGGTGGCCGAGACCATCCAGACCTTGCCCTTCATCATCACGCCTTCGCCGGCTATATGATATTTCGCGAACAGGTCGGCCAGTTCCTTGCTGGCGGCTTCGATGACGGCCGCGCCCTTGTCGGCCAGCGCGCGACCGACGGCCATGGATGCGAAGGCAAATTCAACGGCCTTCTCCGGCGTTGCGCCGATCCCGCCGACCGGCTGAAGCGCTTCATAGCTGGCGACGTCGACATTGGTGAAACCGCTGCCGGCCAGAATCTCGCCGAGATAGTCCAGATCTTCAAAGGCAAACGGCCCCGGCGCGCGCGGCACCGCTGGCGGAATTTCGACATGGTTCCTGACAACGCCCATCATTTCCATCATCCAGAGATTGTCACGCGGCGGGCCCCAGACCGCCAGATCGATCCGCCCACCCTCGCGCAGCAGACCATGGAGATTCCGGAATGCGGAAACCGGGTCGTCAAAAAACATGCTGCCGAAGCGAGAGAAAAGCCGGTCGTAAGGCGCGTCCGCCAGTTGAACCGTAGCGGCGTCGGCACAGGTAAAGGCGATATTCCCGGCACCGGAATTGTCTGCCCGTTCCTGCGCTGCGGCGATGAGATCGGGTGAAATATCAAGGCCCATGACATTGCCGGATGGCGCGACCGCATCGGCGATCGCCAGCGTTGTGGCACCGCCGCCGCATCCCAGATCGATCACTGTCGTCCCATCCTGATAGTCTGCGCGCGCCAGCAGGGCTTCGCCTATCGGTGCGATCATCTGCTCGAACAGCGAAAGATTGGCCAGCCATTTCAGTCCCATTTCACCGGCCCAGTCTTCCGGTTTCAGTTCTTCCGGCTTATCGCCCGGAGCGGTGGCTTCATCGCCCATGCTGCTATCCCTTCATGCTATAATATTTTCGCGAAACCCGCCGTTCCTGTGCCGGTTTCTGCCTTTTTTACCGGCGTGCCAGTCTTCGTTACAGCTTCGAATATCTGCTGTGGATCGGGATCATCGGTCAGCAGAGCCTCCATCGTCCGCACACAGAGGCGCGAGGCATCATCGGCAAGATCATACCAGATCTGCTTGCCCTCGCGGCGGGTTTTCACGACATCCGCCTGCCGCAAGGCAGCGAGCTGCTGGCTGAGTGCCGGCTGGCCGATGCCCGTCGCGGCATCGATTTCGCTGACGCTGCGTTCGCCGCGCAGCAGAAAGGACAGGATCATCAGCCGCTGCGGCTGCGCGAAGATTTTCAGCTTCTCGGTCGCGGCATCGGCGCGGTCTCGGCTTTCGTAAATGGCCGTCACGGGGCTTTCACTTTTCGGCAGAACCAGTCATCCTCCCGGTCGATATCCGTCGGCGACAGCGGCGGTATCTGCAGCACATCATCGCCGGGCTGCCACCCTTCCGGAACCAGGACATCCGCCTTGTCGGCAAGTTGCAGGGCGGCAAGCAGGCGCACCATCTCGTCAACCGAACGTCCGACATTGTGCGGATAGCAGGTGGACGCGCGGATCACGCCCTCCGGATCGATAAAATAGCTCGCGCGCATCGCGGCGGAATCGGCGGCGGTTTCATCTATCATCCCGAAAGCGCGGCCGACCGCCATGCTCGGGTCCTCGACAATCGGAAAAGGGATGTTGACCCCGAACCTGTCCTCGATCGCCCGGACCCAGGCGAGATGGGAATAGAGGCTGTCCACCGACAGGCCCAGCAAGGCGCAGTCCATCGCTTCAAACTGGTCCTGATGACGGGCGAGGGCAACGAATTCTGTGGTGCAGACCGGCGTGAAATCGGCGGGATGAGAAAAGAAGATCAACCACCGGCCGCGATAATCGGACAATTTTGCCGGACCATGGGTTGTGCGCGCCTGAAAGTCCGGGGCGACATCCCCGATACGCAATGATCCTGACTTTATCTGCAACGCGTCTGACATTTATTTCACCTCTCGCCGGAATTGGCAGCCTTGGCATATTGACGCAACACATATAATGTATTACATAGTTTATGTAAATATGAATTTGAGGAATTACCTATGACTGATTCGGCACTGATTCATGCAACAGATCAAATTTCCCGCGCGCAGCGGCACATCCCCGTTATCAAGGCTTTTTTCGACCAGCCGACCTTCACGGTGACCTATGTCGTGCACGACAAGGAGACGAAATGCGCCGCCATCATCGACAGCGTATTCGATTTCGACCCGGCTTCCGGCCGGACTTCCTTCGAGTCCGCCGACGAGGTGATTGCCTATGTCGAGGAGCAGGGCCTGACGGTCCAGTGGCTGCTCGAAACCCATGCCCATGCCGACCATCTGTCGGCTGCGCCCTATCTGCAGGAGAAGCTCGGCGGCAAGATTGCCATTGGCGAGCATATCGTGACGGTACAGGACGTTTTCGGCAAATTGTTCAATGCCGGAACCGAGTTCCAGCGCGACGGATCGGATTTTGACCGGCTGTTCGCTGATGGCGATACGTTCAAGATCGGCAATCTCGATGTAACGGTGATGCACGTGCCCGGCCATACGCCGGCGGATATTGCTTATGTCGTCGGCGATGCGGTCTTTGTCGGCGACACGATGTTCATGCCGGACTACGGGACCGCCCGGGCCGATTTCCCCGGTGGTGACGCTCGCCAGCTTTACCGGTCGATGCGGCGCCTGTTGTCGTTGCCCGAAACCACCCGCCTGTTCATGTGCCACGACTATCTGCCGGAGGGTCGCGACGAATATGTGTGGGAAACCACCGTGGCGGAACAGCGGAAGCATAATATCCATGCCCATGACGGCGTGACCGAGGATGAATTTGTCAAAATGCGGACCGAACGCGACAAGACGCTGAATATGCCGCGGCTGATCCTGCCCTCGGTACAGGTCAACATGCGGGCCGGCCATCTGCCGCCCGAGGAAGACAATGGCGTGCGCTACCTCAAAGTTCCGTTGAACGGCGTCTGATGCTCGCAACCTTTCCCCATGCCATGCCGCTGGAGGGCCTCATCGGCGGACTGATGATCGGTGTCGCCGCCGCCGTGATGCTGCTTGGCCTCGGTCGTATCGCCGGGGTCAGCGGACTGGCGGCGCGCGCCACCGGCATTGCCGACAGCGGTGCGCCGCGTGGCATAGCCATCGCCTTTGTTATCGGCCTACCGCTGGGAGCCTTCATAATCGCCCAGCTCACCGGCGGGATCGAGACCCGCTTTCCGCCCTCGGTCATTCCGCTGGTCATCGGCGGCCTGCTGGTCGGCTATGGCACGCGGCTTGGTTCGGGGTGCACCAGCGGCCACGGTGTCTGCGGCATGTCGCGCCTGTCCCCGCGCTCCTTGATCGCCACGGCCATCTTCATGGCCAGCGGCTTTGTCACGGTCGCGCTGATGCGCGCAGGAGGCTTGCTATGAAGCAGATTTTGATAGCCCTTTTTGCCGGAGCCCTGTTCGGTGCGGGTCTGGCCTTCTCGGGCATGGCCGATCCGGCGCGGGTCCGGGGCTTTCTCGATCTCTTCGGTCGCTGGGACCCGACCCTCGCCTTTGTCATGGGTGGCGCGATGATCCCGATGGCGATTGCCTGGATCCTCCAGCGGCGGCTCGACAAACCCTTTGCCGACGCGCATTTCTCGCTGCCCGGCACCACGCTGATCGACCGTAAACTGACCATCGGCGCGGTGCTGTTCGGCACCGGCTGGGGAATCAGCGGCCTTTGCCCGGGACCGGGTCTGGCCGATCTGGCGATCAACCCCCTGCCCGCCCTGGCCTTCGTGGGCGCATTGCTGGCGGGCATGATCGCGCATCGGGCGACAAGTTAAGCAGAGACACGATAATGAAGGATGTCCAATGACGAGCAAGCCAGAAGTCACGAAGTTGAACGACGCCGTTAGCGTATCGCCGCAATTGGAGCTCAGCGATGTCACGGCATTGGCGAAAGCCGGTTTCAAAGCGATCATCTGCAACCGGCCCGACGAGGAAGAAGGCGACCATCCCGGTTCTGCCGCCGTGGCGGAGGCCGCGAAAAAGGCTGGCCTGCAGTTCGCATATGTCCCGGCCGTGTCAGGCGCGATCACCGATCAGGACGGCGAGAAAATGGCCGCAGCGCTGGCTGGCCTGCCCGCTCCCGTCCTCGCATATTGCCGTTCCGGTACCCGGTCGACAAAACTGACAGAGATGGCGCAGGCCAAAACAGAGAAAACTCCATCAAAATCCAGCCGCTTCAACGTCGTCATCGTCGGCGGCGGATCGGCTGGGATTGCAACCGCCGCCAGCATGCTCAAGCGGAACAAGACTATCTCGCTCGCGATCATCGACCCGTCCGACGACCATTATTACCAGCCCGGCTGGACCATGGTGGGCGGCGGCGCCTTTTCCGCTGAATTCACTCATCGCAAGGAAAAGGACCTGATCCCGGCCCGCGCGCAGTGGATCCAGTCGGCCGTCCGTTCCTTCGATCCCGAGAATAACGCGGTCCACACCGCCGACGGACAGCAAATCGGCTATGAAGTGCTGATCGTTTGTCCGGGTATCGAGCTGGACTGGGAGGCGATTGACGGCCTGACCGGGACACTCGGCCAAAACGGTGTCACGTCCAATTACCGCTTCGATCTCGCGCCCTATACCTATCGGCTGGTCAAGGACATGACCGGCGGGACCGCTCTGTTCACCCAACCGCCGATGCCGATCAAATGCGCGGGGGCGCCGCAGAAGGCGATGTATCTGTCCTGCAGCAAGTGGGAAAAACAGGGCGTGCTGGGCGATATCGATGTGCAGTTCCACAACACCGGCGCGGCGCTGTTCGGCGTGAAGGAATATGTGCCGGCGTTGATGGAATATATTGATCGATATAATGCCCATCTCAACCTCGAATCGCAGCTGGTCGCGGTCGACGGACCGGCACGGATTGCCACTTTCGAACAGAAGCGTGGCGACACAACCAAACGCGTCGAAGTGAAATTCGATATGCTCCATGTGGTACCGCCGCAGCGGGCTCCCGGCTTTGTCCGGTCCAGCCCGCTGGCCGCCGACAGCGGTTTTGTCGAAGTTGATCCCGCCACGTTACGACACACGAAATATACCAATATATTTTCGCTCGGCGATGCCTGTAACGCGCCCAATGCCAAGACCATGGCCGCCGTGCGCAAACAGGCCCCGGTGGTTGCCGTCAACGCGCTTGCCGCACTGGAGGGCAAGCCGCCGATTGCCGACTATAATGGCTATGGCAGCTGCCCGCTGACGGTCGAGCGCGGCAAGGTGGTGCTCGCCGAATTCGGCTATGGCGGCAAATTGCTGCCGAGTTTCCCCAACTGGCTGATCGACGGTACAAGGCCCTCGCGATTGTCCTGGCTGCTCAAGGACACGATCCTGCCGCCGGTCTACTGGCACGGCATGCTCAAGGGCCGCGAATGGATGGTCAAGCCGCACCGGATTGGTGCGGACTAAGACGGTCCCATGAAAATCGCCCGCTATTTGCCGATCCTCGATTGGGGCAGCCGCTATAACAGCACAACGCTGACCAATGACGGCGTCGCCGCGATCATCGTCACGATCATGCTGATCCCGCAGAGCCTGGCCTATGCCATGCTTGCGGGACTGCCGCCCGAAATCGGCCTCTATGCCTCGATTCTGCCGCTAATCGCCTATGCGATATTCGGGACCAGCCGGACCTTGGCGGTCGGACCGGTGGCGGTGGTGTCGCTGATGACCCTGACCGCCGCCAGCGCCATTGCGCCTCCCGGCAGCGCCGACTTCATTGCCGCCGCTCTGGTACTGGCGCTGCTGTCGGGCCTGTTCCTCCTGCTTCTCGGCATATTCAAGCTCGGCTTTCTCGCCAATCTGCTCTCCCATCCGGTGGTGTCGGGTTTCATCACCGCCAGCGGCATCATCATCGCTACCAGCCAGCTGAAATCGATTTTCGGGATCAAGGCGAGCGGCGCGGCCATGCCCGAACTGCTGTCCAGCATTGCCGCAACAATCGGCACCACCAATATCCCGACCTTGATCATCGGCATCTCGGCGACCGCCTTTCTCTTCTGGGTCCGCAAGGGACTGAAGCCGCTGCTGATGCGGATCGGCATTCCCGCGCGTCCGGCGGAGCTGCTGGCCAAGGCCGGGCCGATTGCCGCCGTTGCTGTTTCGACCATCGCCACGATATTGTTCGATCTGGAGGCCAAGGGAGTCAGCGTGGTGGGCGATATTCCGCAGAGCCTGCCGCCCTTCTCGGTTCCGCTGCTCGATCTGGAGCTTTGGAAAACGCTGGCGATACCGGCGTTGCTGCTCAGCATCATCGGCTTTGTCGAATCCGTGTCGGTCGGCCAGACCTTGGCCGCCAAGCGCCGCCAGCGCATCGACCCGGATCAGGAACTGATCGGTCTCGGTGCCGCCAATATCTCGGCAGCTTTTTCCGGCGGCTATCCGGTCACCGGCGGCTTTGCCCGCTCGGTGGTGAATTTTGATGCCGGAGCCGAAACGCCCGCCGCAGGAGCCTTCACCGCGGTCGGCATCGCATTGGCAGCGCTGTTTCTTACGCCGCTGCTCGCTTCCCTTCCCATCGCCACGCTGGCCGCAACCATCATCGTGGCTGTGCTCAGCCTGGTCGACTTCAAGACGCCGCGGACGATCTGGCGCTATTCGAAAATGGATTTTGCCGCCATGGCAGCGACCATCATTGTCACTCTGCTCGCCGGCGTCGAGCCGGGCGTCATCGCGGGGGTCGGCCTGAGCCTCGCGCTGTTCCTGTGGCGCAGCTCGCGGCCCCATGCCGCCATCGTCGGCCGGGTCCCCGAGACCGAGCATTTCCGCAACGTCAACCGGCACAAGGTGTTCACCGATCCCCGCATCCTGACCATCCGGATCGACGAGAGCCTGACCTATCTCAACGCGCGCTGGCTCGAGGAATTCATCCTCGAACAGGTCGCCGAGCAGAAAAGCGTCCGCCACGTCATCCTGATGTGCTCGGCGGTCAACGCGATCGATGCCTCCGCGCTGGAAAGCATCGAGGCGATCAACCACCGTCTGGCGGACGGCGGCATCTCGCTGCATCTCTCGGAGGTCAAGGGACCGGTGATGGACGCGCTGAAGCGCTCGCATTTTCTCGAGCAGCTCTCCGGGCAGGTTTTTCTTTCGCAGAACGAAGCTTATACTGCGATTATTGCAATTGCGGAAAACGAAGATAACGCCGACACTGATATTGATATTTGGAAGGCAAGAGGCCTGATATGATCGACAATGAACTCGCAATTCTTCTGGCGCGTGTGCAATTCGCCTTCACCGTCAGTTTCCACTTCCTGTTTCCCGCTTTCACCATCGGCATCGCCAGCTATCTCGCGGTGCTGGAAGGATTGTGGCTGAAAACCGACAAGGGCGTCTACGCCAATCTCTACCGCTACTGGCTGAAGATTTTCGCCGTCGTCTTCGCCATGGGCGTGGTCTCGGGAATCGTCATGTCCTACCAGTTCGGCACCAACTGGTCGGTCTTCTCCGACAAGGCCGGGCCTATCATCGGCCCCCTCATGGCCTATGAAGTGCTGACCGCCTTTTTCCTCGAAGCCGGTTTTCTCGGGGTCATGCTGTTCGGGATCAACAAGGTCGGCCGCAAGCTGCATTTCGTCGCGACGCTGGCCGTTGCCATCGGCACCTTCATCTCCGCCTTCTGGATCCTGTCGGTGAACAGCTGGATGCAGACGCCGGTCGGCTATGCGATCAATGATGTCGGCCAGTTCGTGCCCGCGGCAGGCTGGTGGGACATCGTCTGGAACCCCAGCTTCCCCTACCGCCTGGTGCACACGGTGCTGGCCGCCTATCTGACCACCGCCTTTGCGGTCGGCGCGGTCGGGGCCTGGCATCTGCTGAAAGACAAGACCAACCCTGGCGCGCGCAAAATGTTCTCCATGGCGATGTGGATGGCGGCGCTGGTGGCACCGACCCAAATATTCATGGGCGACCTGCACGGCCTCAACACGCTGGAGCATCAGCCGGCCAAGGTCATGGCGATGGAAGGCCATTATGACAGCCATCCCGATGGTGCGCCGCTGATCCTGTTCGGCATTCCCAACAGCGAGGAGAAACGGGTTGACTATGCTATCGAGATACCCAAGGCCTCGTCGCTGATCCTCAAGCATGATCTCAATGCGCCGCTGGCCGGGCTGGACACGATTCCCGAAGCCGACCAGCCACCCGTCGGTATCGTCTTCTGGGCGTTCCGGATCATGGTCGGTCTCGGCTTTGCCATGCTCGGCATCGGTCTGTGGAGCCTGCTCGCCCGGACGCGCAAGAAGCTCTATGACTGGACCTGGCTGCACCGCGCCGCGCTGGTGATGGGGCCGTCGGGCTTCATCGCCGTGCTCGCCGGCTGGGTGACGACGGAAGTCGGTCGCCAGCCGTTCACCATCTATGGCCTGCTGCGGACCAGCGAGAGCGCCGCGCCTCTGGACGCACCGGCCGTCGCTATGTCCCTGCTCGCCTTTGTCGTGGTCTATTTCATCGTCTTCGGCGCCGGCATCGTCTACATCTTCAAGCTGGCGGCGAAAACGCCCGAGGCACACGAACCGGCGCCCGACGACGCGCCGATCCGTTCGGCCGGCATCACCCCGGCGGCGGCAGTGCTCGAAGGGGATCATGAGGAAGGAGCAGCGTCATGAACGGGTTCGACCTGACTGTCATCTGGGCGGGCATCATCGCCTTTGCCGTGGTTGTCTATGTGATCATGGATGGCTTTGATCTCGGCATCGGCATCTTGTTTCCCAATTTCAAGGTGGGAACGGACCGCGACACGGCGATGAACAGCATCGCGCCGGTCTGGGACGGCAATGAGACCTGGCTGGTGCTTGGAGGAGGCGGACTTTTGGCGGCTTTCCCGCTCGCCTATGCGATCATCCTGCCAGCGCTCTACGCGCCTTTGATCGCCATGCTGCTGGGTTTGGTCCTGCGCGGCGTGGCCTTCGAGTTCCGCTGGCGCGATCCGTCGCACCGGGCGCGCTGGGACTTCGCCTTTACCGCCGGATCGGTGATCGCGACCTTTGCCCAGGGCGTCACCCTCGGCGCCCTCTTGCAGGGCATCACCGTCGAAGGCCGCGCTTACGCCGGCGGCTGGTGGGAATGGCTGACCCCGTTCAGCATATTGACCGGCTTTGCCCTGCTGGCCGGCTATGCGCTGCTCGGCTGCTGCTGGCTGATCTGGAAGACCGAAGGCGCGCTGCAGCGCCAGTGCTACAGCTATGCTGGCCGGCTCGGCATCTTGCTGTTGATCGCCATCATCGCGGTCAGCGCCGCCACGCCCTTTCTCGAGGAAGAATATTACAGCCGCTGGCTCGCCTATCCCGGCGTTATCGCCACCGCGCAGATCCCGCTGGCGACGCTGGTCATTTCAGTGCTCTATTTCCGCAGCCTGTCAAAAAAGCAGGAAGCCGCGCCCTTTTTCTATGCGCTGGGTCTGTTCGGCCTGAGCCTGGTCGGCCTTGGCGTGTCGATGTGGCCCGACGTCATTCCCGGCCGGATCACCATCTGGGAAGCGGCGGCTCCCTACGAAAGCCAGCTGTTCATGCTGGTCGGCGCGGGCATCATGGTTCCGGTCATTCTCGCCTACACCGCTTGGGCCTATTGGGTGTTCCGCGGCAAGGTCGGATCGGACGGTTACCATTAATGGCTTTTGATCCGCTCTCTACCGACGGCAAAAGCGCCGACGGCGCGCCCTTGCCCAAGCGCCTGCTCTGGATGCTCGCCTATTGGGCAATGGGGGTGCTGGCCGTCGGTACGGTCGGCTATTTCATCCGCTTCTGGATAAAGACCTGACGCATCGTCGGGGTTCAGTCAGTCGCCTAGTGCGCCTCGTCCCAGCTTTTGCCCGTCCCGATATCCACGTCGAGCGGCACCGATAGTTTCACCGCCGGTTCCGCCGCGCCGGACATGACCGTGCGGATCACCGCGCTTGCGGCTTCGACATCACCCTCGGACAATTCGAAGACCAGTTCATCGTGGACCTGCATCAGCATCCGGACCTTATCCAGTCCCGCATCGGCGAGCGCAGGCAGCATCCGCGCCATCGCCCGCTTGATGATGTCGGCGCTGGTGCCCTGGATCGGCGCGTTGATCGCGGCCCGCTCGCTGCCCTGACGTTCGGCCTGATTGGGGGATTTGATCCGCTCGAACCATGTCTTTCGGCCAAATAGCGTCTCGGTATAGCCGGTCTCGCGGACCGATTGCAGCGTCTTCGAGATATACTGGTTGATGCCGGGAAAACGTTCGAAATAGGTGTCGATCATCGCTTGCGCTTCATCCGGATCGACCTCAAGCCGCTTGGCCAGACCCCAGCGCGAAATGCCGTAGAGTATGGCGAAATTGATCGTCTTGGCACGGGCGCGGGCGTCCCGGTCTTCGGCGCCAAACAGCTCGCGCGCCGTGCGGTTATGGATATCCTCGCCATTGGCAAAGGCTTCCTTCAGCGTCTCCACATCGGCGATATGCGCCGCCAGCCGCAGTTCGATCTGGCTATAGTCGGCGGCGAGAATGACATTGCCGGGCGCGGCCACGAAAGCCTGCCTGATCTGCCGGCCGATCTCGGTGCGGATCGGGATATTCTGCAGATTCGGTTCGGTCGAGGATAGGCGCCCGGTCTGCGCGCCGCTCAGGCTGTAGGAAGTGTGCACCCGTCCGGTTTCCGGATTGATCTGCTCCTGCAGCGCATCGGTATAGGTGGATTTCAGCTTCGCCAGCTGGCGCCAGTCGACGACCTTCTGGGCGATCGGTTCGCCGTCGCCGGCCAGCCGCTCGAGCACCGTGACATCGGTCGAATATTGCCCCGACTTGCCCTTCTTGCCGCCCTTCAGGCCAAGCTTGCCGAACAGGATTTCACCAAGCTGCTTGGGACTGCCAATGGAAAAGGATTCGCCCGCCAGTTCGTGGATATCCGCTTCCAGCTTCTCCATTTCCTCGGCAAAGGTCTTGGACAATCGCGCCAGTTCCTCGCGGTCGACCAGCACGCCGGCGGCCTCCATCCCGGCGATCACCGGCACCAGCGGACGGTCGACCATCTGATAGACACGCGTCGCCCGTTCCGGGACCATCCGCAGGCGCAATATTTCCCACAGGCGCAGCGTGACATCGGCGTCCTCCGCGCCATATTCGGAAGCCTTGTCGAGCGGCACTTCGGCGAAACCGATCGCCTTCTTGCCGGTGCCGGTGAGCGATTTGAAGCTGATACATTCATGGCCGAGATGCAGCTTGCTGAGCTCGTCCATGCCATGGCCGTGCAGGCCGGCATCGAGATTGAAGCTCATCACCAATGTGTCGTCAAAAGGCGCGATCCGGATATCATGTTGCGCCAGCACACCCATGTCATATTTCAGATTCTGCCCGACTTTCAGCACCGCATCGTCCTCGAGCAGCGGCTTGAGCCGCGCCAGCGCATCCTCCAGCCCGATTTGCTGCGGCGTCTCGCCGAACATGTCGCCGCTGCCGTGGCCGAGCGGAATATAGCAGGCCTCGTTCGGACCCGTAGCCAGACAGACGCCGATGATACGGGCGGTCACGCTCTCCAGACTGTCTGTTTCCAGATCCACCGCGCAGACACCTTGCGCCGTCGCCCGCGCGATCCACTGGTCCAGCGTATCGATGTCCTGCACGCATGCATATGTGCTGCGGTCTATCGCCGGTGCGTCCGGCAATTTTGCGGCAACCGGAGTGCCGGCTTCCTCCGCCACATCGGGATTTTGCGGTTCGGCATGGCCCTCGCCACCCAGTTTGCGGAGCAGGCTGTTGAACCCGTGATCGGCCAGAAACTCGCGCAACGGTGCGTCGGGAATATCCTGGATCAGGAAGCTTTCGAGCGTATCGGGCAGCGGGCAATCGTCGCGCAGGGTCACCAGCTCGCGCGACAGTCGCGCCTGATCGGCAAATGCGAGCAGATTCTCGCGCATCTTGGATTTCTTCATTTCCGGCGCGGCGGCGAGAACGCTTTCGATATCGCCATATTCGTTGATCAATCTGGACGCCGTCTTCGGTCCGATGCCCGGTACGCCAGGAATATTGTCCGAACTGTCGCCCATCAAGCCCAGCACATCGCCAAGCTTCTCCGGACCGACGCCGAATTTCTCCTCGACCGTGGCGCGGTTCATCCTGGCGTTCTTCATCGTGTCGAGCATATCCACCCGGCTGTCGTCATGCGGCTCGATCAGCTGCATCAGATCCTTGTCCGACGAGACAATCGTGACCTTCCAGCCCTCCGCCAGCGCCGCTTTTGTATAAGAGGCGATCATGTCGTCGGCCTCGACATTCTCTTCCTCGATCAGGGGCAGAGAAAAGGCCCGCGTGGCGTCGCGGATCATCGGAAATTGCGGTTTCAGGTCCTCCGGAGCTTCCGGACGATTGGCCTTGTACTGGTCGTAGAGATCGTTGCGAAAGCTGGTGCCCGCCTTGTCCAGCACCACCGCCATATGGGTCGGGCCGTCGGCCTTGTTGAGCTCGTCGGCGAGCTTCCACAACATCGTCGTATAGCCATAGACCGCGCCGACCGGTTCGCCGCGCACATTGGTCAGCGGCGGCAGGCGGTGATAGGCGCGGAAAATATAGGCCGAGCCGTCAACAAGATAGAGGTGGTTGGGTTTGCTGTCTGTAGGGTCCGTCATGGCTGCAAGCACTAGCAGCGCCAGCCGTCCCCGTCATTTCAAATTCTGCATCAGCGGAAATTTGAATGGGCGACAAATGGTTTGAAATCCCGGGCCCGGTCATGAACGGGGCGCGGCTTGGCAATCATACCCGGTTCGAATAGCGCCACCTGGTTGCGCCCACGCCGTTTGGCGGTAAACAGCGCGGTATCCGCATTGCCCATCAGCGCTGCACGGTCCTGATGCGGCGCAATGTCCGTAACGCCGATGCTGACGGTGATCACATGGCGCATTTTGTGATGGGGTTCGAAAATCGTATTCTCGATCTCGTGCCGGATGATCTCGCCGATGATCTGCCCTTCCGATGCGCTGGTGTCGGGGAGGAAAATGCCGAACTCCTCGCCACCGATGCGGCCGACCACATCATTTGTGCGCAGGATCCGCCGGAACACACTGCCCAGCAGGATCAACGCCTCATCGCCGATCGGATGGCCGAAATTGTCGTTGATTTTCTTGAAATGGTCGACGTCGACAATCATCAGCACATTGGACTGGTTCCTGACCCGCAAGGCCTCCATTCGGCTGAAAAAACTGTCCCGGCTGAGCAGGCCGGTCAGGCCGTCGAAATTGGCACGTTGTTCAAGCGCCTTGTTTGCCTGCCGCAGATCGGTGCGCGCTTCCCTGAGGCGGTTGGTCAGCTGGACAAGTTTGAACCGCTGTTTTGACATATAGAGACCCAGCGGGATGGTGATCGCCCAGGGGATCAGAAACGCCATGTTGATCGCCGACCAGAACCGGTCGTCCATGCCAAAGAACAGCAGATAGATGATCCCGGTGAACGCAACGGACAATAATGCAGCGATCGCCGAAAGGATGGCGGTTTGTCGGACAGGCGACAAGCTGGACATTCTTGTGTTCATGAAACGGACCCATAATCAACATATATTGAGCCGCTATGCAGATGCATGGTTAACGTGATGGTCTTCATTGGCGCAAAGACTGTTCCTATCTGGGGCACGGCCGATCCGTGACAGCTGACTGACCGTGTATAAACCGGCAGAATCCTTTGGCTTTCAGTCCATTGTCGCGCATCAGCGTCCAGGCGAAACCCGTCTGCGCGCACCGGCCGGACAGGCCATCTGCCGCTTTAAATCATGCTCGTTTCGCCGATAAAAATCGTGTCACGCCTTGTGCTCCGGCACGGCTTCCCTGAAGAAGGAAGCGCCGATCCGGAGAATGCCCATGACCATACCGATTATCGCCGCCTTTGCAGGTGCCTTGCTTGTCATTTTGCAGGCAATCCTGATGCTCCCGGTCGCTATGCACCGCATTCGCAACCGCATTGCATTGGGCACGGGCGACGATCCGGTGCTGGAGCGCAAGGTCCGGCGTCACGGCAATCTCGCCGAGAATGCCGCGCTGTTCATCGTCGTGCTGGCGCTGGCGGAAATGACCGTGGTGCCCAATGATGTCGTGAGAAATATCGCAATAATCTTCCTCGCCGGCCGTATTCTGCACGCCATTGCCCTGTCGACGGTTTCCGGATCGCATGGCGCTGACACCGGCAAGATTTTTCAGGCGTTCAGAGCGATCGGGGCATTCACTACCTTTGGCGGCTTCCTCGTGCTGGGCGGTTATATCCTCGCCGGCCTATTCTAGCCATGAATGTCCAGGATGTAGGCGGGTTCAGTCCGCCCGCTGTGGTCCTCGCCCGTCCTGCCACCATTCCTGCAACCAGCCATAGGGGCGCGCCACTGCCCGGCCCTGTCGATCACGCGCCGGTTCAAAGCGAAAACGCTGTTCAATCAGCTTGCAAGTGGTGGCATCAAGGGTGGCGTGACCACTGGATTCGTGAATCCGGCAGTCGCTTGCCCGGCCATCGGCGCCGACGGTGAAATGGGCCACCACATTGCCCCGATTCCCGGATTGCCAAACGGATCGCGGTATATCCCTGCGGCTGATCGCGCCGGACAGATAGCGCGGTCCGGAAACAATACCGCCACCGCCATAGCCGTCACCCTGCCCGCCGTTGCCGGAACCTGGCCCTGGCCGGTCCGAAGCACCGGCGCTGGCTTCCTCTCCCGGTCCGGCAACCGGCGCGGCAGTCACCGGCGATTCTATCTTGAGTTTGATCTCCGGTATCGGCGCCACAATCTGGGTCGGCGCAGCCTGCAGATTTTCCGGCGAGTTTGCCTCTT
Organism: uncultured Parasphingorhabdus sp.; assembly: GCF_963677535.2. Classification (NCBI taxonomy): domain Bacteria; kingdom Pseudomonadati; phylum Pseudomonadota; class Alphaproteobacteria; order Sphingomonadales; family Sphingorhabdaceae; genus Parasphingorhabdus; species uncultured Parasphingorhabdus sp. Next base: position 920,131 of record NZ_CAXXUT010000003.1, on the reverse strand, counting down.
GCACGGCTTCCGCCGGCTTCTCGGTGGGGGCTGGCTCCGGTGGTAGCGGCGGTGTGACATTGATGACCGTGAAACTTGCGTTCACGGTCTTTGCGACGTCCATGCCCATAGCGCTGACTAGCGCATAGCCGATCGCGACATGAATGAAGATCACGCCCGTCATGGATTTGGTGCGCTGCCGCCAGCCGGTTTCCGCCACATAGTTCATGCAGCCTATCTAGCATGGGATGCATGAATACATTCTGGCCGGCGCCGGTTCCGGTTTGGTGCCGAGCGTATTTTCTGGTATATCGGGCCTGTTTGTGACTGGCGAGATCAGGATGGCTTACCATCGGGGAGCGGACGAATCTTCAAAAGCCGATCGCCTGGGCGCCTCTCGAACTTTGGAGCAGCCCCATGACCGACGGTCCGAAACCCTTTCACATCGTCTTCCTGCTGTTTGACGGCATCACCCAGCTTGATTTCACAGGGCCAGCGCAGGTGCTTTGCCGGATTCCCGGCGCCGTCGTTCACACAGCGGTGAAAGAAATCAAGCCGATACAGACAGACAGCGGTTTCGCCATTGTCCCCTCGACCGATTTCACCGGCTGCCCGCAAGCCGACCTGCTGTGCGTGCCCGGCGGTTTCGGCACCCGGGATGTCATTCAGGACGAAGCCACGCTGCAATTCTTGCGCGATCAGGGTGCCGAAGCCCGATATGTCACCTCGGTATGCACTGGTTCGCTGGCGCTCGGCGCGGCAGGGCTGCTGGAGGGCAGGCGCGCGACCAGCCATTGGGCCTATACCGGTCTGCTGGAGAAATTCGGCGCAACACACGAAAAAGCGCGGGTGGTCAAGGATGGCAATCTCATCACCGCCGGCGGGGTAACCTCGGGCATCGACTTCGCCCTGACCGTGGTGGCGGAAATCGCCGGACAGCAATGGGCCGAATCAATCCAGCTCAGCCTCGAATATGATCCGCACCCGCCGTTCGGCAGCGGCCACCCCGACGTTGCCGATCCCGATCTGCTCGCTGCCCTGCTGGACCGCGTCTATGAAAAGGCGGCCCGGGAACTGGCCGACATTATTGATAGGCCATAGGTCCGGAATTTCCTTTTCCGCTGCGCCGCTTATCGCGTAAGCGCGATGGGGAATGAAAAGTTCCGCACCGATCGAAAGCCAAGCACCCGCTCGCATCAGCGAGCTGCGGCTCTTCCTCTTCGCGCTGTCGTCTGCGGCGGTAATCGCCAACGGCTATTATCTCCATCCCCTGATCACGCCGGTCGCCGAGGAATTCGGAGTCAGCGGCGCGACCGTCGGACTGGCGCCGGCGTTCAACCAGATCGCCCTTGCTCTGGGCATATTGCTGCTGTTGCCGCTCGGGGACCGGATCAACAACCGCATGCTGGTGACGATTTTTGTCGGCGGACAGTTTCTGGCGATGCTCGCCATGGCCCTGTCCGGCAGCTTCGTGATATTTGCCGCCGCTTCCTCGCTGCTCGGCTTTGTCACCATCGCACCCTATCTGCTGCCGGCCTATGTCACGCAGCGCGTGGCCCCGGAACGCATTGGCCATGTCACCGGAATCATGACCGCGGGCGTGACGCTTGGCATATTGGGCAGCCGGGTCGGCGGCGGCTTGCTCGGCCATTATTTCGGCTGGCGATCGGCTTATTGGGTGGGAGTGGCGTGCATGGCCCTGCTGGTGATCCTGCTGCCGCTGATCATGGAGCGCAAACGGGACGAGAAGCCTTCGGACGTCGAGCCGCCGCGCTATGGCGAGCTGCTTCGCTCGCTCTGGCCGATCATGAAATCCCTGCCGGAAGTACCGCTGGGCGGGCTGATACAGGCGCTTTCCTTCGGCCTGTTTCTGGCAATCTGGCTGGCGATCGGCCTGCACTTGCCGCGCAACGGCTATGGCGTCGATACGGTAGGCTATCTGGCGATCATTGCCATTATCAACGTCTTGGGCTCGCCGTTTGCCGGCCGGTTCGCAGACCGTATCGGCGCCGAACGCGCGCGCATCTATTTCTCGCTGGCACAGCTGGCCGGTGTCTGTGTCCTCCCCTTTGCCGGCCAGAATCTGGTCCTTCTGGTCATCGCGGTCATCTTCAACACCATTGGCGGAGCTTCGGTGGATATCTGCAGCCGGACAATCCTGTTCCAACGCGCGCCGGAGATCCGCACAAGGCTGATGACCATCTATATCGTCATCATGTTCATCGGCGGCGGCATATCCAGCTGGCTCGGCACCGCGACATATGAATATGCCGGATGGCCCGGGATCTCGGTCATGGCAATCTGCTATGCGCTGACCATCATGGGCCTGTCTCTCCGGGGCCTGCGCTTCCGCCAGGCCAGAGGCTAGATTTTCACCAGCACCTTGCCGATATTCCCGCCGCTGAACAATTTTCCATAAGCGGTCAGGACATTCTCGATTCCCCCGGTCACGTCGAACGGCGTGTCGATCAGTCCCTGGTCGAGCCAGCCTTTCAGTTCCGCCGTCAGCCGTTCGCCCTGATCGGCAAAATCGGGCGAGAAAAAGCCTTCGATGCGCAGCCGCTTCATGAGAATCTGGTCGAACTGTTCCGGCCCGCGCCCGCGCCCGTCGCCCTCATATTGGGCGAGCAGTCCGCAAAGCGCGATTCGTCCGTAGAGCGCCATATTGGGCAGCACCGCGTCGAGTATCGGCCCGCCGACATTGTCGAAATAGGCGTTTATGCCACCCTCGACCTTGGCCAGTTCGGCGGCGATATCGTCATTCTTGTAATCGATCGCCTTGGTGATGCCGAGCTCGTCTTCCAGCCAGCGGCATTTGTCGGGTCCTCCGGCCAGGCCATAGACATTGGCGCCCAATATCTTCGCAATCTGGCAAGCCAGAACGCCGGTGGAGCCGGCGGCGGCGGAGACGAGGACATTGTCGCCGGCCTTCACGCCCGCCGTTTCCTTGATCCCCCAAAGCGCGGTCCAGCCGTTGAAGCCGAGCACGCCGAAATGCTGCTTGATATCCTCGATCGTGTCATCGACCCTGACCAGCCCGGCCAGTTCCGGCTGCATCACGCTATATTCGGCCCATTGCCCGAAACCGCGGACCAGATCGCCCTCGGCAAAATCGCTATGGCGGGACGCGGCGACATGGCCAAGCACCAGCCCGACCATCTTCGTGCCGAGTTCCAGCGGCGGCTGATAACTGTCCTCGCGCTCGGTCATCCACATGCGGGTGCCCGCGTCCATCGACAGATAGGCCGCTTTGACCAGAACCTCGCCATCGGCGAGTTCCGGCATGGATTCGCTTTCCAGCGACAGTGCGCCCGAGACATCCTGCCCCTCGGGACGGCTGTTCAATTGCCAAAAACGGTTTGTGGTCATGGTCATACCCTCGCGAAGGCGGGGCCCATCTCCCGCTTGTGCGTTTAGACGCAATTTCAGGAGATGGGCTCCTGCCTGCGCCGGAACACAGGAACTGCCGCCAAATTAGAGCAAACTGCCCTGTTCGATACTATCCTTATTGGCGGGAAGGCTGAACAGCCTCCCGTCCTTGCCGAGCACAATCGGGCCGTCATAGGCAGCGTTGGCGCCTTTCATGAAATAGGCGTCAAGATAGCCGAGCGGCAGTGCCGGAACGATATGGGAGAAAACCAGCATCTTCGCCTTCCCGTCCTTCGCCGTCTCCGCCGCCTCGACCGGTGTCGTGTGATAGTCGGGAATGTCCGCCATGATCTTCACCAGCCGTTTGCGACCGGCCTTTTCAAAGGCCGTTTCCAGCGTGCCGACCATCTTGGCGTTCAGCACTTCATGGACCAGCAGATCGCAGCCGTTGCAGATATTGGCGACGACCGGCAGTTTCACTGTATCTCCGCTGAAAACGACCGAGCGGCCCTTGTAATCGAAGCGATAGCCGACCGCGGGCACGATCGGTTTATGGGCCACGGAAAAGGCGGTGATCCGGATACCGTGCTTGTCGTAGACGACCATCTGTTCCTGTCCTTCGGGAAAGGTGAAGGGCCGCGCCGCGCCGCCCGCACCGGAAGCCGGCATCGTCGCTTCGCCATGGTGGGCGATGCGATATTGCACGTCGGCGGCATAAGCCGCGTTCAGACCGTCGACGATCGCGTCGACGCCCTCCGGCGCGATTACCGGCAGCGGCGCGTCACGACCGCCACCAGCCCAGCGCTGCAGCATCAGTTCGCCCATGCCGTCGATATGATCGCTGTGGAAATGGGTGAGCAGCAGGGCTTCGGTCGCACCCGGATTGAGGCCCATCAGCCCCAGATTGCGCACCGCGCCGCCGCCGATATCGACAATGAACAGCTTGCCGTCGATGATCACCGCCGAACAGGGGCCGGCCCGGGTCGGATCGGGCAACGGCGATCCGGACCCGCAGAGCGCGACATGCAAGCCGTCCGGCAGATCGCCGATAACATCGCGCGTCACCGCCGTTTCGACCGCACCGGCAAACAGCCGCTCGCCAATCTGCTCCTGAAACAGCAGCGCAGCGCCGATTCCGAACAGCACCAGCAGCATCAGCCCCAGACCCAGCTTCTTCATCGATAATCCTCCCGTTTCGGTCAGCATTCCACCAAATTGACGGCGAGTCCACCTTGCGAGGTTTCCTTGTAGCGCTCGGACATGTCGAGACCGGTCTTGCGCATCGTCTCGATCACCTCGTCGAGACTGACCCGGTGCGTGCCATCGCCAAGTATCGACAGGCGAGCGGCCTCGATCGCCTTGACCGCACCCACCGCGTTGCGCTCGATACAGGGCACCTGCACCAGTCCGCCGACCGGATCGCAGGTCAGGCCGAGATTATGCTCCATGCCGATTTCGGCAGCATTCTCGACCTGCAGAGGTGTCCCGCCCCAGGCCGCGGTCAGGCCGGCTGCGGCCATCGAACAGGCGACGCCGACTTCCCCCTGACAACCGACTTCCGCGCCGGAAATCGAGGCATTTTCCTTGAACAGGGAGCCGATCGCCGCTGCCGTTAGCAGAAAGGTCTCCACGCCCGCTGCATCCGCCTTTGGCGCAAATCTCTCGTAGAATCGCAACACCGACGGGATGATCCCGGCGGCGCCGTTGGTCGGCGCGGTCACCACCTTGCCGCCGGCGGCATTTTCCTCGTTCACTGCCAGCGCCCACAGATTCACCCAGTCGAGAATGGTCAGCGGATCGGACAGGGCGCGTTCCTGCCGCTCCATAAGACGCGCGTGGATCAGCGGCGCCCGGCGCTTGACCCGCAGGCCACCGGGCAAGATGCCGCTCTGCATGATTCCGCGATCGATACAGGCCGACATCGCATCGGCGATGGCGCGAATGTCGGCGCTTATCTGGTCATCGGATTTTTCCGTCCGCTCGTTATCGCGCATGATATCGGCGATAGAGAGGCCCTTTTCCTCTGCGATCCGGAGCAAATCGGCGCCCGAGCAGAAGGGATGCGGCACATCCCAGAGACCGCTTTCCGGATTGTTGCTGCCGATCTGGTCCTCGTCCAGGATCGCGCCGCCGCCGACCGAATAATAAACTCGCGTATCGATAACGTGCTCGCCGGAATAGGCATTGAAGCGCATCGCATTGCTGTGAAAATCGAGCCGCTTTTTCTGGTCGAAGATGACGTCCGTCATCTCGTCAAAGGCAATCTCCCGCGAGCCGTTCAGGCTGATCTTGGCGCCGGAACGGATGTGATCAATCAATCGATCCGCAGCATCAGGTTCAATTTTGTCCGGTCTCTGACCGGAAAGGCCCAGCAGAATGGCCCGGTCGGTCGCGTGCCCCTTGCCGGTCAGCGCCAGCGAACCGAAGAGCAATGTCTCCAGCCTTGTCACCTCTCCCAGCCTGCCGGACTGGCTCAAGCGATCGACAAACATGGCAGCCGCCAGCATCGGCCCCATCGTGTGCGAACTCGACGGGCCGACGCCAATCTTGAAGAGATCAAATGTGCTGGCGACCATATATCCCGTCCCTCACCCTGTCCCCGGTGCCCGCCGGGATCCGTCTCCTGAGAAAACGCCTATATCAACGCCGATAGAGAGATGATAGCTTTTGTAACCAGCTTGCGTCGGGGCAACCGGTCGCGCGAATGGACTTGGCCATTATAAAAAAAGCAAAAAAAGGGCCGGAAGTTTCCTTCCGGCCCCTCTTGATTGATACAGCTCGCGCTGGACGGTCGGGTTTAGAAGCCCATTCCGCCCATGCCGCCGCCCATGCCGCCCATGTCGGGCATGCCGCCACCGGCTTTGTCTTCGGATGGTGTTTCAGCGACAGCCGCTTCGGTGGTGATCAGCAGACCGGCAACCGACGACGCGTCCTGCAGTGCTGCACGGACAACCTTGGTCGGATCGATGACGCCAGCTTTGACAAGGTCTTCATAGACATCGGTCGATGCGTTGAAGCCGAATTCCTTGCTCTTCTGGTCCAGCATCTTGCCGGCAACAACCGCGCCGTCAAAGCCCGCATTTTCAGCGATCTGGCGAACCGGAGCCTGCAGCGCCTTGCGAACGATGTCGATACCGCGGGTCTGGTCGTCGTTGACGCCTTCAAGACCTTTGAGCGCCGAAGTTGCATAGAGCAGAGCGGAACCGCCGCCAGGGACAATGCCTTCTTCAACGGCAGCACGGGTTGCGTGCAGCGCATCGTCGACACGGTCTTTCTTCTCTTTCACTTCGACTTCGGTAGCACCACCGACCTTGATCACGGCAACACCGCCGGCGAGTTTCGCCAGACGTTCCTGCAGCTTCTCTTTGTCATAGTCGGACGTGGTGTTTTCGATCTGCGAACGGATCGCTTCAACACGGGCCTTGATGTCGGCTTTCTTGCCAGCGCCGTCGACGATCGTGGTGTTATCCTTGTCGATCGTGACATTCTTGGCTTCACCGAGCATGTTCAGCGTAACGCTTTCCAGCTTGATGCCGAGATCTTCGGAGATCATTTCGCCCTTGGTGAGGATCGCGATATCTTCGAGCATCGCTTTGCGGCGATCACCGAAACCAGGTGCCTTGACCGCAGCGATCTTCAGGCCGCCGCGCAGCTTGTTGACCACGAGGGTCGCCAGCGCTTCGCCTTCGATATCTTCGGCAATGATCAGGAGCGGACGGCCGGCCTGGACAACAGCTTCCAGAATCGGGAGCAGTGGCTGCAGGTTGGTCAGCTTCTTTTCGTGGATCAAGATGTAGGGATTTTCGAGGTCCGCGATCATCTTGTCCGGGTTGGTGATGAAATAAGGCGACAGGTAACCGCGGTCGAACTGCATGCCTTCAACAACGTCGAGTTCAAAGTCGAGACCCTTGGCTTCTTCGACCGTGATAACGCCTTCCTTGCCGACTTTTTCCATGGCTTCGGCGATTTTCTCGCCAACTTCACGGTCGCCGTTGGCGGAGATGATGCCGACCTGGGCAATTTCTTCGCTGCCCTTGACGTCTTTCGAGCGTTTCTTGAGATCCGCAACAACGGTTTCGACAGCCTGGTCGATGCCACGCTTCAGATCCATCGGGTTCATGCCGGCCGAAACGGATTTCATGCCTTCCTTGACGATCGCCTGGGCAAGAACGGTTGCGGTGGTGGTGCCGTCGCCAGCAACATCGTTGGTTTTCGATGCGACTTCACGAAGCATCTGTGCGCCCATATTCTCGAACTTGTCTTTCAGTTCGATTTCCTTGGCAACCGAAACACCATCCTTGGTGATGCGCGGTGCGCCAAAGCTCTTGTCGAGCACAACGTTCCGGCCTTTGGGACCGAGGGTTACTTTAACGGCGTCAGCCAGCGTGTTCACACCCTTGAGGATGCGTTCGCGAGCGTCGCGACCAAATTTTACGTCTTTAGCAGCCATGATATTTTCCTCTGCTTAGTTGATTGAAATGATGATGGGAGAAAGGCTTATTTCTCGAGAATGCCGAGAATATCGCTTTCCTTCATGATGATCAGTTCTTCGCCGTCAACGGTGACTTCCGTGCCGGACCATTTGCCGAACAGGATCTTGTCGCCTTTCTTGACGTCGAGCGGGGTGGCTTTGCCATTGTCGTCTTTCAGGCCATTGCCGACAGCGACAACCTTGCCTTCAGATGGCTTTTCCTGGGCGCTATCCGGAATGATGATGCCGCCAGCAGTCTTGGTATCCGCTTCGACGCGACGCACCAGTACACGGTCATGTAATGGACGAAATTTCATAGATTTCCCTTTCTTGTCCAATCCAAATCTCTTCAGACCAGTCGCTATGGCCGGTCGGCAGAGCAGAATTTGTGTGAATTAGCACTCTCTCCTTTCGAGTGCTAACAGGGCCCATGTAATGGCTGTTCATCCCCCGTCAAGGGAAAGGACGGAAAATATTTCATTGCATTTTTGTTGGATTTCCGAGGCATTGCGATTCGTTCGGTCAGCAATCTTCATTGTATCGCATCGCTGCTGTAACCGGAACAGCAGGCCGGTCGAATGACATTATGAGCCCGCCTCGGCAGGCTCGGACGGGTTCCCCCAAATTGAAAAAGGAAATATTATGTCTGCACTGACCAAAACAACCGCGGCAGCGGCAACCCTTGCCGCGGTTGCCAGCCTGACCCTTTCCGCCACCGCCGCCCAGGCCGCCGGAGCCAAGGAAAAATGCTATGGCGTCGCGCTGGCCGGAAAAAATGACTGCGCCGCCGGTCCCGGCACGACCTGCGCCGGCACCTCCACCGCCGACTATCAGGGCAATGCCTGGAAATATGTCAGCAAAGGCAGCTGCGTCAAAATGGGCGGTACGCTGACCGCGCACAAGGGCAATGCGAAACCGGTTCCCAAACGGGGCTGATCGCGCTAAATTCCGTGGATGGCCGCTATTCCTGACCCTCATGTTTCGTCGGTGACCACCATGCCGCACTCCCTCCCCCCATCGGGTGGCATCGGTCTCAAGTCGGTCCATTACAGTCATGTTCTGGACGATGATGCGCAGGCGAAACGCCCCTCCTGGGTAGAGGTACATCCACAGAATTACTTCGGCGATGGCGGACCGGCGCACCGCTGGCTCACCGCCATCGCCGGGGTCTATCCCCTGAGTTTTCATAGCGTCGGCCTGTCGCTCGGGAGCGCCGAAGGGCTCAACAGAGACGATCTGGAAAAGCTGGCCGCGCTCTGCGACCGCTATCAGCCGGCGATGGTATCTGACCATCTCAGCTGGAGCGGCAATGCCCATGACCGCTATCCCGACCTGCTCCCCATTCCCTATACGCAAGAAGCGCTCGACCATTTCGCCGGCGAAATCGGCAAGGTGCAGGACCGGCTGCAACGCCCGATCCTGATCGAAAACCCGTCCCGCTATCTCTCCTATCGCGACGACACAATGAGCGAGACCGATTTTATCGATACTCTCTGTCGCCAGACGGGCTGCGGCCTGCTGTTCGACATCAACAATGTCGAGGTGACCGCGACCAATGTCGGACTGGACATGCACGCCTATATCGATGCGATCGATCCGGCAATCGTCGGCGAAATCCATCTCGCCGGCCATGCGACGGAAAGCCATGACAGCGGCCCATTGCTGATCGACGATCACGGCTCGATCGTAAGCGACGTCACCTGGGACCTCTATCGCCGCTTCATCACCCGCGCCGGCCCGATCGCCACGCTGATCGAATGGGACACGGATATTCCCGCATATGATGTGCTGATGGCGGAAGTCACGAAGGCGGAAACCATATTGGCCGCCCCCCTGCCGGAAGAGCCGCGCCATGCCCTCGCTCGCTGAAGGCCAGTCGCGCTTCATCGCCTGCCTGCAGCAAGGACCGGCGCATTTTCCTGACGATCTGTTCGCCGAAGACAGAGCGCGGGCGCTGCTCGGCCTGAAGGCGCACGCCAACACCATCTCCCATGCCCGGCTGGTGGCGCTGGAAGACTGCTATCCCCGCTTGCACGAACATATCGGCCATGAGGATTTTCACCGCCTCTCGCGTGCCTATGTCGAGCAGCGGGCCGTCATGGCCAGCGATCTCAACCATATCGGCGCCGGCTTTCCTGCCTTTCTGCAAGAGCGCGGATATGGCGGCGCGGACATCGACCTTGCCCGGATCGAATGGGCCTGGCTGGAAAGCTACCGCAGCGCCGAAGCCCTGCCACTGGCGCTGACCGATATCGCCACGCTCGGCGAAGCCGACCTGCTCGCCTTCCCGGTGGCCCCTCATCCGGCGATGCGGCTGATCGGACTGACCGCGCCGCTGTCGCCGGCGCTAGCCGAGCTGGCGGGCATGGAGTCCGACGCACTGATGATCGCCCGGCCGGAAGCGCAGATCCTGCTCCATCCGCTGAGCGCAACCGAACGGGCGATCGCAGAAAAAATACCTGGCTGCACAAATATGGGTAACCTTTTGGCCCATGCGCTCGAACTGGAGGAAGAAGCCACGGCGATGCAGCCCATTATCAAGCTGATCCAGGCCGGGGCGCTGACACCAGTCGAGGGAAATTGATATGAAATCCATGATCCGGAAAATGGTCCGCCTGGTGAGCGGCGCAATACCGGAGGGCCTTGCCCTGCTGTTCGTCCGCGTGGCGCTGGCCGGTATTTTCTGGCGCTCCGCCCGCACCAAGGTCGAGGACGGCAGCTGGTTGCAGATGAGCGACACCACGGTTCTGCTGTTCCGCGAGGAATATGGCATGCCCTTTCCGGAAATCACCGGCCTGCTGGCGACCTACGCGGAACATTTTCTCCCGATCCTCGTGGTGCTCGGCCTGTTCACCCGCATCGGCGCCGCCGGCCTGCTGGCGATGACGCTGGTCATCCAGTTTTTCGTCTATCCCGAAGCCTGGTGGCAAGTGCATATCCTGTGGGTGGCGCTAGCCGGCATATTGATCGCGCGGGGTGGCGGACTATTCTCGCTCGACCGGCTGACCGGTCACAAGTTCGGCTGAACCGATGATCGCCAGCGAAGAAACATTCCGGCGTCTGATGACCAAAGCGCAGGCCGGTGACAAGCTCTGCTATTCCAGCCTGCTGACCGAATGCGAAAAATGGCTGCGGCGCTATTATGCGCACAAGATCAACCCGGCGGCGATCGATGATCTGGTACAGGAAACGCTGATCTCGCTGCATCGCAAACGGGCCAGCTATGATCCGGCAAGGCCGTTTCTGCCATGGCTCGCCGCCATCGGCCGCTATCGCTGGATCGACAGCCTGCGCAAGATATACCGGCACGAGCATGACCAGCTTTACGAAGAAATGGCCGCCGATCCACAGGACGAAACGGTGGCTGCCAAAGTCAGCCTCGAGCGTCTGCTCGACATGATCCCGCCGAAACAGGCCGAGGTTATCAGCCTGGTCAAGATCGAGGGTCTCAGCATCCTCGAGGCATCGGCCAAAACCGGCCAGTCGGAATCGCTGGTCAAAGTGAATATCCATCGGGGGCTGAAAAAGCTCTCCTCGATGGTCGAAACAGAATGACAGTAAAAGAGTATATATGATGTCGGATATGATGATAAATCGTCTCGTCGAGGATTTGACCCCGGTAAAACCGCTGAAAAACCGCAACGGCTTTGCCCTGACGCTGGCCGTTGCCGCGGTCGTGGCGGTGCTGGTTGCGCTGCTTGCCGGGGTTCGCGGGGACCTATTGATGGGCATGCCGCATCCGATGTTCTTTCTGCGTGGCGGAGCGCTGCTGCTGCTCGGTCTGACCAGCAGCTATGCCGTCATCGCGATGAGCCAGCCGGCCGTTGGCAACAGCTTCAAGGGCTGGATATGGGCGCTCGCGGCGGCACTGCTTTTTCCCGCCACGGCAGCGGTCATGGCGATGATGACCAGACCCGATGATATGGCAATATTGGTGGCCCGCTATGGCGTGGAATGTCTGACTGTCAGCATGCTGGCGGGTCTCGGCATAGCGGCGGCCCAGGTGCTCTGGCTGCGCCGCGGCGCACCGGTGGCGCTGGAACGGGCCGGCTGGCTCGTCGGCATGTCGTCCGGCGCTCTGGGCGCGGCGGCTTATGGCCTGCATTGCCCGTTCAACAGCATATTCTACATCGGCCTGTGGTATTCTCTGGCGGTGGCATTATGCGCGATTGCCGGTCGTTTGCTGGTGCCCCGGCTTATCCGCTGGTAATATCGGTGCGTCATCCCATATAGTGGGGGTGAATCCGGTCAAAACAGGGATATGAATATGCAGTTTGCGCGAGCAGCGTGGAAGTTTCTGGTGGCGATAAAGGACGGCATGGTCCTGATCGCGATGCTGCTGTTTTTCGGCGCCCTCTATGCCCTGCTATCGGCCCAGCCCAATAGCGGCGCGATCCGCGACGGCGCCTTGCTGCTCGACCTGAACGGGGTGATTGTCGAAGAGCCGGCGGCCCCGACCTTCGAGGATTTTCTGGCGGGCGCCGGCAACAGTCCGCGCGAATATCGCCTGCGCGATGTCGTCCGTGCGATCGATGCCAGCGCGGAGGATGACCGCGTCAAAGCCATCGTGCTCGACCTCAGCAGCTTTGTCGGCGGCGGCCAGACCAGCCTGACCGATATCGGCGAATCGCTCGCCCGCGCCAGAAAGGCCGGCAAACCAGTCTACGCATTCGCCAATTTCTACAGCGATGACAGCTATCAGCTGGCCGCCCATGCCACGGAAATCTGGATGGATCCGATGGGCGGAATCATCTTTGCCGGACCCGGCGGCAACCGACTCTATTACAAGGGGTTGATCGACCGGCTTGGCGTGACCGCCAATATCTATCGCGTCGGCACCTACAAGAGCGCGGTCGAACCTTATATGCGCGCCGACCAGTCGCCGGCCTCGCGTGAAGCATCGCAGGCGCTCTACAATGTCCTCTGGGACGGCTGGCTTGCCGATGTCAAAAAATCGCGACCGCAGGCGATGGTCCAGGCCTTTGCCGACGATCCTGCAAGCTTCGTTGCCGACGCCGGCGGCGATTATGCAGCGGTTGCCATACAGCAGAAGCTGATCGACAAGCTGGGTGACAAGACCGCGTTCGACCGCTTTGTCGCCGAACAGGTCGGCACGGACGAAACCCCCGCACCGGACCGTTTCAACGCGATCGACTATGATGACTTTGTCGCCGCCCATCCGGTCGAGACAGACGGCGCCGCGATCGGCGTGATTACCGTCGCCGGCGAGATTGTCGGTGGCCATACCGGCCCCGGCATGGCGGCCAGCGGACGGATTGCCGAACTGATCTACACGGCTCTGGAAGACGAAGAACTCAAGGCGCTGGTGGTCCGCGTGGATTCGCCCGGCGGCTCGGCCTTTGCCAGTGAGGAAATCCGCCTGGCGCTGCTCGAAGCGAAGAAGAAGAAACTGCCGGTTGTCATTTCGATGGGCGATGTCGCGGCAAGCGGCGGTTATTGGATCGCCACGGCCGGCGACCATATCTTTGCCGAGCCCGGCACGATCACCGGTTCTATCGGTGTGTTCGCGGTTCTACCCAGTTTTGAAAAGGCGCTTGCCAAATGGGGGATCACGGCGGACGGCGTCCAGACCACACCACTGTCCGGCGAGCCTGATTTTGTCGGCGGCTTCAGCGACGATCTCGATGTGATCCTGCAGGCTGGTGTCGAAGACAGCTATGGCGACTTCATCAAGCTGGTTGCGGCCGCGCGCGGCAAGACGCCGGAAGAAGTTGATATGGTCGGACAGGGCCGGGTCTGGGATGGCGGTACTGCGCGGCAACTGGGACTGGTTGATGCCTTTGGTGGAATGCCCAAAGCATTGGCCGAAGCGGCCAAGCGCGCGGGCATCGCCGAAGGCGACTATCATGCGCAATATCTCGACCCGCAGACCGGATTTGCCGGGCTGTCCTTTGATGCCATTCCCTTTATCCGTCAGCAAAGCGCGCCGGTCACCGGAGTTATCGGCTGGGCCGCGCAGCGCCAGAAGGCAATCCTCGGCGAAGCGCTGGCCACCGCGCAGGGCTTGCTGGCGCGCGAGGATGTCCAGGCCTTGTGCCTTGAATGCGGAACCGGCGTGAACCGGAACACCCGCGCATCCGCCGGCTGGTTCGACAGGCTGCTGGGCTATTCCTTGTCTTCCGCTCCGCGATAGGCCGGTAGCGACAGGCCTTTCACGATAGCCAGCGCGCGCAGGGCAAATCCTGCGGCGAAGGCGATCAGCGCGGCGATGAAACCCTGAACGCCGATCTGCACCAGCAGCACGAATACCGAGGCCGCAAGCGCCCCGGCGGTCACATAAAGTTCAGGCCTGATGATGATCGAGGGTTCTCCGGCAATCAGATCGCGGATCACCCCGCCGACGCTGGCGGTGATAATACCCATGATCGCGGCAGGGACCGGATCAATGCCCAGTTGCATTGCCTTGGCGGCCCCGAACACCGAATAGGCCGCCAGTCCGATCGCGTCGAACCAGTCAACCGCCGCCGGTCGCCAGAATTTCACCGGTGTAACCCAAATCAGCAGGGCAATTCCCAGACATAATATCGGTACGCGGGCATCCTGCACCCAGAATACCGGCGCCCCGATCAGCAGATCGCGGACGGTACCGCCACCGACACCGGTAACCAGCGCAAAAAAGCCGAAGGTCACCAGGGTCTGCCGGTTGCGCGCCGCGACCAGCGCCCCGGAAATCGCGAATACCGCGATCCCGAACAGATCGAGCCAGCCCAGTGCGCTATAGAGAAAACCGGAATTCATGCCCTTTTCCTTCGTCTGCGCCGGGTGAACAGCAGGACAAAGCCGAGAATCGATCCGACCAGCGCAAGCGCCGCCGAACCGATCAATATCGGATGGCTTGTATCCTCGCGCGTCTGCAGGTCCATGATATGCAGGCCCCACATGAAATCGAACGCTCGCCAGAACCGCGTCCTTACGGCCAGCGTCTCGCCCGTGTCCGCATCGATATAGAAGCGCGCGTCATCGTCAAATATAACCTGCCACGACGGTCGTCCGCTGCGCTGCTCCAGCGGCGCCTGGTCGGCAGCAAACAGGGTAACGGAGCGGATCGCCGCCTCGCCGGCCCGAGCCGCGCTCGCCAGCCTGTTGGCTTCGGTACCCGACACCGGCGGCAACAGGGCGCCGGTCTCTGCGTCCGCCCTTCGCTTTCCGCCATCGGCATAGGCAATTACCCAGAAGGGACCGCTGCTGTTCTGCTGCAGGGTCAGGCTCTTTGCCTGCCGCCCGTCGAGGAGGGGCGGCACCGGCTGGATAGCATCGAGCACCGGCGTTTCGCTGCGCAAATGATTGCCCCGCACAGTCTCGATTGGCTGCACCACCATCAGCAGTCCGCTGGCGGTCCAGATAATGATTGGCACCCCGATCAGCCAGCCGAGCCAGACATGCCAGCGCATGAGTTTATGATGTTTCATTCTGGCGTCCCGGACTTCCTGCTAAAACGGCTAAGTCGCCAATAGAGCCCCGATCTGTCGCGCACCATCAATTGTTTGATAATCCTGAAACTTGTCGCCGATCACCTGCATGCCGACGGGCAAGCCGTCGACGGTGCCGACAGGCAGCACGGTTGCAGGAAGACCGGGGAAGGTAACCAGTCCCGCCCAGGCGAGCTGCGGGCTGGCGGGGAGATTTTCGCCGTCAATCTCTATATTCCCCTGAAAAATCTGCCCGGCATGATGCCGAAAGGCCGGGGTGGCGCTTACCGGAGCCAGCACAAAATCAAATGTGCCAAACAGATCCCGCCATTGCCGATAGACCCGCGCCTGTATATCGCAAAGGTCAAACCAGTCGCGCACCGTGGCTTGCGCGCCATCGGGTGCCGGCAGGCCGCCGGCCATCGCGATATTGAGCATCTTGAGATAGCTGTCATGGGATGCTTCGAGATCGGGTGTCCATTCGCTACTCCGTTCGACCCGGCCCCCGGCATCCTCGATTTGTCCGGCGACCCGGTCCAGTTCGGCGCGATAGCCGCGCGAGCATCCGACCATCGGCTGCTCATCGATCAGCAGAAACCGGCCGCCTTTGACCGCAACATCCCGCCGCTGCAGCGGATGGTCGAGCGTGACCTCCAGCAAGATTGCCAGATCCTCCGCCGAACGCGCCAGCGGACCGCAGACGGACAGTGCCGGTCGCGCAGAATCGGTTCCGGGATAGCCATGGCCCTCGAGGCTGATGACATCAAAGGTCGGCTTGTGCCCCCAGATGCCGCAATAATGCGCAGGCACGCGGATCGATCCGCCGATATCGGATCCGAATTCACAGGGCAGCATCCCCGCGCTGACGGCGGCTGCAGCGCCGCCGGAGGAGCCACCCGGGGTGCGGTCGAGATCATGCGGATTGTTGGTCCGGCCATAGACGGGATTGTTTGACTGCCAGTCGGCCAGGTCCGGCGGGACATTGGTCTTGCCAACGATCACAGCCCCCGCCCGCTTGAGCCGCTTGACAACGGCCGCATCGGACGGCGCAATATTATTGCGCGCATGTTCCAGACCCCAGGTCGAGGGATGACCGGCGAGGTTGAAGCTTTCCTTGACCGTCATCGGTACACCGAAGAGCGGCTGGCCCGCTTGCGGTCCTTCATCGTCCAGCCGATGGGCTGCAGCACGGGCAGCATCAAAGTCGCGCACGACCACGGCGTTGATCGGACCATCCAGCGCTTCAATCCGGGCGATAGCCGCTTCCGTCGCGTCCCGGGCCGATAATTTCCCGGCGGCAATATCGGACGCGATCCCGGTCGCGGTGGCTTCGGTGGTCAGTGATACAATCGCCATAGTCTCTCCCCCCGGGTTCCGGGCGGGAAGCCGTGACCCTTTTGGGGGGTGATGCTAGTGCTGACCCGGCTCCACATCAAGTGCGGAGCATGGACGCTACATATGGATCGGCTTGCCCTGCACCGCCATGGCCGCTTCCTTGATCGCTTCCGAATGGGTCGGATGGGCGTGGCAGGTATAAGCGATATCCTCGCTGGTCGCGCCGAATTCCATCGCCTGCGTGACCTGCGCGATCATCGTGCCGGCGAGCGACGAGATGATGTGGCAGCCAAGCACGCGGTCGGTCTTTGCGTCGGCGATAACCTTCACATAGCCTTCGGTGTCGCGGTTGGTCTTGGCGCGGCTGTTGGCGGCAAAGACGAATTTGCCGACGTTATATTCGGTGCCGCTGTCCTTCACCTCTTCCTCGGTCTTGCCGATGCTGGCAATTTCGGGATAGGTATAGACGACGCCGGGGATCAGGTCGTGATTGACGATGCCCTGCTGTCCGGCAATAAATTCCGCCGCGGCAATGCCTTCGTCCTCGGCCTTGTGCGCCAGCATCGGACCCGGGGTCACGTCACCGATCGCATAGACGCCGGGCACCTTGGTCTGGAAATCCTGGCCGACCTCGATCTGGCCGCGGTCGTTGGTTTCGACACCGCTATTTTCCAGCGCGAGCCCGTCGATATTTGGCTTGCGGCCAATAGCCACCAGCACGACATCGGCTTCCAGCGTCTCGCTGTCGCCGCCCTTGGCCGGTTCCATGGTGAGCGTCGCTTTCTTGCCCTTGACGGTGCAGCCGGTAACCTTGGTACCGGTCTTGATATCGAACCCCTGTTTCTTGAACATCCGCGCCGCATCCTTGCGGATAGCGCCGTCCATGCCCGGCAGGATCTGGTCGAGATATTCCACCACCGTGACTTTCGCACCGAGCCGCAGCCACACGCTGCCCAGTTCCAGCCCGATCACGCCGCCGCCGATCACGACCATATGGCCGGGAACCTTGGGCAGTTCGAGCGCGCCGGTCGAATCGACCACGACATGCTTGTCATTGTCGATCTCGACGCCCGGCAACGGGGTGACCGAAGAGCCGGTGGCGATCAGGATATTTTTGGCGGTATAGCTCTTGTCGCCGACCTTGACCGTGTGCGCATCTTCAAACGCGCCGCGGCCCTTGATCCAGTCGACCTTGTTCTTCTTGAACAGCAGTTCGATGCCGCCGGTCAATTCGGAGACAGCCTTCAGCTTCTCGGCCAGCATCTGCTTGAGGTCAAGCTTCGCGCCGGTCAGCTTGACGCCGAATTTCTCCAGCGCGCCGCTATGCGCCTCGTGGTAGAGTTCCGAAGCGTGCAGCATCGCCTTGGACGGAATGCAACCGACGTTGAGGCAAGTGCCGCCCAGCGTTTCGCGGCTTTCGATGCAGCCGGTCTTCAGACCGAGTTGCGCGGCGCGGATCGCTGCGACATAGCCGCCGGGGCCGGAGCCGATTATCAGAAGATCATAGTCGAAATTGTCGGTCATATTCTGTCTCTCATTCCGTCATCGCAAATGCGTGTCCGCATGACGGATATTGGGTTGTCTGCTTATAAATCAATCAAAAGCCGCGCCGGATCCTCGATTGCTTCCTTGATCCGCACCAGGAAAGTCACCGCTTCGCGGCCGTCGATCAGGCGGTGGTCATAGCTGAGCGCCAGATACATCATCGGCCGCGCCTCGATCGAACCGTCCGGCATCACCACCGGCCGCTGTTCGATCCGGTGCAGGCCGAGCACGGCGGACTGCGGCGGGTTGATGATCGGCGTCGACATCAGCGAACCGAACACGCCGCCATTGGAGATGGTGAAGGTGCCGCCCTGCATGTCCGCCATGGTCAGCGTGCCGTCCTTGGCGCGCTTGCCGAAGTCGCCGATCGTGTTCTCGACATCGGCAAAGCTCATTGCTTCGGCGTTGCGGATGACCGGAACGACTAGGCCGTTCGGTGCGCTGACCGCGACCGAAATATCGGCATAGTCATGATAGACGATTTCCTCGCCGTCGATTTGCGCATTGACCGAAGGTACGTCCTTCAGCGCCATGCAGGCCGCTTTAACGAAAAAACCCATGAAGCCGAGCTTCACATCATGTTTCTTGGCGAACAGATCCTTGTACTTGCTGCGCGTTTCCATCACCGCGGTCATGTCGACATCGTTGAACGTGGTCAGTAAGGCTGCCGTATCCTGTGCTTCTTTCAGGCGCCGCGCGACGGTCTGGCGCAGACGGGTCATGCGCACGCGCTCTTCGTTGCGGTTGCCGCCCTGCGATGGCGCAGCCGGTACTGGCGCGCTGGTGGCTGCGCCTGTCTCGGCCTTTGGTGCCTGCTGCGCGCCGGATTTCACATATTGCTCGACATCCGCCTTGGTCAGCCGGCCATCCTTGCCGGTGCCGGTGATCTGGCTGGGGTCGACACCATGTTCGAGAACCAGCCGCCGGACCGATGGAGAGAGGGTGATCGAAGCATCGGATTCATCCGCCTTCGCTTCGCTTTTCGCCGGTGCCGGGGCTGCCTTGGCCGCCGCAGCGGCGCCGCTGCCCGCCTCAATCGTCGCAATCACCGCGCCGACCTCGACCGTATCGCCAACCTCGACCTTGTGTGCGCCCATCACACCGGCTTCCGGCGCCGGCACTTCCAGCGCCACCTTGTCGGTTTCCAGACTGGCAATCGGTTCATCAGCGGCGACCGCATCGCCCGGCTGCTTGAGCCATTCGCCCAGAGTCGCTTCGGTGATCGATTCGCCCAATACCGGGACTGTTACTTCTGTAGCCATGTTCTATCCTATCAGCTTCCGTGTTCCGCTCCTGATGCGGAACCTGGTTCGTATTTCACTTTCCGTCCGCCGCGCTCCGCATCACGTGCAGAGCCCAACGCCTTACATCTCGACTGCATGCCCCAGCGCCTCGGCGATCAGCCGCTCCTGCTGCTGCTTGTGCCGCGAGGCCAGGCCGGTAGCCGGCGATGCACTCGCGCTGCGACCGGCATAGACCGGATCGACCGGACCGACCGCCGCCTGCTCCAGACAATCTTCCAGATAAGAGCGGACAAAATGCCAGCTGCCGTTATTCTTCGGCTCTTCCTGCGCCCAGACCAGCGTCTCGAGATTGATCATCCGTTTCAGCCGGACCACCAGCGGTTCCCCTGGGAACGGATAAAGCTGCTCGATACGGACGATCGCGGTATTCTTGTCACCCGCCGCGTCGCGCGCCTCGATCAGATCGTAGGCAACCTTGCCCGAGCAAAGCACCAGCCGTTTCACATCCTTGTCGGCCGGCGGATTGGTGTCGGACAATATCCGCATGAAATGATGGTCGCCCTGGAAATCTTCCGCCTTCGACACGGCCATCTTGTGGCGCAGCAGTGATTTCGGCGTCATGATCACCAGCGGCTTGCGGAACGAGCGCAGCATCTGCCGGCGCAACACATGGAAATAATTGGCCGGCGTGGTGATATTCGCGACCTGGATATTGTCCTGCGCGCACAGTTGCAGGAAGCGTTCCAGCCGGGCTGAACTATGTTCCGGGCCCTGGCCTTCATAGCCATGCGGCAACAGCATCACCAGCCCGTTGGCGCGCAGCCATTTGGCTTCGCCCGAGGCAATGAACTGGTCGATCATGATCTGCGCACCATTGGCGAAATCGCC
The DNA here is from genome assembly GCF_963677535.2 of uncultured Parasphingorhabdus sp. Classification (NCBI taxonomy): domain Bacteria; kingdom Pseudomonadati; phylum Pseudomonadota; class Alphaproteobacteria; order Sphingomonadales; family Sphingorhabdaceae; genus Parasphingorhabdus; species uncultured Parasphingorhabdus sp. Next base: position 899,870 of record NZ_CAXXUT010000003.1, on the reverse strand, counting down.
GAACTGCGCTTCCCACAGAACGAGAGTCTTCGGATCAGCAGCGGCATAGCCATATTCGAAGCCGAGCACGCCATATTCGCTCAAGGGACTGTCGAGCACCTCGAAGCGGCCGTGCCGCACCGTGCTCAGCGGCACATATTTTTCTTCCGTTTCCTGATCGACCCAGACGGCATGGCGCTGGGAAAAGGTCCCGCGCCCGCTATCCTGACCGGACAGGCGAACATTATAGCCTTCCGATACCAGCGAGCCGTAGGCCAGCGCCTCACCGGTTGCCCAGTCGAGATTCTCGCCACTCTTGAACATCTTGGCTTTGGCGTCGAGCACCCGGCCCAAAGTCTTGTGGATCCGCAGCCCTTCGGGCACCGTGGTCAGCGTGCGGCCGAGACTGTCGAACAGTTTCGGATCGATCGCCGTTTCCACATTGCGCCGCGCGGTTTCCGGGTCGGCGGGAATATGAAGCCCCTGCCAGCGCCCGCCAAACCAGTCGGCCTTGTCGGCCTTGTAATTGGCGGCCGCCTGGAATTCCGTTTCGAGCTGATCGGCAAAAGCCTTGCGGGTTGTATCACCCCAGTCGGCATCGATGATCCCTTCCTCGATCAGCCGCGCTTCGTAGAGCTTGCTGACCTTGGGATGTTTCTTTATCGCGGCATACATGATCGGCTGGGTGAAGCTCGGTTCGTCGCCCTCATTATGGCCGAAGCGGCGATAGCACCACATGTCGATGACGATATCCCGGCCGAAACGCTGGCGGAACTCGATCGCGATCTTGCAGGCGAAGGTCACCGCTTCGGGGTCATCGCCGTTGACGTGGAAGATCGGCGCCTGCACGCCCTTGGCGACATCCGACGGATAAGGCGAAGAGCGCGCGAACTGCGGGCTGGTGGTGAAGCCGATCTGGTTGTTGATCACGAAATGGATGCAGCCGCCGGTATTATAACCGCGGATGCCGGAGAAGCCGAGGCACTCCCAGACGATACCCTGACCGGCGAAGGCCGCGTCACCGTGGATCAATACGGGCAGCACCTGGTCATGTTTTTCCAGATCATCGCGCGCCACTTGCTGCGCGCGGACCTTGCCGAGCACCACCGGATCGACCGCTTCGAGATGCGACGGATTGGGCACAAGGCTCATATGCACATTGATGCCGTCAAATTCGCGGTCGGTGCTGGTGCCGAGGTGATATTTCACATCACCCGAACCGCCGACTTCTTCCGGATTGGCCGAGCCGCCGTGGAATTCGTGAAAGATGACCTTGTAGGGCTTGGCCATCACATTGGCGAGAATATTCAGCCGGCCGCGATGGGCCATGCCATAGACAATGTCGCGCACACCGGACTGGCCGCCATATTTGATGATATTTTCCAGCGCCGGCAGCATCGATTCGCCGCCATCAAGGCCAAAACGCTTGGTCCCGACATATTTCTTGCCGAGGAAATTCTCATATTCCTCGCCCTCGATCACCTTGTTGAGAATCGCCTTCTTGCCTTCCGGCGTGAAGTGGATCTCGGCGTCCTTGCCTTCCATCCGCTCCTGCAGGAAGCGCCGTTCCTCGATATCGGCAATATGCATATATTCGAGCCCGACCGGACCGCAATAATTGGCACGCAACACCGCTTCGATCTCGCGCACCGTCGCGGTCTGGAAGCCAAGCACGCCGCCCAGATAGACCGGCTTGTCCATATCGTCGGCGGTGAAGCCGTGGAATTCGGGCGTCAGGTCCGCCGGTTCCTCGAGCTTGGAAAGCCCCAGAGGGTCAAGATTGGCACCGAGATGTCCGCGCACCCGATAGGTGCGGATCAGCATCATCGCCCGGATCGACTTTTCCGCCGCCCGGGCAACTTCGGCATCGGACATCGCCTTGCCGGATTTTTCCGCAGAAGCCTTGATCTCGATGCCCATCCGCGTGGGATCGAGCGCGCTGTTCAGTTCGTCGGCGTCATCGATCGGCCAGTGCTTGCGCTGCCAGCTGGGGCCTTGCTCCTGTTCCGAGCCGATAAATTCCTGATTTTCAAAACCCATAATATACTACCTTATGTGCCGGTCGCTTGCTGTTCACCGGCGAAGGCCGGTGCCCAGAATTGTCCTGTCCGATCGTCTGGACCCTGCCCTGCGGCAGGGAACGTCAAATCATCGTCACCTCACAACCTCAAACCACTCCAGTCCGGCCCTTAACTGTTCACCGGCGTAGGCCGGTGTCCAGAACTGTCCCGTCCGATCGTCTGGACCCTGCCCTGCGGCAGGGAACAGAATCACTTCACAATATCATCCCACAAATCATTCCATTCGGGATTCATTCGTTCGATCCGCTTGAGCTTCCATTGCCGCTTCCAGTTTTTCATCCGGCGTTCGGCTGCCCTGGCTTCCTGAATATCGTCAAAACCCTCATACCAGACCAGCAATTTGCATCCGTGCTTCTTCGTAAATCCCTCGAACAATCCCTGGCGATGCTCGTAGACCCGCTTCGGAAGATTGCTCGTCACACCCAGATAGATCGTCCCATTCTTTTGGCTCGCCATGATATACACATATCCCGGCTGGCCCATTTCCGTTCACCGACCGCATTGTTCACCGGCGAAGGCCGGTGCCCAGAACTGCAGCGCACTATCGTCTGGGCCCTGCCCTGCGGCAGGGAACAAAAAGTTGCGGTCCGCTTCAAACAATCAAACCAGCTCCTTCAACATCGCGTCCAGCGTGATGCCCAGTTCGCTCGGCGACGGCGAGACGCGGATGCCCGCTGCTTCCATCGCCGCGATCTTGTCTTCTGCGCCGCCCTGGCCGCCGGAGACAATCGCGCCGGCATGGCCCATGCGGCGTCCCGGAGGTGCCGTCAGACCCGCGATAAAGCCGACCATCGGCTTGCTGCGGCCCTTCTTGGCTTCGTCGGCAATGAACTGCGCCGCTTCTTCTTCCGCGCTGCCGCCGATTTCGCCGATCATGATGATCGACTTGGTTTCGTCGTCGGCCAGGAACAGCTCGAGCACGTCGATGAAATTGGTGCCGTTGACCGGGTCGCCGCCGATGCCGACCGCTGTGGTCTGGCCGAGGCCAACCGCCGTGGTCTGGTGCACCGCTTCATAGGTGAGCGTACCGGAACGCGAGACCACGCCGACCGAGCCCTTCTGGAAAATGCTGCCGGGCATGATGCCGATCTTGCATTCGTCGGGGGTCAGGACACCGGGGCAGTTCGGGCCGATCAAGCGCGACTTGCTGCCCTGCAGCGCGCGTTTCACGCGCACCATGTCGAGAACGGGAACGCCCTCGGTGATCGCGACGATCAGCTCGATCTCGGCATCAATCGCCTCGAGGATCGAGTCCGCTGCAAATGGCGGCGGAACATACACAACAGAAGCCGTCGCGCCGGTTGCTTCCTTCGCTTCGGCAACCGTGTCAAAATTCGGCAGACCGATATGGGTCGTGCCACCCTTGCCCGGCGTAACGCCCGCAACCATCTGCGTGCCATAAGCCAGGGCCTGTTCCGTATGGAACGTACCGGTATTGCCGGTCATCCCTTGGGTGATGACCTTCGTGTTCTTGTCGATTAAAATGCTCATTCTATTCCTTTCTGAATTCTGCCATGCCCCATAATAACAACTATCAGCGATCTCCGTCTCTCAGCGATCGCTGACGTTCCAAATACTGCTGGGTGGGCTTTTTTAGTTTCGAAAGCTGAATTACGTTGAAGTCGGTACTCAGTTCGACACCTCGAATCTGGAAACTTATATCTTCGGGAAAAAACTCGAAATACAGATTGTTTTTACTGCATTCCCATCTGACATTCTGCCGACATTTCTTCAACGGAACAACTTCTCCCGCATATTTCAAAGAAATGAATTTATTGGCTCTATCCAGGGACAATTGCTGCGCCACCACTGAACAGCCGCTGGTATATTCATGTCCCCACGCATCATTATTATCGAAAAAAACCAGATAAGCGGTCTCTTGCTCACCAAGCTGATAAACGGACACCAACTTTTTTACGCCTCGATAATATTGACGAACCCAAAAAGGCAAATCACCAAATTCCCGCTTGTGCGCTTCTCCTTCTCTAAATTTAACGCTACCTTCCGCACAAGCTGACCAAAAGATGTCAAGAAGCCGAGGCTCATCTATCGGTGCTGCACCGCTTATCGCCAGATTTAGAGCCAGATAATTGAACACCAAATTTACGCTAGGCTCGGATCCAGCCCCTTGCAGGCTTCCAGCAATTCCTTCACCGCATCGACCGACACGTCGAAATTGCCCTGCGCTTCTTCGCTCAGTTCGATTTCGATGACCTTCTCGACACCGTCCTTGCCGATGATCACCGGCACACCGACATAAAGATCGTCGACGCCATATTGGCCGGTCAGGTGCGCGGCGGCAGGCAGCACGCGGCGTTTGTCCTTGAGATAGCTTTCCGCCATCATGATCGCGCTGGTTGCCGGCGCATAATAAGCCGAGCCATTGCCGAGCAGCTGGACAATTTCGCCGCCGCCCGAACGGGTCCGCTGGACGATCGCGTCGATCTTGTCCTGCGTGGTCCAGCCCATTTTGATGAGATCGGGGATCGGGATGCCGGCGACTGTCGAATAAGCCGGAACCGGAACCATCGTGTCGCCGTGGCCACCGAGAACGAAGGCCGTGACATCTTCAACTGAGACGTTGAATTCGTCAGCCAGGAAATGGCGGAAGCGGGCGCTGTCGAGAACGCCGGCCATGCCGACCACCTTGTTGTGCGGCAGGCCGGAAAATTCGCGCAGGGCCCAGACCATCGCGTCGAGCGGGTTGGTGATGCAGATGACAAAGGCGTCGGGCGCGTTCGCCTTGATGCCTTCGCCAACGGCCTTCATCACTTTCAGGTTGATGCCGAGCAGATCGTCGCGGCTCATGCCGGGCTTGCGCGGGACGCCTGCGGTCACGATGATCACATCGGCGCCGGCAATATCGGCATAGTCGCTGGTGCCCTTGAGATTGGAGTCGAATCCGTCCACGGGAGCGGCCTGCGCCAGATCGAGCGCCTTACCGGCTGGCATGCCCTCGGCAATATCGAACAGGACGACATCGCCCATTTCCTTGGAAGCTGCGAGGTGGGCGAGCGTGCCGCCGATCATGCCTGCGCCGATCAGCGCAATCTTGTTACGGGCCATGTGGGAAATTCTCCTAAGAATAGAGTCGAAAAAGGATATTAAAGGCAGGATTAGGCCCCTATTCTGACAAATTCAACCGCAGAAAGCACCAATTTGACCGCTATCTTTGCAATTGGTTCGCAGTAGCAATAGTGAGGCAACAAGCTTGTCATCCCGAACTTGTTTCAGGACCTCCGGAAGTGGGACAGCCGTTGGAGGTCCTAAAACAAGTTCAGGATGACGGAACAGCGAACATGCTTCCAATTCTTCCATTCTTTTGCGTTGCAAAGTGAAATCCAAATGGCATGATGCACAGAAAAAGAGGATGCAACATGCTGACAAAGGGCGACGAATATCCGCTGCACCAGACGCCGGAACCAATGGCTTTATCGGGCGGCAACCGCAATTTCTACGACCGCTATTTCTTCAACGGCTATAGCGCCGACGGCAGCATCTTCTTCGCCGCCGCGCTCGGAATCTATCCGCAACTCGATATCATGGACGCCGCCTTTTGCGTGTCGATCGACGGCAAGCAATATAATCTGCGGGCTTCCAAGAGAATGGGAAGCGAAAGACTCGACCTGACGGTCGGCCCGATCACCGTCACCATCGTCGAACCGCTGCAACAGCTCCGCCTGACCGTCGCTGCAAACGACAGTCCGGTCACCGCCGACATCCTGTTCTCCGCCCGCCACCAGCCGATCGAGGAGCCCCGCTTCATCCGCCGCGAGGGGCCCCGGCTGATGATGGATTACACCCGAATGACGCAGAATGGCGACTGGTCGGGTACAATCAGCGTCGATGGTCAGAATATCGATATCGGCCATTGCCGCGGCACCCGCGACAGAAGCTGGGGTATCCGCCAGGTCGGAGCCTCCGAATCGCAACCTCCGCCCGCCGGCGCGTTCCCGCAATTCTGGTGGCTCTGGACACCGCTCAATTTCGACCATCACGCCTGTTTCTTTCACAGCAATGACGACGGCGACGGGATGCCGTGGAATCGGCGCGGCGTGGTCGATACGATCGCCCGGAGCGCGCTCGAGTTTGAACCGGATGCCATCGATCTCAGCTATCATTCGGGTTCCCGCCGTATCAAACAGGTGCAGTTCGAAACGGGCACCGGGTCGCTCTCCATCACACCGCGCACCAGCGATGCGGCGCGGACATTCTACATGTCGGGCCTCGGCTATCTCCATCCGATCTGGGGTCATGGCATGGACCATGGCGACCTCGAGGTCGACCATGATGTCATCGCCCTCGACCCCGCACCGGCGATCGACATGACCACCATCCATATTCAGGCGCTCAGCGATGCTGTGCTCACCGTTGATGGCCAAGAGTATCGCGGCATTGGCGTGGTGGAACAGCTGTTCATCGGCCCGCATGCGACCAGCGGCCTCGCCGGCATCATGGACCCAGCAGCATGAGCGGTCGCTTCCCTGTACGTCCCAAAGAGTTCGAAACCGCCTTCATCGAGCAGGTTTTTGGTGCCACTTCCGGATCGCTGCGGTCGCTCACGCACAAACCAGTCGGCACCGGGCAGGTTTGCGACAGCTATCGCTTCACCTGCGACTGGTCGGAAGAAGGCCATCCGGACACCTTCATCGCCAAATGCCCGAGCGCCGATCCGGTCAGCCGGGGCGCCGCCGCGATCTTCCATCTCTATGATATGGAAGTGGGCTGGTATCGCGATATCGCCAAAGATTGCGCCGCGCTCTGTCCCCAATCCTACCATGCCGACATCGCGGAAAACGAGCAGGAATTTGTGCTGCTTCTGGAAGACATGGCCCCCGCCTCCCAAGGCGACCAGCTGGCTGGCGCGTCCTTGGTTCAAGTGGAGACAACATTGGCGGAGGCCGCTGCCCTTCACGATTTTCAACCGGCCAGCGGGTTCGACAATCTGGAATGGCTGGATCACGGCACCGGCAACAGCCAGTTTCTCGAGTCCAGCCTGCCCGCCGGCTATCCCGTCTTTCGCGAGCGATTCTCGGCCCTGCTCTCACCGGAAATACTGGACTTGGGACAGGAGCTGGTTGACCGCATCGGGTCTTATATTGCGCATGAACCGCCGGAATTGACCGTCACCCACGGGGACATGCGGCTCGACAATATCCTGTTCCATGCCGATGGCAAGATCGCCGCTCTGGTCGACTGGCAGACCTGCTCTCTCGGAAATCCGGCCAATGATGTGGCTTATCTGATCGGGACCAGTTTCGCCGATCCGGAAGAGAGGCGGGATCGGGAACAAAGACTGGTCAGAGACTATCTGTCGAGACGATCAAATGCACCGGCCTTCGAGATTTTCTGGGACGAATATCGCCGCCACGCCTTTTCCGGCTTCCTGATGGCGATCAACGCCTCGCTGCATGTCGAACAGACCGAGCGCGGCGACAGGATGTTCGCCGCCATGGCCGAACGCCCCGCGCAAATGGCGATCGATCTGGACAGCCTCAGCCTGCTCTAGGAGGCGGCCCCGTGGCCGAGCGCCAGATAATCATCGGATTGCATCTCGAGCAGCCGCGATGCGGTGCGTTCAAACTCAAACGCGCCGTCCCCTTCCGGATAGAGCGCGTCGGGCTCGGCATCAGCGCTGGCCAATAGCTTGACCCGATATTCGTAGAGCGCATCAATCAGCGTGACAAAGCGCGCCGCCTCATTGCGGTTCTCCTTCGAAAGCACGGGAATCCCGACGATGATCACGCTGTGATAGTGGCGCGCGATCGCGAGATAGTCCTGCGCACCGCGCGCTTCTGCGCACAACCGCTTGAACGAGAAGACCCCGACCCCCTTGAGCGATTTCGGAACGGTCAGCATCCGGCCACCCTGCACCTCGATTTCGGCCGAAGGAACATGGGCGCGGTCCTCGGGAGGATAGTCGGTCAGCCGGAAAAAGGCTTCGCTCAACGCCTTGGTTGCAGCCTCGCCATTGGGCACATGCCATAGATCGACATCGCCCAGTCTTTCCCGCCGGTAATCGGTTGGGCCGTTCAGCGAAATCACATCCAGCCTGGTCTTGAGCAGCTCTATGAAGGGCAAAAAATGCTCGCGGTTGAGTCCGTTCTTATAGAGATCATCGGGCGGCCGGTTGGAGGTGGTGACAATGGTTACGCCAGCCTCGACCAGACCGGTGAACAGGCGCGACATGATCATCGCATCGGCGCTGTTGTTGACCACCATTTCGTCGAAGGCGAGAAAACGTGCTTCGCTGGCCAGTGCCTTGGCGACCGGGATCACCGGATCGCCCTGTTCCTTCTTGCGCTCTTCATTGAGCCGGGCGTGTACATCGAGCATGAACTCGTGAAAATGCGCGCGTTTCTTCCGCTGGATATCGAGATTGTTATAGAAAAGGTCCATCAGCATCGACTTGCCGCGACCGACCCCGCCCCACATGTAAATGCCTTGCGGAGCCTGCGGTTTCTTGCCGAAGGCCCGCCACAATATGCTGCCGCGCGGCGGCACGGCTTCCAGTTCTTCCTGCAAACGGGCAAGCCGTTTGGCACAGGCTTCCTGATCGGGATCGGGTTTCAGTTCTCCTTGCGCGATCAGATCCAGATAGCGCTGGTAGAAGCTGCTCATTGCAAATCTGTTTTCTGGCGTGGTGCCTTTTTCACGATGGCGGTGAAAGAGGCCATATTGTCCCGGCCCTTGTCGCCCTGCACGACCAGCCCGCGCATGAACAGAAAACGCCCGGTTTCGCGCGTGATCTCGACTTGCGCCTCAAGCAGCTCGTCCAGCCGCGCGGAACCGAGAAAATGGGTCTGCAGTTCGAGAGTGACCGCATAGCCGGACGGACCGAGGTCGAGCACCCGCATCGCGGCAAACAGCGAACAGTCGATGAAACCCATCATCGTTCCGCCATGGACCGCATCGCCGAGATTACGGTGTTTGCGCTCGGGAAACATGCGCACCCGGGCGATAGCGTCATCATGCCCGTCACCGCCGCGCCGGACAATCATCTTTCCCAGAAAGCTGTTATAGCAATCGGGATCGTTCAGCTGCCATATCTTCCAGTCCGGAAAGTCCGGATCGGGCTCGCTGATGACAAAATTGCGCTCTGCTTCAGACATGAATGGGCGCCGGCTTTCGAATCAGACTTCGCGCGAGGCGGTCATCTTCTTGATTTCGGCAATCGCCTTGGCCGGCGACAGACCCTTGGGACAGGCATTGGCACAATTCATGATCGTGTGGCAGCGATAGAGCCGGAACGGATCTTCCAGTTCATCGAGCCGTTCACCGGTCATTTCATCGCGGCTGTCGGCGAGCCAGCGATAGGCCTGCAGCAGGATAGCGGGGCCAAGGAATTTGTCGCTGTTCCACCAGTAGCTGGGACAGCTGGTCTGGCAGCACGCACAGAGGATACATTCGTACAGCCCGTCCAGCTTGTTACGGTCTTCCGGCGATTGCAGCCGCTCCTTGCCCGAAGGCGTCGGCGTAACCGTTTTCAGCCAGGGCTGAATCGAGGCATATTGGGCGTAGAAATGGGTAAAATCAGGCACCAGATCCTTGATAACTTCCATATGCGGCAGCGGAGTAATGGTCACCTTGTTGCCGCAATCCTCTATCGCGGTGGTACAGGCCAGACCGTTTTTGCCGTTGATGTTCATCGCGCAGGAACCGCAGATTCCTTCGCGGCAGGACCGGCGGAAGGTCAGCGTGGCATCCTGTTCCGACTTCATCTTGATCAGCGCATCGAGCACCATCGGCCCGCAGTCATCGGTGTCGATTTCGAACGTGTCGTAGCGCGGGTTCTCGCCCTTGTCGGGATCATAGCGATATACTTTGAACGGTCGCTTCTTCCCGTTGGTCAGCGCCTGATGCAATTCGCCCGTCTTGCGGATCTTGCTATTCTTGGGGAGCGTGAAAGTAGCCATGTCTGTCGGATTCCCTTGTTCTGCGGATCGGCATAACCAAGAAGTGCAGCTATCTCAACAGTTTTGCACTGCAAAAAAGACTAGGGGGCTTCCAATTCCTGCAATCACCGGTGGCGGTCAAAAAAAGCAACCATGTCGTCGAGCACCGGAGCCTTGTGACGAAAGGGCTTGGCCAACGCCATCATGATCTCGAGATGGTCGATACCGGGATATTCGACATATTCCGCGTCCCCGCCGGCATCGAGCATCCTGTCGCGCAAAATCCTGCTGTTCCGGGGCCTAACCTGGGTGTCGTTGCTGCCGCTGGAGAGCCACAATGGCGGGGCGTCGGGCCGGACGAAATTGACCGGCTGGGTCATTGCCGGCGCCGGATAGTCGCCGAAACTCTGCCTCGTGGTTTCCGAATCAAACGGATAGAAATCATAGGGACCAGCCAACGCGGCAACGCCCTGAATCAGGTCTGGCGACTTGCCTTCCCGTCCCAGCCATTGCCGGTCGAGCGCCAGCATCATCACATTATAGGCTCCGGCGGACTGACCCGACAGGAAGATCCGCTCCGGATCACCCCCAAATGTCCCGATATTATCGTGCACCCAGGCCAGCGCCTTGGCGCTGTCTTCGAGAAAACCGGGAAAGCGGGTGTCGGGGAAAAGCCGATAGTCGGGCAGAACCACCATATAGCCTCGATTGGCCAGCGCCCGGCCGGCAAACGCATAATGTTCCTTGGCACCATCCCGCCAGCCGCCACCATAAATGAAGACAATCACCGGTAGCGGTTCGGCCGAGATGTTGGTGGGCGCCCATATATCGAACGCCAGTCCGTGCTGGTCATCGAATTTCTGGTCCGGCAACAACAATCTTGCATCGCCGTCGCCCGGGAACGCGTTGTTCGCCATGTTCAGCTGTTTGGGTCCCGGCTGCGAAAAGAACCACCAGCCAGCACCGACCAGCACAAGAACCAGCAGACCAATGATCAGCAACCATTTCATGCCAATCCTCTAACCAGAGCCTGATACAGTAGCAATGGGGCTGCATTGCGAACCGCGAGCAGATTTGACGATATATCGCCAGATTCGGCTGCTTCCGGAACAGACTATGCCGGACGCAAGCTCTGCTGTTCTATTCCATCAGGCCGTGACGCCGGTAGCCTTCGGCCAATATTGTCTCGATCAATTGCGCCTGTGTCCAACCCGCCCGCTGCGCAGACCGGCCGAACACCTTTTCCGACCACAGGTTGCAGTTGAGATTGAGCTCGAGAAACTGGACATTACCGGTATCCATATTCACCCGGAATTCAAACCGGCCATAATCGAAAGGCCGGTAATCGGTCATGACCCGGCGCGTCAGTTCGGCGATCTGCGGGCACATTTCCGGATGGTCAAAATCGACCAGCTGATATTTATGACCGCGTTCAACCAGGTCGCGCTTTTCCCAATAGGTCCGCAAGTGGCTGGGATCGGCCTGCTCGAACAGCATCATCGGCATGATTTGCGGTTCGCCGTTGATTGTGACCACCGGCACTTCGACGTCGCTTCCTTCCAGAAACGGCTCGACAATGGCATCATGCCCTTCTTCGTGAATCTCGGCCACAGCCTGCCGCACACCGACCCAGTCGGAGGCGTCGTGAATACCCCAGCTTGCCGAACTGGCATTGGGCTTGACCACCATTCTTTCGGCCACCGGACAGTCTTTTTCCTCGACCGGTGCACCGCAGCGATAGATAGTCCAGGGCGCGGTGGGTAATCCGCGCTCGCGGGCCGAAAGCTTGGCGAGATGCTTGTCGTCGGCAAGGCCGCGCAGGATCGGTGTCGCTCCCAGATAGGGAATCGACAGGCGTTCGCAAAGCAGGGGAATCAGCATTTCGCTGTTCAGGAAGCCGCCGCGATTGAGCAGGGGGAAAACGAAATCCGCCTCCGGCTGGCCAAACAAGATTTCATATGTGTTGGAAAGCGTCAGGTTCAGACCGAGCGACTCCAGGATGCTGCGAACCTCATGATGGTAGATGGCATGATTGCCGTCTTCCTTGTGCAGGCTGCCATCGCCCAGAGCATGTTTGGCCATGAAAAGAAGACGAACCTCTTCCTTGGCACGATCGGATATTGTCAATGGATCAGCAATTGCGGTCACTAGATTAGGCCTCAGCTTCACAGGACTGAAATATGCCTGTGTCAAATTACGGAAACTGGAAAAATCGCTGCGTACATAGGACATTTTTGCGAATAAGCAATTTCCCTTTTTGCCTTATCGTTCTATGGATGCGGTTTGTAGCAACGGACCGAGCAAATTAGTTGAGTTTATTTCAATCCGAGACGGCTCAGGCCATGAGCAGCGGCGGCGATGCCCGCATCACCATGGACCCCGCGACGGGACTGAACCGTTATCATAGCAGCCCCTGGCCCCGAGATATCATTGCCTATGCCAGTTCAACGGCCAATGATATAAGCAAAGCGGCATTTGCGCATGTCCAGTCGGTGCTGGCGAAACATGGCCAGCGGATATCCGACCCCGAATTCTATCAAGAGCGCCTGGAACACTTGCGGCACACGATCCGGACCGCTTATGATCTTCCGCAAACAGTGCAGGTCGCATTCGCCCCTTCAGGCACCGATCTGGAATATATTGCACTGCTCTCCGTGAAAGGTGATCACAAGCGCCCGGTGCACAATATTCTGCTTGGTTCGGACGAAGTTGGCAGCGGCTGCATCCATAGCGCACATGGCCACTATTTCAGCGGTGAAACCGCATTGTCGATAGAAACGGTTCCGGGCATGCCGGTCGACGGACTGGGCGATACATCGCTTCAGGAATTTCCGGTTCGCGATGAAGCCGGGGTGGCCTATAACAGCATCGAAATTACCGGCCAGATCGAACCGGCCATCCGGGCGGCGCTCGAACGGTCGGAAAGACCACTGGTCCATATCGTGCATGGATCCAAGACCGGATTGATCCTGCCACATCTGGCTGAGATTGACGCATTGCGTGACAAATATGGTTCGGATATCGCCTTCGTTGTCGACGCCTGTCAGGCGCGGATCACCTCGGCCGCGATCGCCGATTATCTGCAGCGCGACATCATGGTATTTCTGACCGGCTCGAAGTTCATGGGCGGTCCACCATTCAGCGGCTTTGCCCTGATGCGCGAAGACATGCTGCACAGCTGTGGTCCGATACCCGCCGGACTTTGCAATATATTCCGCCGCGCCGAATTCCCCCGGGCCTGGCCCGGACAGGAAAGACTGCGTGCGGACAGCAATCCGGGACTGTTGTTGCGACTCGAGGCTTCACTGTTTGAACTGGAGCGCTTCCAGGCACTTCCGACTGCGGAAATCCGCCGGATCACCGACCAGTTCCGTGAAGCGACGCAATGGCTGTGCGGACAGATTGGCGCGGAAAAGGTCCACAGTTACCCACCGGGCGAAAAAGAGGAAGCCCGGTTGCATCCGCTCGAAATGCGGACTTTGGTAACCATCAATATCAGCGACGGCACCAGCCTGGATTTCGATGATGCCACGCGGATCCACAAGGCGATGGTAGCGAGGGATATTCGGCTGGGCCAGCCCGTCCGATGTGTGAAATGGGGTAATGGACGGTTTGGCGGGACCTTGCGGCTCGGCCTGTCGATGCCGCAAATGATCAATCTGGCCGCGCTTGATGACGCAGGACTTGCCGCGAAACTGCGCAAAGACATGGCGACAATTGCCGGCGCCTATCAGGAAGCGCGTGATACCGCCCTCATCGCTGCAGACAGCTGATTTGGCTATAATTTCAGGCCGGCCACCCGATCTTCCAGTATGGCTTCGACAATCTTGTACGTCCGCTCATTGTCGACATCGATAGCCTGAGTGCCGTCGCTCAGCGGCACCCGTCGGATGGTGATGCCGAAGCGCTTGGACATGCGTCTGAAAGCGCCATCAATGGTAACCAGCTTGAACCGCATGAGCAATATGTTAAACAGGCCGAAAGCGTTAACCAGACGCTTGGGGTTTTTCATGAACTGCCCGCCTTCGCGGAAAATATCGGCAGCTTTCAGCGCATCATTATTGGCGATTCCGTAGAGATTGCAATTGGCATAGCCATTGTCCCGGAAGTCGTAGAACCCGCCCTGCGCCTTGGGATGGATCGCGGTGATATCGTCCTTGTTGGCCAGTCCGGCGACGGCATCCGCTCCCTCTTCGAGTGCTTTGACAGCCCTGTCGATACTGTCGTGCTTGATCAGAACATTATCTGCGGTGGTGATGATGAAAGGTGGTGTTCCATTGGCACAGCCCAGCAGGACGCTTTCGGCAATATTGCTATCCGATGCGATGAAATGGATGGGAAGATCGTCACGCGCAAATTTTGCGGCCACCGGGCGGACTGCAGCCTCGCCATCGGGTTCGATCAATATATGGACGGACCGGCAACCGGGATGGCTGGTGACCGACTCCAATGTCCGGGCAATCAGTTGCTCGCCGGCGATGGGGATCAGGCATTTGTGGCTGACGCCATGCGCCTCCGCCAAGGGATTGATCACACCCGTGCGCTGGGCAGCCAGCAATATTACATCAAATCTGGTATCCATATGGTCCCTGTGGCGCGGGCGCTGGATTTATTCAAGAGCCGGATTGATAAGACAATGATGGAAATAGCAGAATTTTGCGATAAAGAGATCGATCAACCGTCTGATGATGAGTAGGAAAAGTCGAGATCTGTGTCGCAAAATAGACTCTCCAGATGGTTCAGCAGCGAAGATTCGCTGGTTCGCGTATTCCGCAACAGCAGCTGGCTCTTCTCCGCCAAGGGTATCGGTGCGGTCCTGAGCATCTTCTATCTCGCGATCTTGACCCGCAGCTTGGGGGTCGCCGGCTTTGGTGAATTCATGGTCATCGTCGGCGCCATCCAGGTTCTGTCAGCAATCCTGAAACTGCAGACCTGGCAGACCGTGGTGCAATTTGGCGTCCCCTATCTGATCGCCGGACAGCATGCGGCGTTCCGGAAACTGTCGGCCCGAAGCTTTTCGATCGAACTGATCGGCGGGCTGGTTGCCTGCGCGGCCTTGTGGCTGATGCTGCCTCATGGCGCGACCCAATTTGGCTGGAGCGGCACGGTCGAACAGGCGATACTGGGTTATGGCGTGATTGTTTTCCTGTCGGTCCGGTCGACCCCCACCGGCATATTGCGGGCGCAGGACCGCTTCGGCGGCAATGCCTTCGGCGATGCCATCATTCCGATCGTGCGCTTCGTCGGAGCTTTGGCCCTGTTCTTGACCCGGCCGTCGATGACCGGCTTTCTGATCGTCTGGGGGCTTTCCGAATTTGTCAGTTTCGTGGTGATGTGGCTGATGGTCTGGCGGCGGCAGGAACAAGCCCCTCTACCGCAAAGCGCGATCACACAAGCGGCCCCGGCGCCGGACCGAAAGGAGTTCGCAGCATTTCTGCTGTTCACCAATCTCGCCTATCTGATCAGCGTGATCCGCGAACGGCTGGTGGTCGTCATTGTCGGCTTTTTTGTTGGCCCGGCTGCCGCAGGCCTGTTCCGTCTGGCCGACCAGCTTGCCAACAGCCTCAACCGGCTCGCGGAAGTGTTTGCCCGCCCGCTTTTTGCAGAATTGTCCCGCCTGTTCGCGACCGGACAGTCGCGCAAATCCAGAGCCCTGTTCTGGCGATCCCTTCGGGTTTCGGCGCTGAGCGGCGGCGTCCTTTTCCTCGGCCTGCTGCTGTTCGGCAAGCATATCATCAACCTGATTTCCGGACCCGAATATCTCGCCGCCTTCCCGCTATTGCTGCTGCTGGGCGCCGCAACCATCATCAGCCTGGCCGGATTGGGCCTCGAACCCCTGCTTCAGGCTGCGGGCCGTACCAGAAATGCGCTGCTGGTCCGACTGGTCGGTTTGCTCACGCTGGGACTGTTGATGGCCTTTGCATTACCCGCCTCGGGCACGATTGGTGTGGCCTGGGCCATGCTGATCTCGGCGATGGTGACGAGCGTCATGCTGCTGGTCTCGAGCAGGGCCGTGATCGGCAAACCCCGGCGACCCGTTCCGAAACTTCGCAAACCATAAAAAAGGCGACCCGCAGGCCGCCTTTTTCGCAATTCGATGTGGTTTCGCTTAACGCTTGGAGAACTGGAAGCTCTTGCGCGCTTTTGCCTTACCGTATTTCTTACGTTCAACCTTCCGGCTGTCACGGGTAAGAAAGCCTTCGGCTTTCACTGCCGACCGCAAAGCCGGTTCATATTTGGTCAGGGCTTGCGAAATGCCGTGCTTGACCGCGCCGGCCTGTCCGGAAAGACCGCCGCCTTTAACCGTAACGTCCACGTCATATTGACCTTCGCGCTCGGTGATGGCGAAAACCTGGTTGAGCACCAGACGCAGGGTCGGGCGAGCGAAATAAGTTTCCTGGTCACGACCGTTGATCGTGATCTTGCCTTTGCCGGGCTTCAGCCAAACACGGGCAACCGCGTCTTTACGGCGACCGGTTGCATAGGCACGGCCATATTTGTCCAGCTCCTGCTCGCGCAAAGGCATGGTGGAGACGGGAGGCTCAGCGGCTACGGTTTCGGCGTCCGCTTCAGCAGCAGCCGGTGCATCGACCACAGCCGGGCCAGCGATATCTTTAAGATCAGCGAGATCGGTTTTTACGTCAGACATTATGCGCCCACCTTGTTCTTACGGTTCATCGAAGCGACGTCGAGCGCCACCGGGTTCTGGCCAGCATAAGGATGCTCGGTGCCGGCAAAAACGTGCAAGGCACGCATCTGGGCGAAGCCAAGTGGTCCCTTGGGGATCATCCGCTCGACAGCTTTTTCCATGACGCGCTCGGGGAAACGGCCTTCGAGGACCTTTTCCGCGGTCGTGCCGCTGATGCCGCCGGGATGGCCGGAGTGCTTGTAATAGGTTTTCTGCTTGGTCTTGTTGCCGGTGAACTTCACCTTCTCGGCGTTGATCACGATGACATGGTCGCCGCAATCCACATGAGGGGTGTAGCTTGGCTTGTGCTTGCCGCGCAGGATATTGGCGATAATCGATGCAACCCGGCCAACGACCAGATCTTCGGCATCAATGATATGCCATTTCTTTTCGACATTAGCTGGCTTGGCCGACTGTGTCTGTTTCGTGATACCCTTCATGGGGTGACTCCTTCTTGGAGAATGGATAGATTTAAAAATGATAAAAGCCGGACACGAAGTTCCGGCCGGCTGCGGCGCTATTGGCCCTGTTTTTTCCGCAAGTCAAGCGAAAGCGGGGCTTTGCTGGCGGGTATAATATTACCGAGGGCCGTTTTCCGCTTACGGACGGCCGATTAAATGGACGCCCCAGACAGTCGACGCGACAACCAGCGCCCCAACCGCCTGGTGCAGCACCGCCAGATGGATATCGATCCCGGTCATCACCGTGGCGATGCCCAGCAAGATCTGGCTGCCAAAGGCTATATGGATAGCAACCGAAGCGCGGCGGTCCATTTTCCGGACCTTCCGGGCGAGAACCACCAGAAAACCGACCGCAACCCAGGCCCACCAGCGGTGGATGAAGTGGATCAGATAGGGGTCATTATTAAGCGCATTCCAGATACCCGAAGCCCAGTCGATCCCGCCGGGAATGAAATAGTCATTCATCAGCGGCCAGCTGCTCGACACATAACCGGCGTTCAGACCGGCGGTATAGGCGCCGAACAGCAGCTGTACGAACAGTACAACAATCGTCATCAGACCAAAGCCCGTCAGCCGTGCCGGCTTTCTGTCACCCGCCGCCCACTGGCGCAAGTCGAGTGCCGTCCAGACAAGCCCGCCCAATATGAAAAGCGCCGTCAGCAAATGGACAGCCAGCCGGAAATGACTGACATCGGTCCGTTCGCTCAGGCCGGAACTGACCATCCACCAGCCAATCGCTCCTTGCAGACCGCCGAGCGCCAGCAAGGCCACCAGACGCCAGCCATAGCCGGACGGAATTGCCCGCTTCACCGCAAACCACAGCAGCGGCAGTGCAAAGGCCACTCCGATCAAACGCCCGAGCAGGCGGTGCACCCATTCCCAGAAATAAATGAACTTGAAGTCCGCCAGCGTCATGCCCGCCGGCCCGTTAATTTCCAGATATTCGGGGATCTGCTTGTATTTTTCAAATTCTGACAACCAGTCCGCTTCGCTCAGCGGCGGTAGCGCGCCGGTCACCGGTTTCCATTCCGTGATCGACAGGCCCGATTCGGTCAGCCGGGTAATCCCGCCTACCACCACCATGATGAAGACCAGAAAGGCGACGGAATAAAGCCAGTTGGCGATCGCGATCGGGCGACGGGAACTGGCCATGCTGTCTGGCTGCTCTGCGGTAATCGGCTGGGTCATCTGCGGCTATTTGGAATTAAATCGCCCGCCTGACAACCAGAATCGCGGAAGCGCGCCAAAATTTGGAAAGGAGGAGAAATGATATGTTGTAACTTAACAGGTCCTTTTCTATATGTTGCACACGCAAACAATGAAGCGAGACAGTGAGTCGTGTTTACGACAGCGAAATTCTGGGACAAGAACGGCGCCATGGTCAGGGACGGCCTTTGGGATCGGATCGCCGTGCTCGTCTCCGGCCTGTGCCTCGCACATTGTGTTGCGACCATTGCCTTTGTCGCGCTGCTGTCGTCGGCCGGCGGCATGTTTCTCAACCCGCTGATCCATGAAATCGGGCTTGGCATAGCTATTGCCCTCGGTTTTTTTGCGCTGGGACGCGGCGTGCTGGACCATGGCTATATCATGCCGGTAGCGATCGGTAGCCTGGGACTGGGAATGATGATGGGCGCGATCACGATTGGTCACGAAAACGGCCATGACAGCCTCGAAGTCCTGTATACCATGCTGGGTGTCGGCTTTCTGGCACTGGCCCATGACCTGAACTATCGCGCCACCCATTAAGTTTCTGCCCATTGCCCTTGCGGTGAAACATCCCTAAATTGCCCTGATGGGAAAACATGATCATCACGAGCATCACGGCGAATCCTTAGCCGACGCGGCGCGCCTCAATCTGGAGAAATCCGGGGAAAAATGGACGGAGACCAGAGCCGCCATTTTCGACGCGCTGGCCGGTTTCTCGCGCCCGGCATCGGCCTATGACATTGCCGAACTGGTTTCCGCCGCGCGCGGGAAGCGTGTCGCACCGAATAGCGTCTACCGGATATTGGATCTGTTCGTGGCGAATAATCTCGCGATGCGGATTGAAAGCGCCAATGCCTATCTCGCCAACAGCCATCCCGGCTGCGAGCATGATTGTATTTTTCTGGTTTGCGACAGTTGCGGCGAGGCCACCCATATTGATGACGACCCGCTGTCGCAGCAAGTGCGCAAAGTAGCAAATAACCAGGGCTTCAACTCCATCCGGCCGGTGATCGAAGTGCGCGGTATCTGCCAGAAATGCAGTTGATCCGGTTCCATTCTCAGCAAATGTTCACAAGCGGTCTGCTGAAAGTTCGACAGAGCATCGTAATGCCGTTAGAACTGGAAGCACACAGGGAGTAAATATGCCAGTTTCGAATACACCATTGCTGGATAATGTCTCCTTGCCGGCCGATCTGCGCAAATTAAAGCCGACGCAACTCCGGCAGTTTGCCGACGAACTGCGCACCGAAGTGATCGACACCGTGTCCACCACCGGCGGGCATCTCGGCGCCGGGCTCGGCGTTGTCGAACTGACCACGGCCATCCATTATGTCTTCAATACGCCTGAAGACCGGCTGATCTGGGATGTCGGCCACCAATGCTATCCACACAAGATTATCACCGGTCGTCGCGATCGAATCCGGACACTGCGGCAAGGCGGGGGTCTTTCCGGCTTTACCAAGCGGTCGGAAAGCGAATATGATCCTTTCGGCGCTGCGCACAGCTCGACCTCGATCAGCGCGGCGCTCGGCTTCGCCATTGCCAACAAGCTCAACGACGCGCCGGGGCGCGGCATTGCCGTGATCGGCGACGGCGCCATGAGCGCCGGCATGGCCTATGAAGCGATGAACAATGCCGAGGCCGCCGGCAACCGGCTGGTCGTCATTCTCAACGACAATGATATGTCGATCGCGCCGCCGGTTGGCGGCCTGTCAGCCTATCTCGCCCGGATCGTGTCCTCCCGCGAATTTCTCGGCGTGCGTCAGCTGGCCCGGCGCATCGCCCGCAAGCTGCCGAAAGCACTGCACGACGCCGCCCGCAAGACCGACGAATTTGCCCGCGGCATGACCATGGGCGGTACGTTGTTTGAGGAACTGGGCTTCTATTATGTCGGTCCGATTGACGGGCATAATCTGGAGCATCTGATTCCGGTACTGGAAAATGTGCGCGACGCGGCGGAGGGCCCCTGCCTGGTGCATGTGGTCACGGAAAAGGGTAAAGGCTATAAATTCGCCGAGGAAGCCGCTGACAAATATCACGGCGTCGCCCAGTTTGATGTGGTGTCCGGCAAGCAGAACAAGGGGCCGGGCGGTGGCCCCCCGGCCTATCAGAATGTCTTTGGCGAAACCCTTGCCAAGCTGGCCGACAGCGATTCGCGGATTTGCGCGATTACCGCTGCCATGCCGTCGGGCACCGGCGTTGACAAATTTGCCAAGGCGCATCCCGACAAGGCCTTTGATGTCGGTATTGCCGAACAGCATGGCGTGACCTTTGCGGCCGGCCTCGCAGCGCAGGGCATGCGACCGTTCTGCGCCATCTATTCCACATTCCTGCAGCGCGCCTATGATCAGGTCGTGCATGATGTGGCGATCCAGAATCTGCCGGTTCGCTTTGCAATTGACCGCGCCGGTCTGGTCGGGGCCGACGGCAGCACCCACGCCGGCAGCTTCGACATCACCTATCTGGCGACGCTGCCCAATATGGTGGTAATGGCGGCAGCAGACGAAGCCGAACTGGCGCATATGACCTATACCGCCGCCCTGCATGACAGCGGCCCGATCGCCTTCCGCTATCCGCGCGGCAATGGCACCGGCGTTCCGATTCCGGAAAAGCTCGAACGGCTGGAAATCGGCAAGGGCCGGATCGTCAAGCAAGGCACCAAGGTGGCAATCCTGTCGCTCGGCGCCCGACTGGAAGAAGCCAGAAAGGCCGCAGAAAGGCTGGAAGCGCGCGGCCTCAGCACCACTGTCGCTGATTTGCGCTTTGCCAAGCCACTCGACGAGGAACTTATTCGCAAATTGCTGACCACCCATGAAGTGGCGGTTACGATAGAGGAAGCCGCCGTCGGGGGTCTCGGCGCGCATGTCCTGACCTATGCGTCCGACAACGGGCTGACCGATGCGGGTCTCAAAATCCGCACCATGCGTTTGCCGGATATATTCCAGGATCAGGACAAACCCGACCTGCAATATGCCGAAGCCGGACTCGACGCCGATGGCATTGTCGATACCGTGCTCAAGGCCCTCCGGCATAACAGCACCAGTGTCGAGGATGCTGGAGCGCGCGCCTAGCCTATATTGCTGCTTGTGATTGCCGGAAACGGTCTTTAGGCGGTTCGCCATGCCACCCGAACTCTCCCATATCGATCACTGGATTTTCGATCTCGATAATGTGCTCTATCCGGTCGAGTGCGACCTGTTCGCGCTGATCGACATCAAGATGGGCGAATATATTGCCCGGACTCTGGAATGCGACCTCGTGGAGGCGCGCAAAATCCAGAAGGCTTTTTTCCATGATCACGGCACCACGCTGGCGGGTCTGATGCACCATCACGGGACCGATCCGTCGGACTTTCTGGATTTCGTCCACGATATTGACATGGATCGTCTGGCGCCGGCGCCGCTGGTTCGCGATGCCATTGCCGCGCTGCCGGGCGAGAAGCTGGTTTTCACCAATGCTGACCGGCCTTACGCCCTCAAGGTGCTGGAAAGACGCGGACTGGATGGCCTGTTCAACCAGATGCACGACATACTGGACACCGGTCTTGTGCCAAAACCTCAGACAGCTGCTTACGAGAGCCTGATTGCCGCCACCGGCATCAACCCGGCCCGCGCATTGTTTGTAGAGGATATGGCCCGCAATTTGCGTCCGGCAAAAGATTTGGGCATGACCACTGTGTGGATCAATACCGGCGCAGAATGGGCTGGTCGCGAGCATGATCCCGCCTATATTGACCACGAAATCACAGATCTGGAAAGCTGGGTCACCGGCCTCCACCAAGAAAAGGAAGAAACACCGACATGACCGCAGCTTTGCAGACCATTATCGACAATGCCTGGGACAAACGGGAATCCCTTGGCCTGACTACTCAGGGCGAGATCCGCGATGCTGTCGATTCCGCACTGGCCATGCTCGACAATGGCAGCGGCCGGGTCGCCGAGAAGAAAGACGGCCAGTGGGTGGTTAACCAGTGGCTGAAAAAAGCGGTGCTGCTCTCCTTCCGCCTGAACGACAATAAAGTCATCGAAGGGCCTGGCGGCGCCAATCACTGGGACAAGGTGCCGAGCAAATTTGCCGGCTGGGGTGAAAACCGGTTCCGCGAGGCGGGCTTCCGCTCGGTTCCCGGTTCGGTCGTCCGCCAGGGTGCACATATCGGCCGCGGCGTCGTGCTGATGCCGAGCTTCGTCAACATCGGTGCCTTTGTCGATGAAGGCACGATGGTCGATGGCTGGGCGACAGTCGGCAGCTGCGCGCAGATCGGCAAGAATGTCCATATTTCCGGCGGCGCCGGCATCGGCGGCGTGCTGGAACCGCTGCAGGCCGATCCGGTGATCATCGAGGATGGTGCCTTCATCGGTGCCCGGGCGGAAGTTGCCGAGGGTGTCCGCGTCGGCGAGGGTGCGGTGCTTTCGATGGGCGTCTATCTCGGCGCGTCAACCAAGATCGTCGACCGCGACACCGGCAAGATCTGGATGGGCGAAGTTCCACCTTATTCGGTCGTCGTGCCGGGTACATTGCCGCCAAAGGTCAAGGTTGACGGCGCTCCGCAGCCGTCGCTCTATTGTGCCGTGATCGTCAAGACGGTCGACGCGCAGACCCGGTCCAAGACCGGCATCAACGAATTGCTGCGCGACTGATGGCAACCGGGGTGGATCAGGTGAAGGTAACGCTGGAACCGAATGACCACCCCTATCGCAACGGTGCCTGGACTCCGGTTTTCGAGGAAGTCGACACGGATGAACTCGAGATAATCGGGACGATTCCGGCCGATATCGACGGACTCTATGTCCGCAACACCGAGAATCCGGTGCACGATAGTATCGGCCGCTATCATCCCTTTGACGGTGACGGGATGATCCACGCGCTGCGCATTAGCAATGGCAAGGCGCACTATCGCAACCGCTTTGTCCGCACCAAGGGCTTCGAGGCCGAACAGGAAGAAGGCGGTCCCTTGTGGGTCGGCATCATGGGCAAGCCCGATGATTCCAAGCGCAAGGGGTGGGGCGCGCATGGCAGCATCAAGGACAGCAGCTCGACCGATGTCGTGGTTCACGCCGGCGCGATCCTCTCGACCTTCTATCAATGCGGCGAAGGCTATCGGCTCGATCCGGAGACACTGGAGACCCTCGGCACGGCGGACTGGGTTCCTGAGGACGGCATTTCCGCTCACCCGAAGGTCGACGAGGCCACCGGTGAACTGCTGTTCTTCAACTATTCGACCAAAGCGCCCTATTGCCATTATGGCGTCGTCGGGTCAGACAATGCGCTCAAGCATTTTGTGCCCATCGAACTGCCCGGCGCGCGCCTGCCGCACGATATGGCGTTCACCGGGAATTTCGCCATTTTCAACGACTGTCCACTTTACTGGAAGCCGGAATTGATCGAGCGGAATCTCTTTATTCCCGCTTATCATCCCGACGAGCCCACCCGCTTCGGGATCATCCCGCGCATGGGCCAGCCGGAGGACATCAAATGGTTCGACGCAAAGCCAACCTACATCCTCCACTGGACCAACGCCTATGAAGAGGGCGATGAAGTGGTTCTCGACGGCTATTTCCAGAATGAGCCGGTGCCGCCACCCCTGACCGATTTCCCGGAGGGCTATGAAAGCATGGGCGCGAGCATCGACCTGCACAGTTTCAAACCCGAATTGCACCGCTGGCGCTTCAATATGAAAACCGGCGAGACCAAAGAAGAGACCTTGTTCGACGACTATCCGGTCGAATTCGGGATGATCAACCAGCAGATCGCCGGCAAACCCTATCGCTATGTCTATAGCGTCACCGGCGAGCCGGGCTGGTTCCTGTTCAACGGCCTGACGAAACATGACCTCGAGACCGGCGAAGCAGAGCATATCTCCTTTGGCGAGCAACGCTTTGGCTCCGAAGCCCCCTTCATCCCGCGCGCAAATCCGCAGTCAGAGGATGACGGTTATCTGATCAGCTTCATCACCGATATGGCGCAGAACCGGTCGGAATGTATCATCATTGACGCACAGGATATTGCGGCAGGCCCGGTCTGCACGATCATCCTGCCGCACCGGATTAGCAGCGGCACCCATGCAACCTGGGCGTCGGCGGAGCAGATAGCGAGATAACGGTGCTCCGCACTTGATGCGGAGCCCTGACGGCTAGTAGCGCTCTCAATATCCAGAGCTCCGCATCAAGTGCGGAGCACGTCAATCAAACAACTCTCCGTCCACTTCCTTCCCGGCAGGCGGCGTCAATCCGAGATGTTTCCAACCGCGATCATTCAGCGTCCGGCCGCGCGCGGTCCGGGCGATCAGGCCGAGCTGGATCAGATAGGGCTCGATCACTTCCTCCACCGTGTCCCGCGGTTCCGAAAGGCCCGCAGCGAGCGTCTCCACACCGACCGGACCGCCCTTGTAGACGTCCGCAATCATGTAGAGATAGCGCCGGTCCATCGCGTCGAGACCGATGCTGTCGACTTCGAGCCGGACGAGCGATTCATCAGCGATTTTCCGGTCGACCAGTCTCGTGCCCGCGACATTGGCAAAATCCCGCACCCGGCGGAGCAGGCGCCCGGCGATCCGCGGCGTCCCCCGTGCGCGGCGCGCCACTTCGGTGGCACCATCGGGCGCAATATCGAGATCGAGAAGCCGCGCGGCGCGATGAACGACCTGTTCCAGTTCCTCGGTGGTATAGAAATTGAGCCGTACCGGTATGCCGAATCGGTCGCGCAGCGGCGTGGTCAGCAGGCCCTGGCGAGTGGTCGCGCCGATCAGGGTGAATTGCGGCAGGTCGATCCGTACCGAGCGCGCCGAGGGGCCTTCGCCGATGATCAGATCGAGCGCGCGATCTTCCATCGCCGGATAGAGCACTTCCTCGACCACCGGATTGAGCCGGTGGATTTCGTCAATGAACAGGACATCGCCTTCTTCGAGATTGGTCAGCAGCGCTGCAAGATCGCCGGACTTGGCGATGACGGGCCCGGAAGTGGCGCGAAAGCCAACGCCCAGTTCCCGTGCAATAATCTGCGCCAGCGTGGTCTTCCCCAATCCGGGAGGGCCAAAGAACAACACATGATCCAGCGCCTCGCTACGCCCCTTGGCCGCCTCGATAAACACCCGAAGATTGCCGCGCGCCGCTTCCTGCCCGATAAATTCGTCGAGCGTTTTCGGACGCAAAGCGGCGTCGATGTCTTCCGGCTGCCGCTGCGGCGAAAGATGCGAATTATCAGTAACGGCCAATACCCCTGAACTCGTCACCCTGAACTTGTTTCAGGGTCCATGGTGCGCCCATATACCTCACGTGCGACAAACGAAACAACCTTGCGTCTACATACTCGCCAGCCAGCCTTACGGCACGCTTTACATCGGCGTAACGTCGAACCTCATCCAGCGCCTTTGCCAGCATCGCGACAAACTGACGCCCGGATATACCTCTAAATATGCGGTGTATCACCTTGTCCGATTTGAGATGTTCGACGATATGAACAGCGCGATCACGCGAGAGAAACAACTGAAAAATTGGCATCGTCCATGGAAGATCAATCTGATTGAGTCGGAAAACCCGCAATGGGTTGATCTGGCGGTCAATCTGGGCGTGCCCCCGGTACGAGACTGATTTCACACTATCACCGTCATGCTGAACTCGATTCAGCATCCATCGTGCCTCAATCACAGCCTGCGAGCGCGGAGAAGTGGGCCCTGAAACGAGTTCAGGGCGACGGAAAGAATGCTCATGAGCTTGCCGGTGCAAGCCGTCCATCAGCGCACCGCCTTCTTCAACGCCAGTCGGACCAGCGCATCCAGTGTTGCGCCATCGCCAACCTCAGCATCCGCCGCTGCCACCGCCGCGCTCGCATCC
This sequence comes from uncultured Parasphingorhabdus sp., assembly GCF_963677535.2. Taxonomy (NCBI): domain Bacteria; kingdom Pseudomonadati; phylum Pseudomonadota; class Alphaproteobacteria; order Sphingomonadales; family Sphingorhabdaceae; genus Parasphingorhabdus; species uncultured Parasphingorhabdus sp. Next base: position 873,731 of record NZ_CAXXUT010000003.1, on the reverse strand, counting down.
GCGGGCTTGAAACCCAGATTCTGCAGCGCACTGACCGCATCGGCGCTGTTGTTCGAGGGCGCATGGACCGCTCCGCCGCCAAGGACCGGATCGGTCGCAATGCCGCCGACCTTGTCTTTCAGCTCATTGACGATCCGCAGCGCCAGTTTCGGACCAACCCCGTTCGCCCGCGAAACCATCGCCTTGTCGCCGGTCGCCACGGCCCGCGAAATTTCTCCCGGTTCCAGTGCAGACAGGATCGCCAGAGCCACCTTGCCGCCGACGCCCTGTACCGAGATCAGCAAGCGGAACCAGTCGCGCTCCGAGCCGCTGGCAAATCCCATCAGCCGCATGTCGGTCTCGCTGACCTGCATCTCGGTATAGATGGTCGCGCCATCGCCCTTGCCGCCAATCGCGCCGATGGTGCGCGACGAACAGAAAACCAGATAGCCGACACCCTGCACATCGAGCACGATATTGTCCGTGCCGATTTCGTCGATAGTGCCGGTCAGTTTTGCGATCATATTGTTGTTTTAGACTAACTTGGCACGCAATCCAGTGTTCTTTCTCTACCCCGCGCAAGCGGGCTACAAAATAGGAGCTCGCACAAGGACACGAAGGCACTAAGCGATTGGTGCCAAGGACTTGTCTTCGTGACTTTGGGTCTTCGTGCGCGAAAAATTAATCCGGTCCTTCGACAGGCTCAGGACGAACGGGCCGTGGTCCCTCTACCGCTTCCGGTGATGCGCGTGGGTGATCGCCACCGCCAGCGCATCGGCGGCATCGGCACCGGCCAGCTTCACGCCGGGCAGCAGGATCTTGATCATCGCCTGCACCTGGTCCTTGTCCGCCTTGCCGACCCCCACCACCGATTTCTTGACCGTCTTCGCCGAATATTCGCCGACTTCGATTCCCGTCCGCGAAGCGCCGAGCAGTACGACGCCGCGCGCCTGCCCCAGCTTCAATGTGCTCTGCGGATTGCTGTTGACGAACACTTCCTCGACCGCTGCCGCATCCGGCTTGTATTCCAGCAGCAGATCGGTCAGCTCGAGATCGAGCTTGAGCAGACGGCTGGCCATCGCCATTTTGCTGTCGGTCTTGATCTGGCCATTGGCGATATGGGACAGGCGATTGCCGTCCGCGACAATCACCCCCCAGCCGGTGGTGCCAAGACCCGGATCGAGGCCGAGAATGATCATATTAAATCGGCAGACCCATGCGGCGACCGACAAAAGCCATGATCATATAAAGGCTTACCGTCAGCAAGCATCCGGCCCCCAGCGACAACCAGAAGCCGATACCATTGCGCAGCATCACCGGAATCAGCAGGAACATTGGAAGAGATGGAAGCACATACCAGAAGGTCGCCTCGGCATGGAGCGCCATATTTTCCGCGTCAGGCCGCGCATACCAGAGGAAGACCATGCCCAATATGGAGATCAGGGGCAGCGAGGCGACGAGCGCCCCGAAACTGGGCTGGCGCTGGGCGATGGTTGCCACCAGAGCCACGATCACTCCTGCGAGTGCGGCCTTGGCGGCAAATTCCCCCATCAGCCGGCGTTCAGTTTTTCCATGATTTCGTCGGACACGTCATAATTGCCCCAGACCGTCTGGACGTCGTCATCGTCTTCCAGAAGATCGATCAGGTTGAGCAAGGTCTCCGCCTGCTCCTGGTCGACTTCGACCTGAACCGTCGGACGCCATGCCAGTTTCACGCTGGCTGCTTCGCCGAGCGCCTTTTCGAGCGCTCCGGAAACCTCGTGAAGGTCTTCCATCGCGGTCCAGATTTCATGGCCGTCCTCATCGGAAGAAATATCTTCCGCGCCCGCTTCCATCGCCGCTTCGAGAACGGTTTCCTCGTCACCGGCGCTGACCGGATATTGAATATAGCCAACCCGGTCAAAACCGTGCGAAACCGAACCGCTTTCACCCAGATTGCCGCCATTTCGCGACATGATGGTACGGACATTGGTAAAAGTGCGGTTATTATTGTCGGTCAGCGTCTCGATGATCAGCGACACGCCACCCGGGCCGAAACCTTCATAGCGGATCTCGCTATAGTCATCGCCTTCGTTGGCAGAGGCTTTTTCGATTGCGCGCTGGATATTGTCCTTCGGCATCGACACAGCCTTGGCGCTGTTGACCGCGAGGCGCAGGCGCGGATTGAAATCCGGGTCCGGCATTCCCGACTTGGCCGCCACGGTGATCTCGCGCGACAGCTTCGAAAATTGCGCCGCACGCTTCTTGTCCTGAGCGCCCTTGCGATGCTTGATATTGTTAAATTTACTATGGCCTGCCATTTTACCTCAAATTCCCGATTTTCTATTCCACGATTACCGCGGTGCCCGATGCCGACACCATCAGCATGGACCCCTTGTCGCCAACGACCTCATAGTCGAGATCGACACCGACCACGGCATTGCCGCCGGCCTTGGCCGCCTCGGCCTCCATCTCTGCCAGCGCTTCGTCGCGCGCGCGTTTCAGCACATTTTCATATTTGCCCGAGCGGCCACCAACAATGTCGGTAATGCTGGCAAACAGATCGCGAAACAGGTTCGCGCCGACGATTACCTCGCCAATGACGATCCCGCGATAATCGCGGATCGCGCGGCCTTCGATAGTGGGTGTCGTAGTTACGATCATGGCTGCTCTTCCATCGCTAAAGAACGGCTATTAGCCTATTGCTCAGGCCAAACCAAGCGCCGACTTATAGGTGTCGAGAATGGCTTCCATTTCCTGCCGGTCGTGGGTTTCCATTTTACGGAGACGGACGATCTGGCGCATGATCTTGGCGTCATAGCCCTGGGATTTCGCTTCGGAATAAACGTCGCGGATATCGTCCGCCATGCCTTTTTTCTCTTCTTCCAGCCGTTCGATACGCTCGATAAAAAGACGCAGCTGGTCTGCGGCGACATTGCCTTCGCTCATAGTTTCATTCCTTTAAATCTATATTCGGATTCGGAGCCTGCCTTTAAGACGCATCGGCGTTTTTGGCCACGCTTTCCTTCATCTTTTTGAGCCGTTCCGGCGTCGCCTCCGTCTGGTATTTCTGCTTCCACTCGCTGGCCGGCATGCCGTGAATGGCCGCCCGGGCTTCCTCCTTGGTCATTGAACCACCGGCCTCGACGGTCGCCTCCAGCACCCAGTCGGCCAGACAATTGCGGCAGAACCCGGCGAGGCCCATCAAATCGATATTTTCCGCATCATGGCGATGCTGGAGATGGGTGACCAGACGGCGAAAGGCTGTAGCAGCAGCGGCATCGGTTATTTGATCGGTCATATTTGTTTCCATTGTTATTTGTTATTATCCTGTCATGAATTAGAAACAGGAAACGCGCAGGTAAAGCGCCACTAAGGATTTTTTGCATGGCATCGCCGATCTTCTCCCGAAATCGCAAAGTGAAAGTATTGGCAACGCTCGGCCCGTCCAGCGGCAGCCCCGACATGATCGAGCAGATGTACCGCGCCGGCGTCGACGCCTTCCGGATGAACATGAGCCATGGTGAACACAAGGCGCACGCCGCCAATGTCAAATCGATCCGAGCATTGGAAAAGAAGGTCGGACGCCCGATCACCATATTGGCCGATTTACAGGGGCCGAAACTGCGCATCGGCACCTTTGCCAAGCCACCGGTGATGCTCAAGGAAGGCGCGCGCTTCACACTCGACATGCGCAAGGAAGCCGGCGATGCACAGCGCGTAACCCTCCCGCACAAGGAAATTCTCGGCACCTTGCAGCCGGGCCACACGCTGCTGCTCGATGACGGCAAGATCCGGCTCGAAGTGACCAAAGCCGATGGCAAGAGCGTCGAGACCAAAGTGATCGTTGGCGGCGAAATTTCCGATCGCAAGGGCGTCAATGTGCCGGAAGTGGTGCTGCCGGTCAGTTCGCTCACCGACAAGGATCGCAAGGACCTGACTTTTGCGCTGGAACAGGATGTCGACTGGATCGCGCTGAGCTTTGTCCAGCGTCCGGAAGATGTCGCAGAGGCACGACGGCTGATTCGCGGCAAGGCGGCCTTGCTGGCCAAGATCGAAAAGCCGGCGGCTATCGACCGGCTCGACGAGATACTGGAACTGTCGGACGCCGTGATGGTCGCGCGCGGCGATCTCGGGGTGGAGCTGTTGCCCGAGCAAGTGCCGCCGCTGCAGAAGAAGATCGTCGCCGCTGCCCGGAAGCTTGGCCGTCCGGTGGTCGTCGCCACGCAGATGCTCGAATCGATGATCAAGTCGCCGACGCCGACCCGCGCCGAAGTGTCCGATGTCGCCACCGCGATCTACGATGGCGCCGATGCGATAATGCTATCCGCCGAATCGGCCGTCGGCGACTGGCCGATCGAGGCGGCGACGATGATGGACCGGATCGCCGCTCAGGTGGAAAACGACCCGTCCTACACCGATCGGGTTCATTTCACCGAAACCGTGCCCGATGAAACCACCGCGGATGCGCTGGCGGCGGCAAGCTATAATATCGCCCGCACCATCGAGACCTCGGCCATTGTCTGTTATACATCGTCCGGCTCGACCGCCCGGCGGATGGCCCGCGAACGCCCTTCGGTGCCGCTGCTGGTGCTCACCCCCAATCGCCACACGGCGCGGCGGGTCGGCCTGTTGTGGGGCGCCTATGCGGTGGTCACCCGCGACGTGCAGGATTTCGAGGAAATGATCGCCAAGGCCAAGCGCATGGCGTTGCGGCACAAGCTTGGAGCAGCGGGTTCCCGCTTGATCGTTTGCGCCGGCGTGCCCTTCGGTACGCCCGGCTCAACCAATCTGCTCCATATCGTGAGGCTGAGCGGAGACGAGCTCAAGCGCAGCTAGAGCAGGCGCAAGGCCTTCAGCTCCTGTTCCAGTCTGGCGGCATCGCGGAAATGATGGCCGGCAAGACCCATCGCTTCGCCCGCCTCGATATTGTCCAGCCGGTCATCGATGAAAAGACATTGGTCGGCGCGACGGCCGAAGCGGTACAGCGCGAGCTCGAATATCCCTGCATCCGGCTTGATCAGCTTTTCTTCACCGGAAATGACAATATCGGAAAATATCTCGAATATCGGAGCCGAGGGCCGGAACTGGGCCCAGGATTCGGCGCCGAAATTGCTGATCGCGAAGAGCGGCACGCCCCGGTCCGCCAGAGCGCGAACAAGCTCCAGCATGCCTTCGACCGGTCCCGGAATGGTTTCCGGAAAGCGCTCGGAATAGGCAATGATATGTTTCCGATATTCGGGAAATTCGCGACTTCGTTCGGCAACCATGTCGGCGAAGGGCCGACCGGCGTCATGCTGGAAATGCCATTCCGGCGTGACAACTTGGGTCAGAAACCAGTCCAGCTCTTCCGGGTCGGCAATCAGTTTTTCAAACAGACAGCGCAAGTCCCAGCGATACAGGACATTGCCTATATCGAAGATGACGGTGTCAATTATCGAGATGGCAGAACCCCCGCCAAATATAGGTGCTTAGCCCTGGCGAGCCTTGAACCGGCGATTCGTCTTGTTGATCACATAGGTGCGACCACGGCGACGGATGACGCGGCAGTCCCGGTGACGGTTTTTAAGCGACTTCAAAGAGTTGCGGACTTTCATTTTGGTACCACGCCTTGATTATCTGAATTTCTTGAAAGCAGCCTAGCTGCGTTGAAGCAGGGCAATTAAGGTCGACAGCCGCCAAAGTCAAGCGAACAGCTTTATTCTCCGCGAATTTCGATGAGTTTGCGTTCCCACGCCAGCGCATGGGCGACAATTTCGTCGAGATCGGCATGTTTCGGCTGCCACGGAAAGCGGTTCATGATCGCCCGATTGTCGGAAATCAGCGAATCGGGGTCGCCCGCGCGCCGCCCTTCCATATTCCGCTTGATTCGCAGGTTGGTGACCCGGTCAACCGCATCGAGCACCTCGAGCACGGAAAATCCACGCCCATAGCCGCAATTGAGCAGATGATTCTCCTCCGGTTCCGCGATCAATGCTTCCAGCGCCAGCACATGGGCAGCGGCCAGATCGGACACATGGATATAGTCGCGCACGCCGGTGCCGTCGGGCGTATCATAATCCGTGCCGAAGACCGCGACGCTGTCCCGCTTGCCCAGCGCCGCTTCCACCGCAACCTTGATCAGATGGGTGGCGCCGGCGGTCGATTGCCCGGTTCGGGCCTGCGGATCGGCACCAGCGACATTGAAGTAGCGCAGGGCGCAGAAGTTCAGGTCATGGGCAGCCGATACGTCACGGAGCATATGCTCGGTCATCAGCTTGGACATGCCATAGGGATTGATCGGCAGTTGCGGCGTCGTCTCGCTGACCGGACTTTCCTCGGGGATGCCGTAGGTTGCCGCAGTCGAGGAAAAAATGAAATGGCGCACGCCGCCGGTGACCGCCGATTCGATCAGGCTGCGGCTCTTGGCGCTGTTGTTATGATAATATTTGAGCGGGTTTTCGACCGATTCAGGCACGATGATCGATCCGGCAAAATGCATGATCGCGCCGATATTCTCATCCTTGATGATCCGCGCAAGCAGGGCGCTATCTTCGATATCGCCCTCGTGGAACGCAACCCCTTCGGGAACCGCCCAGCGAAATCCGGTGGTCAGATTGTCGATCACCGCAACCGGCCAGCCGGCATCCTGCAGGGCCAGCACCGCGTGACTGCCGATATAGCCGGCCCCGCCGGTTACCAATATGGTGAAGGGTTTCGCCATGATTTCCAAATTCCCTGTTGCGCAATATCGGCTGTATATCGCTGCAATATCTCTATCCGGTTAAGCCCCCCGGGCAAGGAGGCATTTTTTTTTACCACCGTCCGGATGATTATGCGCTAATATGCGGCGGGGCAAGTTCAGGAGTATATTTTATGGCCGGTTTTCAATCATTTGCGACATTGATCTTGGCAGGGTCTCTGTTGTCGGGCTGCATGACAGCGACTCCGCCGGTCGATGTCACGCGGTTTCACAACGCCCGGCTTGCCCCGATTGTCCCGGGCACCGTCAGCATCAGGGCCAATGTCACCGATGACGACCGCAGCATCGAATATGCCAGCTACAATGCGGCGCTGCTGCGGGAATTGCAGCGTGTCGGCTTTACCGAAGCACGCGACGATAGTGAAAAAAGTGATTATGTCGTGCGCTACACACTCGAACGGGCGGTGTTAAGCGCCGGAGGGGCCCGCTCTCCCGTCTCGGTCGGAGTCGGTGGCAGCACCGGCAGTCGTGGCTCGGGCGTCGGCCTGGGCATTGGCATCGATCTCAGCGGTCCGCCGAAAGACAAGATTGTTACCGACCTGTCTGTCCGGATCGCCAAACGGCTGAATGGCAATGTTATCTGGGAAGGCCGCGCGTCGGTTGAGGCAAAGGAAGGCTCGCCGGCAGCGCAGCCCGGTCTGGCAGCATCGAAATTGGCCGAGGCCTTATTCAAGGACTTCCCCGGCGAGTCCGGAACCACTATCAGGGTGAAATGACCATAGAAATCACCAGCGCGTTCGATAGCGGCAATATCGAAGTCCAAGCCATCGACGGCACCACCGCAACATTGTCGATCCGCAAGGACAAGGACAGCGAATTTTTCCAGTGGTTCCATTTCCGGGTGACCTGCGCGGTCGGCGACGAACTGGAACTGGCCATCACCGGACTGAGGGAATCGGCCTATCCGCAGGGCTGGCCTGACTATGACGCCTGTGTCAGCGAGGACCGGGACTATTGGGGCCGCGCGCCGAGCAGCTATGACGAGGCAAGCGGCACCCTGACGATCCGCTATACGGCCAGCAGCAATATTGTCTGGTTTGCCTATTTCGCGCCCTATAGCATCGAGCGCCATCATGATCTGGTCGCCGAAACGGCCGCGGTCGAAGGCGTGACCGCCCGCGCGCTCGGCTACAGTCTGGAAGGCCAGCCGATCGACTGTCTCGAGATGGGGAGCGGCGACAAGCAGGTCTGGCTCTACGCCCGCCAGCATCCCGGCGAAAGCATGGCCGAATGGTGGATGGAAGGCGCGCTGGAAATGCTCACCGACCCCGCCGATCCGCACGCCCGGCTGCTGCTGGAAAAATGCCGCTTCCACATCATTCCCAATATGAACCCGGATGGTTCGTGCAGAGGGCATTTGCGAACCAATTTTACCGGTACCAATCTCAATCGCGAATGGCATGCACCAACGCCCGAGAAATCTCCGGAAGTCCTGTGCGCCCGCGATGCGATGGACGAAAGCGGCGTAGATTTTGCGATGGATGTCCACGGCGACGAGGCGATTCCGGCGGTTTTCATAGCCGGGTTCGAGGGCATCCCCTCGATCACCGGTGCGCAGCTGGAGAAATATCACGGCTACCGCAACCGGCTCGCCCAGCGCACCCCGGATTTCCAGACAAAGCTGGGCTATCCGACGGCGGCCGAAGGCAAGGCCAACCTGTCGATGTCAACCAATCAGCTGGCCGAACGTTTCGGCGCGGTGGCAATGACTCTGGAAATGCCGTTCAAGGACAATCGTGATCTGCCAGATGCCGAGCAAGGCTGGTCCCCCGAGCGTTGCATATTGCTGGCACGCGAATGTCTGGCGACGCTGGCCGAAATGATCGATGAAATCTAGATCGGCGTTTGCAATATAGACCGATAGCCGGTCGAACTATTCCGCTTCCGTGGAAACCAGGCATTTTATCGCGCCGACCTTGAGCAGCTGGTCGGGTTGGCGCCCGTTTGTCAGCTGTTCAAACGCGACCGGGCGACAAATCTGTCCGTCCGGCAGACGCATTTCCAGGCGGGTTGCAGGAGAAACGGTGATCAGGAAAAAGCCCTGTTCGTCCGTCAGGGTAATATCATTGTCGGATTTCACCCGACCGTTCGCGATCGGTTTCCCACCTTGATCAACCATCTGCCCGTAGATCGCAAAACTGTTAACCGCCTCGTAGCGGAAATATGCGACATTGCCGGGATAGAGGGTCACTCTCTTTATCTCGGTATCAACTTCAAATGGCGGAGCGTTTTCCGGTTCCAGGTCGATTTCGTATTCATCATAAGGCGCAACGCCGACCGCCGACGTACGGCCTGGCTTGATCCGGTCAAACGGCTGGGAGTTCACGCGGATCCGGTACCCGCTTTCGCTGGCGTCATCGCTCAGCCGGTATTTCCTATCGTCAACCTTGATGTCGGATAATATCACGGCTTGGCCCACATCCGCCAGTCCAAGCTTGAACTTCCCGCCGCCGACCGCAAAACCCGTGCGACCATTGGCAAAAATCGAGGTAAAGTCTCCGCCGCTTCTCGTGCGCTGATATTGGGCGGTCAAATCCACTTGCCCGTAAGATGTACGCAGATCCGATGAGGCGAACGCGCGATCGCTGTCGGCATTTGTCGATACACCGACCTGATTCAGCAGCTCAGCATCGCCGATATTCTCAAGTCTCGATATCGAGGCATCGAGAACCGGCGATAGGCCCTTGCGACTGGAACCGCTGGTTTTTGCAATATATTCGGCACCGCCGCGCACCGAGGCGCTGGTTTTCCGGTCGAGGCCGAACAGGAAGTTTATTGACGCACCAACCCTTGAATCCCGGTTCGAAACCCGGCCGAATGCGGTTAGCAGCGGCCGCCGGTTGCCGATCCGGATGGATTTTGTGTAGCGCAGATCCACGCTATAATCGTCACGCCCGTTGTCGAATTTGGTATAACCTGCCGACACGCTGAACGACCCGCCCGAAAGCGGCATTTGCATGGAACCGAAGACACTGGTGTCGGAACGGGAGAAAGGCAGATATTCCTGATCCGTCGCGAGATTCGCAAGATTGAAATTGTCGGCATCGGACTTGGTTTTTCTGGCTGAAATCGAAAATCTGATCTGCTTGATGTTCAATGTGCCGGTCGCCAGCACGCCATATGCACCATCATCACCGGCAGCGACCGAAACAAATCCTTCGAGGTTCCCCCGCACCGTCGTTATCGACGATTCCGCATAGTTGGCTCCGTCGATATGCAGCAGATTCAGCTCCAGCGCGGTTGCTTCGCCGATTCTGCGACTCGCGCGCACACCAACTACCGGAGCATTGCGGATACGCGGAAAAAATGTCTCGCTCTGGTTGGGCTGGTCGAACGGAAACTGATCCGGAGCATACATGCCGGCGCGGAGACTGAATTCGGTCTTTCCCTTGAGTGGCAATCCCCGCGCACGGGTGAAAGCGCGCTCCTCCTGCAATATGATCGCGCCATCGGCACGGGCAGTAATCCCGAGCTGATAGGATCCTTCGGGCAGTCCTGACGTGTCGATAACCTGAAGCCCGGCTTGATAGTGGCGAACGGATATCAGCACACCGCGCCGGCGAAGTTCGACGTCGGCCTCTCTTGGAAGCACGATCTGGATTGGCGTCGAAATGCTCGCTTCATAGGCCTTGCGCGGATAAAAACTCGCAAACTCGGCACCAACCATCCTGTAGGATGTGAGAAGTTTGGTGCTCAGATCCTCGAACAACCCGGCCCGACCGATCCGGTTGTTCCATACATGCTGGACCGTACCTTCCAGCAGTTGCGCACCCTGCTCATCGTCGACAATCGTGCGCGCCAGCAATGCGGTCTGGCCAATGCTGGCCGCCGTGTCGAAGGTCGCCCCGAAGCGAATAGAAGAATTGGGACCATCTGTTTTGGCCGCGGCAAAATTCACGGTCTGAATGAGCGATGGTCCGGTTTCCGCCGGGCCCAGGGTAAAATTATCGACCTGATTGACAATCACATTTGCCGGCGAGAAAAACAGTTCGGCAGAGAATCGTTCCGGATTGACGATCACCCCTTCCTGGCCCCGGGGCAGGATTCCGCAGTTCGATGTTTGTCCCGTTACACACCGATATTCCTCGTTAAGCGATAGCGGCGCGGAAAGCAGTTTTGTCGCCGCTTCTTCGCTAACTTGCCCCTCGAGCGCCGCAACGACTTGCTCGGGATTTATCAAGCGGAACGTCCCGTCCTTGAGAACAGCACGGAATGAGCCCAGCCGGCGGCCAAGATAGAAAATGTCGAAAAATGTCTCAAGCGGAGCAGTAAGAGATTCGAAACCTGGCGGCGCCTCGGTTTCCAGCGTTTGACCGTTCACGATCGTGCTGCTTGCGGCTTCATCGATCGGGAGGGGATCGGCGCCACTGATCTGGGCATATGCGGCCTGAGAGAATATGATGGCTATCGCGCTGACGCCGATGCACGCCGCCTGGGTTTTCGGATGAACAGACATGGCTAACGCAACTGCCGCTTTTAATTCGGTATGACGGAAATCTGGAATTGCTCGGCATATTCACCAGCGACCGCTGCTGTCAGGTTATCGCGGGAGAAGCGGATTTTCAGTGAAGCGTTTGTTGTGCCGTTGCAGTCCTCCGTCTCGGACGTCCGGCCATCAAAAACATAGATATTGCCGGTTCCGGACCGACGGAATTCGCTGTCGCCCGCAGCGGTGCGAAACTCGATTTCATAAGCAGGCGCATGGGCATCGGCTGCATCCTGCACCAGAGCCAGCTGCAGACGGTAGCGACCGGTATTGCTTGCGACGCACAATTGGGTCGTCGAATGCAGGTCACCTACCCCGATCCAGCGGAGCGGCGCCTTGGCGCCATTGACAATTTTTACACTCGCGTCAGGCACGACGCTGGGCGTGGCAAACAGGGGCGATGCTATGCTCAGAAGAGCGCATGACAGCAGCCCTGTTCCGATAAGTCTGATGTTCGGCATCTCGCTTTCCCCCGATTTTAAGAAACCATATAGGGAGGGCGGGGATTGTCCCCGCCCTCGCAATATCCAGTGCTTAAGGCACAGCAACCACAACGGACAACGTTCCGGTGTAGGTGTCGGCCAGCGCCGCAAGGGCTTCGCTGTTGCGCACGGTTACGCGCAGCGAGCTGTTCTGGCCGCCAGCGTTGGTGCAGTCGAGGTCGGTCGCACGTGCCTGACCGTCACGGGTGTTTTCCATGGAAAACTGAAGGCCTGGGCGCATGAAATCTGCAGCAATCGAATTGTAGGCTGCGGCATCATAATAGCCAACCGTATGGTTCAGCTGGGTGCCGGTTGCAGCACCGTTCAGGCCATAAGGATTGCCCAGTCCGTCACCGGCGTTGCCGTTGACCGTTACTTTGTAAGAACCAGCCGCATCGGCATTCGAGAAAACGCAGAATTGGGAAATTCCGCTGGTGGAACCGAAGTTGGAAGCGATCGTAGCGGCGTCGATTGTCAGGGAGACATCGTCCAGACCACGAATGCTGACCATCGGTACAACGGTAACATTCACATCCAATGTGCCGGTGCTCGCGGTGTCGGAAAGTACGCCATCAGTCGGCGCAGCATTAGCTGTACCTGATGCCATAGCAGCCAATGCTGCAGCTGCGAAAAGAACTGATTTTTTCATAATAAAATCCCCATTTTATTCAAGTATCGAATCGGCGATATTACCAATTCTTAATAAACTTTTAACGATTCTGAAAAATCATGTCAAATTTTATATTTAAAAAATGAAATGATTAACTAGTTAATACAATGAGATAGGCGCAGTTAGTCGCACGACATATCAATATATGCCGATTTTCAATCAGTTTTTTGCGACTGTATTAGTGCTGCTCTATGTCAGTACTTTTGCTCGATGAACTCGCCCGCCGGACCATCCCTGGTTTTCAGAACCACCATGTCGGTCGGCGACGGAAGATCGATCTCGAATATATTGCCGGCATAGAGGCGCTGGGATTCGAAGGTTTTGCACCGCTCGGTGGACGGATCCTCCACTGCATCGGGCGGACAGATAAAACCCTCGGTCAGCAGGATGTTGGAATTTCCGGTATTTTTCAGTGTCACCCGTTCAGCGCTGCGAACCGCCTCAATCCTGGCATTATTCTCGCTCGGTCGCACGACCACCAGTACGTCATAGGCCGCCAGCAGCTTTAATGCGATTCCACGCGCGTCTTCACCGCTCTGCTCGGCCTTGATCCTGCCAACTTGTGGCGCAACAAGCACCCGATAGATGCGGTCCTCGGTCAAATTTTCATTGAGCGACACGAGACGAATGGAACGAATGGCGCCCGGTTCCAGGACCATTCGGTTTGGCGTCACCAGCAATCCCGATTTCTCGGGATCGATCTGCGTTATCTTTTCTTCTTCCGGAGTCCCCGGATTGGCGATTTCCGTGACAGAAACAGACACATAATAGCGGTCCTCGCTGTCATTGCGGATAACCAGATCGCCGCGCTCGTTCTGCCCTTCGGCAAAATCGACCCAAAGCTTGTTTATCGAGAGATTCGCAAGCGCAGGGCCGGACGACCAGACCAGTATGAAAAATAGCAATACTGTCGATATTGTTCGCAATCAAATTTCCTCCCATTTGATGCGACCCGAGGAGGGAATTAGCTTTCTTGTCTCTAGAGTCAAGATTTTTTGGTGGATAATGAAATAGTTAACGCTGATGACGTTTGTGCGACTCGCCGTATTTCGGCGCTTTTCCCGTCAGCGATATTTACGAAAAATTTACTTTATTCCGATAACAACCTGCCGGGAGCGATCGCCTCCAACGGCAGCAACCCGACTCGCAGCGCGATTCGCCATAAGCTGATAGGTGGCCTTTGGCAGGGCTCCGGCCTCCCCGTCATCGGGTTTCTGGACTACCGAATAACTGCCCGTTGCCGACGACACCTGGATCGCCGAGATATTCTGACCGAAAATACTGAATTCGGTCACTCCGCTGTCAGAAACCAGGTCTGGCGTGTTGATCATCAGGCCGCTGTTGCCGTTCACGATTGCCCACAGGCCGGTTGCACCTTCTTCCTGCGCATTCACCGCCGCACGAAGCGGCGGAATGACGACCGTGATATTCATGGTAGCGGCATTCTCAAAACCCGGCGCTTCGGCAGCGGCACCGGTCGAATATGCTGCGCTGGCAAGAGCTGCGGCGGCAAGTATATAATACTTCATCTGATCGCGTCCTCAAACTTCTGGTTCATTCCCCTCTATCGCCGTTTCACTAAAATGCGGTTAACCTGCGGGAGCTTGTGATTCCCGCAAAGCGGGTGCGGGATTGCGCGCGAATGCAATCGCCACCGGCATCCGGCAGCAGCCCGGGAACCGGGTCAAATTTTTCACTTGAAGGCGGAGACAGGAATTGCCGGAGGAATATAGTGGCGGAGCCGGAGGGATTCGAACCCTCGATAGGTTGCCCTATACACGCTTTCCAAGCGTGCGCGATCGACCACTCTGCCACGGCTCCGCAAATACCGCCTGACCCGTGAATCCGGTCGAATGTCAGACAGCGCCGCTTCCCTAATGCGGGATTCGCGCTTTCGCAAGCGATAGTGTGGAGTTAGGGTGGTGCTAAGCAATTAAACCCGTTCGCGCTGCGCTTGCCGAAACGCAGTAGCAGACGCACCCGGTCCTTCGACAGGCTCAGGACGAACGGAATTTTGGGGATATGTTTATGAGAAAGATCAGCGCCGTCAGTTCAACATTCGCCCTGTTGATGGCGACCCCCGCAATCGCGCAGGACACCCAAACAGCCGAATATCCGAGCCCCAATGCGATTGTCGAAGCCGCCCCGCCCAGCGACTGGGTGACAATTGCGCCGAGCGACCTGCTGGTCATGGACCTTGCGCCCGATGCACAAGGCAATCCCCGCCGTGTGATCATCCAGCTGATGCCCGAGCCTTTCTCGCAAGGCTGGATCCGCAATATCCGCAAGCTGGCCGCCGCGCGCTGGTGGGACGGCACCAGCATCAACCGGGTGCAGGACAATTATGTCGTGCAATGGGGCGATGCGAGCGAGAAGAAAGCCTTGCCGGAGGGGTTGGAGACGGTGCCGGAGAGTGAATACTTATCGAAACTGACGCCGATTGATAGCGAGAGCTCAAACATATACAATTCTGATCCAGTGTCCGACGCGACAGAGGCTTACAGGGACGATCTTTATGGAAAGTCATTATTCGGGCTAGGCTGGCCACTTGGCTCAGGCAATAACAGTCTTTGGCCCATCCACTGCTACGGCGCGGTCGGCGTGGGCCGCAATTATTCCCCCGATACCGGCAGCGGCGCGGAACTCTACACCGTGATCGGCCATGCGCCGCGCCATCTCGACCGCAATATTGCGGTGGTCGGGCGGATCGTCGAAGGGATCGAACATCTCTCCAGCCTGCCGCGCGGCAAGGGGCAGCTGGGATTTTACGAGGACGCGAGCAAGCGCGTGCCGATCACCTCCCTACGGCTGGGTGATGCACTGGCCGAAGACGCGCCGCCTGCCTTTGAATATCTCGATACCAACAGCGCCATTTTCGCGAAATATGCCGACGCCCGGGCCAATCGCCGCGATCCGTTTTTTATCAAGCCGGCTGGCGGCGCGGATATCTGCAATATTCCGGTGCCGGTGAGACGGGTGACGGGAGAGTGAGGAATGCAGTGCATCTGCGGAGGCAGGTGCCCATCTCTTGTCATGGCGTCTAGCCGCTGGCCCGAGAGATGGATCCCCGCCTTCGCGGGGACACAATTGTCGCCTTTCCGCTTTCCGACATCATGATATGTGATTCACGAATGGTTCCCCGGCGAAGGCCGGGGTCCAGAACAGTCCCGCCTTCGCCTGTTAAACCGCAACGACAGGACTCGACTGGACCCCGCCCTGCGGCGGGGCACAATTTTGCCTTTCCTACATCCGGTAATTTGGATTAATCTGGCCCCATGTTGCGACCCCTTGCCTCGTCGTTCCACCTTCGGTTTCCAGCAATTTCCGTGCGGCGATCATCTTCCGGAATAGGGGGTGTGACCCAAAGAATGTTCCCCGCCGCAGGGCGGGGCACGGAAACCGCCTTTACAGGGGAAGAAAGCTTTCTTTTTCTTAACAGTGTAAAGTTTGTAAAGTTTGTAAAGTTCAGCAAGGAAAGAGCCGCATGACAAACTATTTTCGATCCGCGCATATCGCCTTTTGTTCGCTTGCGGCAGCCTGTTTTTCACTCGTGTCTCCCGCGCTCGCGCAAGAAGAATCGCCGCAAGCCACCCCAGCAGAAATCCTCGCCGCTGCCCCGGCCGAACACTGGCTGCCCATCCCCCTCACCGACCTGATGATCCTGACCCTACCAGACGCCCCCGACGGAACGAAACGACAGGCGGTGATCCAGTTACTCCCCGCCAATCTCTCCGGCGGCCATGTCCGCAATGTCCGGACTTTGGCCCGCACGCGGTGGTGGGATGGCACGAAAATCTACCGCGTCGCCAGAGATTTCGTCACCCAGTTCGGCGGCAATCCCGATGCCAAGACGCCGCCCAAGAGCCTCGAGACCGTGCCGGAAAGCGAATATTTCAACCAGGCGCTCGGGGCGAAACGCGACACCGATATGGCGGCGCTGAAGGCAGCGGTGGATTATAGCAATCACTATCAGGGCACGGAAATCGAACCGCTGATGACCATGATTTACGAGAATATGGGTGCGCAGACGGTCGGCTTTGGCGGCGGCTGGCCGATCGGCAGCCAGACCATCGACGGCGAGACGAAATATTATCCGCTGACCTGTCGCGGGTCGCTGTCCCCTGCCCATTATGACCCGCCGGACACCGGCAGCGGCGCGGAAATGTCGGTGATCACCGGCGAAGCGGCGCGCAGCCTCGACACCACATTCGGGATGGTCGGACGAGTGATCGACGGACTGGCGCATTTGCAGAATCTGCCGCTCGGCACCGATCCGGGAGGCTTCTATGCCGACAAGTCGGAATATATCCGGATACAGTCGATCCGGCTGGCCAGCGAGCTGCCGCTGGCAGAACAGCCTTCTTATGAATATCTCGCCAGCTACAGCCCGGCGCTGCTGCAGTTTATCGAGGCCCATGGCGGCTATGGCAATATCTGCACCGTCCCGGTGCCCATTCGGAAAGTTTCACAATAGGGTAATAATATTACAAAGCATCTCGCGCAGACCGTCATTTGCTGGTAATGCAATAGGGTTAGACTCGACAGAACAGGAGCTCCTCCATGCGCGTTGGTACCCCCAGAGAAATCAAGAATCACGAATATCGGGTCGGCCTGACCCCTGAATCGGTCCGTGAACTGACCGCCAATGGCCATGATGTGCTGGTAGAGACCGGTGCCGGCCTTGGCATCGGCGCCGAAGATTCCGAATATGTCGCCGCCGGTGCAACCATTGCTGCGACCGCTGCCGAAGTCTTCGAGAAATGCGAGATGGTGGTCAAGGTCAAGGAACCGCAGGCCATCGAACGCGCGATGCTGCGCGAAGGCCAGATATTGTTCACCTATCTCCACCTCGCGCCCGATCCGGAACAGACCGCCGATCTGGTCAAATCCGGAGCAACCTGCATTGCCTATGAAACGGTAACCGGCACCGGCGGGCTCCCCCTGCTCAAGCCGATGAGTCAGGTCGCCGGACGCATGTCGATCCAGGCCGGCGCGACCGCGCTGGAAAAAGCCCATGGCGGCCGCGGCATCTTGCTCGGCGGCGTCCCCGGCGTGGCTCCCGGCAAGGTCACGATCATCGGCGGCGGTGTCGTCGGTTTCAACGCCGCGCAAATGGCGGCTGGTCTCGGCGCGGATGTGACCATCCTCGACCGCGATCCGGACGTGCTGGAATCGGTCGGCACCCATTTCGAATCGCGCGCCAAGACGCGTTTCTCGAACAAGGCCAATCTGGCCGAATGTGTGGCCGAAGCGGATCTGGTGATCGGCGCGGTGCTGATCCCCGGAGCGGAAGCACCCAAATTGGTCACCCGCGAAATGCTCAAAACCATGCGCCCCGGCTCGGTATTGTGCGACGTGGCGATCGACCAGGGTGGCTGTTTCGAAACCTCGAAGCCGACCACCCACGAGGACCCGACCTACGTGGTCGACGATATCGTGCATTATTGCGTCGCCAATATGCCGGGCGCGGTCTCGCGCACCTCGACCTATGCGCTCAACAATGTGACCCTGCCGCACACGCTGGCGATTGCCAACAAGGGATGGGAAAGCGCATTGCGCGATGACCGGCATCTGGCCGAGGGGCTGAACGTGTGGAATGGTCATGTGACCTACAAGGCGGTCGCCGAAGATCTGGGCTATGACTATATGCCGGTGTCGGAGGTTGTGGGATTGAAGGCTTAAATCGGGTTGAAGGCGATCGCCATATTGTGCACCTGCGCAGGCAGGTGCCCATCTCCAGACGGTTGAGCCGGACGCAATAGTTGGAGATGGACCCCGGCCTTTGTCGGCCACTGAATGAAGGAACAACAGATGGCAGCAGCAGACCAGAATCCCCTCGGATCGGGCTTTCACGCGAAGAGCGAACCGCACGAGATACTCGCCGGCATCGATCTGACCGGCAAGACCGCGATCGTCACCGGCGGCTATTCGGGAATCGGTCTGGAAACCACCCGGGCGCTGGCGAATGCCGGTGCCACGGTGATCATCCCGGTTCGCGATCCGGCCAAGGCGGAGGAGAATCTTTCCTCGATCGAGGGCGATGTCTCCTCGGCAAAAATGGATCTCGCCGATCTCGATTCGGTGCGCGGCTTTGCCTCTTCAGCCTATGACACTATCGATGCGCTCGACTTGCTGATCAACAATGCCGGTATCATGGCCTGTCCGCTGGAACGCGTCGGTCCGGGCTGGGAAAGCCAGTTTGGCGTCAATCATATGGGTCATTTCGCGCTGACCAAGGCGCTCTTGCCCTTGCTCGAAAAAGCAAACGCGCCCCGCGTCGTCGCGCTGTCATCGATCGCCACAAGCGCAATGGCATCCTCTGGGACGATATCCAGTTCGAGAATAGCGAATATCAGAAATGGGTCGCCTATGCCCAGGCAAAGAGCGCCAACGCCCTGTTCGCCAATGCGCTGAGCCGCCGCATGCAGGCCTTTGGTGGCCGCGCTTTCTCGGTCCATCCGGGCGGGATTTTCACGCCATTGCAGCGTCATCTGCCGGTCGACGAGCAGGTCGAACTGGGCTGGCTGAACAAGGACGGCAGCGTGCCCCCGGCGGTTGCCGCAATCTTCAAGACGCCGGCACAGGGCTGCACCACCAGCCTGTGGGCCGCCACCTCACCGCTGCTGAATGACATGCCCGGCGTCTATTGCGAGGATTGCGACGTTGCGCAGCTGACGGGCGAGGATAGCCTGCCCTATCAGCATTGCGCGCCGCATATCACGGTGGATGCAGACGCCGAACGGCTCTGGGAGATCAGCGAGAAATTGCTCGCCGCCGCATGATGCAGACGGAAAACCAGGGTGCGGGTGAATATAGCGGGCTGCTACAGCGCGATGCGAGCGGCTTTCTGTTGCAATGCGATGATGGCCATCGCTACCGGCTCGAACTGCTGCGCACGCCGATTGACGAGGTCGAGAAGCGGGTGGTGGTGACCGGCCGGGTCATCGACAGCACGCTCCTGGAAGCGGACGGGATAAGGCTGGCATGAATTTCGTAGCGGCACAAAATGGCGATATCCCGGCGCTCCGCGCGCTCGTCGAAAGCGCCTATCGCGGAGAGAGCGCGCGGCGCGGCTGGACCCATGAAGCGGATCTGCTCGACGGCCAGCGCACCGATGCCAGGGCATTGCGCGAGATTATCGCCGCGGACAATCAGGTGATCCTGCTCGCGAAGACAAGCGCTGCTATCGCCGGTTGCGTGCAGCTCTCCCGGGTTGGTGAAGGGCTTGCCTATCTGGGACTGCTGACCGTCGATCCCGCCTTGCAGGCAGGCGGTCTGGGCAGGCAATTGCTGTCGAAATCAGAGCGATATGTCCGGGATCAATGGCAGGCCGATGCAATCGAGATGACCGTCATCCGCCAGCGCGAGGATCTGATCGCCTATTACGAACGCCGCGGTTATGCGCGGACCGGCGAGCTGCGTCCCTTCCCGCATGGTGATCGGCGCTTCGGCCTTCCAAAGACCAAGGAACTGGAATTCGCGGTGCTGCGCAAGCCGGTCTAGGCGGCCTTGCCCTCGAGCGCCTTCTGCCGGCGGCGCTGGATCGAGCTGCCCAGACCGAGCGCCTCGCGATATTTGGCCACCGTGCGCCGGGCAATATCGAAGCCCCGCTCCTTGAGCAGGGCGACCAGCTTGTCATCGGACAGGATCTTCTTGGGGTCCTCGTTATCGATCAGGGACTTGATATGACTCTTCACCGCCTCCGCCGAAGCCGCCTCGCCACCGGTCGAGGACTGAATCCCGCTGGTGAAGAAATATTTGAGCTCGAACGTCCCGCGCGAGCAGGAGAGATATTTGTTGGATGTTACCCGGCTGACCGTCGACTCGTGCATCTCGATCTGCTCGGCGACATTCTTGAGCGTCAACGGCCGGAGATGCGCGACACCCTTGCGGAAAAACTCTTCCTGCTGCTTGACGATTTCGGTTGCGACCTTGACAATCGTCCGCTGCCGCTGGTCCAGTGCCTTGACCAGCCAGTTGGCGTCGGCGAGGCACTCGTTCAGCCATTCCTTCGACTGCTTGTCCTGCGCGCCGTCCTTCAGTTCGGAATAATAGCTGCGGTTGACCAGCACTTTCGGCAAGGTAGCGCTGTTCACTTCGATGATCCACCGGTTCGTCCGCTCGGCGATGAAGACATCGGGCACGACCGCCTGCACCGAACCGCCGCCAATCTTGCAGCCAGGCTTCGGATCATAATTGCGCAACTCGCTGATCATGTCCCTCAGGTCTTCATCATCGACACCGCATATCCGCTTGAGCTGCGGCAGTGCCCCTTTGGCCAGCAGATCGAGATTGTCGATCAGCCGCGCCATGGCGGGATCATAGCGGTCGGCGTCCTTCGCTTGCAGCGCCAGACATTCGGCCAGATTCCGAGCGCCAACCCCGACCGGGTCAAGCGTCTGAACCATCGTCAGTATCCGCTTCACGTCTGCCAGTCCGACGTTCAGCCGCTGGGCCAGTTCCAGCAGTTCGGCCTGCAGATAGCCGCACTCGTCAATCTGGTCGATAATATGCTGCGCAATGAACAGGTCCATGCCGGACAAAACGGCTCCCGCCTGATCCATCAGATGTTCGGTCAGCGTAATTTCCGCAACCAGCATATTTTCGAAATCGGATGCTTCGCCTCCCGCCGCCGCGCCGGTGCTGGTCCCGTTCAAACCCAATTGCCCGTCCAGCGCCCCATCGCTTTCGGAAAGGCTGTTATTGGTAAAACTGTCTGTCTCGCCCTGCAAATCCAGCGGCGATTCGGCTTCCGAAGGTCCCGACGTCAATATCTCGTCGCTTCCCTGCGCCGCCGGTTCGCTTTCAACATTGCCATCGGAGCTATCGCCGCTCTCGGTCGCAATCTCGCCGGTATCGAGCAACGGGTTCTTCTCAATCTCGTCGGAGATGAAAGTCTCCAGCTCGAGATTCGACAATGTGAGCAGCTTGATCGCCTGCTGCAGCTGCGGTGTCATCACCAGCGACTGGCTCTGCCGCAAATCGAGGCGAGGCGCGAGTGCCATGGCTAGAGCGCGAAGCCCTCACCGAGATAGAGCCTGCGGACATTGGCATCGGCAACAAGATCTTCGGGGCTGCCGGCGAACAGGACCTGTCCGTCGTAGATGATGCAGGCCCGGTCGACGATATCCAGCGTCTCGCGGACATTATGGTCGGTGATCAACACACCGATACCGCGCTCACGTAACTGGCAGACCAGATCGCGAATATCCGCGATCGATAGCGGATCAATACCGGCAAAGGGCTCGTCGAGCAACACGATCGACGGGCTGGCCGCGAGGGCGCGGGCAATCTCGCAACGCCGCCTTTCACCGCCAGACAGTGCCATCGCCGGGGAACTGCGCAAATTCATCAGTCCGAATTCATCCAACAACCGGTCGAGCGTCTCGGCTCTCACGCTGGCATCGGACTCCACCATCTCGAGCACAGCCAGAATGTTCTGTTCGACGGTCATGCCGCGGAAGATCGAGGTTTCCTGGGGAAGGTAGCCGATTCCCAAAATCGCCCGGCGATACATGGGTAGCGGGGTAATATCCTCGCCGTCGAGCATGATCCGTCCGGCGTCCGGACGGACAAGACCCATGACCGAATAGAAACAGGTGGTTTTGCCGGCCCCGTTCGGCCCCAGCAATCCGACAACCTCGCCGCGGCCAACCGATAGCGATACATCTGACAGAACCGAGCGTTTGTCATAGCTTTTGGCAATCGAAACCACCGCAAGACCGTGCTCCATTGCATCACTGGCCATGGCGGCACCAGGATCGGCCATCGTTGTCGCTTCGGTCGCGGCTATATCATTCATCACTGGTCCTTATCAGCATTGGCTGCCTTGTTTCTCGGCAAATAACATGCCCCATTTTAAACGGAATTGGCAAGCTTTGTGCATGGAAGATTGAATTGCAGTCATAACAGTCGGAAATCCACCGCCCGATAGTACAAGACCGACAGGGCTCACCCACTGTCACGATTGCACTGGAATGACCGGATAACTGGTCGCGAGTTCAGTCTTTCCGCTGGGGAACCGTGAAGGTACCGGACACCCGGCCGCTGGAGTCTTGCGAGCCGACCGAAGCACCGCCGGTGGAGCGTCCGTCAATCGTCGACCGGCCCGATTCGAGGTCGATGATGACACGTCCGCCGGACAGGCGATTCGTGCCCTGCGTGAGCGTAACATTGCCGATCAGGGTGATCAGCCGCCGGTTGAGATCATAAATGGCGACATTGCCCGAAGCAGTGTCGCCGGCCTTGCGAATCGTCACGCCTCCGGACGCGTCGATGCGGTCGATTTCGATACCTCCGGTGCTGCGATAGGCCACCGTCATGCGCGCCGCGTTGAGCGTCAGTCCGGCCTGCTCGACCCGCACCGCACCAGAAAGGACAACCCGGTCGGCCCGATCCTGCACTTCGATCCGTCCAGCGTTGAAGTTCACCGGTGCATTGCTGTCGTGGCTTCCGAACACCTGCGCCGGAGCCGCACCAGCGAACAACAGAAAAGCGGACGCAAGGACGAAGCTACCAGCCGACAGGGAAAGAAAAGAATATGTTTTCATCTAGGGTCTTCTTAGTCCGTTTTGTTCGATCCGCAAACGCGCATTGCCATCCAGACTGACAGTGCGCTCGGCCAGATCCGCTTTGAGCCGGTCCGCACCAAATGTTCCGATATTGGTCCGCCCCTCCACCGCGCCGGCGCTTTGCAGCGTCCGCTGTTTGAGGTCGACGGAGACATTGCTGGTCGAGAGGCGATAGCCGCCGGCAGCTTCGACCTGCACCGGTCCCGGTACCCGGACATTTTCCTGGTCCATATCATAGCGGCCTTCGCTCGCGCGGATCTGCGCCGGTCCTTCTTTCAGCAATATCCGGGCAGAAAGATCCTGCAGTTCGACTATTGCTTCGCTGGAGCTTTTCTGCACGGCGGAACCGGCCTTCAGGGAGAATGGCCGGCCCTGACTGTCTTCACCGCGGTACAGCGCCTCGGTCACGCGCATCCGTTCCTTGGCAACGTCCACGCTATTCTTGTCCAGCACGAAACTCAGTTCCCCGCTGGTTGTGAAGGGCGCCAGAGCGAGCATCGCGCCCAACAGGCCTACCCCCACGGGTAGAATGAAGCGCAGCAATTTGATATTTCTGTCATGCGCGCTGTTGGGAGCGGCAAATTGCTGACGCTTGGTTCGGGGAGGATTGACGGTAGCGGACATAGCTAGGCCCCGATCCCAAGGTTATGACCGAAACGAACAGACAGGATTGTCGCGGCGTCAGGCATGGGCAAAAATATCGGTTTCCGGCCAGCCGGCAAGGTCCAGCCGGGCCCGGTCCGGCAAAAAGTCGAAACAAGCCTGGGCAAGAGCTGTCCGGCCTTCCCGCTCGAGCCGGATTTCAAGCTCGGTTTTCAACCGGTGCAAAAAGCGGACGTCCGATGCGGCATATTCCTGCTGGGCATCGCTCAGCACGGGATTGCCCCAGTCGCTCGATTGCTGCTGCTTTGAAATATCCTGGCCGAGAAGTTCGCGCACCAGTTCCTTGAGGCCGTGGCGATCGGTATAGGTCCGGATCAGCCGCGAAGCGATTTTCGTACAGAAGACCGGCTCCGCCATTACACCCATATAATGTTCGATCGCAGCCAGATCAAAGCGGGCAAAATGGTAAAGCTTCACCCGGTCGGGATCGGACAGGATCGCCCGGAGGTTGGGAGCGGAATAATCACTGTCAGGGCCGAAGCGAACGAGATGCTCGTCATCGCCGCCATCGGATATCTGGAGCAGGCAGAGTCGATCCCGCGGGGTCTGGAGGCCCATGGTTTCCGTGTCCACAGCAACCGGACCGCTAGCCAGGAGACCTGCCGGGATATCCTCTTCGTGAAAAAAAACTGCCATCTATATTTGCCTGTCTATCTAGTCTTTCGGCCACTTTCCTTTTCGTGGCCGAGATGTCGCAAAGACACCCTGTCCGGCTTAGGGGTTTGTTCCCTGGCCAGATCATCGGCTGCAAAAATTGACAGCAGCGCGTCATTGAATATGCTATGTGCCGCAGGCCGGTTCAAACAGCAAGTTTAGTTTGAGCTTTGCCAAGCATAGGAATAACCTATGATAGGGGTTTGACAAGATGGCCGAGAAATTACCCGAACCAGCCGGTCCCGGTTTCGATCTGAACAAGGCAAGCATAATCTCGCTGCTCTATATCGCCGGATTTGTTGTCGGAATAACAGGGCTGGTGGGTTTCGTTCTTGCGCTGATATGGAAAGACGAGGTCACCGGAACCTGGGAAGAGAGCCATTTGCAATTTCATATCATGACTTTCGTGATCGGGCTGGTGGTCGGGATTATCGGCACGCTTCTCACCATCATATTGATCGGCATACCGATTCTGCTGGCCCTGGCGGTCTGGATATTGGTCCGTTCGGTCGTGGCGCTGCTGAAAGCGCAAAAGCACGAACCCTTCGCCGATCCGAAAACCTGGCTTTTCTAAACGGCATTGCCCGAATATCGAATCTGCCCGGTCTGTTTACAAAACACCGAATTCATTCGCTTATCCCTCGGTTTTCCTATATAGTTATACCGTGCGGTAATAGGATTCGCGCGAAACAATGGTCCGGAGCTCGTCCGCTGTGTCATTGAATTTACTAGATAGGGCGAATTGAAAGTGACGTTTTAAGAATGGGTTTTGACAGAAACCGGCGAGGCAGAGGCCGGGACAAGCGCGACGGCTTCGGCGACGAGAACTTCGATGGATATCAAGGCGACAGCGGTCCACCCGTAGAACGATATACGCGGCCGGACAGTGATTTCAGCGGCGGCAGACGGGGCGGTGGAATGCCGGACCAGGTCGTCGGCGAAAGCACCGGCACCGTAAAATTCTTTAATGCGCAAAAGGGATTCGGCTTCATCGTGCAAGACGGTGGCGGCGAAGATGTTTTTGTACATATCAGTCAGGTCGAACGCGCCGGACTGAAAGGCCTGGCGGAAGGTCAGACCTTGCGCTTTTCCTTGGTCGATCGTGGCGGCAAGGTTTCCGCTTCCGACATCCAGATTGAAGGCGACCTTATCGAGGTTCCGTCTGGCGGAGGTTCTTCCCGCGATGATCGTGGCGGCCCTCCCCGCAGGGAACTGACCGGTGAGAAGGCTTCGGGTACCGTGAAATTTTTCAATGGCACCAAAGGCTTTGGCTTCATCCAGCGCGACGACGGCCAACCCGATGCATTTGTCCATATTTCAGCTGTAGAGCGCGCCGGCATGCGCGGGCTGGAAGAAGGCGACAAGCTGGAATTCGAACTGGAAGTCGATCAACGCGGCAAGACAGCAGCGGTCAATCTGGTAGCCAGATAAGGCTTTTCACCACATCCATAGTTCAGAAATGGCGGGCATTGTCCCGCCATTTTTTTTGCACCGGAGAGGCCGTACCGGATCCGCAAAAGCAGCCGAACACAGAAAAGCCCGCCGGATTTCTCCGGCGGGCTTTTCTAAATGTTAAACCGTTAGAAGCGGAAGCTGATTGCACCCGAATAGACCTGGCTGGAAACATCCGACCGACCGACGGTAGAATCGGCGGAAAGATCAAACGAGACATTGCCCATATTGTAGCGCAAGCCGATGCCGACCTCGCCCCAGTCCTTGTCGCGTCCGGCCAGCGCAAACGGAGCCACAGCACCATTTCCACCAACGAAATTCGCTCCGAAGCTGTTCGGATTATTCTCGAATTCATGGACATAATTCATGGATGCGCGCATCTGCAGCTTGCGACCCGGCTTGGACTTGAACTCGATACCGGCCAGTCCCTGAATGCTGCTATAGTCGGGACGGATGATCGTCAAAGCCGGTCCGCCGCCCTGTTCGCTCACGTTGCTGAAGTTGATCTTGGCCGCGCGAGCCCGAATGCCTGGTGCCGCGATCACATCGTTCAGTTCCATCTCTTTCGACAATCCAAGCTCGGCTGCATATACCATGCTGTCGTCGTCGGTTGTCAGGCTGAACGATTGGGTGCCTAGCGACACGGTACGCAACGTTTCCGCATTATAGGTACCCAGCGTCGCCCGACCATCGAGAACCAGGCCGCCGGACATTGCCTTCCGGCCATAGATCGAACCCATGATCGCCTTGGATTGCGCGGAATTGCCTAGAGCAACCGTTGCATCGACATCCGAATAATAAGCCGAGATACCGAGGAACGATGCTTCGTCGAAATAATATTCGAGACCACCCGAGATGAAGAAGCCGTCGAATTCGTCTTCGCCGTCAGAGCCCTGTGCAGGATTGGTGAGTGGCATGGAACCGCCATCACCATTCACAAAACCACCGGCGAGATAGACCGCCATGTTCTCGTTGACATCACCGGAACGGATTTCGGTGTCATCCGCATTGGCAGCAGCGTCGCTCAGAGCGCTGGCTCCATTCACCGCGAGGCCGCCCAGCGAAGTGGCCGCCAGTTGCATCGGACGACCGATTACAGCGATCGTGCCGCCGTTCGAGGAACGGTCGGCAAGACTGATTCTGTTCTGGTAGAAATCGGAAACATTGCCGAGAAAAGCCTGTCCCATGGCTTGAACCGTAGACTCCGTGGTTGGAGCCCAGCTGTCAAAGGTCGCCTGGATGGTACCGGCATCGGTAAAGTCGAGGAAGGTGAACAGATCAGCAACGGCCGCATTGCCGCGGTTGTTGTCCATCAGATCGGCAAAGCTGGTCTGAACCGGATTACCCGCATCGACGACATTCTGATAGCTCTGGGCACTGATAGTCACGTCGACAGCGTTCGCACTATAGCTGAATTCCGAAAGCAGAATCGCCGAAATCTGTGCCGCACCATCAAACTCATCGGTAACGCCGCCAGCCGCTGTTACAATGCGGTAAGTGCTGGGGGTTACCGTCTGGAAACCATCAATCGGTGAAAACACAACCGTGCCACCGATATTGGCTTCTTCGCTTACTGCCAGAAGATCAGAATCCCCGGATGCGCCAATGTCGATCACCAGGGTCGAACCGGATGACAGGATTGCGTTTCCATTCACCGTCAAGGTTCCGATCGTGCCAACCGTACCGGGGGCAATGCCACCCGCAATATTGGTCAGGAACGGCGCATTGATCGTGCCGGACCCTGAAAGCAGACCGGAGAACAGCGAATAGTCACCCACACTGTTCAGCGTCCCGTCGACTGCAATACGACCGGCGGTCTGGTTGACGTCGATCAGTGCGGAAAGACTTGCGCCGCTATTGATCATCAGTCCAGCGGTGCCGCCAACATTCAGTCGGTCAATCGTGACATCGCTGTTCAACGACGTGGTACCCGTCTGACTGAGCGTCACTTCGAAATAGCGAGCATTAACGCCATTTGCGACGTCGGCATCTATATTATCCGGTACAAAATCGGTTGCTCCGGCAAGTCCGTTGTCGAGCGTCGGATCCGGAAGCGGATCGCCTTCGGCCTGAGGGGTTTCTTCCGCACCCTCCGGTCCGCCATTGGCGGTAATAGCAACCGGAGTCGCACCGCCGTTAATGGCAATCTCGCCGACCGGAGTCGCGCCGCCACTGATTGCAATATCCTCGACGATCGTTGCGCCACTGCTGATAGCAATATTTTCAACGATCATGCCTTCGCCGCGAATGGCGGCACTGGCAAGGAACTGAGGCGAGCCTGCCGCTTGCACGGTGGTTGCAGAAGCCTGCGCTTCACCGGTCGGCGAAACGGCTTGCGCGTTCGGTATCTGGGCTACACCGATGGAAGAGCCTGGCGTTGCCGTAGGCGATGGCGTCGGGGTAGGCGTATTGCGTACCGGCGGTGTTCCGGTACCGGTCGCCAAATCAAGGCATTCATCTCCGAGATTATCACCCTCAGGATCGAAACAGACTTCACCAAATTGCGGCGTTGACTGATCGACGCCACCGGATTGGGTGTCAGGGAAACCGTTTACGACATTGCCGTTTTCATCAATGATGCGATAGGCCGGATCAAGATCGGTTTGCCAGTGGGTGGCATCTTCCCAGTCGCCGTCACCCGCTTTTGCGCTGACATAGCGATAGGGGTTCACAGCCGCGATATAATCAGCAAACAGGAACAGCGGTTGGTAAAAGCTTTCCGTACCGTAAGAACTGAAAACCTGCGCTCCAAAAAAGCGCGATCCTCCCGAAAGAACACCGATCTGCAAATCTTCTGTCGACAGGCTGTTGTTCGCCGCATCAAGGATCAGCGGGCCACCGGAGTCACCTCCGGCGGTTGTGCCTTCGAGTTCGAGGGGCTCGTCTTTGTAAAGGTTGAAATCAAATTCATTGGTTTTGTCCGGATCGTCAAAATCAAGCCGGTACAACACCTGTGGCAGATCCCCGAAAGGACTACCGAACAAGAAGTTGTTTCTAGCATCAAATGTGGTTAGCGCACCGAGCATATTTTCGGCTGATTTCCGACGCCAGTCAATGCCAACGGTAGCACCTGTCGTGCCACTGCCGCTACGGCCGTAACCGGAAATTTTTACGTGATAGCCGGTGCCATCGACATCATCAATTTCGCCCGGGTCGGGAAGCGGGGAAAACAGCAGTGCCCAGGTCGGAATATTGGCTGCCGGATCAGACAGTGTTGCCACTGCGATGTCGCCCTCAAGAAATCCAAACGCATTGGGATCAACAAGGGAATCGGGATTGTAAGCGATCTGGCTGATATTATAGACAAAAAGGTCCGGGTTGGATGCAAATCCGTTATTGATCCAGTCGATGAAACCCGGAAGCGAATTACCGCTGAACGAGAATGCGGACGAGATTACGCCATTGGTTTCATAATCCGTTTCCGGGCGGTCGTTGACGCAGTGTGCTGCAAACAGGACGGCACGCGGATTGATCAGGGTACCCGTACAAACAAAGCCGTCATCCCGGAAAAACTGGCCGATACCGTTTACGCTATCTTCCGGATCGCTGATATCTTCCGGCGTATAATTGTCATTCGGCACAATGGCCTGTGCCGGGGTTGCCAGTGCGAGCGTCGCAATTGCTCCAGCCGCGGCTGTACGCAAAAGTACCGATCTTTTGGAATGTCCGAAATTCTTGTTCATCGAAGAATGCCCCTTGAAATATTAGATTAGAATAGACCCCTGTTGTTACTGTGCTTGCTTTTGCGATGTGAATCAAAGCGAAATTTACTAAATCGTGAACTTTGATTACGAAATCGACGGATTTACGGGCCTTTCCGGAGGCAAACATGGAAATTTTGGTTACATATGTGATGATTTGGCAACAGAAATGTCTGGATTCGGGCCAGAAAAACTGCGCCGCCCGCCTACCGAAGCAAACGAGCGGCGAAAATATTGTCAGACGGGCGCGTTCAATCCGGTCCGTCGCCGAGCGATTCGCCCTGCCTAATCTTTCTGTGCGATCTCGAACAGGAACCAAGCCCGCTCTTCGGCCTGATCGGTCCAGTCGTCGAGCATGCCATCGGTAGCATTATCACCCGCTTCTCCTGCCAGTTCCTTTGCTTCGCGCAGCGTTTCGACCAGCTTCAGATTATCGGCGCGCAACTCTTCGAGCATATCCGGTGCTGTCACCTTCGTATCATCATTGTCGGAAAGACTTTGGCGCCGGGCGATATCGCCAATCGAGGTGAGGGTCCGGTGCCCGTTCTTGCGGACCCGTTCCGCGATTAGATCAGTAGTAGCGAGTATCTGCGCCGCATGTTTGTCGAACATCAGATGATAGTCGCGGAAATGGGGCCCCGAAACATGCCAGTGAAAGTTTTTGGTCTTGAGATAAAGGGCAAAGCTGTCAGCCAATATTCCATTCAGTGCCTCGGCTACGGCTTTTTTTGCATTGTCACCTGTCGTCATCTTCAATCTCCTTTGTCGGAATCACCACGTTATGAAATGACTCTTACGACTGATTGACCGATCGATAAAACGGGAAGAATTACTATCTAAGATTGACAATATCGATTTGGCGACATCAGATTATGCCCCACGCACCGAGCGCCAGAATCGCACCGACGACCAGAAAGCCGACGCCACCGGCATATCGGATCGGCACCATCGGGACATGCTCTGCAAGCTGCCGGTGGAATAATATGGCGGGCAGGCAGGCAATCATCACCCCGATCCAGCCGCCAACTGCAGCGAATGCCGCCATGTCGGTCCGCGCGGCAGTGGCCATCAGTACAAATTGGCCCTTGTCGCCCAGTTGCAGAATGAACAATCCCAGAAAAGACGTCCAGAAGGGACCGAAGCGCCACGCTTCCAACAAGTCGACCGGCCGCCGCCAGGCCACCATGCCGACACCCGCCAATAGCAGCGACAGAGCATAGAAGAGCTGCAGGGCGTCTTCGCTGATCCAGCGATGAACCGCCGATCCGGCGATGGCGGAAATCACGCAATTGCAGAGCGTGGCAAGACCGAGCCCCCAGATGACCGGCGAAAGCCGGCCGTATCGTATCGCCAGTGCGGCGCATAATATCTGTGGCCGGTCGCCGAATTCGGCGACGGCCAGCGCAAAAAGCGAAGTTAGAAACGCATCCACTTTGCCGGCGTCAGGCCTGACCGCCAAGACGCAGCGCAACATTGGCCAGCAGCGCTTCGGTCATCGCCGGGTTTATCTCGCCCATATCGAGTGTCGCGCGCATCGCTTCGAGATAGGAACGAACGATGGTTCCGGCGCCGCCATTTGCGATGGCCGGCTGCAATGCGCTCTCCAGCGCACAGCTGAGATCGCGAAGCGCCAACAGTTCGTGCTCTGTCGCTTTCTGCCGCACATGATCAAGATGCATGAGAAATTGCATTGGATGACGAATGGCCAGCTCTGGCCGCAAGTCATCAAGCAAATTCAGCATTTCCGTCTGTACAAATGGGTTTTGATCATGATTCATGGCACTGTCCCTGATTGCATCCAACCATGCAAAAACATGGTTAAATAGTCGTAAACGGAGCAGAGTTTGCTACTATCGCAACCCCGAAGGCTTTTTCTTGACATTCATCGGGCTTTTCACCATTAGCGCGGGAACGAATGCGGCGCTCGATAGCGTCGCTGTTTTTATTTCAGCTTCTGCCTTAAGGAATGCACCATGGCGAAACCAGCCAATGTAAAGATCAAACTCGTCAGCACGGCGGACACAGGCTTTTTCTACGTAACCCGCAAGAACCCGCGGAATCTTACCGAAAAGATGGTGCAGCGCAAATATGATCCGATCGTCCGGAAGCATGTCGAATTCAAAGAAGCCAAAATCAAATAATCCGGCTTTGGCCAGTCTTTAGCGGTGCAGAACTTTCTGCACCGATTCGATGAATTTCGCGACCGATATCGGCTTTGAGACATAAGCCTCTGCCCCGGCACTCAAAATCCGGTCCTCGTCCCCCTTGCCGGCATAAGCGGTGACGGCCATGATCGGTATGATCTTGAGCTGCCCGTCTTTCTTGATCTGCTCGATCAGCTCCAGACCGCTGACATGCGGCAACTGGATATCCATGACGATCAGGTTCGGCACGAAGCTTCGCGCCTTTTCGAGCACTTCACGGCCATCGCTGACCGGCTCGACAACAAAACCGTGGGCCCGTAGCAGATCACAGAATAGCTTGAGGTTCAATTCATTATCCTCAACCACCAATACTCTTTTTGCCACAGCCGGATTTGCCCTTTCAAACTTGCTGGCAAACCATTAGGCGAAAGCGGCAATGGAAACAAATCCCAATCTCGGGCCGGACAGCGAAATCATCGCCTTGCAGGCGCTCGGATGGGTGCTGCAGGATCAGGATCGCGCCGAGCGACTGCTCGCCCTGACCGGCCTCGATCCCCGCGAACTGCGGTCGGGACTCGAAGACCCGACGATGCTGTCATCACTGCTCGGTTTTCTCGCCAATCACGAACCCGATCTTGTCGCCTGCGCCGACGCTATCGGGGTCGCCCCCGCAAAACTCGCTGCAGCAGCGCAGCATTTAAACTCTTCCGGAGACTTTTATGAGTAACAAGCCGCTTCTGATCAGCGATTGCGACGAAGTCCTGCTGCACATGGTGGTCCCGTTCCAGCAATGGCTGGACAGTGACAAGCATATCCATTTCGACCTGGAAAACGGCAATAATTTCGCCAATGCCCTGCGCCATAAACATGATGGGACCCAGGTATTGCCGGAACAGATCTGGCCGATGCTGAAAGAGTTTTTCGACAATGAAATGCACCGGCAGGGCGCGATCGAGGGCGCGGTTGAATCGATCAACAGGCTCGGTGAAATCGCCGATGTCGTGATCCTGACCAATCTGCTCGATGACCGCCGCGAAGCCCGCGCCGAGCAGCTCAAGGCCGTCGGCATCGATTTTCCCGTCTATACCAACCAGGGCGGCAAGGGTGAACTGCTGGCCGGCATTCTCGCGGAATATGAGCCCAGCGTGACTGTTTTTGTCGATGATCTGGGTCACCAGCACGGCAGCGTCGCCAAACATGCACCCGACGTATGGCGCCTGCAAATGGTCGGTGAACCGATCATGGCCAGACATGTCACCACCAACCCGGCCGCCCACGCCCGGATTGATCGGTGGGCCGAGGCTACGGCCTGGATTTCTGACATATTTGACAATGCTGTACCGGCTCCAGCGATGGACTTGCCATCGCAAGAGCTTGACCCTGCCAACCATGCGTGAGAGTTTTGCCTTATGACTGACAATATTGAAAAAGCCCTGATCGCCAAGGGCATTGAATTGCCGACACCGGCAGCCCCGGTTGCCTCTTATGTTCCCGCCATCGAAGTGAATGGCATGCTCCATATTAGCGGACAGGTCTCGATGCACGACGGCAAGCTGATCACCGGGCGGCTGGGTGACGATATGTCGCTCGAAGACGGGCAACAGGCCGCCAAGGCCTGCGCGCTGATGATCGCGGCGCAAATCAAGCGAGCGGCCGGATCACTCGACCGGGTGGACCGGATCGTCAAGCTCGGGGTCTTCGTCAACAGCACCGCGGACTATACCGACCATCC
The DNA here is from genome assembly GCF_963677535.2 of uncultured Parasphingorhabdus sp. Lineage (NCBI taxonomy): Bacteria > Pseudomonadati > Pseudomonadota > Alphaproteobacteria > Sphingomonadales > Sphingorhabdaceae > Parasphingorhabdus > uncultured Parasphingorhabdus sp. Next base: position 840,476 of record NZ_CAXXUT010000003.1, on the reverse strand, counting down.
CAAGGTCGCCAACGGTTGTTCGGATATGATGGAAGTAATTTTCGGAGCCGCCGGACAGCATGCCAGAAGCGCTGTGGGTGTGGCTTCGCTGCCGCTCGGTGTCGCGGTCGAGGTTGATGCCATCATTGCTCTGAAACCCGAGTGATCGGGGCGCTGCTAGACAATATGCTCGCGCCGGCTCCGGCGGCCGGACGGGTGGCATTTCTCAAAGGCCAGCCCTACGCGCATCGGGGTCTGCACGGAAGGGGCGTACTGGAAAACAGTCCCGCCGCCTTCGAGGCCGCGATCCAGTTGGGTCACGGAATTGAATGCGACGTCCAGGCCGCCGAAGATGGCCGCGCCTTTGTCTTCCATGACTATGAACTGGACCGGCTGACGGGCCAGAGCGGCCGGATAGGCAACTTGCGGGCCGACGATATTGACCGGATCCAGCTCAATGACGGCCATGGCAAGATTCCGCGTCTGCGCGAAACCCTTGCCCAAATCGGCGGACGGGTCCCGGTCCTTATAGAAATCAAGTCACGAAACAGGCGGGTCGGACCACTATGTCTTTCGGTACGCCGGGCGCTGGAAGGCTATGGCGGTCAAGCAGCGATCATGTCTTTCAACCCGCTGGTCGGTGTCTGGTTTCGCAAAAATGCCGGTCATATCGTCCGCGGTCTGGTGGTTACCGAAGAGGGTAGCAGAAACTGGCGGGGCCGGATCGCGCGCCACCGCAATCTCTGGACCGCAAAGCCCGATTTTCTGGCTTATGATATTCGCGATCTGCCGTCCCATTTTGCCGCGGCCCAGCGGGCGCGGGGCCTGCCCATCGTCAGCTGGACGGTGCGATCCGCCCAGCAGGAACAAACCGCCGCCCTCTATGCAGACGAACCGGTATACGAGATCCCGGAGACCTGAACAGCATGCCCGTCACGCCACCCACCGCCAGCGAAATTGTCGCACGTGCTGCCGGCGATATCGCCAGCCTGCCGGCTGACCAGTGGGATGCCTGCGCAGGATCCGCCAATCCTTTTGTCTCGCACGCATTTCTGTCCGCAATGGAAGAATCGGGAAGCGTCGGCCCGGGTACCGGCTGGAAACCGCTGCCCATCGTCATCGAGGATGCTGCAGGAGAAATCGCCGCCTGCCTGCCCGGCTATCTCAAGTCGCACAGTCAGGGCGAGTATATTTTCGACCAGCAATGGGCCCATGCCTATGAAAATGCCGGCGGCCAATATTATCCCAAGATCCAGATCGCCGCGCCTTTTTCGCCGGTGCCAGGCCCGCGCCTGCTGTTGCGTGACCAATCCCTCGCGGTGCCGCTGTTGCGGGCGGCCGAGCAGCTGGCAGAAAATAACGGAATTTCTTCGGTTCATGCGACTTTTGTCAGCGAGGACCAGCTCGGCTATTTTCGCGAAGCCGGGTGGATGATCCGGACCGACAGCCAGTTCCACTGGCGCAATGACGGCTATCAGAGCTTCGATAACTTTCTAGACGCATTGTCTTCCCGGAAACGCAAGGCGATCCGCCGGGAACGGGCCAAGGCCCAGGATGAAGTGGACATAGCCCATCTGTCAGGAGACGAAATCCAGCCGCATCACTGGGACTATTTCTGGGAATTTTATCAGGATACCGGGATGCGCAAATGGGGGCAGCCCTATCTGACCCGCGAAGCCTTTGACCTGCTGCAGCAGAAGATGGGTGAGAAGCTGCTGCTGATATTTGCAATGCAGGAGGGCGTTCCGGTGGCGGGGGCTCTCAATGTCATTGGTGAAGACACACTATACGGACGCTATTGGGGCTGCACGCGCAACATCCCGTTCCTGCATTTCGAGATTTGCTATTATCAGGCAATCGATGCGGCGATCGCACGCGGACTGAAAACGGTCGAGGCTGGAGCGCAGGGCAGCCACAAGCTGGCGCGGGGCTATCAGCCGGTGCCGACCTGGTCAGCTCATTATATCGTCGATCCGGGATTTCGTTCGGCAATTGCAGAATATCTCGAACGCGAGCGGCAGGCGGTTGCTGCCGATATCGAATTTCTGGCCGAAATGGGGCCATTCAAGAAAACCGGCTAGCGTCAGGCTGCGCGGCGCGAGCATTCCTGCAGCCAGCTGCGCGCTTCCCGCTGCGCTTCGGCAATTTCCCGCGCTGTCATATCAAGCGAGATTTCTGCGCGACAGATCTTGCTCTCGTCATGGCCGGACAATGCCGCCAGGTTGAACCATTTGTGCGCTTCGATCAAATCGACCTCGACGCCATCCGAACCGGTGGAATAGATCACCCCCAGATCAAAATATGCGTTGCTGCTACCATGCGATGCCTCGGCGAGGCGGCTTTCTATCAGAAAGGCCGCGCTTTTCATGCTGTTGCCCATATCGTCAGTCCCTGTTCCTGTTGCCGCATTTCCTGGCGACAGGCCGACTTTCACCGCAATGTCCTAAAGAAATGGTTAACGCGAATCGCAACAATCCGGTTTTACTGCGTCAAAAGCCCGCGAAATCAGCGAGTTTTACCGGTTTATTTGGTTAACCGGACGGCGCTGCAAGCCTAGGAAACAGGGATATTGTCGATCAACCGCGTTCTGCCGATATGGGCGGCGGCGAAAAGACGGGCGGGTTTGCTAAAAATATCGAGAATTGTCAGCCGATTGGCATCGCGAAGCTCGAAATAATCTATTTTGTGAAAGCCGGAAGCGCGTATTCTGGCCTTCGCACCCTCGAGTATATCGGCGATATTGCCGCCCGCCGCGATCGCATTGGCCGCTTCCCGCATAGCATCGGGCAGGGCCACCGCATTGGCTCTCTGCTCTTCAGTCAGATAGGCGTTGCGCGAGGACAGGGCCAGCCCGTCGGGATCACGGACGGTCGGCACGCCGACAATATCATGGGTGAAATCCAGATCGCGCGCCATCCGGCGGATCACGGCAAGCTGTTGATAGTCTTTCTCTCCGAAATAAGCGGCATCGGGGCGGACCTGGTTGAACAGTTTTGCCACCACAGTGGCGACACCGTCAAAATGGCCCGGACGCGCTGCACCGCATAAGCCGTCGCTGATGCCGCCGACACTGACATGGGTGGCATAACCGTCCGGATAGACCTGATCGGCCGTGGGCGCCCACAGCAGCTTTACCCCCGCAGCCTCCAGCAGAGCCGCATCGGCGGCTTCCTGACGCGGATAGGCGTCCAGATCTTCGCCCTCGCCGAACTGGGTCGGATTGACGAAGATTGACGCGACCACCGTATCGCATTGCTCCATCGCCGTTTCCACCAGCCGCATATGCCCGGCGTGCAGAGCGCCCATGGTCGGGACCAGCCCGATCCTGGTTCCGGTTTTGCGAAACGCCGCCAAAGCGTCCCGCAGCAGGTCAAGCTGTCGAACAATTTGCATGGAAATTTCTTTGCGTTTAGATTTTTCAGTCAGGCTCGTGTAGGCTATGGGACGGTAATTCATCGTTCGCAAGGGCCAACAACAGGGGGTATGGATCAGACCGTGACCAGCAGTGCGTATCATATTGTCTTCGCCAACGAAAAGGGCGGGACCGGGAAGTCGACCACCGCAGTCCATGTCGCCGTTGCCCTGGCCTATCAGGGACATAAGGTCGGGATCATCGATCTCGATCCGCGTCAGCGAACATCCTATCGCTATCTGGAAAATCGGGACGCGACGATGCAGCGCCTGAACATCGATATCCCGCACCCCTTTTATGAGGTGTTCGAGGAGGACAATCTGGCCCGCCTCGAGCAGATGATGGCGCAAATGGCGGAAAATGTCGATTTTCTGCTGTTCGACACGCCGGGTCGCGATGACAAATTCGCCCGTTTCGTAGCGACAAGAGCCAATACGCTGGTCACCCCGATCAACGACAGCTTTGTCGATTTTGACCTGATCGGACAGGTCGATCCGGAAACCTACAAGGTCCGCAAGCTCAGCTTTTATGCGGAACTGATCTGGGATGCACGCAAGGCGCGGGCCAAGGCGGACGGCACGACAATCGACTGGGTATTGCTGCGCAACCGGACGCAATATGTCGAAGCGCATAATATGAAAAGAATCGTCGCAGCACTCGGCGAATTATCGCAGAGAGTCGGCTTTCGCATCATTCCCGGCCTCAGCGAGCGGGTAATCTACCGCGAGCTTTTTCCGGCCGGCCTGACCATGCTCGACAAGAAATATCTCGGCCGGCTTGCCACCAGTCATCTGGCCGCGCGCCAAGAATTGCGCGAACTCATCAAGCATCTGGCACTGCCGCAGACCGCGGATCAGATCGCCGCCGACACAGCGGCAACCCGTTCGAAACCCAAGCTGGTGGCCTGACGGATGACGCCGTTGCTGATCTTTGGCGGCGCGATTCTGGCCTGGCTGGTGCTTTCGGGCAAAGCCAAGACGATGACCGCCAACCAATGGCTGGCGCTCGTGGTCGCGTTACTGGCCGCGAATTTCCTGCGCGGCGGCAGCTGGATCATGGGCGGCGCGATGCTCGCCGGAGCGGCGTTTCTGAGCGGCTGGCGGATCTTGATCCCGGCACGTGATGCGGAAGAGCCCAAGCGCAAGCCGCGCAATTTCGAGCTGGACCGGGCGCGGTCTCTACTAGGCGTCAGCGATGAGGCGGGCTTTGTCGAGATCAATGCAGCCTGGAAAGAACGGCTGGCCGAACATCATCCCGACAATGGCGGGGACGAGCAGCTGGCCAAGATGATCAACCGGGCGCGCGACATATTATTGGAAGAATTGGAAGCATCTTCGCGCCGGTAGCCCAGCCGTCACATTTTGTCACTATCGCTGGATTTTCAGGAAACTGCGCCTTAGAAACAAAGGCCAGTCCAATAATGCAAGGCGATGACCATGACCGCTCCGACCTCCCATCAGTTCCATCCCACCTCCCTGCGCGAATATGATATTCGCGGCATTATCGGCGAGACGCTGGGAGCGGAGGATGCCTATGCGATAGGCCGGGGTTTCGGAACCCTGATCGCGCGCGATGGCGGGACGGCGGTGGCAACCGGATTTGATGGTCGCGACAGTTCGCCGATGTTGGAAGAGGCTCTTGTCCGCGGCCTCAATGATGCCGGAATCAATGCCATTTCTGTCGGAATGGGCCCCACTCCGATGCTTTATTATGCCGAATCTATACTGAAAACGATCCAAGGTGGCATAATGATTACCGGAAGTCACAATCCGGCCAATTATAACGGCTTCAAAATGGTTTTTCAGGGCCGCCCCTTTTTCGGCGCCGACATTCTGGGACTGGGCACGATGGCAGCCAGCGGAGACTGGGACAGCGGAACGGGTACGTTGGAGCGGATCGATATCGAGGATGAATATGTCGAGCGCCTGCTGAAGAATTTCACCGGCGGTGCGTTCAAGGTCGGATGGGATTGCGGTAACGGCGCGGCCGGACCGGTGATCGAGAAGCTGACGAAGCTGCTCAGCGATCGCGGCGCCGGCGAGCATCATCTGCTCTTCACCGATGTCGACGGGACCTTCCCCAACCATCATCCCGATCCGACCGAGGAAAAGAATCTCGCCGACCTGAAGGCACTGGTTGCAGAGAAAGGCCTCGACTTTGGCGTGGCCTTTGACGGCGACGGCGACCGCATTGGCGCGATCGACGGCGAGGGTCGGGTGATCTGGGGCGACCAGTTGCTGCAAATCTATGCCGAGGATGTGCTGAAGAGCGAACCCGGCGCGACGATCATTGCGGACGTCAAGGCCTCGCAGGCGCTCTATGACCGGATCTCGGAATGCGGTGGCAAGCCATTGATGTGGAAAACCGGCCACAGCCTGATCAAGTCGAAGATGAAGGAAACCGGTTCGCCTCTAGCCGGCGAAATGAGCGGCCATGTTTTTTTCAAGCATGATTATTACGGTTTCGACGACGCGCCTTATGCCGCGATCCGGCTGATTCAGGCGGCAACCAATATCGGCAAGAGCGTGACGCAACTGCGCAGCGATATGGTGGATATGATCAACACGCCGGAAATGCGCTTTCAGGTCGACGAGAGTCGCAAGTTCGCGGTGATCGACGAAATTTTGGAGCGGCTTTCGGCCAGCGGCGCCGATGTCAACGACACCGACGGCGCGCGGGTCAATACCGAGGACGGCTGGTGGCTGCTGCGGGCAAGCAATACCCAGGATGTGCTGGTCGCCCGGGCCGAAGCCAAATCACAGGACGGGCTCGACCGGTTGATGGCACAGATTGACGAACAGCTGGCCTTGTCGGGGCTGGAGCGCGGGGAAAGCGTCGGACACTGACTTCCGCTTGCTCCCTCGCGTGATTGTCACCGGCCAGCGGCTATCAGATGAAAGTCGAAAGGCTGCCATTTGTCGCGGGACCAATGGAACTGATCACGGATATGGCCGAACAGACAAGAGCGGCGAAACCGACGGCGATTTCCTGACGAAATGTGAAGCGGGGCATGTTTTGTTCCTTCCGGTGGGCGGGATTTATGCGATCAGGGCAGCGCTACTCTGAACCGCAGGACCAACGCTGGCGGAAACCAGGACAGCAGCGGAGAAAAGAGCGGCAACGGCGGCGACGACGTGGTTCTGGATATTTACGTTCAACATTTTTCATTCCTTTTCTTAAATTCAGGCCTTCGAAACGGGTTGTTAGCGAAGATGCCAACAGCTTTGCACGGGGCGTGCCAGTTTCAAAATATTGAAATATTTCAAGATCTTATATCAATGAATCTCGAAAGGAAAACTTGATAGATACCGAGTAGTGGGGAATATTCCCAATATTTGGTTTGGCATTGCTGCCCAATCGACCGGAATCAAGCTCACCAACCGCCACAGACGAGACTGTGCCGCAAGAAGGTGGTTCGCGAACTCTCCCCGGCAGCCGTTTCTTATCGAAATGCACTATGGCCAGGCTCGACCCGATCGTTCAGGACAGTCTGAAAAAGGGATGGGGATTAGGGCATCATGGACCCGTATATTTATGTGGCGACTGTCAGCGCCTTGGCTTTGCTCGCTTATTATTTCACTTTGCTGATGGCCGGCCTGGCGCGCGGCCGTTTCCAGATCGTGCCGCCATCGCATAGCGGCCCCCCCGAATATGAGCGCCATGTCCGCGCACATCAAAACACATTGGAGCATCTGGTGCTGTTTCTGCCCGGCCTGTGGCTGTTCGCTTATGTCGTCAGCCCCTATTGGGCGGCGGCTATCGGATTGATCTGGCCGTTCATGCGGGTCGGCTATGCGCTGGGCTATCACAGGGCGCCGGAAAAACGGTTGCTGTGGCTCTACGCCAGCATGCCGCCCATCTATATATTCGTACTTGGCACCTTGATCGGTGGCATCGTTCAGCTTGTGAGAGGGTGAATTTAAACATGACCAAAATATATGATCTGGTAATTCGCGGCGGCACCATCGCCGACGGCAGCGGCGGTGATCTCTTTAACGGCGATATCGCGGTCAGCGACGGCAGGATCGCGGCAATCGGGCAGGTGCCCGGAACCGGTCGCGAAGAAATCGACGCGACGGGCAAAATCGTCACCCCCGGCTTTATCGATGTCCACACCCATTATGACGGCCAGTGCATCTGGGCGGAAGAACTCAGCCCGTCGTCTTCACACGGCGTAACCACGGCGATCATGGGCAATTGCGGCGTCGGTTTCGCGCCGTGCCGCAAGGACGATCACGACATGCTGATCAATGTGATGGAGGGCGTCGAGGATATTCCCGGCGTGGTCATGGCCGACGGCCTGCCGTGGAACTGGGAGACGTTCCCCGAATATCTCGACGTGGTCGAGAAGGGCAAGCGCGATATCGATATTGCGGCCTATCTGCCCCATTCCCCCCTGCGCGTTTACGCCATGGGCGCGCGCGGTGCGTCCCGCGAACCGGCGAATGATGATGATCTGGCCATGATGCGCAAATTGGCGCGGGAAGCGATGGAAGCCGGAGCGATCGGCTTCGCGACGTCGCGGCTGTCGATTCACAAGACCGCCGACGGCGGGTCGATCCCGACATTTGAAGCGGATGTGGCCGAACTGGAAGCGATCTGCGGCGGCATGAAGGATGCCGGGACGGGAACCTTTCAGGTCGTGCTCGACGCCTTTGTCGGCTGGGACAAGGAATATCAGGTGATCGAGCGGGTGGTGGAAAGCTCCGGCCGGCCGGCGACGTTCACGCTCGCCTCGGGCAATGACGGCCCGCCGCGCTGGCGCAAGGTCCTCGATATGATCGATACCACCAACGCGAATGGCGGCAAAGCGACCGCCCAGATCATGCCGCGTCCGATCGGCCTGATCGCCGGGCTGGAACTGACCGTCCACCCGTTCATTCTCTGCCCGAGCTGGGCGAAGATTGCCGACCTGCCCATAGAGGAGCAGGTTGCCGCGATGCGCGATCCGGACTTGCGAGAGGCGCTGCTGAGCGAAGAATTCGAGCCCGGCCATCCGTTCAACGCGCTGGCCCGCGACTGGAACTGGCTGTTCCCGCTCGACAATCCACCGGATTATGCGCCGCCAAAAGAGATGAGCATGGCCGGGCAGGCGGCGGCCAGGGGCTGCACGCCGCAGGAGATCGCCTATGACCGGCTGCTCGATACCGACGGCAAGGGCCTGTTCCTCGCCGCTTTGGGCAATTACGAGAATGGCACGCTGGCCAGCGCGCACGAGATGCTCAGCCACCCGCATTGCATTCCCGGCCTCGGCGATGGCGGCGCCCATTATGGCGCGATTTGCGACGCCAGCTACTCGACCTATTTGCTGACCCAATATGTCCGCAATCCGGGAGCCGAGAGCTTTGAACTGGCGGAAGCAATCCATATGCTGTCGCACAAGGCCGCCAAAGCGGTCGGCCTCGACGAGCGCGGCCTGCTCAAGCTTGGCGCAAAGGCGGATATCAATGTGATCGACCTCGACAAGCTGCAATTGCATCTGCCGGAAATCGTCCGCGATCTGCCGGCCGGCGGGCAACGCCTGCACCAGCGCGCCACCGGCTATGATGCAACCATCGTCTCCGGCGAGATCATCCGGCGCTTCGACCAGTCGACAGGCGCGCGGCCGGGGCGGTTGATACGGGGCGCGTGACAAGAAGCCCCGCCGACTGATAATGGTGGGGAATGACAGACCCAATTCCCGAACCCACGCGCTCCGCCTGGCAAGGCCTGCCGGAGCAAATGGCCGGGAGGCTGGTGCAGCTCCGCCAGTTGGTGCTGGAGGTTGCGCGCGAGAATCCGGCTATCGGTCCGCTGGAAGAGACGGTCAAATGGGGAGAGCCGGCATTTCTGACGGCGGCGAGCGGGTCGGGCACCACCGTGCGGCTGCATCGGCACAAGAAATCGCCGGACACATATGCGCTCTATGTGCATTGCCAGACCGATCTGGTCGAACGCTACCGGCAGCTATATGGCGAGGAACTGACTTTTGACGGCAATCGCGCTGTGCTGTTTGACAGCAAAGAAGAACCGCCCGTCGAGGCCGTCAAACATTGTATCGCCATGGCGCTGACCTACCATCTGCAGAAGCGTAGCTAGCTCATCCATGCTCCACATTGTCCACCATCCCGATTATGTCGCACCGCGCCCGGCAAGCGGCAGCTTTGTCTTCGACAAATATCGGCTGGTGATGGAGGCGATCCGGACGCATGCGCCGCTGCACCAGGCTCATCAGCCCGTGCTGATGGAGCGCAAGTGGATCGAGGCAGTGCATGATCCGGACTATGTCGAGCAGGTGCTGAGCGCGACTGTTCCACGTGAAATAGAACGGCGGATCGGATTTCCGGTGTCCGCGGAGATTGCCAGCCGTGTGCAATATACGTCGGGCGGCACCTGGCTGGCCGCGCGGCTGGCCCTCCACCATGGCTATGCAGCGAACAGCGCCGGGGGCAGCCATCATGCGCTGGCCGACACCGGCGCCGGCTATTGCGTGTTCAACGATCTGGCGATCGCCGCCAACCGGCTGCTGGCGGAAGGCGACGCGCGCCGGATATTGATTGTCGATCTTGATGTGCACCAGGGCGACGGCACCGCCGTATTGCTGGCCGGGCGCGAGGATGTGTTCACCCTGTCGATCCATAATGAACGCAATTTCCCGGCCAGAAAGGCCCGCTCCAGCCGCGATATTGCGCTGCCCGATGCGGTGGAAGACGAGGCCTATCTGGCGATACTGGATGGCGCGCTCGATGACATTCTCGGGTGCTTTAACCCGGATATGCTGCTCTATCAGGCCGGGGTCGACCCGCATGCCGATGACCGGCTCGGCCGGCTGGCGCTCACCGATTCCGGACTCGAACAGCGCGACCGGATGGTCATTCGCAAGGCCCGTGACCGCGGCATTGCCGTCGCCAGCGCGCTAGGGGGCGGCTATGGCCATGACCATCATGCGGTGGCGCTGCGCCATGCGCGGTCGATGATGACGATGGCGGACGAAGCGGCGCGCCGCGCGACTATTCGCTAGCTTTTTCCGGCTCCACCTGACCCTGCTGCATGTCGGAGAAGATGCTCCAGATCGCGATGAACAGAGCGGCTACCAAGGGGCCGATGACAATGCCGTTGATCCCGAACAGCTGCAGACCGCCAAGCGTCGAGATCAACACGACATAGTCGGGCATCCGCGTGTCGCGGCCGACAAGGATCGGGCGGACGAGATTGTCGACCATGCTGATCACGAACACGCCGCAAAGCACCAGAACGACGGCCTGCCAGACATCACCGGTGATGAACAGATAAAGGGCGACCGGGACCCAGACAAAGCCCGTGCCGATGGCCGGAATCAGCGAGAATATCCCCATCAATACCGCCCATAACAAGGCGCCGCGGATATCGAGCGCCCAGAAGACGAGGCCGCCGAGGCTGCCCTGGATGATCGCGATGATCAGGCTGCCCTTGATCGTCGCGCGGATGACCACGAGGAATTTTTCCATCAGAATGCGCCGCTTTTCCTCTCCGAGCGGCACCATCTGTTCGATCCGGTCGCTCAGCGCGCGGCCGTCGCGCAGCAGGAAGAAGGTCAGATAGAGCATGACGCCAAGGGCGAGCATGAACTGGAAGGCGCCCTGGCCGACGCTGAGCAGCTGGGTCACCAGAAATTCGAGAATGGCGGATATCGACTGTTCGATTTCCGCCCTGATGCTCGCGAAATCGCCATAGCCATAAGCGGCGAGCTGGTTCTGCACCCATTGCGGCAGACTATTTTCAAAGGCCGCAAAAACAGCGCCGAAATCGATTTCCCCTTCCTGGATCCGCAGATAGATGGTGGCCGCTTCCTGCGCCAGCGCCATGCCGAGCAGAATAGTAGGGACGATGACCAGCAGGAGAATCAGAATCAGCGTGATCGCGGCAACCAGATTGGTCCGGTCGGGCAGGTAGCCCAGCAGCCGTTCGTAGACCGGCCGGAACAGGACCGCGACGACCACGCCCCAGACGACAGCGCCGAAAAAAGGCTCGATCAACACCGCGAAGGCCAGCGAGATGATGACCAGCAGCGTGATCATGAAACCCCATTCGACGCGATTGTTCGATATTGTCCGGTTATCCATCTTAGGCGCTCTTGTTGGGTCTGGCGTGGCGACCGCGTTGAAATTTTTCCAACCGGCAGATACGGCAATATTGCAGACCGGGCAAGGATCGGGCGCGATCCCGGCAATATTCTCCGGCAGAAACGGACATCTGTTCAAAGCCCCTGAAAGCTGCAACAGTGGACGTCCGGATTGTGCAGAGGGTGGAGAAACGATGACGTCAATTCCCTTTCAAAAAGGACTGGTCGAGACCGGCAACGGGATTTACGCTTATCTGCAGCCCGATGGCGGCTGGGGCTGGTCCAATGCCGGACTGATCAGCGACGGCGGCGAATCCCTGCTCGTCGATACGCTGTTCGATGCCAGCCTGACCCGCGAAATGCTGGGCGTCATGGCTGATGCCGCCGGGGTTGGCGCCGACGATATCGGCGTGATCGTCAACACCCATGCCAATGGCGACCATACCCACGGCAATGGCTGCTGCGCCCGAGCCGAAGTGATCGCGTCGGAAGCCAGCGCACGCGAAATGGCGGAATTGCCGGCCAGCGCGCTGGCCGCGATCATGGAACAAGCGCGCGCCATGGGGCCGGCCGGGCAGTATCTGGTCGATATTTTCGGCCGTTTCGATTTCTCCGATGTGGCGGAAAAAGCACCGACGCAGACATTCACCGGTCGGCACAGCCTGAAGGTCGGCGACAAGCCGGTCGATCTGATCGAAGTCGGCCCGGCGCATACCGCCGGTGACATATTGGTCCATGTTCCGGACGACAGGACCGTCTTCACCGGCGATATATTGTTCATCGAGGGCACACCGATCATGTGGGCGGGACCGGTATCCAACTGGATCGCCGCCTGCGACACGATCATCGATCTCAAGGCCGAGACCATTGTGCCCGGCCACGGTCCGATCACCGATGTCCATGGCGTGCGGCGGGTGCAGGACTATTTGCGCTATATCGATCAGGAAGCGCGCAAGCGGTTTGACGCCGGCCTGTCGGTCCGCGACGCGGCGCATGATATTCGGCTAGGCGACTTTTCCAGTTGGGGAGACAGCGAGCGGATCGCGGTCAATGTCGCGACGCTCTACCGGGAATATAGCGGCGATATGACCCCGCCGGACGTCGTCCAGCTGTTCGGACTGATGGCGGAGTTGAAACAACAGGAATGAAGCGCCATTCAGATGCAATGGCCCGTGACAACATTCCCTCGATCCTGAGCGACTGGTTCGCCACGCGCGGCTGGCGCGTGCGGCCGCACCAGCTGGCAATGCTCCAGGCGGCCCGGGCGGGACGTCATGCCCTGCTGACGGCGCCGACGGGTGCGGGCAAGACTCTGGCGGGTTTCTTGCCGACACTGGTGGAGCTGGTTGAAGGCGAGACAGCGACATCCATTCGCCCCGAGCCCGTCGCAGGATCGATTGCGCCCGGCCCGGTGCTTCGACAGGCTCAACACGAACGGCACGACCTCCACACGCTCTATATCTCCCCGCTCAAGGCGCTCGCCGTCGATGTGCAGCGCAACCTGCTGACGCCGATCGCGGAAATGGGCCTGCCGATCACGGTCGAGACGCGCAGTGGCGATACGCCGGCCAATCGCAAGGCGCGGCAACGGGTGAAGCCGCCGCACATTTTGCTGACCACACCGGAATCGCTCAACCTGCTGCTCAGCCAGCCGGAAAGCTTTGCCCTGTTCGCGGGTCTCCGGCGTGTTGTAATCGACGAGGTGCACGCCTTTGCCACCGGCAAGCGCGGTGACCTGCTCGCGCTCTCGCTGGCGCGGCTGCAAAAAATCGCCCCGGAGATGCAGCGGGTCGCCCTGTCCGCGACGGTGGCCGAGCCGGATGATTTCCGCGCCTGGCTCGCGCCTTATGGCGATATCGATACCGTCACCCATGTGCTGGGCGCGGAGGGCGCGCCGGCCGACGTATCGATCATGCTGCCCGAGACACCCGAGGGCGATCCGGTGCGGGTGCCCTGGGCCGGTCATGCCGGGACTTATGCGATACCGCAGGTTATGGAGCAGATACGCAAGAACCGAATGACCCTGATCTTCTGCAACACGCGGTTTCTCGCCGAGTTCACGTTCCAGCAGCTGTGGAACATCAATGACGAGACGCTCGCCATCGGCGTCCATCACGGCAGCCTGTCGAAGGAAGCCCGGCGCAAGGTCGAAAACGCCATGGCGTCAGGGAAGATGCGAGCGCTGGTCTGCACCGCCTCGCTCGACCTCGGGGTCGACTGGGGCGATATTGATTGCGTGATCCAGATGGGCGCGCCCAAGGGCTCCTCGCGCCTGCTGCAGCGGATCGGCCGCGCCAACCACCGTCTGGATGTCTCATCCAAGGCCCTGCTCGTACCGGGCAACCGCTTTGAATATCTCGAGGCGCAGGCGGCGCTCGATGCCGTCAATGAAGGCCGCCGCGACGGCGAGCCGTTTCGCGCCGGCGGTCTCGACGTGCTCGCCCAGCACGTTATGAGCTGCGCCTGCGCCGGTCCGTTTCAGGAGGATGATCTGCTCGACGAGGTGCAAAGCGCATTGCCTTATAGCGCCCTGTCGAAAGAACAGTTCGAGCGGGTGCTGAACTTCACCCGCGACGGCGGCTATGCGCTCAAGGCCTATGACAGATTCAAGCGGCTGCGGCGTGACGCAAAAGGTGTATGGAGCCTTACCCATCCGAAATTCGCCGCCCAGCACCGGCTGAATGCGGGGATCATCGTCGACGCGGCGATGATGAATGTCCGCTTCAAGAACGGTCGCAATCTCGGCAAGGTCGAGGAAGGCTTTGCCGCTATGCTGTCGGTCGGCGACACGTTCTTCTTCGCCGGACTGAGCCTCGAGCTGATCAATATGGATGCCAGCGATGTCATTGTCCGCGCGGCCAAAAAAGCCGCAATGATCCCCAGCTATGGCGGCGCGCGGCTGCCGCTGACCACCCATTTGTCCGACCGGGTTCGGGGCTTTCTGACCGACCGCGCCGGCTGGGCCCGCTTCCCCGATGATGTGCGCGAATGGCTGGAGATGCAGGACCATCGCTCGGTAATGCCCGAGCCGGGGCAATTGCTGGTCGAGACCTTTCCGCACAAGAAGCTGCATTATATGGTCTGCTACAGTTTCGAGGGCTGGAATGCGCACCAGTCACTCGGCATGCTGCTGACCCGGCGGATGGAGGATCGCGGCCTCAAGCCGGTCGGCTTTGTCGCCAATGATTACGCACTGGCCTGTTATAGCGTCGAACCGGTGACCGATCCCCGTCCCCTTTTCAGCGCCGACATATTGGAAGGGGAATTTTTCGACTGGGTCGAGAATTCGCATCTGCTGAAGCGCGCCTTTCGCGAGGTCGCGGTGATCAGCGGACTGGTCGAGCGTCAGCATCCCGGCAAGCGCAAGACCGGCAAGCAGGTCACCTTCTCGACCGACCTGATTTTCGACGTGCTCCGCAAATATGAGCCGGATCATCTTTTGATGCAGGCGGCCTGGGCAGACGCGAGGGCGCGGATGACCGATGTCGGGAGACTGGGCGACCTGCTCGACCGGGCGGCGGAGTCGATCATCCATGTCGAACTGGAGCGGGTCAGTCCGCTGGCGGTGCCGGTGCTGGTTATGATCGGGCGCGAACATGTTGCGCAGGGGGCAACCGACGACGCGTTGCTGATCGAGGCGGAATCGCTGATCAGCGAGGCGATGACGCTGGACTAGAACGGGCTGGCCACTGGCCGGGATTTGGCGCTTGGCCGTTTTTGTCCTAAAGTGGCGAAATGGCTTGTCCGACGATGCTGTTGCCCGTCTGTGCGTCGCTTCTCGCGGCTCAGCCGCTTGTGCCGCTTCAGGGCGAACCGCAAACCGAAGCCCGCATCGCCGACACGCTGCCGGAGGAATTTCTCCAGTCCGATCCGGAACAGATAGCGATCGCCAGCGACCGGCTCGACCGGATGACGGTTGCGGTGCGCATCGCTGACAGCGGCCCCTATCGGTTCATCATCGATACGGCTTCGCAGCGCACCATATTGTCGAAGGAAATCGCCGGCGCGCTGGCCCTCGATGTGGAAGACCAGGTCCGGATAATCGCTCTGGCCGGAACCACCATCGTCGAGACCGTTTATGTGCCCAGCCTGACTCTGGGAAAACGCAGCTATGACAGTCTGGTTTCGCCGACATTCCGGAAGGCCAATATCGGCGCCGATGGTGTGCTCGGACTCGACAGTCTGCAGGGACAACGGATCTTATTCGACTTTCTCGGCAAGAATATTTCGGTCGAAGATACAACAAAGAAGCTGAAAAGCCGCTCCCTCCGCGAAATCGTGGTCACGGCACGGCGGCGGTCCGGCCAGCTGATTTTTACCAATGCCACGATAGCCGGGGTCAAAACCAGCGTGATCATCGACACGGGCGGCGAGCTTTCGATCGGCAACAAGGCGCTGCAGCGGCGGTTGCGCATCCCATCTTCCGCGCTCGTCAAAACCAGTCTGGTTGATGTCACCGGCCGCTCGATCGAAGCCGATTACGGCATTGCCGAGGAATTGCTGATCGGGCGCGCGCGTTTCGGTATCATCCCGATTGCCTTTGCCGATATTGCCCCGTTCAAGGCGCTGAAACTGGAAAAGAAGCCAGCGCTCTTCCTCGGCATGGACGCGCTGCGCAAATTCGACCGGGTGGCAATCGATTTCGCCAACCGGAAAATCTATTTCCTGATCCCGAAAGATGGCTGAGAATCTTCTTTGTCGAAGCAAAACATAGATTATGCTATAACCGCCCCAATCGGGTCATCAGGCACTAAGCTGTCACTGCCCGGCACACACAGATTGGAGAGACGATGCCAGCCCTATTTACCAGCATGACCCCCGCGATTCTGGCTTCGGCGCTGACGATGGCCTATCCCCTTCCGCTCGGTCAGTCGGTGAAGCCGGGCAGCCTGGGCAGTCCGGAAGGCGAAATTGTCGATATCGAACAGGATCGGGCCGAGCGGATGACCGTTCCGGTCAGTATCGAAGGCAAGGGACCTTTTTCTTTCGTCATCGACACCGGTGCCGAACGAAGTGTGATCTCCCGCAAAATTGCCGACAGCCTTGCGCTCGAGGGGGAAAAACCGGCCGAGCTGATGAGTATTGCCGGCACGACAACGGTTGATATGGTCTATGTGCCCCGCCTGACCATGGGTCGTAAAAACTATGATGGCCTGATTTCTCCCGTTCTGGCGGCCCAGCATATTGGGGCCGATGGCATATTGGGGCTGGACGGCTTGCAGGACCAGCGGATTTTGTTCGATTTTGTCGCCGATCAGATCATTGTCGAAGACGCGGATGAAGCCCGCGGCCGCGCAAGATCCCGGGAAATCGTGGTGACCGCCAAGCGCCGTTCCGGCCAGCTGATTTTCACCGATGCCAAGATCGCCGGAATCGAGGTCAACGTGATCGTCGATACCGGAGCGCAGATGTCGATCGGCAATCTGGCCTTGCGGCAACGGTTGCAGCGACGCGCCAAGGAACTCGACGATGCTGACCTTCTGATATCGGTCACCGGCGCCACGCTGGGTGCGGAATTTGGCATGGTTCGCGATTTTCGCATCGGCCGCGCCCGCTTCCCGCGCCTGTCCGTGGCCTTCGCGGATTCGCCACCGTTCGAACGCTTGGGCCTCGCTGAAAAGCCGGCGGTGCTGATCGGAATGGATGTGCTACGCAAATTTGACCAGGTCGCAATCGACTTTCCCAGACGGAAAATCCACTTTCTGACACCCAGAAGTACGAGAGAATTTGTCGATCAGCCGCTGAACAGCAAGATCCACTTCTGACCGACAGGCTCTCCGGGACACGAACGACAGTGTCCCGTGGCGGCGAATTCGGGGTTAGAGAAATGGTCGAAAAATAATTTGGATTAAACCGCCGCTGCGGTTCGTTCCCCTTGCACAGGCAAGCGCCCGCCCGGCTTGCCACGTCTTCAAGGAGCGAACCCGATATGCGTATTTTTCTCACCCTGCCGATTTTTCTTGCCGCCGCCAGCCCTGCTCCGGCGCAGACTTCCGATCTTCCGGTCGCCAGCGCTCAGGAGAATCGAAGCGCCGGAGACGACGCCCGATTCTATCTGCTCGCTGATGTGGATCATATCGAGGGCGATGCCGGGCAAGGACTGGATTACAAGACCACATTCGCCACCACCGGTATCGCAATGACCACAGGCCGGTTCAGCGCGTCCGCGTCGCTACCCTATATCTCCTCCACAGCTCCGCAGGAGGTTATCGTCAACCAGGGCGGGCTGTTCGGCACGCCGCTACTGGCGTCAGACGGCTCGCAGACAGGGCAGGTAAAGCGGGAAGGCATCGGCGACCTGTCCCTCAATGCGGCCTATAAACTGCCCGTCTCAGGCGTGAACGCCACGGTCGGCGCTTCGGTCAAACTGCCCACCGCATCGCGGGAGAAAGGGCTTGGCACCGGCAAGGTCGACTATGGAGTGTCCGGCCAGCTCTCCAGAAAAATGGGCGCGGTCGTGCCATTTGTCGGTGCTGGCTATACGATTGTCGGCGAGCCGGATGATTTCGAAACCCGCAACCGGCTATCGGGCACGGCGGGGAGTCATGTGCTGCTCGGCAAGAGCAGCGCCCTGACCGCTTCCTATTCCTATGAGCAGTCCGCCTCCACCAGCATCGGCGACAGCCAGAGCCTCAACATGGGATTCGGAACCAGTTTGAGCCGCTCGGTCCGGATCGGTGTCGACGGCGCCGTCGGCCTGTCAGACGCTGCGCCGGATACAAGGGTCGGCCTCAAGTTGCGCGTCGGAATCTGATCGGGGCGCATTGCGTCTCCGGATTTTTGTGCGAGCCTCGCAAGCCGCTTTAAACCGTCACATCCAAAGCAAAAACCGGTTCCTCGTCCCCGCTCTTCCACTGCGGATATTTCTGCATCGTGGTGGCAAATAAGGGCGAAGCGAGATGGTCGCCGAGCCATTTCTGCAGGGCGGACAGGGGCAGCGCGTCGAACCAGCCGCGGTCGTTGTTGGCGAACTGGCGGACGAACGGAAAGATCGCGTGGTCGGCCAGCGTGGGCTCAGCGCCCATCAGCTGCCCTGACGGTTGAATCAGACCATCGAGCTTTTCAAGAAAGACCAGACCGCCCGCGCGATGGTCGAGCGGGTCGACATTTTCGTAGCGGGTGGGATATTTGTAGCGGTCAAGATGGTGTTTGAACGGGCCGTCGGCTTCCGCAATCAGCTCGGTTCCGGCAGCGGTGCGCTGCAACCAGTCTTGCGGGTCGTTGCGGTCCAGCGCCCAGCGCATGATCGCCAGGCTTTCGTCGATGACCTGTCCGTCGGGCAGCACCAGCACCGGCACCGTCGCCTTGGGCGAGGCGGCGATCATTTCTTCCGGTTTGTCACGCAGCACCACTTCGCGCAGGCGGACCGGAGTTTCGCTGACCAGCAGCGCCATTCTTGCGCGCATCGCATAGGGGCAGCGCCGAAAACTGTAGAGGACGGGCAGGTCGGTCATTCGGTGCCGAGATGCTGCCGGCCCTCGGCCGCGGCTTTTTCGACCTGGCGCTGGCGTTCGCGATAGCGGGCGCGCTGTTCGTCGGTCCGCTGGTCGATGCAATGGGGGCAGGCTTCACCGGGAATATAGTCGGGCGAAGCGCGGTCGGCGGCGTTCAGCGGCATCCGGCAGGCATAGCACTGGCCATAATCGGCTTCTTGCAATCCGTGGCCGACGGCGACACGCTGGTCGAACAGGAAACAGTCGCCCTGCCACATGCTTTCGGTTTCGGGCACATGTTCGAGATATTTCAATATGCCGCCCTTGAGATGCTGGACATCGTCAAAGCCCTGCGCCTTGACATAGGCCGTCGCCTTTTCGCAGCGGATGCCGCCGGTGCAGAACATCGCGATCCTCGGTGCCTTGTCCGGATCCTGCCGCAGCTTTTCGGAAAAATCGTCGAACCAGGCCGGGAAGTCGCGGAAGCTTTCCGTGTTCGGGTTGATCGCCCCGTCAAAGCTGCCGATCGCCACTTCATAGGCGTTGCGCGTGTCAATCACGATCGTGTCGGGGTCGGCGATCAGGTCGTTCCAGTCAGCCGGGTCGACATAGGCGCCTTTCTCGGTCGCGGCATCGACGCCCTCGACCCCCATCGAGACGATTTCCTTTTTCAGCCGGACCTTCATCCGCAGGAAAGGCATCGCGCTGGCCTCGGAATATTTGACCTCGAGATCGGCGAAACGGGGCAACTGGCGCAGGCCCTCTATTACCGCGTCAATCGCCTCGGGCGCACCGGCAATCGTGCCGTTGATGCCCTCATGCGCCAACAGGATCGTGCCCTTGAGGCCATGCTGCTCGCACAGCGGCAGCACTTGCAGACGCAGAGCTGAAGGATCATCGACCACGGCAAAATGATAGAGTGCGGCGACTTTTACGGGCGTTTGAGATTCGGTCATGAGGGCGCATATAGTGCGGTCGAGCCAGAAATTCCAACCCGGTGGCTTGCATAGCGCCCATGTTCATCGCATAGCGGCTCCATGGTTCCCCTTCTGTTCGCCCAACACCGCTTTGATATCGTGGCGCCGGCCGCGCTATACTGGCCAGCCCGGAACGCGCTGCTGGTAGCAGACCTCCATCTGGAAAAGGCGAGTTTCTTTGCGCGGCAGGGCCAGATGCTGCCGCCCTATGACAGCCAGGCGACGCTGGCCGAACTGGCCGCTCTGGTGAGCAAAACCGGCGCGACGCGGGTCTTCTGCCTGGGTGACAATTATCATGATGGCGAGGGCGAGGCGCGGCTGGAACCGGAGGCGGCGCGGCAGCTCTCGGCGATGACCGCCGCGCTCGACTGGATCTGGATCACCGGCAATCATGACCGCGATGTTTCCGGGCTATGGGGTGGCACAGTGGTCGACGAATGGACCGGCGAGGGGCTGGCCCTGCGCCACGAGGCCACGCCGGAAAGCCTGTTGCCTGAAATATCCGGCCATTATCACCCGAAAATCCGGATCGCCACGCGCGGCCGCCATCTGTCGCGGCGCTGTTTTGTCAGGGGGCGCCAGCATCTGATCATGCCCGCGTTCGGGGCGCTGACCGGCGGCATGGCGGCGCAGGATCCGGTGATCGAGGCCTGCGTCGGCGGACCGGCGGAAGCGATTATCGGCCTGAAGGACAAGCCGGTCTGCTTCCCGCTACCGTTCCGCGACAGGACAATAGAGACAGTCGATGGCAGCCAGCTTGCATTGCCTCTGGCCACCACGGGTCGCTGACTGCTAACGGCGCATTCATGGATCGATTCAAACCCTATCGCGATCAACTGGACGCTCTCGACAAGGCGGGTCGCAAACGGCGGCTTCTGATTCCCGCCGGCAAGGACTTTTCTTCCAATGATTATCTCGGCCTGTCGCGCAGCCCCTATCTGAAGGAGGTGGCGCAGGCGGCGATTGCTGGTGGCATGGCGCACGGATCGGGCGGATCGCGGTTGCTCGGCGGCAATCATCCCGAACATGAAGCGCTCGAAGCCTTTGCCGCCAGCCATTATGGTGCGGAGGCCAGCCTGTTCTTCGGATCGGGCTTTGCCGCCAATACCGCACTGTTCGCGACCCTGCCACAGACCGGCGACCTGGTGCTGTACGACGCGCTGGTCCACGCCAGCGTCCATGACGGGATGAAGCTGGGCCGCGCCGCGTTTCAGCCCTTTGCCCATAGTGACTGCAATGCGCTCGAACAGGCTATCCGGAGCTGGCGCCAATCCGGTGGCCCGGGAACCGTGTGGATCGCGGTGGAGAGCCTCTACAGCATGGACGGCGACCGGGCACCGCTCAGTGATCTCGCACAGATCGCCAATACCCATGATGCGATGCTGGTGATCGACGAAGCCCATGCGGTGGGCGTTTTCGGTGAAGGCGGCAGCGGTCTGGCCGGCCCCATAGGCCGGCAGGAGAATGCGATCCTGTTGCGCACCTGCGGCAAGGCGCTCGGCGGCGAAGGCGGGATTTTGACCATGCCGAAGATCCTGCGCGAATTTTTCATCAACCGCGCCCGGCCCTTCATCTTTTCCACCGCGCCCAGCCCTCTAACCGCGCATCTGGCGCAGCAGGCGATCGTCCATGTTGCAGACAATCCTGCGCTGCAGACCGCTCTGGCGGACCATATCGCGCTCGCCCAGAGCTGCTTTGCCGGCCTGTCGCTCGGCGAGCATCAGGACAGCCAGATATTTCCGGTCATTCTCGGCGACGACCGGCTCGCTGTCAGCGTCGCCACCCGGTTGCAGGACCAGGGATATGACGTCCGCGCCATTCGCCCGCCGACGGTTCCGGCCGGAAGCGCCCGCCTGCGCATCTCGCTGACCCTCAACGTGACGCAGGAAGACATTAGAAATCTCGCAGCCGCTTTGCACGAGGCGCTGGCACAAGCAGAGGCGGCATGAGCCGGAAATATGTGATCACCGGTACCGATACCGATATCGGCAAGAGCATTTTTGCCGCGGCGCTGACCGCGGCGATGGGCGCGCATTACTGGAAACCGGTGCAGGCGGGACTTGAAGACGGCACCGACAGCGAGACGGTCGCCAGGATCGGCGGCGTTGATCCCGCCCTGATATTACCCGAACGCTACCGGCTGAAAATTCCGGCATCGCCCCATTATTCAGCGGCGCAGGAAGGCATCACTATTGGTCTGGGCGATCTGGACATCCCGCCGGTCGACGGGCCGCTGGTGATCGAGGGAGCGGGCGGCGCGCTGGTACCGGTCAATCCGGAACTGCTGTTCGCCGATGTCTTTGCCCATTGGGGCCAGCCGGTGATCATCGTCGCATCGACCCGTCTCGGCACCATCAATCACAGCCTGCTGACGATCGAGGCCCTGCGTGCCCGCAACGTGCCGATCCATGGCATTGCCTTTATCGGCGATGAAAATGTCGACAGCGAGCAGACCATCTGCCGGATTGGCGCCGTGTCGCATCTCGGCCGCCTGCCCATGCTTGATTCGCTCACGCCAGACATGTTGCGAGACGCGTTCAACACCCATTTCAATCTGGCGGCCTTCGGATCATGAGCATCAATATCTGGCATCCCTTCACCCAGCACGGGCTCCGCGAACCGATCCCGGAAATCGCCCGGGCGGAAGGCGCCTGCCTGTACAAGAGCGACGGCACCCGGATCATTGACGCGATATCGAGCTGGTGGGTGCAGACCCACGGCCATTGCCATCCGACCATCGTCAGCGCGATCCAGAAGCAGAGCGCCCGGCTCGACCAGATGATCTTTGCCGGATGGACGCATGGTCCGGCGCGGGAACTGGCCGAAGGTCTCGCCGATTTCCTGCCGGAATCACTGGAGCATATTTTCTTCTCGGACAGCGGTTCGACCGCGGTCGAGGTGGCGCTCAAAATGGCGCTCGGCTACTGGCACAATCGTGGCGAAGCGCGCCAGAAAATCCTGGTCATGGAGCATAGCTATCATGGCGATACGATTGGTGCGATGTCGGTCGGCGCGCGCGGCGTGTTCAACCAGGCCTATGCGCCTTTGCTGTTTGATGTCGGCACGATAGCGTTCCCGGAAGCCGGAGCCGAACAGCAGACACTCGACCAACTGGAAGCCTTGTGCACGGACAGCGACAATGCGCCGGCGGCGCTGATCGTCGAACCGCTGGTCCTCGGCGCAGGCGGCATGAAGATGTACGGCCCGGCAATATTGGCGCGGATGGCGGCGATCTGCCGCGAGCATGATGTGCTGTTCATTGCCGACGAAGTGATGACCGGCTGGGGCCGCACCGGCACGGTTTTTGCCTGCGAACAGGCGGGCGTCGAGCCGGATATCTTGTGCATGGCCAAGGGCCTGACCGGAGGTGTCATCCCGCTCGCGGTTACCGCTGCCAGGGATCCCATTTTCCAGGCGCATTATTCCGAAGACCGGGCGCAGATGTTCTTCCATTCGAGCAGCTTCACCGCCAATCCGATTGCCTGCGCGGCGGCCAATGCCAATCTGGCGATCTGGCGTGACGAGCCGGTGCAGGAACGGATCGACGGCATTATCGCCTCGCATCGCGCCTTTGCAGAGCGGCTGGCGCAGAAATCCAACGTCAGCGGCCTGCGCCAGAGCGGCACGATATTGGCGTTCGAGATCGACGATGGGGCGGGTGATTATATGTCCAGCCTTGGGCCGCAGCTGCTCGGCTATTTCCGGGATCGCAACATTTTACTTCGGCCATTGGGCAATACGGTTTACATCATGCCTCCTTATTCTATCGGCCGCGAGGAACTGGATTCCGTCTATGGCGTTATTGAACAAGCGATTGGCCATTTCGGCAGCACCTGATCCCCGGGTCCCGGAAAGTTTTTTGCATATGGGCGAAAAACCCGCCAAGGATAGTTCATGGAAATAATAGATTCACTGATGGTCAAGATTGCGCTGATCGGCCTGCTCGGTATCGGCGCACAGTGGATCGCCTGGCGGACCGGCCGTCCCGCCATCGCGCTGATGCTGATTGTCGGTATTATCGCCGGGCCGGTGCTCGGCATTATCGACCCCGAACGCGATTTCGGCGCGCTGCAGGAACCGATCATCAAACTGGCGGTTGCCGTCATCCTGTTTGAGGGCGGTCTCAGCCTGAACTTCCGCGAATTGCGCCAGGCGGGCGGCGCAGTGACCGCAATGGTGCTTGTCGCCGGTCCGATAGCTTGGGCGCTGGGCACCGGAGCCGCACATTATGGTGCCGGCCTGTCCTGGGAAATTTCCGCCTTGCTCGGTGGGATCATGATAGTCACCGGTCCTACCGTAATCGGCCCGATGCTCCGGACCTTGCGGGTACCGTCCCGGGTTCGCAATATTCTGAAATGGGAAGGTATAGTGAACGATCCGATCGGCGCGCTGCTGGCTGTCGGTATCTATGCCTATATCACCTATGAGGGCGCCAATGCCAATATCGCGGTCATCAGCATGGATGTGCTGGCCGCCAGTTTCATCGCCGCGCTGATTGGCGCAGGTCTCGGCTTTGCGCTGACATGGCTGTTTCCACGAGGGTTGGTTCCCGAATATCTGAAAGCGCCCTTTCTGCTGGTCACGGTCATCGCTGGTTTTGTCATCGCCGATCTGATCAAGCACGAAACCGGTCTGATCACCGTCACGGTCATGGGCATCGTGATGGGCAACCGGCAAATCTACTCGAGCCAGGCGCTCTACCGGTTCAAGGAAGATCTGGCGGTGCTGCTGATCTCCGGCGTCTTCATCATTCTCTCGGCAACGCTGGACTGGGAAACGGTGCAGCAGTTCCGGCCACAATTTGTCATCTTCCTGATATTGCTGCTGTTTATCGTGCGCCCGGTCTCGGTGCTGGTCGCGCTGCTGTTCAGTTCGGTGCCATGGCGCGAGCGATTGTTCATTGCCTGGATCGCGCCCCGCGGGATCGTGGCCGTCGCTATCACCGGCCTGTTTGCAATCCGTCTGGTCGATTATGGCATGCCCGGAGCGGAAGCGCTGGTCCCGCTCAGCTTCGCCGTCGTCATTGCGACAATCTTTGCCCATGGATTCTCTGCCTCATGGGTTGCCGAACGTCTGGGGATTTCAGAAGGCAAGGGTGAAGGCATATTGATAGCCGGTGCCAATCGCTGGTCGATCGCGCTGGGCAAAATGCTCAAATCCCTGGATATCCATGTCCTGATCACCGACGACAGCCGGTTCGCGCTGCGCCGGGCCCGCAGCGAGGGTCTGGAGATTCACCATGGCGATGTGCTCGACGAAGCGCATAATGACAATATCGACATGGGCGAATATCAGCATCTCATTGCCGCTACCGACAATGACAGCCAGAACCAGCTGATCACCGCCGATCTGGGCCCCGAAATGGGTTATGAACAGATCAGCCGCCTGGCCAATGACAGCCACAGCAAGAGCCGGGTCGGCCGCGGCCGCTTATTGTTCGAATCCGGAGCGGATTTCGGTACGTTGCTCGACCGGGATCTGGCAGGCTGGCGGTTCAGCAAGACCAATATTACCGAGAAATTTACCGCCGAGGATTATCGTAAGAATCTGGAAAAGGACGAGGAGCCGCTTGCGGTCTTCAAGCCGGACCGGCGACTGCTGTTCTTCGCCACCGACGCCCGGCCGGTGATCGAGGATGGCGATGTGGTGATCAGCTATGTCGCGCCAGACACGCCAGAGGAGCGCAAGGCTGACCGGGCTGCGAAAGACAGCGAGAAAAACGGCGAAAAGAGCAAGGACAAGAGCAGCGAGAGCTGATTATCCGGCTGGCGTTGGCCGCGGACCGAACAGGGCGGTGCCGACCCGGACATGGGTCGAGCCGAGCTTGACCGCCTGTTCGAAATCTCCCGACATGCCCATGCTCAACCCGACGAGTCCGGCTTCGCGGGCCAGTTTCGCCAGCAGCGCGAAATAGGGGACCGGATTCTCATGGTCGGGCGGAACAGCCATCAGGCCGACAATCTCTATTCCGGCCGATGTCGCCTGGGCGAGCAATTCGGGGACGGCCTTGATATCGCAACCGCCCTTTTGCGGTTCCTCACCAATATTGACCTGCAGGAAACAGGGAATCTGACGCTCCTGCCGCTTCATTTCCTTCGCCAGTGCCTTGATCAGCGAAGGCCGGTCGAGCGAATGGATATAGTCAAAAAGAGCCACCGCTTCGGCTGCCTTGTTCGATTGCAACTGGCCGATCATATGCAGTTCAATATCCGGAAAGTCGGCTTTCAGCGCCGGCCATTTCTCCATCGCTTCCTGCACCCGGTTTTCCCCGAACAGGCGATGGCCGGATTCCAGCAACGGCCGTATCTCTTCGCTGCCGCGGGTTTTCGACACTGCGATCAGCGCGATTTCCGACGGCTTGCGGTCTGCTATTCCGGCCGCTTTGTCGATGTTGCTGCGGATCGCTTCAAGGGGGGAGTTTGCCAAGGGTAATCTCTCTCAATCATTCTCTTTCGCCAGATGAGCGTCTATAGGCCTGCTTATGTTGCGAGACCAGCCCCGCGCCCATTTGCCCCACCAGACGGGTAGGACCCTGCCGCCGCTGTGGCTGTTCACCGACAAACGCAATGACGCAATTCTCGAACAGGCCGTAAGAAGGCTGCCGCGCGGGAGCGGGATCGTCTTTCGCCATTATCATCTGGAAACAGCGGCGCGGCGGGTCCGCTTCAATACCGTGAAAAAGCTCGCCCGGCGGCATGGTCATATACTGTTTCTAGCCGGATCACCGTCGCTGGCGCGATCGTGGGGCGCCGACGGCGTGCATCGCCGCAGCAAGCGGCGGATGCTGCCGCAAGGGCTGCTGCACAGCGCTCCGGTGCATGATGCCCGCGAGATTGCGCAAGCGAATCAGGTCGGCGCAGACCTGTATTTCCTGTCGCCGATATTCGCGACCCGCTCGCACCCCGGCCAGCGTCCCCTGAATCCGTTGCAGGCGTTGCGTCTATCCGCATTGTGCCTAGGCCCGGTGGTCTATCTGGGCGGGATGAACCGGAATCGCTATCGAACGCACAAAAGCCGGCTCACCCACGGATGGGCTGCAATTGACGCTTTGCGTTAGGCTCTAAGCGGGATTCTTCGGTCTAGAAGCGGAACTGGGTTCCGACATAGACGGCCTGGCTGTCCTGACGGCTGTCGGTCAGCGGCGCCATCCGGTCACGCTCGTTATTGATCCGGACACCGGCGGTGACTTGCAAATTGCGGGTCAGCGAATAGCTTCCGCCGACATCCAGCGTATAATCTTTCTGGCTGTCATCCAGAGCGCGCGGCGCGGCGTTGATCGGGGCCGAAGCATCAATCGACATGCGCGGGTTGAAACGGCTCTTCTTGCCATCCTCTTCCTCGCCCAGCATTCTGCCAGCACCGATTTCCGAGAGATCCGGCATATTGCCGTTCAGCTTCTTGACCGGAATCGCGAAGCTCTTCAGGCCCTTTGCAGCGCCGAGACTATAGGAAACGGGCGCGATTTTTGCTGCGCTTGCAACGCCCGATCCGGGTGCCGCAGCGAGAATATTTTCACGAATCGAAACAGCGTCCGACTTCTGGCGGACGACCACGGTAACCGAACGTTCGCCGTCACGGGTACCGCCGGAGGGAGTGAATTTGAAACTAGCGTTGCCGCGCAAGGCGTTCAGATTATATTTCGCAACGAGATCAGGGTCGGCACCGGCGACGGTAAAGGAACCGATCGAACCGAGGGTTTTCAGCGATACGATATCGCTGCCACCGGAAATAACCTTCGCCAGAGCAGGAGTCATGGCAAGGCCAGAGATTGCGAGTCCCGTCGCTAACCAACCGAAATGACTGACCTTTTTCGTCATGATGAAGCCGCTTCCCTTACTTATGGCTTTTGGTATAACAAATTCTGCTGGACTGCACGAGTCAACGTCTTGTTTTTGTCCGATTTTCCCAAACTAGCATGTTTCTGTTGCAGTTCGGTTACGCTTTTGTCCGGACATTGTCGCACTGCCTAGCAGGAAAAACAGGAACCGGAGATGATATTCCTGCCATTCAACCGCGGTTCAGTCCGCGCCGCACAAGAGCGAATCATGCGCTTATGCTTGCCCCTCGCGGCAAAGCATTTATAGAGAGCGCTGAAATGATATCATGTCCGGAACAAATCCTGCGAAAAGATTTCGTGCCGGCGCTAAATGCAACCAGGAGCGCTTCATGTCCCGCCTCAAATCATCCCTAGTCCTGCGGTCTGCAACCGCCAGCCTGCTGACTTTGACCATGCTCTCCGCTTGCGGCGGCAAGGAACGGCCCCAGGCCGATCTGGCGGCGTCTCAGGTCACCACCATTGGCGTGAACAGCTATTTGTGGCGCGCATCGCTCGACGCCCTGTCCTTCATGCCGCTGACCCAGACCGACAGCAATGGCGGCGTGATCCTGACCGACTGGTATGTAAACCCGCAAAATCCCGGTGAGCGGATGAAGATCAACGTCTCGATCCTCGACCAGGATTTGCGCGCCGACGCCCTGCGCGTTGCAGCGTCACGCCAGGTCGCGCAGAACGGCACCTGGGTAGACGCCCCGGTCAAGGCCGCGACCACGCAAAAGCTCGAACAGATCATCCTCACCAAGGCCCGCGATTTGCGGCGCGGTGCGATCACCAACTAAACCTTCCTGCCACATCATGGGGCCGCAATGACCGATCAGCGATTCAATCCACTGGCGGCGGACAAACGCTGGCAAGAGCGCTGGGCGAATGCCGGCACTTTCGAAGCGGACGACGCCAGCAGCAAGCCGCGCAGCTATGTGCTCGAGATGTTTCCCTATCCCTCGGGGCGCATTCACATGGGCCATGTCCGCAACTATACGATGGGCGACGTGCTCGCCCGTTTCCGGCGCATGCAGGGCTTTGAAGTGCTCCATCCGATGGGCTGGGACGCCTTCGGCATGCCGGCGGAAAATGCAGCGATGGAAAAGAAAGTCCATCCCGGCGAATGGACCCGGGCCAATATCGCCTCGATGCGCAGCCAGCTGAAGACTTTGGGTTTCGCCTTTGACTGGAGCCGCGAACTGGCGACCTGCGAGCCGGAATATTATGGCCAGGAACAGGCGCTTTTCATCGATCTGTTCGAGGGCGGCCTGGTCTATCGCAAGGAATCGGCGGTCAACTGGGATCCGGTCGACATGACCGTGCTCGCCAACGAGCAGGTTATCGATGGCAAGGGCTGGCGGTCCGGCGCGCCGGTCGAGAAGCGCAAGCTCAGCCAGTGGTTTCTCAGAATCACCGATTTTGCTGAAGATCTGCTCACCGGACTGGGCGACCTCAAAGGCTGGCCCGAAAAAGTGCGGCTGATGCAGGAGAACTGGATCGGCAAGTCGCAGGGACTGCAATTCCATTTTCAGCTCGCCGAAGCGCGAGACGATATCGCCAGCGTGGAGGTGTTCTCGACCCGGCCCGACACGATTTTCGGGGCCAGCTTTGTCGCGCTGTCGGCCGACCATCCGCTGACCCAGAAACTTGCCGGCCAGAATGCCGCGCTCGCGGCTTTTGCCGAAGAATGCAAGGCTGGCGGCACGACCGCTGCCGAGCTCGAGACGATGGAGAAGAAGGGCTTCGATACCGGCCTGACCGTCACCCATCCGCTCGATCCTGACTGGCAGCTGCCGGTCTATGTCGCCAATTTTGTGCTGATGGATTATGGCACCGGCGCGGTATTCGGCGTGCCGGCGCATGATCAGCGCGATCTCGACTTTGCCCGCAAATATGACCTGCCGGTCAAGCGCGTTGTCTCGGACGGCGATGAAACCGCTGCGGAATATATCGGGGACGAGGCCTATACCGGTCCCGGCAAGATCGTGAACAGCGCGTTCCTCGACGGCATGACCGTGGAATCGGCGCAGCAGGCGATTATCGATCACGCGGGGTCCGAAGGCTGGGGCAAGGCCCAGACCACATGGCGGCTGCGCGACTGGGGCGTTTCGCGCCAGCGCTATTGGGGCACGCCAATCCCGATCATTCATTGCGATGCTTGCGGTCCGGTCCCGGTGCCCAAGGACCAGCTGCCGATCGTGCTGCCCGAAGATATTGATTTCGAAACGCCGGGCAATCCGCTGGAACGCCACGCGACGTGGAAACATGTCGACTGCCCGAAATGCGGCAAGGCGGCGCGGCGCGAGACCGACACGCTCGACACTTTTGTCGACAGCAGCTGGTATTTCCTGCGCTTTGCCAGCCAGCCCGACGACCGGCCCTTTGATCCCGAAGTGGTCAGCAAATGGCTGCCGGTGACGCAATATATCGGCGGCGTCGAACATGCGATCCTGCATCTGCTTTATGCCCGCTTCTGGACCCGCGCTCTGGCGAGCATCGGCAAGCTGGATTTTGCCGAGCCGTTCGAGAGCCTGTTCACCCAGGGCATGGTGACCCACGAAACCTACAAACATGGTGATGGCAGCTGGCTGTCGCCTGACGAGGTCGAGAAAAACGGTAGCGACTGGGCGGTGATCGCCGACGGGTCGCCGGTCACCACCGGCCGGGTCGAGAAAATGTCGAAGTCGAAGAAAAATGTCGTCGACCCCGATCCGATCATCGAACAATATGGCGCCGACGCGGTGCGTTTCTTCATGCTCTCCGACAGCCCGCCCGAGCGCGACCTGCCCTGGTCCGAAGCGGGTATCGAAGGCAGCTGGCGCTTTGTCCAGCGGCTGTGGCGTCTGTTCATCGCGGTGCCCGACAATGTCGATACAGGCGAAGACAAGGCACTCCGCCGCAAGCTCCACCAGACCGTCGCCGGTGTCGCTGGCGACGTCGAGGCCCTTTCCTTCAACAAGGCGGTCGCGAAAATATTCGAACTGGTCAATCTGATCGAAAAATCACAGCCGTCCGCAGACCGGACCACGGCCATCCGTTCCCTTGCGCGGATCGTTGCGCCGATGGTCCCGCACATTGCGGAGGAAGCCTGGGCGTTGTTCGGCGAAAGCGGCCTGATCGCCGACGCGCCGTGGCCCGAGGTGGACGAAAGCCTGCTGGTCGATGACGAGGTCACGATAGCCATTCAGGTACGCGGGAAATTGCGCGATACGATCACCGTGGCCAAGGGCAGCAGCAAGGATCAGCTCGAAGAGCTTGCTCTCGCATCCGAGAAGGTGCAGCGTAGCCTGGACGGAGCGGAAATAAAGAAGGTGATTGTCGTGCCCGACCGACTGGTCAATATCGTCATATGAGTTCCGTGATCGCCCGGATCACCTTGGTCGTGGCCTTGTCGGCGATGCTCGCCGGCTGCAACCTGCGGCCGCTTTATGCTGGCGGCACGAACGGCGTCGTTGCGCAGGAACTGGGCAATGTCGAGATTGAACCGATTGCCGGCAAGGCCGGATGGCTGACCCGCAACGCACTGAAGGACCAGCTCGGCGCGTTCGAGGGGCAGCAGACCAAATATCGGCTGACCGTCGCGCTGGAAGACAAAATTGCCGGTTTTGGTGTGCGCAGCGATGACCGGATCACCCGCGAGCGCAGAACCCTGCGCGCCCGCTATCAGCTGGTTCGCCTCTCCGATTCCGTAATTGTTCTCGATGCCACGGCCGGTTCCGATGCGGGCATCGATGTGGTCTCGTCGGAATATGCGACCGTAGCCGCAGAAGATACGGCACTGGAAAATCTGGCGACCCGTGTGGCCAGCCAGATAGTCACCCGGCTGTCCCTGTTTGCCCGGAAAGAGGCCAGCGCGTTGCCGCAGCCATGAAGGCAAAGCCGGAAGAGATTGTCAGGCGTTTTCATGCCGCTCCCGATCAATTCAGACTGGTCCTGCTGTGCGGCCCCAACGTTACCCGCTGTCAGGCGCTCGTCGAGGAACTGGTCAAGCCGCTGGTAGAAAGCGCGGAGCGGGTCGATCTGACGATCAGCGATATTGCCGACGGGCCCGCCCGTCTCAATGACGAAGCCAATTCCGCATCGCTGTTTGGCGACAAGCGCTTTCTCGTCTTGCGGCTCAACAGCGGCGAAGCGGTCCGCGCGACAGCGGCAATCGACAATCTTCTGGCTAGCGATACCGTCGGCGATCCGGTATTTGTCATCGCCCCCGGCATGGGTGACAAGACTGCACTGGCCAAGACCATCATCGCCGCACCCGATGCGTTGATCGCGACCTGTTACGAAACGACACCGCAACAGGCAGCGGCGACCATCCAGACCATGGCTCAGAGAGAAGGACTCAAACTGGGCCGGGACATGGCGCAGGAAATTGCTGCCCTGACCAGCAATGATCTGGTCCTGGCGCGAATGGAAGTCGAGAAGATTGCGCTTTATCTCGATGCGACACCGGACAATCCGCTTGCGCCGGACGAGGATATACTGCTGCTGTTGGGCGCCGAGAATGACGAGGAGGATATCAGCCTGCTGATCCACGCGGCGCTCAATGGCGATGCGGCCCGACTGGCGCAGGAAATTGCCGCGAGCCGGGCGCAGGGCATTAGCGAGATCGGCCTGATCCGGATCATGCTCCGTCATCTTGCCAAGCTTGCCGAGCTGCGCAGCAAGGTGGACAAGGGCGGCAATGTCGATTCCGTCGCCGGTCATCCCAGCGTCTTTTTCAAGGAACAGAAACATTTCAAGCGGCAGCTGCGCATCTGGTCCTCGGCCCATATCGCGCGGTTGATCGAGCGGATATTGCAACTCGAGATCGCGATGAAAAGCAGCGGCCAGCCCGATCAGGTACTTCTGGAGGAAGAACTGCTGCTGATCGCCCGGAAAGCGGCCAGCGGTCGCTAGGACAAAAACGCGGCTTCACTCATAGTCGGCGGTAATCGCGATGCGGCCGCGAAACCGGCCACTGGCATCACCGCGGACCCGCAGCTGCCCGCCAAAGGCGAAGGTCAGCCGTCCGGAAGGATCGAGCCGCGCCAACGCCGGCAAATCGGTTTCCAGTTGCTCCAGTTCGGCCGTTGAACCATTGGGCGCGCTCAGCTGTATCCGCTCTGGCAAAAATATCCGCACGCTCCGGCCCGGTTCGCCGGTCAGACGCCCTTCGCCGTGCAACGCCATACCGCCCAGATTGGCGATACTGCCCTGTATATGTTTGTCACCAGACGTCGGATCGATACTGACCACGCCGCCGCTCCGGCTCAGCAGGGCCATGCGGGAAAAATCGAGATTGGCGGTAATTTCGATCTGCAAGGGTATTTCCGTCTTCCCCGATGCCGTATCAGAGACGCTGTCAGTTCCGGCACTGGTGGCGCAGAGACGGCATTGCGCCTGCAACTGCGCTGGCGGAACCGCCAGAGTTACGCAGAACAATGCCATGCTCAGCAGGAATTTCACCACAATCTTCATAACCCCGCATTCTGTCCCAATATGCCTAACATCCTGTTAAGCATGAAACCGGGCGAGCCGGCTTCCCCCGCCAGTCCCTTGACCGGCTGCGGTTAAATGCCCATTTAACGCCAATGGAAAAAACAATAATGAGCGACGAGCAGTGGCGGCAACGGCTTTCTCCGGAGCAATATCACGTGTTGCGCGAAGCGGGCACCGAGCGACCCTTTACCGGCGCATTGAACACCGAATATCGGGATGGCGAGTTTTTCTGCGCCGGCTGTGGCAGCAAATTGTTTGAATCGGACAGCAAATTCGACAGCGGTTGCGGCTGGCCCAGCTTTTCCGCGCCGGCCGATGCCGAAGCGGTGACCGAGATCGAGGACAATAGCCATGGCATGCGGCGGATCGAAATACGCTGTTCCAGTTGCGACGGACATCTCGGCCATGTCTTTCCCGACGGGCCGACCGAAACCGGACTTCGCTACTGCATGAATAGCGCGGCCATGGCGTTCGAACCCAAAGACGACTGACTTTTTTCTGTGCTTCCCTGTTCAGCCTACGGTAAGGCACCGGAACGCTAGAAAAATTCTGGTTTGGTATAAAATGGGTGGATCAATATGGCGCGGGCCAAAAAACGCAGCAAGAAACAGGGCCCCATAAGCAAATGGTTCTGGCGGCTGACCAAGGCTGGTCTGGTCGTCGGGCTGCTCGCCGCGATTGCCCTTGTGGTTGCGGTGCTGGTGGTCCGTTCCTCGCTCCCCGGCTTCGAGGATCTCAAATCCTCTCCCAACGGCCAGATGATCCGGGTGCTCGACGTGAATGGCAAAGAGCTTTTTTCCATGGGTCCGAGCTATGGCGAATGGCTGAAATATGCGGACATCCCGGAAGTCATGAAATCCGCCATGGTCGCGGTTGAGGACCGGCGCTACGAAAATCACCCCGGCGTTGATCCGATCGGTATCGCCCGCTCGGTGCAGGTCAGGATGCAGCGCGGCCATTGGGCGCAGGGTGGCTCGACCATCACCCAGCAGCTGGCCCGCAATGTATTTCTGAACAACAACCGGACTTTTGGCCGGAAAGGGCGGGAAATATTGCTCGCGCTGGCGATGGAACGGAAATTTTCCAAGGAACAGATTCTCGAACTCTATCTGAACAAAGTCTATTACGGCGGCGGTGCTTATGGCATCGACGCGGCGTCGCGACGCTTTTTCGCGCATAGCGCCAGAGAGCTCAACCTGGCCGAAGCGGCGATTATCGCCGGTCTGGTCAAGGCGCCGTCCCGCTACTCGCCCACCGCCGATGCCAAGGCGGCGATCAGCCGCGCCACCGTGGTGCTGGAGGTGATGCAGGACGCCGGCGCGATTAGCGCATCGGAAGCCGCGCAAACCAATCCGGCGTCGGTCAAGCTGGCCCCCGAACCACGCCAGAACAGCGTCCGCTATTTCACCGACTGGGCGTTGCCGCAGCTGGACCTGCTGATCGACGAGAGCGTGGAGCCGATCGAGGTCTGGACAACGCTGGATCTTGATATGCAGCGCGTCGCCACCGCGGCCATCCAGTCCGGTGTGCCGGCCGGTGCCCAGGGCGCGCTGGTGGCGATTGACCGCGATGGCGCGGTGCGCGCGATGGTCGGCGGGACCGACTATGTGACCTCCAATTACAACCGCGCCACCCAGGCTGTTCGCCAGCCCGGTTCGGCCTGGAAAGTGTTCGTCTATATGGCGGCGCTGGAAGCGGGCTATACGCCCAATGACACGGTGACCGACGAGCCGATCACCATCGGCAACTGGACGCCGCGCAACAGCGGTGACCGCTATGCCGGGGACATTGATGTCCGCACCGCGTTTGCCTTTTCCAAGAATACCGTCGCGGCGGCGATCGGCAATGATATCGGCACTTCGTCGATCGCCAATATGGCACGGCGTTTCGGCATCACCACCCCGATCAACACCAACCCGTCGATGGTGCTCGGTACGTCGGATGTGCGGCTGCTCGACATGACCCGCGCCTTTGCCTCGATCAGCGGCAAGGGCATTGCCATCACGCCCTTCGGGATCACCAAGGTGCAGACGATGAAGGGCGACATTCTCTACCAGAGCAAATTCGACGGCAGCCGCGTGCTGGTCGACCCCTGGGTCGCCGCCGGCATCACCGACCTGATGCAGACCGCGGTAGCCACCGGCACCGGCCGGGCAGCCCAGATCGGCCGGCCGGTTGCCGGCAAGACCGGAACCACCAGCAGCAACAAGGATGGCTGGTTCCTCGGCTTCTCCAGCGGGCTGACCACCGGCGTCTGGATGGGACGAGACGATGCAAAACCGGTAGGCGGATTGCAAGGCGGCCGGGCGCCGGCCAGCGTCTTCGCGCAATTCATGAAAATGGCGGTCGCCAACCGCAAGGTCGAGAAATTCGATACCGAACTGGTGCTGCCGGAATGGCAGCTGGAACCGGACGAGGATGAATTGTTCGGCGCACCGGAAGATGGCATTTATGTCGATGAAAACGGCATGCCGATCGAGACCGGCAGCGGCTTCGAATATGATCTGGAAGATGGCGAAGCGGCTGACAGTCCGCGTCTGGACCAGGACTGGATCGACTCGGTGCTGGGTCGCGGCGAGGATCCGGGACCCCGCAAACTGGACCCCGCACCGGTCAGGAAACCGAAGCCGCAACCACCACAGAATCCGCCCGAATCCCTGCTTCCCGAAGCCGCGCGTCAGGAACAGCAATAGCGATCCGCTTCAGCCGACCGGCGGGGACTGCCTTTCCGCGCCCACCATGTGCAGGCCACGGCCATGGTTCTTGAGCCAACGATCGGCGCTGCGGCGATCTGATTCGAATATCCGGTCGAGCAGGGCATAGAATCGCTTGCTGTGATCCATATGGACGAGATGGGCCACTTCATGCGCCACCACCGACCGGCGGACATGCGGGGGTGCCATGACCAGCCGCCAGCTCAAGCGAATCGACTTGCGCGCCGAGCAGCTGCCCCAGCGGCGGCGCGCGTCACCGACGGCCAGTTGCGGCAATTCGGTTCCGGCCCGGTCACAATAGAATTGCAGATCGTCGGCATATATCATGCGGGCCTGGGCCTTGAGCCAGCGCAAAATTCGGGCCTCGACATGTTCCGCCGGTCCGCCCAGCCGGATTTCAGCGTCGACGATCTGCGGAGCCCGGGGAAAATCCGGTGACCATCTGATGACATGGGGTTCGCCCAGAAACGCGATCTGGCTACCGTTCTCGACCGGAACTGCGGGAATGGCTTCAGCAAAGCAGGCGCTGAGCCAGTCGGATTTTGACCGTGCAAAGCGAATCGCCAGCCGTTCCGATGCACCGGGCGGCAGGGTCAGGCGGACAACACCCTTGACCGTATCGGCCGATACGATAATCGACCGGGCCTGCTTTGACCGCCGCAGCTGGAGCGGATAGCTGACCCCTCCGAGGTTGATGACGAGCGATTCGGGCGGCGATGGATTAAAAAGGCGCATCGAGAATATGTTGCTCGAGCGGCCCGGCCTTGCTCTCGGGGATGACCTTGCCCCGGATCGACTGTCCCGCCGCGTGAATCGTTTCTCGATCACCGGAGACCAGATAATGCCATTGCGGCAAAGGGAGCCCTTTGGCCCGCAATTTATAGGCACAGCTGTCGGGCAACCAGTCAAATTCTTCCAGTTTGTTGCGGGTCAGCCGGACACAATCGGGTACGTGAAACTTGCGATGGCGATAATCGCTGCACTGGGCGCTCTGGAGATCGAGCAGCTTGCAGGCGATATTGGTCATATATATCTGGCCGTCATCCTCATCCTCGGCCTTCAGCAAACAACATTTGCCGCAGCCGTCACACAGGGCCTCCCACTGGCCGCGATCCAGCTTTTCGAGCGGCGCTTCCCAGAACGGCCGATCGGCGCCTAGCGCACCCATCGGGCTATTTCGTCCGCAACCTGCTGCGGCGTACCGTCAAAGGGCAGCAGCGCCAGCGGCTCTCCATCGGGACCGAACAGATAGGCCTGGCGGCTGTGATCGACGAGATATTCACTGGAACTCTCGTCATCGCGGATATCATAAAGAATCAGATATTTTTTCGCCACTGTCGCAATATCCTCGGGGGTGCCGGTGAGACCAATGAGCCGGGGATGAAATGCGGATACATATTGTTTGAGAACGGCCGGCGTATCGCGGCCGGGGTCGACGGAGATGAAAATAGGCTGGATTTTCTCGGCCAGCGCCGGATCCTTCTTTTCGGCCTGTTTCAATCCCAGCATGATATTGGCAAGATCGACCGGGCAGACGTCAGGGCAATAGCTATAGCCGAAATAGATGATCCGATACTGGCCCTTGAACTCCTCTTCCGACGTTATACCGCCGTCCTGGTTGGTCAGCGTGAAGGACCCGCCAATATCGGCTCCGGCAAGCGGCGGCTCTGCGCCCTCGCGCCCGCCTCCGTCAGACGCAGGGTTGCAGGCGGCCAGAAGTGTCAGTAATCCTGTGGCGAGGATCATTTTTGCGACATTGTTGATATTGTTCATTACGGGGCCAGACATGGTCTGCTAGGGACGCAATTTCAACAGATAATTGATCGACAGCAATTGCAGTGGACCGGTACCAACAGGCGTCGGTCAGTAAAACGGGGCTTATCATGTTCAGAAAAATATCATTGGTCACTCGCTCGTGCGCCGCTTTGGTCAGAATTGCGCAACTGGCACTGATGACCGTGGCCGCATTCTCGATTGCCGCTCCGGCCGCCGCCCAGTTTTCGGACAGCTATAATTTTCTCAAAGCAGTGAAAGACAGGGATGGCGAGGAAGCGACAAAATTTCTTAGCCAGCCGGGATCCGTTATCGTCAATACCCGCGATCGCTCATCCGGAGAAACGGCTCTGCACATCGTTGTGGCCCGTCGCGACAATGTCTGGGTGGGTTTCCTGCTGCAGAAAGGCGCCAATCCCAATATTGCCGACAAAGAGGGGGTCACGCCGCTGATGCTGGCCACCCAGTTGCGCTTCGTCGACGGGGTCCGGACCCTGCTGGCCAAGAGGGCGAAAGTGGATGAGCCGAACCGGCAAGGAGAAACTGCGCTTATCCGGGCGGTCCAGCTTCGTGATAGTGAACTGGTTCGTCTACTGCTCGCCAATGGGGCCGACCCGGACCACACCGATTCGCTCGCGGGAAAATCGGCTCGCGATTATGCCAGCCAGGATCGCCGCAGCGCCGCCATATTGGCCGAAATTGAAAAAGCGGATGCGAACAGGAAACCGGAAACAGAAGGCCGGTTCTTCGGACCGGAAGGCTAGCCGGCGCTCAATAGCCGCCCGGTTCGTGCTGACCGCGGACCGGACTGATCCAGCCATCGGCGACCGCTGAGCGCTGCATCGCGCGGCGGGCCAACCGCATCGTTTCGGTCTTGCGGCGCGCCGGTGCCAGAGCCTTGGTCGCCGCTGGCCGCACCATTTCCGCATCATAGGCATCGGCAATGATCAACCCCGTGCGGTCGGGCAGAAAATCGGGCCCCTCGACCGGCGTGGCATCAAAACCGGCCGGCAAGGCCCAGTAGAACCGGTCACAATAATCCAGATATTCGGTCCATTTGCTATCACCCAGAAGATCGCTCCTCGCCACCTTGATCTCGACAATGACAATCTGTCCCTTGGCATCAATACCCATCAGGTCCGCACGGCGCCGGTTTCGCAGACTGACTTCCGGCAGCACCATGATATCATGCCGCAGGAACATCCGGGCGACGCCGCGGGCAACCGCCTGCGCGCCGGTCAACGGGTCACTCGGCACCAGCAAGCCGGAAGAATCATCCATGGACGTCATCGGATCTGGTTAGAACATAAAAAGAACAAAATAAAGGCCCCGTGCGGGAGCCTTTATGAATTCGCAGTCTGCCAGAATGTCTATTGATAGAAAATATGATTATCTATCGTGGCCAGCCGCTTGAGGCGCCAACCCGGCGAAACATATCGGGCGTGAAAGAACAAAGCGCCTTCGACCGAGCTCTCCCAGCCGTCGTTCATAGCGATTTTGGCGATTGCCACAGCGTTGCGCCATTGACGATGTCCCTTGTTGATACGGGGCATCTTGCCACCGCGAACAAAGGAAAACTGGCTGCGCTGATAAACCACACCACAGATCGTATCCGGGAAGCGGGGCGAAGCGACACGTGCCAAGACAACACGGGCTACGGCCAGCTGTCCTTTCAGCGATTCGCTTTTGGATTCGAAATAGACGGTACCGGCAAGGCAGTGCATTTCCTCATCCAGCGTGCCGGCCACCGATTGCTGGCGGACGAGCTGGCGCAACGTCTGTGCGCCGTCATTGACGAATTCGCTGGTCGCCTGAAAACCAGCTTCCACTTCGCCATTGGCAATCTTGTCCGACTCTATGACATCCTGGGGAATTTCGGCGACAATTTCCTGCTGTTCACCAAAGATAATAGCCTGATCGGATTCATCTTCTTCCAGCAGGGCCGGATCAACGAATATTTCGGATTCAGGAATTTCGTCATTTGCTTCCAGAGCAAAAGACGCATCTGTCACGGACAATGCCACGACAACAGTAAGTGCGAGCGATAACACGCTCGTGGCACGAAAAATTTTTTTCATAAACCTGTTTTGTTATGCGGTGAGACCAGAGCCAATCAGGACAAAACCCGTCCGGACTGCCGAAAATGGACCCAAAAACATTAAACCACGGTCCATTTCTGTTCTCCCCGTCTGCGTGTTTACCGCCTGTCATTTCGACAAACGAGCGGCAACCTGCGCATCAAAGTTGAGCGCCAAATATGGTTTTGAGAGATAAAGTCAAGTTTACTGCCCCAGTTGGACGATGAGCCGTTCCCCATCCGGGATATCCAGTTCAATTAACCACATATCGGGATCAAAGCGGAATCTCTGTGCAATATATTCCGATAATTCCTTATTATTATCAGTACCTTGCGGCCATATGCGCTGCCAATTCGGTGCACCATCCAGGCTTGGCATGTTCTCCAGCAGCCTAGGGTTTTCGCCCTTTTCCACGCATTGAATCAGGATGGCGCCGGAAATCCGGTCCCCTTTTTTCAGCACCGCACCGAAACCGCCTTGCTGGCTGGCCAGCCTGAGAAGCGTCTGGACCTTCATTTCCGCGGAAAGCCGCGGTTCAATCATCCTTCTTGTACCCGGGCAGAGATGCCAGCGGGATGTGCGAGCGCATGAAGGTACCGGTACCGCGGGCAATTTCGTCGCCTTCGCTGTCGATCAGCCGCGCATCCGCGACGAACACCCGCCGCTTGCCGCTGACCCAACGGCCCTCAGCCGTAACAGGGCCGCTCTTGAGCGGCTTGGTAAACAGCAGGTTGAAGGCGGTCGTCAGGATGAACCGGTCGGACACAAGGCTGTTGGCCGCATAAAAGGCAGCATCATCGAGCATTTTGAAATAGGATGTACCGTGGACCGCCCCGGCCGCATGATAATAGCGTTCATCCACCGCAAACAATATGCGCGCTGTACCGGCTTCCGGGATTTCCAGACGGGATTGGAACAACTGGTTGATCGGCGCTTGCGCATAAAGGCGTTCCAGAGCCCGGAAATGTTCCTGTGCACCGCCTTGTGGGTCGTCTGCGGGGGTATCGTTACTCGCCAAGGATCAGGCCGCCCGCTGCTCGCGCTGTTTGCTCAAAAGCGCATAAAGCGCGTCCTGTCCCGATGCGCCGCGCAGCTTTGCCACCATATTGTCATCGCGGAGAAAACGGGATGCGGCGGCCAGCGCCTTGAGATGCTCGGCACCGCTTTTTTCCGGCGACAGCAGCGCGAAGACCAGATCGACCGGCTTGCCATCATGCGCGTCGAACGGCGTCGGTTCAGCGAGTCTGAGAAAAATGCCGATGCAATGATCGAGACCGTGCAATTTCGCATGCGGTATCGCGACCGACCGACCGAATCCGGTCGATCCGAGGGCCTCGCGCGCCTCCAGACCGGTCAGGATAGCATCCGCATCAAGCCGATAGCATTCCTGTCCGACACGGGCGATGGTGCGGAGGATATCATTCTTGTCGCCAATATCCTGACAATCCCGCACAGCGGCGAGCTCCAGTCTAACGGGCAAATCAGTCATGAATCTTTCCTTCTGTCCCGGCAACACGCAGCCAATTTGGCAGACTTCGCATGAATCGCGAGGTCGGTGTGCGCTGGACCGGTCGCCTCACAGACCAGCTCTCAGCCGGCCAGAGGCGATTCGGCTCGTTCAGCTATGTGGTTCCACCCAACCGATTGTGCCATCGGAGCGGCGATAAACCATATTATGGGCGCCAGTGCCAGAGTTTTTGAACAAAAGCGCGCTGGTATTGCGCAAATCCATCATCATAACCGCGTTGGATACGCTGGCTTCCGGAATATCGGTGCTGGTTTCGGCGATGATCGCGGGCGATTCGCCATTCACTTCGCTTTCTTCCTCATCCTCGAACGATTCAAACACGCGATAGGCCGCTTCTTCCTGCTTTGCCGCATATTGGGCCTGAACATGATGATCATTCAGCCGGCGCATATAGCGACGCAACTGTTTTTCGATCTTGTCGGCGGCCTGATCGAATGCCTGGTGAGCATCGCCGGCCTCGGCGTCCGACTTCAGGGTCAGGCCCTGCATCACATGAGTCACGATATCGCATTTGAAATGGGAATGGGGGGCTTTGCTTACAGTAACATTCGCGGAAATGGCCTTGGGGAAATATTTGTCGGCAATCGCGTTCATCCGGTCCTCGCCATGGGTTTGCAACGCATCGCCGGTGTCGACCTGATGTCCTGAAACACGAACTTCCATATTCACTCTCCTTTTGCTTCCGAACCGCTATGCAATAGCGGTACAGCTAGACCTCTAACCAAAGAGGGTTTTCCAGACCCTCGACAAAAACCTTGTGCCGCGCCAGTTCTTCATCGCTGGCGTGATGTTCGCGTGCGACCATGAACTGTTTGCGCTCTCCCCGCTGTGACGCGGGTCGCATATCCCGTACGGAATCATGCTTTTTCTCTTCTTCGGCCAGACCCAGGCCGATCTGCCGCCCGCCGGTCAGCTCGATATAGAGCTGGGTGAGCAATTCCGCATCGAGCAGGGCGCCGTGTTTCACCCGGTGGCTTCGATCGATGCCGTAGCGCGAACACAGGGCATCGAGCGACAATTTGGCACCGGGATGCTTGGATTTGGCGATCGCCAATGTGTCGATCATGCGGAACTGGGAAATCGGCTTGTAGCCGCACAGGACCAGCTCGGCGTTGAGAAATTTGAAATCGAACTGCGCATTATGCGCCACCAGATTCGAATCCTGCAGGAAATCCAGCAATTCCGCGGCGCCTTCGGAGAACAGCTTCTTGTCGGACAGGAAGATATCCGAAAGCCCGTGCACTTCCTCGGCGGCTTTCGGCATCGGTCGCTGGGGATTGTAATAGCAATGAAAGCTTTGCCCAGTTTCGACCCGGTTGATCATTTCGATACAACCGATTTCTACCATCCGGTCACCATTTTGAGGATCAAAGCCAGTAGTTTCGGTGTCGAAAATTATCTCTCGCATAAGGCCAATATCGGACCGAACTTCGGGTTACGCAAGAGCCGCTTTCAGTTTTTGAACAAGTTTACCAACCTGCTCACGGGTTTCTGCCAGCGGCAGCGATGTATCGATAACGGAATCGGCCTTTTCCCGCTTTTCCGCGTCCGGCAATTGCAATGCCTTGATATGGGCAAACCGCTCTTCCGTCATGCCGGGCCGGGCCAGAACGCGATCGCGCTGATGCTCTTCGCCGGCGGAAACGACGACGATATGATCGACACCCTCTGCGCCCGATTTCTCAAACAGCAACGGAATATCAAACAGGATCAGCGGCCGGTGCCGGTTCTCCTCAAGGAAGGCGATACGCATCTCGCCCACGGCCGGATGAATCAGCTTTTCTAGCTTTTGCATGGCGCCCGGATCGCCGAGCACCGCCGCGCCCAGTTTCTGCCGGTCGACGCCTTGGCTGTTCGTGGTGCCGGGAAACAGCGCTTCGATCTCTTCGACCAGCGCGCCATCCGGGCCTTGCAGTTCGTGCACGGCAGCATCGGCGTCGAACAATGGCACGCCCTCTTCGACGAACATTTTAGCCACCGTGGATTTGCCCATGCCGATTGAGCCGGTGAGTCCGATAATGAAAGGCCGGGTCCGGTTGGTCATGCGATCAGCCGCTTTCTTAATTCTTCGTCATCTTCCATTGGCGGCGTCGCGCCGAAGAACAGTTCGAAGGCGAGCGCGGCCTGGCCGATCAGCATATCGAGGCCATCGACCACCGCCAGGTCCCGCTTCCTGGCCGCGCGCAGCAGACCGGTGTTCAGCGGCGCGTAGACCAGATCATAGACCAGCGCATCGGCCGGCAGCGGACCGAGATCCAGTTCGAGCGGCGGCTTGCCGGTCATACCGAGCGGGCTTGCGTTGATCAGCAGATCGGCTGCAGGCAATTGCGCGTCCATCGGTATCACCCCGCCCTTGGCCGAGGCCTGCATCAGCAAGCCGGTGGCTTTCAGACCGTTGCGCGCCACAATGGTTATTTCACCGATGCCGGCCTGTTTCAGCGCGAACAACACGGCCCGCGCCGCACCGCCGGCACCGATGACCACGGCATGTTTGCCCGACCAGTCAGTGTCGGCAATCGGCGCCAAAAATCCTGCCGCGTCGGTATTGGTCCCCATCAGACTGCCGTCATCCTGCCGGACTATGGTGTTCATCGCGCCTATCTTGTCCCGCACACCACCCGGATCGGCAACCAGATCGAGCATGGCGATCTTGTGCGGCAAGGTCACATTGCATCCCCGCCAGGCCGGATCGGCGCGACGCTGTTCGATATAGCCGGGCAGTTGGTCGGCCGTGACATGGCAGGCCCGATAATCCGCCTTGATATCCAGCCGGTCGAGCCAGAATTTGTGGATAAGCGGCGACTTGCTCTGGGCGATCGGGTCCCCGATCACCTCGGCATAAGGCATTTCTTTAGTCATGACGGTAAGATACCCCGGATGCGAAGATAGTCCAGCAGATGCAGAAGCGGCAGGCCCATGATCGTGAACTGGCTTCCGTTGATGGCGGAGAACAGCTGGGCGCCCCTGCCCTCGATTTCATAGCAGCCGACACAATGGCGGATTTTGCCCCACTCCGTTTCCACATATTGCGCAATGAATGCATCGCTCAACGGGCGAACGGTTAGCGTCGCGATATCGACATGCCGCCAGACCGGCTTGCCCTGTTCGGCGATCACGGCGGCGCTGAAAAGCTTGTGCTTTCTACCGGACAGCAATTGAAGATGGGCTATTGCGTCAGCCTGATCGACAGCCTTGTCGAGCATGCTGCCGTCGTCGAGTGCCAGCACCTGATCGCCGCCCAACACCAGACCCGTACCGATCCGCTGTGACAGCCGGACCGCTTTGGCCTCGGCCAGCGCGTCCGCCAGATTGCGTGCAGTTACACCCTCGCTCTTCAGTCCGTCCTTGAGCGATTCCTCGTCGACATTCGGCGCAATGGCCTCGACCGTGACACCGGCGGCAGCCAGCATGGCTTGTCTCGCTTGGCTGCGGGACGCCAGTATCAGCGGTAAATCATTCATCCGGACCGGCCTTCTGATCTTCTCCGGCGGCAACGTGACGCTCGTTGTAGAGATTGATGATCGCCGCAGCCGATTCCT
The DNA here is from genome assembly GCF_963677535.2 of uncultured Parasphingorhabdus sp. NCBI lineage: Bacteria > Pseudomonadati > Pseudomonadota > Alphaproteobacteria > Sphingomonadales > Sphingorhabdaceae > Parasphingorhabdus > uncultured Parasphingorhabdus sp. The sequence goes on along the minus strand of NZ_CAXXUT010000003.1, from coordinate 795,666 downwards.
CGATGGAACGACGCGTCACATCAATCATTGGCCAGCCGTTGTCGGCAAACATCCGGCGCGCATATTGGGTCTCCGCCTTGACCTTTTCTTCATTGACATAATCGGTTTCCGGCGCCTGGTTCAGTGATAGCAGGCGGTTGCGGCGGACCTGCACCAGCCGCGATGCACCGGTGATCAGGCCCACGACCAGCGGGTTTTTCAGATGGAACAGGGAATCGGGCGGTGGCGATTCCGGCACGATCGGAATATTGGCGGTCTTGTAGCCGCGATTGGCGAGATAGATTGATGTCGGGGTTTTTGATGTCCGCGATACCCCTGCGAGCACGATATCGGCCTCTTCCCAATTTTCCCAGCCGACACCGTCATCATGGGCAATGGTGAACTGTATCGCTTCCACCCGGGCAAAATAGGCGGCATCGAGAATATGCTGCCGTCCCGGCCGCGCCTTGGCTTCCTGGCCCAGCATATTGGACAGGGCATCGGTGACGGCATCAAGCGCGGGCACCGAGGGCAGACCCAGATGGCGGCATTCCCGTTCCAGCTTGGCGCGGATATCACGGTTGACGATGGTGAAAATCACAAGTCCCGGATTATCGGCAACCTCGGCCAATATCCGGTTGAGATGCTTCTCGGAGCGGACCATAGGCCAGAAATGCTTGATAATCTCGACACCATCAAACTGGGCCAGCGCCGCTTTGGCGATATTTTCCAGGGTTTCGCCGGTGGAATCCGACAACAGATGGAGATGGAGACGATTCATGACCTAAGCTTTGTGATTTCACGGGGGATAAAGCAAGGGATGAAAATGTGGATAACCGGTCGCACAATATTCTTCCCCGACGTCCGCAATTTCATCCACAGCGGATCAACATCGATCGATTCAATCAACAGTCTGTGGATAACGGGGATGAGATTTCGGAATCGGTCAAATTTTCATTAACCCGCGCCTGTCAATCTGTTTGTAATTGCGGCGCTCGCGGGTTACCGCCTTTTCCACGCTCTATCATCAACAACAATCTAATATAATATATAAGATAATATAATGGATAACCGTCTCGCTATGCCGAATGGAAATGAATCACAGAAAATTCTCCTGCAGACATTGCTCGGCAGGAAAAGTGATCAAACGCCGGTCTGGCTGATGCGCCAGGCGGGCCGTTATCTGCCGGAATACCGGGAGTTGCGAGCCAAAAAGGGCGGATTTCTCGAACTGTGCTATGATGCCGAGGCTGCAGCCGAGGTCACCTTGCAGCCGATCAGGCGCTTTGGTTTTGACGGAGCGATCCTGTTTTCCGACATTTTGATCGTACCCCATGCGATGGGCCAGAAGCTCTGGTTTGAGACGGGGGAAGGACCCCGGCTGGCCCCCAAGCTGCTGGATGCTGCTTTGGGCTCTCTGGAGGCTGCTCCGGAGCATTTTGAGGCTATCTATGCCACCGTCCGGTCCGTCGCATCGCAACTCGACGGTAAAACAACCTTCATGGGTTTTGCCGGAAGTCCGTGGACGATCGCGACCTATATGGTTAATGGCCAAGGGAGCAAGGACCAGGCAGCCACGCGCCGTTTTGCCTATCGGGACGAAGCGGCCTTCGGCGAGTTGATCGCCGCCATTGTCGACAATACGGTGACTTATCTGCTCGGCCAGATCGAGGCCGGCGTTGATGCGGTGCAATTGTTCGACAGCTGGGCCGGATCCCTGTCGCCGGCGCAATTTGAAAAATGGGTGATCGCACCCAATGCCGAAATCATAGCACGGCTGAAAGCGGTGCATCCCGGTGTGCCGATCATCGGCTTTCCGAAAGGCGCGGGCGCCAAATTGCTCGCTTATGCCCGCGAAACCGGCGCCGATGCGATTGGTCTCGATGAAACCGTGGACCCCGTCTGGGCGCATGAAAATTTGCCTGCGTCGCTGCCGCTGCAGGGCAATCTGGATCCGTTGGCGCTGATTGCCGGTGGCGAAGCGCTGGAAAATTCTGTCCGCCATATCCTGCAGGTTTTCGAGGACAGGCCGCATATTTTCAATCTCGGCCACGGGATTTTACCGGATACGCCCATTGAACATGTTGAAAAGCTGCTTACACTTGTGAGGCAATGAATGAAATTCTGTCCATGCTCTATCTCTGGTTGAAATCGGCCCATCTTATCTTCGTGATATTCTGGATGGCGGGGCTGTTCATGATGCCGCGTTTTTTCGTCTATCATCAGGAATCCGCCGTTGGCTCGGACGAGGATGCCAAATGGATCGAACGCGAGAGCAAGCTGCGCAAGATCATTCTCAATCCGTCTTTGATCATTGTCTGGGCGGTCGGACTGGCGCTTGCCTTTAATATCGGCGCGTTCAGCCAGGGCTGGTTCCACGCCAAATTGCTCGTGGTGCTGGCGCTGACCGGCTATCATGGCTGGATGATGGCCTATCTGAAAAAGCTGGCCAGAGGCGAGCGGACAATGAGCGACAAGGCGCTGCGGCTGGTCAACGAAGTGCCGGGCATTACCGCAGCCATCATCGTGATATTGGTAATTGTCAAACCCTTCTGACCAGCGCTTGTTGACACTCAAATGACAAAGGCGTATTTAGACGCCAAAGCCCGTCCGGGCGAATTTTCATGTGAATCTGAAGACAGCAAGCAGCTGCGCACATGCGGAATTGAGAAATTACCTCCTGACATATCTGGATAAACCTCCATGCATTTAAAAGAACTAAAAGAAAAATCGCCCGCTGACCTCGTCTCGATGGCTGAGGAGCTGGGCGTCGAGGGGGCCTCTACCCTGCGCAAACAGGATCTGATGTTCGCGATCCTCAAGGAACTGGCGGACAATGACGAACAGATCATGGGTGTCGGCACGATTGAGGTATTGACCGACGGATTTGGCTTCCTGCGTTCGCCGGATGCCAATTATCTGGCCGGTCCCGATGACATTTATGTTTCTCCCAATCAGGTCCGCAAATTCGGCCTGCGCACCGGCGATACCGTCGAGGGAGAAATTCGGGCACCGCGCGATGGCGAACGCTATTTTGCGCTGACCAAATTGACCGCAATCAATTTCGATGATCCCGACGCCGTCCGCCACCGGGTCAATTTCGATAATCTGACGCCGCTCTATCCGGACGAGAAGCTCAAGCTCGACAGTCTCGATCCGACCGAGAAGGACAAGTCCGCCCGGGTGATCGATATCATTTCGCCGCAGGGCAAGGGCCAGCGCGCCTTGATCGTGGCGCCGCCGCGGACCGGTAAAACCGTGCTGCTTCAGAATATCGCCAAGGCGATCACCGATAATCATCCGGAAGTCTATCTGCTGGTTTTGCTGATCGACGAACGGCCGGAAGAAGTCACCGACATGCAGCGTTCGGTAAAGGGCGAAGTGATCAGCTCGACCTTTGACGAACCCGCGACCCGGCACGTACAGGTGGCCGAAATGGTGATCGAGAAAGCCAAGCGCCTGGTCGAACACAAGCATGATGTTGTCATCCTGCTCGACTCCATTACCCGTCTGGGCCGCGCCTATAACACCGTTGTTCCGAGTTCCGGCAAGGTGCTGACCGGTGGTGTCGACGCCAATGCCCTGCAGCGCCCGAAGCGCTTTTTTGGTGCGGCGCGGAATATCGAGGAAGGCGGTTCGCTGTCGATCATCGCGACCGCTTTGATCGATACCGGCAGCCGGATGGACGAAGTCATCTTCGAGGAATTCAAGGGCACCGGCAACTCGGAAATCGTGCTCGACCGCAAGGTGGCAGACAAGCGTATCTTCCCGGCGCTCGATGTCGGCAAGTCCGGTACGCGTAAGGAAGAGCTGCTGGTCGAGGACGAGAAGCTCAAGAAAATGTGGGTGTTGCGCCGTATTCTCATGCAGATGGGCACGATCGACGCGATGGAATTCCTGCTCGACAAGATGAAGGACAGCAAGTCGAACGACGATTTCTTCGACAGCATGAACCAGTAGCAGCGAACGGTTCGCCTGGTGATTCTGGAACATGCCCTGTTGCAGGTTCGCCCCGGGCAATCGGATGCTTTCGAAGGTGCGATGGCGAAAGCGAGACCGATCATCGCGCGCCAGCCGGGGTGCCAATCGGTCGAGGTTCGACCGGAACAAGGGAACCCGGATCGATATTTGTTGTTGGTGAAATGGGACCGGATAGAATCGCATCGCGACGGATTTCGCCGGTCCGAAGATTATCAGCTGTGGCGCGGCCTGCTGCACGCCTTTTATAGCCCGATGCCCGAAATAGCTTATTACGGAGCCAGTATTTTCGATGATTGACCTGATTTCCATCTTTTCCGCGGCCACCTCGGGTCTCGGTTCGCCGGCAGATATCTGGCAGGCGATTCTCACCGATTTTTCGAAGATCGGCACGCCCGAAGCGTTGGCAGCATTTGGCCAGGTGATCCTGATCGATCTGGTTTTTGCAGCCGACAACGCGATTGTCGTGGGCGCTCTGGCTGGCGGTCTGCCAGCGGACCAGCGTCGCAAGGTCATTTTGATCGGTATCGGTGCGGCGCTTGTGCTGCGTATCTTGTTCGCGCTGATCGTGGTGCAGTTGCTGCAGATTGTTGGTCTGGTGCTGGCTGGCGGCTTGCTTTTGCTATGGGTCGCATGGAATTTTTACCGCGAGATTTTCCACGAGGGAGAATCCGCCGGTTCGCCGGAAATCGAGGGCGACGAGCATAGCGGGGTCAAATCAACCAAGACCTTCTGGGCGGCCGCCTGGGCGGTCATGGCCGCCGACGTTTCGATGAGCCTCGACAATGTGCTGGGCGTTGCTGGCGCTGCCCGCGACCATCCCGGAATTCTGGTCATCGGTCTGATTTTGTCCGTTGCGCTGATGGGTCTCGCGGCCAATGTCATCGCCAAATATATCGAACGCTACAAATGGATTGCCTATCTGGGACTGGCGGTGATCGTCTATGTCGCCGGCAAGATGATCTATTCCGGCTTGGTCGGTGACGAGCAGACGATTGGTGTTTTGACGTTGTTCGGGTGATTGTTGAGCGAGCCGGAAAATTTTCTTAGGATCGATCGGTGTCAGACCAGATGATCCCGATCGCCATTATCAACTCCCGCAGCGAAACCATGGTTATTGCATCGCTGCTGGATTAAGCCGGGATATTGGTTCACATCGGCGTATATCATCATGCATCGGTGTCGATTTGTCCGCTCGCGCTGGGTGGGTTCCGGTTGACGGTGCCAGCGTTTCAACATGCTCAGGCCAGTGCAGTCATTCTCGATTACTCCCGGATTTGACGAGTTCAGTTTCAGCTATGGTTTGCGACGTGCGGTGGCCAAGTTCTTGTTGCTGTGGATCGCTATCATCGCTTTGCCGGTTATTCCCGGAATGATTTTCGATCCGCAATTCTGGAGTCCAAGCCTTGGATCCATCCCGCTTTCTGTTCTCGGTGTTCCGGTGAATCTGCAAGACTGCAGTGAATATTTTCTGGCCAAGACTGCAGAATCCTAACCCTTCATTTTCTCCAGCATCTTGCCCATTTCTTCCCAGACCTTGTTGATCGCTTTCAATGGCCGGACCATCACCTTGAAATCCTGAATCTTGCCGTCGTCATTCCAGCTGATGATATCGACGCCGTTGACCTGGATCCCGTCCAGCTCGAGTTCGAATTCCAGCATCGCCATATTCTGCGAATCATCGACAATTTCGCGGACGTAGCGGAAGCTGTCATTGGCCAGCACTACATTGGCAGCGCTGAGATAGGCAACCACCAACGGTTTGCCCGCTTGCGGCGTATGGACAACCGGAGAATGGAACACTGCATCATCGGCAATCTGGTCGCGCAGTCCGGTACCGTTTTTCTTCTCGAAATGGTCGTGCCAGACTTTCAGATTGGCGCGTGCGCTCATGCCAGATGCTCGGCGAAAAAGGCTTCGGTCCGGCTATCGGCCAATTTGGCGGCTGCTTCGTCGCGGCGAGCGCCGAACTCGGCGGCAAAGCCGTGATCAAGGCCTTCATAATCGTGCAACGTCACTTTCGGATGGTCATCCAGCCCGGCGTGCATCGCGGCCTGCGCATCGGCGGGGACAAAGCCGTCTGCGGTGGGAATATGCAGCATGACTTCATGGGCCATCGCATGCTTTTCGCCAAGCAGACCGTCGATACCCACACCATAATAGCCGACAGAGGCCCTGATATCGGTCCGGCAGGCGGTCATGAAGGCGAGGCGGCCGCCGAGGCAATAGCCGACACAGCCGACCTTGTGGCTGCCAATGCTGTTCTGGGCGAAATGGATTACCGCTTCGATGTCGCGTATCCCTTGATCCTGATCAAATTTGTTCATCAGATCTAGTGCCGTCTGGAATTGTTCCGGTACATCGGCGTCGAGATCGGTATCTTTGTTGACCCGCCAGAACAGATCGGGGGCAATGGCGAGATAGCCTTTGCTGGCCCAGTCATCGCATTTCGCCCTGATCCCCTTGTTGACGCCGAAAATTTCCTGAATGACGATGATTGCAGCGCTGATCTCGCCCTGAGGTCGCGCCATATAGCATGGAAATTCAGCGTCTCCGCTCAGTGTCTTGATTTGTTCCATCGCGCCCATCGTTACAACTCCTTTGCATCATCACTTGATTCTTTGACTACATTATCCCCATATCAGCTTCAGACAAGGTGGAACATCAACCTGTGGAGTGAGGGGGGAACTCGCTGCGACGGTCAAACAGAGGAAGTCATAATGAAAGTTACCGTTGAACTGGACTGCACGCCGGAAGAGGCACGTCGCCTGATCGGTCTGCCGGATGTGGCGAAACTGAACGAAAGCTATGTCCAGGAAATGTCGAAATTTCTCCAAGGCGCCAATTCTGTCGAGCAATTGCAGAATTTCACCAAAATCATTGCGCCAATGGGCGAGGCGGGCCTGAAGATGTTTTCCTCTTTCCTGACCGGCGCGATGGGGGCTTCGTCTGGCGGTGGAAAGTCATCCTCATCGACCAAGAAAAAGTCTGATTAGCCGCGATTTTCCGTCATAATGACTGCTGACGATACTATTTTCGCCTTGTCCAGCGGACAACCGCCGGCGGCGATCGGAATCCTGCGCATCAGTGGTTCCAAGGCCGGGCAGGCGCTCGAATCGCTGACCGGCTTTTTACCAGAACCGCGTGTCGCTTTTCTTTCAAATATAACCGATCCGGTTGGTGGAGAGCTGCTGGATTCAGCTCTGTGTCTCTGGTTTCCCGGCCCGAATAGCGCAACCGGCGAGAATCTGGCCGAGATTCACTGCCATGGTGGACGGGCGGTTATTCGGGCGATTGAACAGGCATTGGAACAGATGGACGGTCTGCGCCGGGCCGAGCCGGGAGAGTTTACCCGCCGGGCCTTCACGTCGGGAAAAATGGATCTGGCAGAAGCCGAGGGTCTGTCCGATCTGCTGTTCGCCGAAACCGAATTGCAGCGCAAGGCCGCGGTGCGCAGCGCCGGGGGCGCCTTGTCGCGAAAGGTTGATGGCTGGCAGCAGATGATATTGCAACTCTCGGCCCGGGTCGAAGCCGAGCTGGATTTTTCCGACGAGGATGACGTTGCTCCGGCGCAAATGGCGCAAATTCAAAACGCTGCCCGCTTGCTGGTCGAGGAGATGCAGATCCTTCTGCAACGTCCGCGGGCCGAGAAATTGCGCGACGGCATAAGGGTCGTGCTCGGCGGTCCGCCCAACAGCGGTAAGTCGACTTTGCTGAATGCGCTGGTTGAGCGGGATGCTGCGATCGTTTCGGATATTGCCGGCACTACGCGCGATGTGATCGAGGTGCCGATTGCGCTCGGCGGGATTCCCTTTCTCTTCATTGATACCGCCGGTGTTCGCGAAACCGGTGCGGAGTCCATCGAGCAGATTGGCATCGACCGGGCCCGGCAACAGTTTGCCGAGGCGGATATCATCTTGTGGCTGGGAGAAGAGGGGGAGGGACCGGATCGCGACAATCTGATCGAGATCAGCTCACGCTGCGATCATCCCGATTATACGCCGAAGGCTGCTGCGGCATTTACCCTGTCGCCGGTCAGCGGTCAGGGAATGGACCTGCTCGTCGACCATCTCGTAGACAGGGCCCGGCATATATTACCGGATGCCGATCAGGTCAGTGTCAATGCGCGCCAGGCGGATCGCCTGTCTGCGGCTTGCCGGAGTCTGGCTGCAATGGAAGGCGAACAGGATTATCTGATTGTTGCCGAGCATCTGCGCGTGGCTCGCAAGGCGCTCGACGAAATCACCGGCAAGGCAAGCACCGAGCATATGCTCGACGGACTGTTCGGAAAATTCTGTATCGGCAAGTGATTGTTCCACGTGGAACAGCAGGGCGTGAACGGTAGGTTTTGACCTGCAATCCCGCTTCCGCTATGGGCCGCGCTATGACGCAGACATTTGACATCATTGTTGTGGGCGGTGGCCATGCCGGTTGCGAAGCAGCCGCGGTGGCCGCGCGCATGGGTGTATCGACGGCGCTGGTGAGCTTTACCAGAGACAGCATTGGCGCCATGTCCTGCAATCCGGCGATTGGTGGCCTGGGCAAGGGCCATCTTGTGCGCGAAGTCGATGCCTTTGACGGGCTGATCGGCCGCGCCGCCGATGCCGCCGCGATCCATTACCGCATGCTCAACCTGTCCAAGGGCACGGCGGTGCAGGGGCCAAGAATCCAGGCGGACCGGAAACTTTACAAGGCCGCAATTCACCGCATGCTCGGTGCGCAAGACCATCTGACGATTATCGAGGGCGAGGTCGCCAGTCTGCTCATGTCGGAATCGCAGGTGACGGGCATCCGCATGGCTGACGGTTCTACGATCAACGCTCAAGCCGTCATCCTGGCAACCGGAACCTTCCTCAACGGCAAATTGTTCCGCGGCGAAGAAACGCTCGAAGGCGGACGGACAGGGGAGGCCGCATCGGTTTCTCTCGGACAGCAAATCCGCGATGCCGGTCTGCCAATCGCCCGGCTGAAAACCGGAACGCCGCCACGGCTTGATGGCCGGACGATCAACTGGGCTGCCCTGCCGGAACAGCCGTCTGATGACGACCAGTGGACCATGTCGCCGCTGTCGAATGGGCGAACGGTTCCCCAGACATTTTGCGCCGTCAGCCGCACCACAGCCGAAACACACGAAATTATTCGCGGGTCGCTCGATCGTTCGCCCCTGTTCAGCGGCGCGATCGATGCGCAGGGTCCGCGCTATTGCCCCTCGATTGAGGACAAGATTCACCGTTTTGCCGACCGGGATTCGCATCAGGTTTTTCTGGAGCCGGAAGGCCTGGACAGCAATCTCGTCTATCCCAATGGCATCAGCACTTCGCTTCCGGCCGATGTCCAGCTGGCGTTTGTGCGGACGATGGAGGGTCTGGAGAAGGCTGACATATTGGTACCGGGCTATGCTGTTGAATATGATCATGTCGATCCGCGGGCGCTCGATCGCTCGCTGAAAGTCCGTAGCCTCGACGGTCTATATTGTGCCGGACAGATCAATGGCACCACCGGCTATGAAGAAGCGGCCGCCCAGGGGTTGATCGCAGGACTGGGCGCAGCATGCGCAGTGCTGGGGAAGGATGTTCCTGTATTGGATCGTGGCACGAGCTATATGGCGGTAATGATCGACGATCTGGTGCTGCAAGGCGTTACCGAACCCTATCGGATGCTGACTGCGCGTGCGGAATACCGGTTGCGGTTGCGCGCCGATAATGCATCGACTCGGTTGACACCGATCGCAATGGAAGCAGGCTGTGTTGCCAGCCAGCGTTCGGACTGGTTTGGAAAACGCCAGCAGGTGCGCAATACCATCATGAACGCGCTGTCAAACATATATTCAAGCGAGGATCTGGTGAAAACGGGTGTTGAGGTCCGTCGTGACGGAACCCGTCAAAGTCTCTTCCAGTGGCTCCGTTTCCCCAATATCAGCATTGTAGGATTGGAAGAATTGGAAGCATGTTTGACAGGTTGTGATCCTGCGCTGATGCTCGAGATTGAAGAGGATGCACGCTATGCGCCCTATCTTGAACGACAGGAATCGGAACTGCGTGATCTTCGAGCCAATGAGCAGATCCATTTGGGGGACGATCTCGACTATGCAGCTATCGCCGGTCTGTCCAATGAAATGGTCGAGCGGTTGACCACGGCCAAACCCGAAACCCTGGCCGCAGCATCCCGTATACGCGGTATTACCCCGGCGGCGCTCGCGGCGATTTTGGTTCATGCGAGACGCCGGGATGGCCGGAATATCGCGGCATGACGGAAGAAGAAGCGCAGGCCTGGCTGCGCAGTGAATATGATGTTTCACGTGAAACATGGCAAAAGCTTGAAATATTCATTGCAACGCTGCGCGAAGAAATGCAGCGCCAGAACCTGATTTCCAAAACGAGCGCAGACAGTCTCTGGTCTCGCCATATTGTCGATAGCGCGCAATTGTTACGCTATGCCCCGGTGTCGAAAGCCGGCAAAGTCTGGCTGGATCTGGGCACGGGTGCCGGTTTTCCCGGTATCGTGATTGCAATCCTGTCACCCTATCAGGTGCACATGGTGGAATCGCGCAAGCGGCGGGTTGAATTTCTGAACAAGGTTATCGTTAAAACCGATATCTCGGATCATGCTACGGTGATCGGTGATCGGCTAGAGAATGTCGAAACATTCCCGGTCGATGTCATAAGTGCGCGTGCTTTTGCACCTTTGGAACGACTCATCGCACTTTCACACCGTTTTTCCACAAAAAATACGGTTTGGCTCTTACCTAAGGGCAAAAATGCGGTAAGGGAGTTGAAGGGCCTGTCGCCAAAACGGCAAAAAATGTTTCACGTGGAACATAGTTTGACCGATCCGGACGCCGGTATATTGGTGGGAAAGGGCTAGAAACCTATTATCCGGGGCAGAACTGCAAATGGTTCGTATCGCAATAGCCAATCAAAAAGGCGGAGTGGGCAAGACCACTACAGCAATCAACATGGCTACGGCCCTTGCCGCCAGCGGCTGGAAGGTCCTGCTGATAGATCTTGACCCGCAGGGCAATGCCTCGACCGGGCTCGGCCTGTCGCAGGGGGACCGGGTCAACAGCAGCTATGATCTGCTGGTCAATGACGTGAATCTGGCCGACTGCATCAACGAAACCAGAGTGCCCGGGCTGGAGATTGTTCCCGCGACCGTCGACCTTTCCGGCGCCGAAGTTGAGCTGGTGGAATTTGAAGAGCGGACACACCGTCTGAAAAAAGCTCTGGATGCGGCCGACAATGGACGCTGGGATATCATCCTCGTTGACTGTCCGCCGTCGCTCGGCCTGTTGACGCTCAACGCTATGGTGGCCGTGGAATCTTTGCTCGTACCGCTTCAATGCGAGTTTTTTGCGCTTGAGGGGTTGAGCCAGCTACTGCAAACGGTGGAGCGCATTCGCGCCCGATTCAACCGGCAGCTGTCGGTCATGGGTGTGGTTCTAACCATGTATGACCGGCGCAACAAATTGACCGAACAGGTGTCCGAAGATGTCAGGGCCTGTCTGGGGGACGTCGTGTTTGAAACCGTGATTCCGCGTAATGTCAGGCTTTCCGAAGCGCCCAGCCATGGTCTTCCCGCATTGATCTACGATCATCGGTGCAGCGGATCGGTTGCCTATATCGACCTTGCCCGCGAGTTGATTGCACGTCTGCCCGACCGGAAGGTGGCTGCCTGATGGATGACGACCAGGCTCTGAGCGAAAAGAACAAGAAAATACCAAAACGCGCTACCGGACTGGGCAGGGGACTGAACAGTCTGTTTGGAGAAATCCAGCGCGAGGAACCGATCGAAGCCGGCGGGCCTAGCGACAATGACCAGACAGAGGTCACCGATGGCCTGCGCTCTATTGCGGTTTCCGATATTCGGCCCAATCCGGACCAGCCCCGCCAGAATTTCGATACCGAAGCGCTGGACGAGCTGGCGAACAGCATGCGGCAACGCGGTGTAATCCAGCCGATTGTCGTCCGGCCACACGGCAAGACATTCCAGATTGTTGCCGGTGAGCGCCGGTGGAGAGCCGCGCAGCGCGCCCGTCTGCACCAGATTCCCGCAGTTGTTCGCAGTCTCAATGACGAAGAAACATATGAAATAGCAATCGTCGAGAATGTCCAGCGCAAGGATCTGAATGTCATTGAAGAGGCGGAGGCCTATGCGAGACTGAGCTCGGATTATGGCCATAGCCAGACCAGGTTGGCCGAAATCGTCGGGAAATCCCGCAGCCATATCGCCAATCTTATGCGCTTGCTGGAACTACCGGCTAGCGTCAAAACACTGGTCGTCGATGAAAAGCTGACCATGGGGCATGCGCGGGCGCTGATCAACGCTCCCAATGCTGAAGAATTGGCGCCGCAGATTGCCAAGCAGGGGATGTCTGTCCGGGATGTCGAACGTCTGGTTCGCAAATCCATGGCGGTCAAGAAGCCGAAATCGGAAAAGAAATCGGCAAACATGTCGGAGGCCGATGCTGATATCCAGGCGCTGGAAGCGCATCTTGCTGATCTGCTCGGCTTGAACGTCAAGATCCAGCCGGACGGGCAGGGCGGTGTGATGGCCATCGACTATGCCAATCTTGATCAGCTCGATCTGATTTGTCAGCGCCTTACCGGCGAACATATCTAGGCCAATTTCCCGCTTTCGCGTAAAATTGTCGCCAGATTCGCTGTGCAGACCACAGGGTAACGACTGCGTTAACCCCAATTAATCCATATTTTACAATGATTTATGTGGTTAGGGAAAAATTAACCATGTCTTACAGCAAAGCCTTATTCTTTCCCTAGGATAAGAGCATCTGAATGTTGACACAGGCGATAGCAGTCCAGTGGGTTTGGTCTGACTACACCGCATGTGTCCTTTCAACAATGAAACGAACTATAGGGACCAGTAACTATGTCGAAATTTATGAAAGCCGCTTTGGCTTCTTCCGTGCTCTTGGCGTCTGTCGTGGGTGCTAATGCAGCTGAAGCTGCCACTGCCTCTGCCGATGCACGGGCAAATATTCTCAAACAGGTAACCGTCGATTCCAACGATGTCGACCTCAACTTCGGTACGATCATCACCGGCGCGACTGCCTCAACCGTCGTCGTCAGCACCGGTGGTGTGTCGACCTGCGGTACCGGACTGGTTTGCTCGGGAACGACAACCGCTGCCGGCTTTACCATCAACGGCACGTCCGGCGAGACCGTCGACATTTCAGTCGATCCGTCTGTAACCCTGACCGGCCCTAGCGGCACCATGACCGCCTCCCTGACATCGAGCGATTCCACGCTCGTTCTCGACGGAACAGACAGTTTCGCTGTCGGTGGCACGTTGAGCGTTGCGGCAAACCAGGCCGATGGTGCCTATTCCGGTACTTTCAGTGTATCCGTTGACTATCAGTAAAAACTGATCGAGCGGGCCCAGACCCGCTCGCAGTTTACGACGCAAAAGGCCCGTCTGCAGCCCAGGTTGCAGGCGGGCCTTTCGTTCTTCTGCTGTCGCCTGCCGCGCGCGGCCGGCAATATCGATCATGGTTAGCGCTTTGGTAACCCTCTTTGCGCATAAGGAGCATGTGGGAACCGGCCTGTAATAGCCGGCCTGTCCGTATGACCAGCAAGGCGGAGAATATCATGACCATTCAGGGTTTCAGAACGTTTCGAAAATTTAGCATCATCATGGGCGCGATGGCGTCCGTTATTTCATTATCATCTGCACCGGCCCATGCCGCGGGCGATCTTTTGGTCGCTCCCACGCGTGTTGTGCTGGACGGGCAGCGCGGCACCGAAGTGATCCTGAACAATATCGGCTCCGAAACCGCAACCTACCGTATTTCCCTCGAGCTGCGACGCATGAATGCCGAAGGCCGTCTGGAAGATGTGTCGGACGAGCAGGTAAACGAGATGGAGGCGGCGGCAAAGGCGATGATTCGCTATGCACCGCGCCGGGTAACTTTACCACCGAACCAGCCTCAAGCCATACGTCTTGGCGTCAGGGCACCCGATGGTCTGGCTGACGGCGAATATCGGGTCCATCTGCTTTTTCGGGCGATCCCGAAAGCGCGCTCGGTGACCGAGCAAGCGGTGTCGGAGGGCGGCATGACGATCGCGCTCACGCCGATCTACGGCGTAACCATCCCGATCATAGTCCGTTACGGCAATTTGCAGGCCACTGCCGCCATCGCCAACGGTCGCATGGTCGAGAATTCCGACGGGCAATCCTTTGCCTTTGATCTGAGCCGTACCGGTGATCGTTCGACCTATGGCGAAATCCGTGTCACCAAGCCAGGACTGGATGAGCCGGTCATGGTCGCCCGCGGCATCGCTGTCTATCCGGAAGTAGCCAAGCGGACGGTGACCCTTCCGGTGCCGCCGGAAATAGCTGCCCAGCTTACCGGACCGATCACGGTGGAATATCACGAGACCGCCAATGCTGGCGGAGGCCTGATTGCCAAAACCGATATGGTGCTACGATAAGATATTTATATCAGTGATTTAATGTGGCTCCAAGCGGTCACAAAGTCATGATGTAGGCCATGATACAGCGATCTGATATAATCGGCCGGGGCTTCAAAGCACTGGTCAAGGCTGCGGGGATCCTTGCGATCTCCGCGGCTTCGCTGTTTCCGGCGGCGGCGTCGGCCAGCATCTGGTCGGCCAGTGACGATGATGCCCTGCTATTTGACCTGCGTGCCGGTAATTTTCGCCTTGGTGACGGGGTCCGGGGCTATCAGACCGACAAGGGCATATGCGTTGATCTTGCCGATATGATCATGGCGATGGATGTTCCGCTCCGCCTCGACAAGAAGTCGCGCCGCGCAACTGGCTGGATTTTTTCGGAGAGCCAGACATTGACCATCGATCGCGACAGCGCATCGGTACAAAAGGTGAACGAACGACAGAAAATAAGCCCGGGCCAGATTTACGATGTGCCCGAGGGCTGGTGTGTCGATGTGAAAAGCCTGTCTGACTGGTTTGATGTCAAATTTGTTCCCGACCTGTCGAATGCGTTACTGACCGTCGAATCCGACAGCAAATTGCCGTTCGAGCGGGCGCTGGAGCGCAAGGAACAGGCTGCGAAAATCCGTCCGCGCAAGAGTTTCGATCTTTCGGCGCTGCCCCAGTCGTCAGAATCCTATAAATTCTGGCGAACACCGTCGGTTGATGCGGTGGTGTCGGCCGGTGGGCTGCGGGACAAGCAATCGGGCCAGAAATACGACCTGCAATATGAGCTTTATGCATCCGGAGAACTGGGCAAGGCAAGTTTTGACGCCCGGCTCTCCTCCGACATGGAAGGCGTGCCGGAAAGCCTTAGGGTCAGGGCATATCGGACCGATCCCGAGGGCGAACTGCTCGGTCCGCTGCAGGCCACCCATTTTGCCCTCGGCGATGTCTCGACCTTTTCCACGCCGCTGGTTTCGCAGTCTGTTGCGGGACGCGGGGCACTTGTAACCAATCGGCCGGTCGAACGACCCGACAGCTTCGACCGAACCAGTTTTCGCGGCGAACTGCCTAATGGTTGGGATGCGGAACTCTATCGTAACGGCCAGTTGCTGGCCTTTGCCGAAACCCGTTCCGACGGCCGCTATGAATTTATCGATGTGCCGCTCCTTTATGGCCAGAACCGCTTCGAGGTGGTGTTATACGGCCCCCAGGGGCAAGTCAGGCGTGATGTGAAGGTTATTCCGGTGGGTATCGACTCAATTCCGCCGAAACAAACCTATTATTGGGCCGGCATAAACGAAGCGGGCGAGGATCTGATCCGGCTTGGCGATTTCTTGCCGACGCGGCAGGCGGGTTGGCGCGGCGGGATCGGGCTTGAACGCGGACTGAACGCCAAAACCTCGGTCGCCGCCTCCCTGTTCAGCCTGCAAATTGACGGCAAGCGCCATGACTATCTCGAAGGGTCGGTGCGCCGGGCCGTGGGGCCTACCCTGGTCGAGCTTTCGGCCGCCTCCAATCTCGACGGGGGTGTCGCGCTGCGCGGCCAGCTCCTCGGCCAGCTTGGTGACAGCTATATCACCGCTGAATCGATCTGGGCGCGAGGCGGGTTCATCTCCGACCAGATAGAGAAAAACGCCCTGTCACGGCACAGTCTGGCGGTTGATCACAGTTTCAGGCTGGGCAGCAGGATCATACCGGTGCATGTTGACGCGCAATATGAAACGCGCTCCGATGGTCGTGACAGCCTGGATATAACCGGGCGCATGTCGTTCAATCTCAATCGTCTGTCGCTTACCGGCGAACTCGCCTGGGAACAGCAATTCAGCGATTATGGTCCAGCTGGCGCCGACCGTATCAGCGCCCGATTGCTTGCCAATGGCAGGATCGGAAAGGTCCGGCTCCGTGGTGAGGCGATCTATCGTGTGGCCCCGGAAAAACGCTTTGAACAAGTCAATTTCACCGGCGAATGGCGCGCTAGCGAGCGTTCCGACTGGCGCGCGGAACTGGGCTATGATGCCGGCCTGGATCGCGGACGTGCGGGAATCGGAATTGTCCGGCGCTTCGAACGCTTTTCGCTAACCGCAACCGCCGAAGTCGCTACTGACGGCTCGCTGGCGGCCGGCCTTAATCTGGCTTTCAGCCTGGGTCCGGATCCGCGGACCGGAAAATTCCGATTCTCGAGCAACAAGCTGGCCAATAACGGCCAGGCACTGGCGATCGTCTTCCATGACGAAAACGGGGATGGCAAGCGCCAGCCCGGCGAACCGCTGGCCGAAAATGTCGAACTGACCGCGGGACATTCGGCCGCCTTGACGGCGACCGACGGTCAGGGTCGAGCGGTGATCGACAATCTGCAGCCTTTTCGGCCAGTGCTGATCGGGATCGACAGCAGCAGCCTGTCCAGCCCCTATGTGCAGCCGGCCCTGCCCGGCGTGGTGATCACGCCACGGCCCGGAATCGCGACCACGGTCGAACTGCCGCTGGTCAGCGCCGGCGAAGTCGAGGGCACGCTGGTGCGGCGGGGCGGCGGCGCCATTGCCGGTGTCGGACTGGAACTGGTCGACAGCGAAGGGCGGGTGGTGCGCGAAACCCAGACCGAATTTGACGGCTTTTTCCTGTTCGACGGCGTTCCCTATGGTGCCTATACGGTGCGCATCGCCAAACTCTCGGCACAGGCAATCCGGGTGCCGGTGCTACTGGCTGCGCGCGCGCTGGTCGATGATGACAATCAGATCGCGAGACTGGGTGCCGTCACGGTCGGATCGAGTGCTCATTTGGCGAACACGGGCAAGAGCATGTCAGGCCGGATCAGTACGCCCTAACGGGACAGCGCTCCCGTTCTTGTAACCTCTGCGCTTTCTGTTACTGAATCGGCTTTTGCGCAGCTCGGGAAATTTACATGCAAGTCTTGGCCAACGGCATCAATATTGAAGTGGAAGATCACGGCAACCCCGAGGATCCGGCCATATTGCTGGTCATGGGCTATACCGCACAGCTGATCTACTGGCCGATGGATTTCGTCAACGGACTGGTGGCTGAGGGTTTTCGGGTCGTCAGATTCGACAATCGGGATGTCGGTCTTTCCTATAAGTTTGATGGTGTGCGGCCACCACATCCGATCCGGCAGATGATCGCCAAGCGCTTTTTCCCCAAACGACGGATGGCGCCTTATGATCTGAGTGACATGGCGAAAGACGCAATCGGCGTGCTCGACGCGCTGAAAATCGACAAGGCCCATATTGTCGGTGCCTCGATGGGCGGGATGATCGGCCAGTTGATCGCTGCGGACCATGCCGACCGGGTCTTGTCCTTCACGCCGGTGATGTCATCGACAAATGGTCCCGGCCTGCCCGGTGCCGATGCCGAAGTCCGCAGGGTGTTGCTGCAGACCGCGCGGGCGAAAGCGCGGACACCGGACGAGGCTCTGGAACTGGGGCTAGCCTTTTCGTCACTCATCGCATCAGAAGAAGGCCGTAACCGGAAAGACGAACGGCGCGAAATGATGAAGCTGGCACAAGAGCGCGGATTCTACCCGCCCGGCCCGAAACGCCAGATGGCGGCAATTATCGACACCGGCAATCTGCGACCCGTGGCGCAACGGATCACCGCACCGACAATGGTTATCCACGGCGCAGACGACCCGCTCATTCCATTCGCATGTGGCGAGGATATCGCCGCCCATGTCAAAAATGCGCGGTTCGAGTTGGTAGCAGGCATGGGCCATGACCTACCGCCGAGCAAATTGCCGGCGATGGTCAATCTGATTGCGGACCATTGCCGCGCCGCCTAGACCGGCGCTCTTATGTCGGAAGCGGCAGGCAATAAATAATATTCTGCCCGGTCATCCTGATCTCTCCGGCTTGCCCGGAAAGCAGATCGCCATCCACTTGGAAAGCTGCCTGTCGGGACGGTTCGTCTATGGCCGTTATCGAGACGTGGCGCGCAGGCAGCGACTGGATAAATTCCAGCCGCGCCGGATCGCGGCCCAATGCTGCTGCCAGCAAAAAGCGAAAAAAATCGCGACGGCGAGCGCGCGTCAGTGCGACGACATGGAAAATATCGGCGGCCAATTCGGCAGACGGCGCCAGCGTCCAGCTGCCGGCATAATGATGTGCCTTGAGCAGGTAAAAAGCAGCGGTCGTCAGTCGTGATTCCGATCCGTCGGGCGCTTCCACCGTGAGGGTGAAACGCAGTTGGGGCCAGTCCCCGAACAGCTTGACCAGAGACCAGGCATAGGCGGCTCCGCCGATCCGTTTCTTCAGTGCCGGACTGTGCCGTGCGACCGCCTGTCCGTCCGGGCCTGCGCTGATGCAGGCGACAAAGGGCTGGTCATCCGCGGTGATCAGAGGGGCTTCCAGCCGCGCCACTTGCTTATCCAGATAACCCGCCATGATTTCGCGAGCGAATATTTCGGGATCGTCGGAATAGCCCAGTTCCCTGGCAACCAGATTGACGGTACCGGCGGGGAAAACGCAAAGCGGTTTTGAGAGACCGGTCCTTACCATCGATGCGACCACCAGCCGCAAGGCGCCGTCGCCGCCCGATACGCAGACAAGATCGCATTCGGGGAAGATTTCGAACCGCCCGTCTTTTTCGGTCCGGCCCAGCCGCACCTGCGCCCCGCAAGCCTGAAAAGCGTGCGACAAAACGTCCAGCCGCAATTCGTTAAAAGTGCCGGAAGCCGGGTTGTGGATGAGTTCGACAATCACGGGTCTTCCTTGCGGCGATCATACGTCGTCCGTCAATGGCTGAGGTGTCGGCAAACCATTTGGTCACCGATTCTGCGGGCCTAGGCCGGCACCTGCAACCGATCGAGGGCAATTTCCCTGGCCGCTTTGTATCCCGCCTTGCCATTGGCCGCGCGTGGCACCTCGTCAACCAGGATTATGGCACGCGGTGCCTTGTAAGCCGCAAGTTTGGAGCGGACATGCTCATTCAGTTCTGCTTCGTCGAAGCTTGCGTCTTCCGCTATCGAAAGGACCGCCGTCACCATCTGTCCGAAGCGGTCATCCGGCACGCCGACAACGAGGCAGTCGTAGACACTGTCATGTGTCTTGAGCGCTTCTTCGACTTCTTCGGGAAAGATTTTCTCGCCGCCGCTGTTGATGCAGGCGGACCCGCGACCGAGCAGGGTGATCGAGCCATCGGGCTCGACCGTCGCAAAGTCACCGGGGATCGAGTAACGCACGCCATCGAAGGTCTTGAAGGTCGCGGCGCTTTTCGCTTCATCCTTATAATAGCCGAGCGGCACCATTCCACCGTTGCAGATAAGCCCCATTTCACCGGACCCGGGGACCACCGGCTTGCCATCTTCGGTCAGCACTCTAGTGGTCGGGTTCATCTCGAACTTCGCGGTCTGGTCGCTGTCGATATTCTCCACCGTCGTGATCGACGTTCCCATGCTGCCTTCGGTCGAGCCCATGCTGTCGACGATCGCCATGTGCGGCAAATGGCCCAGCAGGCCGCGTTTCACCTCGGTTGACCACATTACGCCGGAACTGCCCATCAACTGAAGGGACGATAAATCAAAGGCTTGCCCTGCCGCCTTGGCCGCTTCCAGCGCCGCCAACATTGGCTTGGCAAAGACATCACCGACGATGGTGATATCGGTCACTTTCTCGTCCTGCGCCAGTTGCCAGAGCGCCGCCGGATCAAAATGGCTGTTGTTGCACAATATGACACAGCCGCCGAGGCTGTGCGGGACCATCGCACCGATCCACATACCGGTGCCGTGCATCAGCGGGCAGGCCGGGATCGAACGTCCCGTCGCTCCGGCCTCATGGAGTTGCTGGACCAGTGGGCCGAAGCCGGAAGCATCGGTGGGCGGTTCCATTTCGCGCATTTCAAAACCCTTGGCGAGCAAAGCTGTGCCGAAGCTCTTGTGATCATACATCACCCCTTTGGGCATGCCGGTGGTGCCGCCGGTGTAGAGCATGTAAATATCATCGTTGGAGCGCTCTATCGACGGCATCGGCTGCGTGCTTTGCAAGGTCTCTTCATAGTCAAGAGCACCATCAAGATGCTCGCCCGAGCCGTCGTCGATTTCGAGGAAAAGCCTGACCCGTTCGAGCTGGTCACGGATCGCCGCGATCCTTGGTGCGAACTGGGCCTGGAAAACCAGCGCCTCGCTGTCGCTGTTGTTGATCACATGGGTCAGTTCCGCCTCGAGATAGCGATAGTTGACATTGACCGGTGTGACGCGGGCTTTGAAGGCGCCGAACTGGGTTTCCATATATTCCGCCGCATTATAGGAATAGATCGAGAGTTTGGCACCGGGCCTGAGCCCGTGGTCGGTCAGGATTTGCGCGACCCGGGCCGCCCGTTCTTCATATTCGGACCAGCTATAGCGTTTGTCGCCATCGACGATTGCGGGCTTGTCGGGAATTGCCGCAGCAATATTCTCCCAGATATCGGCCATCTGCCAGGTCATGCGATTCTCTCCTTATTTTTTGGGAGAGAATAGCCAGATTGCAGCCATGTGCAACCAGATCACGGCGACAGGATCCGATTGAAGCGGTCTATGGTTGCCGGTGTGTGGCAAGCTCGGCGCGAATCGCGTCGCTGTGCTCGCCCAGTGCCGGGCTGGGGCCGCAGGGCGCGAGCTTGGTACCACCAAAACGGGCCGGTGCACTAACATGCTGAACCGCGCCAAGCAGCGGATGTTCTGTTTGTTCGAATATGCCGATCGCGACGGCCTGCTGGTGGGCGGGCAGGTCTTCGAGCGCAAGGCAGGGGGCGGCCGGCACGTCATGTTCAGCGAGAGCGGCGACCATTTCGGCGCTGGTCAGGTCGGGCTTTTGCGCGGCGATGATCGAGGCAAGCTCCGCCATATGGACGCTGCGGTTGGCCATCCCCTGGTATTTTTCTTCCGTCTTCAGATCCGGGCGACCGACGATATCGAATATCGCCGCCCAGTGATCGTCGGTCATCGCGGCATAGGCGATGGCTCCGTCCGTGGATCGGAGCGGAAGCTGGTAATAGTCGGCGAAGGGGGCGCCGTGGGTCACGTCGTCGGCTTGCAGCGTCAGATGCATCCCGCCGTCCGGCCAGAGAAAAGCGACGCAGCTTTCCAGCATCGACAGATCGATATGCTGGCCGCCGGCACCGCGTTCGCGGGCGAACAGGGCGGCGGTGATCGCCTGCGCGGCAGTATAGGCGGTGATCTTGTCGCAGATCAGGGTTTTGACATAGGCAAAGCCTTCGGGATGGCCCTGCAGGGTCATGAAGCCGGCCATCGCCTGCATCACATGGTCATAGGCCGGGCGGCCGGAGAGGGGACCTTCATGGCCAAAGCCGGTGATCGCGCAATAGACGAGCTCCGGCTTCTCCTGGCGCAGCGCCTTGCTTCCCAGACCGAGCCGGTCCATCACGCCGGGCCGGTAATTGTGGATCACCACATCCGCCTCCAGACAAAGCTGGCGTGCGTGGGCGATGTCTTCTGCTGATTTCAGATCGAGGGTGATCGAGCGCTTGGCCTGATTGCAATTGTGGAACAGACCGGAGATGCCACCCTTCTGGCTGCCGAGCCAGCGCATCGGATCGCCAATACCCGGTGGCTCGACCTTGATCACATCGGCGCCCTGCTGGGCGAACATCATCGTTGCCAGCGAGGCGGTGATCATGGTGGAAAACTCGACGACCTTGATCCCGGCCAGGGGCTGTGTTGCTTCTGTCATGCGATCCTCAATCCCCACCCTGTCTCTGCAGAGCGCGCCCGACCATATGGTGCAACCGGGTCTTCGACAAGCTCAGGATGGATAGGGGATTGTCATTCGCCCAGGTTGGCGGAAAGCCTCTCGTAAGCGGTGAGAAAATCTTCCTTGAAGCCCTGCACCACCTGACCCGCGGTCATCTGTTCGTTCATCAGGCCGACGCCTTGCCCGACCCAATAGGTGGCAAGATCCTTGGCGCCCTGATTGTCGCCCTGGCTCAGCTTGTCGAGCACCCGCAGCGGCGGTTCGGCGACCAGCGATTGCAACGGCATCGGCAGTGGCGAGGGCGCGCCTTCCGCTTGCCATGCGTCGGTCCAGGGTGAGCGCAATTGCCGCGACGGTTTGCCGGTGCGCGAGCGCGCCCGGACCGTGTCGCGTGACGTGGCAGCGAGCATTTTTTCTTTCACTACCGGATTGGTTTCCGCCTCGACCGTGGTCAGCCAGACCGAGCCGCACCAGACGCCGCTCGCGCCCATCGCCATGGCGGCGGCCATCTGCGCGCCGGTGGCAATGCCGCCGGCGGCCAGCACCGGCGTGTCATCGCCGATCCCAGCCAGCGCGTTGCAGACCTCGGGGATCAGCACCATGGTCGAGATATCGCCGGTATGGCCGCCCGCTTCGCCGCCAACGGCAATGATGATATCGACACCGGCAGCGACCTGACTCATCGCATGGTCGCGTGTCCCGACCAGAGCGGCGACCGGAACATTGTGCCTTTGCCCCATTTCCAGCATCACCTGCGGCGGAATGCCCAGAGCATTGGCAATCAGTTTGATTGGATGGCGGAAGGCGACTTCCAGTATCGCTTCTGCGGTGCCGCCGCGGAGATTGTCGGTAAAGGCGACCTGTTCGCGGCGCACCGCTTCGATATCCTCGGCGCTACGCTGCGGGTCGACGCCATGACGCTGCATGATATCATCGGTGAACTGCTTGTGCCGGTCGGGAATCGACGCGAGAACGGCTTCCGGGTCCGGCTGTTCGCCCTTGCCCTCGACCTTGTTCGGGACGATGATATCCAAACCATAAGGCTTGCCATCGACGTGATCATCGATCCAGCTGAGCTCCTCCTCAAGCGTCTCCGGGGAACAATTGACGCCGCCGAACAAGCCCATGCCACCGGCTCTCGAAACCGCCGCGACAACATCGCGGCAATGGGAGAAAGCGACCAGCGGAAACTCGATGCCGAGCATGTCGCAGATTTTATTGTTCACTGGTGGGTCTCTCCGTTCGTGCTGAGCTTGTCGAAGCATGAGTGCGCGCGGGCTGCCCTTCGACAGGCTCAGGGCGAACGGTCGCTATCATGCCTCGTCGTTTTCTTCATCCGCGACAATCTCGAGAATCAGATCATCGGCGGCAATCTGCACGCCCGCCGTCGCCGCGATGCTTTCCACCGTGCCGTCAATCTCGGCGAGTATCTCGTGCTGCATCTTCATTGCCTCGAGCACCGCTAGCTTGTCGCCCTTGGCCACCCGCGCGCCGGCTTCCACCAATATCTCGAGCAACAGCCCGTGCATCGGTGCGACCACGGTGCCGCCGCCGCCGGCATCTTCCATGGCGCTGAGGCCGGTCAGGTCGGTTACGGTCAGCGAGCGTCTCGGCAGCGCCAGATAGAGAGTGCGATGGTCATCATAATAGATCGTCTCGACGGTGCGCCCCTCAACCCGCAATTTCGCACGGTCTGCGGTCAGGCTGATCAACTCGATCGCGGCCGTTTCCTCGCCGGAGCTTACCCGGTAATGGCCGGGCTTCTTGACATGGACATGGATGGTCTGGGCATCCTCGCCATCGGTATATTGGGCGACTGTCTCCAGCGTGCCCGTATTCGACCAGTCGAGCATTTCCGGATTGACGTTGAGCGCGAGCTTGTGCGCCGCCTGCTGCCGCAGCTTGTGATGGATGACTGCAGCGATCGCATAAGACGAAAAATCATGCGCGCCGAGAGCGACTCCATCTTCGCCGTAATTTTCGGCGATAAAGGCGGTCGTGGCCTCGCCCTTCACGAAGTCGGGCCGGTCCAGTGCATCGATCAGGAAATCGCGATTGGTTTTCGGACCGAACAGGGTGGTTTCCGAGAGCGCCCTGATCATCCGGCGACGGGCTTCATCGCGGGTAGCGCCATGGGTGATGATCTTGGCGACCATCGAATCGTAAAAGGGCGAGACTTCGCCGCCGCTTTCGATGCCGCTGTCGACCCGCGACAGGGTCGAGGGTTTCCACAGATGGACCGGGCCGGTGCTCGGCAGGAAATCATCCGCCGGGTCCTCGGCATAGAGCCGCACTTCCATGGCATGGCCGGTGAGCGTGATGTCATTTTGTTCAAGACCAAGCAAGTCGCCTGACGCAACTTTGAGCTGCAGCGCCACCAGATCGAAACCGGTGATCTCCTCGGTCACCGGATGCTCGACCTGCAGGCGGGTGTTCATTTCGAGAAAATAGAAACTACCCGCCTGGTCGAGCAGAAACTCCACTGTGCCGGCGCCGACATAATCGACCGCTTTTGCCGCCTCCACCGCAGCCGCGCCCATTTTCGCGCGCAGCTCTGGCGTCATGACAGGACAAGGGGCTTCCTCGATCACCTTCTGGTGGCGACGTTGAACCGAACAGTCGCGCTCGCCGAGATGGATGGTGTTGCCGTGGCTGTCGGCGAAGACCTGGATCTCGACATGGCGCGGCTTGATGATCGCTTTCTCGAGAATCAGTTCGCCATTGCCGAAGGCATTCTCCGCTTCGGACCGCGCCAGCTTGATCGCATTGGGCACGTCTTTCAGATCATGGACCAGCCGCATGCCGCGCCCGCCACCGCCAGCGGCCGCCTTGACCATCAAGGGCACCCCGATCGTCTTTGCTTCGGCAACCAGCCGCTCGTCCGACTGGTCGTCATCCTGATAGCCGGGCACGCAGGGCACGCCGGCAGCGATCATCGCCCGCTTCGAGCGCGCCTTGTCGCCCATGACATCGATCGCCTTTTCCGGCGGGCCGACGAAGATGATATTCGCGTCGGCGCAGGCTTTGGAAAAGGCGGCGTTTTCCGAGAGGAAACCATAGCCCGGATGGATCGCATCCGCGCCGGTGTCCTTGGCCGCCTGGATGATCCTGTCGATCTGCAGATAGGATTCATTGACCGGAGCCGGGCCGATACGCACGGCGTCATCCGCCATTTTGACATGGGGTGCATTAGCGTCCGCGTCGGAATAGACCGCGACGGTGCGCATGCCCTGCGTCTTGGCCGTGCGCATCACCCGGCAGGCGATTTCGCCGCGGTTGGCGACCAGGAGAGTGTTGATTCGGGTCATGTGTAAACCTCGTCATGCTGAACTGGTTTCAGCATCTCGTGAGATGATGAACGGGAAAGGTCCTGAAACAAGTTCAGGATGACGATTATGCTGAGGCGCTGATTTCTCATTAAGGCTTCACCACCCAATTGGGCTTGCGCTTCTCGAAGAAGCTGGCGACGCCTTCCTTGGCTTCGTCGCTGACCATGCGATCGGCAAAATTCTCGGCCGCCAGGCGGATCACTTCGTCGCGCGGCTTTCCGGCAATCTGTCCGAGCAGTTCCTTGGTGGCAGCGACAGCGCCGGGCGCAGCGCCCAACACCTGTTTACGCAGCTGCATTTCGATCGCCTCGAGGCCATCTGCATCATCGGCAATGAAATCTGCAAAACCTAGCTTGTGGGCTTCCGCCCCATCAAAACGCGCAGCGGTCAGCATCAAGCGGCGGCCGGTGGCATAGCCGAGCTTCTGGATCACGAAGGGCGAAATCTGGGCTGGTGAAACGCCTATGGCGGTCTCGGTCATTGCAAAGCGTGCGCCGCTTTCGCAGATCACCACATCCGCGCAGCAGGACAGACCAAAGCCGCCCGCCATCGCTGCGCCCTCGATCAGCACGATCACAACCTGTGGAGCGGTGTTCACCAGATCGAAAATCTCTGCCGCGCCGCTCGACATCTTGATGATCGCCGCGCGGTTGCCGCTTTTCTGGAAATTCTCTTTGAAATTCTTCAGGTCCGCTCCGGCGCAAAATACGCCGCCGCGTCCCCGCAAGGTGATCCCGCGTACCGTGCGATCGTCGCGAACGCTTTTCAACACGCCGGCCAGTTCCGCTACCAATGCGTCGCTCAACGCATTGCGATTTTCCGGCTGGTTGAACCAGATGGTGAGCCAGCCTTGGCGCAGCTCAAGTTCGAGCGTCTCGGTTTGTGGAAGGTCGGTCATATCCTGTATTCCGTTCTGTGCTCCGGCCCCCGAGCCGGAGCCCTGGCGTCGGCAGCGCTGCGCCGCAAGAGCTCCGCATCAAGTGCGGAGCACAGCGTGAATGTCGCCACGATTCTCATATCCGCGCCACCCCGAAAGCATTGGGATGAAGCGTCCGGTTCTGCGCCTCGAAAATCGTCTCCAGCGCAAAGCCCAGCACCTTGCGCGTATCGCGCGGATCGATCACGCCATTGTCGAGTATCCGGCCGGAGGTAAAGAAGGCGCTTTCCTGCGCTTCGAAAATATCCTTGATACGCTGTTCCTGCTTGGCGATCGCTTCTTCGTCGGGTTCGATGCCTTTGCGCTTGGCCTGCACCCGGGCGACATGGCTCATCGTATTGGCCGCCGAAGCACCCGCCATGACGCCAGTTTTCGCATTGGGCCAGCTGAACAGAAAGTCGGGTTCGAAGGCAGTGCCGCTCATTCCGTAATTGCCGGCACCAAAGCTGGCGCCAATATAAAGGGCCAGTTTCGGGACCCGGACATTGGATACGGCCTGGATCATCTTGCTGCCCAGTTTGATCATGCCCTTATGCTCTGACTCGGTACCGACAATATAGCCGGTGGTGTTGTTGAGGAAGATGATCGGCAGTTCGGACTGGTCGCATAGCTGGAAAAAATGCGTCGCTTTGGCCGCTGCTTCGGGATCGAACGGGCCGTTGTTGCCAATCAGGCCGACTGCATGGCCCATGATGCTCGCCTGCATGCAGACGGTGCCGGGGCCATAGCGCGGCTTGAATTCCTCGAAATCCGATCCGTCGACGATCCGCGCGGCTACCTCGCGGACGTCATAGGGAATGGTATAGTCGACTGGCACTATACCGGCGATCTCGTCTATATCATAGACCGGTTCTTCATAACCATTGCGTCGGATCGGCCTGGTATTCTTGTTCCAGTCGAGGCGGGCCATGGTCTCGCGCGCGATAGCAATGCCGTGGGCATCGTTATCGGCGAGATATTCCACGCTGCCCGTGGTCGAAGCGTGCATTTCGGTACCACCGAGTTCGCGGTCATCGGCAACTTCACCGGTTGCCGCATGGACCAGCGCCGCACCGCCCAGCGCCGCCATGCCATTGTCACGGACGCCGATGACATAGTCGGACATGCCCGGCATATAAGCGCCGCCCGCGGTCGAAGGACCGTGCAGCACCACCATCGTCGGGATACCCGCTGCGCTCAGCCAGGCGAGATTGCGGAACAGCATGCCGCCGTGCGCCCATAGCTCGACTTTATATTCCATCAGGTTCGCGCCAGCGCTTTCGACCAGATGGATGAATGGCAGTTTCAGGTCTTGCGCAATTTTCTGCGCGCCCTTGCTGGCGTCCCAGCCACCGGTCGTCGCCGCACCAGCCCGAATGCCGCTGTCATCGACCCAGATCATGCAGCGCACGCCTTTGACAAAACCGATTCCCAATATCACGCTGCCGCCTGGAATGCTGGTGTCAGGATTGCTGTCCTCGACCAGATAATTGGCCATATTGTAAAGCTGCAGCCACGGCATGCCGGGATCGAGCAGGCGTTTCAGCCGTTCGTGCGGGGTCAGCTGGCCGCGTTTTTCGAAAGTCGGCCGCCGTTTTTCCGATGCTTCTACCGCACGCTTTTCCAGCGACCGCAAATGATCGATCAGTGCCAGCATGTCCTTGCGATTCTGGGCAAAGCTCTCCGAACCGGTGACAATCTTGGATTTGAACTGGGGCATTGGTGCAGCGCCTCTTTCCGATTTTACCGAGCGGACCATTGACTATTTGACACGGCGAGTCCGCAAAGGCTAATTGAATAGCACTCGGTATATCCGAGTCAAGCTCAATAGAGGACAGAATTTGGCAACCAAGGCGGTCAATCCGGAAACCCGGCGGAGCAAGCTGGAGCGCAAGGAGCGGGCGATTCTCGATGCCGCCCGCGCCGTTTTTGTCGAGCATGGCTTCGACGGGGCGCGGGTATCCGAAATAGCGCGCCGGGCGCAGATCGGCGAAGGCACGATCTACAGCTATTATGAATCGAAGGCCGAGCTGATGCTCGCGGTGTTGCAACAATTCTGGGACGGGCTGACCCGGGAAGCCGAGGCGGTCATGGCGTCAGTCACCGCGGACGGCTTTTTCGACCGGCTGCGGGCGCTGGCGCAATATCATCTGAACATCCTGATCCTGAACGCCGACTTCATCAATCTCAGCTTCGCGCTCCGGCGCAACAACAGCGAGGTCAGCGTATCGCGCGATCATCTGCGGCATTATGTCGCGGTCTTCGACCGGCTGTTCCTGCGCGGGCAGGATCGCGGGGAATTGCGGCAGGATGCCGTGCTTTGGCAGGCGCGCGATATATTTTACGGCAGTCTGGAATATAGCGGGCGGTCCATCGAAATGACCCTGGACTCAGACCACAAGGTCCGCGAGCAGGCGCCGGTCGTGGAGCAGATGGTGGCGCTGTTCCGGTCGCATTACGGCTCTATTGAGGGCAACGGCGGCGCGGAGAATGCGACAATCGACCAGCTGGCGCAAAAGCTCGACCAGCTTTCCGACAAATTCGACGCGCTATCCGAGCGCCTGTCCTGAGAGGCAAAAAAAGAGCCCCCGAAGGAGCTCTTTCCTATATTATTCTGATCAGACTTTAAGCCGCTTTGTAGAAGCTCTCGCCCTTATCGGCTTTCTCGCGGAAGCTCATCGGTGGTTTGAACCGTTCGCCATGTTTCTGCGCGAGATTGTCAGCGATGCGGACAAAATTATCGACGCCCATCGTGTCGATATGGCTCATCGGACCACCGGTCCATGGGGCGAAGCCCCAGCCGAAGATCGCGCCGAGATCGGCCGATTGCGGATCGGAGACGACGCCTTCGTCGAAACATTGCGCTGTGGCGATCAGCTGAATGAACATCAAACGCTGCTTGACCTCTTCGACAGCCGGCTGTTCTTCGGCCAGCGGGAAATGGTCGGCAAGGCCGGGCCACAATTTCTTCGAACCGTCTTCGGCATATTCGTAGAAACCACCGCCAAAGCGTCGGCCACGCCGGTCGATCTTGTTGACCATGATTTCCATCAGATCCTCGGTACCGCTCGGAACATAGGCGTCGCCCATTTCTTCCTTGGTCGAGGTCATGATGTCATAGCCGAGCTGCAGTGTCGTTTCATCGACCACGGCGAGCGGACCGATCGGCATGCCCATGGCGATGGCGGCATTTTCAATCAGCGCCGGCTTCACGCCTTCGGCAACCATCAGCATCGCTTCATTGGCATAAGGCGGGAAGACGCGGTTGGTGTAGAAGCCGCGGACGTCCTTGACGACAATCGGAACCTTGCGGATTTTCGCATTATAGTCGAGCGCGACGGCCAGAGCCTTGTCACCGGTTTCGGCGCCAGGGATGATCTCCAGCAACGGCATTTTCTCGACCGGCGAGAAGAAGTGCATCCCGATAAACTGGTCGGGCCGTTCGCTATTCTTGGCGAGGCCGGTGATCGGCAGGGTCGAGGTGTTGGACGCAAAGACTACATCCTTGCCGATGACCGCTTCGGTTTTCTTGATAACATCGGCTTTGACATCGGGGCGTTCGAACACTGCCTCGATGATCAGGTCGACATCTTTCAGATCGTCATAATTGTCGGTCGGGGTGATCCGGGCCATGAAGGCATCAGCCTTTTCCTGGGTCATCTTGCCGCGCTTCACGCCCTTGTCGACGATCTTCTGGCTGTAATCGATGGCCTTTTGCGCTTCCTCCATATTGCGGTCGAGGACGATGACATTCATCCCGCCCTTGGCCGTGACATGGGTGATGCCTGAGCCCATCAGGCCGGCGCCGAGAACGCCGACGGTCTTGATGTCGGACGGTGGAACGCCCTTTGGACGGGCCGCGCCTTTTTCCGCTGCCTGCTTGTTGATGAACAGGGTGCGGATCATATTTTTGGCTTGCGGGCCGGCAAGCAGCTTGGTGAAATATTTGCTCTCGACGCGGAGGGCGGTGTCGATCGGCAACATCGAACCTTCATAGAGGCAGGACAGGATCGCCTTGACCGCTTCGAAATTGCCCTTGCTCTGCTTCAGCGCGATGGCCGAGGAACCGAGGTAAAGTGGCACAGCGCGGGGATCCATCGATCCTGCGCCACCGGGGAATTTATAGCCCTTTTTGTCCCATGGCGCGGACGCTTTGGGATTGGCCTTGACCCATGCTTTGGCCTTGGCAACGACTTCGTCCGCCGGGACGACTTCATCCACGATCTTCTGCGCGAGCGCAGCCTGCGGGTTCATCGGCTGACCGGTCATGATCGCCATGCCGGCGGCCTGCAGGCCTGCGAGACGTGGCAGGCGCTGGGTGCCGCCGCCGCCTGGCAGCAGGCCAACCTGCACTTCGGGCAGGCCGAGCTGGATTTTCGGATAGTCGGCGCACACACGATAATGGCAGGCGAGTGCCAGTTCCAGACCACCGCCGAGGGCGAGGCCGTTCAGCGCACAGGCCACCGGCTTGGCGTGGGCGGTGCCCTTGAGCAGTTCCTTCGCCGTATGGCCGCCGGTTTCCATGCGGCGCAACATGCCGTTCAGTTCCCATGCGCTTTCAAACGCTTCGGCCATGCTGTCGGCCTTGGATGCTCCGAGCATGTTGAGATCGGCACCGGCGAGGAAGCCGGATTTCTTGCCCGAAGTGATTACCGCGCCCTTGATCGCGTCATCGCTGATCAGCTCTTCGGTGAATCCCTTGAAATCGGCGATCAGCGCCTGGTTCCAGACGTTCATCGACTGGCCGGGCAGGTCGATGGTGACGAGGGCGATGCCGTCGCTGTCGATGTCGACTGTCAGTGTTTCGTAGCTCATGTTTTTTCCTTTCCTGTTCTCCTGCGAAGGCAGGAGTCCATCTCCGGATTGTTGTGCCTGGCACGAACGGGAGATGGGCCCCTGCCTGCGCAGGGGCACTGCAATCTGTGTTCCTAGTTCACGCGCTCGATAATCGTAGCGATACCCATGCCGCCGCCGATGCACAGCGTCGAAAGAGCGGTGGACTTGCCGGAGCGTTCGAGCTCGTCGAGCGCGGTGCCGAGGATCATCGCGCCGGTCGCGCCGAGCGGATGGCCCATGGCGATCGCGCCGCCGTTGACGTTGATGTCGCTATGGTCGACATTCATTGCGTCCATGAAGCGCAGGACGACGGCAGCAAAGGCTTCGTTCAGTTCCCACAGATCAATGTCCTTCGCGGTCATGCCGGCGCGTTCGAGCGCCTTTTTCGCTGCGAATTCGGGTCCGGTCAGCATGATTGTCGGTTCCGAACCGATGGAAGCCATCGAAATGATCCGGGCGCGCGGTTTGAGACTGTATTTTTCGGCGGCTTTTTCATTGCCGATGAGGACGGCGGCCGAACCGTCGACGATACCGGAGCTATTGCCGGCATGATGGACATGGTTGATCTTCTCGACCTCGGGATGCTTGAGAATCGCGACATCGTCAAAGCCGGGCATCTGTTCGCCCATCATCTGGAATGCGGGGCCGAGCGCGCCGAGCGATTGCATGTCGGTTTCGGGGCGCATCAGTTCGTCATGGTCGAGCACGACTTCACCGATGACATCACGGATCGGCAGGATCGATTTGGCAAAGCGCTTCTCGTCCCAGGCCTTGGCAGCGCGTTTCTGGCTTTCGACGGCATAGGCGTCGACATCATCGCGGCTATAGCCATATTTGGTGGCGATCAGATCGGCGGAAATGCCCTGCGGCACGAAATATTCCTGAAAGACGAGAGAGGGATCGGCCATGCCGCCGAGACCGTCACTGCCCATCGGGATGCGGGACATGGATTCGATGCCGCCGCCGACGGCCAGATCGGTTTCGCCGGAGCAGACCTTGCCGGCCGCGATATTCACCGCTTCCAGACCGGACCCGCAGAAGCGGTTGACCTGGATTGCCGAGGTGGTGTCGGCATAGCCGGCTTTCAGCGCCGCCATGCGGCTGATGACCGCGCCTTGCTCGCCCACGGGAGAGACGCAGCCAAAGGCGATATCCTCGACTTCATGGCCTTCAAGCTCGTTGCGGTCATTGATCGATGCCAGCACCTGGGCCGACAGATCGAGAGCGGTGATTTCATGCAGGGCGCCATCATTGCGGCCCTTGCCGCGCGGGGATCGCACTGCGTCATAGATAAAGGCTTCGGTCATTTGGGTTCCTCTCGCTGGAAGAATTGGAAAAGTGTTGCGCAATGCTAATGGTGCAGTGCAACACAGTCAAGCAGTTTACGTAAACGTCAACCTGGTCAGAGGGCGACTCGCCCCCTGACCGGCGCTATTCCGCTATAAACTATTCGAGGATAGATTGATATTTCTGGCTGAAAACGTCACGGCCGATGATGTAGCGCATGATCTCGCTCGACCCGGCGTAGATGCGGCTCATCCGGGCATCGGTGAAGATCCGGCTGATTTCATATTCCTTCATATAGCCGGCGCCGCCGTGCAGCTGCAGCCCGAGATCGGCCATTTCCCACTCGATCTCGCTGCCGAGCATCTTGCCCTTGGCGGCGATATTGGCGGTCAGCCCGCCCTGGTTGTGGATGTCGATACAATGGTCGACATAGACCTGGAACATGTCGATTTTTGCGTCCATTTCGGCCATTTTGAACTGGGTATTCTGCATATCCGACAATTTTTTGCCAAAAACATCCCGTTCCATGACAAATTCGCGCGTCACGTCAAAAGCGCGGCGCGCCGTTGCGGCATAGCCGACCATCCCGATCAGCCGTTCCTCGGCCAGCCCTTCCATCAGATGGATGAAGCCCTTGCCCGGCGTCCCCAGCGTATTTTCCTTGGGGATTTTGACATTATTGAAAAACAGCTCGGCTGTATCTTGGGCGTGCAGCCCGATTTTCTCCAGATTCTGGCCGCGCTCGAAGCCTTCCATGCCGCGCTCGACGATCAGCAGCACCATCGCATGCTTGTCATCAACCCCGTCGATCTTGGCCGCGACGACGACCAGGTCTGCATTGATGCCGTTGGAGATATAGGTTTTCGATCCGTTGAGCAGCCAATGATCGCCCATGTCCTTTGCCATGGACTTCATGCCCGAAAGATCACTACCGGCACCCGGTTCGGTCATTGCAACAGCAAGGATCGTTTCGCCGCTGACGCATTTCGGCAAAAAGCGCTCGCGCTGTTCTTCATTGCCGAAATTCTGCAAATAGGGTCCGACCAGCCGGCTGTGCAGGGTATTATACCATTCGCCACAACCCGCCCGCACGGTTTCCTCGATGATGATCTGCTCATAGCGGAAATCCTTGTCACCCATGCCGCCATATTTCTCGTCCGGCCAGATCATCAGAAAACCCTGGTCACCGGCCTTTTTGAATATCTCGCGATCGACAATGCCGGCTTCGCGGAATTCGTCCATCCGCGGAGCAACCTCGTCGGCGAGGAAGCGGCGATAGGCATCGCGGAACATATGCTGTTCTTCGGTAAATTTACGCATGGGAGATTCCTTTGGTCTGAGAAAAGAGAAGCGCGCGCAGCCCGCCCGTTGGCTACGGTCATAATGCCGCAAATTTAATCGGTCAATTAAGAAACAAAGCCAGGGCACAAGGCCGTTGCAATTGCCCACCAACCCTCGTTATGGCAATCCTGTGCAACAGACAGAAAAACCTTTCATCCTCGGGCTTGGCGGTACGACCAGCCCGACTTCCTCGACCGAAGTCGCGCTCGGAATTGCTTTGCAAGCCGCCGAAGATGCCGGCGCCGAAACCGAATTGTTCGGATCCGACCGGCTGATGGCGCTGCCGCATTACCGTTCGGATCCGGCCGGCCTGAACCAGACTGGCAAGGATCTGGTCGAACTGGTGCGGCGCGCCGACGGCATTGTGATTTCCAGCCCCGGCTATCACGGTACCGTTTCCGGCCTGGTCAAGAATGCGATCGACTATATCGAAGAGACATCGACCGACGCGCGGGTCTATCTCGACGGGATACCGGTCGGCCTGATCGTCACCGCCTACGGCTGGCAAGCGGTAGGCAGCACCCTGGCGGCGCTGCGCTCGATCGTCCACTCGCTGCGCGGCTGGCCGACGCCGCTGGGCGTCGGCATCAATGCATCGGGCGGCATGTTCAGCGAGGGCATATGCACCGATGAAAGCGTCAATCAACAGCTGAAACTGGTTGCCCAGCAGGTGATGCTGCGCAGCGAAGCGCACTAACTTTTCCGGCAGTCAGCCGTCGTCCCCCGTTTTCTCGGGCCGGGCCTCCTATCACAGCCATTTTGAGTATTGGCCGGCGGATCGGCCTGCAACTGTTGCGTAAAATAACGTTGCGTCTTGCGAAGCGCGAACCCCCAACGAAAAACGGCGGCACTCTGCAGCACCGCCGAATTCCTGCTTTCCAAATCCCCGGTGCGAAACTGCTACGCACCGGGTGGATTGGTTTCTTGGCTTAGTAACCGAAGATCAGCGAGATGCTCGCCGCGCGTGGTGCGCCGATCTGAACGAATGGCGAATTGCCATCGAGGTCGCCGCCAAAGCCGCCGACATAGAGTTCGTCGAACAGATTGGTCACGTTCAGCTGCAGCGCAACATCGTCACCGAACGGGTTCTGCGTGATCGTCCAGCGCAGGTCGAGGTCGACCAGCGTGTAACCACCGACAGAGCGTTCATTGGTGTCATTCACCCAGCGCTTGCCGGTGTGCTTGACCTGGGCACCCAGTTCGAAGTCACCAAATTGCTGCTGCACGCGTGCACCAACGGTCCAGAGCGGGGCTCCGCTTTCATTCTTGCCGGCCGTGAGGGCAAAGATCGGATCGCCAACCGCGGTGCACTGGGCAACGCCATTGGTTATGTCGGTCGCTGAGCAGACGTCGGTCTGTACATTGTCCTTGATTTCCGATTCGTTGATCGAGCCGAAGACATAGACCATCGTTGCCGGTGTCGGAGACCAGGCAACCGAGGCGTCGAGACCATATTTGTCGACACGGCCGAGGTTCCGGAATACCGATTCATCGAGAATCGGATCATAGGAAGATGCCAGTCGGTTGTTATAGCGCGTGTACCAGCCAGCAAATTGTGCCTGGATGTTTCCGCTCTGATACCGGAGACCCAAATCGAGGCTGTCGGTTGTTTCAGGTACCGGCTGTACGCCCGGAGCATCTTCCGGGAAATAGAGCGAGTCATAGAGCGGATCGGTAGCCGGGACCGAAAGCCCCTTGGCATAGTTTGCAAACACCGATGCGCTGCCGAAAGCGTAGGTCAGACCAATGTTCGGCAAAATATCGTCATATTTATATGTGCGTGACTGCGGCACTGCCGAACCGGTGACAGTGTTGGTTGCTGCATCATAATTATATGGGTTGGCTGCTTCGTAGGCCGCGCTGACGCCGCCCACGCAATCGAGGAAACCGCTTGCCGAAGTGGTGTAGCAATTCTGGTTCAGTTCGCGCTTGAAAAATGGTGCCCGCAGACCGAGTACCGCGGTGAGATCACCGAATGTACCGCGATATTCACCGGAAATCTGGTGCAGGGTTGCATAAGACTGACGGTCGCGCTTGTTGAGCTCGAAGCCGTCAACCGTCACCAGACCATCGTTGACCGGGAAAACATCGGCGATTTCGCCGTTGAACAGAGCGACTGAGGTCTGGCCCGTCTGACGGTGGTTGGCATCGTCATAAGTATAGGCAAGACGGAAACGGTGGTCCGGGTTAAGCTCGTAGGAGAGGTTGGAGATAACACCAAAACGCCGGGTGCGGGTCTGGCTTGGATCGTGACCGGTTACTTCGTCAAGCGTATCGCCGTCACCGTTGAGATCGCGACCGAAATAGTAACGTCCGCTAATGAAACCGGTCATTTCAACGCCGCCAACGTTGCGCGTCTGCTCGAGCAGTTCTTCGTCACCGCCGCCATTGGCTTTTACATATTGGAAGCTTGGATCGACCGAAAGAACCAGGCCGTCGGTCAGAGTGAAGCGCGACGCACCGCGGATATTGCCGGTGTTCGACGGGTTGTAACGACGGTCAAATTCGGCGCCGCAATTGTTGTCGCTCTGGGCGGTTCCGGCTTGCGGCAATTCTACCGTACAAGGATAGTTGATGTCATAGAAGCGATCCGCACGCGTCTGCGGGAAGCTGTCCAGCGAGAAGGAACCGAAGAAGTTGTTCCGGTTTTCATTATAGTGACCGGCCACAGCGATGAAGTCGCCGTTGCTTCCGATATCCTGCCAGATACGGCCATTATACTGCTGCTTCTCGACAATGCCGTAATTGTTGAACGGATTGTTGTAGCGCGTGTAGCTTGCCGAAACGAATGCCTTGGTACCGAAACCGGTAATGTCACCGGTATCAATCATGCCAAAACCACGAACATAAAGACGGTCGCGGTTGCCGTTATCGCCTTTTGCAAAGGTGCTGCCAGTCGAAAGCGTGCCGGTGAGCTTGAATTCGTCGCTCGGCTCGCGGGTGCGAAGGTTGATCGTGCCACCGACGGCCGAAGCAGTCGGGCTGTCGACGTCGGTCACGCCCAGGTTGACGTTGACCTGCTCGATGATTTCCGAATCGACCTGCTGGTTGGTGTACAGCGCATAGTTGCCCGAATCGTTGAGCGGCAGGCCGTCAAGCGTCTGCGAGATGCGGTCGTCGCTGAAGCCGCGGATGGTGAACGAACCGCCGGAAGAACCCCAGGGATCATTGTTCTGGAAGCTGACGCCGGGAACAAGGTTGACGATATCATTGACCGTCTGGCCGGGCCGCTGGCGCCGGATGATTTCTTCCTCGAGAACCTGTTTCGCCTTCGGCGTGTTGGGAATTTCTACTCCGCCCACATCACTGGACCGGCCGCCGGTGACGATGATGACATCATTTTCGAAATCGCGCGTACCGGTGGACTGTGCCGATGCCGGTGTGGCCAAGAGGCCTGCGGTGGAAAGGCTGACAACGCTGACAGCCAAAAGATATTTTGTTTTCATGATAATCAATCCCTGTTCATGAACGGCGTTAAGAGAAACGGACTTAAGGTGAATGCTGGCGAATTTTTGCGCTGCCAGACCAAAGCAGGAGCTGCTCTAGGTGCCAATAATGACAGTTTTGTCTCAATTGAAACGGCAAATGCCGCAGTGCAGCATTTTACTTTTGTAACAATGCGATTCTGTGGGAAAAAATGGGTGAAAATCCAGTCGAACCCGATCGGTCCGCTCTCATTAGGTCACTGATTTTGAGGGAATATTTCCGCCATGATCCGGCGGATTGGCTGTTTATAGTGCAATTCCGACTGTTGCGAATTTATCACGATATCCGCATGAATTTTGGAAGGTTCGACATGCAGATCGTGCATCGGGCCTACCTGATTGACAAATTGATCCTCTACGGATTGGGCGCTGCGGCCTCTTTCGCGGATGTCGCGCTCGAGTCTGCGGGCAAAACGGGTTTCTGAATCGCATTCTACAAAAATGCTGAGATCCATCAGATCTCGCAATGGTGCGTGTTGCAGTATCAATATGCCATCGAGCAGAATGACCGGGCGCGGCTCGGTTCGCCGGGTTTCCGTTTTGGGCATATGCGTCGGGAAATCATAGAGCGGCCGGTCGATCGCCTGTCCGGCTCTCAGTTGCGTCAGCTGCGTGCACAGCTTGTCAAAATCGACCGCATTGGGATGATCGAAATTGGGCCCGCCCTTGCCCTGCGGGGCATCGCCAAGGCCGAAGAAATAATCGTCCTGCGGCAGGATGACGCATTGATCGGGGCCAAGGGCTTCGAACAGCAGTTGCGTCAGGGTCGATTTCCCGGAACAGCTGCCGCCGCTGATGCCGACCACTTTAACGGTCATGCCAGTCCGATTTCGCGCAGCCGCTGCATTAGATAATCGTGCGCGGTGATCGGTTCCGGATAGAGGTCCGGATGGGTATCATCGACGCAGCTCGGCAATGTCTCGATCGAATAATCCGGGCGAAAGTGAAGAAAGAAAGGCATCGAGTAGCGCGAAAAGCCTCGCCGCTCCGGTGCCGGGTTGACCACCCGATGGGTGGTCGAGGGCAGGCGGTTGTTGGTCAGCCGCTGCAGCATGTCGCCGATATTCACCGCCAGCTCGCCGGGCTTCGGGGTTACCGACCGCCACTGGCCATTCCGGTCGAGCAGTTCCAGGCCGGCTTCTTCGGCACCGATCAGCAGCGTAATCGTGTTGATATCCTCATGCGCTCCCGCGCGGACGGCTGGCGAATCTTCGGGTACCGGAGGATAGTGGATCAGCCGCATCACCGAATTGCCGTCGCGCACCGTGTCGACGAAGAAATCCGGCGCCAGTCCGAGAAAACGGGCGATCGCCTCGAGAATGCGGGCGCCGGCCTTGTCGAAGGCAGCGAACATTTCGCAATAGGTTTCGCGGAACCCGTCGAGTTCCTTCGGCCAGATATTGGGCGGCATATAGGGTTCGAACGCGTGGCCGGCCGGCAGGTCGCGACCGATATGCCAGAATTCCTTGAGATCGCTGATATTGCTGTCCTTGGCGCTTTCGGTACCGAAAGGCGTGTAACCGCGGGCGCCACCGCCGCCCTCGATGTGATAGGAGCGTTTCACCGCTTCGGGCAGAGCGAAAAAGGCGCGTGACATGGCTTCGGCGCGTTCGATCAGGTCCTCCGATATACCGTGATCGGCGACCACCGCGAAGCCCCAGTCGGAAAAGCTGCGGCCAATCTGTTCGGCAAATGCGTCGCTGTTGTCGTCCGCCATGGCGAGCGAAACGGCGGCCAATGTATCCGGGTTCTGGGTCATGCTCTTAAAATGCGCTCTCGTGCTTCTTTGTCAATCGGGATGAATCAGGCCAGCGACAGCAATATGCCGGCCAGCGCTGCGCTCATCAGATTGGCGAGCGATCCGGCTGCCAAGGCGCGTAGGCCAAGGCGGGCAATCACCGGACGCTGGTTGGGAGCCAGGCCGCCAGTGACCGCAAGCTGGATGGCGATGCTGCTGAAATTGGCAAAGCCGCACAAAGCGAAAATGACGATCGCATTGGTCAGCGGGGAAATGCCCGCCTGCATCTTGCCCAGCTCGATGAAGGCGACAAATTCGTTGAGCACGACCTTGGTGCCGAACAGGCCGCCGGCGTTTAGCGCCTCTTCCCAGGGCACGCCGATGAGATACATGATCGGGGCGAAAACATAGCCGATCACTTGCTGGAAGCTGAGTTCCGGATAGCCGAACCAGCCGCCGATGCCGCCGAGCAGGCCATTGGCCAGCGCCACCAGCGCGACAAAGGCAAGCACCATTGCGCCCACGGCAACCGCCAGCTTGACGCCGGTTTGGGCGCCCATTCCCGCAGCCATGATGATATTGGCCGGCTTTTCCTCTTCATATTCAACCGCGACAACCAGCTCTTCCGGGGCCGGATCCTCCGGATTGTCCGGCATGATGATCTTGGCCATCATTATGCCACCCGGCGCCGACATGAAGGCGGCGGCGAGCAGATAGTCGATCCGGATGCCCATGGCCGCATAAGCCGCCAGAATGGTGCCGGCGACACCAGCCATGCCGACGCTCATCACGGTGAACAGCTGCGACTGGGTCAGGCTGGCGAGATAGGGGCGGATGACCAAAGGCGATTCGGACTGGCCGACGAAGATATTGGCCGCGGCGCAAAGCGATTCGACTTTGGAGATGCCGGTGATCTTCTGGATGCCGCCGCCGACCCATTTGATGATGAATTGCATGATGCCGAGATAATAGAGGATCGAGATCAGCGCCGAGAAGAAGATGATCACCGGCAGCGCCGCGATCGCGAAGCTGTTGCCGCCAATCGACGGGTCGGCGAGCGGGCCGAAGATGAAATTGGTGCCGGCGGAGGCATAGCCCAGCAGATTGGAGACGCCGAAGGCCATCGCTTCGATCACTCGCTTGCCGGCCGGAATATAGAGTACAATCACGGCGATCCCGGCCTGCAGCGCAAAGGCGGCGCCGACCACGCGGAATCGGATATTCTTCCGGCCGGTTGACAGGGCAAAGGCAATCAGCAGGATCAGCGCCATGCCGGCGATGCTTGTCAGGATCGGGATCATCGGAATCTTCCAGTCGCTGTTTCAGGTCGGATCGGGCTCACCAGGTAAAGCTGCCGGTTTCATTGTTGCAGGCGGCGGCGAGCCGGTCGAGGCAGTCGTCGATATTGTCGGAGATGATCAGATGCTTGCGCCGCTCGGCCGAGACGAATCCCTGCTGCGACATCGTATCGAGAAAATCGATCAGCGAATCCCAGTAGCCGCCGATATTCAGGATGGCGAAGGGCTTGTTGTGATAGCCGAGCGCGTTCCAACTCCAGGCCTCGAACAGTTCGTCCATCGTGCCGACGCCGCCTGGCAAGGCGACAAAGGCGTCGGTCAAATCGGTCATCCTGGCTTTGCGCTCGTGCATATTCTTGACGATGTGTAGCTCCGTGACGCCGGTATGGGCGACTTCGAGATCCTTCAGCATTTCGGGAATAACGCCGTGGACGCGGCCGCCCTCGGCCAGCACGGTATCGGCGATAATGCCCATCAGGCCAAGCCTGCCGCCGCCATAGACCAGTTCGACATCACGCTTCGCCATGGCCCGGCCAAGCAGAACCGTCGATTCGGCATAGGCCGGGTCCTGTCCGGCATTGGCGCCACAATATACTGCCAGTCTCTGCAAAACATCCCCCGATGACGCGAGCCGAGGGGCCGCGATCTGCTGCTTCCGATATTCTTTCCCCTATAGAAAAAATCACAGTTGTGACTATTTCTTTTTTTTCGTGGCCGATCGCGCTAGGCATTTGCGATGACCGAGATATCGAAAACCAACCTCATCCCGCGATCCCTTTTTGTCTTTGCCGTGCTCTATGGCGGCATGACCTGTATCGCCGGAATATTGGGCGCGAAGCAGGTCGCAATTGGCCCGCTGGCGGTGGAAGCGGGTATTTTCCCGTTCCTGTTGCTGGTAGTCCTGTCCAGTTCGGTGGCCGAACTGCACGGCCGGGATGTCGCGAACCGTCTGGTGCGTCTGGGCTTCGTGCCGCTGATCACCGCGATCGTCCTGATCCAGATCGTGCTGGCGTTGCCGACCGATCCGGGCATGTACGAACCGGCGAAAGAAGCCTTTCCGATCATATTGGAGCAGGGCGCACGTCTGATGTTCGCCGGGATTATCGCTTATGGCGTGTCGCAGTTTCTCAACGTCTATATCTTCTCCCGGCTGGCGGCGATGAAAGGCCGGATGCTGGCTCTGCGCGCGGCGATTGCCAGCGCCCTGTCGCAGCTTGTCGATACGGTCATCTTCATCACCATCGCCTTTTACGGCGAGCGTCCGATCGGGCAATTGCTGCTGGGTCAGGGTTCGGCGAAGGTCGTCCTGTCCTTCCTGCTGGTGCCTTTCCTGATCGTCTTTTTCGTGAAACTGGGACAGAGACTGGACCGCGACTGATCGCGCTGCAGCACATCGTTACCTGATTTGCCGGAAGTATTGGTTGGCTTCCGCCAGATCGTCCGGCGTGTCGATATCCGCAAGAAGCCGGTCGCTCCCCGACACTAGAACCGCATTAGCCAGCAGTTTTCGAGCGCCGGTATCGCCTTTCAGTTCCATTAGTTCGGCCAGCGCGTCGGCCGGGAAAATCGCCGGCGGCATCGGCTGACCGTCGCGCGCGGATGCGACGGTCCGGGTTCCGCCTGTCTGGTCGAAGGCCGCGACCAGTTTCTCGATATGGTCGCGCGTCACGAAGGGCATGTCGGCCAGCATCATGCAAAGACTGCTCGCTCCGGCGTCGATGGCGCGGGCGGTGGCCAGCCGGACAGAGGTCGCCTGACCCTGCGCGGCCTTGCCATTGTCCATGACTTCGTAACCCATGTCGCGCCAGCCTGCGGCGCAGACATGGTCCCGGGTGCCGATCACCAGCTTGCCGACAAAGCCCGTTTCCGCGGCGGTCGCGGCTGCGTGCAGGCCGAGCATCCGGTCGCCGAGCAGCGCGCCCAGCTTGTCCTGATCGCCGAACCGGCGCGACTGCCCGGCCGCCAGCAGCGCCAGCATCATGCCGGACTTCTCGTTCAATTGGCGGTTACGCTATCGATATAGGCGATGACCGCCTGTCTTTTTGCCGCGTCCGCAATCGCACCGGCCACCATGGTCGTACCCGGAATTTTGGCTGCGGGATCGGCGATAAAGCTGTCCAGTTCTGCGGCGGTCCAGGTGATGCCCGAGCCTTTCAGAGCGTCCGAATAGGCAAAACCGGCAACCTCGCCGGCCCCGGCCCCGACAATCCCGAAGAGATTGGGACCGACGCCATTGGGCGCACCTTCCTCGAGTGAATGGCAGGTAGCGCAATTGGCAAAAGCCGCTTTTCCTTCGGCCAGCAATGCATCGGCTGGCGCTTCGGCGGGAGCCGCGGCCGCGCCCGGTTCGCGGACGATGATTTGCTCGACCGCTCCCGGTGCGGGATCAGCACCACAAGCGGTCAGCACAAGCAGCGAAGACAGAGCGGCGGCGCGGATCAATAGCAGCATTTCAGGTCTCCGGTCAGGCAAAATCATGCTTGGCAATAGGCAGTGCGCGAATCCGTTTACCGGTGGCCGCGAAAATGGCGTTGGTAACGGCCGGCGCAATGGGTGGAAGGCCCGGCTCTCCACCGCCGCCCAGACGTTCGTGATCGCCGTTGATCAGCGCCACTTCCACCTCCGGCATCTCGTCGATCCGGAGCATCGGATAATCGTGGAAATTGCTCTGCTGGACCGCGCCGTCCTTGAGCGTGATGTCGCCATAAAGCGCAGCGGTCAGGCCGTAGACAATCCCGCTTTCCATCTGCGCGGTAAAGCCGTCGGGATTGACGACAAAGCCGGGATCGGCGGCGACATAGACTTTCGTCACCTTCGGCTTGGGCCCGCTCATGTCGACTTCGGCAACCTGTGCGACAATCGACCCGAAGGACGGCACAAAGGCGATCCCCCGGCCATGTCTTTCTGGCAACGCGCCGCCCCAGCCCGACATTTTCGCGGCGGTGTCGAGCACCTTCAGATGGCGCGGCGATTCTGCGAGAAGGTCCCTGCGAAAGGCATAGCCGTCCTTGCCGGCGGCATGGGCCATTTCATCGACAAAGGATTCGATGAAGAAGCCGTGCTGGCTGTGATCGACGGAGCGCCAGGGGCCAAAGCGCAGATGCATCGGCACATCGACCTTGCGGATCTTGTGACTGGCGATGTTGTAATAAGGCACGGTTGGCGCGTCTGCGGGATCAAAGAGATGGGTGTGGATATTGTCCCAGCTGATCAATTTGCCATCCTTGTCGAGCCCGCCCTTGAAGCGACTGGTCGCCGACGGGCGATAATGGTCCTGCGCCGTGTCTTCTTCCCGCGACCAGATCATCTTCACCGGATAGCCGGTGGCCTTGGCGATCCGCGTTGCCATGATGATCGCATCATTGTCGGACCGGCGTCCGAAACCGCCGCCGAGATAGCCGTTATGATAGGTCACATCCTCGAATGGCAGACCGGCGGCATCGGCGGCTGCCTGGCGTGCATTGACCGGCGCCTGATGGCCCGACCAGACGTCGCATTTGCCATCGCGCACCCAGGCGGTGCAGTTCATCGGCTCCATCGTCGCATGGGCGAGGAAGGGCACTGTATATTCGGCTTCCACCTTGGTTGCGGCCTCGGCAAAGCTTTGGACTGCATCGCCCGCTTCGGTCTGCATATCGCCGCCGTCTTCACCGGCTTCATCGAGAGCGGCGGCGTAGCGGGCAAAGATCGCGTCTTGATCAAGGCCATCGCCTTCGGTTTTGCTGTAGCGGGTGTCGATACTGTTCAGCGCCTGCTGCGCCAGCCAATAGCCGTCGGCCACCACGGCGACAAAATCGCCCATGTTGAGGATCTGCAGCACGCCCGGCATGGTTTTGGCGGTGCTTGCATCCATCGATTCAACCGTGGCACCGATGACCGGTGGGGCCTTGACCGCTGCATATTTCATTTCCGGGACATCGGCATCAATGCCGAATATCGCGCTGCCATCGACTTTCGCCGGAATATCGTGGCGGGCCATTGGCTGGCCCATGATCTTGTAATTGTCCGGCGATTTGAGCTTAGGCTTGGCGGGGAGGCTTTGCTCTGCGGCGGCGCGGGCAAATGCGGCAAAGGGTTCGGACTTGCCGCTCTTGGCATGGATGACCATGCTGTCTGCCGTGGTGATCTCGCTTTCCGGAACCTGCCATTCGCTCGCCGCTGCCGCCACCAGCATTTCGCGGGCTGCGGCACCGGCGGTGCGCATCGCGCGCTGGCCGGTGGCGCGCACCGAATAGCTGCCGCCGGTGAACTGCAGACCCATGGCCTGCGCCAGTTCCAATATGCCGCCCGCGACCGTCGGTTCCAGCAGCGCTGGCACCTGCAGATTGGGAAACAGAAAATCGCGGCCGATCGAATCGGATACATATTGCATGTCAGCGGGCGCTTCGAGAATCTGCACCTTGTTCCAGTCGGCATCCATCTCGTCCGCCAGCATCTGGGCGAGCGCCGTATGGACGCCCTGCCCCATTTCGACATGCGGGATGACAGCGGTGACGACATTGTCGGTATCCACCTTCACCCAGGCGTTGAGCAGCTGTTCATTCTCGCCGTTTGTGAGCAGCGGACCCAGTTCGTCGATCGGGTTGCCCTGACGGACGGCAACGCCGACAATCAGAGCACCACCGGCTGCGAC
This sequence comes from uncultured Parasphingorhabdus sp., assembly GCF_963677535.2. Lineage (NCBI taxonomy): Bacteria > Pseudomonadati > Pseudomonadota > Alphaproteobacteria > Sphingomonadales > Sphingorhabdaceae > Parasphingorhabdus > uncultured Parasphingorhabdus sp. The sequence goes on along the minus strand of NZ_CAXXUT010000003.1, from coordinate 750,734 downwards.
GCCGGCTCCGATGAACGCGCGTCTTGACCATTTGCCCATGATCTACGCCTCCACTTGTGCGGGTTGATCGATATCGGCGGCGGCCTTGATCGCTTTGCGTATCCGGCCATACATGCCGCAACGGCAGACATTGCCGGCCATGGCTTCGTCGATCTGCGCGTCGGTCGGCCGGGGATTTTTTTCCAGCAGCGCGACAGCCGACATGATCTGGCCGGACTGGCAATAGCCGCATTGCGGGACCTGCGCCTCGATCCACGCCTGCTGCACCTTGTGCAAGGTGCCGTCTTCGCTGGCGAGGCCTTCGATCGTGGCGATCGTCTTGCCTTCGGCGGCAGAAAGGGGCGTCGAACAGCTGCGCACCGGCTTGCCGTCGAGATGCACCGTACAGGCGCCACACTGGGCGATGCCGCAACCGAATTTGGTGCCGGGCATCTTCAGATTCTCTCGTATAATCCACAATAAGGGCGTCGCCGGGTCGGCGTCGACCTCCCGGGGCTGACCGTTGACATTCAGCTTGATCATGGAATTTTCACCCGGACTATTAAATAGCAATTTGCAACTTATAGCCCAGGGTCTGCCTCAAGCCAAGCGGTCTTTGGGCTATAGCCCGGATCCCGCGCCAAGCCGGCCCGATGGTCCGGATCAGGCAAAAATTTCGGCGAGCGTACTGGTATCGGTGCCCTCTTTCGCGGTGCGCAAATCAACGTAGATCGATGCGACGCCGGCTCCCTGGATCGCGCCGGTAACAGTGTTGCTGACCAATGTGATGATCGCCAGTAATATAGTGCTGAGCGATCCAATGAAGGCAACAAACAGCCCGAAGACAACCGCCAGCACAAAGAAGATGATCAGCAGCACGAAAATCATCCCTTTCGATCCCGAGGTCAATTCGGCGCTGCGCTTAAGAGAGTCGATTACTCCGCGGTCTTCGGCCATCATCACCGGAGTCGCTACAATCCACATCAGGTAGAGAATGACACCGGGAACGACGAGCAGCATCATGCCCAATCCGACGCCCAGAGCGACAACGATGCCGAGACCGATCAGGGGCAGCAGTTTTTTCAGGGCCTTTGCAAAACAATCGGCCAGGCTGAGCGGCTTGCCGCCGAGGTCGTTCAGCGTGGCCACGATCAGGGTCGCCTGCAACAGGATGGAAAGCAGCATCAGGACGATGAACCCGACCCCTTGTGCCGAATAGCTGGATGCGACAGCAAAGCCGTCTGCGCCGGTGGTGAAGCTGCCCTGTGCGGTTTGCAGCAACGCATTGGGGATGCCGATGATCAGGAATGAAAGGCCAAGATAGATCAGGGGATGGCGCATGATCACGCCAAATGTATTGTTCAGCACCCGGCTGATATCGATTTTACCTGTTGGTTCGGCCATTTTTCTTTCCCCCTATATCAAGCAACCGACAGATTATTTGCTCCCTACTGTCGCTTGACCGACAGGCTGGCATATTTTTTATCGCGGGTAAAGTTGAACTGCCAATCTTATCTTCGCTCTTGCCCCATCATTTGGATTCTGCAACACCGGAGCGGTGGTAAAAGTAGCGCAAGGCAAGGGGAATGAAGTGAGCGCTTCTTTTGACGATGCGTGGAACGGCATGCGTGCCGATTCCGATATCCAGTTCACCCCCGCTGCCAGTCCCGCGCCGACGGAGCTTCCGCAATGGTGGCTGGACTTTCTGGACTGGCTTGGTGCCTTCCTCTCACCCCTGTTTGAAGCCATAGGATCGGCCTGGCCGATATTGCGCATATTGCTGCTGCTGTTGCTGGCGGCCGGTGTGCTGACCTTGCTCTGGATAATATTGGCACCCTATGTCGAACAGTGGCGCAGCCGCACGCCCGTGGCCGAAACAGTCTGGCAACCCGCCCCGGAGGACGCACGCGAATTGCTGGCCGAGGCGGAGGCACTGGCTGCAAAAGGGCGGTTTGAAGAGGCCGTCCACCTGCTGCTCTATCGCAGTATTGCCGATATCGAGAAACATCGTCCGAATCTGTTGCGACCGTCAAGCACGTCGCGCGAGATCGGGCGCTTTGACAGCCTGCCCGATGCCTCGCGCGCGATGTTTGCGGTAATTGCCGGCCAGGTCGAGCGCGGCCTGTTTGCGGCCTTGCCGGTTGACGAGCAAGGCTGGCTGGAATCGCGCGAGGCTTATGCCGGCTTTGCCCTCGGCAAGGGCCGGCGGGCGGAAGTTGCGGGATGAGCGTACAGGCCAATCCCTTTCAGCGGACGACGATCATCATCATGTTCGCGGTCAGCTTTGCCGCGTTCATCGCCTTGCTTTACGGGCTTGGCATGGGCGACCGTCTGGCTTCGGGCAAGAATGGCGATGCGCATGGCGCGTCCAACAGCATTGTCGGCTACCGGGCGCTGGCCAGTCTGCTCGAAAAGACCGGTGTGCCGGTGCAATATTCGCGCTCACCTGCGGGTATGGTCAATGAGGGGTTGATGATATTGACACCCGGACCATTTGTACCGCCCGAAGATATTGATGCGGTGATCCAGCAGCGCTCCTATATCGGGCCAACGATGGTGATCCTGCCGAAATGGCAGGTCGCAAGAAGCGATAGGCTGAAAAAAGGCTGGGTGGTGCGCAACGACCCGTGGGACGGGACTGTGGGCGAGGCACTGTTACAGGACGTGGCCAAGGTCAGCATCAGCGTCGATGGCAAGGCCGGCTCCGGCCAATCCCTGGTCTCGGCGGTCGGCGCGGGCGTGAAAACGCCGGAACATCCGGTCAGCATCAAGGGAGAATTGCTCCGCACGGTGGTCCGCGGGCCATCGCCTGGCAGCGCGCTGGTTGCCTATCTTGATGATGGCGGTGTCTATGCGCAGCTCGACCGGCTTGATGAATCGCACATCACCGAGAAAGAGGAGATCGATGCCTCCCTCTTTCCGGTGGTGATCGTCGGCGACGCCGACTTGCTCAATAATGCGGGCATGGCCGACAAGCCGACGGCCCGCCACGCGCTTGCGCTGGTCAAGGCAGTATCCACCGCGGCCGATGGTGGCGTAACCTTCGATCTGACCTTTAACGGTCTTGGAGGCGCGGAAAATCTGCTCACGCTGGCGTTCACGCCACCATTTCTTTCGGCGACCATCTGTCTCATTACCGCTGCGCTGGCCGCAGCCTGGATGGCCTTCAACCGGTTCGGTCCGCCGGTTCGTGAGCAACGCAGCCTGGACTTCGGCAAGACCGCGCTGGTCAACAACAGCGGCGCGTTCATCAACCGGATGCAGCGCGGATATCTGGTAACCGACCCCTATGCCGAGATGATCCGTGCGCAAGCGGCCGAAGCGGTCGGCATCAGCCCGCAGGCCGATGACAAGGAAATTCTCGAGCGGCTGGATGAACTGGGCGAGAGCGAAGGCAACCGTTTCTCGGCCTTGTTTCACCAGCTTGTTCGTGCCCGCAAGCCACAAGATATTGCCGAAGGGGCTGCGGCCCTACACGCCTGGAAAAAGGAAATTATCGGATGAAGATCGACGAACTGAAAACGCTGGCGGACAATATCCGCGGTCAGGTGGCCAAGGCGATAGTCGGGCAGGAAGAGATTGTCGATCATTTGCTGATCGCGCTCTTTTCGTCCGGCCATGTCCTGCTCGAAGGGCCGCCGGGCACGGCTAAGACTTTTCTGGCGCAATGTTTCTCGGCCACCTTGGGCCTCGACTTCGGCCGGATCCAGTTTACCCCCGATCTGATGCCCGGGGACATTATCGGCTCCAATCTGTTCAATTTCCAGACCAGCAGTTTCACGCTGACTCGCGGTCCGATCTTCTGCGATCTGCTGCTCGCTGATGAAATCAACCGTACCCCGCCGAAAACCCAGGCGGCGATGCTGGAAGCGATGCAGGAACGCTCTGTCACCATTGATGGCGAGACCCATGCGCTCGGCTCGCGCTTCATGGTGGTTGCCACCCAGAATCCGATCGAGCAGCAGGGTGTCTATCCGCTGCCCGAGGCGCAGCTTGACCGGTTCCTGTTCAAGCTGTTGATTGCATATCCCGATGCCGAGGAAGAAAAGAAAATCGTCAGCCGTTATGGCGAGCGGATCGGCGCGCCGGCAGCGAAGGATTTTGAGATCGAACAGCAGGTCGACAGTGCAACCCTGGCTGCGGTAACCGGAGCGGTGCAGTCGGTGAAACTGGTCGAGGATGTCGTCGATTATGTCGTGCGGCTGATCCGGGCGACGCGCGAAACCGCCGATCTGGAGAACGGCGCCAGCCCGCGCGCCGCGATCATGCTGGCCCACGCCGCCCGCGCCCGCGCGGCAATCTCCGGCCGGGACTATGTTATCCCCGATGATGTGAAGGCGCTGGCGCCATCCGTCTTGCGCCACCGGTCGATATTGTCGCCCGCCGCCGAGATCGAGGGCCGGCAGGTTGACACTATTATCAACGATCTGGTTGAACGGACGGAAGCGCCGCGTTGAATTTCTATCCGACCCGGCGAGCCGTCTGGCTCATCGCTCTCGGCGCGCCAATTTCCGCGATTCTGGCGGCGATTACCCCGGCGCTATGGGCCGTCGGTGCCGCTTGGGCGGTGATGTTGCTGCTGCTGCTGCTATTCGATGGACTGGTTGCGGCAAAGTCCGAAGATGTTCGGCTGGCGGTGCCCCCCAGTGGTGAAATTGGTGTTCCGCTGCAACTGGCGCTGGCGGCGGAATTCTCCGGCAGGATTGCCCCGCGCAGCCTGTCGGGCAATCTCGGGCTGGACGAACGCCTGGCTGAGAAGGGAACGGTTACTTTCGAGCTGGAAGGCAACGGCGCGGCCAACGGTATCTTCTCGGGCCAAAGCACCATCGTTCCTGTCCGTCGCGGCACCGGCCGGATCGGCAGGCTCTGGCTGAGATGGAGCGGGCCGCTGGGTCTGGCCTGGCGGCAGATCCAGAAACAGAGCAAGCAGAACGTGGCCGTGCTGCCGAATATATCAGCCATTCGCAGTCCGACGATCCAGATGTTCCTGCGCGATTCCATATTCGGGTTGCTGGCCCGCAAGTTCAGGGGAGAAGGCAGCGAGTTCGAAGCTCTTGCCGAATATCAGCCGGGTATGGACCGGCGCAGCATCGACTGGAAAGGATCGGCGCGGCACAGCAAATTGCTGGCCAAGGAATATGATACCGAGCGAAACAACCAGATCGTCTTTGCGCTGGATTGCGGTGCGGCGATGTGCGAACCGATAGATGGACTGCCGCGCATCGACCGGGCCGTGTCGGCTGCATTGCTGACCGCCTATATCACGTTGAAGGCAGGCGACCGGACCAGCCTGTTCAGTTTTGCAGCGAAACCGGAATTGTCGACACCCTTTCTCTCGGGCAGCCGCAATTTCTTCCGCCTGCAGCAGGATGCAGCAACCATCGATTACCGGCATCAGGAGAGCAATTACACCTTGGCGCTCTCGACCTTGCAAAGCCGGCTCCAGCGCCGCTCGCTCATCGTCATTTTCACCGACTTTACCGATCCCACCGCGGCTGATCTGATGCTCGAGGCAGCGGCGCGGCTGATTGACCGGCATCTGGTGCTGTTCGTGATATTGCAGGACCGGGAGCTGGCCGGAATCATCAACAAGGCTCCCGAAAGCGCCGAGGATGTCGCCCGGGCTGTGACAGCGCAGAATCTGCTTGAGCAGAAAAATCTGGTGCTGACCAAGCTCCGGCATATGGGCATTGACGTGATCGAGGGGGCGTATCAGGACATCGGGACAAGGCTGATCAATACCTATCTCAAAATCAAACGACGGGGCAGCCTGTGAGCAGCGAACAGGCCCTTAACGCCGCGGTGCTGCGCAGCGACCGCTTTCGCCTGGAACGGGAGACCGACTGGATCCGGCTGGAATCGATCATAAGCAAAATGGAAAAGGGCAAGGCCCGCCAACTGTCCGACGAGGATGTCCTGGCGCTACCGACACTTTACCGGACGCTGCTGTCCAGCCTGTCGATCGCCCGGGAAAATTCGCTCGACGCCGGCCTGATAGACTATCTTGAGGGGTTGGCACTGCGCTCCTATTTCATGGTCTACGGCACACAGACCAGTTTCGGTCGCTGGCTCGGGAGCTTTTTCGGCGGGGGGTGGAGCCGGGCGGTACGGGCGATCCAACCAGATATCTGGATTGCCCTGCTGGTGATGATGGCCGGCGCGGTGATCGGCTATATTCTGGTCGCCGGCAACAGCGACTGGTTCTACGCACTGGTACCGGGAAATTTCGCCGATGCCCGGGTGCCGGGGGCGAGCGAACAAGCCCTGCGTGAAACACTGTTCGGGGCGCACGACGGAGACGGTCTCGCGGTTTTTGCGGCTTTTCTGTTCAGCAACAATGCGCAGGTTGCGCTGCTCGCTTTTGCTCTGGGTTTCGCCTTTGCCATCCCCAGTATATTGCTGCTGATTCACAATATGGCGTTGCTCGGGGCCATGCTCTGGGTCTTTGCGCAGCGGGGGCTGACGGTTGATTTTATCGGCTGGCTTTCGATTCACGGGACGACCGAACTGTTCGCGATCCTGCTGGCGGGGGCCGCTGGAATTCATGTCGGCCGATCGATAGCCTTTCCGGGAGCCAAATCGCACCTCAATGCCGCGAGTGACGCGGGAAAACGGGCGGCGCTGGTGATGGTCGGAGTCATTCTCATGCTGATTTGCGCCGGTCTGCTCGAAGGCTATGCGCGTCAGTTGATTAACAATAGTATCGGACGTTTTGCCGTTGGTGGCGGGATGCTGTTGTTCTGGCTGCTCTATTTCTTCCGCTTCGGACGTCAAACGGGGAGGCCGGGGGCATGAGCAGCAAAGCCGCCGAGCCGTGGATCCGGCGATCGGCCAATCCCAAGCTCGACCGGGTCATGGTGACGCCCGAAGGCGTGTCGCTGAATGTCACGGTGGCCGCAGCCGGAGCAAGGGCCGGCGCGCTCGCGCTGGATATCATCATCATACTCGGGCTCATCGTTTTAGTGACAATAGGCGGGATGCTGCTGTTCTGGGGTTTCGGGCTGGCTTCTGCCGACAGTCTGGAAAATGCCAGCGGTCCTGTGCAACTGCTGGCGGTCCTCTGGCTCATTTCGGTTTTTCTGTTCCGCAACGCCTATTTTCTCTATTTCGAACTGGGTGATCGTGCTGCGACTTGGGGAAAGCGGGCGGTCGGTATCCGGGTGGCGGCCAGAAATGGTGGCCGTTTAACTGCGGAAGCGGTAATTGCCCGCAATATTGTCCGGGATATCGAACTGTTTCTGCCGCTGGTATTCCTGACCTCAGGGGAAGCCAGTGGTTCGCTGACGGATATGACCGCCTGGGCCGGTTTTCTCTGGGTATTGATGTTCCTGCTCTTTCCTTTGTTCAACAAGGACCGGCTGCGCGGCGGCGATGTGATTGCAGGGACCTGGGTGATCGAGAATGTGAAAAAGGATCTCGGGGATATTGTCGCCCCTGCAGCAGCATCATCCGACGAAGCAGCGCCGACCGCACAATATCAATTTTCTGACGAAGACCTGTCGGTCTATGGCGAATATGAGCTGCAGACGCTGGAAAATGTCCTGCGTAGTGGCCAAGATGATGCGCTGGAAAGAGTAGCGGCTTCGATTTGTCAGAAAATCGGATGGGAACCCGGCAGCGGAGACGAGCGTATTTTTCTCGAGGCTTATTATACCGCGCTGCGTGCCCGGCTGGAACGCAGCATGAGATTCGGCCGGCGCCGCAAGGACAAGTTTTCGACCGAGCATCAGGCGGGGACTGGCGGCGATCCACGCTTGCCGTAGCGTCAGCTTAATTGCTCGGTTAATTGCTTGTTTTGCGCGGTTTTCAGCCTATAGTCCGGGCAAATTCTGACCAAGGAGCACTCCCATGAATCTGGAATTCACAGAAGAAGAAAAGGCCTTTCGCGCCGAAGTGCGTGACTTTATTGACAATAATTATCCGAAAGATATCGGAACGCGTGGTGTTCAGGATGAAATGAGCCGCGAGGATATGCTCGCCTGGCATAAGATTCTCGGCAAGAAAGGCTGGTCGGTTCCGGCCTGGCCAACCGAATATGGCGGCACCGGCTGGACCCCGACGCAGCGCTATATCTGGGGTGAGGAAAATGCCCGCAAGAACACGGTCATGCCGCTGCCTTTCGGCGTATCGATGGTCGGACCGGTGATCTACACATTCGGCAATGAAGAGCAGAAAGCCGAACATCTGCCCGGGATCCGTTCGGGTGATGTCTGGTGGTGTCAGGGCTATTCGGAGCCTGGTGCCGGTTCCGATCTGGCTTCGCTGAAAACCACTGCGGTACGCGATGGCGATGATTATATCATCAACGGCCAGAAAACATGGACGACGCTGGCGCAGCATGCCGACTGGGGTTTCTTCCTGTGCCGGACCGACTCCGATGCACCGAAGCCGCAAATGGGCATCAGCTTCATCCTCGTCGACATGAATACGCCGGGTATCGAAGTGCGCCCGATCAAACTGATCGACGGTGGCTACGAGGTTAACGAAGTGTGGCTGACCGATGTCCGCGTACCGGCAACCAATCTGATCGGCGAAGAGAATAAGGGCTGGACCTATGCCAAGTTCCTGCTCGCGCATGAACGCTCCGGCATTGCCGGCGTGGCGCGATCGAAGCGCGGCGTCGAACAGCTCAAGGAAATTGCTGCTGCCGAATTGCTCGACGGCAAGCCGCTGATCGAGGACATGGGCTTTGCCCAGAAAATCAGCCAGCTGGAAATCGATCTCTCGGCGCTGGAAATCACTGAACTGCGGACGCTGGCCGGCGAACAGGCGGGCAAGGGGCCGGGACCGGAAAGCTCTTTGCTGAAGGTCAAGGGTACGGAAATCCAGCAGCGGCTCACCGAGCTGACCCTGGAAGCGGTTGGCCATTATGGCACGCCCGATTTCCGCAGCTTCCCAGATGACGGGTCGAACGACTTTCCGATTGGTCCGGATTATGCCCATCACGCGGCACCGACCTATTTCAACATGCGCAAGACGTCGATCTACGGCGGGTCCAACGAGATCCAGCGCAACATCATCACCAAAATGATCCTCGGCCTTTAACCGGACCGACAGAGGGGAATTAACATGGATTTCGATTTTACCGACGAACAGAATATGGTGCGCGACGGCATTTCGCGCCTGATCCGCGAGGAATATGATTTCGATACGCGCCGCGGCGTGATCGAAAGCGAATCCGGCTGGCGGCCGGAGCTTTGGGCGCAGCTCGCCGAGCTGGGCATGCTGGCGGCCCCGTTTTCGGAAGAAGATGGTGGCTTTGGCGGCGCCACCGAAGCGATGATCATCATGGAAGAATTCGGCAAGGGCCTGGCGGTCGAGCCGTTTATCCCATCCGTGGTCTGCGCTGGCGGGGCCTTGAAACATGGTGGAAATGCGACGCAACGCGAAGAATATATCGGTGGTATCATTTCCGGCGAGATGGTCTTTGCCTTTGCTTATGCCGAACCGCGCGGGCGCTATGACCTGGCCAATCTGGAAACGACGGCCAAGGCCGACGGCAGCGATTATATTCTCAACGGCCACAAGGCGGTTGTCATAGGCGCGCCCTGGGCGACGCATCTGGTCGTTACCGCGCGCACATCCGGCGGACAGAGCGACAAGGATGGTGTTTCCCTCTTCATCGTCGCCAAAGATGCACAAGGCGTCAGCACCCGCGACTATGCAACGGTCGATGGCCGCCGCGCTTCGGAAGTCTATTTCGAGAATGTCAAAGTCTCCGGCGACGCCCTGATCGGTGAGGCGGACAATGGCCTGCCGCTGATCGAGAAGGTCGTTGACGAAGCGACCGCAGCGGTCTGCGCCGAAGCGATCGGTGCGATGAAGGTCACCAACGAAACCACGGTCGAATATTCTCGCCAGCGCAAGCAGTTCGGCACCCCGATCGGTTCCTTTCAGGTCTTGCAGCACCGCATGGCCGACATGCTGATGGAATATGAACAGTCGGTGTCAATGTGCTATCTGGCGACGATCAAGCTCGACGAGGATGACGCAACGCGCAAGAAGAATATCTCTGCAGCCAAGGTCCGTATCGGCCAGGCCGCGCGCTTCATCGGCCAGTCGGCGATCCAGACCCATGGTGGCATGGGCATGACCGACGAACTCGCGGTGGGCAGTTATTTCAAGCGCCTGTCTATCATCGAGGGCGAATTCGGCAGCGTTGACCATCATATGCGGCGACACATTGCACTAACCGCAGGTTAGGCGGGCATATCCGTTCGTGCTGCGACAGGCGCGGGACGAACGGTGCGGGTCTGCATGAATATTGCTCCTATCAAATAAGGGGATAGAGCCACGCTGGTTCTATCCCTTTTTTCGCGCTAGATCACAGGCATCCGTTGGAGAGGATGTTTATGAGTAAGTTATCTGACCAGACTTCCGGCGGGGTCTATCGATATTATGTTCTGATCATGTTGATGCTGACCTTCACGTTCAACATCACCGACCGTCTGGTGATGTCGATCCTGATCGAGGACATCAAGGCCGAATTCCTGCTGAGCGATACGCAGATCGGACTGCTCGCCGGTACCGCTTTCACCATATTCTATCTGCTGCTCGGCATTCCTGCCGGCCGGCTGGCGGATCGGACCAATCGCCGGACGATGGTGGCGATGGCGGTCTCGCTGTGGAGCATCATGGCTGCATTATGCGGCGCGGCCACCGGTTTCTGGACGCTGTTTCTGGCGCGACTCGGCGTCGGTGTCGGGGAAGCCGGTGGTGCGCCGCCGTCGGTATCGATCATCACCGACTATTTTGCGCCGCACGAACTGTCGCGTGCCATGGGTATCTTTACCGCCGGTGCTGTGCTCGGTCCGGTTCTCGGCTATTCGGCGGGCGGTTATCTGGCGTCCGAATATGGCTGGCGCTGGGCCTTCATCCTGCTGGGCCTGCCCGGCGTACTGCTGGGTATCATACTTTATCTGACCGTCAAGGAACCGGTGCGTGGCCGCTTTTTCCCGGCCGATGCGAGCGCGGCCGGTGTCGCGAAGCAGGAGCCGTTCAGGACAGCGATGCTCTCACTATGGCGCAACTCCGTCCTCGCTCGTGTGATCACGGCCAATGCCTTCGCCAATGTTCCGGCCTTCGCCTTCGCCATCTGGCTGGCGCCGATCCTGATACGCAAATTTGAGATCACTCAGGGAGAAGCCGGCCTCTATCTCGGCGCGGTTCTGTTCATTGGCGGCGTCCCCGGCATGATATTCGGCGGATTTCTGGCCGACCATCTGGCAAAGAGAACCCCGAAATGGCGTCCGTGGTATTGCGCCCTGGCGCTGGGCCTGACTCTGCCTTTCTGGGCCTCCTGTCTGCTTGCCGACAGCCTTCAATGGACGCTGGGTCTTTATATTGCCGGCTATATATTGCTCGTGTCCACCCAGGGTGCGGCCTATTCGATGATACAGTCCGCCGTGAAGCCGACCGAGCGCGGCACGGCCTCTGCCATCGGCAGCCTGCTGGCCAATCTGCTCGGCTATGCGATTGGGCCGGCGCTGATCGGCGTGATGAGCGACGGCTGGGCGGATCAATATGGTGCGATGTCACTAAGCTATGCGGTCATGGTGACCGCAGTGGTCAGCCTGACGGTATCGGTCTGCCTGTTCTGGTGGACCAGCAGGGCGATGGCCGATACGCCGTCGGGGCTGGCGCTAGAGCAATAGTCCCCCGTCCGCGATGATCGTCTGGCCGACGATATAGCCGGCCAGGGGCGAGGCGAGGAACAGCACCAGTCCCGCCATATCATCGGGGTCGCCGATACGACCAAGCGGGATTGATCGGATGGTCGCCTCGCGCCGCTTGGGGTTTTCGGTCGTCACCTTGGTCATCTTGGTCGCGATCAGACCGGGGGCGACACCGTTGACCCGGATACCATCCGGCGCCCAGGCCTTGCCCAATGTGCGGGTCAGTCCGGCCGCACCGGCCTTGGAAGCATTATAGCCGGGATTACCGACGGTGGCGTGAAAGGCAGCCGTTGAACTGATGATGATCAGCGAGCCCTTTGCTTCTTTCAGCAGGTCGTAAAACTGGCCCGCACAGGTCATCAGGCTGTTGAGATTGACCTGCATGACTTTGGCGAAATTTTCCGGTTCGAATTCGGCGCGTTTGTATAAGACCATGCCTTGCGCGCAGACCAATATGTCTAGCCTGGTGAATTTCTGGCGCAATGCAATGATCGCGGCATCGTCACCGGCATCGAGCTGGTGATAGACCAGACCGGTCAGGTCTGAGCCTTCCGCGGGGCGATAGTCAGCTTCGCTGCTCCGTGTGCCGGTGACATGGACCTCGGCACCCCCGGCGCGAAAGGCCTGAGCGCTGGCATTGCCAATGCCACTTGAGCCGCCAATTATGCAAACGGTCTGCCCAGTAAAATCGATGGACATGTCTATCATTATTCTCTCCTATGCAATTGACTATTGGCTGACTATTTCGGGATCGTCTAGGGGTTGTTGAACATTCTATCCCGGAGCAGAGACACCATGGACATCCCCTTTTCGCTTGCAGGCCGCACCGCGCTGATCGCCGGTGCATCATCAGGTTTTGGCGCGCGCTTTGCCAGTCTGTTTGCAGCGGCCGGCGCAAATGTCGTGCTTGGTGCGCGGCGGACGGACCGGACCGACGCCTTGGCGAAGGAAATCATCGCTGAAGGCGGTCAGGCGCTGGCGGTGCCACTGGATGTTACCGACGAAGCGTCGATCATCGCTGCTTATGATGCTGCTGAAGCAAAATTTGGAACGGTCGATACGATTGTCGCCAATGCCGGTGTCGCCGCGAGCGGGCGATCAACCGAAGTGCCCGCCGACCGGTTGCAGATGCTGCTCGATACCAATTTCAAGGGCGTCTATCTGGTCGCCCGCGAAGGGGCCAAGCGACTGATCGCCAGCGGCAGCCGGGAGAAGGAAAACGGCCGGATCGTGATCATCGGATCGATCACCTCGCGGCTGACCGGGGAAGGCGACAGCGCCTATGCCGCGAGCAAGGCCGGCGTGACCCATCTCGGCCGTAATCTAGCGCGCGAATGGGTGCGGATGGGTGTGAATGTGAATACGATCCACCCGGGCTATATCCCAACCGAGATTCAGGGTGACTGGTACCAGACCGCAGGCGGCGAAGCGCAGATTGCCGGCTTCCACCGCCGCCGCTTGCAGGATATCGAATCACTCGATCCGATGATGCTCTATTTTTCCTCAGACGCGTCGAGGATGGTGACAGGGTCGGATATTGTCATCGATGACGGCCAGTCGCTCTGATCTGAAGAATGGGCAGCCCTAGCTAAACAAAGGGTGCCGGGAAGAAAATAATCCTGTCATAGCTGGCGGATGGTAGAGGACAATCGCCCCAACGAGGGCTTCGAGATTTCGGCAGACAATGGGTCTGCCTCGCGCCGGCGCGCCAATTACGCGCTCGCGATCCTGTTCATCGTCACGATGCTCAACTTTCTTGACCGGCAGGTGATCTCGATCGTCGCGGAACCGATCAAGCGCGATCTTGGCCTGTCGGACACGCAACTTGGCCTGATGACCGGCCTGTCCTTCGCAATTTTCTATACCACGCTGGCGATCCCGCTGGCGGCGCTGGCGGATCGCTGGAACCGTAGCCGAATCATCGCCATTGCCATTGCCATCTGGTCGCTGATGACGGTGCTATGCGGCATGGCGGGCAATTTCGTGCAGCTGTTTCTGGCGCGGGTCGGTGTCGGCATTGGTGAAGCGGGATCGGCGCCGGCGTCGCACAGTCTGATCGCCGATCTGTTCCCACCGGAGCGCCGGGCCGGCGCGCTCGGTATCATGGGGGCGGCGGTGCCGCTTGGTGCTTTCATTGCCTATGCCGGTGGCGGCTATATTACGGAAATGTTCAGCTGGCGGGCGGCGTTTCTGCTGGCCGGCCTGCCGGGCATCATAATCGCTCTGGTGATCTGGTTCACCGTGCCCGATCCGCGTGGCAAGGTCAGTCTGGCCAAGGCCTTTCAACCGGTGGCGGGCGAAATGACCTTGCGCGCCGCCCTGCTCGAACTGTCGCGCAAACCCGCCTACTGGCATCTCGTGGCCGCAGGCGTTTTGGTGCAATTTATTTCTTATGGTCTGGCCAGTTTCTACGGCGGCCTGTTTGTCCGGGTGCACGGCATGAACTATGGCGAGCTTGGCTGGAAACTGGGCGTGATGGTCGGTTTGACTGGCGGATTCGGCGCCTGGTTCGGCGGCAAGACCGGCGATCTGATCGGCAAGCGGGATCCGGCCTTGCCCTTGCTGACAAGCGGGCTGGTGCTGGCGCTCGCCGCGCCCGGCATGATTGCCGCCATCTATGCCGACAATGCCAATATCGCGATCGCCCTGCTCGGTATCCCGACCTTTGCCGCGACCTTCTATTTCGGACCCAGTTTCGCCGCCGTCCAGACTCTGGCGAGTGACCGGACGCGGGCGATGGCGGTGGCAATCTATCTGATGATCGCAGGCCTCGTCGGATTGGGCATCGGTCCGGTCTTTGTCGGTGGCCTATCCGACTATTTTGCCGGGGGTGATCGCGCGCTGGAGGCAAGCGCCTTGCAGCAAGCGCTCGCGGTGCTGGCGCTCTTCAACCTATGGGCGGGTTTCCATTATTGGCGTGTCTGGACGTGGATGAAGCGCCAACGCGCCTGAAAAATCACTTGCCGCCAGTAACATAGAGACATTGGCCCGTGACCCAGCTGGAGGCAGGCGACGCCATATAAACCACGGCGGCGGCAATATCCTCTTCCCGGCCGAAACGCGCCAGCGGAATCTGGAACTGCTTGAGCAGCGCTGCGCGTTTTTCTTCCGAATCAATGCCCATCGACTCGTCGAAATTCTCTGTCGGGATCGGGCCGGGCGCCACTGCGTTGACGCGAATTTTCGGCGCGAGTTCAAGCGACAGGCTTGCGGTCAGGCTGTTCACCGCCGCCTTGGAGGCGCCATAAGGCGCGTTTTTCACTTGCCCGCCGATTGCCGCGCGGGAAGAGATGTTGATAATCGCACCGCCGTTTTCGCCCATATGGCTGGCAGCGGCGACCGCACCCATCCAGACGCTCTTCAGATTGAGCTCAATCTGCGCGTCCCAGCTGTCTTCCGGCGTGCGGGTCAGATAGCGGGGCGTGCCATCGGGCAATCCGCCCGCATTGCTGACCCAGATCGTCAGCCGGCCCAGTTCCTCGACCGCGCGGTTGGCGAGATTTTCGAGAGCGGCGCGGCTGGTCACATCGGTCGGAACCGCGATGGCGCGGCGGCCCAGTGCGCGGATTTCTCCGGCCACCTTTTCCAGATCATCGGCGGAGCGCGCGGCGATGGCGACATCAGCGCCCGCTTCGGCCAGGCCGAGCGCGATCGCCCGCCCGATCCCCTTGCCGGCTCCGGTTACGACCGCGACTTCGCCGTCGAGTTTATACTGATCCAAAATACCCATTATTACGCTCCCTTGATCCTGCTGGTCACTGGTTGACCCGTTTGGCCGCTGCGCGACCGGCGATATAACCAAATGTCAGGGCCGGTCCCAATGTGCCGCCCGCTCCGGCATAGACACTGCCGGTGGGCGCGCCGATCACATTGCCGGCGCCAAACAGCCCGGCAATCGGTTCCCCATCGACGTCGACGATCTGCGCCTGTGCGTTGGTTTTCGCGCCGCCATTGGTACCAAGCGCCCCCATCCGGATTTCCACCGCATAAAAGGGGGCCTTGGTGACACCGCCCAATGTGGCTGCAGCACCGTCGCGGGAGCGGTCGCCGTAAAAGCGGTCATAGCCGGTCTTGCCGCGGCCGAAATCCTGATCATCCAGTTGCTCGGCCAGCTCGTTGAACCGGTTGACGGTGGCGGGGAGATTCTTCGCATCGACGCCGATTTGGGCCGCCAGCTCTTCGAGCGAACCGGCTTGTGCCACCCATTCCGGCAATGGCGTGCCGGGCATGATCGAAGAAAGCGGATAGCGCTCCCGATAGTGCGAGTCGAAGATCAGATAGGCGGGGAGATTGGGATAGGCATAGCTTGCCGGATCGAAGGCATGAAAGGCCCCCGCGAGCGCGGAATAATTGGCCGCTTCGTTGCAGAATCTCTTGCCCTCGCGGTTGACCATGATGCCGTGCGGCAGCGTCCTTTCGATCAGCACCGGCATGTTGCGGGTCTCGCCGCTTTGCCATTGTGCTTCGGGTATCGCGAGCGTGGGCACCCACCAGGCGCTGGTCATGTTGCCAAGACCCGCCCCCGCGGAAATCGCCATTTTCAGACCATCGCCGCGATTGCTGGGCGGCGAGGCCGGCGCTTCCAGTGGTCCGCGCAAAAAGGCATGTTTCAGCGCGTCATTCCATTCGAATCCGCCAGTGGCGAGAATCACGCCATTGCGCGCCATGATGGTTTCCCGCCTCTCATTGCGTTCGACAATCGCGCCGGTCACCCGGCCATTCTCGACCAGCAGACGATAGCCGCCGCATCCCAGCACCGGCTCGATGCCGCGATCGAGACAGGCCTTAAGCAACCGCCCGACCAGCGCCTGGCCCCAGCCGCGCAGATCTTCGGTTTCGCGGCGCTGCATTTCTGCTGGATCAACCAAACCGCTGCCGCCGCCGAGCGGCGTTTCGCGCAACATCATTCTGGGTGCCGGGCCATGTGCGAATACCCAGTCTTTCCACTGGCCGAGCGTCTTGAAGTCAAACAGCTCGTTGTCGAGCGAGCGGCCACCCGTTTTCGCGCCGGGGCGGTCCTCATAATAGTCCGGATAATCGGGCATCATCGTCAACCTGATCGCATCCAAGCCGGTCAGAAAGGAGAGCATCGGTCCGGCTTCGGTGACAAAGGCAGACAGCACGGCTTCATCCATCTCGCCATGGTCGAGGGAGAGAAAATAGGCCAATGCATCGGCGCTGCTATCCTCTATGCCCTGCGCGGCCATCTGGTCATGATCGGGGAGCCAGACCACGCCGCCGGAGATCGCGGCGGTTCCGCCCAGCCGCTTCTGCTTTTCGATCAGCCGGACCGAGGCGCCGGATTCATGCGCGGCCAATGCGGCGGTCAGCCCCGCTGCCCCCGCACCGATGATCAGAACATCTGTCTCGCTATCGACTATCGCACCTCTCCCGTAACCGGATTGGCGACCAGTCTAGGGGCTTGGACAAGGTGCGACAAACCGCACTTTGGATAGCGACAAATTGCTAGGCGGCGACCGTTCCCGGCTGCACTGGTGCCGGCAGTCCGGTTTCTTCCAGACAATTGGCCCGCAAGGTCTCGATATCGGGGCCAAAGTTGAAAGGACTGTCGCTCTCGACCACATCGGCCGCCATTTCCGCGCGCAGGCTTTCGGTGGCCGGACCATCGACGCTGCCGTCATCGGCGATAACCACGCCATAATCGCGCGCGCCTTTGACGGTCACCAGTCCCTGGCGGATTTCCAGAGCGACCAGTTCGGGGTCGCGCTCGAGCGGGTTGCCCCAGCCGCCACCACCCCAGGTAATGAAGTGCAGCAGATCGCCTTCGCGCACCTCGATACCGTCCTGCTTGTTGCCGACCACCTCTTTCGATCCGTCCGCCCGTTCCAGTATCTTGGTCGCCCGGTCACCGGGCTGGCCGCCATTGACGCCCCACGGATAGGTGAACCAGCGGTCATCGTGGATTGCCACCGTTCCGGGCTCCAGAAAACGGTAAGTCATGTGGATGCCGTTGCCGCCGCGGAAGCTGCCGGCGCCACCGCTATCGGGCTTGGCCTCGTAGCGCTCGATTCGCAGAGGGAAATATTTCTCGAGAAATTCGTTCGGCACATTGGTGAAGCCGGGCCACAGCGAATGGCCGTCCGGACCGTCGCCGAAGGGCCGCCCGGGAATACCGCCAAAGCCGATCTGGAACAGCTGGAACCATTCACCGCCCTTGTCGAAGCCCGAATACATCAGATGTGGACTGGACGAGAAACCGGCACCGTTGAGGAATTCTGGCTGGCGCTGGCCGAGCAGGCCGCCCAATATATCGAAAATCCGGCCCAGCGCATGGGTCCGGCCGGCTAGTGCGGCGGGATATTTCGGCTTGAGCAGCGACCCTTCCGGAATGCGGACATCGACCAGATCGTAGAAGCCGTCGTTGAACAGGATCTGCGGGTCGAAGACCATGATCATATAGATGCCGAAGAACATCTTGAACATATTTTCGTTGAGGAAGAAGTTGATCGAGCTTGGCGCCTGCGGGTCGGTGCCTTCGAAATCGAGGATGACCTTGCCGCCCTCGCGCCACATTTTGCAGCTGATCTTGTAGGGGCCGAAACCGACGCCGTCGTCGCAGATATAGTCGCTGAAGCTGACCGGTTCCTCGCCGATGCTGGTTTCGATCAGATGTTTCATCGCGCGGTGATTGCGTTCGAGCAGCAGATCGGTGGCACCGGCAAATTCATCCTCGCCAAAGCGCGCACATATTTCATCGACCCGGCGGGCCGCCACCCGGCAGGAAGCGATCAGCGCGTTGAGATCGGCGGCGCACCAGTCCGGTTTGCGGCTCTGGTGCAGGACGACCTTGACCATCTCCTCGTTATAGACGCCCTTCTGGTAGATTTTGACCGGCGGTATCCGGACGCCTTCTTCGAACACGCTCTTGCTGTCGATCGGAATCGAACCGGCCACCTTGCCGCCAATGTCGGACTGGTGGCCGAACATCGCGGTCCAGGCGACCAGCCTGCCGCCGCGATAGACCGGCAGCAGAACCAGCCAGTCATTATTATGACTGACGGCGCCGTCGCAGCTGTAAGGGTCGCTGAGGAAGATCATGTCGCCTTCCTCGATCGTGCCGGGATAGGAGCGCAGGAAGCCGTCGATGAAGCTGCCGAACTGGCCGACCACCATCTTGCCGTCGCGGTCGGCGATCAGCGGAAAGGCGTCGCCTTGTTCGCGGATACCGGGCGACATGGCGGTGCGCACCAAAGTGGCGTCCATCTCGATCCGAGCGTTGCGCAGGGCGTTTTCCATGATGTCGAGGGTGACTGGATCAACCTCGACCTTGTTGAAGGGAGCTTGGTTGGTTTCAATAATCTGTGCGGGCATATCAGGCTCCTTCCACCAGGTTGATGATCAGATTGCCATGGTCGTCCACCAGCGCTTCACAGCCGCTGTGCACCAATGTCGTGCTGTCCATTTCGGTGACGATGGCAGGTCCCTGGACGCGATTGCCAGCTTTCAGCAGGGCGCGGTCATAGATTGCCGCGTCCTGCATCTTGCCGTCCATGTAGAGTTGATGATCGCGGGTTTTTGCGGCGCCCGGGTCGGCGTCGCCCTTGCTGATCGATGGCGGCGCAACATCGGCGGATTTACCGAGCGCCACGGCGCGGACGTTGACGATTTCGTGCGGTGTCTCGTCGAGATTGAAGGTGAACAATCGTTCGTGCTCGGTATCGAAGCGGGCGATCAGGCTGGCAATCGAAAGGCCTTCGGGTTCCACCGACAGGGGAATTTCGAAGGCTTGGCCAGCGTAGCGGATATCGATTTCATAAAGCAATTCGATATCGCCGGGCGCGACATCTTCGGCCTCCAGCTCCTGTTTGACCTGTGCGCCGAGATTGTCGAGATAGGCGGTAAGCTCCTCGTCGCTGGTATTCTGCACCATCTTATTGAAGCTGCGCTGCGTTTCGACGCGTTGTCGCGTTGTTGCATCGCCATAGGCGCAGAGGACGCCCGGCGAGGGCGGAATGATCACCGGCCAGCTGTTCATCAGCTTGCCCATCGCATTGGCGTGCAGCGGTCCGGCGCCGCCAAAGCCCATCAGGGCGAAGTCGCGCGGATCATAGCCCTGCTGCACCGAGACCAGCCGCAGCGCGCCGAACATATTTTCATTGACGATATCGATGATCCCAGCAGCGGCATCCATCAGGTCGATACCCAGCGCGTCGGCGATCGTCTGCACCGATTTCTTCGCACCCTCGCGATCGAGAGTAAAGCTGCCGCCGAGCAGCGATTCCGGCAAATAGCCGAGCACGACATTGGCGTCGGTCACGGTCGGCAATTCCCCGCCCTTGCCATAAGCCACCGGGCCGGGGACCGCGCCGGCGCTCTCCGGGCCGACCCGCAGCGCCTTGGTCAGTTCGGGCACAAAGGCGATCGAGCCGCCGCCGGCGCCCACGGTTTTGACGTCGATCGACGACGCACGGACATTGAGGTCCCCGACCGAGGTTTCCCGCTGCAGCCGCGCCGCGCCATTTTCAATCAGCGCCACATCGGTCGACGTGCCGCCCATATCAAGCGTGAGAATATTTTTTACGCCCGCGCTTTTCGCTACCCAGACGGCACCGGCAACACCACCGGCCGGCCCGGACATCAGCAGATTGACCGGCGCCTCGGCGCTTTTTTCCGCCGACATCAATCCGCCATCGGAGCGCAGCAGGTTGAGCTTTGCCTTGCTACCCCAATCCTCCAGTTCCCGTTCCAGATTGCCGACATAGCGGGCGACAGCCGGGCGCACCGCGCTATTGGCGATGGTCGTGAGGGCGCGTTCATATTCCTGCATTTCCGGCAGGATGTCGGAGGAGATGGAAATCGGAATATCCGGAAAGACCTCGGCACAAATGGCCGCGACGGCCTTTTCGTGACGACCATCGACATAGCTGTTCATCAGGCAGATGGTCAGCGCCTCGATGTCTTCCGATGCCTTGAGCTTTTCTAGTCGGGCGCGCATTTCTCCCTCGTCCAGTTCGCGGACAGTATTGCCTTCGGCATCCATTCGTTCCGGTGCTTCGATCGTGCGTTCGAGGGCTGCCATGGGTTCAGGTTTTGGCCAGATGATCCAAGCTGCCAGCCCACCAGGCACCAGACTGCGGGCAATCTGCATCAAGTGGCGATAGCCGTCGGTGACCACCAGTCCGACCTTTGCAATTTTCTTCTCCAGCACCGCGTTGGTCGCGACGGTGGTGCCGTGCAGGAACAGATCGATCTGGTCGGGCGCGATATCCTGTCGCTCGCACAACCCCCTTGCGCCATTGATCACCGCCTGAGAGGGGTCGCTCGGGGTCGACGGGACCTTGTCCCGGAACGTCTGGCCGGTAGCCTCGTCAATCAGCAGCAGGTCGGTAAAAGTTCCGCCGACGTCGACACCCAATCGATACCCCATATTTCAATCTCTCTCTTATTATCTTGTCATTCAGGATTCGGCTCTCGCAACCAGAGACGGCAGCGGCCGGCCGAGAATCGTTTCGAACCACTGATTGGTGGCGATGGCTTTCTGCAGATCTAGATCATGATCAATCCCGGAGCGGTTGAGCAGGTTGACCAGATCTTCCGTCGCGATATTGCCCGTGGCATTGGGCGCGAACGGACATCCGCCCAGCCCGCCGAGGCTGGAATCCAGCGTTTCCACACCGGCCTGCACGGCGGCCCATGCATTGGCTATACCGGTGTTGCGCGTGTCATGGAAATGGGCCCGCATCTTAATATGGCCGGGAAGCAATTCCCGGAGACGTCCGAACAAGTCGGTAACTTGCGCCGGAACGCCGACGCCGATCGTGTCGGCCAGTGCGATTTCCGTGGGGTCTTCGGCGGCCATTTCTTCGGCGATATGGAGAACCGTCTCGGGAGACACCGCGCCCTCGAATGGACAGCCAAAGGCGGCCGATATGGTAACCTGCGCCTTCAGTCCCTCGGCTTCGGCGAAGCGGATCATCTCGCGATTCTCTCTGATCCCCTGCTCGATGGTCTGGCCCTGGTTCTTCTGGCCGAATGTATCGCTGGCCACGACCACGCAGCCGGCTTCGTCAATCCCGCGCTTGTTGCCTTCGCGCGTTGCCAGCCCGCGCAGCACGCCGCGCTTGTTCAGGCAAAGGCCGATATAGGAAACGTCATCGCGGTCGGGCAGGCCGGCAATAACCGCTTCCGCATCCGCCATTTGCGGAACCCGGCCCGGATGGACAAAACTGGCCACTTCCATGCGCTTTGCCCCGGCATCCAGCATGCGGGTGATCAGGCCCAGCTTGTCCGCCGTAGAAATGACTTCGGCTTCGTTTTGCAGCCCGTCCCGCGGGCCGACTTCCAAAATGGTGATCGCGGTGCGACTATCTGTGCTCATATAAATTGTATACAATCCTGTAACTGCTTTGTATAGAAGAAAGGATGATGCGGGAGTATTTTTCATGACGCAAGGTGCATTGACCGGGTTGCGGCTGATCGAAATGGGTCAGCTGATCGCGGGGCCGTTCTGTGGCCAGCTGATGGGCGACCATGGCGCAGAAGTAATCAAGATCGAGCCGCCAAAGGTTGGTGACGCGATGCGCAGCTGGGGCCAGGGCATTCCGCTCTGGTTTTCCGTTGTCGGCCGCAACAAAAAGTCGATCACACTGAATTTACGGGAAAAGGAAGGTCAGGCGATCGTCAAGCAGCTGGTCGAGAAATCCGACTTTCTGCTCGAGAATTTCCGCGCCGGCACGATGGAAAAATGGGGTCTGGATTACGAGACGCTGAGCGCGATCAACAAGGGGCTGATCATGATCCGCGTCTCGGGCTATGGTCAGACTGGTCCCTATTCGCACCGCGCCGGCTATGGAGGCATAGGCGAGGCAATGGGCGGGATGCGCTATATCATTGGTGAACCGGACCGTCCGCCCAGCCGCGCTGGCTTGTCGATAGGCGATTCGCTTGCCGCCACCTACGCCTGTCTTGGCGGGCTTATGGCGCTGGAGCACCGGCACAAGACCGGCGAAGGGCAGGTTGTCGATTCGGCTATTTACGAAGCGGTGCTGGCGAATATGGAATCGACTGTCGCCGAATATACGGTGGCGGGCCATATCCGGGAGCGGACGGGGTCGATTCTGCCGAAAATTGCCCCTTCCAATGTCTATCCGACCAGCGATGGCAGCATATTGATCGGCGGCAATCAGGACAGCGTCTGGAAGCGCATGGCGGCGATGATGGGGCGGCCGGAGCTGGCCGAAGATCCCCGCTATGCGACTCATGTTGCGCGCGGTGAAAACCAGACCGAACTGGACGAACTGATCATGGAATGGACCAAGACCATAAAAAGCCAGGATTTGCTCGATATGTGCGAAGAGCATGGCGTCCCGGCGGGCAATGTCTATCGCGCTCCCGAAATGCTGGCAGATCCGCATTTCAAGGCACGCGAGGCGCTGGTCGAGATGGACCACCCCCATCACGAGCATTTCGTCATGCAGAATGTCGCGCCGAAATTGTCCAAGACTCCCGGCCATATCGATAGCGTGGGGCCGGATCTGGGCGCGCATAACGAAGCTGTCTATGGCGAGCTACTGGGTATGGACAGCGCAAAAATGAAAGACTTGCAGGAGCGCGGAATTATCTGAGGCAGGCCTGCGTTCAGTCTTTCGCAATTCTCGAGGTTGCGCTGCTGAAGCTGTGAAAGGCGCGGCGGATATGACTGGTCATGACCGCGCGCGCCCACTTTGAATCCCCGGCTGCAAAAGCGGCGATCAGCTCTTCGTGATCAATGCCCGACTGGATCAGGTCGTCGCGCGAATATTGGGCGGCGGTGCGGCGAACGACCGGCTGTTCGACCAGGGACGGGAGCAATTGGCTCAGGCGCGGGGACCGGGCGCGATCGAGAATCAGGCCATGAAACTGCCGGTTTGCTTCGAGAAAAGTCGCAATATCGGCCTCCGGTCGGTTGACTGCTTCGGTCAGGGTCACATTGATGGCGCGCAGCCTGGCCAGATTTTCGTCATCCATCCGCTGTGCGGCCCGTTCCGCCGCGTGGGACTCGAGCATCGCCCTGAGAGAGAAAATCTCGTCAATTTCATCATGCGACCAATCCGCCACCGAAAGCCGCTTCGAGGCGCTGCGAACCAGCAGCATCTCGTTTTCCAGCCTCTGCACCGCATCGCGCACCGGCGTCCGTGAAACGCCAGAAATCTCGGCGAGTCGCTCTTCGGTCAATTGCATGCCCGGGTGCACATCATCCGAAAGGATGAAGCTCCGAATTTTTCGATAGGCACGATCGGAAGCACGGGTCATGGACCGGCTATTGGCCGAAATAGGGGCGATGGGCAAGCCTTCACCTTTCCTCTTGACGGAACGCAATTGTATACAATAGAAAGTGTTCAGGGGGATGAAGGTTATGAATATGCTGCAATCGCTATGAAACGGATCAAGGTTATCGTGCCGATCCCTATGGATGCAGAGGGAGTAGCGGCCAGAGCCGAGCAATTGCCCGCCGACTTTGTCCGCAGCGGTTTCCAGCCCGAATTTGTCGCTGTACCCTGGGGGGCTGCGCTCGGAGACAGTTATCACGACACGCTGTTGATGGACTGGACCGTTTTCCAGGCCGGGATCAAGGCCGAGGAAGCAGGCTATGCCGGCGTCCTGATCGACACGGTCAGCGACAGCGGCATGCGGGCGCTCCGCTCGCGTCTCAATATTCCGGTGGTCGGTCCCGGCGAAGCGGCCTTTGCCGCGGCCATGATGCTGGGCAAGAAATTCACCGTGCTGACGATGTGGCCCGAATGGTTCCCGCTCTATGAGAAGACGCTAACCGAATATGGCTGGTGGGAACGGGTGGCCTCGCTACGCTCGATCGAAACCCGGCCCGATGTCACCGAATTGCTGGCTGGCAAGGAAGAGGTGATATTCGACAAGCTCCTGGAAGAAGCGACGCTTGCGATGGAAGAGGACGGCGCGGATGTTATCGTGCTGGGATCGACCACCATGCACCAGTCGGCCAAATTTCTCGACGATAACCTGCCGATCCCGGTGCTCAACCCCGGGCAGGTTGCCTATAAATTTCTGGAAACGCTGATTGAACTGGGCCTGACTCACAGCAAGAAAGCCTTTCCGGCGCCCGAAGTGCCGAAAGACGAGGATATTCGAAAGGGATGGTATTGATGACGGACTGGACACCCGGGATGGCAGGCCAGGTGCCCTTGCCTTACCCCTTCTACATAGACATCGTGACCAAGCGCTATTTCGACGGCGTCGATAACAAGAATATGACCCAGGTGCTCAACTGTTTCGCGCCCGACGCAGTGCTTTACGAGGCAACCTCGGACACCACCCACAAGGGCCGCGACGCGATCCGCGCAATGTTCGAAAAGCTGTTCGCGGATTTCGAGCAGATCTGGCACGGCAATTTTGTCCACACCGCCGACCCGGCATCCAACGCGATCTGTTCGCAGTTCACGGTGCTCATCACGCCCAATGGCGGCGAGCAGCTGCGCTATGAAAATTGCAACCGCTTCTATTGCAAGGACCGCCTGTTCCAGGACGTTACCGTTTATATGAGCGGCGACAATCTGCTGAAAGAGGGAGACGTCTGATGCAATATGAACCCGGACTGTCCCGCGATGAGTTGATCGAGCTCGCCACCAAAACCTATTTCGGCAATGTTGACGCCAAGAATATGGAAGCCACGCTCGACAGTTTCCATGACGGCGCCCTCTTCTGCATCCAGACCGATTTCACCCGGCACAGCGGCAAGGAAGAAATCGGGCGCATGTTCGAGGATTTCTTCTCTGCCTATGAAACCATCATCCATCGCGATTTCAACTGCACCGTTGATGAAGCCAATGGCCGCATCGCAGCTTCTTTCGTGGCCGAACTGACCGATGCCGATGGCAACGTCACATTGCTCAACAACACCAATTTCTGGCGCGTTCGCGACGGCAAGTTTCAGGAAGTCTATGTTTACATGAGCGGAGCCAATGTGCTCGTCTAACTTATTTGACGGGTCAAAAAGCCCGCAAATTTTTCCATTCAGGGAAGGAAGAAAAATGCGTCCTATCAGAAGAGCTCTTTCACTATCGGCCGGCTTCGCCGCGCTTGTTGCCGTTAACCCAGCCTTCGCGCAGAGCGGCGGCGAGCAGACGGCGAGCGAAGCCCAGGATGGCAATGTCATCATCGTGACGGCCCGTCGCCAGGACGAATTGCTGGCCGAGGTGCCGGCATCGGTGACGGTGTTCACCGCCGATATGCTAGACCGGACCGGCGTCCAGCAGGCAGACGAATTTGTTCAGCTGACCGCCGGCGTGACGATTGTCAGCGGTACCGCAGAAGCGGGTGACACCCAGATCAACATTCGCGGCGTTAACGGCGCTCGTGACGCGGAAAGCTCGGTCGCTCTTGTCGTCGACGGCATTCTCAAGACCAACACCGCGCAGCTCAACCAGGACCAGGGCACGCTCCGCCAGATCGAGATATTGAAAGGCCCGCAAGGCGCGCTCTATGGGCGCAATGCTGCGGCCGGAGCGATTGTCATCCAGACGCTAAAGCCGGGTGACATTCTGGAAGGCGGCGTCAAGCTCAGCGCTGCAGAAGACAATACATATAAAGCCTCGGGCTATATCTCGACACCGATTGGTGACAGCGCCGGTCTGGTGCTGTCGGCTTCCTACAACACCAGCGACGGCTTTTATCGCAACAGCTTCCTCGACAACCGCAAAGTGGTCGATGACCAGGAAACCTGGTCGGTTGACGGCCGGTTCATCGCCGAACTGGGCGATTCAACCGAAATCGATGTCAAGGCGCGCTATGCCGATCTTTCGGGGGCATCGATCAATTTCAACACCGCCTTCCACCTCCCCAATTTTGCGGGTGTGGATCCGGCCTTTTTCGAAGATGTGAACGATCACGAATTCGGCTATTATTCCAATATCCGTCCGACCAACGACCAGACCACGTTCGAGACATCGGTCAAGCTGACCCATGAATTTGACACGATGACGCTGACCGCATGGGCGCTCTACAGCGACGTCGACCAGGCGTTGACGGCAGACGGCACCTCGGCAGATTTCGCGCGCTATACCTTCCCCGGCGCAACGCCCGCATCGGTGGCGGCGTCGAACGCCTGTTTCACCAGCACGGCGCAACTGACGGGCTTTCCGCTCAACGCGCCGACGTTTATCGGCAATAATCCGATCCCGTTCATTTTCGATCCGGTCAATGGATCAACGCTGGGCGCCTATAGCCCGACGACCTGCGACGGCACTCAATATCAGATTCGCGAACAGACCGACATCAGTGCGGAGGTGCGGCTGGCGTCCAATGGCGACGGGCCGTTGGGCTGGCAGATTGGAGCCTATTATCTGAACATCGATCGCGATGTCGGAATCAGCCTTGGTGCCGATCTCGGGCAGGGCATCATCCGCCAATTGTACAATGATGCGGATAGCAGCAACCCGACCTCGCAGCTGTTTTCCGACAATTTTAACACCAATGTCTATGCCGCTTTCGGCTCGCTCGACTATCAGGTCGCCGACAATTTCGATGTCAGCCTCGCCCTGCGCTACGATATCGAGCAGCGGGAAGTCTCCAGCCGGGTGCCGCTGGTAACCGATCCGATCACCGGTGGTCCGATCAACCCCGGTCAGGCTTTCGGCCCGATTCCGGACCAGAAGGAAACCTTCAAGGAGTTGCAGCCAAAACTTTCGCTGCGCTACGGTTTGACCGACAATCTGAACTTTTATGCCAACTGGGGTATCGGTTTCAAATCGGGCGGTTTCAACAACCAGGGATCGGCCGCCATTGTCGACCAGAATTTCAACCAGTTCCTCGGTACCGATATCCTGATCAATGATATCTATCGCAAGGAAACGTCGAGCGCGTTCGAGGCCGGTTTCAAGGGCTCGGCTGTCAATGGCGCGATAACCTTCGATCTCGCCGGCTATTATACCAAAGTCGATGACATGCAGTTCTTCGAATTTTTTGTCGGTTCCTTCGGGTTGCTGCGGGTGGTTTCGAATATCGACAAGGTCGATATCTACGGACTGGAATTCAACGCCAATGCAGAAATCGTCGAGGGCTGGGATGTGTTCGGTTCGGTCAATGTTACCGAAAGCGAGATCAAGGCCAATGCCTCCCGTCCCTATACGGTGGGCAACAAGTCGCCGCACACTGCGGACTATACGATCAATCTGGGCACCCAGATGGTTGCTCCGATTGCCGACAGTTTCGATCTGGTGATGCGCGCCGACTACCGGATTACCGGTCCCACCTGGTTTCACACGGTTCAGGAAGATGTCGGCCCGACCCTCTTCAGCGGTCTGTTGCCCGGCTCTACTCTGGCTTTGCCCGCCTTTGTCGGTGACGCGGACATGTCGATCACCGAGCGCGATGCCTTTGGCGTGCTCGATCTGCGTTTCGGACTGGAAGGGGACAACTGGAACATCACCGCTTTTGCGGACAATCTGCTCGACAAGCGCTATCTCAACGAGGTGATCACTGCGGTCGAATTCGGCGGCTCGTTCGTGTCACCCGGAAGCCTTCGTCGCTTTGGTGTGGAAGTCGGATATACATTCTGAACCCGTTACAGCACCCGGCGTCTTCTGGACGCCGGGTTTTTTAACCGCCCGCTGGCGGATCGAGCGCCCGCCGACTGTTCTCGTCTATGCTCGTGAAGTCTCGGCTCCGGATGGCTGACGGACGCCATCATCGGAGAGCATTGACTCGTAAAGGCTGATTGTCTGGTCGGCGACCTTTTCCCAATGTGGAAAACGGGCCGGGTCGACGCGAAATGCATCCGGATTGGCATTGGCCCGGATCAGCGCGCTGACCATGCTGCGGATATTGCCCGGGCTGAAATAATGTTTCGCGTTGAGCCTCAGATCCCGGTTCTCCGGCAGATCACTCAATAGCAGTGGACAGCCGAGGCTGATCGCTTCGAGCAAGGTGTTGGAATGGCCCTCCCGGATCGACGGGTTTACAAAAAAGCGTGCGCCGCGGTACAGGGATGCCAATTTTGATCGCGGCAGGCTGCCGAGCAATATGATCCGTTCATCTTCCAGATCCTCGATCTGCTTGCGACCGCTCTGTTTCCCCCAGTCTCCGACGATCACCAGCTGCATCTGCGGATGGTCCTCGGCGAAGATGCGAAAAGCGGAAATCAGGCTGTGGATATTCTTTTTCCGCGATATCTTGCCGACGAACAACATATAGTCGCCGCTGACCGGCGCGGGCAGACCTTCCGGATAATGTTCGGACCGGTCAAGCGCGTTGCCGATCACATGGATATTACCCTTCTTGCCGGGGCCGTCGATCTTTCTGGCCAGAGCGGGGGTGACGGAGATTATTTCATCGGCCAGGCGCAGCTGATATCTTGCCCAGCCCATGACCAATTTCGCGGGGCCGCTCGCCGGTCTGGAGTGACAATTGGCACCATAGCTAACGACAGTCTTGCAGCCGACCATTTTATAGGCCCATAGCAGCAACGCTGCCCTCAGGCAGGTGAAATGGACAATGTCCGGCCGCATCCGGACAGCATGGAACAGCGTCGCGATGGTATAGAGCATCCGGTCTATTGCGGGGACGCCCAGCGACGGGGAGGACCTGAGGGAAACTCCGCGATAATGGTCACTGTGGATATGCGGCTTCATCCCGGCCAGGCACACCGTCCAGCCCCGGCTTGCAACCAGAGGAAATAGCCGCTCAGCATTTTTCTCAGCGCCGCCTTCGACATCCGGGATGCCGTGGGCGCCGACGACCAATATAGATTTCACTATCTGCATTCCCTGCTGGAGCCAGAATAGTAGGCCATATCGCATCAGGCAGGTTAACAAATTCAAGCGCGATCGGGTTCATTGGCCGGTTAAGACAAATGATCGACATCATAGTCCGGTTTTATTGATCGTTTCTTGAAAACGGGCCGGCACCTGTCGGTGGATTCCGGCCTATACCCCGGCAAGTGGCAACGCGGCATAGTAAGATATGATCGTCAGGCCTTCCAGTCGAGCAGACGGTTCCGAATTTAATTGGGAACCATGGACAGGCCAATATCGTTGATCATCCGAAGCGGCATCCGGAAATCCGCATCGCTGTTCCGGAACATTGGCGCAAACCATGGCTGGAAAAAGGTGGCGATCGATCATGGCTCTCTATCTGTTATATTGTCCGCAAACCACGGAGCAACCGCTTGATCTGTACGGCGATGGCTACAGGGTCGATGATAACCTGTTTCTCATCAGCAGCGAATTGAACCGCTCCCCGCTCTATCACCGGATCAAATGGCAGCTCGATCCAGACAGTCCGCTGCTGTTGGCGCCGCTATCCGATGCGCCGAAGTTCAAGGGCATGAATCCCGGTTCCCTGAAATGGCTGCGGGAGTGTGGTGACGGAGTGACTGCAACAGATTCCGTCTGATCGCAGACCTCAACGCACCGGAATGAAGCGGTCAATCGGCAGGTCTTCCAGCGTGCGGGCGTGCCCGTTCATTGTCCAAGCGGCAATGCAGTCTTGTAGATGATCGGACGCAAGGCGAAGCTTGTGGTGACCTGAGCAACGCCACCTATCATGGTGAGCTTGTTACGCAGAAAATCCTCGAACGCATTCAGCGATTCCACCATCACCCGCAACTGGTAATCAGAATCTCCGCTCATCAAATAACATTCCATCACTTCCGGGAAATCGGCAATGACCGTTTCGAAGGCGCGCAGGTGCTGGTCATCCTGCTGATCGAGGCGAACGCGCACGAAAGCAGAAACGGAAAGGCCAATGGCCTGCGGGTCGACCAGAGCGACATAGCCGGAGATCATGCCTCTGGATTCGAGCTGGCGAACCCTGCGGAGGCACGGGCTGGGGGATAGTCCGATTTTTTCCGCAAGATCGCTGTTGGTCATGCGGCCATCGGTCTGAAGCGCATCCAATATCCGCCGGTCATAGGCATCTATCCCAATATTTGACATAATCTGCCTTGTAGAATCAATAAATCGATAAATTATGCCAATTTACTAAGATATGGCGCAACCAATAGCAAGGACATGTTGGCCGGAAACATTTATAAGCAAACGTATAGATCCGGAGATTCAAACATGGTGAAGACGGTGCAGCGCTCTAATGCGGAAACCATAAATATGCTGGAAACGCTGGAAGCGCGCTTGCGCTGGCTTTCGTCCTGGACGGTGCACAATGCCAATCATATCCGGCCAAAGCGCGACGGCCTGAAGGTCGGCGGGCACCAGGCGAGTTGCTCGTCGATGACCGCAATCATGGCGGCGCTCTATTTCCACGCGTTGCGGCCACAGGACAAGGTGGCGGTCAAGCCTCATGCCGGGCCGGTGCTCCACGCGATTCATTATATGCTCGGCCAGCAGTCGCGGGACAATCTGATCAATTTTCGCGGCCTTGGCGGGGTTCAGAGCTACCCTTCGCGCACCAAGGATAGCATCCCCGTCGATTTTTCAACCGGCTCGGTCGGTCTCGGCGTGGCAGTCACGGCTTTCTCGAGCCTGGTGCAGGACTATCTGATCGCGCACGGTCAGGTAAAAAACGAACACGCGGGCAGAATGATCGCGCTGATGGGTGATGCCGAGCTGGACGAAGGCAATATTTACGAGTGCCTGATCGAGGGATATAAGCATAATATCCGCAATTGCTGGTGGATCGTCGATTATAATAGGCAGTCGCTCGACAGCACCACGGCCGACCGGATGTTCCGGCGCTTCGACGATATATTCGAAACATGTGGCTGGCGAGTGGTCACGTTGAAATATGGCAAGCTCCAGCAGGCGGCGTTCAAGAAACCGGGCGGCAAGGCGCTGGAGGAATGGATCGACAATTGCCCGAATGCCGATTTCGCCGTTCTGACCTACAAGGGCGGAGAAGCGTGGCGTGAGCGGTTGCTTGCCGATATCGGTGACAAGACAAATGTCAGAGAGCTCCTTGCCGGCTATGATGACGAGCAGCTGGCTGCGTTGATGACCAATCTGGGCGGTCATTGCATGGCCAGTCTGACCGAAGCGTTCGATGCGGCGGACGACGAATTGCCAACCATGTTCATTGCTTATACGGTGAAGGGATTCGGCCTCCCACTGGCCGGCCATAAGGATAATCACTCGGGTATGATGAACCCGCCGCAGATTCACGGTCTGCGCGATCGGCTCGGCATTGCCGAAGGGGATGAATGGGAACCCTTTGCGGGGCTGGGCGATAATATCGCCGCCGAGCTCAAAGCCTTCATGGAAAACAGTGCCTTCGCCAAGACGCCACCAGAGCAGGACGCCGAAGCGATAGCGGTTCCTGCTCGTTTCGCGGTCCCTGACGGCGATGAACTGTCGACGCAAGCGGTCTTCGGCAAAATATTGTTTGATCTCGCCAAGTCCGACGGAGAAATCGGCAACCGGATCGTGTCGACTGCACCGGATGTGACGCAGACGACTAATCTTGGTGCTTTCGTGAACCAGCGTGGCCTGTTTCGCCGTCAGGAAGTGGCCGATGTGTTCCGGCAAGCGAAAATTCCGTCAGCGCAAAAATGGGCGGCTCATGCGGCAGGCCAGCATATCGAACTCGGCATTGCTGAGAATAATTTCTTTCTGATGCTGACCTCGCTGGGCCTTTCTGCGCCGCATTTCGGCACGCGGCTGCTGCCGGTTGGCACGGTCTATGATCCGTTCATCGCGCGCGGTCTCGATGCGCTCAACTATGGCTGTTATCAGGACGCCCGCTTTTTGCTGGTTGGAACGCCGTCGGGTCTGACGCTTGCCGGCGAAGGTGGAGCGCATCAGTCGATCAACACGCCGCTCATCGGCATGGGCCAGCCCAATCTCGACTATTTCGAACCGGCGTGGGCCGACGAATTGGCGCTGATGATGCGCCATGCCTTTGAACATATGCAGAAG
Source organism: uncultured Parasphingorhabdus sp. (assembly GCF_963677535.2). Classification (NCBI taxonomy): domain Bacteria; kingdom Pseudomonadati; phylum Pseudomonadota; class Alphaproteobacteria; order Sphingomonadales; family Sphingorhabdaceae; genus Parasphingorhabdus; species uncultured Parasphingorhabdus sp. The sequence goes on along the minus strand of NZ_CAXXUT010000003.1, from coordinate 718,243 downwards.
CCGGATGGCAGTTCGGTCTATTTGCGGTTGAGTACACGCTCGGTGCCGCAGATCGAACGCAGTGATGACAGCTGGGAGGCAGACGCCTTGAAAGGCGGCTACTGGCTGCGTCCGCCGGGTCCCGGGGCCGAAGCTGCGATTATTTTCACCGGTGCTGTTGCGCCTGAAGCACTGGAAGCATGGGAAAGCCTGTCGGAAGACATGCCGGGGCTGGGGCTTCTCAATGTGACGTCACCCGATCTGCTGCACCGGGGCTGGTCAGCGTGCCGCGCCGGCCGGTGGACCAACGGACGAGCGGATATTCCACCCTCGCATGCCGAACATTTGCTGTCCGCTCTGGCACCCGGTGCCGGGCTGGTGACAATATTGGACGGTTCGCCGGGAGCGCTATCCTGGCTTGGCGGTGTGAAAGGCATGCGAGTCAGCCCTCTGGGCACCGACCGCTTTGGTCAGACCGGCGATTTGCCTGACCTTTACCGCGAGTATCGCCTCGATGCCGAGGCTATCGTTGACGCTGTCGCTGAACTGTTTCTGGAGAATTAAGATGGCGATTGACGTCGAAATGCCGGCATTGTCCCCGACGATGGAAAAAGGGACATTGGCAAAATGGCTCGTCGCCGTTGGCGATGAAGTCAAATCGGGCGATGTGATTGCCGAGATTGAAACCGACAAGGCGACAATGGAATTGGAAGCGGTTGACGAGGGACGGATAGCCTCGCTTCTGGTTGCGGAGGGGACCGATGATGTCCCTGTCGGTACGGCGATCGCTACTATGGCCGAACAGGGGGAAGACATAGTAGCCGCCCCGGCACCGGAAACCCGCCAGCCGGCTGCTGCTGAAGCTTTGGTGGAAACACAGCGATCGGCAGCGCCAGCCGCTCCGGAACCGGCGCCGGCTCCGGTTGCCGACCCGATACCGGCGACCGACGGGCGCGCTGACGGAAAGGCGTATAATGCGACCCCACTCGCGCGGCGTATTGCCAGTATGAAAGGGCTTGCGCTTGGCAGTCTCAAGGGGTCGGGTTCGCGCGGCAAAATCGTCAAGGCCGACCTCGGCCTGCCCTCATTGCTGTCGCCCCCGCAGACTGCGGCGGCGCAAATAACGGAACCCCGGCCTCCGCTTGTCTATGATCCGCCTGCAGGCGTGCCGGTCGAGAGCGTCAAGCTCTCGACAATGCGCAAGACCATTGCCCGCCGGCTGGGTGAATCCAAGCGGACGGTTCCCCACTTCTACCTGACCGTGCGTTGCAATCTCGATCCGCTCCTCACGTTGCGTCGCGAGCTTAACGCCAGTCTGGCGGCGCGGGGAGTAAAGCTTTCGGTCAATGATTTCATGATCAAGGCTCTCGCCGGAGCGCTGGCCGAAGTGCCGGACGCGAATGTGCAGTTTGGCGGGGATATGCTGCATCGGTTCAGCCGGTCCGATATCGCCATGGCCGTCGCCATTGAAGGTGGTCTGGTTACGCCGGTTATCCGGGACGCCGCGTCGCTTTCGCTGTCCGCCATTGCAGAGCAGAGCCAGGCGCTGGCCGCAAAGGCGCGCGAAGGCAAGCTGGGGCCCGGTGATTATGAGGGCGGGACAGCATCCATATCCAATTTAGGCATGTTTGGTATCGACGAGATGTTTCCGGTCATCAATCCGCCACAAGCGCTCATCCTCGGCATCGGTGCAGGGATAGAACAGCCTTGGAAAGTGGACGGAGAATTAGCGCTCGCCACAATCATGTCCGCCACCGCCAGCTTCGATCATCGTGCCATCGATGGAGCGGTTGCGGCCAGATTCATGGCGGCTTTCAAACTGCTGGTCGAGAGTCCGTTGCTGATCATGGGCTAGGACACGCCGGCATGAACCCAAACTGGCGATCAACTGACCGCCAGTTGAACAAAAGCCGGAGTGGTGGCGACGAAATTTCACGTGCGTTCTATTGACGGGTTTCATTGTCTCTCCCTTCCCCGCCGGGGGGCCTCCTGGGATGGACGCCATTTGAGGGATTGCCATGCAGGCAGCAGATTTTTCTTCGGTTGGCGCCGCCGCGCTGACCAGGCAATTTTGATTTGAGGCGGCGATGAGTCTGGCCAGAAAATTGCGGACGCGGATGCAACAGCGGGAAATCATCGTGGTTCCCGGTATCTACGATGCGTTGAGCGCCTACAGAACCGAAGCGGCCGGATTTGAAGCGGTATTCGCGTCCGGCTCCTCACTGGCGGCGACACATCTCGCGCGACCCGACATCGGTCTGTTGTCGCTAACCGAGACCAGTGAAATTGTCGGCCGGATAACAGAACGGATCTCGATCCCGCTGCTGGTCGATGTCGATCAGGGTTTCGGCAATGACTATACCGTGGCGCGCACGGTGAGGCTGTTTGAACGGGCCGGCGTGGCGGCGTTGCAGATGGAAGACCAGCTGGAAGTAAAGGCTGCGGATGCACCTTTGTCCCGGCCGCTGGTTGGCACCGAAACCATGGTCGGGAAAATCAAGGCTGCACGCGATGCCCTTGTCGATCAGGATATCATCATCAGCGCGCGAAGCGACGCGATGAGCAGCGAAGGCTTCGGTGCGGCAATGGATCGCGCCCATGCTTATGCGGAAGCGGGAGCAGATATGATTTTCGTAGAGTCGCTCACCAGACGCGAACAGATGGAGGAACTGGTCCGGCAATTGGGCGGAGATGTTCCCTTGCTGCATAACCTGCTGCGCTGCGATGACGAAGTCACTGATGCGACTATGGTCGAGGAAATAGGCTATTCTGTCGCCTTGTTCCCGGCGGTGACGCTGTCTGCGGTTGGTCAGGCTCTGGACGACAGTCTGGGCGCGCTGAAGACGAAGCCCCGCCTGAACGAGAGCGGTCTGAAAGCCGACCGGATCGGTGCCGCCGAATATCTGAAGTAACTAAGGAACAGGAACGCACTGATGATCAGGCTATTCTACTCACCGTTTCACACATTCATTCACAAGGTGCTGGTGACCGCGCATGAATGTGGTCATTGGGACAATATCGATTTCATCGCTACGTTTCCGTTCAAGAATCTGGACGGAGAAGATCAGGGCGATGCCTATGATCTGACTCCGATCAATCCCCTCAGCAAGGTGCCGACACTGGCAACCGAAACGGGGCAGGTCATTTATGGCAGTCAGGCCATCTGCGAATATCTCGACTCTACTTCGGTTGCCCGGCGCATGTATCCCGAACCCGGCCCCGACCGGTGGGACGCCATTACCCGGCTGGCAACGGGAGATACGATATTTGAAACGACGGTACAGATGGTGGCTGAACAATGGCAGCCGGAAGAGCAGTGGAACATGAGCGTGTTCGAGCGCCTATGGCCGAAATATATCGCGGCGCTAGATAAGCTGGAACAGGATGCAAAAGCAGGCTGGTCTACATTTGACGTTGGTCATGCATCGATGCTGCACGCGATCAGCTACCTCGGATTTCGCGTAGAATTTTATGACGCCAAAGACCCGATCCACCCAGATTTCAATTGGCGCGAGAACCGGCCAGCTTTGTCCGACTGGTATGACGAGTCAATCGAAAGACCCTCGGTAAAAGCCCATTACAACGTGGATTATCAGGGTGATACCAGCGCAGAACGCTGCCAGCAGGCGATTCAGGAGGTACTCGCCCTACAGAAGGAACATGCAGGATGATCGATTTCTATTACTGGCCGACGCCCAACGGGCACAAGATTTCGATCGCTCTGGAAGAAATGGAGCTGGAATATGCCGTCAAGCCGATCAATATTTTGACCGGGGAGCAGCACGCGCCCGAATTTATTGCAATCAGCCCCAATAACCGGGTTCCCGCCATTGTCGATCATGATGGTCCCGACGGAAACCCCCATGCAGTTTTTGAATCGGGTGCGATTCTGCTCTATCTGGCGCAAAAATACGGCAAGTTCTGGCCTGCCGATCCGGTGGAGCAGTCTCTCGTCACGCAGTGGCTGTTCTTTCAATGCGCCAATGTCGGGCCGATGTTCGGCCAGTGCGGCTATTTTAACGGCTATGCTGCGGAACGGATCGAACATGGCATCAACCGCTACTGCGGCGAAACAAAGCGGCTCTATGGTCTGATCGACCGGCGGCTGGGTGAACATGAATATCTGGCCGGTGAAAAATATTCGCTGGCAGATATGGCGACCTTTCCCTGGATGATAGAGAAGCAACAGAAATTTCACGGCATTGACGTCACTGAATTTCCCAATGTCCAGCGCTGGCTGGCGGCGATCAACAGTCGTCCCGGCGCGCAACGGGGCCTGCAGGTAATGGCGAAGGATCTTAAAATTGGCAATCCGACCGAGGAAGCCCGCGAAGCATTTTTCGGTCGCAACTGATTGTTCCAGTTAGCAAAACGAAGTAACGGGGTGCTGATAACTATCAACCCCCGTCATCCGTCGGGCCTGTCGGGCAGGCCGATGTCGCTAAGCCGAAATCACGTGCACCAGATCCCGGGCGGAAACCTAATCGAGCAGATCGATGGATGCGCCGCTATTCTCGGTTTCCGCCATGGTCCAAATTGCGTGGGCTGCGGCCAGATCCTGCGACGCGACACCCAGTGATTTGTAGATCGTAATCTCGTCACCGTTGCTGCGGCCAGGTGCGGTCCCATCTATGACATTGCCGATCTCGCCGACGATATGGTTATCCTGGACCGCTCCGCGGCTGATCGCACCCAGCAATTCCCCGGCAGCAGCCATGGCAGCATCCTGATAGTCGACATAGAAGCGTGACCGGGCCACTGCCTCGTCATCGGCTTCTGCAGCGCTCGGAATCGCTGCGCCGACCAGGTTGATATGCTGGCCGGATTTGAGATGCTTGCCAAACAGGATCGGCTGTTTGGCGGATGTGGCCGTGCAGATGATATCCGCTTCGGCGACAGCGGCTTCGACAGTAGCGGCGGCTGCAGTCTCAACCCCGGTTTCCCGGTATACTCTGGCAGCGAAAGCTTCCGTCCGAGCGGCATCCCTACCCCAGACGGTGAAATGCTCGATCTTGCGGACCGCGCGCATCGCATGGCTGTGGCGCATGGCCTGTTCACCATTGCCGATAATCGCTACGCGACACGCATCTTCCCGCGCCAGAACATCGGTAGCCAGCGCGCTGGCAGCCGAGGTACGGATTGCGGTGAGCGAGCTTCCTTCGATCATCGCCAGCGGGATACCCTTGTCGCTGTCGAACAGCATTACCATGCCGACATGCGTGCCCAGCGGATCGCCATGCGGCCGGTCATATTTGCAAACCAGCTTGATCCCGAAACAAGCGGGCGCGCCGAGTGTTCCCGGCATGACTGCCAGCTTTCCGGGCGCATAGGGAATCGTTATGAATTGCCGGATCGGAAGGGTTGCGTTGCCGCGCGAGGTTTCCTGCATGGCGCTTCGCATGACATCGACGCATTCAGCGACCGGCAACAATCGCTCGACGTCAGATCGGGTGATGATACGCATCAGTCTGTATTCCCTGGGGACATGAAGTGTAACTTTTCTTTGATCTCCTCGACATGGTCGGGCCGTTCAAAGGGTTCCGGCATGGGGTCGCCGGGTTTCCGCTCCTTGCCGATCGCATAGAACAGCTGTTCCAGTCCGGGCGGAAGAAAGACCCAGAACATTTTCAGATCGGTTTCACCGGTGTTTTTGATCCAGTGGGTGCAATTTCGGCCGAACAATATTGTAGTACCGGGACCGAATTCCGATAGCTTGCCGTCGATTTTCACCTGGCCCGTGCCCTCGTAAACGAAAATCAGTTCATGGTTTTGCTTGTGGCCATGTTCTCCCACCGTGCAGCCGGGCGGCATGACCTGGATGCCGCTCGAGAATGTCTCGTAGACCATATTGTCAGGCGTCAGATTGACGTCAACATAGCCGCGAGACGGCAGGGGCTGCCAAAGCGAGCGGCCTTCATCCGGGCCGATGATGACCGAGTGGCCTTTGGTGATATCATTGCTCATCTTGGTCTCCTATGGTGCGAGGAACTGCAGTAAGCGGGCCGAATAGGCTTCGGCCGATGCGATGGGACAAAAATGCCCGCCCTCGTCCAGCAGATGGGTCGTGGCGCCGGGAATTTTCCGGCCAAGTTCTTCCGTAAACCCCGGTGGCGTGATCTGGTCGTCGCGCGCGCCGATACACAATGTTTCGTGCTGGATTTTATGCAGTTCGTTGCGCAGGTCGTGGCCAACCACCGCGTCGAGACGGGACAGTTCGACTTCCAGACCCGGGAAAGCCGCCATCCGCTCTTCCATAAAAGCTCGCGAATCTTGCATCTGGGGCTGTAAATGGCTGCTCGGCATCGCGAGAAAGGTGCCGGAAGCAAAATATGCAGCGGGACCGCATTTGACCAGAATTTCCCGGCGCATTGCAAAGAGCTGCACAAAATATTCATCGGGTCCGGCCCAGCTGCAGCTAAGCACCAGCTTGTGCATTCGGCCAGGATGTTCGAGGGCGATATGCTGGAAAATTGCCCCGCCTGTCGAGTGGCCGACCATATGCGCCGTGTCGATATGCAGGGCATCCATGACTGCGATCAGATCATCGGCCATCTGACTGACCCCGCTGACGGTTTTCCCAGGCGTACTTTTGCCGCAACCGCGATGATCATGGGTAATTACGCGGAAATATTTGGCAAATTGCTGTATTTGCCTGGCCCAGAATATTCCGCGGCCACCAAGCCCCGCTCCCAGCAAAAGGTCTGGCCCGCTACCGGTGATCTCGACATGGATTTCGGCATCGTCGACACTGATCCGTCGCTGTTCGGTTGGAATGGACATAATGCTGTATTGGCTGCCTTGATAATTCTCCAAATTTCATGACCGGTGACGGCTGGAGCATCAACCTGCAGCATGAATTTGATCGCACATTGGTTAGGAATCATAATTGCGTTAGATTGATGGAGGAATTGAGCGATTGGGAACCGATGATCTTTGAATTTGATACTTATGCAGAACTGCGCCGGTTCTCGGCTGAGAACCCGGAACAATTCTGGGGCAATATAGCCGAGAATCTGGACTGGGATGCCAAATGGGATTCTGTTGTCGCCGATGGCGAAGGCCCGATTCCGCGCTGGTTTAGCGGCGGTCGGCTCAATGCCTGCTATAATTGTGTCGATCGTCATGTTCTGGCGGGCTTCGGTGACCAGACCGCGATCTATTATGAAAGTCCGGTAACCCGGACGTCCCGCGAATTGAGCTTTCGGGATCTGCAGGATGCTACAGCGCGACTGGGCGGAGCGATGCAAAAGCACGGCGTTGGCAAAGGGAATCGCGTCCTGATCTACATGCCCAATTCGCCCGAGGCGGCGATTGCCATGCTCGCTTGCGCCAGGATCGGCGCGATCCATTCGGTTGTTTTTGGCGGATTTGCCGCCAAGGAACTGGCAGTGCGGATCGATGACGCGACGCCCAAATTGGTTCTGGCGGCTTCCTGCGGAATCGAGGGTGCCAAGATATTGCCCTATCAGCCGATTCTGGAAGAGGCTTACGATCTTGCCGACCATGAAATAGATGCAACGATATACTGGCAACGCGAGCAGCAGCTTGCCGATGTTACTGCCCGCGATGATCTGGATTGGCACGAGGAACTGGCGGCGGCCGAATGGGCGGATTGCGTGCCGGTCGCGGCGACGGATCCCCTCTATATTCTGTACACATCGGGTACCACCGGCCAGCCCAAAGGCGTTGTGCGCGATACAGGTGGATATCTTGTGGCGCTGTCATGGACGATGGAGGGTCTGTATAATTGCCGACCGGGCGAAACCTACTGGGCTGCCAGCGACGTCGGTTGGGTGGTCGGACATAGCTATATTGTCTACGGCCCGCTGATGAACCGCAGCGCGACGGTAATATTTGAAGGCAAGCCGGTCGGCACCCCGGACGCCGGCATTTTCTGGGAGATCATCGCAAAGTACGCTGTGCGCAGCTTTTTTACCGCTCCGACGGCGATCCGGGCAATCAAGCAAGTCGATCCGGAGGGGGCGCTGGCCGCAGGGCATGATATGTCGCAATTGCGGGCTGTCTATCTAGCCGGGGAGCGGACCGACCCGAGCACATTATTCTGGATCGAGAAATTGCTGGACAAGCCGGTCGTTGACCATTGGTGGCAGACGGAAACGGGCTGGGCTATTTGCGGGAACCCCCTCGGGATTGAAGAACTGCCGATTAAGGCAGGATCGACCAGCGTTCCCATGCCGGGCTGGCAAATCTGCTGTCTGGATGAAGAAGGTGTTCCCGTTGGGCCGAATGAAACGGGTTCCATCGTTGCGAAGCTCCCGCTCCCGCCCGGAGCGGCGCCGACGTTGTGGAACGCCGAACAGCGATATGTCGAGGCCTATCTCGAGCGGTACGAGGGCTATTATCTTTCGGGTGACGCAGGGTTTGTCGACGAGGATGGTTTTGTTTTCGTGATGACGCGGATTGACGATGTCATCAACGTGGCGGGTCATCGTTTGTCGTCGTCCGCGATTGAGGAAGTGCTGGCGGCAAACCCCGCGGTGGCGGAGTGCGCGGTAGTCGGCGTTCATGATGCCTTGAAAGGCCAGATTCCGGCGGGCTTCGTCGTACTGAAGGCCGGCTCGGCAATCGATGCTGCGGAACTGGCCGAGCGGCTGGTAGCGGATGTGCGGCGGGAAATCGGCCCGGTGGCGAGTTTCAAGCGGGTTCATGCCGTTAGTCGACTGCCGAAAACCCGGTCCGGCAAGATTTTGAGACGCAATATCCGCCAGATTGCAGATGGGGAGGCGCCGACCGTTCCGGCAACCATCGAGGACCGGTCGGCGCTGGATGAACTGCTATACCTATTTGAACAAAAGGCAAAAGACGCATGAGTGCAAAGCAACTCCGGGCAAAAATGTCGGGCAATAACATTATCGCGGCTCCTGGCATTTATGATCATATGAGTTTGCTGATGGCCAATGATATTGGCTTTGATGCGCATTATGCTTCCGGTTACTGGGGTACCGCGTCAGCCATGGGCGAGCCTGATGTCGGGATTGCAGGCTATAGCGATTTTCTTCGGACATTCAGTGGCTTTGTCTTAAAGAGCAATGCTCCGGTCATAGCGGATGCGGACACCGGTTTTGGCAGCCTCGCCAATCTTGCCCACGCCGTCAAAGGCTATGAACGGGTCGGCATTGCTGCCATGCAAATAGAAGATCAGGGGTTTCCGAAAATCTGCGGGCATGTCGGGCAGGCTGTCTCGGTGCCGGCGGGTGACATGATCCGCCGCTTGCACGTAGCAGTGGAAGCCCGGGGCGAAGGTGATATTCTGTTGATAGCCCGTACCGATGCGCGGCGCACAGAAGGTCTGGACTCGGCAATTGCCAGATTGAACCAATATGCAGAAAACGGGGCGGACATCCTGTTTCTGGAAGCACCGCAAGGCGTTGAGGAAATCGCCGAGGCGGCGGCCAGGCTCAGCAAACCCTTGTTGGTCAACGCTGCGCATGGCGGCTTCACCCCGATATTGGCGCCGGCAGAATATCAGAAGCTGGGTGCCAAGTTCGTGATTTATCCCGCCGGCGCTCCGCTTGCTGCGGCGCAGGCGGCGCGCAAATTCTACGCAGATTTGAAAGCTGGTAATGCCAATAGCGAAGGAAGCGGTCATTATGATTTCGGAGACATGTCCCGGCAACTCGGAATGGAAGATGTTGTTGCGCTGCAAGACAGGCATGGCGGTGTCTAGGTGCAGGCACGTTACAGCATCGGTTTGCAAAGATGGTCAGACAAGCGCGTCGGTCGAGGGATAGCTCTGCTGGTGGCAAGCGACGCGTTGTCTTGTGGAAAATCCCTATATTCTGCCGATTATTTCGCTGTTCGATAGAGATAGCTAATCAACCCATAGAATCAATCTAGCAATGTTCGGGTTGTTACACTCAGGGGATACAAGTAGAACTATAGCCATATTGCAAGTTGCGGCCTGCTTACGATTTGGGCCTATCAAGGAGATAAACAAATGTCTGTAGAATCCATGGAACGGCCGAAGGTTGCCAAGGGGCGTCGACCATATTTCTTTGATGACCCGAGCGTCGATAAAGTCTTGGCGATGGTGATGGCCCTGACCGGAGAGGTCTCCGTTCTGTCCGACCGTCTCGATACCCATGAAAAACTGGCCAAGGCGAAAATCTGGCCAACTCCCGAGAATGTCGAATCTTTCGAGATTACCGAAGAGGTCGAGCAAGAGCGCGACCAGCGGCGGGGAGAATATCTCGGCCGTGTGATGAGAATTGTAACGGAAGAGCTGGAGCGTCTGAAGCGCGACACCTCGACTGACAGTTAGCTCGTCTCTCCTGCCGTGACGGATATGCATCTCGACCATTCGACCGATCTGAACCCGGGTGATCATATTGCCAGTCAATCAACGTTCGTCCCGTATTCCACGCAGGGCGAAGGGCTATAGGCTCGCGGCCTGCGCGGGCAGGATCGTTCGCGCGATTCCGATGGAGATATTCCGGCGATCGTCTGGCATAACGGCGCATATCCTGATAGGAAAGATAGTGTCTGCTGATATTCCGGGAGAGCCATATTGGATCTGCGTCAACTGAAATATTTCGTTACCTTAGCGAAAGAGCATCATTTTGCCCGCGCGGCGGACATCTGCTTTGTAACGCAACCGACGCTTTCCGCTCGAATCCGGCAACTTGAAGATGAATTTGGCGTGCCGCTGGTGGTCCGCGACCATCGCTTTCGCGGGCTGACGCGCTTTGGCGACCGGGTCGAGGAATGGGCGACCAGCGTGCTGGAAGATTGTGATGCCCTGAAGCGTGACTTTTCCAGAATCAGGCAGGCCGGCGAGGGTTCTATTTCGGTCGGCATCGTGCCATCGGCTTCGCCCCTGGCGTCTCTGCTATTGTCGTTCTTGCGCCTCAAGGATGTACCGGTTTCGGCTGAAATCCAGACGTTGTCCGCCACCGAAGTGGCGCGCGGTGTTTCCCATGCCAATCTGAATCTGGGCATTACCTATCTGTCGACTGTCGATGATCTGGATATCCGTACCTTCCCCCTGGCCCCCGAAACCTATGTGGCTTTCAAATATGGTGAAAGCGACACGGTGCTGCCGTCGCGCCTGTCCTGGTCGGAGCTTTCTTCGGGACAATTGTGCCTGCCGACAAAAAATGTACCCAGCCGTCCGATTATCGATGCCTGTCTCGAAGAGCATTGCAAGGATTATGATGTTGCCCTCGAAACCGACTGCTGGCTGACCATGCTTCAGGCTGTCCGCAGAAACGGGCTGATAGGTATTGCACCCAGCCACGTCGTCGGCATTTTGGCAATACCCACAGGTACGACAGTTTTCCCCCTCCCAGCGCCGGCTGACCCGCTTGAGCTGGCCATTCTCGCTGGACCGGTGATGGAAGAGGATCAGGCGTTTATCGAAGAACCCGCACTGGCAAAAGTTATCGCCGCCCTCGCCGAGTTCAGGGAGTATTTCGAGCTGGAATCTACAGCTTTTGAAGGCATGCCATAGGCGGAGCAGATTATCTTTTCCGGTCAAAGCGATGGACCTTGTGATGGATCCATGATCGTCTGGCGGTGCCCGACCACGGCACGCAAGCGGTTTTGTCGATGGTTTGATAGGCATGAAATATTGGACACTGCAGCACTGCGTTGAATAGCGTGTGTGCAACTGATCTTATGAATTATTTTCGTCTAATGGAGCAGCATCATGGTATCGAAGAACGGCAAGCACGAGACATATACAACGGACTTTTTGTCCTATGACGTCGAAAAGGCGGCATTTTTTGACCATCCTGCGATCGATGCGCTGGTGTCATCCATTGTCGCCATGGGCTCTGAGGTCTGGAGTGCGCAGCGGCGGATAAAAGTGCTGGAATCCGTTCTTACCAGTCAGGGTATCTCGCTTGAGAAGGTGAATCAATATCAGCCGACGGCTGAAGAAGAGAAAGCCTGGCGGGTGCAGCGCGACCAGTTCATCAAGCGCGTTTACGGATCGCTTGAGAAGACCGGCGAGGCAAGGACACAATATGGTGCGGGTATGGACAGCCTGCGGCAGGGAGGCTGAATCATGATTGATCGCCGGACTTTATTCGCAGGAGCTGCATTCAGCTCTACTTTTGCATGGCTTTTCGGTGGCAGCAGGGCTGTTGCTTCCGCTTCGGCAAAGCCCGCTGCAGAGGCCAAGACAGGCAAACCGCCGCTGGACTATGATGAATTGCTGCCAAACGCCGATGTTGCGGGACAGATGGACTTTCACGCCGGTTTTCTCGCCTGGTCGCTCAACGATTTCGAAAAACAGTCGACCAAGCGTTTGCACGCCATTCTCGCCGAGAAAGGTATTGACCCCAATACGAATGTGGATCTGATTCCGCTTCTGGATGACATTCGCTCCGACCCCCTGATGGCCTTGCGCATGCGCACGTGGCTCAGCAATCAGGAGTTGATGCTGGGGGGGCTTGAGGAATCGCTGGGCCGGGCATCCGAACAATATTTCGCCGAAATGGAAGCGGCGGAAGCCAAATATCCCAACCGTATCGAACTCAACCCCGATATGCACATGCCTGAATATGCCAAGCACGAGATTCATCTTCAGAAAGGTGGTTACGTCGGCAATCCCCTGGCCGGCTATGTAAACTACCATTATGGTAATATTCTCTATGAAGCCTTGTTTGGCAGTAACATTCAGGATGAACGGATAGCCCTGATGGCAGCAGCCGTGCCGCTTCCGGATGACGGTAAAGTCGAGCGGGCGCTGGATATGGGTTGTGGCACCGGTCGCCTCGCTTATGGTCTGAAAAACCGTTTCCCCGAGGCCAAGGTTTCCGGCATTGACATTGCCGGCCCGATGGTGCGTTTCTCGCACAAGCGGGCTGTCGATCTGGGAATTGATTGCTTCTTTGCGCAGCGGTCCGCCGAAGCAACGGGGTTCCCGGACAATCATTTCGACGTGATTGCCTCCAACATTCTGCATCACGAAGTGGATGCTGCAGCCACCGACGAGATTATCAAGGAAGCATTCCGCATCTTGCGGCCCGGCGGTATTTTCTATCCGATTGATCACCCGACCGGGAAACAGGCACCCAAGAAAACCGTCAGCACAAAATTCTGGGCGTTCAATGATCGGGCGATCAACAATGAAGTCTGGCGCGCTGACTTCGAGTCCCGCGATTTTGGTGACCTGATCCGCAAGGCCGGCTTTGTTGTTGACGAATCCCTTCCTCCAGCGGTTTGGGGCACGGGATCGATCAAGGCCATGAAACCCGCCTGACCTTTTCAGGACAGGATTGCTCCAGGCGTCCCGGCCGAAAGAGTTAAGGATAGAGAGAATGTTGAAACAATGCCGGATCATTTGTTCTGAATGATCCGGCACTGCACTATGCCACCACAGAATTGCATGTCGACCCGCTGTCCTGACCAAGCTCTGCTGTCGAACACCAGCTGGTGGCATATCAAGGAGACCCCCGATCAAAAAGTTTCTGCCCAATACGATCCATCTGTCCTGGGGCTTCGGCACATTGGGCACGGTTATGATGATCAACAGTCTCACCAGCCTGTATCTGTTTTTTCTCGTCGGCATCATCGGTATGGCACCGGCGCTTGCCGGGGCGCTGATCTTTGCGTCCAAAATCTTTGACGTTGTTTCCGACCCGGTCATGGGCTGGATTAGTGACCGCACCAATACCCGCTGGGGACGCCGTCGACCCTATCTATTCGGATCAAGCTTCCTGTGCGCGGCCTCGATGGTGATGCTGTTCAATCTGCCGTCGTTTGAAAGCAGTTTCGCCCAGGCCGCATATGTGGAGTTTCTGCTGCTCTTTTTCGCGCTGGCACTGACGACGTTCAACGTCCCTTATCTCGCGATGCCGGCGGAAATGACCGACAGCTATTCCGAGCGGTCTACGATCATGTCCTATCGCGCCCTGTTTCTGGTTCTCGGAACTTTTACCGGAACGGCTATCGCCGGACTGATCGCGGGGCGGCTCGGCGGCGATGAAGCTGCCTATTCAACGGTTGGCTGGTTTCTGGCGGCCATCGCATTTTTTGCCATGATGACCTGCGTGGTCGGGACCCGCAAGGCGCGTTTCGTCAACAATCTGAAAGCGGTCAAAGTGCCGTTGAAAGATCAGGTCCGCTTCTTTCTGGTCAACAAACCCTTCATGGTTCTGGGTGGCGTGAAAATCGTCCAATTCCTGCAGCTTGCAGCCGGCGGAACCTCTACATTTTTCTTCTTCGTGCAGGTTCTGCAGAAGGGAGAACAAGCGCTGTTCCCGTTCGGTATCGCCTATATGTCGGCCTCTCTCCTGAGCATCCGGCCATGGGTGATGTTGATCAATCGCTTTGGCAAAAAAGAAATCTTCATGTTTGGACTTGTGTTGCAGTCCCTGGCCTTTCTAAGCTGGGCGCTGGCGACACCCGCTGAACCCGACTGTTTGCTGTATCTGCGCGCGGCAGCCCTTGGCGGAACGATCAGCGGTATCGTGATCTGCGGGCAATCCATGGTCCTGGACGTGATTGAATATGACCGGAGATTGAGCGGTATGAACCGGGAAGGCGTGGCCTCTGCCGCATTCAGCTTTCTGGAAAAAACAATGTACGCCGCCGGACCGCTGCTGATCGGTGGCCTGCTATCTGTCTATGGATTTGACAACAGCCTTCCGAGGGACGCGGCCCAGCCCGAATCGGCATTGTTCGCTATCACGCTCGGTATGGCGTGGATTCCCGGATTGTGCAGTCTGGCGATGTTTGTAGGACTATTATTCTATGATCTGAATGAGCAGAAAATTGCCCAGACTCCAGACAAGGCCCAGCAGATATAAAGGGCCCGACACCGTTGCCTGCTCATCAGCAGAATCCGGTTTTGCGATAGCACTTGCCGGCATCAGCAGCTATAGCTCTGCCACATTGTTTCACGATCCCCGAGGTCATCGCGAATGTCGTCAATCGCCAGCCAGAATGGCAAGGCAAATCAAAGCGACCAGAAGCTGGACGCCGCTTTGCCGGTCCCGCTGTATCATCAGGCCTATACGGTGATGCGAAGCTGGATTGCGTCGGGCGAGTTCGTACATGGTGACCAGTTTCCGACCGAAACAGCCTTGTGCGAAAAATTGGGCGTCTCGCGGATCACAATCAAGCGGGCATTGTCCGAACTCGCGGCGGAGGGGCTGATTGCCCGCCATCGCGGACGGGGCACCATCGTGAAAGCCCAGAAATCGAAAGGCATCATGCGCGCCGATTTTGGTGAAATGATGAAAAATTTGCACGACGTCGAGAACACGACCGATGTCGAATTGCTGTCGGAAGAAGAAGCGGTACCGCCGTCAAAGGTGGCGGATGACCTCGATCTGGAACCGGACGTACCGGCACTGCAAATCTTGCGCCGAAGATTGGTTGATGGCGAGCCTTATGTCTATTCAGTCTCCTATATCCCTACCAAAGTGGCAGAACGGTTCCCGGACAGGGGTGCGGAAAAAACGTCGCTGCTGCAGCTCCTGACCAATGCCGGCTTCCCACCGCTCGAAGCGTATCAGAGAATGAACGCCGCATCGGCTGATGAGATCGTGGCTGCGAATCTCGGCCTTGAGCCAGGTCAGCCGGTATTGAGAGCGGTGCGTGTGTTCAAGACAGCAGAATTGCTGCCAGTGCAGCATACAACCATGTATTTCAGACCTGACCGCTATGAATATACGCTGGTTCTGCCGGCTTCAGAGGCTAACGACTAGGCATTCCGGATCCGCGTACCGGGATATTCTGGCCCATCTGTCCGTCGAGCGGATAGAGTGAAAATAGCGGTCAATGGTGCTTGTGTCTTCGCCGGCCAGTCTTCAGAAATATCGTGATTGGGACAGGCTGAAAACCGGTCTGACCCGCAGAAAACCCTGCTTCATCTGCGCTTGTCGCCGATCCCACCGATCAGATTCCAGAAGGATAAATTCATGAGTGATCAGCATCCAGAACTCGATCTCGCAACGCTTCCCATCGGCAAATTCTATATCGGCGGCAGATGGGTCGACCCTAGCCAGAACAATATGATCTCCGTCATTTCACCCGATAGCGAAAAAGTGATTGCCCAAGTCGCCGAAGCTGCTGAATATGATATTGACAAAGCTGTTGCGGCGGCGCGCGAGGCTTTCGACAAGGGCCCCTGGCCGAAGATGGCCGTCGAGGAACGCAATGAATGGGTGCGCAAGCTTTCGGCTGCCATCGTTGCGCGGACCGAAGAACTGGGTCTCTGCTGGACCTATCAGATTGGCATGCCTTATAATGTCGCCAGGATATTCGCCCCCTTTCTGACCAATGCGATGGATCAGTATATCGAAATTGCCGAGAATATGGATTTCGTCGAACAGCGCGAAATCGCGGGCGAAGGTACTGGCTTCCTCGTCTATGAACCCGTTGGTGTGGTCGCCGCGATCGCGCCATGGAATGTGCCGATAAACACCATGCTCAACAAGGTCGGTCCCGCGTTGGTGGCTGGATGTAGCGTCATCATGAAGCCCGCCCCCGAAACGCCGCTTGAAGCCTATATCATAGCCCAATGCGCTGACGAGATCGGGCTGCCGGCCGGTGTGCTGAATCTGGTCTGCGCACATCGCGAGATTTCCGATTATCTGGTCCGCCGGTCCGATGTCGACAAGGTCAGTTTTACCGGCAGCGTTGCCGCAGGGCAGCGGATTGCTTCGGTCTGCGGCGAACGCATCGCAAGATGCTCGCTGGAACTTGGCGGCAAGTCACCGGCGATTGTCCTTGACGATTATGATCTTGATATGGTGGCCAAGATGTTGATCGACGGTATCTGTTCGATCGCGGGGCAGAATTGTGCATTATTGTCCCGCGTACTGGTCAGTCGGAAGCGGCATGACGAACTTGTCGGCAAGATGAAGGATATCGCCGAAGCGGTAAAAATAGGCCACGCCTTTGACGAAGATACGGTTATCGGCCCGGTCGCTATGAAGCGCCAGCTTGAACGTATCGAAGGTCTGATCGCTGCCGGGGTGGCCGAAGGAGCAAATCTCGTGAGCGGGGGCAAGCGGCCAGCGCATCTCGACAAGGGCTATTTTATGGAACCGACAATCTTTGCCAATGTCAGCAATGACATGCGCATCGCGCAGGAAGAGATTTTTGGCCCGGTCATCTGCGTGATCCCTTATGATGATCTGGATGAGGCGATCGCGATCGCCAATGATTCCGATTTTGGTCTTTCCGGTGCCGTTTTCACCAACGATCTTGAAAAAGCCTATCATGTTGCCCGCAGTGTACGGACCGGCACCATGGGGCAAAATGGCCCCAGAAACGACTTCACCATCGGCTTTGGCGGATTCAAGAAATCAGGCCTCGGTCGCGAAGGCGGTGTTGCGGGTCTGAAGGCCTTCCTCGAGCCCAAAACGGTTCTACTCGATGGCGTACCCGAAGGGCTCCGAGTGGGCTGAGCCCCGATTGCCCAGAGCTGGCAGCCCCGAGCGCTGGTAATAGCCAGGAGACGGCCCGCCGGTTTTTCCGATTATCTCGAAGCCATCGACGGGCCGTGGTTCTCAGCCCGGGAATCCACTATGCTGCTGTGCCGGTTTCCCGTCAATGACCAGACGACTCAACATGCTTGCGTGTCAGGCAGTCTGGCCCCGCCAGCACCCATGGATTTCCGATCCGGTCGCCGACCAGATGTCGTCACGCCCAGCCAATTCAGCTAGTAGATCCCGCAAGAATTTGATCCGGAACGGCTGTCCGATTATATAGGGTGTCAGAGCCAGATGCAAAATACGGCCGCCGTAGGACTGGGCTTCTTTTGCTAGAAGATCAGCCGCTCCCACAACCTGCCGGGACCACACATCTTCATTCTGGCCGAGTATGGTGATGCATTTCCGGTCTTCCATCTCATCGGTATAGGGCATGGCAACCGGACCATCGTTCATCGCATAGGGCATATCGTCATTGCCCCAGTCTGCGGTCCATTCAACGCCGGCACGTTTGAGCAGGCCGAGCGTGTCTTCGCTCTGTCCCCGGCCCGGAGACATCCAGCCTTTCGGAGTGACACCATGGTCGGACCAGGCCGCCAGACAGGACTCAATCTGGTGCTGTTCGAGATCCAGCGGCATGTCACCATAATGTATGGAGTTCATGTCTTTGCCATGCGCCGCGATTTCCCAGCCAGCTGTCCGGATATCCTGGACAAGCTGCGGCGTGCGGTCGATCAGCGCGCTGCTGACGAACGCTGTCGCGGCGATATCGGCGGCCGCCAGAGCATCCATTATCCGGTATATCGCGACCCGGTTACCGTAGTCGCGCGCGGTGAACGTCCGCAAATCAGGAAAAGGCGTCGCCATATGCCCGGCCGCTCTGAACGGACCGTCATTGGGGGTCAGCGGAAAGAATTCGACAGCTACGGTGACCATGAGCGCTATCGGTTTGCTGTCGGGCCATGCGATTCCGGGCTGCTCGAACATATTGGCTGCCGGATAGAGGTCATGGTCCATCCCTTTGCGAAGCATGGGGTAACGCAGGAAATCGGGATCAAGTGGCATCTGAACCTCCAAACTGGGCAATATGGGTGCGGGCGTCATCATAATGATTGGCCAGATAATGGTCGGCGATATCACCGGCCCTTGTTATCCAGATGTCATCCTTATGTTCGTCAGCGTAGCGGAGGATTTCTTCAAACGGGCTGATGCGGTGTGACCGGCCAACCAGATAGGCGTGGATCGGGATGCACATTACCGTGCCAGACGTGCCGCCTTCTTCCAGCAACGTGTCAAACTGTCGTTTCAGCACATCGGTATATTGTTGTGGCGACAGGCCGAATACGTTGAAGGCATAATGGTCGTTCACTTCCAGCGAATAGGGCATCGAGACAAGCGGGTTGCCCGGTACATTCAGCGGTTGTGGCTGGTCATCCTGGAACAGGTCGCAGGAATAGGTGAAACCCAGTTCCGCCAACAGTTCGATCGTGTGAACCGTATGCGTGAGCGCTGGCGCGAGATAGCCGCGCGTCTGCTGGCCGGTCTGTGCCTTGATCCGGTCGACGGTATACTGGAGCATCTGGCGTTCCTGCGCCCGATCCATGCCATAGGCGTATCGGGTATTGTAAACGCCGTGGGAAAAGAACTCCCATCCCAAGTTATTTACCGTATCAATCATTTCGGGGAAATGATCGCACATCGCCACCGACAGGCTCACCGTACCGGGGATGCTATATTTTTCCATCGCCTCGATCAGACGCCAGTTTCCTACCCGATTGCCATGATCCCGATAGGCATAGTTGACGATGTCCGGGTTCGGTCTGGCCCAGGGACTGCGGTGCGGATTTTTTGGCGGGTGCAGCTCGTAATATTCGATATTGGGCGCAACCCAGAATGCCAATTTTTTATCGCCGGGCCATTTTATTCTGGGGCGATCGCGATAGGGCCAGTAGCCGTATATTTGAGGGTCTTTCATTTGTTCTCCTGATCCTGAATTTCGACTGCGTCCGACGCGTAAGATACGCTGCGTGCGAGCATTTCGGGAAGGCCGATGCGTTGGTTGAGACCGGCGAAGCTGAACATCTTCTCGCTGCAGGCAGCGGTGGTTCCGGCTTTGCGTAGTTGATGTAACAGCTGGTCGGCGGCAAAGGCCATCGCCCGGGTCAGGCTGCCGGCCGTGATGACCAGAGAATAACCTGCCTTGTGCAAAGCCGACGCGTTATGCACGGCGGGGTCGCCGCCATCGACCATATTTGCCAGTAGCGGGATGGTGCCATCAAAAGTATTCACGATCAGGGTCATATCCTCGGCGGATTGCGGGGCCTCGACAAACAATATGTCCGCGCCAGCCTCCTTGTAAGCCATGGCCCGATCCAGTGCGGCATTTAGTCCCTCGACAGCGATGCCATCGGTGCGGGCGATTATCAGCGTGTCTTCGCTGGTCCGGGCATCCGTTGCGGCTTTCACCTTGCCGACCATTTCAGCTGCGGTCACCAGCTGTTTGCCACCTAGATGACCGCATCGTTTCGGCATTTTCTGATCTTCGAGCTGGATGGCACTGGCCCCGGCCCGCTCTAGCATCCGGGTTGTATGGATGACATTCAGCGCGTTGCCAAAACCGGTGTCCGCATCGACGATCAGGTCGATTGTGACCCGCTGGCGCATGCGCTCGACGGCTTCGGCCAGCTGCGAGAGAGAGACAAAGCCGAGATCCGGTCGTCCGAGGAGCGTGTAGGACACTGACGCACCCGATATATAAGCGGCGCTGAACCCGGCCTGCTCGGCCAGAAGCGCCGTCAGCGCGTCATAGACACCCGGGGCGATTACCCCGTCCGGTCCTTGCAGTGCCTGCATCAGAGCCATCTAGAGGCCTCTCTTCCGTTTCAGTTGCGCCATCAGGCCGCCAGCTTCGAGAATATCGATGATATGCGGTGGCATCGGTTGTAAATCTCGATGATAGCCATCTTTCAGGCGGGTCATGGAGCCCGCCGCCAGGTTAAGTTTCAGCAGATCTCCCGCAGCAATTTCCTGCGTCAGGTCGATGGTTACAACCGGCAGGCCGATATTGATCGCATTGCGGTAAAATATCCGCGCAAAGGATTTTGCCAGCACGGCGCCAACGCCCAAGGTTGCAAGTGAAATAGCCGCTTGTTCGCGGCTGGATCCGAGGCCGAAATTGGCACCGGCTACGACGATGTCTCCCGGCTGTACCGATTTCGCGAAATCGGGATCAACGGCTTCGAGACAGTGCTGGGCCAGTCCCTCGGGGGGCAATTTCATGGCATAGCCAGGTGCCAGTACATCCGTGTCGATCTTGTCGCCGAAAACCCAGGCGCGCCCTGCGATGATCATGCTGCGCTCCTTGTGCTGGCGCGTAATTCGCGTGGATCGGTTATCTGCCCGGTCACCGCCGATGCCGCGACGGTATAAGGCGAAGCGAGATATACCGAGGCATCCTTGTGGCCCATCCGCCCCTGGAAATTGCGATTGGTGGTGGAGAGGCAGACTTCCCCTTCAGAAATGATTCCGGCCCCCATGCCAGCACAGGCTCCGCAGCCCGATGGTAGTAAAATGGCGCCGGCGGCGGTCAGCGTCGCCAGCGTCCCGTCTGCCGCCGCTTTTTCCGTCACGCGGACGGTTGCAGGAGCGACCAGCAGGCGCGTATCGGGGGCCACCCGTTGACCGCGCAAGATCGAGGCAGCCATCTGAAGGTCCTCCAGTTTGGCGCCGACACAGGCTCCGATATAGCATTGATCGACTTTGACCGTGCCGAATTTTCCGACGTCATCCGTGTTCTCCGGTGCATGGGGAGCTGCTACCTGTGGGCCAAGCCTGCTCGCGTCCAGTGTTACGGTCTCGCAATATCGGGCATCAGGATCTGCAACCCAGGCTTCCGCACCTTCATAATCTCCGCCGGTCGATTTCAAAGCGTCTATGGTTATGTCGTCAACGGCGATAATACCTGCTTCTGCACCCAGCTCCGCAGCCATGTTGGACATGACAAGCCGCTCCGACATGGACATTGCACGTACCGTCGAGCCTGTGAATTCGACCGACTTGAAGCTGTTTTCCATACCCATTTCACGGCAAAGCCACAGCATGACGTCCTTGGCTGTGATATCGGGGCCCAGCTCCCCGTCTATCTGCACCTTGATGGTTTCGGGTACCGTGGTCCAGGTTTCTCCGGTTATCGCGATCGCTGTTGTGTCGGTTGCTCCGAAGCCGGCGGCATAGCAGCCGTAAGCACCGGCGGTGGGCGTATGACTGTCACCACCCGCGACGAACATGCCAGGGCGCAGCAGTCCGCGCTCGGGCATGATGGCGTGTGAGATGCCCTGCATATCGAAGAAGTTCTGCACGCCATAGTCCCGTGCAAAGCGCCGGGAAATACTGAGTATTTCGGCCGATTGGGCATCGACCGCCGGAACATAATGGTCTGAGACCACGACCACTTTTGAAGGATCCCAGAGTTTGGCACCAAGCTCCTCCAGCCGCGGTCGCCAGCGCCGGGGACCGGATGCGTCTTGCCCCATTAGCAGGTCAACTTTCACCGTCACGATTTCGCCCGGGCTGACCGAAGGGCGGCCACATGCGCGGGCGATGATTTTCTGTGTCAGCGTTTGTGCCATTAATGTCCTCACAAAGAAATTTCCGGGCCGACAAAACCTCTCGCGATTTTTTCTGGCCATATAAAATATAATGGTATACTAATATACCATATGTTAGGTGATTGCAACATCCTTGCATCCGCGTTGCGGGGAGAATGCACACATATTTCAATGCCGTCAGCGATTGATGGTGGGTTCGGTAAGGTTTGAATCAGTGATGAATTTTACTTTCAGAGATGACCAGGCGCATGAATGATTCGGCGTCACTTCCTCTGGCCGGTGTGAAGGTTCTGGACCTGACCAGGATTCTCGCGGGTCCGTGGTCGACACAATTGCTCGCTGATTATGGCGCAGACGTTATCAAGGTGGAGCGGCCAGGTTCGGGCGACGATACCCGTTCCTGGGGGCCGCCATACGCGGCTGATGGCGAGGCCGCATATTTCCATACGGCAAATCGCAACAAGAAATCCGTCGCCATAAATATCGCCTCACCCGAGGGCGCCGGCCTGATCCGCAAGCTGCTTGGCCAGTGCGATATCGTGGTCGAGAATTACAAGGTCGGCGGGCTCGCGAAATATGGACTGGACTACGAGACGGTTTCCGCCGAGCATCCCCGGATAATCTACTGTTCGATCACCGGTTTTGGGCAGACTGGACCGAATAGTCACCGGCCCGGCTATGACTATCTTATACAGGCGATGACTGGCCTGATGTCGATCACCGGTCAGCCAGCTGGCAGTCCCGGCGATGAACCTATGAAGGTAGGGGTGGCGGTATCCGATCTTTTTACCGGCCTCTACGCCGCGACCGCAACCCTGGCGGCGTTGCGCAAAGCGGAAGCTACTGGCAGCGGTTCCCATCTGGACGTGGCTCTTCATGACTGTCAGCTGGCAACACTAGCCAATCAGGCGATGAATTTTATTGCCACCGGTGACTCCCCAAAACGGTTGGGCAACGCGCATCCCAGCATCGTACCCTATCAGGTTTTTGACACGGCAAACGGTCATATCGTTGTTGCCGTAGGCAATGATCAGCAGTTTCATTCTTTCTGCCAGGCTCTGGGCCGTCCTGACCTTTGCCAGACCGTTCGGTGGCGGACCAACCGGGGGCGGGTTGAAGATCGCGACAATCTGCTCGCAGAGATTATTCCGGTCCTCAAGACCCGGTCGACAGAAGAGTGGGAAGACAGGTTCGATGGCGCGGGCATCCCCCATAGTCCCATTCGTTCGGTCGGTGATGCTCTGCAATCGACCCAGACGCAGGCGCGATCGCAGCTCATCGATCATGGTCACGGGCTTCGCACGGTCGGACAACCGGTGCCCTTTGCCGGACAACCTGTCGAGCCGCCACCTTCGCTGGGCGCGCATACCGACACTGTCCTGAAGCAATATCTCGGCTACGGTGAAGCGGATGTCAGGGCGTTGCGTAGGCAGGGTGTGATAGGATGAACAGAATAGCAATTTCGGCCATTGGCACAGCAGGCCGAGGCCGGTTTGACCGGTCTGGCCGAGCAGTTCGCGATTTCGGGAATGAAATATGAAATCTTTGAAAGCCATATTGTCTGTCGCTCTAGCCCTGACCGCCGCACCGCTTTCCGCGGCCGATACCGGGGAGTCTGCACCCGAATATATCGACGCTATGTGTACACTGGCCGGCCATTGGACTGGCCGGTTCGAACAATATAACGAGACCGGACTTCTCCGCTCGTCGCGGTTCGACGCGGGCTTTCAGTGTCAGCCCGATGATGATGTTCTCATGGAAACGAATCTTTTCGTTCAGGATGACGGCACGGCCTTCTCAACGCTGAAAGTCATCTTCCCGGCCAGCCAGACCGCCGAGATGCAGATGTCCTATTTTTACGGAGGAATGGAAAAAGTCTATTTCTTCAAATCCACGCGTCTGGAATTTGTGGATGACCGGCATTGGACCGCTGCCCGTGAAGCGGTGCATACATCGCACGGATTGGACCAAAACCCACCTGTATCACGCTATACCCATATACGTGACGGTAACGAACTGACGATGATCAGGGAGGTTAAACCGCAACACAGTTCCACAAAATGGACGCTCTCGGCCAAGCTTATAATGCAGTGGCAACCTTGAGCCATCTCCCGTCAATACCAAGGAGCGACAAATGACAGGCCCGAAACTGAAGACTGCAAACAATCCCTGTTCCCGGTCGCTGCCGCACGCACTCCGGTTGCTGGCTTTCGCGATGATGATATTAGTGTCATCCGCCACCTACGCCTTGCCGAAACCAGAGCCCGGATCGATCAGTCTTGCCGATCTGCGGGCCAAATATGAAACGAGCGCCTCGCGATATCTCGATGTCGATGGCGTTCCGCTACATTATGCCGACGAAGGGCAGGGTGAACCGGTTGTGCTGTTGCATGCTTCTTTTTTGAATTTCCGGGCATGGGATGGTGTCGCTGCGGAGCTTGTCAGGAATAATTATCGCGTTATCCGGCCGGATTTTCCCAGCCTGGGGCTGAGCGGTATCGACGGAAAGAGCCTAAACGGCGGGCGTGTAGACTTCTTCAACCGCAACGCAGAAGTGGTCGCGAAATTGCTGGAAAAGCTGCAACTCGACAAGGTGAATGTCGTAGCCACTTCCAGCGGGGCGATCGCGGGATCGCGTTACGCTTCCTATTTTCCCGACCGCGTCAGCCGATTGGTTCTGATCAACTCTGCAGGCTTGCCGCGAACCGTGCAAAGCGACCCCAACCGTGATCGACCGGAAGAACGAAAGTGGTCGAAAATGAAAATCAAGCCGCCCGAATTCTGGGCCAATCTGCTGTCGCGAAATTTCTTCGCGCCCGATATGCCACCCGAATGGCTTGTGACCCTCGCCTATGATGTCAATCGCAGGGCCGAGAATGCTGATCCGGGAGCCTATAATTTCAAAACCGGCGATCCCCGGCCGATATTTGCCGCTATCACCGCACCCACCCTCATCCTCTGGGGCCAGTCCAATCCTACCGTCATGCACCTCGAGGCTGATGTCATTGAACACTGGATGACGGGCGCACCTACGACCATCCGCAAATATGAAGGGCTCGGGCACTATCCCTATATCGAGAATGAAGATGTGGTGATGAGCGATATCCTCGCTTTCCTTGATGGTAAGCTTGATGACGAATTGCGCCAGACCCAGCGAGTCAAAGTCGCGCCGTAACCTCGCTAAAACCCTATATATTCTGCCATTTATACCAATCACACAAACGAAAGAGCCAAGACAATGTCAAAGCCCCCATTCATGACAAACCGTCGCCAGGTAATCATCGGCGGCCTGTCAGCAGCCTTGATTGCAGGCTGTGCACCACGAAACGCCCGGTCGGTAACGGAGACGGATGTCCTGGTTATCGGCGGCGGTATCGCCGGCATCTCGGCTGCGCTACGGCTGGAGGCAGAAGGTGTAAATGTCCAGCTGATCGAAGCGGACAAACAGCTTGGCGGCCGGTGCTTCACCCTGCGGACCGCTGACGGCACGTTTGACTGCGGTGCATCAACCGTCGGGCCGAACTATGGCAATATCCTGTCTTACGCCCATGAAGCCGATGTGCCCTTCATCGCGCCGCCGGGAAAAGAAAAATTCAGCTACCATATCAACGGCGAGTTTGTTCATCCCGATGCCTGGGAGACATCGACTGCCAACCGTCTTGTCGGCAGTGAACGCGGCATATTGCCTGAACAGCTCGAGTTTCCGGTCGTGATGAAGAACAACAAGATCCAGAACGTGACCAACTGGAACTCGGAAGAGATGCTGAACTACGATATCGCGCTGGACCGCTATCTCAAGGAAAATGGCGTGTCTGACGAAGCGCTGCGGCTTATCGATCTCACTTCCAACACCATGGGCCTCGGGCAGACATCCGCGCTTTTCCAGATGCGTGAATTTGCCGGCATTGACACGCCCAAAAAGGGAGACAAGGTGCGGGAAGTATATGACGCGGCAAACGGTCCGGCCGGCTTCTATAATGTCAAAGGCGGGATGCTCACCATGATCGAGCGGATCGCTACCCTATTGAAAACGCAGCCGATGCTCGGTGATCCGGTGGTTGCTATCGATGTCGAGAAAGACGGTGCAACGGTGACCATGGCCAGTGGCACAAAAATGAGAGCCAAGAGCATCATCTGTACGGTGCCTTATTCGGTCCTGCGCTCGATTGCGATTACGCCAGCACCGACCGGTCCCAAAAAAGCCGCGATCGATAATGCACTTTATACGCTCACGACCCATGTCTTTTTCATTCCAACCAAGCCCTATTGGGAAGATGATGGCCATCCGGCCGGACTGGTTAGCGATGATGTGATCGAACGGGTCATGGCGAACCATGACGAAAACGGCAAGGTCAGCTGGCTGGACGTCTGGATGAATGGTACTGCGGCGGCCACGATGGATAGTATGACCGAACAGGAAATGATGGCCTTTGCCCAGGCACGTCTGGAAAAGATGCGTCCATCGATGAAAGGTGCGATCATGCCTGTTGGCGCCTATAGCTGGGGCCAGAACAAATTTGTCAAAGGCAATAAATATATCATGCGGCCCGGCGACGCGCGGGATATGTATCCGTGGCTGGCCGAACCCTATATGGACCGTCTGCGTTTTGCCGGCGAGCATACACGCGATTATGAAGCGGGACTGGAAGCTGCTGCCACATCGGGGCTGCGCGAAGCTATGGCCTATCTGGATCTGTTCGCCTAGCTGCGGGTGCTAGCGGCCTTTTGGCGGTGGCCGGTCCCGACCGGTACCGTTGCTAAATGGTTGCAAGCGGAATCTGGAATGTGATCAAGATAAAGGCGGCGCTCGGAGGAGCGCCGCCTTCATTCATTTCATATCATGGATTGCGCTCCGATCATCCGGCAAAAGCGGCAGGAGCAAAGTCCGGGTTTTATCTAAAATCGCAGGTGTCTAGTGATCGCGCTAATGCCAGACAGGCAGCTAGCGGGTTTTCTCTTTCAGATATTTGATCAGAAGCGCGCGCTTGCTGGCGTCTGTCATTCCGGCATAGTTCATCCGGTGCCCCTTGAGCAGGTCATTCGGTTTTTTGATCCATTGATCCAGTTCGGCATCATTCCAGACAATGCCTGACGTTGTCAGGGCTTTTGAATATTTGAATCCCGGGCGGGTGGCAGCCTTGGCATTTATGAATCCGTGCAGATTTGGTCCTAGCTTGTGCGGCTCATTTTTTTTCAGCGTGTGGCAGGCTCGGCATTGAAACCAGAGCCGGTCACCCTGGCTCAGTTTTGGAGCAGCCGCATTTGACCGCTCTGCGGCCAAACCGCCAAAACTGATCAGGGCAATTGCCATGCTGGCGACCAATGTTCCTCGGACAACTGTCCTTGTTTTCCGGTTTGTCAATTTCATGGGTAATAACTCCTATGGCTCTATATGTGCGTTCACGGTTTTAATCCGTCCGCTGGTATCAGCCTCGCAATGCAGGCATTTTCTGCCATAAAGTATGGAAAAACCTACGTTTTAACTTCCAGGCTGAAAATGCGCGTAAATGATGTCGGCTCAGCTTTCTCCGTCTGGATGGGTTGGTGCCGGTGTTCTGCAGATAGATGCTTCGGTCACGGTTATAAAAATCGCCAATAACTGCAAATAGGCAATCCCTATCAACCCATTGATGTAATGGAATTGCCACAATCTGGCATCTTTGGCAGTCAAAACGCTCCAGGGAATAACCATACCGCAAAAAATTTCGGTGTGGACAATACGGGGAATTATACATGCCAAAACAAGCCAAGAGTTCCAGTCTTCTCAACAGCGTTGCATTGATCACATTGCTGACCCCCGCGGTTGCGGTGACTTCGATTGTTCCCGCATTCGCGCAAACAGCTGTGGAAGCTCAGGACGCTAACGATGTCATCGTTGTTACCGCGCGCGGTCGAGAAGAAAGCGTGATCGAGGTGCCGGTTGCCATATCGGTTCTGTCGCAAGATCAGCTGGATGCTGCAGGTGTGAGCGATATCCAGAACATGTCGGATTATACGCCAGGTTTCAAATTCCAGAATTCTGACGGTCAGGCCGGCGGTCGTTCGAGTTCAGCGCTGCAGTTTCGCGGTATTTCGCAGCAGGTAGATAGCGCCGCTTCCCGAACCGGTGCTGTCTTCTATGACGGCTCCTATGTTTCTCAGGGCATCGGCTTCATTCCGATGATTGATCTGGAACGCGTCGAGGTCATCAAGGGACCGCAAAATGCTTATTTTGCGCGTAACACCTTTTCCGGCGCTGTGAACTTTGTGCCAAAGGAACCGGGCGACGAACTGGAAGTGAACACCGAGCTTGAAATCGGTATCGGCACTGGCAGGGGCGAACAGGTCAGCTATCGTGGCGTCGCGGCTATTGGCGGTCCGGTTACCGATACGATCGGCTTGCGTGTGGCCACCACCTATGAGCGGAAAGGCGCCGATTATCAGTATGTGAACGGCGATCCGAACGGCGAAGAGAATAATTTTGCCATCTTCGGCACTGCCGTATTCGAAGTCACACCGACATTCCGGGTGAAAGCCACAGGCTATTATGTCGATTCCGAAGATACGTCCAACGCACAGAGCGTCAACGCGACGGTTGCTCCCGGTGATTGTAACCTGATTTACAGCGGCAGTTCCATCAACGGGCTCACCGGCGAACTGACCCCCTTCACCACGGACCTGAGCCAGAGTACGCAAACGATCTTCTGCGGAAGCATTCCTGACGCGTCCGTGTTCGAAGCTTCTGCGACGGGCCAAACCGGCGATGTTTCACTCAATCCGGATATGGCGGGCTTTACCAGCCTGATGCCCGACGGTCTCGGCAACGAATATGGCGCCTGGCGCGCCAATCTGAGCTTTGACTGGGAACTGGGCTCGGGCCATATTGTCAAAGGCCTCGCGTCGCGCGGTGAAGCGGAACTGGTTGGCGTCCAAGATTTCTTCTACGGGGAAACCGGTGATCCAACCGCGGAATCCACTTTCATTTTCCCCTCGGCTCTCGGCAACTGGACGCAGGATACATTCTTCGAAGCGCGCGTTGCCTCTGATCGGGCAAAAAGGCTCCGTTACGAGCTGGGTGTCAGCTATTACGAGCAGAAATATCGCAACGGCAATGCCTTCAGCACCAACTTTCAGGACAATGAAGCCATCGGAATTTTCGGTACTGTCGATTTCGACATAACCGAGGAACTGACAATTTCGGCCGAAGGGCGCTGGGTGGATGACAAACAGACTCTGGTTTATGTCGGTGCACCTGGTGTCGCAGCCGGCAATCCGAACGCGCTGGCTACGATTGACGCGCAGAAGGCATATAATGACTTCATGCCCAGGGTGATTTTGTCTTATTCCCCACATTCCGATCTCAATATCTATGCCAGCTGGTCGGAAAGTTCCCTGAATTCGGTTGCAACCAACGCCACCGACTTCTCGAGAATTACTCAGGATGCCGGTCTTGACCTTCTGCCGGATCCATCTGTCATTGGCGATTTCACCGGTATCCAGCGGCTCACAAGCTATGAATTCGGCGTCAAGCAACGTCTCGCTGACTGGCTCAGCTACAGTATCGCCGCATATTATATGGAATGGGACAACCAGCCCTTCGCCAATTCGTTTGTGCTAAGCACGACCAGCGCCACAACGCTGAATCTGGATGGCAATTCGGAATATAAGGGTATTGATTTCGAAATCACACTGAAGCCGTTCGACGGGTTCCAGCTCATGGGTAGCGTTGGCTGGGTCGATGCCGAACTGAAGGAACTGGGTGCCGCTGGCAGTGTAACAACGCAAGTGCTCTGCCCTGGTACGTCTGCTCTGACAAACGGACCGATCTGTACGGCTTTCGCAACGACTTCTTCGATTTCGGGTGGCGGTAACCAACCGGCAAATGTCTCGGAATGGACTGGTGCCGTCAGTGCTTCATATGCTTTCCCGATCCCGACTGGTGATCTCTACGTTCGTGCTGATGCCCTCTACCTTGGAGAACGCTATCAGGACAATTTTGCCTATAACAAGATTGACGATAGCTGGAGAGTGAACCTGCGCGCCGGTGCGGATGTAACGGAAAATTTCCGGGTGGAAGCATTTGTGGAAAATCTCTTTCAGGACAAAACCCTGTCCGCGGCCGGCAACACCGGCATCGCTTTCGGGGCGGCAAATACCGGCCGCAAGGCCTTTGCGACCCTGCCCGAAAAGCGGGAAGTTGGATTCAGGCTGATGGCCAACTTCTAAACCTGACCCAAGAGGCAGGCGGCCCGTTCTTCTGGCCGCCTGTCCTTTTGCCATAGCCTGCCTTGCGGGCAGCGAAAGAAGCGAGAACAAGCCATGAAACTGAACCGTCGCCAATTTGTTTCCAACTCCGCATTTGTCGCCGCTGCAACTGTACAGGCTGCATCATTGCCCAAAAGCGCGATGGCATCGGTTGCTGAAAAAGCCGACGTCGTAGTCATCGGTGCCGGCTATTCCGGTCTCAACGCCGCTATAATGCTGAAAGATGCGGGCTATAATGTCACTGTTCTGGAGGCTTCTGACAGAATCGGCGGCCGTGCCTTTACCGGCGATCATATCGAAGGCCGTCCCGAGCTTGGTGCCAATCAGATTGGCCCGCAATATGCCCGTGTGCGGGATATGGCCCGACGCTTGGGCGTTGAACTCAGCCATGGCGCGAACTTGAATGCGCCATTCACATTTTCCATCGGCGGTAAACTTGTCCGTAACCAGGATTGGGCCCAATCCGAACTGAACAAGACGGTAGGGGCGGAACGCGAATTGCTGCCGACGCAGCTCATGAGCAGTTTTCTCGTCAAAAACGATCCGTTTCACAATAGCAGCGAGTGGCTGGAACAGGCTGCCCGCGCTCACGATATTTCCCTCGGACAATGGTTGCAGCGCTTCGGTGCTTCCCCGGCGGCGATCCGGTTGATCAGTGAAGGACTGATCGCACCCGATCTGTGGAGCGCCTCCGCACTCGATCAGTTGCAGGGCATTCCCCGCAACTTTACAGAATTTAAGGCGCAGACCAGCGATAGCGTAAAGGGCGACTCCCATGAGCAGGCAGCCGTCGTCAGCTCCCGCGTGGTCGGCGGCACACAGCGTTTGCCAGAAGCCATGGCTGCGTATCTTGGCGATTCCGTTCAACGCAACAAGGCGGTCGCGCGGATCGAAATGAACGGCACGAAAGCCGAGGTCACCTGTCTCGACGGAACGCGCTATGAGTCGAGCTTTGTTGTTTCGGCTGTCCCTCTGACTGTATTGCGCCGGATCTCGATCTATCCGCATCTCGCTGGTGATCAGCGGGAAGCGGTGATGATGACTCCTTATGCCAACACCACATTCATCTACATGAACGTGAACCGGCCGTTCTGGGAAGATGACGGCATGGACGCCTCTTTGTGGACCGACGGACCGATCAATCTGGTCCGGCAAGCGTTCGACTATGACGGCACCCGGGACAGGCTGGTCGCCTTGTCGACCGGTCTGAAAGCAAACCGGCTCGATCAGCTTCCGCACAAAGAACGTGGCGAGTTTGTCATCCGCGAAATCGAGCGGTTGCGCCCTTCGACGGTCGGTGCGCTTGAAGTCAGCGGTATCCACTCCTGGGCCGAGCAGCCCTTTAACGCCGGTTGCAGCGGAGCGCTTCCGGCTGGCAATACGCTGCGATACGCGCAGGCCCTGGTCAAACCCCATGACCGGCTTCATTTTGCCGGCGAGCATACGAAGCGGCTTGAAGTAGGCATGGAATCGGCCATGGAATCGGGCGAGCGCGCTGCCCTCGAAATTTTTGACCGCAGCTAGCACCGGTTGGCCGGTTTCCGTTTGAAAGGACAGCAGGATATGCATAAATCTTTGACCATGAAAGCCACAACCCGATATGTTCCGCTAGCATTGCTTGCCGCTCTCGGCGGCGGCATTGCTGCGGCCGCAGAGACGCATGAGGCGACCGATTCGGGCGCAAATCTGCAGCGGCTTTACCGTGGCACAACCGTCTGTACCGCGCCTGACGGCAAGAATTGCGGCACAGATTACTGGAATCTTTTCGTTCAAAAAGACGGGTCGCGAGTCCTTCAGGTCGCATCTGAGACAGCTAGAGCCGGCGAAGTTCGGCATGCGACGATCGTCATCGAAGCGGATGGAATTGCCCGTGAGGCCTTCATGCACAATCGGTCTATGAGCGGGGCGCTGGGGTCTGCCTATGTAGTGCAGACCGATGCGGGTGTGGATCAGGCCGTTCACGCAACCGAGGCCCTGAAAACCCCCACGGACGGTATCGAACTATCTTCTGTGTCTTCCGACAAGAGCCAGAAAGAGCGGTCGATCGGCACAGGGCCGGTTGTCGCGGATGGCTCTCATTTTCTTAATTATGACATCGCCGCGGCGGGCGATCAAGCGCGTGAAGTCTTCTGGATGGGGGGCTCGTTCGGCGGCACCATGGCCGGAAGTTTCCGGCCGACGACCTACACGCTGGTCGGCGAGGAATCGATTGCAATGCCGCAGGGCTATGAGATTCCCACGGACCATTTCCGGATGGCAAGCGGTTCGGAAGTCTGGCTAACCAAAGGCAGCCGGATCGTGGTCCGCGCCGATGTCCGCTTCGGTCCCGGTCCGGCACTCAGATATGAGCTGACAGAGTTGAACGTGACGCCGTTTGGCCCGACTCAGACAGCGAAACCCGAAGCAAAATAACAATCGCTATACTATCGGAAATCCGGGGATGGATTTCCGGCATTTGTCCGGCAATCCAGGTACGTTCTGCCTGGAATATATCCCGTCCGGGGCATGCCGGGGCACTATGTCAGCCATTCCGCAAGATAAGATCAGCCGCTTTTGCCCCGATCATCATGGCTGGTGCGTTGGTGTTACCACTGGTGATGCGCGGCATGATCGAAGCGTCCGCCACACGGAGCCGGCCAACTCCCCGAACCCGCAGGTCAGCGTCCACGACGCTGTCCGGTCCGGAACCCATCGCGCACGTGCTGGTTACGTGAAAGACCGGGCCGGCCGCTGCGCGGAAAAGCGCGCGCCAGTCGGCATCGCTATCGACTTGTGGCCCGGGGAACTGCTCCGCCTTTGCATATGGCTTCATCGAGGGTGCCTCGAATAGCTTCCGTACCCATTCGCATGCAGCTTGCAAACGTGCCGAATCCCGGTCGTCGCTCAAAAGCCTGGGGAAAATCAGAGGTGCGTCTGTGGCTGAAGCGCTTTTCAGTCTGATTTCCCCGCGACTGTCCGGATGGCAGACCGTCGGCACACACATCATGGCCGGCGAGGCCATCGGCACGACCTCCTGCCCCTCGATGGAATAGCCGAGCGGTGTAAACAGCACCTGCACATCCGGCGTGGCTTCCTGCGGCCCGGACCGGATGAACGCCGTGGCCTGGGCCGGCGGGCTGGCCGCTGCACCCGTGCCGTCGATCAGAAATCTCAGACCGTTCCGGACGATTCCCATTAGATTATAGTCCTGGTTCACGGTGCGTACGGTGTCGACGACCTCCTGAACGACCCAGATTCCGGAATGCTCCTGCAGGTTCTGGCCGACACCGGGAAGATTTTCGACGACATCGATGCCGCGTTCCCGGAGATGGTCGCCCGGACCGAGACCCGATAACATCAGCAACTGTGGCGATCCAATCGCTCCCGCACTCAGGATCACTTCCTGCCGTGCCCGCAGCGACTTGGTAGCCCCGTTGCTGGAATAGGTTATACCGCGCGCGATCTTGTCTTCGATATCGATCTTGCGGACCAGCGCATTGACGATCAGGTGGACATTTTTTCGCTTCAGGGCTCGACGCAGAAATGCTTTGGACGCGCTTTGCCGCCAGCCCCGCTTCTGGGTGACCTGTACTATCGACGCCCCTTCCTGGTTCGCGCCATTATAGTCCGCTATGGCTGGAATACCTGTTTCGGAAGCAGCGGCAACAAAAGCGGAGCTCAGTATATGCGGCTTGCGCAGCTCTTCTACGTGTAACGGCCCGTCCGCGCCCCGCAAACCATCGTCTGAAACGCCGGTGTAACTTTCAAGTTCCCGGAAATAGGGCAGCACGTCGTTATAAGACCATCCGGCATTTCCCTGCGCCGCCCAGGCGTCATAGTCTTCCGCTTGCCCTCTGACCCACAGCTGGCCATTGGTGGAGCTGCTGCCGCCGACCACTTTTCCGCGAGGCCAGGCATCAGTGCGTTGGTCGCGGGTCGGATCGGGCTCGGACATGTAGCACCAGTCGAAATCCGGATTGCCGGATGCTTTCATGGCGCCCGCCGGAATTTTCACGATCAAAGAGGAGTCAGGGCCACCGGCTTCGACTACAGCCACCGTATAACGGCCATTATGTGAAAGCCTGTCCGCGAGCACACACCCGGCAGAGCCGGCACCAACTATGATGTAGTCAAATTCGTCGGTTGCTTTCATGACGTCTTCCGCTCGTTTCGAGATAGGTTGCAAGATAAGCGAGGCTATGGATCGGGACCCTGTATTGTCCAATCGAACCCTTCAATTGCTCAATAGTAATTTGCATATAGGCCAGCGCCTTATCCTGACGTATAAAATATACTAGAACGCAGATTTGCTGTGTGGCTTACTCGTCGGGAATCTGCGGGTTCAGATTGGACGGTAAGAGTGATCATTAGCGATACCAGAACCGGAAGGTGAGAAATGAACAAGCCAGTGCATGACATGTATCCCGAAGCCAATCATGATGAACTATCGCAGCAAGCCTTCTTGCGCAGCTTCATGGTACATCTTTACGAGAAAGTGATGCCGGGCAATGACATTCTTTATCATGAGAAGATCGTTCCACAGTTTGAAAAAGAGCTCGGCAGACCGCCGGAAACCCGTAAGGAAGTCCGCGAAGCACTGAACGAGCAGCCGTTCAACCAGATGTGGAGTTCGCTGATGCGGACCAGTCAGGAAATGATGTATCACACGGTCCGGCCAAGCATCGAGCGGCAAATGCCGGCGCTAAAGGAAAAAGCTGCCAGGCTCGACAATGCGGTTGGTTCGCTGACGCTGGATCCGGATCTGGAAATTCCTGATTATCACACGCATGCAGACATTCACTGCAAGCCCGGTGGCTATCATACAAAGACGGAAGACGGCGATTTCCTGGCCGGCGCGGAGTTCGATCGGACCGTCAATGTCTATTTTCACGGCAAAACCGGTCCGCTTGCCGATGATATGGGGCTTTCCCTAGCGACATGGATCAAAGACAATTTCCCCGACCTGGATCCCAAATCGATACTGGATATGGGCTGTACCATCGGCCACAGTTCTGTGCCGTATCTTGATATTTTTCCCGATGCTGAAATGCACGCGCTGGATGTTGCAGCGCCTTGTCTCGAATATGGTCATTATCGTGCGAAATCGCTCGGAAAGCCGGTCCATTTTACCCAGCAAAATGCGGAAAAGACCAATTTCCCGGACGCATCCTTCGATCTCGTTGTATCGCATATCCTGATGCACGAGACATCCCACAAGGCTCTCAAGAATATTGTCGATGAATGCCATCGCCTTCTCAAGCCGGGTGGTGTGATGATCCATATGGATGTGGTTGGCGCAACCGACCCGTTCGGCCAGTATCTGTGCGAATGGAATGCGCATTATAACAATGAACCCTATATGGGCGGCCTGCAGGATGAAAATTTGGCCGGGCTTTATGCCGACGCCGGTTTTCCCGAACAGAATTTCTTCATGGAGCAGATCGAAAGCGTTCACTTGCCCAAGACGATGCCGGAAATCATGAAGGCCAAAAAAGCCAAGGGTGTGGTTATCGGTATCGGTTACTACACTATCGTCGGCACACAGAAATAGACTCTGCTTTTTACGATCCGGCCATTGACTGGAAAAGCGGCCCGGGTAGAAATGTCCGGGCCGTTTTTCGGTGCGCTGGCTAGACGCAGAATGATCGATGCAAGAAATCTGATAGCCGGCGGCATGCACAATTATCCCGTCAGTGAACGGACGCAGTAGCCCGCAGCCGCAAGGCGGCGCCGACAATTGTGACGGAGTCTGGCGCTATCTATTCAGGGTTTGAGGAAAATTTTGCCGCGGACGCGCCCATATTTCAACAGATGCAAGGCAGTGTTCACTTCCGCTAACGGCAGCGTGGCGGCCACGCGCGGCGCTGGTAAATCCGGATGTCGAGCCATCAGATCCGATAGCTGACCGCCATCGGGTTGCGCGGAATAGCGAATGGCTTGCGCTGAAGCCGATCTAGCCCGCTCTTCATCAACTGGCTGGACGATCGAAACCAGCGTCGCTCCTTTGGCGAGACTGCGATAAGCGGTCTCGATTATCGGGCCGCCGGCCGCATCCAGCACAAAGTCATACCGGCCTTCTGCTGCCTCTTGCGGAGTAACTACATTCCCGCCCAAGGCGGCGACATGATCCGCGTTGCCGGGCGAGCAAATGGCATCAACGCTCTCTGCGATATGGCCCAGAAGCTTGGTGGCGATCGATCCGACGCTACCGGAGGCGCCGATCACCAATGCCCGTTTAACAGCGCCAGGATGAAGCTTGATAGCCTGATGGGCGGTGAGCAGCGGTACATTGAACGCTGCAGCCTGCTCGTCCGGTATTGAATCGGGTACCAGAGCGCATTGGCTGGCAGAAACATCCACCTTGTTCGCGAACCAGCCACCCCGTACCAGACTGGAAAATGCCATCACGCGCTGGCCGGGGCGAAACCCCACAACATCAGTGCCCACCGCTTCAATGATACCAACGCCTTCGGCACCGGGTGTGTAGGGGAAGGCGAAAGGAAGTGCAGCCAATATGCCAGCCTGGATTTTCCAGTCGACCGGGTTAAGCGAAATCAGCGTAGGCTGGATTCGCAGATCATCTGGCCCGAGCTCCGGCATCGCCGAAGTTACGGGTTCCAGCACGACATCGTCCCCGAAGCGGGGAATTTGGTAGCCTGTCCGATGGCTGGTCGCGCTGTCGGTGTTTACATAGCCGATCGATGATTTTGCGCTGCGTTGCCTGAGCGGTTTCAGGGCTGCATATTCCGGGGAGTTGTAGAAACGCTCCAAAGCCGCTTCACTGGCAAATTCGATCATGACGAACCGGCTGCGCAGGTCGTCGCCTTCCAATGCCGTGAGAGGCAGCCCTTTGACTAAATATTTCCCGCCTGCCGCCTCCACCAGTGAAGGGTTGAGCGACCGGTAAAGATCGAAAGTCTTTGAATCTTCTACGTCGATGGTAGCAATGAAATAAGCGGCCATGTTTCTGTCCCTTGGCTATAATTGCCCCGATGCTTCGCGGTTCGTCCCACACATTCCCGCAAAATCGTGCGGGAATCTGTGCGCGGTCGCGATCCTGGGCGTGCAGTGCTTTGCCGGATTAATCACAGAGTCTGCCGTTCACCGGCCTAGCTCGCTTTCTTAGCACCGAAGATATGGCGCTCAGTACCGATCAGATGGGTGTAATCGAGCGAGCCGGTTTCCGGCTTGTCAAATCCGATCGGCACAAATTCGACGAACCGTTCCGCTTCGCTGAAGCCGGCGTCGCGCAGCACCTCGTTCATGTCCAGATCGTTCATCTTGCCGATGAACGGTTCGTGATTGTTCACGCTGTCCCAGTCGGTCAGATATTGCTGCAGCGGGGTTTTCTTCGAAAATGGCAACATCTCGAGATGGACGGTCAGGCCGCCCGGCTTCAGCAACCGCCGGCATTCCGTCATGATATTGGTGAGCGCCTTGGTCGACGTTTCGTGTATCATGATATGGGAAACAATCAGGTCGAAGCTTTCGTCTTCAAAATTGGTGCGTTCGGCATTTTGCTGCGCGAAATGGACGGCCTTGCCCATGGATTTTGCGCGGGCGTGCCCATAGCGGACCAGCGGAGCACTAAGGTCAATAGCGTGGATTTCCGCATCGGGGAAAAGTTCAGTATAGGGCAATGTGCTGTGCCCGACCGAGCAGCCGATATCGAGGATTCTGAGCGGTTTGAAATCGGGATATTTCCATTCGACATAATGGCCGAGCATCTTGCCGACATCGTCATTGTAGCGGCCCATACCGCCCATCATGTAGACATGGATACTCTGCTCGTAGGCAGCACCGGCCGTTACATCATCCTCGACTATTTCCGTGTGATAGCCGCCAGGCTGGGTGTGATTGTCCACCCGGTCGCTATAGGGCGGAATTTCAAAGTCGGGATCGATGGCCAGGGAACCGGGTCCCTGGGTCTTTCTGAACTGCTGGAACTTGCTGTTCAGTTCCTCTGCCTGACGATCGACGCAGCGGTATACGGCGTTCCACATCAACTCCTGGGTCGTGCGCAGCATCGCCGACCACATCTGGTGATAGCCGTCCTTTTCCAGATAGGGTTTCACTTCGTTGCGATGTTCCGCCGGGCGTCCGAGATCTTTTTCAATCTCTCTGGAAATCCGCGCATCGTAAACCAGCTTGTGGCCCGGTGTCAGTTGCGATGTGATCAACCGCCGCAGGCTGCGAACGTAACCCAGCGCCGAGGCCTCGTCATGTGTCGTCTGAGGCATCATTTCATGCTGGCCGCACAGTAAAGTATTTTCTGACATAATAAGGGTCCACAATATTTGGAGATCAGACAAGACTGATCGATGACGATGACTTTCACGATAGGTTCGGCGCAGGCAGAACAATTATCATGATTACGTTGATCATAAAGATACGGGATGGGCTGCCGGCTCAAATCCAAAATAGCTATCAGCGGATAGAAAGAAACTTATGGATTGTCCCTTGTGCTTGCCCTTTCATCGGCTCTGGTCCCGATAAAGGCACGAACGACGGCTATTTCAGGCTGGTGGACAGACATATAGCCTGATGTTTACAGGCCCTGCAGACAGGAGCGATCGAAATGAAGCTGGTAAATCTATTCAGAATTATTGCGATGGCCTGTACGCTCGCTATCATACAAATTCCGCTCGCGGCCGCATCTGCCGAAACGCTCTATGTTGAGGGCGAAGGGGGCGTGCCGCTGGCGGTTACGGTCACAGGGCCGGAGGATGGACCCGCCATAATTTTCCTGCACGGGCTTGGCATGGGAACCGCGAGCTTTACACCCCAGTTTGAGTCCAGTCTTGCCGAGCGTTTTCGAATGGTCGCTTTCGATCTTCGTGGTCATGGTATGTCGGGTAAACCGTGGCAGGCCGAAGCTTATACCGATCCCAAGATATGGGCTGCGGATATCGAGAAAGTGATCAAAGCCACGAAGCTTCACAGACCCGTAATAGTGGGATGGTCTTACGGGACCTTGGTCGCTGCCGACTATCTGCGCGAATATGGGCGTGGAAATATCTCGGGTCTGGTAATGATAGGAGCATTGGGCGGATTCATTCCGTTTACGCCACCCGCTGGTGGTCCCGATCCCGAGCTTCTCGCCCAATTGATGAAATTACAGGAGCTGCGGAAAAGCGATGCCTTCGAAGACCAGCTTGCCGCAGTTGAGCTGTTCATGCCGATGTTGACGGCGAACGAGCCGCCAGCAGACTGGATTGAAGAAGCCCGAATTCTGGGCATGATGGTGCCGGCTTATGCGCAAGGGGCGCTTCGCAAACATCCATCCGACAATATCGACCTCGTTCCGCTGCTCGGGGAAATGCCGGCACTGATACTGCACGGCAGTGAGGATCCGTCCGTCTCTCCTGCCGCGCTTGCGGCGCTTTTGCAAATCGCTCCGACCGTAAAGTCCCGCGCTTTCAAAAATGCCGGTCATTCCCCGTTCGCGGAACAGCCCGACGCCTTCAATGATGAGCTGGCAAAATTTGTCCTCGCCTATTGGAGCGCGCAGGCACAATAAGCTTGGCAATAGATCGGCAGACGAAGAAATCGCGAAAGGTCAGATTTTCTCCATTATGATATCCGAGGCGCATTCGGCGAGAGCCATCACGGCAGCATTTGTCATTGCCTGCGGTATGGACGGGAAAGCGGAAGCGTCGACCACCCGTAGGCGATCGATACCATGTACCCTGCAAGCGCTGTCAAGCACCGCCATTTCATCGCTGGCCCGCCCCATCGCACAAGTGGAAACCGGGTGAAAAAATGGAGACGCAACCCTGCGGACATGAGCTGCAAGGCCCTTGCGATCCGTAACCTCGGGGCCGGGGTATAATTCTTTCGAAATCCAGCCGTACAATGGCTTTGCAGCAGCGATTTCACGCGCGATTTCAAATCCGTCAACCAGCGCTTCGACATCGGCTTCGTGGGTCAAATAGCCCGGGTCAATCCTGGCCGGGTCCCTCGTGTTCGCGCTGGTAATGGATATACTGCCCCTGCTTTTCGGATGGGTCATGGCCGGCACGAAGGCGAAGCTATCGGGTGGCGGGGGGCCAAAATCCGGACTGACAAAGGGGATGCTGAGGCCCATGATCATCAGATCGGACCAGCCCGGAGATTGCCGGCTCTGTGCGACCACCATCGACTCGCAGTGGTTGTGGGCAGATGCTGGAAGTGGCCTGTCCGACTGAAACAGCAAGCCCGGCGCAAGCAGATGGTCCGCAAGATTCTGGCCCACTCCGGGCAGATGATGGACGACCGGAACGCCGGTTTCTGCAAGCTGGCCCTTGTCGCCGATGCCAGAGAGCAATAGCAGCCGTGGTGAATCAAAGGCTCCTGCGCTGAGGATCGTTTCCCGCCTTGCCGTCAAAATCTTGTGCTGGCCGGAAATGGTAACCGCCACGGCCTCGCAGCAACCCTTGACCACCTGCAGCTTGTTCACCATCGCGCCGGTAACCACCGTGAGGTTCCTGCGATCCGACACCGGGTCGAGATAGGCGGATGACGCGGTGTGCCGCATCCCATCCTTGATGCTCAGTTGCGACCAGATGCTTCCGTCGGCCCGCGCGCCGTTCCAGTCGGGATTGGCAGGATGTCCGGCTGCAACCCCGGCCGCAAAAATGGCCTGTGCCAGCGCTGTTGTGTTTTCAACGCGGCCCAGTTCGAGTACGCTGAGAGGCCCGTCGCCGCCGCGATATTCGCTTGCTCCGCTCGATGCAGTTTCCAGTTTCCGGAAATATTTGAGCATCGATGCGAAGGCCCAGCGCGGATCGCCTGTCTGCTGTGCCCATTGATCATACGCCTGGGCGGGGCCCCGCTGAAATCCCATGGCATTGATCAATGTCGAACCGCCCAGGCCCTTGCCGCGAGGCTGGGCTACCGACCGGCCGTTCAGGCCGGACTGGGTGGTAGACTGATAATCCCAATCATAAGCTCCGCCGGCCAATCCCGGCCAGGCTGGAGGAAAGGAGACTTCTGCGTCCGAAACTCTCTGACCGGCTTCCAGCAGCAGGACACGGTGCTCCGGATTGGCGGACAGGCGGTTGGCGAGCACACATCCTGCCGAGCCGGCACCGATGACGATATAGTCCCAGTTTTCTGATATGTCGGTGTCCGTGTGCATGGCATAGCTTGGAGACGTGCCCAGCGCAGTGACACCTCCGCCAACAGCAATGCCGCGCAGGATGTTTCGACGATTATGGTGGGTTGGCATATTGAGTCCGATCGTTGCTGGGCACACAGATAGAATCTTGCAGGATATGGCGCAGAGTCTTCGTCGGTGTCAGGCTAGATTCGGTTGACACCGTCCGCAAAGCGCAGGCCATCAACTCTTCGACTGGCGATCAATCCGGAAACGCGCGAAAATATCGACGGGTGCTCCAGCGGCTAAGCTCCGGCAAATTTGGCGGTCCGCTTTTCGATAAGCGCCGAGACTCCTTCGATATGATCGTCGGTCAGGTGGGACAGGGCCTGGGTTGCGGCGCTCATTTCCAGCATCGTATCATAGTCGACCTTGCACCCTTGTCGAAGCAGCATTCTCGTCATGCGCAGCGCATGGGGAGGCTGGCTGGCAATTTTCTGGCCCAGAGCGATCGCGCTATCGAGCAATTCCTCATCCGGCGTGATG
Organism: uncultured Parasphingorhabdus sp.; assembly: GCF_963677535.2. NCBI lineage: Bacteria > Pseudomonadati > Pseudomonadota > Alphaproteobacteria > Sphingomonadales > Sphingorhabdaceae > Parasphingorhabdus > uncultured Parasphingorhabdus sp. The sequence continues at coordinate 676,400 of NZ_CAXXUT010000003.1, read as the reverse complement.
CGGCTGACCAGCCCCCAATCCAGCGCCGTCCCGGCATCGATGACATCGCCGGTATAGAAAAGCTCGGCGGCACGGCTCATACCGATGATGCGGGGCAATAGCCACGCGCCGCCATCGCCGGGGATGATGCCTATCTTGAGGAAGGTGACGCCGAATTTTGCCTTTTCCGATGCAATCCGGATGTCGGCAAGGCAGGCAAGATCGCAGCCCAGACCGATGGCCGGGCCATTGACTGCTGCAATGATCGGAACATCCAGCGTTTCGAGCGCCCGCAGGATCAAATGAATATTGCCGCGATAACCTTGTCGGATCTGGGTACCATCGCCGGCAAAATTGCCCTCGCGGGCAAGCATCGCCTTCACATCGCCACCCGCGGAAAACGCCTTTCCCCCGCCGGTCAGAATGACGCAACGGATCGATTGGTCCATATTGATGGAATCGCAGGCTTCGCGGAACGCGGTACCATCGCCGTCCACGCCGAGAGCATTCATCGTCGCAGCTCGATCGAGTGTGAGAATGGCGATATGGTCACGGCGTTCGATTTTCAATAATGGCATTTCAACTTCCTTCATATGTTGAGCAATGTCGCGCTCTCGCGACGTCTTGTTCTCACGTCGAGGTGCACCTCTTCTCGATCCTCAACTGTCCTGCCGATGATGGCGCACAAGCGCCGCCAAACCGGATTTGAGAGGTTCTGTATTCAGGCTAATAAGGTCATGGCTCCGTTCTCCGGACTTGCGTCTCTATTCACGCGCTATCGTGCCGGAAAAGCCCAGTGTCTCTCATCTATCCGCACAGCGGATTGCTTTTGGCAGGCATTTGGCTAGATATGGATTCAGAACAGGAACAGCAGATATGGCAAAACAGACTTTTGATCGCGGCGTGCCGATTAGGGCGATCAGCAGGGGGCTCGCCGTTATTCAGGCCACGAACCGCATCGGTCCGATTTCTATGATGGAAATTTCGCGAGCCGCGAATATCCCTTATCCGACGGCCTGCCGGATCGTGCAGACCCTGATCCACGAAGGCTTTATCGAGCGAGAACCCGCGCGCAAGCGGTACCGGGTGACGGGGCTCGTGCAAACCCTGTCCACGGGCTTCCAATCGGAAGATGAACTGGTCACGGTGGCCCGCAAACATATTGTCGCGCTGACGGATAAGTTGAACTGGCCGATTTCGCTAGCGACGCGCGTCGGTACCAGCATGATGGTGCGCGATTCGACCCATGGGCTGACCTCGCTGACATTTACCAACTATTATCCTGGATATACGCTGCCGATATCCGAATGCGCGACGGGCAAGGCCTATATTGCTCACTGCGATGACGAGGAGCGGGACGCGATCATCGAGGGGTGGAAAATGACCGACAATGACACGTCCAAAGTGGGTCTTTTGCTGGTTCGCGATGATTCCATTCTCGGCGAGATTCGCCAGAACGGCTATGCCATCCATAATCGCAACACCTATACGGCCGATGATGGGAAGACATCCTCTATTGCCGTTCCGATCATGCAGGAAAACGGGACAATTGCCGGTTCAATCGGCCTGATCTATTTTGCCTCCGCGATGAATGCCAGCAAAGCGGCCGAGTTGTTCCTGAGCGATCTTCAGGCCACGGCCGTCAATATCGCCCGGGATCTCGCTCAGATTGAGGACAAATAGCCTTTTGCGTCATCAAGAGACAGGATCTCGGCATATTTTGCGCCGAGATCGAACAGATTGGCTTTTTGAACAGCAGGATCGCGGTCTCCGCAAGCTTCGCTGACGACTATCGGAACGAAGCCATTCTGCAATGCATCCAGTGCGCTGGCGCGGACACAGCCTGAGGTCGAGAAGCCGGAAACGATGCAACTGTCCACACCCATGGCGGTCAATGTGGCGGCCAGAGATGTCCCGAAAAAGGCGCTGGGATATTGCTTGGTGACAATGACATCCCCTGCTTCGGGTTGCAGCCGCGGATCAAATTCTGCCATCGGTTCACCTTTCTGGAACAGGGACAGCGCCGCGACTTTCTTGTAGAACAGACCGCCATCGCCGCCGCCGGGCATATATTCCACACGGGTGAAAATAACAGGAATGCCAGCGTCGCGGGCGGCCTTGGTCAGTTCAATATTGGCAAGAAACGCGCTTTCGTCACCCAGATAAAGCGGTGATGCGGAGTCGATGTAGGCGCGGGCCAGATCGATCAGCACCAGGGCCGGACGGTTGCCAAGTTCCAGCTTGCCGCAAAAGCCTGCCGTTTGATAATTGTCTTCCAATTCACTCATTCAAGCCTCCTGAAAATCGCGCCCGGCCTTATCTGCACCCGATGCATCCAGCGTGCATCCATTTTTTTGCAGATATGCCGACATGATCAAAATGTCAGACCTCTGGGCCTTTTGTTTCCTGCTGCTAAAATTCCTCGAGCAATCTGCCGAACCCGACCACCCGATCATCAATTCCATTCTGCCGCAAGGCGTTCCAGTAGGTGGCGGTGTTGATAGCGATAACCGGCTTGCCAAGATAGGTCTCTGCAGCCGCGGCAAGCCGGGTCATCGACAGATTGGTGCCAACCTGCACCAAGGCATCGACATCATCGCCGTCGAGTTCCTTTAGCTTTTCGCGCAATATTTCTGTCGAAACCTGGGCAATGGCGGTCCAGCTCGGGCAACGCAGACAAATATCACGAACGGTTTCAATACCGTAATCCGACATGAAATTTGCAACCTGTCGGTTGGCCGACGGATAATAGGGTGAAATCACAGCAATTTTTTTCACGCCGCCATAGGCGTTAAATGCTTCGATCAACGACTGCGAACCCGTGCACAGTTGAAGACCGGCCTCGGCTTCGATATTTTCACGCCATTGTTCCGCGCCCCTTGCACCACCATAGAATGTGACGGCGGACATGCCCATCACCAGATAGTCGGGGTTGCAGGTCAGAACGCCGCGTACGGCGTCGAGCGTGTTGTTCGATATCTCAAGTGTCCCTGCCATGAAGGTTTCGTCGGAGATCGCTTGCGCGTCCTCGACCACGATCCTGCTATAATGGTTGGTGACGCCATATACGCGCATATCGTCGAAGTCAGGCTGCACCACGGTATTGGTCGAGGGGCCGAGCACGCCGAACAGTTTTCTGTGGCCGAGGGCGTCGGGGTTTGGGCGCGGTTTCAAAGACATAATATCCTCCAATTGGTATCGCTGGGGAGCGGACTTTACAGTACCCAGAACTATCTATTGCGCTTCCAGCCAGTCGATTACGGTCTGCACCGGTTCGACATCGGCATATTTGATCTGCAGATCCGTCAGATTGGCAAAATGATAACTCTCGTGCTTGTCAGCGCAGGTTTCGATCGGGACGATGGTGCGGTAGCCATGGCTTAATGCATCAACCGCCGTCGCGCGTACACAGCCGGACGTGGAGCCGCCGGTGACCACGACTGTATCGACTTTGTGCCAGGTCAGATAACTTGCCAAAGAGGTTTCGAAGAAGGCGCTGGGCATGCGTTTTGTATATTGGAGGTCATTCGGCGCGACCTCGCAGCGGGGGTCCAGTTTATGCCGCTCGCTGTCATATTTTATGTTCTGAAGGGAATCTTCCGTATCGGTCCGGGTCCCCCAGACACCGGCATCAGCAGCATCTTCCTTATAGGCTACGCGGCTCCAGATTACCGGCATTTCGTGCGACCGGGCGAGGGAAGATATGCGATTGATATAGTCGATTTGACGCGGATCCGTTTCATAAGCGGTCTTGAACATGTCGGTGCGGGTATAGGCCTGTTGTACATCTACGTTGACGATGGCCAGCTTGTCGCCGAATCCAAATTTGTTACGTGCCGGATTACTGATAAGCTGTTCGAAAATTTCACGAGCCGTCCGGCCGTCCTCAACCATTTTTGTGCCAATCAGTGTCATCGCCAAATCCTTGTTTGTTCCCTGCGCGGGATTGGTGTTTTCATTGCGGGCTGCAACGGGGCTGCCGTCAGATGCCATGAAACGGAATGGAACACTGTTTCTGCAATAGCGGTAAAAGCGGCAAGTGAAGCTGCCAACATAATCGCAGAGCGGGTAGCGCGCGGTTTCTGGCTGCGGTTGCTTCGACTGGGAAGCAGCTTGGTCCCCTCCGTCAAGCAAATCATGGACAGATTGAGCGGCCCGGTTTTCCGGGCAGCGGATTTCCCGTTGCGGATCCCTCCTGCGGGGCCATGTTGTCCCGCCACTGACCGTGCCAACTCACTAATTGTACCGACAGGCGGTTAAATATCGGGAACATCTCGCGCTCTTTTCTCTGCTCGCGCATGACCGCCGTTCAAGCAATGAAAAACGGACATGATAAATGAAGAAAACAGATGTCGTTATAGTTGGCGCTGGACCTGTGGGTTGTGTGGCGGGCTACTATTTGGCGCGGAGGGGTGTTGAGGTCACCGTGATTGATGCCGGAGACGCCGGGACCCAGGATCTGCGAGCTTCGACTTTCCATCCGTCAACGCTCGAGATGCTGGATACGCTTGGTATCGCAGACGAACTGATCGAGATGGGTTTGAAAGCCCCTGTTTTCCAGTGGCGCGAGCGCAGCGGTGGTGAAGCCTTCCGTTTCGATTTATCCGAACTCGCGGACATCACCCGATTCCCGTTCCGCATACAATGCGAGCAATATCATCTGGCGCGCATGCTGGCCGAACGGATCGAGGCAGAGCCGAAAGCAACCGTGCTTTTCAATCACCGGATGCTCGGTTATCGCCAGAACGAGAATAGCGTCGAAGTCAGCATAGAAACGCCGTATGATATTCTGAATATCGAGGCGCAATATGTGATTGGTGCGGACGGAGCGAACAGTGTTGTTCGCAAGCTTATGGGAGCCGAGTTTGAAGGCTTTACCTATCCCGAAAAATTTCTCTGCCTGACCAGTGCCGAACCGCTGGAAGATCATATCCCCGGCCTTGATTATGTGAATTATGTGTCGGACCCCATGGAATGGCTTGTGTTGCTGCGGGTTCCCTCGCTGTGGCGAGTGCTCGTTCCGGCGACCGAGAGCGAGGCGGACAGCTATCTTGTTTCCGATGCCAAAAAAGAAAAGGTATTCTCGGGATTGATCGGCAAGCCCGATGTGACGACCGAGCACCGGACAATTTATCGGGTGCATCAGCGAGTTGCAAAGAATTTGCGTGACAATCGCGTGATGATCATCGGCGATGCAGCACATCTGAACAATCCGCTTGGCGGGCTGGGGATGAATAGCGGCATCCATGATGCGTTCAACCTGTGCCCCAAAATGATCGAAATTCTGCACGGCCGGGGAGATGCGGACGCGCTATTGAATCAATTTAATGATGAACGGTTGAGCGCGACCATAGAACTGGTTCAGGCGCAAACCATCCAGAATATGGAATTCATGAAAGAGGGTGACAGCGAGCAGCATCGACTACGCAAGGACGCAATGCGCAAACTGGTCGATGATCCGGTCAAGCGCCGCAGCTATATGATCCGCCAATCGATGTTGCCAAGCGATCGTACCTCGCTACCAGCCTAGCGCTATAGCCAGCCGACGGACGAGATGCGCCAGCAGGCGGCGCCCCGGGCTCAAGCTGGCCGCAGATCAGGCCCGGTAGAGGCTGGATCATTCAACCGGGTGCTGTCGACAGCGTCGTTATTCGCCTGTCGATTAGCAGCCGGTTCTTGGGTACGCTCGATCCGCGTTCACGTCCACAAACGGTTTATTCGATCTGGCGTTGGTGGCACTAAGCTGGGAACGTCAATATCAAGGAGCACAACCCGATGTTTGAATATGATTATGTGCCGATGCCGCAGCGCGGCCAACTGAAGTGGCCCAATGGTGCAAAGGTCGCATTGATCCTGACGTTCAATCTGGAAACTTGGGATCTGACGAAAGACACGGATCTCCCATATTATGCCGGTGGTCCGGCGTTGCTACCCAATGCCCTGGCAGGTCGCATCCCCGACTATCCGAACTATAGCTGGCGCGAATATGGTCAGCGGGTGGGCATCTGGCGTATGTTCGACCTGTTTGATGAGCTGGGCGTCAAGGCAAGCTGCACCACCAACGCTGTGACGTTCGAACGACGCAAGGCGATGACCGATGCATGTCTGGAACGTGGCTGGGAATTGATCGCACATAATTATGAGCAGGGCGAGTTGCTGACCGACTTTCACGACGACCCCGCCGCCGAGCGCGAGATTATCCAGCGCTCCATCGAGATTTACGAGAAACATGTTGGCAAGCGACCGGTCGGCTGGTTGTCATCCTCTCTGCGCGGGACGCTGAACACGCCGTCGATTCTCGCGGAAGAGGGGTTCAAATTCTACTGCGACATTATGAACGACGATCAACCTTATATGATACGGACCGACCAGGGACCGATTGTTGCCACCCCTTATTCCAATGTGATCAACGACTTTACCATATTGACGCGGAACATGCGGACCACCGACGAATATCGCGACCTCCTGATCGAGGAACTGTCCGTCTTGCATCGGGAAGGGGAACAGCAGGCCCGGATCATGAATGTCGGCTTCCATCCCCATGTTACCGGTCGTGCCCATACGATTCGTGCCGTGCGGGAGTTTATCGAATTCGCCAAGGGGCTCGATGGCATCTGGTGGGCAACACGCGAAGAAATCGCTGACTATTATGCCGAACATCAGGGGGATCATATCCCGGGTCAATTGACCGGCGGAGGATTGAAATAATGGCCGAGATAGATATTGGCGCTCCCGCGCTATCCTCAGCTGCGCAGGCCTTTGTTGATCGTGGAAAATATCAGCTTTTCATCGATGGACAATGGGTTGATGCGCAATCGTCCGGAACATTCGATACTCGTGATCCGGCTACCGGTGCGGTGATCGGTCAGATCGCCCGGGCGGCGGCCGAAGATGTCGACCTGGCCGTTTCCGCAGCGCGAAGGGCTTTTGACAGCGGTCCCTGGCGGACAATGACGCCAATGGAGCGATCCGGGATCTTGAACAAGATCGCGGATCTTATGGAATCCAATATAGACGAGCTGGCGGAACTGGAGACCCTCGACCAGGGAAAACCATTATATGTCGGGCGCTGGGCCGAAATTCCCGGTGCCATTGCGCAATTCAGATATTTTGCCGGTCTTGCGCTGGCGATTGAAGGAAGGACCATTCCGACTTCGATCAATTATCAGCCTGAAGGCAAAGAGATATTTGCTTATACCTTGAAGGAACCTGTGGGCGTGGTCGGCGCAATTGTCCCCTGGAACAGTCCACTAGTATTGACGGTGATGAAACTGGCGCCGGCCTTGGCGGCAGGCTGCACAATCGTGCTGAAGCCGGCAGAAGACACGTCCCTGACCGCTGTCCGATTGTGCGAATTGATAGCGGAAGCGGGATTGCCGGACGGTGTGATCAATCTGGTGACCGGGCTGGGTAGTGAAGCAGGTGCCCGCTTGGCCGAGCATCCACAAGTTAACAAAATCGCATTTACCGGTTCGACAAACACCGGGCGGGCCATATTGGAAGCCTCGAAAGGCAATCTCAAACGGGTTACCTTGGAACTGGGGGGAAAATCTCCGGTCATTGTTATGGCGGACGCAGATATTGCAGCGGCGGCTGCCGGCTCTGCCAATGCGATCTTTTTCAATGGCGGACAGGTCTGTGTTGCCGGGTCGCGCCTTTATGCGCACAGGTCGGTTTTTGACAAGGTCATCGAGGGCATTGTCGATACTGCCGGCAAAATGGCGATGGGACATGGCCTCAATCCGGCCACACAGCTAGGCCCCTTGGTGTCGAGAAAACATGCGGCGACCGTGGCCGGCTATATCGAAGATGGCATCAAGGCTGGAGCGACCAGATTATGCGGCGGCGAAACTCTGGGCCCGAATCAAAGCTTTGTGCAGCCAACGGTTCTTACCGATGTCAAGGCCGACATGAATGTGGTGTGCGAGGAAATATTCGGTCCGGTTCTGGTCGCGTCGCCTTTTGACGACGTCGATGAAGTGCTGGCCGCTGCCAATGACAGCAGCTTCGGGCTGGCTGCCGGCATCTGGACCGAGGGCTTGTCCAATGCGACGCGGCTCGCCAATCGCCTGCAGGCCGGTACTGTCTGGATCAACAGCCATTTGATGTTCGATGCTGCGCTGCCTATCGGCGGTACCAAACAATCCGGTTTCGGCCGTGATAGCGGCCAGGCGGCGCTCGCAAATTATCTCGAACTGAAAACCGTTTGCGCGGTGGTATGACCAGATAGCGCCGGGACGTGGTTAGAAATAGTCCAGAACAGAACCATGTCGGCTCGTAGGTAATTCACCGTCGGGTCAGTCTGGCTATCCGGATTGGCTGGCGGACTGCGAACTCATCAATTGCATTCGAGTTAAAGCGAAAGCGCCCCGGATCATGGCTTTTTGAAGCTGGCGGGTAATGCGCGCCTGCGCGACATTTACCCGCCCCTTGGTTGTTGTCCGTCGCTAGATTACGCCTTGCGCCGCCAACCGGTCCAGTTCCTGCTCGTCGATGTCCGGCAACTGGCCGTAGATTTCCGTATTATGCTGCCCGATGCGATCGGGAGCCGGGGTGCGTACCGCGCTTGGGGTGCCTGATAATTTGGGAAAGGCATTCTGCATTTTCAGTGGGCCCCAGCGAGGCGTTTCCAGTTCGATAATCGCTTCCCGTGCGGCGAAATGGGGGTCGTCCATCATTTCCGGTGCGCGATACATTTTCCCCGCGGGAATGGAATGTTCGATCATCAGGGCTTCCAGTTCGTCAACTGTGAGCGTTCGGGTCCATGCTTCGATGAGTTCGTCCAGCTCGATCTGGTTGGTGCCACGCGCCACATGGTTGACATATCGTGGATCCGACGCCAGCTCGGGCCGTTCCATGGCCTTGCAGAACCTGGCAAATACCGCGTCCTGATTAGCGCCGATCAGATATTCCCCATCCGCGCATTTATAGACGTTTGACGGGGCTATGCCGGGCAATACCGAACCGGAGCGTTCACGGATATAGCCGGAATAGTCGTATTCGGGCACGACGCTTTCCATGACCTGCAGTACGGCCTCGTAAAGGGCGCTATCCACGACCTGGCCCTTGCCGGTGGTTTCGCGCGAATGCAGCGCTGCAAGCGCGCCCATGCAGCCGTAGCTGGCGGCCATCGTATCACCGATGGAGATGCCCATCCGGCTCGGCGCACGATCCGGATCGCCGACGATATAGCGCCATCCGCCCATAGCTTCGCCGATTCCGCCAAAGCCTGCGCGGGAGGAATAGGGCCCTGTCTGCCCATATCCGGAAACCCTTACAATGATCAGGCGCGGGTTAATTTCGTGCAGGACATCCGGACCCAGGCCCCATTTCTCCATGGTGCCCGGTTTGAAATTTTCGATCAGGATGTCAGCGGTGGCGGCAAGCTTGCGAACGAGTTCCTGTCCTTCCGGAACGCGAAGATTGGCTGACACCGCCTTTTTGTTTCGTGAGACTACTTCCCACCAGAGCTTGTCGTCACCGCGACCCCAGTTGCGCATGGGATCACCGCCGCCCTTGCCGTCAACCACGGGTGGTTCGACCTTGATGACTTCCGCACCCATATCGCCCAACAGCTGGCCGCAAAACGGTCCGGCGATCAGTTGCCCCATTTCGATAACGCGGATATCTTTCAATGCGCCTGTGTTTTCCTCAGTCATTTCGCTTCTTTCATAGTCTGCCAGACTGGCTGGATCGGTGCCGGCAGTCCGGTTTCCTCTTCACAATTTGCCCGGAGTGTTTCGATATCCGGTCCGAAATCGAAGGTCGGAAGATCCGGACGTTCCGCCCTGATCGATGCGCGGAGTTTCTCGGTTGCATCTACATCGACGATACCCTGCTCGTCGACGACCACACCATATTCAAGCGCGCCGCTGACGGTCACCAGCCCCTGAACAATCTCCTTGCCGATCAGTTCCGGATCGCGTTCGAGGGGGTCGCCCCAGCCGCCTCCGCCCCAGGTGATGAAGTGCAGCTGGTCGTTTTCGTCTACGTGGAACTCCTCGACCTTGTTGCCGACAATTTCCCGGGTGCCGTCGGCCTTTTCCAATATCTTGCGGGCGCGTTTGCCCGGACGGCCGCCATTGACACCCCATGGCGGTACGAACCAGCGATCGTCATGGATCGATATCGTTCCCTCACTCAGGAAACGGTAGGTCATGTGGATACCGTTGCCGCCACGGTGCAAGCCCGCGCCGCCGCTATCGGCCGCCGTTTCATAGCGTTCGATCACAAGCGGGAAATAGCGTTCGAGAAACTCGTTCGGAACGTTGGTAAATCCGGGCCAGAGGGAGTGGCCATCGGGGCCGTCGCCCAGCGGTCTGCCGGGTATGCCGCCAAAGCCGATCTGGAAGAGCTGGAACCATTCTCCTTCCTTGTCATAGCCGGAATAAAAGAGATGGGGAGAAGAGCTGAATCCCGCTCCGTTCAGGAACTCCGGCGTCTTCTGGCCCAGGAGACCACCCAATATGTCAAAAATACGTCCCAGAGCATGCGTGCGCCCGGAGAGGGCCGCGGGGAATTTCGGTTTCAGCAATGAACCTTCGGGGATGCGGACTTCAATCAGGTCGTAGAATCCGTCATTGAACAGGATTTGCGGATCAAAGACCATGATCATGTAGATGCCGAAGAACATCTTGAACATATTTTCATTGAGCAAGAAGTTTATCGAGGCCTGGCTTTGCGGGTCTGTACCATCGAAATCGAGGATCACCTTTTCGCCGTCGCGCCACATCGTGCATTTGATCTTGTAGGGACCGTAGCCCATGCCGTCATCGCAGATATAATCTTCGAAGCTGACCTTCTCCTCGCCAATCGCCATTCCGATCAACTGTTTCATCGCGCGATGATTGCGGGCCAGCAGTTCTTGGGTGGCGCTGATGTAAATATCGTCGCCGAAACGTTCCGTCATCTCGATGACGCGCCGGGCTGCCACGCGGCAAGAGGCCACGATGGCGTTCAGATCCGCCTGGCACCAATCGGGCATGCGAGTCTGGTGCATGACCAGTTTCATCAGATCATCATTATACTCGCCTTTCCGCCAGATTTTGACGGGTGGGATACGGACGCCTTCTTCAAAAACAGACTTGGCGTTGATCGGCATGGAGCCGACGACCTTGCCGCCGATATCGGATTGATGTCCGAACATCGCGGTATAGGCGATCAGGCGACCTTCCTTGAAAACAGGAAGCAGCACCAGCCAGTCATTATTATGGCTGACCGCGCCTTCACAACTATAGGGGTCTGAAAGCAGAACCATGTCGCCGTCTTCCAGCGTGCCATCAAACTGCCGCAGGAAACCGTCGATAAAGCTGCCGAACTGGCCGACGATCATCTTGCCGTTATGGTCTGCGATCAGCGGGAACGCATCGCCCTGTTCCCGTATCCCCGGTGACATTGCCGTGCGCACCAGTGTTGCGTCCATCTCGATACGGGCGTTGCGCAGGGCATTCTCGATGATATCGAGGGTGACCGGATCGATATCTTTTTTGGCAAATGGGGTATTGTTTGTTTCAATGATCGTTGCAGGCATTTTATTCCCCTTCCGCCAGATTAATCAGAATATTCCCGACGGCGTCGACCGTTGCTACGCAATCGGATTCGATGAGCGTCGTGGAGTCCATTTCGACGACAATGGCAGGGCCGGGAATTATATCTCCCTGCGCCAGTTTGGAGCGGTCGTAGATCACACCATCCTGCTCCTTGCCATCCATCCACAATTTGTGATCGCGTATTTTCGCCGCCGACGGGTCGCCATTGCCTTTTGGTAGCGTGGAGGAAGGCAGGTCGAGTGACCGGCCAAGCGCAACGGCACGCAAATTCACAATTTCGTGCGGCGAATCCATGTTGAACGTGAAAAGGCGGTTATGCTCCTCGTCAAAGCGATCCAATATGCCCTGTATCCCACCCTGTTCGAGCATTTCGGGCGTTATGGTCAAGGATACTTCGAACGCTTGTCCGGCATAGCGGACATCAATCTCGAATTCGCTGCTGATATCGGCGTCGTCCACTCCGTCACTGAGCAGTTCGGCGCGGGTTTGCGTCGCCATTTCCGACAGCAGGTCAATGAGTTCGCTGGTTTCGGTTTCAGACGCAAATTTTGAAAATGATCGCGCGGTTTCCGTCCGCATCCGGGTCGTGGCATCGCCGAGGGCGCACAACACGCCGGGCGACATCGGAGACACTGCGGGCCAGCTGCCAGTCAGCTTTGCAACGGCATTGACGTGCAATGGTCCTGCGCCGCCAAAGCCCATGAGCGCGAAATGCCGTGGATCATATCCTTGCTGGACCGAGATCATGCGCAACGCGCCGAACATATTTTCATTCACGATATCGATGATGCCGCGGGCCGCTTCCATCAACCCGATGCCCAGAGCATCGGCAATTTTCTGTACCGATTTGGTCGCGCCTTCGCGATCAAGCTTGAAGCTACCGCCGAGCAGATTTTCCGGAAGATATCCCAATACCACATTGGCATCCGTCACGGTCGGTTCTTCACCGCCTTTGCCGTAAGCCACGGGGCCAGGTACCGCTCCGGCCGACTGTGGCCCGACCCGGAGCGCCTTGGTCAGTTCCGGCACATAGGCAATGGAGCCACCGCCGGCCCCGACGGTTTTTACATCGAGGGAGGATGCCCGTACGGACAAATGGCCGACATCGGTGGTTCGCACCCGCCGCGGTTCGAGATTCTCGATCAGCGCGACGTCGGTTGATGTGCCTCCGACATCAAGCGTCAGAATATTCTGCAGCCCGGCATTGCGGCCCACCCAGATCGCTCCGGTGACGCCGCCTGCGGGTCCGGACATCAGAATGTCGACGGGATGTTCCTCGGCCTTCTGGGATGACATCAAGCCACCGTCGGATCGCAACAAGGACAGATTTCCGTCCAGACCTTGGTCTGCGAGCTTGGTACGCAAACTCGAGATATAGCGGCTGACCACAGGCCGTACCGCCGCGTTGGCAACGGTCGTCAAGGTGCGTTCATATTCCTGCATTTCAGGCAGGACTTCGTGGCTGAGCGACACCGGAATGCCGGGCAGGAAATCCTGCACCATTTCTCCGATCCGCTTTTCGTGCGAGCCATTGGTATAGGCATTGACCAGCGACACCGTAACCGCTTCGACGCCTTGTTGCTTGAGCGTCGTGATCGCGCTTGTGATGCTTGTCTCGCTGAGCGGCCGCAGCTCCTGACCGCGAGCGTCCATGCGGCCATCGACCGTGACCGTGTTTTCGAGTGCGGCCAGCGGTTGCGGCTTGGGCCACACGATCCATGCGGCCAGGCCGCCCGGCACCAGACTGCGGGCAATTTGCATGATGTCGCGATAGCCCTCTGAGGTGATCAGCCCGACTTTCGCGCCCTTGCCTTCAAGAACGGCATTGGTGGCGACCGTGGTGCCATGCAGGAAATATTCAATTTCCCGGGCATCGACTTCCGCCTTTGCACATATCGCGGTCACGCCGGTCAGAATACCTTCGGAACTGTCGTGCGGAGTGGACGGCGTTTTATGTCGCCAGAACGCGCCACTTTCGACATCAAACAACAATAGATCGGTAAATGTTCCGCCTACATCAACGCCCAAACGATAACCCATATACTATCCTTTATTATGCTTGCTGTGGAAAGGCGGGTGCGATTGCCACCAACCCAGGCAGTTTCTTGTTCATGACCCCGGATAACCAGCTGTTCGCAGCGATTAACGCGTCGAGGTTCATTCCTGTTGAAATTCCGGCACGCTCCAGCATGTAGATGACGTCTTCGCTGGAAACATTGCCCGCTGATCCCTTCGCAAAGGGGCAGCCGCCAAGGCCACCCAGCGCAGTGTCCACTGTTTGTGCGCCCGCCCGGACTGCCGCCCAGACATTGGCGAGGCCGGTACCGCGCGTATTATGGAAATGCACTCGCACCGGAAGCGGGTCTATCGCGTCGCGCACCCGCTTGACCAATTGCTCGACATGGGCCGGATTGGCAACGCCGATGGTGTCCGCCAGTGCAATTTCTACCGGTCCGGCTGCGGCAATAGATTTGGCCATCGCCACGACACGATCCTGTTCAATTTCGCCTTCAAACGGACAGCCGAACGAGGCACCAATGGTGCACTGGGCGCTCAGCCCCCGGGATTGTGCATAGGTGATTATGGCCTTGGCCGATTCGACCGAACCGTCGCTGGTCTGTCCCTGGTTGGCCATCGCAAATTGGTCGGTGGAGACGGCAACCGCGCCCAGTTGCAGATTGCGTCCGGTCTCCGCGGCCCGTTCGGCACCGCGCAAATTCATGACCAGACCGATATAGGTGACATCATCCCGGTCGGGCAGAGCGGCGCATACCTCGTCTGCGTCAGCCATTTGCGGTACGCGTCTGGGATTGACAAAGCTTGCCACCTCGATGCGCCGACTGCCGGCATCGATCGATTTTTCAATCAGCCGAACCTTGTCCGCAGTACTGACGATAACCTGCTCATTCTGCAGACCATCGCGCGGTCCGACTTCAACGATCTCGACGGCATGGTGATTTGGAGAGATGTTTGTACTCATGGCCAACGACTGAAACATCTTGACTGATCCAAGAACGCTATTGAGTCAATCTGCTCACTGTGCGGACAGTGGCCGGGCAATCATATCTGGGGTTTCTATTGCGCCGTCCCTCCGCCGGGGGCGGCCTCGGTTTCGAATTGAATCATTCGCTAAACGAAAGCCTGCGGCTTCCCCGGGTAACCTGCATGCGATGGGTGGCGCTGACCTCTGCCGTGCGGGCAAAGCGCGAGGGGATGAAGAGCCATTCATTGACAATCCTGTCCGCCTCTATGTCCAGCACCATATAGCCCCGCTGGCTGGTATCACACCAGACAAGATCAGGATTGGCGTCGACAAAGCGCTTGGCTATGGTAGCCGGATCGCCATGATAGCGCTTGTCCATGCCAAGCGATGATACACCCTGTACCGCCAGTTCGACACCGACCGGCCGATCGTCATGGTCGAGGTTAAACGCCCAGGCATTATGGCTGTCGCCGCTCAGTACGACGAGATCGGCTTCGGCATTTTGTGATGCTTGCAGCAAGCGGCGCCGAGCCGCGGGATAGCCTTCCCAACGATCCATATGGATCGGTACCCCGATGGCCGCGAGGCGCGCCGCCCGCTCCATCTCTGCAAGCTTCCGGTTGCTCGGCCTGTCCCCGGGGCCAAAGAAGGCTTCAAAATCTTCCGGCATCCGGGATCGTCCCATGATTACCTGCTGGGCCAGTATTTGCCATTTTGTCCCCGATGCAGTGGAGGTAGCGAGCGATTCGGCGAGCCACTGTTCCTGTCCCGCCCCCATCATGGAGCGAGTCGGATCGTTGAGCGGCCCATCGCGGAAACTCATTGCCGCGGCAGCGATATCTTCACCATGGTCATTGATGGCCTCTTTCAAATCCAGCTGCTCCGTGCGTCCGGTTAGCCGGGTTTCCAGGCGAAAGAGCGTCGCCAGATCGCCTAGCTGATATTCGGAATATGGCTTTTCCCGCATTGGCAGCCACTCGTAGAAGGCCTGCACACCCGCTGCCATCCTGTCCGTCCAGCGCCCTTCGCTGGCGGGATCATGATTGGCCGCTCCGTTTGTCCAGCTGTTATTCACGGTTTCATGGTCGTCCCACATGACAATAGCCGGAAAACGCCGGTGCAACTCCTGCAAAGCTGGGTCGGCACGATAGCTGGCATAGCGCTTGCGGTAATCGGAAAGGCTAACCACCTCGTGCGCGGGCTCGATTCCGCGCAGCTCAGCCATCCCCTCGAGCGCATCGGAACGGCTGAGCTTGGATTCATAGATATAGTCGCCGAGGTGTACCAGCAGGTCGATATCATCGCGGGCCGCAGCATGGGCATAGGCGTTGAACCAGCCCGATGTTGCGTTGGCGCAGGAAAAGACACCGATCCGGAACCGCTCCAGTGGACCTTCCGGCAAGGTGCGGGTGCGGCCCGTGGGTGACAAGTCGCCATTGGCGGCCCGGAACCGGTAGTAATAATATGTCCCAGGCTTCAGCTTCTCCGGCCGGGTATGAACGCAAAAATCCCGGTCCGGCGATGACAGGGCGGACGAGCGGAAAACAATCCGTTCGAACTGCTCGTCTTCAGCGACCTCGACTTGCAGCCAGACCGCTGCAGCATCAGGCGATACATAGCGGGTCCACAAGGTAACACTTCGCTGTTCCGGATCGCCACTGGCGACCGAGTGGGTAAATGCCGCCCGGGGGGCTGCATCTAGCGAACCGGACATCAACAGGGCGGGGCCGATAGCAGAGGCCCGGAGGAGCGAACGCCGTGACAGCGGTGGAAATGTCGGGGATGGCGGCGCGCATTTTTTCTCGGTCATGGTGGCGGGCTAACGTCTTGTCGTGACACAATAATTAAACGACCCGAACTATTAAAAACCGACCAATAACTTTCACATTTACTACATGTTGCAGCAATCAGGCCGTCATGCACGACCGCTAGCTGACGCCCCGTAAATGGTTCACTCAAAATTGGGGATAATAAAATGGGTCGTGAATTTCTTAACCGTAAAGGGAGCCGCACGCGCTGGCTTCGTGCCGCCATTCTGGCTTCTGTGGTCATGCCCGGTACGGCAATTGCCGGCGATGTTGTCGGGACGATCAGTAGCGCATCGCTGGATCGACCAGCGCGCGGAGTGACCGTGATGGTTGAGGAAACCGGCCAGTCGGTCGGCACCGATCAAAATGGCCGCTATGCGATGCTCGGCCTCGAGGCTGGCTCCTATACGCTGGTCATTCTGCAGCCGGGCTACACGGAGCAGAGGATGGAAGTCACGGTGCCGCAGCAAGGTTCGGTAACCGCGGATGCCAGCATCGAACTAGCGGGCAATGCCGCGGACGGTGCGATCGTTGTAACCGGTGCCCGCACGTCGCGTCTGCTGGCGATCGAACGCAAGCGTTCGCTGCCGGTCATTTCCGACATCGTCTCATCCGACGGCATCGGCAAGCTGCCCGACTATAATACTGCGGAAGCCCTGCAGCGGCTGCCGGGTATCTCGGTCGAGATCGATCAGGGCGAACCGCGCTATGTTGTCATTCGCGGTGTCGACCCCAATCTCAATCAGGTGACCATAGACGGCAATATTGTCGGCATTCCGGAGGCCGAAGGCCGGCGCGTGGCTCTTGATACCATCCCTTCGGACCTTGTCGCCGCCATCGAGGTCGTGAAAACCGTAACCCCCGATTATGACGCCAATGCCATCGGCGGTTCGATCAATATCGTCACGCCGACAGCATTCGACCAGAACAAGCCGTTCACTTATATTTCCGGCCGCGGTATCTATAACGGGGCTTCGGACAAGCTGGGCTTCGCCGGTAGCGCGATGCACGGCCAAAGGATCGGACCGGACGAGAGCTTCGGCATCGTCGCCGGCATCAGCTATTCCAAACGGTTCATCGACAGCCAGCTGGTCGATCCGCTAGGCTGGACCGAAGTTGCGGACGGATTTTTTGCCCCTACCGGCATGCGCTATTTTGATTATTCGATCATGCGGGAACGCATTGGCGCTATCCTGAACCTGGACTGGCGGCCCAGCGATAATGTCCACCTCTATGTTCGCAATATCTACAATGAATTTACCGACGTAGAGGGGCGCGACCAGTTTGATTATGACATGGCTCGCGGCGACATCACGTTCCCGGCCCCCAATCAGGTGACCTACTCATCCGGCCGGGCGTCGCGCGAATTCCGTCAGAACGAACAGACCCAGAAGCTCTACAATATCTCGCCCGGTGGGGATTTCAGCTTCGGCAATGTCGAACTCGCGCTGAACTATACTTATGCGCATGCGCAGGAGCATACGCCGGTACGTGACGATATCGAATATCGCTCGGGCAGCGTCGCGGTCTCGACCATTCTTGTTGAAGGCGAAATGCCCACGTTCGTTGACGTCGATGAAGCCCTGTTCGATCCGGCATCCTTTCCGCTGCGCCGCATTCGTCTGCGGCGGGAGACGATTGATGAGGATCTTCATGCGATCAAGGCCGACGTAAAAATCAGCTTTGCCGACGTTAGCGACAGTTTCGTCAAATTTGGCGCGAAATATACCGACCGGACCAAGGACCGCGACAATTATCAGGAGCTTTGGGAACCGGTCACCGACGTT
Organism: uncultured Parasphingorhabdus sp.; assembly: GCF_963677535.2. Lineage (NCBI taxonomy): Bacteria > Pseudomonadati > Pseudomonadota > Alphaproteobacteria > Sphingomonadales > Sphingorhabdaceae > Parasphingorhabdus > uncultured Parasphingorhabdus sp. The sequence goes on along the minus strand of NZ_CAXXUT010000003.1, from coordinate 658,294 downwards.
ACCTTTGCCGATAGCGGAACAGCGCTTGCAGAAATCGCCAATTTTTATGACGGCGATTACCGCTTCGGACCGGCGATGGATTATGCCGCCACGCTCGATTATTTTTTCGGCCAGAACCCGGGATTGCTCGTCCTCGACGAGGAAACAACCGGCTTCAATGACAGCGCCTCCGACTATCGCGTCAGCGAAAAAATATATGCCGGCTATGTCATGGCCAGTCTGGAGCTGGGCGATCTGACCGCCATTGGCGGCGTGCGGATCGAGCGGACCGAAGGCACCTATGATGCCTTTGCCATCCGCGATACCGACGGCGACGGCTCGATAACGGTCTCGGATATCGCACCATTGAGTTTCGACCAGAACTATACCCATGTCCTGCCAAGCCTGGCGCTCAACTACCGCCCGCGGCCAGATGTAGCGATCCGGGCAGCGTGGACCAATACCATAGGCCGTCCCAATTATAGCGATGTCGTACCGACATTCGAGGAAGAGGATGGTGAAGGCGAGGCAGGGAATCCGGGTCTGGAACCCTATACCTCCATGGGACTTGATGTTTCGGCCGAATATTATCCGGATGCCGAGAGCATATTCTCGCTCGCCATGTTCTACAAAAACATCAAGAATCCGGTTTACACGCAGCGTCTGGTTGACACGAGCTTTGCGGGGATCGACCTGCTCGGCCTTTCACAGCCGCAAAATGCCAGCGATGGAGAATTGTTCGGCATAGAAGCCAACGCGGTGAGAAGGTTGACATTCCTGCCCGCGCCGCTCGACGGTCTCGGCATCTCGGCCAACGTGACCTTTGTCGACAGCAATGTGAATGTACCGGGCCGAGCCGATGATCTGCCTTTCTTCCGGCAGTCAAAATGGATTGCCGGTGGCGCGCTCTTCTACGAGAAGGGGCCGATCGAGGCGCGGGTGGCCTTGAGCTACCGCGATGCTTATCTCACTTCTGTCGGTTCCACGAGCGCGAGCGATGGCTATTCGGCCGGGCGGACCGTGCTGGATGCGCGTCTCTCTTACCGTCTCATGAAGGGCGTGGAGCTTTTCGGCTCTGTTTCCAATATCACCGAGGAACCTTCGATCGCCTATCAGGCGGTAAGCAGTCAGATATCGGCACGGGAAGCCTATGGCATCAATGTCGATTTCGGTTTCAGCGCCAGTTTCTGATCCTTCGGGACCATGCATGATATGCAGGGCGAGCGGTCAAAAATGATCGCTTGCCTTTTCCCGGAGGACAACTCCGTTTCTCTAAGCAAAGGATGATGGTGTGATCAAGGCCTGGCAATTCTCAATGCTGTTTGTCTTATTGTCTGCTCCCGTCGATGCTACTCCGCCCATGGCCAGCGAGCCGGTGCTGCGCCAGCATCAGGGTGACACTGTTCCCGTCCCGCTGATGCTCGATGCGAAGACGCTGGCGGTCTATGAAGCCCCTGAAGCCGACCAGGGGGCGGCTGCAGATGCGGAGCATTTTTACGCCATCGACAACAGCACGATCGGCAAATATCGGTTGGCCGATGGGGCGGCTGTCGCCCGGTGGAGCGATCTGCCTACGCCCGCCATCGAACATCTCAACAGTTGCTATGTCGATGCGGCGCTTCTCTGGTGTGCCAATTCCAACTATCCCGCCGTCCCGATGGGCTCGTCCATCGAAATTTTTGATACCAAAACCATGGAGCACCGCACTACCCGCAGTCTCGGCATGATGGAGGAAGGTTCGCTGACCTGGTTTGCAGCGACCGAAACCGGCTTTCTAGCGTCCTTTGCCCACTATGACCGGCGTGGAGTCCCCTATAAGGACCATCGCTACTCCAGCGTTGTGACCTTCGACAAGCAGTGGCGGCGCACGGGCGGCTGGCTGTTTCCTGAAGCGGTAACCGGTCGCATGGCACCCTATGCCGCATCCGGTGGCGCCATCGGTCCCGATGGCAGACTATATATATCCGGCCACGACCGGCCCGAAATCTATGTGCTGGAAGCACCCGCCCGCGGGCCATATCTGGCGCATATTGCGACCATCTCGCTCGAAATAGAGGGGCAGGCCTTTTCCTTTGCGCCGGACAATAGCCGGACAATCTATGCGGTTGATCGCAAACTGGGTCTGGTGAAAGCCATAGCGCTGCCAAAAATTCCATGATGTTGTGGATTTAACAATTCAAGGCGGCGCCCGCCATTCGTTAGCCTGCGCGAGGTCACAAGCTCTGAACGAATGAATATTGAGGAAATGTGGAAATATGCGGCGCTGCCTTGAAGATACGCCCGGCAAAAAGTAGCCCGATCAGAGCTTCCCTGCCGCTTGCTTGATCGCACGCCTGATGCTCATGTAGGTTGCGCAACGACAGATATTGCCGCTCATTGCCGCATCAATATCCCCGTCGGTGGGACTGGGGTTTTCGCTAAGCAAAGCGGTGGCGGCGAGTATCTGGCCGGACTGGCAATAGCCGCATTGGGGCACATCATTCTCTACCCATGTATCACGGATCACATCGGCGGCGGCTCCCGACAATCCCTCGATCGTCGTGATCTTGGCCTTGTCGAGGCTGTCGTGAGGCGTGATACAGGCACGGGTTGGCGTGCCATCCACATGCACGGTGCAAGCGCCGCATTGCGCGATACCGCATCCGAATTTGGTGCCGGTCATTTTCAGATGGTCACGAAGCACCCAGAGCAGGGGCGTCCCCGCTGCCGCCTCGACTGTTTCGTCTTTGCCATTTATGTTCAGTGTCGTCGCCATGAAATGCTCCTCAATCAACGTGTCGAGATTGCTGGTATATCCAGCGTGTCACGATTGGCCCCCATCAGCGGCAAAGTCCTGAAGCGCTTTCCGGTAGCATTGAAAATTGCATTGGCCAGTGCTGGCGCTGCAGGCGGTGTGGGCGGCTCGCCAACGCCTGCAGGCGGGCTATTCGATGCAATGATTTCTACTTCGAAAATCTTCGGGGCCTCATTCATCCGCATGACTCGCCAGCTCGGAAAATTATCCTGCACGACTGCACCGTCTCTGGCGCTTATCTCGCCATAAAGGGCGTTTGACAGGCCAAAGATTGTCCCGCCTTCCATTTGTGCTTTTGTATGACGCGGGTTGATCACCGTACCGGCATCCGCCGCGAGCCATATGCCCGGGATAGTCAGAGCTCCATCCGCGGCAACCTTCACTTCGATCACGGTCGCTACATAGGTCAAAAATGAACGGTGAACCGCAATGCCGAGGCCATGGCCATCGGGAAGCTCTCTCCCCCATTCGGCCATTTCGGCTGCTCGCCTGGCCACATTCGCAAGCCGAGCGGTATCGACTGGATAGTCTTCGGCCGAACCACCATAATTCCCATAGCTTGCCTGCTCTGCATTGGGGTCGACCAGTCTCGGTTCGCCGATCAGTTCGAGCAGATAGTCCTTTTGGTCACGGCCAGCGGCATTCGCTAATTCCGCAGCAAAGCTCTGGACGGCAAAAGCGTGGTAGATATTGGCAACGGACCGCAGCCAGCCAATACGCAAATGGCCCTTGGCCGTACCTGATTCCACCTGCAAATTGGGGATGGCAAAGGGCACATCGGTTGCGCCCATGCCCATTTCACCGTCGGATGGCGCGTCCGTGGCGGCGTTGAAAGTCGAGCCGATAGGCGGGAAAACGGAACGATGACGGTAAGCGGTACATTTGCCTTCACTGTCCAGCCCCGCTTCGAGCCGCTGTGCGCTCGTGGAATGATAGAAACCGTGCCGTATCTCATCCTCTCTGGTCCATGTCACCTTGACCGGCTTGCCCACCTCTCGTGCCACAAGAGCCGCCTCGACAACGAAATCCGGTTTGGACTTTCGCCCGAACGCACCGCCTAGCCAGGTAGCGTGGACGGTGATATTCTCCTTGTCGACGTCGAGCAGGTCGGACAGCGTTTGCCGGGTTGCCTGCGGGTCCTGAACACAGGCCCAGCATTCAAGCTGGTCACCGGTCCAGCGAGCGGTCGCCGCAGGAGGCTCCATCGGCGATTGCGAGAGATGCGGCGTATAATATTCGGCAGTGACGGTTTTGTCAGCAGATGCCAGCGCGGTACCGACATTGCCGCGGCTGCGGCGAACAGTGCCCGGCTGTTTCGCCTTCGCTTCCATTGCCTTGCGAAAATTGTCCGAGTCATAACCTGCATTGGGGCCGTCAAGCCATTCAACCTCGAGCGCATTGCGCCCCTGGATCGCAGCCCAGGTATCAACTCCTACCACCGCTACTCCACCGAGCGGCTGAAACAGGGCAGGCGGTTTTGCATCCGGAAGTTTAACAGTTCGCATGACTCCGGGAACAGCCAGTGCCTTGGCATCGGTAACCGCGCCGGTTCGCCCGAAGACTTGGGGCGGCCGGGCAATGACGGCATAGACCATGTCGGGCACATTGACGTCGATGCCGTAAGTGCCCTCTCCTCTGGTGATTTTCGGAACAGTGAGCGAAGGAATTTCCTTGTTTATGAAGCGCCAGTCCTCTGGCTGCTTCAAAACAATCTCGGATTCTGCTGGAACCTGCAGCTTGGCGGCAAGCTCGGCCAGATTGCCGTAAGACAGGGTATCGCCATTCTCGCTGTTCGAGACCTTTCCCATCTCGGCGCTACATCGGGACGGATCCATTTTCCAATAAAGGGCAGCAGCAGCCACAAGCATCTGCCGCATCGCCGCGCCAGCAAGGCGCAGCCGGTGAAAATTGTAGCGAACCGAACGCGATCCATCCGTGTTCTGGTCGCCGTAACGCTCATGACCCTCAGCCTGAACGATTTCGACGTTTTCCCAGTCAGCTTCCAGTTCATCGGCAATTATCTGCGCCATAGAGGTCCAGACTTGCTGACCCATTTCCGAGCGATGGCAGGTAATCTTGACCGTCCCGTCTTTTTCGATCGCAATCCACAATGACGGTGTCGCATCCCCGCCCTCCACTTTGGTCAGCGGGCTGGGACCTGCTTTGGGAATCTTCATAGTCGAAGCATCGATCGTCGGTTCCGTGTTGGAACATCCTGCGAGCGTTACGGCGACAACGAAAAGACCGGTTCCGGCAACAAATCCGCGACGCGTGAGATTGACAATGGAAGCGGGCCGATCGGCCGGTACCGGATCTTTCTTACGAGAGGGAATGATTCCAATATCTTCCAAGAACATCTCAAACCTCTTCAATCGTGGCAATAAAACCGGTGCTTCACGATCCGTGCGGCACGCAGAATCAATCTAACACAATTTATTACGAAAAGAAGGAAATATATTACGATGGACCTTTGATTTGATGATTGACCGGCCCGTTCGCTTTGACAGCGCCCGATTAGCGGTTAATAAGATAAGCCAATGGACCATTCCGCAGCGCATTCCCGATCGAGATATTCAGAGTCAGTGCTGATTGCCGACATCCGGTGGATCGCGATTCCGTTTTGACGCTGGAAGCACAAGCGAGGGAAGCGTTGAAGCGCGGCGACATACCGGCCGCGGCGGCTGCCGCCAGATCCCTGATATCGGCAGACGAGAACCTGCCTGCAGGATATTTTCTGCTCGGTATTGCTGCAGCGGAAGCCGGCCAGATCGGTAAAGCCGTGCCCCTGGTCGAGGCTGCAGTCGCGCGCGGGCCCGAAGCGGAACATCTGGCACAGCTGGCGAAGCTGCTTATCCTGCTGCGCCGCGATGGCGATGCAGCGGAGGCCGCGCGAGAAGCGATGGCGCTGGCACCGAGCGACGCGCGCACGTTCGATACGATCGGATGCGTTTTCACCCGGCTTGGTGATCATGAGGGGGCGGTCGAACCTTTTCAATCGGCGGTCGCGGCCGAACCGGATAATATCGACTATCGCTACAATCTCGCGGCGGCGAGCGGCTTCACCGGCCGGGTCGAGGATGCCCTGACCCATTATGAAGCCATCATCGCTGCAGACCCGGGCAATGCGCGCGCTCACTACGCCCTTGCCATAGCCGCCCGCCAGACACCAGAATCCAACCATGTGCCGAGACTGAAAGCGGCCCTTGCAACCGCACAAAAGCCTGGCGACGGGTTGCGTATCCGTTATGCGCTGGCGAAGGAACTGGAAGATATTGGCGACCCGGAATCATTCCGCCATCTTTCGACGGCCAATGATGAGCACAAGCGTTCCCTTCGATATGATTTCGCGCAGGACGCGGCTATATTCGACGCGATCGAAGCTTTGTTTTCCGAGCGCAGCCAAAGCCTTCACGCAGGATCAGGACGATCCGACAAATCACCGATATTCGTGGTCGGCATGCCCCGCACGGGGACCACGCTGGTTGATCGCATTCTTTCTTCCCACCCCGATGTGGTCTCGGCGGGGGAACTGCAGGCGATGCCGCTTGCGGTCAAGCGACTGGCGGAGACATCGTCCCGTACCGTCATCGACCCGGAGACAATCTTGGCGAGCGGCAATATTGATCCGGCGAGGATCGGTGACGCCTATCTCGCTCAGGCCGAACACCATAGGCATGAGGGCGCCGCCCGGTTTACCGACAAGTTACCAGCCAATTTTCTCTATATAGGCCATATCGCGCGCGCTCTGCCTCAGGCAAAAATCATCTGCCTGCGCCGCAATCCGATGGATACGGTCTGGAGCAACTATAAAAATCTCTTCGCCAGCCAGTCTGCCTATTATGCTTATTCTTACGATTTGCTGGACACGGCGCGCTATTATGCGCGCTTCGATAAGTTGATGGCAATGTGGGAGAAACTGTACCCCGGTCAGGTGCTGCAGCTATCTTACGAACAACTGGTCGCGGACCAGGAAGTGCAGACCCGGCGTCTGCTGGAACATTGCGCTCTTGACTGGGACGAAGCCTGCCTGACTTTTCACGAAAATAGTGCAGCCGTGGCAACACCGAGCGCCGCGCAGGTTCGCCGCCCCCTCAATGCCGACGCGGTGGGCAAATGGCGCACGCACGAAGCGGCACTACAGCCTGCACGGGCTTTTTTCGAGAAACAGGCTATTCCGATCAGATAGGGCATGTTGCGCTGGCGCGGCCACAAGGAAACATGTCGAGAATAGGCCAGGGGCACCTGCTGTCTCCAGCCGATGCCCCCTTCTTCCTCGATCGTCAATTTAGAGCATCAGAACTTGATCCGCCCTTCTATGCCGACGGTCCGCGGGTTGACAACGGCCTGGCGATAATAGCGTACGGTGACACCATCATTGACGCCAATTCGCGAGCGATCATTGGCGACCGACACCACTGCATATTTGTCGAAAATATTGTCGACAAACAGGCCAACCGTGAACCGTTCGGTGTTGTAGGAGACGGATGCCCGGTTCAGGATATAGCTTGGGATCTTATCGCCATAGGCGCGATCCCAACCAATCCGCGACACGACATTGCCGCGATAGGTCGCGGTCCAGTTTGCGATCAGATCGCCATCCATGACCGGCTTGACAAAAGTGACACCCAGGCTGGCGGTGTTCTTGGCCGAACCCGGAAGGCGATCGCCGGCCAATGCATCGAGTTGTACGAACCGGTTGGAATAGTCTCCAGGTGTCTCGCGAATGGTGATAATCCCCGGCACATCCTCTGTCAGTTTGGCATCCGTATAGGAATATGTTCCCTGTAGCGTCAATTCCGGCGTCGGCTTGAACTGGAACGAGGTTTCGAACCCTTTCGATTCCGCTGAGCCACCGTTTACGGTAATTCCGGTCGCACCATAAAGCGTAGAGGAATTGACCTGAATACCGTTCCATTTGACCTGGAAGACATTGAAGTTGAACGACAACATATTCTCAAACAATTGCGCACGCATACCAAGTTCGAGATTCTTGGTCGTGTCCGGCCCATATTGCAGTTCGTCAGGCAGGGCACAGATTATCTGCTGGCCGGGTGTAATATTGTCCGGGCAGGGCGCAACACGGTTTGGACCGCCAATACGATAGCCCTTGCTGTAGGTAAAATAGGCCATCAGGTTGGGGGTGAAATTATAGGAAGTGTTCAACTTCCACACCCAGCCGTCCTCTCCCGCATCACCGCCATTGACAGGAAGATCGTATGGACTGAGCGGGTCGCCAAGTACCGGCAGCGCAGCGGCACCAGCGATAGTGGAGCTATAATCGAAATATCGCGCACCAGCAGTGACTTGCCATTCAGGCGTGATCTCGAATGTACCTTCGCCGAAGATTGCCTTCTCGGTTACCTTCGAACTGATATAGCTTACATATTCAAGCGCTTCCGGATTGGTCACCGCATCTACCCAAGGGTGGTTCGGTATATGCTCCGCATAATCGCTCTGATATTTAATCTCGTTGTAGAAGCCGCCCACGACCCAGCTAAACGGACCACCGTGCCGTGATACCAAACGAATCTCGGCGTTTTTCTGTTTGCGGGTGGTATCCGATTCATTCCAGGCTGCGAAAGCGGGGAAGAGTTCATAATCATAATCCAGATCGAGCAGCAGGTCGGTAACGTCGCTCTCGCCCCGATATTTGACCTCGGTATAGGCGCCGGTCGCAACGATATCGAAGATATCCGCGACATTGGCATTGACTTCGGCGCTAACAAGATGAGCATGGCGTTTGACCGGTTCCGTGAAGCGGCTTGCATTTTCGTAACGGCCCGTACCGAGGACACCGGCGCTGTTCGATTGTGCGCCGCCGGTCTTGGTCTGCTGATAGGCATAAGTCAAAGTCAGCTTGAGATCTTCGCTGGTCTGCAACAGCAGCTGGTTGCGTGTGGTGAAGGTCCGCTCGTAGTTGAGATCTTTCTCTCTGGTGAGATTTTCGGCATAGCCGTCGGCAGAAATGCTGTCGGGACCGTCCGGTTGCGGAAGGGACACGCCGGGCTCTTGTACCAATGTCGTATAATCGATGAAGCCGGGATCAAAATAATAGCCGGTGGCAGAACGGAATGCGACGTGATCCTCTACGATCGGAATGTTGATCATTCCGTCGACCTGGACACCGAAGGAGTCGCTGTGAGACTTGGCGTAGACGCGGCCGTGTGCCTCTCCTTCGACTTCGTTCACTTTGGGCCGGTTGGGGATATAGCGGATCGCGCCGGCCAATGTACCGAGGCCATAAAGCGTCCCTTGTGGCCCGAGCAGGGTCTCGACACGTTCAATATCGATCAGTTTGAAATCGTAATAAAGGGGAACCTCTCCGAGATAGACGCCCAGCGCGTCGTCATAGGTTGCACCGGCATCACCTACTCCCGAGGCATTGAGGCCCCGCAGAACGATCGTACCGGTAGAGCCCGGGCCCGTATCCGAAATCGTTAGTCCTGGCGTGAAATCGGCGAGATCGCGCACGTCGTCGATGCGGTTCCGTTCAATGTCTTCGGCGCTGGCAACCGAGATGTTGACTGGCGTCTCCATAAGTGTCGTGGCCCGCCGCGTTGCGGTAACAACGATCATATTGTCGCTGCCGGCTTCTTCAGCCGCAATGTCTTCCGACATGTCTTGAGCCAGAACAGGTGTGGCGACCATAGTGCCGGACAATATTGTCGCTGAAAGCAGGCCTAGCTTGAATCTTGCGTCCTTTATCATTTTTCTTATCCCTCATTTTAAATGCCCCCGTGGGCCAGACGTTCGTCGTTCATCCTGCGACTTTGTCTTGAGGATTTTTCAGTTCGCCGGCTTACCGTTTTTCGGCTTTCAAGCTGGCGCTTCTGAAATTGCGGTTATGATTCCGCCCAATTTTTGCGTTCCCGAACTTATTTTTCCAAGTGCTCTCCTCCTTGAGTGGTGGCTGCCGATACGTCGGCGCGCGTGGTACCGAATTTGTTGATTAAGGGTTGAAACGGGAAGACAAACTGCTCGTAAATCGACAGGCGTTTGCGGTCATCCTGTCCTACCTCTTCGGATTCTCCTTCGCGAAAAGTGCCGAAAATCCGGTCGAGCAGGATCAAGGAATTCCCATAGTTGCAGCGCGTATCTTCATAGCTTAACGCGGTGTGGTGGAGACTGTGATGGCGGATGGTGGTGAAGAAATAGGAATAGAAGAGGGGCGGGTTCGAACGCACATTGGCATGGGCGAAGGTGGACACCACGGTGAGCACGTTGAAGCCGCAGAACAGCGCAGCCGTGTCGAGATCAAAGATCGCGATCACGCTGAGGCTGATCAGGAACAGTTCGATCGGATTGCCGACAGATCCTTTCATGGCATTGAGCTGCGTAATGTGATGGTGCGGCGCGTGGGTGAGCCAGGCGGGGTACCAGTCATGCATCAGCCTGTGCATCCAGTATTGGCCGAATTCATATAGAAAGATCACCAGAGCGACCTGCAGCAGGAACGGGATCTGCATGGCCCATTCCGTGCTGATTCCGACCGATTCCTTGAGCGAGGCCAATGGTTGGTCCGCCAGCGTCTCTGTTGCCCATCCGATCGCGGTATATTGGAGTGCCAGATAGAAAAGATCGGTGGCGAACTCCTTGCGAGTCAGGCGCCAACCCTCGTGGCGTTCGAGAATCTGTTCCAGACCCAGAACAAAAAAGCTCACGGCGAGGCCGGCTACGACGATCGACCATGGATTCTCGGTGACCGGCGTTGGCGCAAACATCCAGAACAGCACGACGGCGACCAAGGTTGCAGGAGGAACGAGATTGATCAGTGTCTGCCTGACCGGGCTTTCGGTTGGTTCAGATCTGGATATTTTGCAGGAGCGAACAGTTGCGACGCCGACCGGCTTCGCCTCTGCAGCAGTTTCGCGAGCTGATGTTCGACCCATAGAAAACCTCCTACCAGACCGGAAATCGGCCTAATGCCTCAGGTTTTCTTCTCCCAACGAAAGCCGTTCTCAAACGCGACGCTGCCTACGATAAAGATATTACCTAATGCGTCAAGAGTAATAACAATGGCTTGTTAGCAAGTGCACAATAAATTTGCCAAACATCCGAAAACTCTGCTTTTTTGGTGTTCGACAGACCCCTCGGACACGCAAGGCATGTCTCGTGGCTGTGTTGGTTTCGGCTTTCACGAAGCTGCAAAGACGATGGCGAATCAGGACAGGCGGCCACAGCCGGATGTTATTCTTGTTCGGCTTCTACCCCGGCGCTGCTCCACCAGGAAATTGAGTGTACGTCATGCGCGCTCGTCCAGATGCCATCGGGCGTATAGCGTATGGCGCCGCTACCTGCGGCAGCACCCGGCCGGGCGAGAATCTCCAGAGTTGCCGCATCAATGGCAACGAAGGTCTGGTCGTCGGTTGTCCGCAGCCAGACTATGCCGCCACCGGTGTCAATATCACCATAAAGCAAGCTATCGCCGACTTTGGTCCGGCCAGTAACCGTGACGGTGTCGGGATCGATCCGCGCAACCGTGCCGTCACCCTGTTCCTGTACCCAGACGCTTCCTTCTCCGGCGGCCAGAAAACCGGGTTGTTTGCCGAGTTCGGTTTCACCGGTCACTTTGTTGGTCAACGGGTCGATCCGCTGAATGGACCGTTCATCGCTGGAGACCGCCCACAAGGCGTCCAGACCATAAGCAAGGAAAAATGTCTGCGGCGCGACATCGACGGTAGCGACCACTTCATTGGTTTCTGGATCGATGCGAGAGACTTTGCCTGCCGCATCACTTGGTACCCAGATCGATCCTGCTCCGGCGACGACATTCGTTTCGCCTTTCGGGTTGGCGATGCCGGTGGCGATCATCGCTTCCACTTCCCCGGTTTCGAGGTTGATTCGATAGAGGTTGGCATCTTCGCAATTGGCTACCCATAACGAATCAGCGAATATGGCCATCGTGCCGCATGGGCGGGGAATCTCGACTGACGCCAGCATGCCTTCGGTCGACCATTGTTCGACCCGGCCTCGATTGGTGGCCCACACTGTGGCACCATCGACCGCCAGAAAATCCGCGAAGTCAGGCACTTCGATCATCTGTTCTTTCAGATCCACCGCTTGCATCAGGCTTGGAGAGTCAGCTGGCTCCTGATCTGCCGGAGAGCAGGCCGCGGTAACAAATAGTATCAGGGCGATCGAACGTTTCATGTAAATACTCCTGCGAAGTGCCGGTAACGGCATGTCAGTAACGATAAGGATTGGAATCGATGGTGGTCGTGCTGCGCGTCTGGTTGCAGAGGAAAACTGTGCCGGTGAAATAGATCCCGGGCTCGGTGATCGTTTTTGCAAAAGCGAATGTCTCGCGAAGTTGCTGTACCGTCATCTGCACCGGGGCTTCGTCTGGCTGGTGGGTCAGCCCATAGGGATAGTCCGTACCATCCTTGCTGATCTCGACATGGCAACCCATGACGTGGGTTACGGGGTGCGTGTCAACAAAGTCGATCAGCCGCTTCATGCTGGCGAACCAGGGCTCCCAGTAGGTGATGTAGCACCGCCCGCGATAGAACATATCGCCGGTGTAGAGAATCTGGGTGTAATTGTCATAATAGGCAAATTCTGACACCACGTGGCCGGGCGAGCCCCAGATCTCGATCTCGCGTCCGCCCAGATCGAGCGTCACGCTTTCTTCCGGATAATTGGTCATGCCCCAGAAACCGAGCATTTCTTCATGAGTCAGGCCCATGTAGCGGGTGTTCGGTCGGTCGGCGAACTGGTTGACTGCAGCATAATGGTCCGAGTGAAGATGACTGAAGGCAACCAGCAGTTCCAGACTCGCCGGGTCGCGACCGTTCCGCGAACACCAGTCCGCGATACACTCGTCGATTACGCCGCGCAGATCCCAGTCATTGCGTAGCGTGGTGAAGCCTTCGTCAAGCAGCAAAACCCGATCATTGCCAAAATACAGCGGCGTGAACGGTGCCTCGAAACTGTAGGCCTTGTTCTGGCGCAGAATTGCAGTGTGCGCATTATACCAGTGGACTTGCACCGGTGGGTCGGTGTTGTCCATGCAGGAAGACGAACCGCATATCCAGCGTTTGGGAAAACCGCCCGGCGCGGGTAGATTGCTTTTGAAATCGATTGGCGCCGGGCGCGTGGCAGCCACTGCCGAGTTACCGAATGTAGTCAGCGCATTGCCAGTGAGCGCAACGGTGGCGGCGGCATTGTAGGAAATGAACGTACGACGATCCATGAAAATTCTCTCTGATTCTAGAACGGCCGGGGCGGGTTGATCTGGGGCACGCCCTCGGGCCAAACCGGTGTCCGCTGGTCCGGGCTGACTCCGTTGAAAAGGACAAAATCCGGACGAATGAGCAACATGTCCTTGCCCTGGATTTCGCGTGCATATTGCAACACTTCATCGATCACGTCCGGTGCCAGTTGCAGGATCCGCTCGTAAGGCTTGTAGGTGGCGAAGCGGGGGTAATATCTGCCGGGAACGAACATCATCTCGATATGGCCACCAAGAATCCATTTTGGCGAACGGTCCGCTGCGAAAGCCTTCAGTCGTTCGAGCGATGTCACGAAGTCGCGGTCATTGCTGATATTGATCTTGCCGGGATACAGAAAGTCTCCGGTGAACAGAATCTGGCAATAGGGATCATAAAATGCGACGCCATCCTTATGGGTTCCGGGCGTCGGGATGACCTCGATCACGCGGTCGCCAAGATCGATTGCGCCGGTGCCGGAGGGCCAGCTGCTCCGGAACCCATAATGTTGCTTCATCACATCAAGCGGCGTGGGCACGATATTCGTATCGGGCCGTCCGGCGAATTGCACCAGACCCTGATTTTGCGCGATATCTTCTCCTGAAGTCAAAGCAATGGTCAGTGGTACCTTGCTTCGCCCTCTTGCCTGACCCCAACGCGTGATAATCGCATCGACTGTCTCGCGCAGCGGATAATGTTTTGCGTTGGCAGTCGCGCCGCTGTCGATCAGCAAAGCGCCCTGGTTGCCAAACAGCAGATAGGTGAAGGGGGCTTCCCAATGGACACAGACATTTTGCCGCAGGACAAAACTGTCCTCATTATATTGAACGACCTGCACACGCGGATCGCGGTTCTTGGCAGCGACATTGGAGCCGTAGGTCCAGCGAAAGGCAAGTCTGCCGGGTGCCGGACCGTCGCTGTTATAATCATGGACCACTGGTTCCGAGGGATGTAGCGGCACCGCTGAATCAGTATTGCGGACCCCGGGCGGATTATACCCCAACGCGGCATTGCCATTGCCGGAGGCGGTGGGATTAAGGGCTGGTGCGGACGTTTGCGGCATCGAATACTCCTGACCAAGGTTCCAGCGCGGCGTTAACCGGCTGCTTTCGATGCATACTCCCCCGAGGCACAGCCTTTTTCCCGGTTTCCGGTTGATTCGGCATGTGTATCTGGGAAACATACGGATATTACTAAATATATCAATGGTAATAAATTTAGATGGACAACGAGTCGTTTTAGCGCAATGCTGCAACTGCGAAAGGAAATCGAATCATGATCAAAGGGATACGTCGCGCGGGGGCATTGGCAATGCTGGCATGTGCATTCATTATAACATCGTGTTCGCCAACGGCCGAGGAAACGGCAGCGCCACGCACTGAATTCAATATCGGCTGGTCTATCTACGCCGGCTGGATGCCTTGGCCATATGCCGAACAGGCCGGCATCGTTAAGAAATGGGAAGACAAATACGGCATCAAGATCAATATCGTTCAGGTAAATGATTATGTGGAATCCGTGAACCAGTATACCGCTGGTCAACTTGACGGCGTCACCGTCGCCAATATGGACGCGCTCACCATCCCCGCTGCAGGCGGCAAGGACACCAGCGCAATCATCGTAGGCGACTATTCGAACGGCAATGACGGCGTGCTTTTGAAAGGTACCGGCGATCTTCACGCGATCAAGGGACAGAAAATCAATCTCGTGGAACTTTCGGTTTCACATTATCTGCTGGCACGCGCGCTGGATGCGGTCGGCCTGTCGATGACCGACGTCAGCACGGTCAATACTTCGGACGCGGACATAGCCGGCGCCTTCCTGTCGCAGGACGTGACTGCCGCGGTGGCCTGGAACCCACAGCTGTCGACGATGCAGCAGGCGCCGGGTGCAAAAATGGTGTTCAGTTCTGCCAATATTCCAGGCGAAATTCTCGACCTCCTGGTCGTCGATACCGCAACGCTGAAGGCGAATCCCAATCTCGGCAAGGCGCTTGCCGGAATTTGGTACGAGACGACCGCATTGATGCAGAAGCAGGATGACGAAGGCAAGGCGGCGCGGGCGGCAATGGCCGAGCTCGCGGGAACGACGCCCGAAATGTTCGATGATCAGCTTGCAACCACCTTTCTCTATGCGGATCCTCAATCTGCTGTTGCGGCCACGTCGGACGAGGCTTTGATCGAAACAATGACCCGGGTGCGCGACTTCAGCTTCTCGCAGGGGCTATTTGGTCAAGGCGCAAAGTCGGCGGATGTTGTGGGCATGGCTTTCCCGGGAGGCAAAACGCTCGGGGATTCGAACAATATTACCTTGCGCTTCGACGAGACATATATGCAAATGGCCGTCGATGGGGCGCTGTAGTCTGCTGATACAAGGAAACGGCAAGATCGGGATAGGAGCAATATGCGCTGGGTAAATCGTCGCATTAGTCGGGGCAATAATCTGCTCTTGGGCTCCATTCCGATCCTGATACTGGTAATAATCTATCTCTTGGCAGCTGCCGAGCGTCACTCGATCAATCCCAGCGACAAGCTGCTTCCGCTACCCGGCGCTATGGTTCAGGCCATGTGGGGGCTGCTGTTTGAACCCGACCAGCTCACCGGCCGGCTTCTCTTCTGGGCCGACACGTTCGCCAGCCTGCAGCGGCTCGGACTAGGGCTGGGTATATCGACCCTGTCGGCGCTACTGGTCGGATTATTGCTCGGTATATTACCGCCAGTGCGGGCCACATTCGGCATGCTGGTGACAGGGATAGCAGTGATCCCGCCCATTGCATTGCTGCCGATTTTGTTCATCGCCTTCGGTCTCGGGGAGGCGGCCAAAGTGGCGCTGATCGTCATCGGCGTCGCGCCCTTCATGATCCGTGACATTGCTGCCCATATCGGAAGTTTGCCACGGGAGCAGATCATCAAGGCCCAGACTCTGGGGGCAAGCACCTGGCAACTGATTTTGCGGGTCGCTCTGCCGCAGGCTATGCCAAGGTTGATCCAGGCGGTGCGATTGTCGCTCGGACCGGCCTGGGTGTTCCTGATCTCTGCAGAGGCAATCGCGTCGGATATCGGCCTCGGATACCGGATTTTCCTCGTCCGCCGCTATCTCGCAATGGATGTCATTCTGCCTTATGTTGCCTGGATCGCTTTGATCGCTGTAGCAATTGACTTTCTGCTCGCCCGCTCCAGTCGCAGTCTTTTTCCCTGGGCGCATGGAGCAAGCCATTGAGCGCCGCACTGAGTTTGCAAAACCTGTGGGTCGAATATGGCGACAAGGTGGTTCTGGAGCGCATCAATCTCGAGATTGAGGAAGGTTCTTTTGTTTCGATAATCGGGCCTTCGGGGGCCGGCAAGAGCAGCCTGCTCCGGGTCGTTCTTGGGCAGGAAGCGCCCACCACCGGGACCATCCTGCTTGACGGTAAACCGCTGAATCCCGAATGCGGACCAGACCGGGGAGTCGTGTTCCAGCGCTACTCGGTATTTCCTCATCTGACGGTCCTCGGCAATGTGTTGTTCGGCCTTGAATGTGTGCAGGCGCCACTTGCGGCGCGGCTCTTCGGGGCGCAACGGAAAGCTGCGGTTGCGGAAGCGGAAGAGATGCTGGCAGCGGTCGGTTTGAGCGATAGCCTGCACCTTTTCCCGGCGCAGATGTCAGGTGGCATGCAACAGCGGCTGGCGATCGCACAGGCGCTCATAAAACGGCCCCGTATCCTGTTGCTTGACGAACCTTTCGGCGCACTTGATCCCGGAATCCGGTCGGATATGCACGCGCTGATAACGCGGTTGTGGAGGGAATATTCGCTGACTATAATCATGGTTACCCATGATATCCGCGAAGCTTTCACGCTGGGGACCAGGGTGTTGGCGCTGGACAAATTGCGCCACGATCCACACGCCCCGCACCGCTATGGTGCCTCAGTGGCATACGATATTCCGATCGAGAAAAAGAACGTTCTGCCGGAAGATATCGACCTTGGCGTGAAGAGCGATTGCAGTGTCGAAATTATGGCCAGTATTACTGTTGACAAGACTAATAATAATTGAGAGGAGCAAGGACATGATATCCGAACCCACCAAATTAGCCCGGCTCAGCATGAGCCTACCTGCAGACCTGTTGCTTCACCTCGACAATATGGTCGAGGAGCGTGGATTGCCGTCGCGGTCCCAGCTGATGTCAGAGCTGATCCGTCATGCGCTGGCAGAGCATGAAGCGCTGACCCGGCCCGAAGAAATGCTCGCAGGGACCATCACGCTGGTTTATCGCGGAGATCACGCGGGTGTGCGTCAACAGCTCGCCACCACCCAGCTGCATTATCTGAAAGAAGTCATCTCCTCGCAACATGTCTTCCTCGAAGACGACCAGTCTCTGGAAGTGTTGCTGGTACAGGGGCCAGCGGTGCGGCTGGAGGGGCTGTGCGATGCCTTGCGGCGCATTCGTGGTGTACATCAGCTGCGGCTCGTCACCACCACCGCCTTGCTGCCGCAGCTGCATGAACAGGACGAGGTGACCGACAAGAAAGGGAAAAGCAGGAGCGCCGCGGCATGACCAAGCCATTGGCGGATCCCATGGCGGCACGCGATCATGCACGTGCGATGGCTGGTACGAAGGTCGATGCCATGCCTGTCCTGCCTCCGGTCGCCGCCGATCTGCCCGCCGGTGTGGCCGCTGACGATTTGCTGTGGGAAGAGACAGTCGCCGCTGGCGGCTATGCCACCCGCAAGCTGGCACGAGGTTCGCGCCTGCGCCTCATAGACCTTGAAGGCGACGCCTGTGCCTCGGTGTTGATCTTCAACGCTGAAATGCCGACCGAGCGACTCAATGTCGCGGACACGGTAAAGGTGCAGTGGAATGCCTATCTCGGTGCCGGCAAGTTGCTGTTGTCCGACATGGGCCGGGTTATGATGAGCATCTTGCGGGATGATGCGGGTACGCATGATGCATTCTGCGGGACATCCAACGCTGCGACGAACACTGCCAAATATGGTGAAGGCCATAATAGCAGTGTCGTTCCCAACGGCCGCGACCGTCTTTTGCTGGGCTCGGCCAAATATGGTTTGCAAAGACCCGATGTTCACCCCTGCGTCAATTTTTTCAAAGGAACGAAGATCGAGGCGGACGGGACCATCACTCCAATTGTCGGTCCTTTTGATGCAGGGCGGGAACTGGTTCTGCGCGCCGAAATGGATGTGATTGTCGTTATCGCCAATTGTCCCCATATTCTCGACCCGCGCGAGAAATGGACAGTGACCCCGCTGCGTGTTTCGGCTTGGCGCGGGGCGGTGACGCCGGACGATGACGATATTCGCAATGCCACGCCGGAGGGCTTGCGGGCCTTTCAGAATGTCGAAGATTATTTCCGTCGCTAGGAAGGGATAATATCTCCAAAATGACAACTCCCCCAGAAATGCCCGAATTTGACGGTGCCGTTGTTCATGATGAAATCGTGCCTGCCAGGGCCCCCTGGCTCCATCATCTCGCCGCCGGTCAAACCCTCCATATCGTCGACACGGAAGGAAATCAGGCGGTTGATTTTCTGCTCTATTCAGCTGCCGATGATTCCGAACGCTATAGCGCACAGGATACCGTCGCAGCGCAGGGCAATCTGTTCCTTCGCGCTGGTACTGTCCTGCGGTCGAACGAGGGGCGCCCGATGATGACTATCCTGGCGACGTCGGTGGAGTATCACGACACCATCGGCGGCGCCTGTTCCTGCGAGTCCAACACGCTGCGTTACGGGCATCACACCAAGAGTCAGCATGCCTGTGTCGAGAATTTCCTCGCGGCCAATCTGACCGAAGGGCGCGGCAAGCGCGATATCGTTTCCAATATCAACTTTTTCATGAACGTGCCGGTAGAAGAAGACGGGACGCTGGGCATTGTCGATGGTATTTCCGCCCCGGGGCTGACCGTTGACCTGCGCGCTGAAATGGACCTGATCGTGGTTGTGTCGAACTGCCCGCAGATCAACAATCCTTGCAACGGGTTCAATCCCACTCCGGTGCGAATGATCGTTACCGCATGAGCGTTGATACGGTTCTTATTGCCAACCGCGGAGCAATTGCTACCAGAATTATTCGAACGATACGCCGCATGGGTTTGCGATCGGTTGCGGTCTATTCCGACGCCGATGCCGACTCCCTGCATGTATCGCAGGCGGATATGGCTATATGCATAGGGCCAGCGCCGGCCACCGAGAGCTATCTCGATATTGCCGCGATCATCGAGGCCGCGCGGGAAACCGGCGCGCGCTTCATCCATCCCGGCTACGGCTTCCTGGCCGAGAATGCCGAATTTGCAGAAGCATGTGCCGCTGCCGACATTGTCTTTATCGGCCCCACGCCGGACGATATGCGAACCTTCGGCTTGAAGCACAGCGCCCGTGCGCTGGCGGAAGAACATGGCTTGCCGCTTGCGCCCGGCACCGGGCTTCTCGACAACGAGGATGACGCCGCACGCGCAGCCAACGAAATTGGCTATCCGGTCATTCTGAAAGCCACGGCGGGCGGCGGCGGCATCGGCATGCAGATTTGCGAGGATGAGTCGGCCGTACGCAAGAACTGGGACAGCGTCGCTCGTCTCGGGGCCGGCAATTTCGGCGACGCCGGCGTGTTTCTGGAGCGCTATATCGCTCGCGCCCGGCATATTGAGGTGCAGATATTTGGCGACGGCACCGGGCGGGTGATGCCGCTCGGCGAACGGGACTGTTCGTTGCAAAGGCGGAACCAGAAGGTTGTCGAAGAGTCGCCGGCACCGGATCTTGACGATGAGGTGCGCCGCGAACTCATCGCCGCAGCGGTGCGCCTGGGTGCGGCTGCGCGCTATCTCTCCGCCGGTACGGTCGAGTTCCTCTTTGATGCCGATCGCCAGGAATTCTTCTTCCTGGAAATGAATACTCGGCTACAGGTCGAACACGGCGTCACCGAAGAGGTGATGGGCATTGATCTTGTCGAGTGGATGATCCGCGGGGCGGCAGGAGACTTTTCATTTCTGGATCGCGAGCCACCGGTGGCAACGGGCCATTCTATACAAGTCCGTCTATATGCCGAAGATCCTGCACTGGATTATCGGCCGACCAGCGGCACCATCACCGCCATCGATTTTCCTGAATCTCTTCGTGCCGAAACATGGTGTACGGCCGGCAGCGCGATCAGCGCCTGGTATGATCCGATGATCGCAAAACTTATTGTTCACGCCGATACAAGAGAGGAAGCCATTGCCGCAATGCAGGCCGCGCTCGACGAAAGCCGGGTGGACGGCCTTGAGTCCAACCTTCGCTGGCTGCGCGCCGTCGTCCGCGATGATCGTTTCATGTCCGGACAGGTTGCGACGAGATTGCTGGATACGATCGTCTATAATCCGCGCAGCATCCGGGTGGTTTCCGGTGGCACCGCAACCACGGTTCAGGACTGGCCGGGCCGCATCGGTCTCTGGTCAGTCGGAGTGCCGCCCTCGGGGCCGATGGATGATCATTCCTTCCGTATCGGCAACCAGCGGCTTGGCAATCCGGAAGGCACAGCCGGGCTGGAGATTACGTTTACCGGTCCAACCCTCTATTTCAACGCACCCGCGCGCATTTGCATCACCGGAGCCGATTTCGGTGCCCGGCTCGACGATGAGCCTGTTGAACGGGGCGTTCCGCTCGACATCACTGCGGGCCAGACGCTCGCGCTCGGCCGGGTGAGTGGCGGCGGCATGCGCGGTTACATTTTGATCGCGGGTGGCCTCGACATTCCCGCCTATCTCGGCAGCCGCAGCACCTTCGAACTGGGCCAATTCGGTGGCCATGCCGCTCGAAAGCTGGTGGCAGGCGATATGTTGCATCTGGCAGAAGCCGAGGTCAGCGCACCCGCTCCGGTTTCCGACGTTTCGGATTTCGGGAATCACTGGACTTTGCGCGTTTTATACGGTCCCCACGGCGCGCCCGATTTTTTCACCGAGGACGATATCCGTGCAACCCTCGATGCCGATTGGCGCGTCCACTATAACAGCAACCGCACCGGCGTGCGTCTGATTGGACCAAAGCCGCAATGGGCAAGGGCCGATGGCGGGGAGGCGGGCTTGCACCCCTCCAATATCCACGACAATCCTTACGCGATCGGTGCCGTCGATTTTACCGGCGATATGCCGATCATTCTTGGCCCCGATGGCCCATCGCTCGGCGGATTCGTCTGTCCGTTCGTGGTGATCGCCGCCGATCGCTGGAAAATCGGGCAGCTTGCGCCCGGAGACCGCCTGCGGTTTGTGCCGGTCACGCTTGATGATGCCAGGGCTGCCGACCGTGCTCCGATGGAACTTGCGGCAAATCCCTTACGCCCCGGCCCGCAGCGCGAGATCGCTGATCTTTCACCGATCCTCGCTGACACAGAGGCTCAGGGACTACGCCCCCGGACGGTGTACCGGCAACAGGGTGACCGCAATATACTGGTCGAATATGGAGAGATCGTCCTCGACATTGAATTGCGTATCCGCGTTCATGCCCTGATGACGCTGCTCGAGGAAAAAGCCTTGCCAGGCGTGATCGATATCGTCCCCGGCATCCGTTCGCTGCAACTCCATTTCGATGACAATATTCTTGATCAGACGGGCGCGCTGGCTGCCCTTATGGAAGCCGACAATCAACTGGGCGATCTCGAGGATTTCACGGTTCCTTCGCGGATCGTGCATCTGCCGCTCAGCTGGCGGGATCCGGCCACACTGGAAACGATCGAGAAATATATGGCCGCAGTTCGTGACGACGCGCCGTGGTGCCCGGACAATATCGAGTTCATCCGGCGGATCAATGGCCAGCCTGATGCGGATGCTGTCGAGGATATCATTTTCGATGCCAGCTATCTCGTGATGGGGCTGGGCGACGTCTATCTTGGCGCGCCGGTGGCAACACCGGTCGATCCCCGGCACCGGCTGGTAACCACCAAATATAATCCGGCCCGCACATGGACACCGCCCAATGTGGTCGGAATCGGCGGTGCCTATATGTGCATATACGGTATGGAAGGGCCCGGAGGCTATCAGCTTTTTGGCCGTACTATCCAGGTGTGG
This sequence comes from uncultured Parasphingorhabdus sp., assembly GCF_963677535.2. Lineage (NCBI taxonomy): Bacteria > Pseudomonadati > Pseudomonadota > Alphaproteobacteria > Sphingomonadales > Sphingorhabdaceae > Parasphingorhabdus > uncultured Parasphingorhabdus sp. The sequence continues at coordinate 636,283 of NZ_CAXXUT010000003.1, read as the reverse complement.
AATACCTATCGGCAAACCGATGCCTTCGTTGATGGCAAGCCGTGGTTGCTGCGCTTCTTCGACCAGATCCGCTTTTTCAGTGTGAGCCCTGAGGAACTGGTTGAATGGAGAAGGGATTTTCCCAATGGGCGCCGGTCAATCCGGATCGAGGAATCGGAATTTCGTCTCGCTGACCATCGCGCCTTTCTGGCTGACAATGCGGAGTCGATTGAAGCTTTTGAGGCAACGCGTCAGTCCGCTTTCGAGGCGGAACGCGCCCAATGGCAGCAGGATGGCGAATTTGATCGCGTGACACAACTGACAGAAGACCCCGCTCTTGGGGCCGCCGCTGACCCGGCGATTGAACTGCCAGAAGGCACCGATCTGATCGAGGCGCCCTTTGGCGGAAGCGTGTGGAAGCTGATGGTTGCGGAAGGCGACACGGTAAAGGCCGGCGATGTTATCGCCGTTATCGAAGCGATGAAAATGGAAAGCCCGCTCGAAAGCCCGGATAATGGCACAATTGCAGCTCTCTATATCAACGAGCGCCAGTCGCTCGAACCAGGCGCGCCGATGCTGGCGTTGAGGAAGCACTAATGACGAAGCTCGACCGGCAAAGCCCTGCGGCGATCGCGGCAGCCGTAAATGGCGGAAAAACTAGCGCGCTCGCCGTAGCGCAGGAAACGCTCGCCCGTCTTGATGCCTATGATGCGGTTCAGCCGCAAATATGGATCAGTCGCGCTGCGTCCGACGATATGCTTGTCGCAGCTCGCGCAGTTGATGGTCGCATCGCGGCAGGGGAAAAGCTGCCGCTGGCCGGCGTGCCCTTTGCGGTAAAGGACAATATCGATGTCGCCGGTTTTGAAACCACGGCTGGCTGTCCTGCCTACGCCTATTCCCCCGCTGCTTCTGCAACCGTGGCCGCAAAGCTGCTCGAGGCGGGAGCCATATGCGTCGGGAAAACCAATCTCGATCAATTCGCCACCGGTCTGGTCGGCACGCGCAGTCCTTATGGCATCCCCCGCAATGCCTATAATCTTGCTTATGTCAGCGGGGGGTCGAGCTCGGGGTCGGCAGTGGCGGTTGCTGCGGGCCTTGTTGCCTTCGCACTGGGCACCGATACCGCCGGTTCGGGCCGGGTGCCCGCAGCGTTCAACCATCTTGTCGGTCTCAAACCGACCAAGGGACGCTGGAGTACAAAAGGTCTCGTGCCAGCCTGCCGGACGATCGACTGTATCACGGTGTTTACCGACAATTTGTCTGATGCACGGCTGGTAGACGATGTACTCGCCGGCTTTGACGCGGAGGACCCCTATTCGAAGCCGCTGGTCGATTGCACGATGCAACCCCGGCGGATCGGCGTACCCCGCCGCGACCAGCGCGTCTGGTTCGGTGACAGCCAGTCCGAATATCTTTACGATCAGGCGATCGCCCGTTTGGGAAGCGATGCTGAGATCGTCGAACTCGACATATCGCCTCTCAATGAAGCGGCCAGTCTTCTGTATAATGGGCCATGGGTTGCCGAACGAACAGCAGCCATGCACGATCTGTTGGCCAGCAATCCGGATGCGATCCACCAAACGGTCCGCCAGATCACCGAGGCCGGCTTGAGCAAGAATGCAGTGGATGTATTCAAGGGGATATACCGGCTTGCCGAACTCAAACGCCAGGCGGACGGACTGTGGAACGAGGTCGACATGCTGGCCTTTCCCACCACCGGCACGACCTATCGCGTTGCGGAGCTATTGGTGGCGCCAATAGTGTTGAACAGCAATCTGGGCGCCTACACCAATTTCGTGAATCTTCTCGACATGGCGGCTGTCGCTGTGCCCGCTGGCACCCGTGCGAACGGGACCGGTTTCGGTATCACCTTGATCGGACCCGCCGATAGTGATCATGCCCTGCTCGATGCAGCGGAAACCTATTTCGCGGCAGCAGATTTTCCTGCTCCGCCAGCACTCGATCTGGAGGGAAAAATGGAAAGCGTAAAACTGGCCGTCGTCGGAGCCCATTTGAAAGACATGCCGCTACACTGGCAGCTGACCTCACGCGATGCCGCGTTCGTCGGTGCTTTCGAAACGGCTCCCACCTATCGTCTTTACGCGATCGCCGACAGCGTGCCGCCCAAACCCGCGCTGGTGCACAGCGAGGATGGAGCTGCCATCAAAGTGGAGGTTTATGAACTCGACGTCGCAGCCTTTGGCAGCTTTGTAGCAGAAGTTCCGGCCCCGCTTGCAATCGGAACCGTCACTCTGGCCGACGGCAGCAGCGTCAAGGGTTTTGTCGCTGAGTCTCGCGCAACGACAGGCGCACAGGATATTACCGAATTTGGCGGCTGGCGAGCCTTTATTGCGGCGAAATAGCATGTCTATTACGCGTTCAGCGGAGGTAAATTGAGCTACGGCGACGCACGAAAATATTACGCTTGACGTATTTGATAATATCAATACGATAGCCGTTATATCAAAAAATAAGAATCGTTCACAGGAGAGAAACTGCATTACCGGGCCGGTTGCACGGCGGGTAGGCAGCGATTCTGGGGCCTTGGGGCCTCACCAAGGAGGTCTCGCTATGAACGGAGTTCGGGTAGGAAAAAGGATCATCGGAGCTGACGCGCCAGTCACTGTCGGATGGGAAAATATCGGCAGGGTTGAAGGCGGTCCGGCGAAACAGATCTTCTTCACATATTTCCAGCCGACCGTGCTCTTTGCCGTGCTCGCCTTCTGGTATTATGCGCCCAATTCCATTGCTGTAGCATCCACGGCCATCATGATCGGGATCGCTTTCAAGCTGTTCCTGCTGGGGCTCGAATGGGTCAATCCGCGTTATGACAGCTGGCGGCTCACCTGGAAGGAATTTGCTACCGATCTGTTCTATGTCGGTCTCGGTTACACGCTTCTTCGCATGGTTGACAATTATATCGGCGACGGTGTGATGATCGAAGCCATCCAGAATTCTTTTGACTGGGACAAATTTGCTTGGTTCACCGGATTGCCGCTGCTGGTCCAGGCGCTTTTGATCTCGCTGATTTTTGAATTCGGCCAATATTGGATGCACCGCGGAATGCACAACTGGTATCCGCTCTGGCTGACCCATGCGCCGCATCACTACATCACCCAGTTGAACATCAACAAGGGGGCTGTTGGCAATCCGATCGAATTGTTCCTGATCGGGCTTGGCATCGGCGGCTTCTTCGATTTCATCCCGCGGGCCTTTCTGCTCGCTGGCGCGATCGGCCTCACGGTTGGCGTTTACCAGCACATCAACGTTCGTTTCAATAGTCCCCGCTGGTGGCGGTTCCTGTTCAACACCACCGAGCACCACAGTGTGCACCACTCGCAAGATTATGAAGCGACGCGCAGCAATTATGGGGCCAGCTGGATCATATTCGACCGTCTTTTCGGAACCTGTGTGGACGGCGAGGCGGAATTGCTCGGGATGGAAGGCGGGCGCCGCATGCCGATCAACGAGACGATGACCTTCCCGTTTACGGAAGGCTATAAGTCGATCAAGTCCCGGATCAAGGATCGCCGGGAGCCACCGACCGCGATACCGGCCGAATAGTTGGCCATTTTGCCCCTGCCTGAAACGACTTTCTTTCAGAATGGGTCATCTTTGCAAATGAGCATCGCTATGCGGTGGGCATTCCGTCTCCTGAAAAATTCCAGAGGAATTGTAAGTGAAATTGCCTTTCATTGACCGGATCTGGCGTGTGAAGGGCTTGTTGCCCCTTGAAACGCCAATGTCGCCAGCAACGGCATTCGACAGGCTTGATCCGCTGTTCCAGACCAATGGTACAAGCTACGAGATAGACGGCGATACGCTGACATTCAGGAAGCATAATCCTGCCGCCCAGGACAGGCTGGCGACCTTTACCCGTGGCACGCTGACGGTGGGCGAGCGGGAAGGACGTTCGGTCCTTGCCTATAATGTCACCAGCCCGGCCCTGCTGGCCTGCTTTCTCGCGCCGTTACTCTTTGTGGCCCTGGGCCAGGTTAATGTTGCGATTGGCGAGTATGAAAAATCCAAAGCCGAAGCGGCGGAACAGGCCGGAAAAGCCGACGATGAATCGAAAAAGGATGACGAAGCGGACAAGGATGTGAAGTTGCACTGGCTGGACGTAGCCATGGGGGCACCGGCACCCGAAAAGCCCGACGAGAAAGACAAAGAAAAAGACAAATATGAAAAATACTCGCCCAAGACGGCCTATATCCTCGCGGCAATTTTCGCTACGCTTTATCTGGTAGGGCGGATTCTCGAGCCGTGGTTGCTCCGATCCATCTTCCGCAAGAAACTGTACGACACACCGCCGATTGATGACACGGATCCCGCCGAACGACTTAGCCGCGAATGATCGTCAAACTGCCTTACCATCAATAGCTGTCATATCATCGTCAGTTCGCAGATCGATAAATCCGAGATCGCGCGAAGCCAAGTCCGGAGCTCGCTTTGGCCGCTCAGGCCGATGAATGAACAAATAAATATAGGGATAGCCTGGACTATAATGGTGCGCGACGCACACAGTCGTGTACGGGTCTCATCGTGAATTCCCCTGTTATCGGGGAACCAACAGGGAAAATTAGTCATTTTGGGCCCAGAACAGGCCGATTTGACCGATCGTTTCCTGCCAGAAGTAGACATTGACCTGGGCCTGACGGGCTTCAGTTCTGGCGAGATCGACGTTGCACCTGGTGAAATGAACGAAGCCGAGTTCAGGATGTTCCTTGCTGAAACTTTGGGTGCTTGCGTTACAGTATCAAGCAGCGGAACAGTCCATTTCATATGCATCGACTGGCGTCACATGCATGAGGTCACCGCTTCGGTCGGTGATATTGTCGGCTTCCGCGGGATCCAATTTCTTGTGTTCGGGACGGCTTACTATTCAGGAACAGCAGAAGATATGGAGCGGGGTGCGCACGCCCGGCAAAGTGAATTGGCCCGACTGGGGGAAGTCAAAGGGTGAATTGCTTTGTTCGCCCGACTTGCGGTCAGTCGAACTTATGAGATGGGACGTTAATGCCGTCGTTCAGCAAATGTCTCAATCGCGGTCGCTCCCATCGGGCAATGATCTTGTCTGTTTTGCGCCCCAATTCTCGTCATTGCCACGGTCAATGACAGATTCTGCAAGCCGCCCTTTAGGGCGCAGAATTTACCGACATTCAGATGGTGACGACTTGGTAAGAGGCGGTCTGTCCGGTTCTTGCAGCAAAGAGGAAAAGCGGCCGCTGCGATTGGTGGCTCAATGATAGATTGATCCTTCATATTGCACCTGCGAACAAAAAGGCGTTAGACTGCCCACAGTCACTTCCGCAAACGGAGTCGCAATTGCGTATCGCTGTTATCGATGAAAACCCCGTTCGCGCGGCTATAATTGAAGACGGGCTCGCCGAAGTGGGTGAGCGCGATGTTTTTGTGATTTCGGAGCGTTCGGGAATGGCGCGGGCTATTGAAACGATAGACCCCGAGGTCATCCTGATCGACCTTGGCAATCCCTCCCGCGATATGCTGGAAGAATATTTTGCCGTTAGCCGTGCGGTTTCCCGCCCGATTGCCATGTTTGTCGAGCAATCCGATGAAGATACGATTGCGGCAGCCATTGATGCTGGGGTTTCTGCCTATATTGTTGATGGGCTTTCGCAGCGCCGAATGAAGCCCATACTCGATTTGGCCGTAAGACGGTTTCAGGCCTTTTCCCGCTTGCAAGCGGAGCTGAAAGAAGCGCGTGATGCGCTGTCTGATCGCACGATAATTGACAGTGCCAAGAAAATATTGATCGGGAAACGGAACATGAGCGAACCGGAAGCCCACAAGCTGCTGCGCGATCACGCCATGAACAGCAATAAACGCATGGCGGAGATCGCAGAGGCCATCGTCACGGCTGAGAAACTATTGGGAGGCGGGTTGTGAGCATCGATCAAATCAATATCGGTTTTTTGCCGCTGGTCGACGCGGCTTTGCCGATCCTGGCCCAAGAACACGGCTTTGCCGAAGAACAGGGGCTGCATCTAAACTTCATTCGGGACGTGAGCTGGGCATCGGTATTGGACAGGCTGCTATATGGTCATACCGACGCTGCGCATTTGCTCGCACCGCTTGCGATCGCCACGACGCTCGGTCGCGGGCGACCGGCCAAGCCCCTGTCCGTCCCGTTTGTCCTGGGGTTGAACGGCAACGCCATTACCATGTCCCACATCCTGGCGGACAAAGTGGCCCCTGTCGGAAGGCTCGGTGATCCGGTCGCCGTTGGCGAAAAATTGAAGGCCGAAATCGCCGAACGTGCACGGAGCGGAAGTCGCGTTCGATTTGGTGTTGTTCACCGCTATTCCGGTCACAATTACAAGTTGCGCTATTGGCTAGCACAATGCGGTATCGCGCCGGACACCGATGTTGATATCGTAACCATTGCCCCACCGTTCGCTGCTGATGCGCTGGCGAATGACGAGGTAGACGGAATATGTGTTGGTGAGCCATGGAATAGCGTTGCCGTCGAGCGCGGCGTAGGTCGGATCGTTCTGGTCACGGCACAAATCTGGCGGCGCGGTGTCGAAAAGGTGCTGGCCATGCCGGCTGATAAGCTAGATGATAATCGGGACAAGTTTGAACGCTTGGTTCGAGCGCTACATTTTGCCGCCAAGCATTTTGTCGATCCGGTAAATTGGGATGCCAATGCCGCGATACTGGCGCGGAAAGAGTATCTCGACGGCTCGGCGAGGCTGATCAATCGGGCAATATCGGACCGGATCATGTTGACGGCCGGTGCTCCGCCTCTGGATGCGCCAGATTTTATGTTCCAATATCGAGAAGCAGCAAACTTCCCCTGGAAAAGTCAGGCGGCGTGGCTCTATTCGCAATTGTTGCGCTGGGATCACCTTGCCTATAATGCGAATGACCAACTGCGCGCCGAACAGGTCTTTCAGCCCAATGTTTATCGTACCGCATTGAAGGGACTCGATACACCGATGCCCGGAGCCAATGCCAAACTGGAAGGCAGCGTGAGCGATAGCCTGCCGGTCGGTTCGACTCAGGGGCGATTGACCCTAGGCGCAAATCCGTTTTTCGATGGTCGGGTTTTTGATCCGATGGCGGTACAGAACTATTTGGATTCCTTGCCTAAATCCTGATCTTTGTTGCGATGCAGTATTTTTTCTTGCCTTTTCTTTCCCGCTAATGTTATTTGATTCGGGACGGGAAAACTCCCGACACAATATTTACCGGTTTGTCCAATGGCGGGCAAACGCATGGTAGAACGAAATATAATCGAATAGGCAATGTCGCCGCCCAAGCCAGTCCGCAAGACTGCTGCTTGAGGCGGTTTTTTTGCGTGTTTTTTCGTTCCACCCTGGCGTTTCCCGGCAATGAAAAAGGGATTGAGCAATGAAATCGAACCGCCGCAATTTTCTTCTCATGGCTGCCTGTGCAGTGGCTTTGTCTGCATGCGGAAGCGGTGGCGACAGTTCTTCCAATAGCGGCGAGACGGTTAAGCCCGCCACCATGGATGGCGCGATCGAAAAACCAGTTTTGAAACTTGGGTTCATCAAGCTCACCGATATGGCGCCGCTTGCCATTGCCAAGGAAAAGGGATTTTTCGCGGAAGAAGGTTTGAACGTTACCCTCGAACCGCAGGCGAACTGGAAAGTGTTGCTCGATGGTGTCATCGGCGGCCAACTCGATGGCGCACATATGCTGGCCGGGCAGCCGCTCGCCGCGACAATCGGCTATGGGACCAAGGCGGATCTCATCGCTCCGCTTTCGCTCGACCTCAACGGCAATGCGATCACACTGTCGAACAAGGTCTGGGCCCAGATCGAGCCGGGTCTTAAAAAAAATTCGGATGGAAAGCCCGTACACCCGATCAGCGCTTCAGTCCTAAAACCGGTGATTGCGAATTACAAATCGCAGGGCAAGCAATTCAAGATGGGCATGGTCTTTCCGGTTTCCACCCACAATTACGAGCTGCGTTACTGGCTGGCAGCGGGCGGTGTTGACCCCGGATATTACACCCCTGGCGATGTTGGCGGGACGGTTGGTGCCGAAGCAGCGCTTTCGGTTACCCCACCGCCGCAGATGCCCGCAACGATGGAAGCCGGCACGATTGACGGCTATTGCGTGGGTGAACCCTGGAATCAGGCGGCCGTGCAAAAGAAAATCGGTGTTCCGGTGATTACCGATGACGAAATCTGGAAAAAGAACCCGGAAAAAGTCCTCGGCCTGCGCAAGGATTTTGCCGAGAAATATCCCGCGACTACGGCCGCCATGCTCCGCGCGATTATCAAGGCACAGCAATGGTTGGACGTTGATGGCGGCAAGAATCGTGCTGAAGCAGTGAAAATTCTGGCACGATCCAATTATGTCGGCGCGGACGAAGCGGTGATCGGTGCCTCGATGACCGGCCAGTTCACTTTCCAGTCCGGCGACACGCGGCCGGCGCCCGATTTCAACATCTTCTTCAATGATTATGCCGGCTATCCCTTTTACTCGGATGCAATCTGGTATCTCACCCAGATGCGGCGTTGGGGACAGATTGCCGAAGACCAGACCGATCAATGGTATTTCGATACAGCAAAGGCGGTCTACCGGCCTGATCTCTATCTGACCGCCGCGAAAAAACTGGCGGACGAAGGGGTCATACCCGCCGACAGTATTCCGGAGTCGGACGGCTTCAAGGGTGAGCAATCGGGCTTTATCGATGGCATCATTTATGATGGCAGGGCTCCCAATGCCTATCTCGCGAAATTCCCCATCGGTCTGAAGGCTGGTCAGAAAGTGACCAATTCCGGCGTCAACTAAGCTTCTGATGAATAAAGGAACCAAAGACATGGCAACCGTCGCTGCGAACCCAATAGAGCCCGATACCGGTCTTGAAGATACGGTGAAGCCAAGGCAACTCAATGGCGCTGCCGCGGCCGATCCCGCTACACGGGTTGCTACGAGTTCCAATGCGCCGAACCGGAGCTTCCTCGATCCTCAAATGTTGGTTGCCTGGACGAAAAGCCTCGCCGCACCGATCGTTGGAATTCTGGCTTTTCTGGCACTGTGGGCGGTTCTTGCGCCGCAGGTAGACACTTCGCTCGGCAGTCTGCCGGGACCGGTCGAAGTTTCGGCTCAGGGCGTAGCGCTTTTTGATGAATGGACCGCTATCCAGGAACAGAAAGCGGAATTTTATGCTGCTCAGGACGCCAGAAATGCAGCTGCAGTTGCCAATGGTGGCGAAACACGGAATTTTGAATTTAGTGGTCCGCCCACTTTTCTGGACCAGATCTGGACGTCCCTGGCGACGGTGGCCCTGGGCTTCGCTCTGGCCACGATAATCGCCGTGCCGCTCGGCCTGGTCTGCGGACTGTCCAAAACATTCAACGCCGCGATCAACCCGATCGTACAGATCATGAAACCAGTCAGTCCGCTGGCTTGGCTTCCGATTGTCACCATGGTGATTTCGGCAACGATGACCGATCCGGATCCGACCTTACCAAAAAGCTTTGTAATTTCTGCGATCGTCGTGATGCTTTGTTCGCTCTGGTCGACGCTTATCAACACCGCGATCGGCGCCGCATCGATCGACAAGGACTTACTCAACGTCGGCAAAGTGCTTCGGCTTGGCTGGTTTGCCAAACTCACTCGTCTGGTTCTGCCCTCTGCGCTCCCCTATATTTTTACCGGCATGCGCCTGTCGCTTGGCGTGGGCTGGATGGTTCTGATCGCCGCGGAAATGCTCGCGCAAAACCCCGGACTTGGCAAATTTGTCTGGGACGAATTCCAGAACGGATCCAGCCAGTCGCTCGCCCGCATCATGTTCGCTGTCATCGTGATCGGCCTGATCGGCTTCCTGCTCGACCGGATCATGATGCTTCTGCAAAATTTCGCCAGTCGCAATCGTACGGTTTGAGGAGGATATTATGACCCATAGCCTTCCCATCCTATCCCTGAACAACGTCAGCAAGTCCTTTGTCGACGGGTCCGGAATCCGGACCGATGTGCTCGACAACATCAACCTTGATGTCGCCGAGGGAGAATTTATCGCCATTCTCGGTTTTTCCGGTGCCGGCAAGACCACATTGATAAATTGCATCGCCGGACTGGCCGAAGCCGATAGCGGGGAAGTGCTGGTCAAGGGCGCGCCGTGCAAAGGACCGGGCAAGGATCGTGGTTTGGTCTTCCAGAGCTATTCGTTGTTTCCCTGGCTGAGCGTTGAAGCCAATGTCGCACTAGCGGTCGATGCGGTTCATCAGGACAAGTCCAGGGAAGAGCGTGCGGCGCTGGTGCGGCAGAAGATCGAACTGGTCGGCCTGGATCACGCGATGGATCGCAAGCCGGCCCAGCTGTCGGGAGGCATGCGGCAGCGCGTCGCGGTTGCGCGCGCCCTTGCGATGGAGCCCGAAATCCTGCTGATGGACGAGCCTTTGTCGGCGCTCGATGCGCTGACCCGGGCAAAATTGCAGGACGAGATCGAGCGCATCCGCAAACACGAAAAGCGGACGATTGTTCTGGTAACCAACGATGTGGATGAAGCGCTGCTGCTGGCCGACCGTGTGGCGATCCTGACCCCGGCCCCATCGGCCACCATTGGCAAGATATTCGATGTCGATATCGAGCGTCCCCGCCAGCGCGAGGCAATGAATGAAGATGCGGCATATAAAACCCTGCGCAATAAGATTGTTGGCTATCTTGATATATTGAGCAGTGATCAAAAAGCGGTTGCGTCCGAATCCGCGGATCTGCCGGATATCACGCCCCTGGACCTTTCAGGCGCGCAAGAAGGCGAGCAGACGAATTTGCCGCAGGCCTATCTTGATGCAGCACAAAGCCCGATCAAAACGCGCTATCTCGAGTTTTTCAAACTCAAGAAAATCTACCCAACGCCCAAAGGTCCGCTGACGGTGGTCGAGGATGTAAATATCCTGATGGACAAGGGCGAGTTTATTTCGCTGATTGGCCACTCCGGTTGCGGCAAGTCAACCGTGCTCACAATGGCTGCCGGACTGAACGAGATCAGCGATGGCGGGATCATATTGGACGGACGGGAAGTTGATGTTGCCGGGCCCGACAAGGCCGTCGTATTCCAGGCTCCGTCATTGATGCCATGGCTGACCGCCAGACAGAATGTCGCCCTCGGCGTGGAACGGGTCTATCCGCACAGCACGCGTTCGGAACGCAAGGACATCATCGAATATTATCTGGACCGCGTTGGTCTTGGCGATGCCATGGACAAAACCGCCGCCGACATGTCGAACGGCATGCGCCAGAGGGTTGGCATAGCGCGCGCTTTCGCTTTGTCTCCCAAATTGCTGCTGCTCGACGAGCCCTTTGGTATGCTCGACAGCCTCACCCGCTGGGATCTCCAGGATGTCTTGATCGAGGTTTGGAACCGAACGAAAGTCACCGCCATCATGGTCACCCATGACGTGGACGAGGCGATATTGCTCGCCGACCGGGTGGTGATGATGACGAATGGCCCTCAGGCTACCATTGGCAAGATACTCGATGTCGATCTGCCACGGCCACGCGATCGGAAGGCGCTGCTCGAACATCCGAAATTTTACGCTTACCGGCAGGAAGTCCTGCAGTTTCTGGCCGAATATGAACATGGAAATCCGAACAAGAGCACGCAGCAGGAAGCGGCCTGAACCGAGAGGATGCCCGCCAAGAGAGAAGGTCTTTAACGGGGAAGAAAATGAAAAAAAGAAATATCATTTCGATTGGATTATTGTCAGGAGCCGCGCTGGCGACACCTTCCTTTGCCCTGGCCAAGACCGGCGATCCGGTGGTGGTTGCCGAAGGCTTGACCCTGGACCCGATTTTCGACGCCCGGCTTGCTTATGAGCATGTCGACCAGCCGGTAACAAGCGCGGACTCTTTGACATTGCGGGCAAGGGCCGGGCTGGAACTGGCCAGTGATATCGGACTTTCATTTCTCGTCGAGAGCGAAGCGACGCTGGGCATTATAAATGACTATAATGACACTAATGCAGGCAATGGCGTCGAACCATTTTCCGTCGTCGCCGACCCGGAAAATATCGAACTGAACCGCATTCAGCTGAAATTCGCCAAGAAGGACAAGGGCAGCCTTACCGTCGGGCGCCAGAGAATCAACATTGATGACCAGCGTTTCGTGGGCAGCGTCGGCTGGCGCCAGAATGAACAGACTTTCGATGCCGTCAGCGCATCGGTCACGGCGCTGAAACCACTGACGCTGGAAGCCACTTATGCCATTTCCCAGCGCACGATATTTGGTGCTGATGCCGGTGCGCGTGAAGCGTTTGACGGAGACCTGATATTTCTGGGCGCTGGAGTAAAGGCCGGGCCGGTCAATCTGAAGGGCTTCGCCTATCTGCTCGATTTTGATGCTGGCCAGCCGGTTTCGCTGAGTTCCTCCGCTACCTACGGACTGCGCGCGACGGCAAAGCTTCCCGTTTCCGAAGGTTTCACGGTAGATTTTGCGGGCAGCTATGCGGTGCAAAAAGATTACAAGGCCAATCCAAATAATTTTTCCGTCGACTATATTGCCGGTTCGGTTGGCACGACCGTTTCAGGCTTTGGCCTGACTCTGGGTTACGAGAGCCTGGGTGCCGATAGCGCAGGCAATCGGTTTCAGACACCGCTTGCCACATTGCACAAGTTCAACGGTTGGGCGGATGTGTTTCTCGGCACGCCACCGGCGGGCCTCGAAGACAAATATGTCAGCATCAGCAAGAAGATCAATCTGCTCGGCGGTATCACCGCAAACGCAGCCTATCATGATTTTCGGAGCGATGTCGGCAGCATCAAATACGGCACGGAATTTGATGCGGCGCTCAATTTCAAGGTCAGCATCTTCAGCGTCGGTCTCAAATACGCCAACTACAACGCCGACAGCTATGGCGTCGATACGGAGAAATTCTGGCTGCGGCTGGGATATAGTTTTTAACAACTGGAATTTGTAAATGAATGCACCGGTTATAACTAACGTTCAGCAGGAAAAAGCTTCCGGGCAGGCCCGTGAACGCCTTGTCGTCATTGGCAATGGCATGGCCGGTTGTCGTGCCGTGGAGGAAATTCTCGCCCGTGATGGGGACCGCTATGCGATCACCATCTTTGGAGCGGAACCCCGGGTCAACTATGACCGGATCATGCTGTCTCCGGTTCTGGCCGGCGACAAGAGCTTCGAAGACATCATTATCAATGATCAAAGCTGGTATGATGATAACGGCATAGAATTGGTTAGCGGCGATGCTGTCATAGCGATCAAACGCGAAGCCAGAGAGGTGGTCAGTGCCTCGGGCCGGGTGACGCCATATGATCGGCTGCTGATTGCCACCGGGTCCGATCCGTTCATCATTCCGGTGCCGGGGCACAAGTTGCCGGGCGTTATCACCTTTCGCGATCTGGATGATGTCGACAAAATGCTGGCAGCGGCAGAGACGGGCGGCAATGCCGTCGTGATCGGCGGCGGTCTTCTGGGATTGGAAGCGGCGCACGGTCTCTCCCTGCGCGGGATGCATGTGACCGTCTTGCACCTTATGCCGACCCTGATGGAGCGGCAGCTGGATGAAGCGGCAGGCTTTCTGTTGCGAAGCGAACTGGAACGGCGCGGACAAACGATCATTACCCAGGCCGATACTGCGGAAATATTGGGAGACAGCCAGGTCACGGGCGTAAAGCTCAAGGACGGGACCGAAATCGAGGCCGATCTTGTCGTCATGGCGGTCGGGATTAAGCCATCGGTAGCTCTGGCCAAACTGGCGGAACTGGACGTCGAGCGCGGCATCGTCGTAGACGACAATATGGTAACCAGTGATCCGGCAATTGTCGCGGTCGGGGAATGCGTGCAGCATCGTGGCGCCTGTTACGGGCTGGTCGCGCCACTTTGGGAAATGTGCCGCTCTCTGGCCGATTTCATGACCGATGATCCTTCCGGATATGCCGGTTCGGTTACCGCAACCAAGCTGAAGGTGTCCGGCATCAACCTGTTCTCCGCCGGTGATTTTTCAGGTGGAGACGACACCGAGGATATTGTCATGCGCGACGCTTCCCGCGGGGTGTATAAGCGGGTGGTCGTTCGGGGAGACAAGCTCATTGGGGCCGTTCTCTTCGGAGACACGGTAGACGGCAGCTGGTATTTCGATCTCCTGAAGCGCCAGGAAGACATATCCGATATCCGCGAAGCGCTTATTTTCGGCCAGGCCTTTGCTTCGGGAGGGGCCACGCTGGACCCTGACAGCGCCGTTGCAGCATTGTCCCCTGACGCAGAAATCTGCGGCTGCAACGGCGTAACCAAGGGACAGGTGGTTGCGTGCATCGATGGTGGAGCCAATGACCTCGATAGCGTCCGGGCCGGTTGCAAGGCCTCCGCCAGTTGCGCTTCCTGCACCGGCCTGGTGGAAAGCTTGCTGAGCATCTCGCTCGGCGAAGATTATGGCGGCGCACGGACGGTCACACCAATGTGTCAGTGCACCAGCTTCACGCACGAGGACGTGCGGCGCAATATCCTCGAAAAAGATCTGAAATCCATACCGCAGGTGATGCAGGAACTCCACTGGACCACGCCAGATGGCTGCGCTTCCTGTCGTCCGGCGCTCAATTATTATCTGCTATGTGCCTGGCCCACGGAGCATGAGGAAGATCCGCAAAGCCGGTTCGTTAACGAACGGATGCATGCCAATATCCAGAAAGACGGCACCTATTCGGTGGTCCCCAGAATGTGGGGCGGGATTACGACGCCCAATGAACTTCGGGCAATTGCCGATGCTGCGGACAAATATGAAGCGCGGCTGGTCAAGGTCACCGGCGGGCAGCGTCTTGATATATTCGGTATCAAGAAAGAGGATTTACCCTCGATCTGGGCCGACCTGAACGCCGCCGGCATGGTTTCCGGCCATGCTTATGGCAAAGCGCTGCGCACCGTAAAAACCTGTGTCGGTAGCGAATGGTGCCGCTTCGGCACACAGGACTCGACCGGTCTCGGGATCAAGGCCGAACAGATGACCTGGGGCAGCTGGATGCCGCATAAATTCAAGATCGCCGTATCGGGCTGTCCGCGCAATTGTGCAGAGGCATCGATCAAGGATCTCGGAATCATCTGTGTCGACAGTGGCTATGAACTGAGCGTTGGCGGTAATGGCGGGATCCATCTGCGCGGCACCGACTTCCTCTGCAAGGTCGAAACCGAAGAACAGGCGCTCGAATATATTGCCGCCTTCATCCAGCTTTACCGCGAGGAAGCACGCTATCTAGACCGCACGGCACCGTGGGTCGAAAGGGTCGGTATGGACTATATCAAGAGCCGCATTGTCGAGGACGAGACCGGCCGCAAGGAATTGCAGAAACGTTTTCTGTTCGCCCAGTCGGTGCATCAGAAAGATCCCTGGGCGGAACGCGTCGCCGGGGCTGAAAGCCACTTGCACAAGCATATCGCCGAAATTCGGCCCTTTGCCGTTCTGGAGCCTGCATGATGGTAGATGCAAAATGGATCGATATCGGCCCGGTCGAACAACTGCCTGCCATGGGCGCGCGGACGCTGCCGGTACAAGGCGGCCAGGAGATAGCGATATTCCGCACCGCTACGGGCAGCATTCATGCTCTGGCGAACAAATGCCCGCACAAGGCCGGGCCGCTGAGTCAGGGGATCGTTCACGACACCAGCGTAACCTGTCCTCTGCATAACTGGCGCATTTCCTTGCTGACGGGCGAGGCATTGGGCGAGGACAAGGGGTGCGTGCCGGTGATCCCGGTTAAAATTGACGCGGGCCGGATTTATATCGAACGCGCTCCCGCCCTCGCCGGGGCCGTGTGACTCCGGTTCGCACCACTTGCCCCTATTGCGGCGTCGGTTGCGGCATCAAAGCCGAAATCACCGGTGACTGCGATGTGATCATCGCGGGTGACGAGGAGCATCCAGCGAATCTCGGCCGGCTTTGTTCCAAGGGAACGCATTTGGCGGATACGGTCAATCTTGAAGGACGGCTGCTCCGTCCGGAAATAGACGGTGAGCCGGCGGAGTGGGACAAGGCGCTCGATCTGGTGGCCAATCGCTTTGCCGAGACAATCCGCGAGCATGGCCCGGACAGCGTCGCATTCTATGTCTCCGGCCAATTGCTGACCGAGGATTATTATGTCGCCAACAAGCTGATGAAAGGCTTTATCGGCAGCGCCAATATCGACACCAACAGCCGCCTGTGCATGGCCAGCGCGGTTGCCGCCCATGTGCGGGCCTTTGGCGAGGATGTGGTGCCTTGCAGCTATGATGATCTGGCAAATGCCGACCTCGTCCTGCTGGTTGGTTCGAACACCGCATGGTGTCATCCGGTGATCTGGCAGCGCATCGAAAAGGCCCGCAGCGAACGCGGGACGAAGCTGGTGGTTATTGATCCGCGCCGCACCGAAACAGCCGAATGTGCCGATCTCCATTTGCCCATCGCGCTCGACGGGGACGTCGCCTTGTTCAACGCATTGCTCGCCGAGATGATGACAAGGGGATTGCTGGACGAAGATTATTTGCGCGATCATGTGGCGACACCGACCGGATTCTGGAACGGGCTAACCGGCGATCCGGCTTCCGCGGGTATCGATCCCGAACCATTCGATCAGCTTGCCGACCTGGTCGCCGCTCATCCGAAAATGGTCACCCTGTTCAGCCAGGGCGCGAACCAGTCGGCGGGCGGCACCGACAAAGGCAATGCCATTATCAATCTCCATCTGGCCACGGGGAGGATTGGCAAATCGGGAACAGGACCGTTTTCGATAACCGGCCAGCCCAATGCGATGGGCGGGCGGGAGGTAGGCGGGCTGGCATCGATGCTGGCCGTGCACATGGGCTTCTCCGATGCAGAATGCGACGCTGCGCAGTCCTTTTGGAAAAGCCCGACCATTGCCCGCAAACCGGGGCGCAAAGCGGTCGACATGTTCCGCGATGTGCATGAAGGGAAGATCAAGGCGATCTGGGTCATGGCAACCAACCCGGCCGTCTCGATGCCGGATGCAGGCTTTGTCCGCGAGGCATTGGATCGCTGTGATTTTGTCGTGGTGTCCGATGTTATCGCCGAAACCGACACGGCTGCCTATGCCGATTTGAAGCTGCCGGCGCTCGCCTGGGGTGAGAAAAACGGGACCGTCACCAACAGCGAGCGCGTCGTCAGCCGTCAGCGTTCGCTGTTCGCGCCCCCCGGCGAGGCAAAGGCCGATTGGTGGATCGTTCAGGAGGTCGCCCGCCGCATGGGATTTGGCAACGCCTTCGCGTTCGGCGGACCGGCAGATATTTTCCGCGAATATGCCGCCCAAACCGGATTTCACAACGACGGCCAGCGCAAGCTGGATATATCCGAATGGGCCGGCACCAGCGATAGCGAATATGACGACTGGGTGCCGAAAGCCTGGGGTGGTGCATCACCTTTTGTGGAGGGGAAATTCACCTCTGCCGATGGCAAGGCAAGGCTGGTTGCTGTTGCTCCGTCTGCTCCGGCGCCGGTTGATCGTGCATTTCCGCTCCGTCTCAATACCGGCCGCTATCGGGATCAGTGGCACACGATGACCCGAACAGGCCTCAGTCCGCGGCTGTCACAACATCGTCGCGAAGCGCTGGTCGAAATTCACCCGGATGATGCGAGGGAGCGCGCTATTGGTGATGGTACGTTGGCGCGGATCATGACGCCGCAGGGCAATAGCATCTTTCGTGTGCAGATTACCGAGGCGCAACGCAAAGGCGAGATGTTCGTCCCGATGCACTGGACCGATCAGATGAGCGGCGGTGGTCGTGCCAACCGGTTGCCCGATCAAACGGTCGACCCGGTATCGGGCCAACCCGCGTATAAAAATAGTCCGTGCAATATCGAGGCAGCCGGAGCGAAATGGCAAGCCTTTCTGGTCAGCAGCAAGCGACCGGCATTGCCAGCCCTTCTGTATTGGACGAGTGCAAGGATAGCGGGCGGTTGGCTTACCGAAATGGCGGGCGCAGACAATATGGACGTGCACAGACTGCTCCCTGTCGGTGAACATCTCGAAGCCATCGACATGAAACGCGGGATGCGCCGGGTTGCCGTGCGCGATGGCGAAGGCAGGCTGGCGGCCGCGCTTTTCGTGACGCGCGACGGTCAACTTCCATCACGGGAATGGATTGCGGCACAATTGGTCAGCGACGAACAGGCGGATGCTCCATCCTTGCTCGCAGCACGCCCGAAAGTCGCCGGACCGGATAAGGGCGCAATCCTGTGCATCTGTTTCAACGTCGGCGTTAAACAGATTGTCGGCGCCATTGGCGAGCAATCGCTCACCAGTCTGGACGATATCGGCAGGGCATTGAATGCCGGGACAAATTGCGGCAGTTGCCGCCCTGCGCTTTCCAAATTGCTGATCGAGGCACAGGACATCAAATTGGAGGCCGCAGAATGACCGAAGCTATCATCCCGCCCGGAACCATATGGCTAGTCGGCGCAGGTCCCGGCGATCCGGATCTTTTGACCCGCAAGGCCGAGAAACTGATCCGCGCTGCCAGCGTCATCTTTTATGACGCCCTTGTTGGTAAAGGCGTGCTGGAACTTGCACCGCTCTCCGCGAGACTTGTTCCTGTCGGCAAGCGATCCGGCCGCCATTCCAAAGACCAGCGCAGCATTAACGACATGCTGGTTGACGCCGCATTGGTGGGAGAACGAGTGGTTCGCCTGAAAGGCGGCGATGTAGGGATTTTTGGTCGTGCGGCAGAGGAAATGGATGCGCTCGCCACACATGGCATTGCCTGTCACATCTGCCCCGGCATAACTGCTGCATCAGCCGCCGCTGCAAGTGCCGGAATATCGCTGACCTTGCGCGGTCTCGCCCGCAAGCTGATATTTGTAACCGCTCACGCAAAAGCGGGTGAAGAGCTCGATCTCGATTGGCAGGCGCTGGCGGATCCCAAGGCAACGCTAGCAATCTATATGGGCAAAGGCGCAGCAGCGACCATTTCACGCCAGCTTGTTGTAGCTGGCTTGCCGGCAGACACACCCGTGCTTCTGATAGAAAACGCCAGCCTCCCCGAAGAGCGTCAATTCAGCACCCGCCTTGATCTGTTGGCACTTTCAGCGAAATCTGCCTTGGGAGATGGCCCCGCCCTGATGCTGATTGGCGAAGCGGCAAGACAGCGGCGAACAGCAAGCGATCCGGACTTTGCATGTACACAGCCAGTACCGAATCGAGCGCCATTCTGTTATTGACAGCTCTGCGGTGATCAAATTTGGACTTGGATCGTCCACAATCGGGGCTGAAGCAGAAGTTCCTGAAACATGAGTTACGACGGCTGCTGTGTCGGGGTTGCAAGGTTAAATGCAGACATTCCGTAACCGGTTCAGATCTGGGCAGGCTGAAATGCCGTCAGGAGACGTCATTCCCAAGGTCGAAGATTGTGCCTGATGGTTGCTATTCCACACGCACTATTTACTCGCGCTCGATCGGTCGAGCTGCAATCAAATGGCCTTTTGGTTTACCCTCTGGGATAGTTCAGCTGCACTTTCCTTGCGCTCGCTATAACGTTCCAACAGGTAATCTTTGTTATTTCGGGTCAGCAAAGTAAACTTCGTCAACTCTTCCATGACATCGACCATCCGGTCGTAAAAGGGTGAAGGCTTCATCCTCCCTGCCTCATCAAACTCCAGAAATGCTTTGGGAGTGGAAGACTGGTTAGGAATGGTCAACAATCGCATCCAGCGACCAAGGATACGAAGCTGGTTCACCGCGTTGAAGCTCTGCGACCCGCCACTGACCTGCATCACAGCCAATGTCTTACCCTGTGTCGGCCTTACGCCCCCAAGCGACAACGGTATCCAGTCAATCTGTGTTTTCATGACGCCTGTCATCGCGCCGTGCCTCTCAGGTGAACACCACACCATGCCTTCGCACCAAGTCATCAGATCACGCAGTTCCTGGACCTTCGGATGATTTGCCTCCGCGTCATCTGGTAGCGGCAGGCCAGAAGGCGAATAGGTCCGCGCTTCGGCTCCGAGCCGCGTCAGGATGCGAGCTGCTTCCTCGGTCATCAATCGGCTGAAAGAACGTTCTCTGAGAGAACCATAAAGCAGCAAAATGCGCGGAGCATGCGTTGCCCGCTCTGGCGACAATAGGCGTTCTTCGTCGATTGGTCGGAAATGTTGTTCTTCGAGATTCGGAGTATCAGTCAACTCGATTTCCCTCCGCATCAATCAGCGGCGAGCCATCCTCTTTTTCCATCGGGCCGGGAGGCAGGCTTTGCAGAAGATCCAGCACGGCCTCGCTAGGGCGGCAAAGCCGCACGCCTTTTGGCGAACAAACGATGGGGCGGTTGACAAGCACGGGATGCTCCAACATCGCATCAAGAAGCGCCTCGTCGTTTACAGAAGGGTCAAGCAGGCCTAACTCGTCTGCGGGAGATTTTGTTGTTCGAAGCGCCGTGCGCGGTGTTAAATCGGCAGCGGCGAACAAGCCCAAAAGCTGGGGACGTGTCCAGCCTGTTTTTAGATACTCAATAATAACAGGCGCTTCACCGGATGCTTTGATGATGGCCAACACATTGCGCGATGTGCCGCAATCGGGATTGTGGTAAATAACTACGCTCATGCCGTATCTCCGTTAATTGGACACTAGTGCTTCGTCTTTTTGGCAAAGGCAACAAAGGAGAACATAATCGCAGCCTCGGCCCAGTAACGAGCCCATACGCGAAGCGAAAAGACGTTCGGTAGCGAGGCGGCTCATTCGCTCCTCCGTATCGTGCCTTCGAGTTTGGTCGCTTCGGCAACCGTATTTGAGATGGTGCCGAATTTTCGAATATTCTTGTGTAGCAGGTCGAGTCGCCGATCATTCTCGCTTGTTTCGACGATGATCTCATAGCCGATTGAAGCCATCTTTGGCGGGCTGTCCTGTCGGATGCCGTGCAGTTTGACCACGACCCCTTGCAGATCGAACTCCAACATCGGCGTCACCCGCTCAATGCCTTTGATCATGCAGGCAGCAAGGGGGGCGAGGAACAGCTCCGCAGGATTGAAGGCATCCGCGCGGCCTTTCATGTCCGTATCGAGCGTTATCTGCGCCTGCTTCGTCTCGGCAAGGCTACCATGATCGTCGATTCGGTGGGCGGTTACACTATATTCAAGCATGGCTTGGCTCCGTTCCGGGGATCAGATATTCCTCGGTCTTGTCATCGGGCATATTTGCGAGTTCGGCGTTGGTCAGCCGGGCATAGAGTTCGATTAAATTGCCATCCGGGTCCTTTAGCCACAATTCATGTAGGGGCGTGCCGCGCCAAGTGGTCCGCGGCGGCTTGAAGACTTCGGCGCCCATTTTCAGCGCACGGTCATAGGCGTCAATAACGGCTGCCTTCGACCCAGCATCCAGTCCAAGGTGATAAAGCGTGTCATGGTGGAGCGACTTGCCGTCGGAAACAAGCAGCACGAAATTCAAATTAAGGTCTGGCCGGATGAATGTCGCGAAGCGATGCGTCCATTCCTTTGGCATTACGTCAAGCAGCCAACTGTAAAAGCGAGTGCTTTTCGGAAGATCTCCGACCCTGATACTGGCGTGGAACTCTTGCGACTTTGGCCCCTGCGGCACGTCGATCAGCGCCTCCAGAACCGCAATACGAGTATAGATATTGTCCCGCGCCGCAGCAAAACGGGTGCGCAGGTCTTCTGGCGTCAGGCTTGGATCATCACTCGCCGGATCATCGATCGGCCAATGCAGCCGCTTGGTTGCACCAGGTATAGCCGGACAAATTTCTTCGGCGCATAGCGTGATGACATAGTCAAAATCGGCGGCATTCATACCATCTACGGACTTGGAGCTATGGCCGCTAATGTCGACGCCACTCTCCGCCATTGCCTCAATGGCATAGGGATTGAGCTTCGTCGGCTGCGATCCTGCGCTGGCAATTTCGGCTCGGTCGCCAAAGCGTTGGCGGGCGAGCCCTTCGGCCATTTGGCTGCGGGCAGAATTGGCGACACACAAAAAGAGAATTCTCATCGGCTGTCCTTTATTGCTGGGGGAAGGCATTGCGGGTGCGGTTGGCAATGGCGACCAGCGAGAGCATCATCGGCACTTCGACCAGAACTCCAGCCACCGTTGCGAGCGCCGTGCCAGAGTTTAAGCCGACAAGGGCAAAGCAAAGTCCTAACAGGCACAGGCGATCTCATCGATCACCGGTTGGCAAAGTCCTAGATGACCGCCGCAGCAGTCTTCCATCAGGAAGGCGAGCAGTCCTCTCACTCCGTTCATATCGGCAAAATAGCGGATGCTTCTGCCTTGGCGCTCATTCCTGACAAGTCCAGATTGCGTAAGGATCGAAAGATTGGCCGACATAGTGTTCTGGCGCACGTCGAGTGCATCGCTGATATCACCCGCAAGCATACCTTCCTCTCCAGTCTTGACGAGCAGGCGGAAAACATTGAGCCGGGTAACTTGGCTAAGCGCCGCGAAGGCATTTAGGGCATCCTTATTATCCATATATCATGATATACTGATATATTTATTGTGCGTCAACGTCTGCTTTTTCGGTGTTGCAGTTGAAATGCGGCCAGTCCGCTAACGGCCCAAAATGTCCATGAAGACGGCTTTGTCCATCTGACCGACCGCAAGACCTTCATGATCATTTCCGGCGGCGTGAATATTTACCCGCAGGAATGTGAAAATCTTCTTATCGAGCATCCCCTGGTCGTGGATGCTGCAGTTTTTGGCGTGCTCAATATCGATCTGGGTGAAGAAGTGAAGGCGGTGGTGCAGATGATGCCGGGCGAAGGCAAAAGCCGTATTGTCCAAAGCGCGCTGAGATAGGCGGACAAGCTCATCGCCGGGCATATGATCAGCAATTGCCGGTTTTGCGCAGCTGGATCAAATTGTGAGTGGGTCATTGTCATTCTCATGGCCGGAATGGGCCAAGAGGATGTCCGCTTTCAGCAATTATTATCTCGAATGGCTACGTATTATGTGGAGGCGCGCAGCAGACAAGGTAGTTGCCCAGCGGGAACGACCGCAATTACTGCGGGAGCAGACCAGCCGCTTTGTTTTTCATCCAATCCGTTCAAGTGTAAATATGTAAGGACTCGCGAGACATCTTCTGTAAATTGCTGACGTAGGAAGACGAACGCGAAGTACAGCGCAAATTACGGATATTGCCGCACGCAGAGAAGGTAGGGCATGTAGCCAAGACGTGCCGCTATTTTGGCATTGGCCGGGCCAGATTCTACAGATGGAAGAGCGCCTATGAGCGCGAAGGCGAAGATGGCCTGGTCAATACCAAAACCATTCCTAAAAACCCGTCTAACCAGACACCGCCTAAGGTGGCGGAGAAGGTGCTGCACCTGCGGCGCAAACACCACCTCGGGCCTGAACGGATCATGTGGTATCTGGCGCGCTATCACGGCATCAAATTGTTCGATGCAACGATATACCGGATACTCAAACGCAACGGTTTGAACAGGCTGCCGCGCAGAACACGCCTTCGTAAAGTTCACACCAAACGCTACGACAAGCAGGATCCTGGTCACCCGGTCGCAAACTCACCCGCGCCAACGCTATTCCGCTCGATTGGCCGAGTCAGAGGAAAATGTTCGGGTTCGCCTGAACCCTCAGCCCAAGATCTTAATGTGCATCTGACAGCCACGAAATGGCCCGCTGAGACGATGGGCCATATTGGCACCGTTCCACCACCGACAAAGGGTCTCCGGTCGCAAAGGTGATCGACCCATCCCACGCAAGCTACGGATAAATGGGCATTAATTATGCCATATCGAGGCAGGTGCAGAGACGGTCGGAAATGGGAAACTGAGTGGTGCCGCTTAGAGGATTCGAACCTCTGGCCCCCGCATTACGAATGCGATGCTCTACCAACTGAGCTAAAGCGGCATCGATGAAACGGAGGAGGGTAGACCTCATGCCTTTTCCATTGATCGCGCGCCATTAACAGCAGAGCCGTGCCGTGACAAGAGTGCGCAGTCGATATTTCGCGCGCTTGCCATTGTGGCGCTCTCCGGCCCGCACCTGCCGGTTCTGGGCCTCAGATCCGGATATTTACCATATATTTACCATGGTGGTGCAGACCGGTGTGGAATTGATGCAATCGCGATGGGGCAGCATGGAAAACCTACGGACTCACAATGAACTCGGCGATCAGGATTTGCTATCGGCACCTGATTACACGGTCTTTGAAGACGATGACGCCGCGGTCGAGGCGCCACCACCGATCAGCCAGGACGAGCGGCGCATGCATGTACGCGCCTATAATTTCTGGGCCAGCCTGCTGGGCAAACGGCATTTTCCCAATGTCGAGGACCTGTCGCCCGAATCGGACGATGATTTCGGACCCAATAGCGTGTTGCTCGATTTCACCAACGGCATCGAGAATCCCGCGATCCAGTTTCTCGGCCGCGCGCTGCGCGAGGAGTGCAAGATCGACGCGTCGATCACCGCGGTTGCCGATGTGCCGGCGCGTTCCCTGCTTTCGCGTATCACCGACCATTATCTGCAGATCATCGCCAATCAGGCGCCGATCGGCTTCGAGGCCGAATTTGTCAATCATGCAGGCATCACGATCATGTATCGCGGTATTCTGCTGCCCTTCTCGACCGATGACGACACGATAGATTTTATCTACGGCGTCATCAACTGGAAGGAAGTGGCCGCCGATACCGTCCAGCGGGAGATCGAAGGGGAAGTGTCCGAGGCGATGCTTTCGGCTCCCGAACGCAAGGTGGCGGGTCCGGTCTGGGAAGACGGACCGAATGCAACCGGCCGGGAGGATCAGGCCGCGACCAGCCCGCTTGAGCTGACGCCCGCCTTCGCCATCATCCCGCAACAGGACGAAGCGCAATCGCCGGATCAGCCGGCCGAGGACGCGAGTCTGGCCGACTGGCTGGCGGCTGCCCGGAATAGCGCCGACCATGCCGCGCATAACGAGCAGCGCAGCCGTGCGGCGCTATATGCCGCCATCAGCAACGCCTATGATTTCTATCTGATGACCGAGATGTTCCCGGACGACTATAAGATGCTGCTCGAAGATTGCGGCCTTGTGGTCCAGGAACGCGCACCGATGACGCCGATCGTCAAACTGGTATTTGGTACCGGTTATGACAAGACGCGGCTGACCGAATATGCCGCAGTGCTGAAATATGCCAAGCGCAATGCGATTGCCAAGGGCGCGCTCGCCGATTTGCTCGGTCAGCATGAGGGTGGTCTGAAAGCGATTGTGCAGGCCGAGCGCGCCGCCGGGCGGACCTCAGGGCTGCTCAACAAGCTGCGGTCGGCCGGAGAGGATATGCTGGTGAAACTGCGTGCAGCGCCGTCGCGGCAGTTGCAGGATATCGATCCAGGGGATTCCGAATTTGTCGTGCTCGTCGCGCGCAAGGGCTCGGACGGTGAATTGTCCATTGTCGGACCGGTTCGCGGCAATGACAAGCTGACCAGCCAGGCGTTGAAACATACCGAAATCTGATCCTGCAGGCGGTGGCGGTGACGCCGTTGCTATCCTGCCTCTAGTTACATATGTAACCGAAATATCACGGTCAAAAACATTCTCCTATCGCAAGCGAAAAGGACCGGCTCGGCCCTTGAGCGCGCTGCAGATTGGGCGCATAGCATAGCCATGCTGGCGGGGCCTGACCCGTCTCGATCCACTTGGGGGTAAAATGGCGGCCAATCGCGAACGGAAATCCGGGTCAGCCCAGGACAGGCTTGACGGTCTCGAAAAAAAGCTGGTGGCTGCCTTTCGCGAGAGTGCGTTGCCCGGCGAAAATATCGGTTTTGATAAACAGGCCTGCGAGGAAGCCGCCCGGTTCACCTTGCGATCCGCCCAGGAACGTCGGGGCAGCGAAGCGAACCTGTCGCTGGAAAGCGTCAGCGGCCAGCATGACAACCGGCACTTGCGCCTCGCGATCGTCAATGACGACATGCCGTTTCTGGTGGATTCGGTTTGCGCCACGATTGCCGGCTTCGGCCTGACAATCGAACGGCTGATCCACCCGGTGGTTGCCGTGCGCCGGGATGCCGAAGGGCAGCTGATCGAGCTTGTCGAGCAGGCCCCCCCCGGTGAAAAGCGCGAATCGGTTATCTATATCGAGCTGGAGCGAACCGACGCCCGTGTCCGCCGGGAACTGGTGAAGGCGCTGCGCGCGAATCTCAAGGATGTCGCCGCGGCGGTGACCGACTGGCTGAAATTGCAGATCGTGCTGGGTGAGAATGCCGACGGTTTGCCCGAGGGAGAAGGGGCGACGCTGCTCCGCTGGTTCCTCGACCGCAACCTGACATTGCTCGGCCACGAAATGGTCGATACCAAGGGCGGCCGTACCGAGCGGCTCGGTCTGGCCCGGATGCGCCCGCAACCGATACTATCCGATGAAAGCAGGCGGCGC
This sequence comes from uncultured Parasphingorhabdus sp., assembly GCF_963677535.2. Classification (NCBI taxonomy): domain Bacteria; kingdom Pseudomonadati; phylum Pseudomonadota; class Alphaproteobacteria; order Sphingomonadales; family Sphingorhabdaceae; genus Parasphingorhabdus; species uncultured Parasphingorhabdus sp. Next base: position 609,995 of record NZ_CAXXUT010000003.1, on the reverse strand, counting down.
GCGTTCGAATGGTTTGAAAATGGCGGCAAGGCACCGCTGATCATCAAGTCCAACCAGCTGTCCACAGTGCATCGGCATGTGCTGATGGACCTGATCATCGTCCCGGTCAGGAAAAAGAACAAGATCACGGCGCTGTCGATCATCTCCGGCATGTGGACCAGCGCGGCGCTGGCCGCTTCTCCCGAGAATATTCCGGTGTTGCGAACCCAGCTCACCCGGCTGTTCGACAAGTTTGAATTTTCGGTATCGGGCCACGCCGGGAAAAGCCTGACCCATGCGCTCACCTCTTTGCCGCATGATCTGCTGATCACCTTTGCACAAGATGATCTGGAGAAACTGGCGCTGATCTCGATGTCGCTGATCGATCGGCCGCGCCCCAAACTGCATAGCGTGATCTCGCCGCTCGCCCGCCATCTCTTCGCCTTTGTCTGGCTCCCGCGCGAGCAGCTTTCGACCGAACGCAGGCAGAATGTCGAGCAAATGCTGACGGAGGCAACCGGCGCAAAAATTCTGAGCTGGTCCAATACGCTTGAAGAGGGTGGAGTCTCTTCTCTGCGCTATACGCTCGACATGGGAGCCGACGGCAGAATTCCGGATCCCGATCTGCTCGACCAGCAACTTGAAAATATGGTCCGGGGCTGGAAGCCGGAAGTCGAGCGCAACCTGCGCGAAGCGGGTCAGGAAAACCGGGCCGCGGTTCTGGCGCAGCGCTATGCCAATTGCTTCCCGGGCACCTACCAGTCGACCTATGGTGCGCTGGAGGCGGCCAAGGATATCCTGCGTCTGTTCAAGCTGGAGCGCGGCGGGCAGCGTTCCACCCGGCTTTACCGCCTTGCCAGCGATGCCGACAATCTGCTGCGGCTGAAAATTTATCATCTGGGCGGCGCGCTGCCGCTGTCGGATGCAGTCCCGAAACTGGAAAATTTCGGCTTTATCGTGCGCGAATCGGTGCCGACTCCGCTGGACGATGGGCGTCTGGGTTTCATTCACGATTTTCTGCTCGAACTGCGGTCCGAGGAGCGCTGCGACCGTCTGATCGCCCGTGCCGATGAAATCGAGGCGGCCATCACCAATGTGCTCGACGGCGAGGCGGAAAATGATGCGTTCAACCAGCTGATCACGACCGCGGGAATCGATGCGCGCTCGACGGTGTGGATGCGGGCCTGGTTCCGCTATTTGCGACAGACGGGTCTCAGCTATGGTCTGAATACGGTTGTAGAAGCACTGGCCGAAGCACCGGCCGTCACCGCTGCGATGATCACGATTTTCCGCGCTCTGCATGATCCGGATTTTGACGGTGATCGCGCGAAAGCGACCCAGTTGGCAACACGCGACATGGACGCGGCGCTGATCAGCGTACACGCCATTGACGATGACCGCATCCTGCGGCTGTTCCGCGCGGTCATTGAATCGATATTGCGGACCAATGCGTTTGCCTATCAGGCCGGCGAAGCTCTGGCCTTCAAGATCGAGAGCGCCAGGATTCCGGAACTGCCGGCGCCGGTGCCGTGGCGCGAGATATTTGTCTACAGTCCGCGGGTCGAAGGTATACATTTGCGGGCCGGGCCGGTGGCCCGTGGCGGCCTGCGCTGGTCCGACCGGCGCGACGATTTCCGCACCGAAATACTGGGCCTGATGAAAGCCCAGCGGGTGAAGAATGCGGTCATCGTACCGACCGGCGCAAAGGGCGGCTTTTTTGCCAAGCAACTGCCCTCCGGCGATGACCGTGACGCGTTTCTCGCCGAAGGGGTGGAGGCCTATAAAATCTTCATCTCGGCCTTGTTGTCGCTGACCGACAATATCGTCGAGGGCAAGATCGTACCGCCGGCCAGAGTGCAGCGGCTCGACGAGGATGATCCCTATTTTGTCGTCGCGGCGGACAAGGGCACGGCAAGCTTCTCCGATATCGCCAACCAGATCGCTATTGATCGCGGTTTCTGGCTCGGCGATGCTTTCGCCAGCGGCGGCAGCAACGGCTATGATCACAAGGCGATGGGGATTACCGCGCGTGGCGCCTGGGTTTCCGTCCAGCGTCATTTTGCTGAATCGGGAATCGATATCCAGAGCGAACCGGTCCGGGTGGTCGGGGTCGGCGACATGTCGGGCGACGTGTTCGGCAATGGCATGCTGCTTTCGAAGAGCCTGAAGATCGTGGCTGCCTTTGACCATCGGCATATATTTATCGACCCGGACCCCGATCCGGCGAAAAGCTGGATTGAGCGGAAAAGACTGTTCGACTTGCCGCGGTCCAGCTGGGAAGATTATGACAAGGAACTGATCTCGGAAGGCGGCGGGGTATTTTCGCGCGGTTCGAAAACGATCAAGCTTTCCGACCAGGCCGCCAGAATGCTCGGTCTGGCCGAAGATATGGAGACAACACCGTCGCGGCTGATGGCAGCGATACTGGCGTGCAATGCCGATCTTCTGTGGTTTGGCGGGATCGGTACCTATGTGAAAGCGGCGGCGGAAAATCATATCGAAGTCGGCGATCCGGCCAATGACAAGATTCGCGTCAATGCCGAACAATTGCGTGTGAAAGTTATCGGCGAGGGAGCCAACCTGGGTATCACACAGGCCGCGCGTATCGCCTTTGCCGCGGGCGGCGGGCGGATCAATACGGACTTTATCGATAATAGCGCCGGCGTCGATTGCTCCGACAACGAGGTCAATATCAAGATTGCCCTCAATGCGGAACTGGCAAGCGGCAATCTGCAGCCCGCGGCGCGAAACAAGCTGCTCAAATCGATGACCGATGATGTCGGCGCGCTGGTGCTGGAAGACAACCGGTTACAGGCTCTGGGCCTGTCCATCGCCGAAATGGGGGGAGCAAAATCCTTGCCATCCTATGTCCGCCTGATCGAGCAGTTCGAGGAACAGGGGCAGTTGAACCGGACGGTGGAAGGGCTGGCCAGTAACGAGGACCTGATCCGCCGCGGCCAGGAAAACCGGGGCCTCTATCGGCCGGAGCTGGCGGTGCTGATATCCACTGCCAAGCTTGCTCTGCAGGATGCGATTGAAAATAGCGACCTGGGGGATGACCCGGGGCTGGACAGCGAATTGCTGCAGGCCTTTCCGCCGGCAATGCAGGAAGGCCATCGCGAAGCCATTCTTAGCCATCAGTTGCGCCGCGAGATCATAGCCACAAAACTGGCCAACCGAATGATCAACCGGCTCGGGCTGATCGACCCGTTCGAACTGGCCGAGGAAGAAGGCTGCACCTTGGGCGAGGTCGCGCGGGCCTTTGTCATGGCAGAACGTCTGTTCCACGCCGACCGGCTGTGGCACGCGCTGGAGGTAGCGGAGATTGCGGAAGATATCCGGATCACGCTGTTTGACCGGCTTGCCTATGTCCTGCGCTCGCATATGGCGGATCTGATGCGGATCGGCGTTTCGGATGACCGGATTGACGATACCGTCGAAATGCTGGCGCCCGGCGTGACCCTGCTCAACGAAAATGTCGAAAGCCTGATAACCGCGGAAGGCCGCTTGCAGGCGTCACGTCAGGTGAAGCTGCTGGTCGAGGCGGGGGCCACTTCGGAGATCGCCGGCAAGATCGCCAATATCTACAAGAATGACGGCGCGGCCGGTATCGCCTATCTGGCCCATAGCCGGGATATTGATGCGCTGGAGGTTGCCGCGGCCTTTACCGGTCTCGGCAGTCAGCTTGGCCTGGACTGGGCGCAGATGACCGCGACTCGGATCAATCCGTCCGATCCCTGGGACCGCCTGCTCGTCGCCGGCCTAGCCCGTGATTTCCAGCAGATGCGGCTCGATTTTCTGCGCCGTACCCGCGGCAAGGACATGCAGCAATTCGTCGACAGCTGGGCGGAACGCAATATCGCCCGGGTGGCGCAGTTCCGCAAGATCATGGACCGGGCGCAGCAGACACCGAAGCCGTCGATTGCGATGCTGGCGCAGATTGCCGGACAGGCGCGCCTTCTGCTTTCGCGCTAGATCCAGTAGCCCAGCGTGTGCAGGGACAGGCCGACCAGCCCGCCGACCAGTGTGCCGTTCACCCGGATGAACTGGAGATCGCGACCGACGGCATTCTCGACCCGGTCAGTGATGGTCTGGGTGTCCCAGCCGCGTATCGTTTCGGACACCAGCTTGACGATATTGTCGCCATAGCTGTCGACAACACCGATCACCGCCCGCCGCCCGAAACGATTGATCTGGCGGTTCAGCTGCTTGTCCTGCTGCAGGCTGTTGCCCAGCTGGATCAGCGCATCGCCAAACTGACCGGCCATAGCCGCATCGGGATCACGTGCTGATCGCAAGAGTGCTTCCCTGCCTTGTTCCCAGATGCCGTCGAGCCATGAGGCAATCGCCGGATTCTCGATCATCTCGAGCTTCCATTCATTGACCTTTTCGCGCAGGTCCGGATCATGTTGCAACTCGCGGGCCAGCTGCTCGAGGCTTTCCTCGGTTTTCGCCCGGACCGGATGATGGGGATCGGCCGCCATGTCCGCCATCAGCTTGTAGAGGCCATCCAGCACCTCGTTGGCAACCCGGTCGTCCAGACCCGTCCAGCGCATCACCGCATTGGCACGGTCGGTAACGATTTTACGGATCACCGCCTCGTTGGTGTCCAGCGTCCGATAGGCCCAGCGAATGCTCGAATCGATCAGCGGTCCGTGCCGGTTTTCCGCCATGACCGCGGCCAGAATCTGACCCATGGGTGTCGCAATATCGAGTCCGACCGCCTGTTCCTTGACTGCGCCCTTGAACATCGTGCCCAGCCGGTCTTTGTCGAGCGAGGCAATGGCGTCGCCCAAAAGTCGTGACGCGCCGAATTTCAGTCGGCCTTCGCCGCCACTTGGCGATTGCAGAAAGCGGCCGATGCCACTGGCAAGGTCCACATGGCGCATGCGTTGCGCGACCAGACGGGAAATGAGGAAATTATCCTTGAGGAAATTGGCAAGCGTGTCACCGATGCGATCCTTGTTGCGCGGAATGATTGCGGTGTGCGGTATCGGCAGGCCCATGGGATGGCGGAACAGGGCGGTGACGGCAAACCAGTCGGCCAGCCCGCCAACCATCGCGGCTTCGGCAAAGGCGCGCACGAACCCGAGAGCGGGATGCACCGCTTCATAGCTTTTGGCGGCAAAATAGATGATCGCCATCACTACCAGCATGCCGGTGGCGATGATCTTCATATCCCGGCCGGCATTGCCCGCTTTGGTAGCGGGGTAGATTCCGCCGCTGCTGCTCTGAGACGATATCGGCTTCACTCGGCGGGCTGAACCTCTGCTCCGGGCCGGTCATGCCGGTCGTCGCCGGTCTTGTACGTTAGCAGCCGGTTGCGGAGCCATGGACCGGCGCGCCGTTCGAACCCGTCCGCCAGGCTGAATCCGGCCGGTACGATAACTAGCGTCAGCAAGGTTGAAACGATCAGGCCACCGATCACGACAACCCCCATTGGCGCGCGCCAGGCGCCGTCGCCGGACAGGGAGAGAGCGGTGGGTACCATACCCGCCGTCATGGCGACTGTGGTCATCACAATCGGCTGGGCACGTTTGTGCCCGGCATCCATGATCGCTTCGAATTTGGGGACGCCTTTCTGCATTTCCTCGATCGCAAAGTCGATCAGCAGGATCGAATTCTTACTGACGATACCCAATAGCATGAGCACCCCGATCAAGACCGGCATGGATAGCGACAGACCCCAGAGCCACACGAGGAATATGCCACCGAGCGGCGCAAGTGCCAGCGAGCCCATATTGACCAGCGGCGACATCACCCGCTTGTAAAGCAGGACCAGCGTCGCAAAGACCAGCAAGATACCGGAAATCAGGGCGATCATGAAATTTACCGCCAGTTCGGCCTGCCATTCGTCCTCGCCAAATGCCTCGTTGGAGACGCCGGTCGGCAGGTCTTTCATGATCGGCAGGTCGAAGATCTGTTCCATCGCCTCGCCCTTGATCACATCCGGTGCCAGATCCGCTCCGACAAAGGTCCGCCGGTTCTGGTTATAGCGCTGGATCGAGGTAGGACCGGAGCCGAAGCTCACCTTGGCTACCCGGCTGAGCGGCACGGTGCCGCCACTGGCAATCGGAATCGGCAGGTTCTGGATGGTGGTCAGATCGTTACGCGATTCGAGCGGCAACATGACACGGATCGGAATCTGCCGGTCCGAAAGGGAGAATTTCGCGGCGTTCTGGTCGATCTCCCCGAGTGTGGCAATGCGGATTGTCTGGCTGAGTGTGGCGGTGGTGACGCCGAGCTGGGACGCCAGATCGAGATAGGGCGTGATGATGATTTCCGGCCGGCTCAGGTCGGCCGCGATCCGCGGAGCGCGGACCAGTTTGATATCTTTCATCTGTTCGACCAATTGCGCCGCTGTGGCATCGAGCAATTCCGGATCAGAGCCCGTCAGCATGATTGAAATATCCCGGCCGGTTCCACCGCCACCGCTCTGCGATTGGAAGGAAATCCTGGCATCGGGAATTTTTTGAAGTTCCGGCAGCAAGCCGCGTTCGAATTCGATCGAGGTTTTGCTCCGGTCCTTTTTGAGAGATACGAACACCGTGGCATTGGTCTCGCGTACCCGTGTCAAGGCCCGGTCGACTTCCGGCTGTGCATACATCAGTTCGGACACTCTATCGGCGATTTTTTCGGTCTGCTCCAGAGTGGTGCCAGGAACAACTTCGATCTCGACCCGGCTCGTATCCTGATCCGTGACCGGCTGAAACTCCTGCGGGGTGATAGCGAAGAGAATCACGGTCAGGACAAAGGCTATTATCCCGACGCCCATCATCCACATCCGGTGATCATGGGCGCGTGCCCGGAAACGGCCGGAACGATAGGTATACCAGTCGGCAAAACGACCGCCGATGACCCCCGAAAGAATTCTGAACAGGAAGGCCACGAAATATCCGGCAAGCCCGCCCACAGCAATGCCGGCAGCGAGACTCAGCAGGGCCCGGAGAAGGTCACTGGGTATCAGCGCCTCCAGCAGTCCGTTCAGCAGGAAACCCACCGCGAAGGCTGGAGCCAGGAATGCGACAACGATCAGGGTGAACATCACGAAGCCCCACAGATATTGCCACCAGGCGGCTTTGGCCGGCACAAGATTTTCCCGGATGCGGTCGGCTTCGCTGCGGTCGAGAACCCATTGCAGCAGTCGCATATAGCGATCCATCCAGATGCCTTCGCCATGTTCCGCATGGCCCTTGGCCTTCAGGAAATAGGCTGCGATCATCGGCGTGATCATACGCGCAACTGCCAGGCTCATCAGAACCGAGACAACGACCGTAATACCGAAATTCTTGAAAAACTGGCCGGATATTCCGGGCATCAAGCCAACCGGCAGGAAGACGGCGACGATGCAGAAAGAAGTCGCAACCACGGCAAGGCCGATTTCATCGGCGGCGTCGATCGACGCCTGATAGGCGGTTTTTCCCATGCGCATATGGCGCACGATATTCTCGATCTCCACGATAGCGTCATCAACAAGCACACCGGCCACCAGACCCAGTGCCAGAAGAGAGAGGAAGTTGAGATTGAATCCGAGCAGATCCATGAACCAGAAAGTGGGGATTGCCGACAGGGGGATGGCAATGGCCGAAATGACCGTAGCGCGCCAGTCGCGCAGAAAGATGAAGACCACAACCACCGCCAATATGGCGCCCTCGATCATCGCAAGCATCGAACTTCTATATTGCGATTTTGTATAATCGACGCTGGTCCCCAGCGGAATGAACTCGATCCCCGGATTTTCGGCCTCGATTTTGTCCATGATTTCGATCGCTGCATCGTAGACCGTGACGTCGGAAGCACCGCGTGCCCGTTCCATGGAGAAATTGACAACCTCTACGCCCTTGACTTTGCTGATCGAACTACGCTCGCCGAAGGCGTCGCTAACCTCCGCGACATCGCTCAGCTTGATGACCTGACCGTTGGGTAGTGCAATCTGGGTTTGCGACAATTCATAGGCATCGTCGGCATTGCCGAGAACGCGGACCGACTGGCGGGTACCTCCGACCTCCGCGCGACCACCGGCGGCATTGATATTTACCTGGCGCAGCACGCTGTTGATCTGATTGGCGGTCACGCCGAGCGCCTGCATCCGGTCGGGCTTCAAAATGACACGGATTTCACGGTCGACGCCGCCAAAGCGGCTGACCTCTGCCATGCCATTGACGGTAAGCAATCGTTTGGCGACTGTATCATCGACGAACCAGCTCAGCTGTTCGACTGTCATGTCATCGGCTTTAACCGCAAAATAACCGATCGGTCCACCAGCGACGTCGACCTTGGATATCTGCGGCTCCAGAATGCCGTCGGGCAGCGATCCGCGGACCTGGTCGACGGCATTTTTTACTTCGTTGACACTGTCGTTGACATCCGCGCCGATTTCAAATTCTACAAAGGTGCTGCTGCTGCCTTCGCTGGCCGTCGAGCTGATATTCTTGACACCGCTGATCGACCGGACCGCTGCCTCGACCCTTTGGGTGATCTGGTTCTCGATTTCCGTCGGAGCGGCACCGGGCTGCGAAATTCGGACTGAAACAGCCGGAAATTCAACGTCCGGATTGTTGACCACATCCATCCGGTTGAAACTGAGCAGACCGGCAAGGAGCAAGGCCACAAACAGCACCATTGGCACGACCGGATTGCGGGTGCTCCAGGCTGAAATATTGCGAAGATTCATCGGTCAGGCCTCAGTTTCGCGCACTGGATCCAGCGCCGTTCGCATTTTTCTGAACGACGGTTCGAACGGTTTCGCCAGAACTCAGGAAGCCACCTGCACGGAGCACGACTTTCTCATTGCCGGTCAGCCCGGAGATGATGGATATCCCGGCGCTTGATACCGAACCGACAACCACATCGCGCCGCACGGCCTTGTTGTCCGCGTCGATGATATAGACGAAGCTGCCCTCGCTATCGTTCTGTAATGCGGATTCCGGTATAACAGCGGCGTCCGATGTACCGCTCTGTATGCGCGCGCTGGCGAAGCCACCGGGTCGCAAGGCGCTATCATAGCCCAGCGCGATGCGGGCAACGCCCTGGCGCGATTGCGGGTCAATGGTCGGAGATATCTGCCAGATTTGTCCAGTAAGAAGCTTGTCCGTCCCAATCGGCGTGACCTCTGTCTTGGTGCCGACCGTAACCGTGGCCAGGTCGCTCTCGCCGAGCAGCGCCTGCAATTCCATCTCGCCATTTTGTGCCATCCGGAACAGGGTACCGCTGCCCTGTGTAACAGTCTGGCCCGGTTCGACATTCCGTTCCAGAACCAGTCCGGCCTTGGGGGCGACGATGTTCAGCCGCCCATTGCGCGCACGAACCTCGTTAAACTGTGCCTGCGCCATGCGCAAACGTGCGGCGGCGGAATCGCGGGTTGCGGTCAGCCGGTCGATATCCGCCTTTGAAATAAAGCCGCGGTCGACCAGCTTTTCCGCGCGATCGAGATTGGCCTGCGCCAGATTGAGATCGGCGCGCGACACGCCGACTGACGCTTCGAGGCTTGCCGCCTGCTGAGACTGGACCGACTGGTCGATGCTCGCCATGATCTGGCCCTGTTTAACCCAGTCGCCAGCGTCGACATAGACATTGGTTACGCGTCCGCCTTCACCGACGACACTGACCTCTATCTCCCGTCGTGCCGCCAGCGTGCCGGTTGCGTTGATGGTCCGCACAACCTGTTGCTTGCCGGGGCTCATGACCGATACCATCGGTGCCTGGCTCGCGCCGTCATCCTCGACTGCTCCGCCGGCGAAATAGTTATAGGCAATATAGGCCAGCAACAGCGCCACGATCACGGCGACTGCAATGATCAGCCGCTTGCGATTGGTGTCGCGCATTTCGACATTTTCAAGCGTTGCAATATCGTCGCTGGGGATGGTGGATTCATAGTTCATTGTTTTACTCTTCAGGCGGGGCCCTTATCGCAATTTAATTGTGCAATACACAAAAGAATCGCTGATTCTCCAGTCTGTCCGGATTTATATTTGCTGTGTTACATGAATAATGCACCAGCAGCAAGCCGGAACAGGTTTCGGCCCGACATTCAAGCCCGGTTCGACCAACGATCAATATCATCGTACGAAAGGGGCGATTCGTGAAAGAACCGGCCCCTTGCGTTTCAGAATGCCCTGCTGAAGAGGGAGGTTAGCGTACCCTGCCACGCTGGATAAGATTGAGGATCAGCAACAGAACAACCGCACCGACAAAAGCCGTCAGCAGACCGGCGATCGAAAATTCCTGGATGCTGCCGCCAAAGCCGAAATAGCGGCCGACGAAATTGCCGATTACCGAACCGATGATGCCGACGACGATATTCCAGAAGACGCCCATGGATGCATCGCGCCCCATGACCATGCTGGCCAGCCAGCCCGCAATACCGCCTACGATCAATGCAATAATCCAACCCATATGTTCCTCCTGATCTGATACGCTTATAAATTCTGTATATCCGCGAATACAGTTACATAGCTGATTATCGCCTGAACTTGAAGGAATAAAAAAGGGCCGCCGGAACATGTCCGGCCGCCCTGATCAATATATCTTGTACGGGATGCAGTTACGAAGGGATGCGATCAATATTTCTGCTGGCGCTCGTAAAGGTCCCGGTAATGCTGGATGCGAGTGACGCGCAGTCCGGGCATGCCGGACCGGTCAACAGCGCGCTGCCAGGACGCAAATTCTTCCAGCGACAGATCGTAGCGGTCGCAAACTTCATCTACAGTCAGCAGGCCGCCGTTCACCGCCGCGACGACTTCTGCCTTGCGGCGGACTACCCATCGAGTCGTACCGGGTTTCGGCAAATCGTCAATGGTGAGTGGTTCGCCAAGGGGCCCGACAACTTGCGCTGGTTTTATTTTCTGGTTTTCAATCATACTACCCTCAATTTTGCCTTGCGGCATTTCACCTCATTCCCGTTCCGTCTGGCCTTCGTAGCGGGAGAGTTTTTCGATTACCTGAACTGCCAAGGTAAACGTCACGTTTATAATTTTACTACTCTTGCATTCTATCGCTTCCCTGCTGTGCTAGATCAGGCCGAAAACTACCGGTCCTGAACAAAGTTGTCCCCCCGAATCCGCTTTTGTCAGAACGGGATTGTCCGGCAAAAAAAGCCATCCGGTCATCCATGAAAGAGGCGTGAAGCGCAGACTTCGCCTTTCCGGAATTCCGCTTGGCCGCGACAAATTTCCGCGCCGACTGGCTGGACGTCTGCCTCGCTATGGCCTTGGCAAGAAGGGCCTGATGATCCGTACGCTGTCCGGTACCATCGCGACCTTCATCCAGCACCGGCCATTCGGCGCCTTTGTGGGGGAAGTTCATTTCCATAGACGCCGGTCTAGCAGCGAAGATATAAACTTATGTAAAAGGGGTGTTTACGCGGCCTTAGGAGAAGTTAAGCAATCCTTCCTTGCATCGAGCCAATTCGTACCAAAATGGATCACGTCCGTGTCCGCAACGGGAATTGTTCGCTGTGCTGGCGCAAGCGGCGGGAATTCTCTAAGGGGTGCAGTTGTGATGAAGAACAATATAGACGGAAATTTCCAGCTCGGGGACGACCTCACGGGCAAGCGCATTGTAGTGGCGATGTCTGGCGGTGTGGATTCGAGCGTTGTCGCCGCCCTGGCGGCGCGCACCGGCGCCGAAACCATTGGCATTACGCTGCAGCTATATGATCATGGCGAAGCGGTCGGACGCGTTGGCAGTTGCTGTGCCGGACAGGATATCCGCGATGCCCGTGCTGTGGCCGACCGGCTCGGCATAGCCCATTATGTTTTCGACCATGCCAGCCGGTTCAAGGATTCGGTGATGGATGTCTTTGCCGACGAATATATGTCCGGCCGGACCCCAATTCCCTGCGTACAGTGCAATATGGGGGTCAAGTTTACCGACCTGCTGCAACTGTCCCGCGAGCTGGGCGCCGACTGTCTGGCAACCGGCCATTATGTGCGGCGGGTGGCTGGCCCGGGTGGTGCCGAATTGCACCGGGCGCTCGATCCGGCACGGGACCAGAGCTATTTCCTGTTTGCGACAACGCAGGAGCAGCTGGAATATCTGCGTTTCCCGCTGGGCGATATGCCCAAGACGCAGGTGCGCGAAATAGCCGAGGACATGGGGCTCGCAGTCGCCTTCAAGCCCGACAGTCAGGATATCTGCTTCGTTCCCAATGGCGACTATGCCAGCGTCGTGCGCAAATTGCGCCCCGATGCCGATGATGATGGCGAGATTGTCCATATTGATGGCACGCTGATGGGGCGGCACAAGGGCCTCATTCATTATACCGTGGGCCAGCGCAAGGGACTGGAAATCGGTGGTCAGGCCGAACCGCTCTATGTTATCCGGCTGGAGCCGGAGGCAAAGCGTGTGATCGTCGGACCGAAATCTGCACTGGCGGTTGCCTCGGCCTCGCTCCGCGACATCAACTGGATTGGCGGCGATTATGCCGGTCCGGTAGAGGTAAAGGTGCGGTCGATGTCTAAGCCGACACTGGCGCGGCTGGAGGGCAACGAACTGCAGTTCCACAATCCGGAATTCGGTGTCGCTCCGGGGCAGGCAGCGGTTTTCTATCACAAGGATCGCGTGCTGGGCGGTGGCTGGATCGTAAGCACCGCTGCAGTCGAACAGCAATGGCTGGCTGGCGTCGAAGTCTAGCCTATTCCGCCTTGATCTGTTCGTCTGTCAGGATCACGCAGCCCCAGCCTTCCCGGAATTCGGCGGTTGCAGACTCTATCAACAATGCCGAGGCGGTCACTCTCCGGTGATCGTCATCCACGGTCAATCCGATTACTTCCATGCCGGGTTCGAAATCCTTGCGGCAATCGTCGATATCCCGGTCGCCGATATAATGGCACGAACAGGCCACCCGCGCGCCATAGGCGGTGCCGATATCCAGCTGCCCCCTGATGCTGCTGTAATTATCGGCGAGCACCGCGATCAGAACGAGCAGGAACAGCGCAGCGACATATAATGCAATGCGCAACTTGCCCGGCGGAGAGGAGGATGAGTCTTTTACGGTTGCCATGGCGGCTTCTATTGGTGCAACGACGGCCTATGCACAAGATTAAACTCGCCTTCATCCCGGCCCTTACGCTTGCCTTGTCTGCGTGCGGATCGGATGGTGATACTGTCAGCGCACCGCAAAAAAGTCCCGCGGAACTGGCCTATATTGCGGATAGCAGCCCTGTCGACAAGGCGCGGCTGGATGCGGTTGTCGCGCCGCTGTTCGAAGATCCGGCGATGGCGGAAACGCGGGCGTTTGTGTTGATGTATCAGGGCAGGATCATCGCCGAACGCTATGGTGAAGGCTATGATGAAGATACCCGGTTCATCAGCTGGTCAATGGCCAAAAGCTTTACCGGTGCCCTGATCGGCTTCCTAGTGGCAGACGGGCGGCTGGTGCTCGACGATCCCGCGCCTGTGCCCGCATGGCAAAGACCTGGTGATCCGCGCGGTGATATCACCTTGCGACATCTGCTCCATATGTCGTCCGGTCTGGACCATACCGAAGTGCCGGAGGAGGGCGGGAAAACCGTCTTCGAAGCGGACACCAACCGTATGCTGTTTCTCGATGGCGCGCAGGATGCCGCCGCTTATGCGGAAGCGCGTCCGATGGAGGCAAGACCGGGCGAGAAATTTGAATATAGCACCGCGACCAGCATCATTCTGTCCGATATCATCGCGCGCACCCTGACCAAGAGTCCCGACCCGGAAGTGCGTCGTCACGATACATTGCGTTTCATCCGCGGTCGCTTGCTCGAGCCGCTGGGAATGGATTCGACCTATCCGGAATTCGGTCCCAACGGAACATTTCTCGGGGGCAGTTTCATCCATGCAACGGCCCGTGACTATGCAAAATTCGGAGAGTTTCTGCGCAACAATGGTGCCCGGAAAGGAGCTCAGCATTTGCCGGTAAGCTGGGTAAAGTTCATGAAAACGTCGTCCAAAAACGACCCGGCCTATGGCGGCCATCTCTGGCTTAACAAAAGGCGTCCCGAAGGCCGCAATCAGGTGCTGTTTCCCGACAATGGTCCGGACACCATCTTCGCCGCGCTCGGCCATCTCGGTCAGCAGATCGTCGTGTCGCCCGAACAGCAACTCACGGTGGTCCGGCTTGGCAAGACACAGGATGAAGACCTGGCCCCGATGAGCGCGCAGATCGGCCGGATAATGGCCCTTTTCCCCTATCGCAGCTAATATCTGCCACCGTCGGAAAGCTACAGGCGAAAGCTGCCTTCCACCACGGTCACGCAATTGCCGCCCAGCCAGGCCCGGTCGCCGTCCAGACGGCAGCGGACATAGCCGCCGCGCTGGCTAGCCTGATAAGCAGTAAAGCGATCGCGGCCCAACTGTCTGGCCCAGAAAGGTGTCAGTACGGCATGGGCTGAACCGGTTACGCTGTCTTCGTCAACCCCTCCGCCCGGAACGAAAACCCGGCTCAGCACGTCGCTGTCGTTGCCCGGCGCGGTGCAGATGAATTGCGCATTGCCCAAGGCGGCGAGCGCTTTCATATCCGGTATAAGGGCCAGCACATCCTCGGGATTTTCGTATCGGAGAACATGATAGCGTCCTTCGTGAAACTGGGTTTCGACCGGATTTCCGCCGATGATCGCGACAATCTCGGGCATCTCCTGGGGTGCTGGGGGATAAGCCGGAAGGTCAAGCGCATAGCCGTCTCCCTCGCGCATCACGGTCAGGATGCCGGCCTTCCGTGTCCGGAACGTTACCTGTTGGCGATCAGGCTGTTGCGACAAGATTATATGCCCGCTGGCGAGCGTGGCATGGCCGCAAAGCGCGATTTCCAGCTTTGGGGTAAACCAGCGCAATTCATAATCTGCCTGGCCGCTCTGGTCGGGCAAGTAGAAGGCTGTTTCGGCAAAATTATTTTCTTCGCCAATGGCTTGCAGGACTGCATCCTCCTGCCAGCTTTCGAGCGGCATGACTGCTGCCTGATTGCCGGCGAAAGGGCGATCGGCAAATGCGTCGACATGATAATAAGGCAGGCTGGTCATGGGTAGAGCAGCCCCTCCGTCCAATTGTCTCCGTCGCGGACGAAGGTCAGTCGCTCGTGCAGCCGGTGGGCGCGGTCCTGCCAGAATTCGAATCGTACCGGCGTCAGGCAATAGCCCGACCAGTGTGGCGGGCGCGGGACATCGCCGCCCTCGAAGCGTTTGGTCATCTCGGCAAAACGCGCTTCGAAGGTCGCGCGGTCCGACAGCGGGCGGGACTGGTCCGATGCCCAGGCTCCAAGTTGCGAGTCCCGGCTGCGCGTTGCGAAATAGGCATCGGCCAGACTGTCGGCCACCGTTGCGATATGGCCCTCAATCCGAATCTGTCGCCGCAGGCTTTTCCAGTGAAACAGGATTGCGCCCTTGGGATTTTCCGCAATGTCGCCTGCCTTGCGACTCTGCTGATTGGTGTAGAAGACAAAGCCGTCAGGGCCATGGCCCTTGAGCAGGACCATCCGTGCCGACGGCTGTCCACTGGCGTCGGTGGTGGCAATGGTCATTGCGTTGCTATCATTGAGCTCGGTGGTACGCGCCTCGGCATACCAGCTCTCGAACAGGGAAAAGGGGTCGGTCATGGGACGGCTTGTAACAGTCTGTCGCTCACCGGCAAACAAACAATATTTTGTTCGGCGAAAAGGTTCTGATTTCTGCTATCAGCAGAGTAAAAGGGGGGCTCATGGACTGGGAGCTGGTTTTTTCCGTTACCAATATCTACGCGCTGACGCTGTGGGTCATTCTGCTTCTGGCTCCGCGCGGGGCGGTGGTGATGACTGGGTTATTTTATGGTGGCATGGCCTTGCTCTCTGCAAGCTATGCGGTGGTCATGATACTGCTGATGGCCGGAATTGTTGACAGCGGCGCGGGAGCTGCGATGGACTTTTCCAGTCTTGCCGGTGTCCAGCAAACGCTGTCCAGCCCCGGCGGTGCCACCATCGGCTGGATCCATTATCTGGCCTTTGATTTGTTCGTCGGAATCTGGGTAGCGCGCAATGCGGACAAATACGGGTTTGCACGCTGGATACAGATACCTATCTTGCTGTTCGTACTGATGCTGGGGCCTCTGGGGCTGGTATTATATCTGCTTTTGCGTTTCACGCGTCACAGCAAGGTTGCAGATGCCGTCATACCCGAATAGGACACTAGTGTTGAAAATGAGTAGAAAATCCCAATCTCTGCGGGGTAAGGATTTGAAAAAGGGTAAGTAATGGTAGATCCCTATCAAGCATTGGGTGTCGCAAAAGGCGCAAGTGAAAAGGAAATCAAGAGCGCCTATCGCAAGCTGGCGAAGGAATTGCACCCGGACAGGAACAAGGATAATCCCAAGGCGACGGAGCGTTTCTCCGACGTCACCAAGGCCTATGATCTGTTGCTCGACAAGGACAAGCGCGCGCAATTTGATCGCGGAGAGATTGATGCAGAAGGCAATCCTACCGCTCCTTTCGGGTTCGGCGGCGGTGGCGGTTACCAGCGCGGACCAGCGGGCCAGCAGCATGATTTCGGCAATGCCGGCGCTGATTTCGGCGATATTTTCGAAGGCCTGTTTGGCGGCGGTGGTGGCGCTGGTTCGCCCTTCGGCGGTCGCCAGCGCAGCGCGCCACCGCCCAAGGGCGCCAATGTTTCCTACCGGCTGAAGGTGGAATTTATTGCCGCCGCGACGTTGCAGAAACAGCGTATCACGCTGGAAGACGGCAAGACCATCGACCTCAGCCTGCCGAAAGGCGTCGAGGAAGGTACCCAGATGCGGCTCAGCGGCAAGGGGCGACAGGGGCCGGGCGGCAATGGTGACGCGATTGTCACCATTCACATCAATTCCCACCCCTTTTATGAGCGCGACGGCGATAATATCAGGCTGGAGCTGCCGATCAGTCTGAAAGAGGCGGTTGAAGGGGCGAAAGTCAAGGTGCCCACGGTGGACGGAC
Source organism: uncultured Parasphingorhabdus sp. (assembly GCF_963677535.2). Taxonomy (NCBI): domain Bacteria; kingdom Pseudomonadati; phylum Pseudomonadota; class Alphaproteobacteria; order Sphingomonadales; family Sphingorhabdaceae; genus Parasphingorhabdus; species uncultured Parasphingorhabdus sp. Next base: position 593,110 of record NZ_CAXXUT010000003.1, on the reverse strand, counting down.
CGGTGATGCTGTCCATTCCTGCCGGATCGAGTTCGGGCAAAACGCTGCGCCTGAAGAACAAGGGATTTTACAGCAAATCCGGTGTCCGCGGCAACCAGTTGGTGACCTTGATGATCACTCTGCCGGAAAAGGATGAAAAGCTCGCTGAATTTGTCAAGGACTGGGATCCGAAAGACAATCCGCGCGCCAGCATGGGTGTGTAGGTTTGAACCGGAATTCCCAGTCTGAACTGTCTCCCGAGGCCCGGCGGCAGGTCGGCGGGGGACCGGCAGCATCGGGGAAGCGAACCGGCGAGACGCTCGCCGAGGAAAGTGCAATCCGACGCGCGCTTATCATCGCCGAGCGTACCGCCGTGGGCGTCTATCATGACGGTTTCACCTTTGCCGGCAATTTCGCCTATATGTCGCTGCTTGCGGTATTTTCTTTCTTCATCGTTGCCGCTGCGATTGTTGGCGGTTTCGGCCAGACCGCGATCGGCATCGATTTTGTCGAGGCTTTTCTGGTCACCGTTCCGCCTTCGGTCGCGGGCGCGCTGCACGACCCGATCAATGACGCGATGACGGCGCGGACCGGTCCCTTGCTCTGGCTGAGCGCGATCGTCGGATTGTGGACCACCACCAGCCTGATCGAAACCATCCGCGAAATTCTCCACCGCGCTTACGGCGTCCAGGCGCAGCGGGCGTTCTGGGAATATCGCCTGACATCGATTGCGCTCATTCTGATTTCCGTATTTTTCGCGATGCTGGCGCTCAGCGCGCAATTTGTGGTGGCGGGTGTCAGCGAATTTCTGGGAACCTATTTCCCGGCCATCGAAAGCGATGCACTCTGGCTGTCGCTGTCCAGCGCCGTTCCGTTTCTGATGCTGTTCACAACGCTCTATCTTCTGTTCCGGCTGCTGACGCCCCGGCAATATCGGCCGCGGCAATATCCCAAATGGCCGGGCGCCGTGTTCATCAGCGGATGGTGGCTCCTGATCACCGGACTTTTGCCGGTTTTCCTCAAATATGCTGCAAACTACCAGCTCACCTATGGCAGCCTTGCCGGGGTCGTGATCACCTTGATTTTTTTCTATCTTGTCGGTCTCGGAATGGTAATCGGAGCAGAGATAAACGCCGCGCTGGCCGAACGGCCCTCCAGAATCGGACAGGACGAATGATACGCTGGAAAATCATTCGGATAGCGTTTATCAGCGGCGATTATCGGAATTCAGGAGACCATGGCGATGAGTGATTTAATGAAAGGCAAGCGAGGCTTGATCATGGGGCTTGCCAACAACAAGTCTCTGGCCTGGGGTATCGCGCAGCGTCTGGCCGCCGATGGCGCCGAGCTGGCGATCAGCTATCAGGGCGAGGTGATGGCCAAACGGGTCAAGCCGCTGGCCGAAGAACTGGGCTGTGATTTCCTGCTCGATTGCGACGTTAGCGACATGGACCAGCTCGACGCGACATTTGCCGAAATCGAGAAGCGCTGGGGCAAGCTGGATTTCGTCGTTCACGCGATTGGCTTCACCAACAAGGAAGCGCTGCGCGGCAAATATTTCGATGTCACACTGGACGATTTCCTGATGACCATGAATATCAGCGTTTACAGCTTCACCGCCGTCGCCAAGCGCGCCGCGGCGCTGATGAGCGCGGGTGGGTCCATGTTGACCTTGTCTTATTACGGCGCCGAGAAGGTTATTCCGCATTATAATGTCATGGGCGTGGCCAAATCCGCGCTGGAGACCTCGGTCAAATATCTGGCCAATGATGTTGGTCCTGACGGCATAAGGGTGAACGCGATTTCCGCCGGTCCGATCAAGACGCTGGCCGCTTCCGGCATTGGCGACTTCCGCTATATCCTGAAATGGAACGAGCATAACTCGCCGCTTCGGCGCAACGTGACCATCGATGATGTGGGCGCGTCGGCTCTCTATTTCCTGTCCGATCTTTCTGCTGGCGTCACCGGTGAAACCCATCATGTCGATGCCGGCTATCATACCGTTGGTATGAAGCAGGAAGATGCGCCGGATATCGCGCTGGATTGATGAATGCCGATGTCCGGGCAATGGGGATCGGATGCAGAATAAGTCTTTAAACGCGGAGAGCGACTTTTGAGTTTTAATATCTTCGGCCACGCCTTTCGCTTTTCCACTTGGGGAGAAAGCCACGGACCTGCGCTCGGCGCGGTTGTTGACGGCTGCCCGCCTGGTCTGGAACTGAGCGAGGCTGATGTGCAGCCCTTTCTCGATGCACGGCGGCCCGGCCAGTCGAAATATACGACGCAACGGCAGGAGCCGGATCAGGTCAAAATTCTCTCCGGAATCTTCGAAGGAAAAACCACCGGCACGCCTATTTCGCTGATGATCGAGAATGTCGATCAACGGTCCAAGGACTATAGCGAAGTCGCCAAAGCTTATCGCCCCGGTCATGCCGACTATGCCTATGACCGGAAATACGGCTTTCGCGACTATCGCGGCGGTGGCCGGTCCAGCGCGCGCGAGACGGCATCACGGGTTGCGGCCGGTGCCGTGGCGCGGCTGGTGATTCCGGAAGTCACGATCCGCGCATGGGTGGCCGAAATCGGCGGCGACGCCATTGATCCGGCAAATTTTGATGCTGATGAAATCGGCAATAACCCGTTTTTCTGCCCCGACCCGGTTGCAGCCAAACGCTGGGAATCCCTTGTCGATGGTGCGCGCAAGGACGGCAGCAGCCTCGGCGCGATCATCGCCTGCGAGGCGACCGGCGTTCCCGCCGGCTGGGGCGCGCCCATCTATGCCAAGCTGGACAGCGAGATTGCCGCGGCGATGATGACGATCAACGCGACCAAGGGCGTGGAAATTGGCGACGGCTTCGCCGCAGCACGCTTGCGCGGCGAGGAAAATGCCGATGCCATGCGGCCCGGAGCCGATGGCCCGGAATTTCTCGCCAACCATAGTGGCGGTACGGCGGGTGGTATTTCCACCGGGCAACCGGTTTTCTGCCGTGTGGCGTTCAAGCCGACCAGCTCCATATTGACGCCCGTTCCCACGATCTCTCCGGAAGGAGAAGCGACCGAAATATCGACCAAGGGTCGTCATGATCCTTGCGTCGGCATTCGCGGCGTGCCCGTCGTCGAGGCGATGATGGCATTGGTTCTTGCCGATCAGAAAATGATGCATAGGGCGCAATGCGGATGACATATATTCCGGAACCAGCTGCCATGCCCTTGGCACCTTTTGGCTCGCTGTACCGTGCAGACGGCTGGTCCTGATCCATGATCGACCTCATTCTTCACGTCATTGATGAATATATTCAGGCCAACAAGGCCGTCATCGGCCTCGTGATTCTCGGCTTTCTGTTTGCCGGGTTCATCATGGAGCGCTTTCCCGCCGCAGTGGTTGCTGTGCTCGGCGCCTGCATGTTCCTGTTCCTCGGGATCATTGATTCCGATGGTCTTTTTTCGGTCTTCTCCAACACGGCGCCGATCACGATTGCCGCGATGTTCATCCTGTCTGGGGCTCTGCTGCGCACTGGCACAATCGATGCCATTGCCGGATTCATCATCAAGCGCGCCAAGCGGCATCCGAAGCTGGCGGTCGCGGAAATGTTTCTGGGGGCCTTTGTCGCTTCCGCCTTCATGAACAACACGCCGGTGGTGATTGTTCTGATCCCGATCATCCTGCGCTTGTCGCGGGCCACCGGTTTCTCGTCCAAGAAACTGCTCATCCCGTTGAGCTTCATCTGCATATTGGGCGGTACGACCACGCTGATCGGCACGTCGACCAACCTGATTGTCGATGCCGTTGCCCGGGATCAGGGGCTCGCAGGGTTCGGGATTTTCGAGATTACCCCCTATGGCCTGATCGCTGCCGTTGCCGGCACCGTGATGATGGTTCTGTTCAGCAGCTGGCTGCTGCCCGGTGGCGAGGTTAAGGGCCAGTTTGACAGTAGCGATGAAAGCGCCTTTCTTACCGAATTAACGGTGCGCAACAGAGCGTCGGTGATCGACAAGAAACTTGCTGCCGTAGCCGAGCTGCGCCGGGCGGGGATCGAAGTCACGGCCGTCAAGCGGCTGAGCAGCTATATTCGTCATGATCTGGATCATCACGAGTTGCAGGCGGGCGACCGGATCGTGGTGCAACTGGATCTTGCCGAGCTGATTTCGCTGCGGGAATCGGAGGATTTCAAGGTCGGCATAGTCCACAAGGGCGATGCCGGGCCGCTGGGCGAGGAACTGGTCGAAGCCACGGTGGCGCCGAGCCATCCCAGCATCGGCAACCGGCTTTATGACATCCCCTTCCTGTCGCAGCTCAATGTTCGCATATTGGGCATGACCCGCTATCGCAATCTGCCGCGGTCCGATCTGACCAACGCCCGTATCCACGCGGCGGACCGGTTGCTGGTGACCGGGTCCAGCGAAGATATCCATCGCATGTATCAGAACCCGAATCTGTTCGGTGTCGGCCAGACCAAGATTCGCGCCTTTCGCAGGGACCGGGCGCCCATTGCCATCGGTGCTCTGGTTGCGGTGGTGGTTTTGGCCGCCTTCAATGTCATTTCGCTGGCTGTCGCCGCCATTCTCGCGGTTGGTGCGATCCTGCTGGCGCGTTGTATCGACGCGGAAGAGGCCTGGGGATCGATCGACGGCAATGTGCTGGTTTTGATATTCGGGATGCTCGCCGTGGGGCTCGGCTTGCAGCAGGCCGGCAGCGTTGACCTCATCGTTTCCGAACTGACGCCCTATTTGCGGGAAGTACCACCCTGGGGGCTGGTTTTCGCGATCTATGTGCTGTCCGTCATCATGACCGAGATTGTGACCAACAATGCGGTCGCGATCATTATCACGCCCATTGCGATTGCGCTGGGAAATGATCTGGGCGTCGATCCCCGTCCGCTGGTGATCGCGGTCATGTTTGCCGCTTCCGCCAGCTTTGCCACGCCGATCGGTTATCAGACCAATACGCTGGTCTACGCTGCGGGCAATTACCGTTTCACCGATTTCTTCAAGGCGGGCATCCCGCTGACCTTTGGCGTCGGCCTGTCGACCTGCCTGGCAATCAGCTTCTGGATGTAGTTTGCCCCTAAAGGCTTGCCGCGCCCCGCAGCGGTCGATAGGCATGGGGGATAGAATTTCGGGGGACAATCGCATGTTGGCATTCTGGTTCAAGATACCGCTCTGGCAGCGTGTGATCGCGGCGCTTGTGCTCGGTGTCATCACCGGCCTGGTATGGGGGCCGGAATCGGAAACGATCAAATGGATCGGCGATTTCTTCATCAAGGCGATCAAGATGCTGGTCGTCCCGCTGATCTTCTTCTCGCTGGTGGCGGGTGTTGCGGCGCTTGGTGATCTCAAGAAACTGGGCAGTGTCGGCGGGCGGGCGATGATCCTGTTCGTCATCACCGGCCAGATCGCCGCATGGCTTGGCCTCGCACTCGGCACATTTTTCCAGCCCGGCAATGGTGTGGACACAAGTGCTATCGAGAAAGGCGAGACACCGGTCCCCAATGAAACGACCGCGATTGACATGATACTGTCGATTGTTCCGGACAGTCCGGTGCAGGTGATGGCCGATGTCCGCGTCCTGCCGCTGATCGTCTTTGCCTTGCTGATCGGTATCGGTATCTTGATGGCCAAGGAAGACGGCAAGCCGCTCGCCAAGATCTTCGATAGCGGCGCTATCGTCATGCAGAAAGTCACGATGATCGTGATGGAATTGACGCCATTTGGCGTGTTCGCGCTGATGGCTTGGGTCGCGGGTACATTGGGCATGGATGCACTGCTCTCGCTGGCCCAACTGGTCGGGCTCAATTATCTCGGCTGCCTGCTGATCATCGGGATTGTCTATTCGGGGATGATCAAATTTGTCGCCAAACTGCCACCGCTCGATTTCTTTCGCGGTATCGTTGACGCGATCGCGGTCAGCTATTCGACCGCTTCTTCCAACGCGACCCTGCCGGTGACGCTGCGCTGCGTCGAACGCAATCTGGGTGTCCGCAATTCGGTGGCCAGCTTTGTCGTCTCGCTGGGCGCTACGATCAACATGAACGGTACCGCCATGTATCTCGGCCTCGCAACTTTGTTCGGCGCGCAGATATTCGGCGTCGACCTCACCTGGGGCGATTATCTCCTGATCTCGATTACCTCCACGCTAGGCGCGGTGGGCGCGGCGGGGATCCCCGGTGCGGGATTGATCATGATGGCGCTGGTCTTCGGCAGCGTCGGCGTGCCGCTGGAAACGATCGCCTTTGTCGCCGGTGTCGACCGGATCATGGACATGATGCGGACGACCACCAATGTCTCGGGCGATGCCGCGGTAGCGGTGACGGTGGCCTCGATGACCGGCGAGATCGACCGCGAGGAAATGATCTCTGCGGACGATGTTTGATGATTTATCTCAGGTGAGCCAGAAATCCCGTCGGCGTCAATGCAACGTGATTGTTCAACGGTGGTCGCAACTCAAAAGCTCTGGGTTGCCTTGAAAAGTCGTATAATCGCAGCAGAGTCCATCTTTCTCGGTTCTCGTTAGCTACCAAGCATTCGTTTCTGCTTATATGAAACGGTGTACGTTCCCAGCCGTTCGTAGTTTTAACCTCTATCCAGCGTTCTCGGCCGTCGGGAAAATATCAACCAATATCATACCCTGCAGCCATATTATCTTGCGCCGTCCATTTGACTTTATCTGCTAAATCCGTTCGACCGGCATTTCTTAAGGTCATCATTTCATGTTCAAGAACACATCTTTCGCCCGCATCGCCTAATGTGCGATTGCGAGCATCTCTGGCCGCCGGATCACCAAGATCGATCACTCGATCAAGGGATTCAGGTTGAACTGGAGGGAGTTCGTTTCGATGCGCAGGAGGCGGACCGACCCATAACGTCCGATTCTCAAACAATGTTTGATCGGATGAACCCGCGATATATTTCCTGTTTTCGATCGGATTCCAGTTTGTCGTACTATCGAGAAATCTCAATACGCCTAATATGAGGGAGTTTTGAAAATTTGATGCAGGTTTGTATCCCAATATCCATGGTTGGCCCAGACCTAGCAATACCGCACTGATATTCTGATGTTTGAATTCAATCGAGCCTCTGCTTCTATCGATTGCCTGTTGTAAACCGCGATTGTGTTCAGCCTTATTGTATTTCGTCCCATTGAGCTCATCTGCAAGCATTGAGAAATAATCAGCGACTGCAATATCGATTTCTAAATCAGACCAATCATCTCCCCGCGCAGGCAAAATACAAAACCTTCCTCAATCCGCGAACGGATCGGTCACCAAAATTGTATCGTCCCGCTCCGGTGAAGTGCTCACCAGGGCAACCGGGCACTGGATCAGTTCCTCGACCCGCTTGATATATTTGATCGCTTGCGCCGGCAGATCGGCCCAGCTGCGTGCGCCGGCGGTGGATTCACTCCAACCTTCCATGGTCTCGTAGACCGGCTGCACCGCCGCCTGGTCCTGATGGTGGGGCGGCAGATAATCATAGGTCACACCATCCAGCTGGTAGCCCACGCAGATTTTCAGTTCCTTGAAACCGTCGAGCACGTCGAGCTTGGTCAACGCGATGCCATGGACGCCAGAGACGGCCAGGGCCTGCCGCACCAATATGGCGTCGAACCAGCCGCAGCGCCGCTGCCGGCCGGTGTTGGTGCCGAATTCATGGCCGCGCTCGCCGAGCCGCTGGCCGATTTCGTCGTCCAGTTCGGTCGGGAAGGGCCCGGAGCCGACGCGGGTTGTATAGGCCTTGGTGATCCCGAGAACATAGCCGGTGCCGGAGGGACCAATGCCGGAGCCGCCTGCAGCGGTGCCCGAAATCGTGTTGGAACTGGTGACAAAGGGATAGGTGCCGTGATCGACATCCAGCAAGACGCCCTGCGCGCCTTCGAACAGGATGCGCTTGCCGTCGCGCCGCGCTTCGTTGAGCCGCTTCCAGACCGGCTGGGCATATTGCAACACACTGTCGGCAATTTCCTTCAGGTCATTGAGCAGCCGTTCGCGATCCACAGGCGGTTCACCGAAGCCGGCACGGAGCGCGTCGTGATGCGCGCACAGCCGGTCGAGCTGCGGCCCCAGGTCGTCGAGATGGGCGAGATCGCAAACGCGGATCGCGCGGCGGCCGACCTTGTCTTCGTAGGCCGGACCAATGCCGCGGCGGGTGGTGCCGATCTTGCCCTTGCCGCTGGCGTCTTCGCGCATGGCGTCGAGATCGCGGTGGATCGGCAGGATCAGCGGGCAGGTTTCGGCGATGCCGAAATTGTCGGTGTTGATCGCGACGCCCTGACCGGTCAGTTTCTCGATCTCGTCGCGCAGATGCCAGGGATCGAGCACGACGCCATTGCCGATAATCGACAGGGCGCCCCGGACGATGCCGGAGGGCAGTAGCGAAAGCTTGTAAACCGCGCCATCGACGACCAGCGTATGGCCGGCGTTATGGCCGCCCTGAAAACGGACCACGACATCGGCGCGTTCGGATAGCCAGTCGACAATCTTGCCCTTGCCTTCATCACCCCATTGCGCGCCGATTACCGTTACATTGGCCATTGAATCACTTTCTTATACTGGTTCCGGCTGGTCGCCGTTTAGAATATGGGAACATCCAAGCGCCTCGGCCTGGTCCTTGTCCGACAGCGCCGCCACTGTCCGCCAGCCCGTCTGCCGCAAATGTGCCGCGAGCTGCTTGTCATGGCCAATCGGCAGAAAAATCTGCTCGCTGGCCTTGGCGCCAAATCCGGCGTCGATCAGCGGATTGGGATAGAGCGAGAAGCCGACTGCGGCTTCTGTATCGCCGTCCGGGTGCACGATTTCATAACTGCCACCGCGGCCCAGAGCGCCGATGAAACTGTCGGCATAGAGGGTGAAGCCGAACCAGTTCTGATATTCGAAACCGTGCCGTTCGGTCGGGTCGAGCGTGAGGCTGGCCTTGCCCTTGATGCTTGCGGCAATCCGGGAAATGCCGTCCAGCCGCGAACCCAGCAGGCCGTCGCTGTCAAAGTCCCGCATTTTGGCCATTGCTTCATCGAACGGTCCGGTCGCTTCGATCAGTGGCAGATAACCGGTTGCGCCGATGCTGTTCAGCCCGCCAGCATCTTTCATATCCAGTTCGTTCCGGACCTCGGCAATCTGGATTTCATTGAGGGGCAAGGGGCCATCGGCCAGAATATCGATCAAATCGGGAAGGGTGAAGTCGATGGTAATGCCGGAAACACCTGCCCGTTCGAGCGCTTCGATCGCGACCGAGACAATCTCGCTGGCGGCAATAACGCTGTCATTGCCGATCAACTCTGCGCCAATTTGCAGCCGGCTGCGTTCCGGCTGCAATTGTCCCGAGCGCAATTTCAATACCTGTCCGGAATAGCCGAGCCGGAGCGGCCGGGGACGGTCGGCCAGACTGGTCGTGGCAATCCGACCGATCTGCATGGTCATGTCGGGACGCAGTGCCAAGGTGCGCTGCGAAATCGGATCGACAAAGCGCATCAGATCGCTGCGCGAGGCGCCCTGCATCCGGTCGGTCAGGCCATCCTCATATTCGACGAGCGGCGGGGTTACCCGCGCATAGCCGTGGCTGGCGAGCGTATCGAGCACATCGCGTTCCAGTCGCGATGCCGCCTCGGCATAAGGCGGCAGCGCGTCGTGAAATCCTTCGGGCAAGAGATTCGATGGTTTTCGCATGGCCCTGCTCCATAGCCCAAGCAAAGGCTCAGGCCATCTTTTTTCTTGGGTCTCGCCTATTGAATCAAAAGCTCAGGGCCTTGACCGTCTTGACGCCTTCCAGCTGACAGACCGACCACAGCACCGGCTCTTCGACCGGCGAATCGATCGATAGCAGCAATACCGCTTCGCCACCCGGCGCATCGCTGCGACGGCCAAGGTGGAAGGTGCCGATATTGACGCCTGCCTCGCCAAGAGTCGAACCGACGCGACCGATAAAGCCGGGCTCGTCGCGGTTGACGATATAGAGCATATCGCCTTCCATATCGGCTTCGACCTTGATCCCGAACATTTCGACCAGCCGCGGACCGGACGATCCGAACAAAGTGCCGGCAACCGATTTTTCGCCTTCGTCTGTGGTTACGGATACGCGGACCAGCGTGTGATAATCACCCTCGCGCTCATGACGGATTTCGCGGACATCGAGACCGCGTTCTTTCGCCAGATAGGGCGCGTTGACCATGTTGACGGTGTCGCTATAGGCCCGCATCAGTCCGGCCAGAACCGCTGCCGTAATCGGCTTCTGGTCCAGCTCTGCGGCTGCGCCTTCCACTTCAACGGCCACGCCCTTGATCTGGTCGGCTGCGAGTTGGCCGACGAGAGAACCAAGCTGGGTGGCAAGCGCCATATAGGGTTTCAGCTTCGGTGCCTGTTCCGCCGACAGGCTCGGCATGTTGAGCGCATTTTCGACGCCGCCATTGACCAGATAGTCAGCCATCTGCTCGGCGACCTGGATCGCGACATTCACCTGGGCTTCGCTGGTGGAAGCGCCAAGATGCGGTGTGCAGATCAGGTTCGGTGTCCCGAACAGGGCATTTTCCTTTGCCGGTTCCTGAGCATAAACGTCCAGGGCCGCGCCGGCGACATGGCCGGATTCGAGAGCTTCCTTCAAGGCTGCCTCGTCGATCAGCCCGCCACGCGCGCAGTTGATGATACGGACGCCCGGCTTGGTTTTGGCCAGCGCTTCGGCGGACAGGATATTGCGCGTCTGGTCGGTGAGCGGCGTGTGCATGGTGATAAAGTCGGCGCGGGCGAGCAGTTCGTCCAGCGTCACTTTCTCGACGCCCATTTCCACGGCCCGCTCTTCGGTCAGGAACGGATCATAGGCGGCAACCTTCATCCGCAATCCGATCGCGCGTTCGGCGACAATCGAACCGATATTCCCAGCGCCGATCAGGCCGAGCGTCTTGTTGGTCAGCTCGACGCCCATGAATTTCGACTTTTCCCATTTGCCGGCCTGGGTGGAGGCGTCGGCGGAGGGCAGCTGGCGGGCTAGCGCGAACATCAGGGCGATGGCATGTTCCGCCGTGGTGATGCTGTTGCCGAACGGTGTGTTCATGACCACGACGCCTTTGGCTGAGGCGGCCGGGATATCGACATTGTCGACACCGATACCGGCGCGGCCGACGACCTTCAGATTGGTCGCAGCGTCCAGGAGTTCGGGGGTGACCGTGGTCGAGGAGCGGATGGCAAGGCCATCATATTCGCCGATGATTTTCATCAGCTCTTCCGGCGTCTGGCCGGTGATCTCGTCAACTTCGCAACCACGCTGCCGAAAAATCTCGGCGGCTTTCGGGTCCATTTTGTCGGAAATAAGTACTTTTGGCATGATAATGTTCCTTGTCGGAATGATCGCACCGGCACGGGCCGGCTTCTAGACCAATGGCTTTACAGCAGGGCATTGGTCTGGCCCCGGCTTGCGCCGGGGCGACACAATTAGGAAAGCTCGGCTTTTACCTGAGCATAGGCCCATTCGATCCACAGCAGCAGACGGCGTATGTCTTCCTGCTCGACCGTTGAGCCGCACCAGATGCGCAGCGACGGCGGTGCATCGCGATAGCCGTTGAAGTCGTAGGCAACGTCCATTTGCTCGAGCATTGCGGCGATCTTCTTGGGCACGGAGGCCTTGGCATCGTCGTCGAGACTGTCATACCATTCGCCCTGGAACACCATGCAGACGCCGGTGTTGGTCCATTTGGCCGGATCGCTGACCATGTTGCGCATCCACGGCGTGGCTTCGATCCAGTCGTGGACGGTTTTGGCGTTGCGGTCGGCGCGGGCATGCAGTTCCGGCAAGCCGCCGATCGACTTGGCCCATTCGAGCGAAGCGATATAGTCTTCGGTTGCGAGCAGGGACGGCGTGTTGATCGTCGCGCCTTCAAAGATCGCGGTGTTGAGCTTGTCGCCCTTCTTCACCCGGAAGATTTTCGGCAGCGGCCAGGACGGGCTGTAGCTTTCGATCCGTTCTACGGCGCGGGGGCTGAGAATCAGCATGCCGTGACCGGCTTCCGACCCCATGACCTTCTGCCAGCTGTAGGTGGTGGCATCGAGCTTGGACCAGTCCATCGGCTGGGCAAAGACGGCGCTGGTCGCGTCGTTGATGGTGACGCCTTCGCGGTCGTCGGCAATCCAGTCGGTATCGGGAATTCTTGCGCCCGACGTGGTACCGTTCCAGGTGAAGACGATATCGTCACCCTTGTCGATCGTGGTCAGGTCAGGAATTTCGCCATAATCGGCTTCGAGGACCGTCAGGTTGGCAGGCTTGAGTTGCTTCACGGCGTCCTGGATCCAGACATTGCCGAAGCTTTCCCACGCGGCAACCGTCACCGGACGGGCACCCAGCATATTCCACATCGCCAGTTCGACGGCGCCTGTATCGGAGGCCGGAACAATGCCGATCAGATAATCGTCGGGAATGCCGAGCAGTTCGCGACTGAGGTCAATCGCATATTTCAATCGTCCCTTGCCGGTCGCAGAACGGTGCGAGCGACCCATGGCGATGGTGTTGATATTGTCGAGGGACCAGCCGGGGAATTTGGCTGTCGGACCCGAAGAGAAATTCGGGCAGTCTGGACGCAATTCTGGCGTCGGTATAGTCGTATCAGTCATTGTAACGCTTCTCCTTACAGAGAGCTCGCGCGGCGTTGGGACCGCGTGGCCCGGCGCCGCTTTGTCTTGTGCGGCGCAGCATGTCAAGCGCGATCTTTGTTGCGGATGATACCGTCTATTTCTTCTGGAAAAGAATCTCGCCGCGGCGTGAAACCAGCAGTTTTTCAAGGGATACGGGATGGAAATAGGCTTCTACCCGGTCGCCTTCCGGAGTGGTGCCATAGACTTCGTAGCAGCCGCCATCGACCTTGGATTTTTTGACTGTCCAGCCTTTTTTTACTAGCTCTGCTTTCAGCTCGGCCTGCGTTTTCCAGCCGGATTGCGGGCCCGCTTCGCAGGTCATCTTGCCGGTGGCCAGGGCCGGGGAGGACAGACCGGTGGTGGCGATCAAGGCAGTCGCAGCGGCGGTAATAACGGAATATTTCATGGGCATCTTCTCCAGCTCTGATAGGTTTGCCGCCATTTTGAACAGGCACCGCTGTCTTGTCCATCGACATTTCAGGCGCGCAAGTTCAAAATTGCAGCTACACCGATCAAGGTTAGCAATGCGGGGGAGCTTTTCAATCCCCGGCCCGGTTTTTTTCCTGACTTTCGCATCCGGTGTCGCTGAGCGTGGTTTCCGACTAGGTAATTCACAATCCGGCAAAACAGGGGGCAAGATTCTGTTAACCATGGATTGCAGCCCGGATTTAACCATCTTCTGACATAGAGCGCAGCATGAAAAGGTCATCTGATATCGGGCGCCGGGCGCGCAATGTCGCATTTCTGGGTCTCGCTTCGCTGATTGTCAGTGCCTGTGGCGCGATCCCGGCGGGCCCTAGCAGCCAATCGCAGCGGCCCCAGGCCTCCGCCGGTCTCGGTTCGTTCAACCCGACCCCTTCGGCGCAGCAATGTTTTAGCGAACTGGGCAGGGCCAATGTCCGTTTCTCGCCCTTGCCAAATCGCCGGTTCAGCGGCGGGTGCAGCCAGATCGACAGTATCAAGTTGCTGGATGTAGGGGCCGATGTCACCAATCTCGGGCCGGTAAAATGCGAACTCGCCGGAAAATTTGCGGCATGGACCGAATATGCCGTCAAACGGGCGGCGCGCAAATATCTCGGCAGCGATCTCCAGCGGATCGAGACAATGGGCAGCTACAGCTGTCGTAATATCGCCGGATCGGGTAAATTGTCGCAACATGCGCATGCCAATGCGATCGATGTTTCCGGTTTCGTGCTCGCCGACGGTCGGCGGATCACAGTCGAGAATAACTGGAAAAGCGGTCGCCAGGAAATGCAGTTTCTCGCCGCTATCCACTCAAGCGCCTGCAAACGTTTTGGCACTGTTCTCAGCCCCAATTACAATGCGGCCCATCGGGATCATTTTCATCTCGACATGAGCGGCAGCGGATATTGTCGATAGCGACACAAGGTCACTGGTCAGTCACTGCTCTATGCATTAGAGCAAGGCCATGACCAATAAAGATCTCCACGACCGCCGTTTTTACCGTGCAAAACAGGAAGCCGAATTCGCCGAGAAAGGGGATTTCGGAACCCCCCAGACCCGCGATCCGGCTTATCGGCTGGCGTTTCAGGACACCGATTTTCTGCTGCGGGAGGAATTGCGTCCGGTCCGCTTCCAGCTTGAACTGCTAAAGCCGGAAATGCTGCTCGACGAAGCGGGTATCGGATCGACTCTGGTGATGTACGGATCGGCGCGCATCCCGGAACCCGACAAGGCGGATGCCCTGATTGAGGCGGCGGCCGACGAGGATTCGCGCAAGATCGCCGAGCGGTTGAAGGAAAAAGCCAAATATTATGACGAAGCCCGGAATTTGGCGCGGCTGGCCAGCGCTTGCGGTATTTCGGAGAATGGCAAACGCGATTTCGTTGTCTGCTCGGGTGGCGGCCCCTCGATCATGGAGGCAGCCAATCGCGGTGCGGCCGATGTGGGCAAGGAATCGATTGGTCTCAATATCGTGCTGCCGCATGAGCAGGCACCGAATGAATATGTGACTCCGTCGCTGAGCTTCCAGTTCCACTATTTCGCGCTGCGCAAGATGCACTTCCTGCTGCGCGCCCGGGCGGTCGCGGTCTTCCCCGGCGGCTTTGGCACGCTGGACGAGTTTCTGGAGCTGGTCACCTTGATCCAGACCGGCAAGATGGAAAAGCTACCGATCCTGCTGTTCGGCAAGACATTCTGGAACCGCGTGATCAACTTCGACGCACTGGCCGACGAAGGCACGATCAGCCGTAAGGACCTCGAGCTGTTCGAGTTCGTGGAGACCGCCGACGAAGCCTGGGATATTATCCAGGAATTTTACGAGCTGGACTGCAACTAGGCAGCCCGGCGCAGCCCGGGCCGGCGCTTATTCTTCAGCCGCCGCTGCGTCGGCTTCCACGGCTTCTTCGGCCTCTGCCTCAGTGCCGGCTTCCGCCTCCGCTTCTTCAGCAGCCGGCTCTTCGGCCGCTGGAGGAGGCGGCAGAGGAATGTTCGACCCCTGGGCGTTCAGATAAACCATCAGATTGGCCCGGTCTTCGGCCTTGCCGAGACCGGCAAAGGTCATCTTCGTGCCATTGGCATATTTGCGCGGCGAAGTAAGCCAAGCGTCCATGGCGGTCCAGTCCCAGTTGCCCGGAATGCTTTTCAGCGCGTCGCTATAGGCAAAGCCGGCGACATGACCGTGGGGCTTGCCCATGGTGTCCCACAGGTTTGGACCGACGCCATTGGCACCGCCCTGGTTGATCGTGTGGCAAGCGGCACATTTGGCGAAAACCTTTTCACCGGCCGCGGCATCGGCCGTCTGCAACAGGGCTTCGATCGACGGACCGGCGTCCGCACCGCCGGAGGTTTCAACGCCCTCGATTACATAGCCCATGACTTCCGGACGCTCGTGCTTGCCCGCGTGGAAATATTTGCCGCTGAGAATTGAAAAGCCGAGGGCCGCGATGCCGCCGGCCAGGACCCAGCCTGCGATGGTGTTGTTGTTGCTCATATTGTCTCTCAAACCCCTGAGTGAGCGGCGGCCATGGGCCTGCCAAATTTGTGCTGTCTGTAAAGAGAGCAACGGACCAACGCAAGGCCTCAATTGCCGTAATTTATGCGACGGTCCCCGCGAAATGCGCAGGCGCCTGACCGGCGGGCCACTTCCCTCTTGCCCCGCTGCATCCCGTTCGACTATCGCAGCAATGTAATAGAGGGACGAGATGGACAGCTTTCCGAAAAACGCATTGGGCATGGTCAGGAAAATGACCGAAAAAGGCGCTGAAAAGCCGGAACAGGCGATTGCCTTCCAGGGTGCTCCCGGAGCCAATTCCCATCTCGCCGCGCTTGACTATGCGCCGGACGGCTTGCCGGTTCCCTGCTTTGCTTTCGAGGATGCGATTGACGCCGTGAAACATGGCACGGCCGGCAGCGCGATCATTCCGATCGAAAATTCGCTCAACGGGCGGGTTGCCGATATCCATTTTCTGCTCCCCGAATCGGGTCTTCATATCGTCGACGAATATTTCATGCAGATCAGCCACTGCCTGATGGCGCGCTCGGCCAGCGCCGAGATCCGCACCGCAATGAGCCATCCGCAAGCGCTCGGCCAGTGCCGCCACTATCTGCGCAAGCGTGGCATCATCCCCGTGGCCTATGCCGATACGGCGGCGGCGGCGGCCTTTGTCGCCCAGCAGGACGACCCCCATGCCGCGGCTATCGCACCCCGGCTTGCCGCCCAGATCTACGGTCTTCAGCCGATCGCCGATGCAATCGAGGATGCGCCGGACAATATCACCCGCTTCGTGGTGCTCGCGCCGGAAGCGGCCGTCCCCGAACCCGACGGCCCGTTGATGACGACCTTCATCTTCGAGGTCAAAAATATACCGGCCGCGCTGTACAAGGCGCTCGGCAGCTTTGCGACCAATGGTGTCAACATGACCAAGCTGGAAAGCTACCAGCAGGGCAGCAGCTTTGCCGCCACCGAATTTTTCGCCGATATCGAGGGTGCTCCCGGCGATCCGGCGATCGACCGGGCGCTTGCCGAACTGGGCTATCACTGCAACAGCGTGCGGATCCTGGGCACCTATCGGCAGGCCCGGCCGCGGACGGTCATCGCCTAGCAGGCCGATACCACCCGATGGTCCGGCGCTGCTCAAGCATTTGACGATTCGACATCATTGCCGAACAGCATGATCATGATGCCGAATATCGCCAGCAGGATGAAGCCCGCAGCCTTGAGCCGTTCTCCATCGATCAGAAACGCCCGGCGCGCCGCGATCAATGATTGCAACGTATAATAGAGCGCAAAGGCGCGGCTCGCATAAGCGATAATCTGGAAAACATTGGCACTCCAGGTCAGCAGCAGTCCGATACCGACCAGGATCGCATAGCCGGTGCGTGCCTTGATATGGCCCTGTGTCAGTTCCTCGACCAGTCCGCCCGAGCCGCTGGTATCGGCGATCGCGGCGCTGAACTGGGCGGCCAGCGCAGCTGCTACCAGCAGCAGCGGCAGAACCGGCGTGATGATGCCCATCATGTCGATGATCGCGGTTTCGGTGAGCGCAAATTGCTCGCGCTCGAAACTATAGGCAAACAGGCCGATATAGACCAAATAGATCACGCTACTGACAATCTGCGCCAGCCGCATCGATTTGATCCGCGTCGCCGAATCATAATTGCGGCCGAGATAGCGGGAGGTTTCAAAGCCCTGCACCGTGATGATCAGGCCGAAGGCGAGCGTGATCGCCGGCCAGCCGGAAAGCAGCGGCGGATGAACGAACAATGTCGCCGCGCTCGCCTTCTGGTAGAAATAGGAAGTCAGACCGACCAGCAGACCGACGATGATCGCCAGCTTCAGCGTCACCGCGCTGTATTCCATCTTCTCCAGCGCCTTGAAACCGCGGGTCCAGCCGACGATCAGGATCAACAGATAGACGGCCGAGGTTAGCAGCTTGGCATTGGCATCATTGTCAAATGCGGTCAGGCTGACCCCAAATGCACCGAACAGGTTGAGATAATAGGCAACCGAAATGATGAAGGCGAACACCAAAGCCCAGGAAGCGGCCAGTTCCAGGTGGTCCGTCCACCGGTCCTGCTGCGGATGCTTGCCATTGCGTTGCAATATATTGAACCGGATGGCGCCGCCAAACAGATAGGCACCGAGACAAAGGCCGGCCATGATCAGTGGCGCGATATAGCCATAGTCGGTCACCAGTATCGGTGCGAGCACCAGAAATCCGCTGCCGATAATCGAGGCCAATGGTGTCACCGTCGCGCGCCAGAGGGCTGATTTCGCCAGGCGCGGGGAGAATAGCAACAGTCCGGTTGCGATTGCGGCAAGAATGATGGCGATATTCAGCAGCACGATGATGTCCGAAGGTCCCGGATGGTGACGCCGCTAAATAGGACTTCCCCCGATATCTTGTCGATGGGTATTCTTACGGAAAGACCGACTCGCTATCAGGAACGGCGGCTATTTGCCCGCCAGCTTTTTCGCTGCCGCCAGATGGGTACGGCCGATGCGGATTTCGGTGCCGCATTTGAGGCAGGCCATCCACACGCCGCCGCCGTCATGGCGCAGGCCGGCAATCCAGTCGCGCCGGACCAGATGCGAGCGGTGCAGGCGGATGAATTCTTCCGGATTGAGCCGCTCTTCCAGACCGGTGATGGTCTGGTGCAGCAGATAGCTGACGCTGCCGACATGCAGGCGCATATAGTCGCGCTCGGCCTCGACCCGGTCGATCTCGGAGGCGACGATGCGGCGCAGTTCGGACTTGTAGGGGACCCAGAATTCTTCGGCCCAGGGGGAGTCGTCTGCTTCATCCTTTCGCGGTTCGGCGGTGCGTTCCCTGACCCGGGATATGGCCAGCTGCAGGCGGGCATTTTCGACCGGCTTCAGGACATAGTCGATTGCGGCGACATCAAAGGCCTCGACCGCGAAGCGGTCAAAGGCGGTGACAAATATGATCGCGGGTGCATCGGCCTGGCCGGATAGGGCGCGCGCGACATCCAGCCCGTCCTTGCCGGGCATCGCGATATCGAGCAGCAGCAAATCCGGCTTCAGCTGTTCGGTAAGGCGCAGCGCCGCTTCGCCGTCGCTGGCGGTACCGATCAGATTGATATCCGGCTGCCGCGCACAGAGCAGTTGCAGCCGTTCGATCGCCAGCGGCTCATCGTCGACGATCAGCGTGGTCAGCGGTCTGGTTTCGGTTTCTTCGGTCATGGGTTGTCCAGCATCAACGGGAGGGTCAGCTGCGCAATATAGCCGCCTTCTGCCGGACGTACAGTCTGCAGACCGGCCTGCCGGCCAAAGCGCGTTTCGAGCCGGTCGCGGACATTGGCCAGGCCAATGCCGTTGCTGGCGCCATCATCCTGCAGATCGACCGGTCGCGGATCGCCGTCATCGGCCACCGTCAGGATCAGATTGTCGCCGTCGGAGCGGGCGCTGATCGCTATGGTCACCGGGCGCTTGCTGTGGGCGACACTATGCTTGATCGCATTCTCCACCAGCGGTTGCAGGATCAGGCCAGGGACCAGAACGCCGAGCAGGTCGTCGGGAATATTCACCTTCGTCCGCAGCCGTTCGGGGAAGCGCACCGCCTCGATATCGAGATAGAGATTTTGCAGATGCACCTCTTCCGACAAGGGCACATCCTCCAGAGGATCGCCGGACAGGCTGGTACGATAGAATTTCGACAGGTTGAGGATCATCTCCTCGGCCTCTTCCGGCTGGCTGCGCATCACCAGGGTGCTCAGGCTGTTGAGCGTGTTGAACAGGAAATGCGGATTGACCTGATAGCGCAGCGACCGCAATTCGGCATCCTGCGCCGCCTGGGCGAAGCGGGCGGCCTTGCGCTCGACCTGCCGGACCCTGCCAGCGTAGCTCAGAGTCAGATAGAGGGAGGTCCAGCTGACGATGAAGAAAAAGCGCGACGTGGCATCTTCGAAGATCGCCTTGAACGCCAGATTCTCCTGCGACATATATTTGCGCATTTCCTCGACATGCGCTTCGTCCCAGAGATTTTCCGGATAATAGACGTTGAAGACATAATGGTTGAACGAGGCGATGATGATCGCGCAGGGAATGGCGGCGGCAAAGGCCGTTATGATCCGGGTCGAAAGGGCCCGGTCCTCGAATTGTCGCAGAAACAGATAGAGCAGATAGGTTGTGCCGATACCGAAAATCGTGACGACTGTCCGCCGCATGACCATCTCGCCTTGCGCCGGCCAGTCACCGATGGACGCCCGCAATGTCAGGACGATCATGTAGAAAAACCAGAATCCGACGATCGACAGGATGGCTACCTGATGCCCGACCGACGGCTTGTGGTTTCCCAGTTCAAATTTTCTCATATGCGTTCAATTCGTGGTTTCGGGTCAGCTTAGGCCAATTTGGTATCAATTGTCTCTAGCCGAATCGCGACCGGTCGAACCATGCTTGCGGTTGGTCGAAACTTTATAAGCCTTACGCGCAATTTTCCCACTCCGTAGAGGCCGCGCAGGATTAAACCGCTCCGGTTTAACCAATTGCTAACCATGTTTTGCTCAACTGTTCTGGTGGGAAAAGCCCACGAGGAGTGGTGAAGAGATGACCAAGGAAACACGATCCGTCCCCGGTGCGATGACGCTGGCCGAGATAAAGGAATTTGCGAGTTTCAGCTCCGCGACCCAGCGCTATATCCGCCGGTCGCTGGACGTCGGGCTCGAGCGTTCCGATGCCGTCGAGACATGGTCGCGGGACAAGGTGGAAGAAGCGGGCATCCAGGTGCAGATTTCGCTGTACCGGCGCATTCGCGATATCCGCAAAGCCATTCCCGAAGACTGCGCGGTCGACAGCATCGAGGCGTTCATGCCGGCGTTGATTTCGCTGGCCGCCTATGATCTGGGTCAGGGCCGTATCCACAGCTTCCCGGCCTTTCGTTTTCTCTACGAGCGGCTGCTCGGACCGGATTCACGTCCATGGTTGCCCGGCGCCTTTTGCGCAGCGGCGGCATTACCCCATCTGCACCCGAAAACCCGCAAGAGCCTGCTGCAGTCAATCAGCGAAGCCGCGGCGACCGCGCCGGGATGGTCGAACCGCGAGCCCAGTTTCTTTCCGGAATGGGTCGAAAAAGTCGACATCAACAGAGCTGCGCACTAATCGCCGGGCGCTAGGACTTGATTCTAGGCTGTCGCCGGCCGTCCGGTAATCGCCGACTCATATTCGCTCTCGGCGCGCCGGATCAGGTGCCGGTCATCTTCGTTCCACGGATGAAATCCGGGCAGAAAGAATTTGATCCACGGGATGATGATCGCCCGCGCAATGCCCGGCTCGATCAGCAGGAATTTCAGCAGCTTCAGCTTCATCCGCCATCCGGTCATGCCGTCCTGCGCCAGCAGATCGAGTGTATCGTTCCAGCGATTGCCCCAGAAATTGCGGGTGATCACCAGCATCATCAGTGCCTTCACTTTCCAGCGTTGCCAGCGGCTCCAGTTCCGGGTCGCGTAGAGCCAGGTGTCATAGGCAACGCCCTTATGCTCGATCTCTTCGAGGGCGTGCCAGCGCCACAGGTCGGCGGTTTCCTCGTCCGAATCCTTCCAGTGGCGGGGATTGGCGAGAAATTGCTGGGCCATGATCGCGGTAAAATGTTCGAGGATCATCGTCGCCGCGAGATTGGTAATTTTCGGGCGGCCTTTTGTCATGGCCAGCGATTCGGTGATCCGCTGTTCGATTCGGCTGGTGTCATAGCCATTTTCCTCGACCCGGCGGTTCAGCGCCAGATGTTCGCGGCTGTGGATCACTTCCTGCTGGACAAAGGCGCGGATTTCTTTCTGCAACTGCTGTGGCGTGTGCTCGCGAAACTCTTTCACGCTCTCGATGAAAAAGGCTTCGCCGCGCGGGAAGGTGAGCGACAGGCAATTGTAAAAGGCAGTCGCGATAGGATCGCCATTCTGCCAGTATTTTTCAGGGTCATAGCCTTGTTCCCGGCCGAAACGGCGGTCACGCGGTGTGATTTCGTGTCCCTCGGGCGTGGGCGTGTCTATGGTTGCCGGTTCAGCACTGACAATCTGGGGCATATTCATGGGCTGTTTCCATTTTGCGAAATGCGGCCTATAGCTAACATCAGTGATAATAGGGTTACTTACATAAATGTCAATAGCAAAGAGACGCCTCTCTCCTGAAGAAAGCCGCGGCATGGCGCTGGCAGCCGCCCGCGATCTGCTGATCGAAACCGGGCCGCAGTCGGTAACACTGAAGGCCGTTGCCAGCCGGATCGGGCGCACCCATGCCAATCTCCTGCATCATTTCGGCTCCGCCTCGGGTCTGCAAAAAGCTTTGGCGGTCTATCTGTCCGACGAGGTCTGCGGCATGATTGCGCAGGCTATTATCAAGTCACGCTCCGGCGAAGGCTCCGCGCGCGATATTGTCGATCTGACCTTCGATGCGTTTGACAAACAGGGGGCTGCGGCGCTCTGGTCCTGGATGATGCTGACCGGTAACGAGGATGCGCTGGATCCGATCGTCGAGGCGATTCACAAACTGGTCGACGATGTCGGGGATGACGGGCACAAGGATCGCGAGTTGCACGAAGATACGCTGGTGCTGGTGCTGATGGCCCTCGGCGATGCGTTGATCGGAGAGCGTCTCTCCGGATCATTGGGGCTGGCGCGCAACAGCGCGCGGGACATGGCCGAACGGCAACTGGAAAATGGTCTGGTCAGCATCGGCAACGAGCAACAGGCCTAGGCGCGAATTTGCCGGTCACTCCTTGGCAAACAGCCGGTCATCGCTGGCAAAGGCCTTGAACTCGAGCGCGTTGCCGCTCGGATCCTGAAAAAACATCGTCGCCTGCTCGCCCACCTGTCCTTCAAAGCGGATTGTTGGCGGAATCACAAAGCGGATCCCCGCTGCGGATAGCCGATCGGCAAGTGCCTGCCATTCGGCCATGGTCAGTACGACGCCGAAATGGGGCACCGGGACCTGCTCGCCATCGACCGGATTGACCATCGGCAGGGCGGTGTAGGTCTGGTCAAGATGAGCGACGAGCTGGTGCCCGTAAAGATTGAAATCGATCCAGTGTGAGTCGCTGCGGCCTTCTTCACAACCGATCAGATCGCCATAGAAAGTGCGGGCCGCGTCGAGATCATGGACCGGAAAAGCCAGATGGAACGGCCGCAGGGGCGGTCGGGATTCAATGTTCATATTTTCTCTGCTTGTCTTCCGGCGCGGCGAGGGTGAAGCAATGTTCAAAATCCAGATTGGAACCCTGACCGCTTGATTCCCGCTCCCTGGCGTCGGCCAGCATCGCCTCTCGGCTCCGGGTCAGCATTATGTCGCTTTCCTGACCGCTCAGTCCTTCGGCCCGCATCTTGTCGCGCGCGCGGCTGTCGAGCACCGTTGCCAATGTCTTCAGATCCTGCGCTGTCTTGGACAGTCCCTCGCGATTGTAAACTTCTTCATAGGCAAGTTGCAGCATGCCGGCGCATTGCGTCAGGTCCGGTTTCGGTTTGGGTGGCACCGCGGCATCGAGCAAAGCAAGGCAGCCGGCCATTTCGTCACCAACCGTCTCATCCGGATCGGCGGCCTGTTGCGCGAGAGCCTGCCGCTCGGCCACGGCTGCTATCATGGCATCGCGGACCTGTTCCTTGCTGCGGCCGCTATCCTCCATGATCCGCTGGCCGACCAGCCCGGCATAGGTCGCGCCGCGTTCGGCGAGCAAGGGATAGTCGAGCGCGGTGGTTACGCCCCGTTCCTGTTCGGAAGCGACAATCGCCAGCACGGCGACGCAGGTGAGGGCCTGTTGCTGGTCCGTGCTGAGCGGCTCGAGCTGGCTATTTGCCGGTTGCGTCAGCGCGAGCGTCAGAAGAGCGAGAATTTTCATGGCCGGACGTTAGCAAGCAAATGGCTGTTCCGGCAATTAGCAATTGAATGGTGATCGCGAACACGGCAAAAGCCGCTGGTGTCAAAACTCCGTGAAATGATCGCCCGCCATCCCTATGCAATCTCGCTGTTTGCGGGCGGGTTGAGCGCAACCGGCTTCGCGCCGCTGAACCTCTGGCCGCTGACCATATTGATGCTGGCCCGGTGGATGGTGTTGGTGATGCGGGCAGGGAGCCGCAAGGCCGCCTTTTTTACCGGCTGGCTGTTCGGTGTCGGCCATTTCATCATCGGCCTGAACTGGATCGCCAAGGCTTTCACCTTCCAGGCGGCGATGCCCGAGTGGCTCGGTTATATCGCTGTCGTGCTGCTTTCGCTCTATCTGGCGGTCTATCCAGCGCTGGCCGCGCTGGCCGGTTGGTGGATCGGCAGGGGCCGGCCGCTGGTCCTGGTCATCGCACTGGCCGGAGCCTGGATCGTCACCGAATGGCTAAGGAGCTGGGTGTTCAGCGGCTTCATCTGGAACCCGCTCGGGTCGGTTGCGCTACCGCTCGGCCAGATGGCCGGGTCCGGCACGATCATCGGCACCTATGGGTTGTCGGCGATCCTGATCGCTGGCGCGGGCGGCCTGTGGCTGCTTTGCCGGAAAGAATGGCGGGTGGCGCTGCCGTTGCTTCTGGTCTTTGCCGGACTTGCGTTATTGCCGCAACCACGAGCGACGCCGGTGTCTCCAGACCAGCCGCTGATCACCGTGGTCCAGCCCAATATCGGTCAGCAGGACAAATGGAAGGCCGGCTATGAGGATCAGAATCTGGCGAAGCTGGCGGAACTGACGCTACGGGCAGACGATGATCCGCGGATCATCTTCTGGCCGGAAGCGGCCATTCCGGACTATCTGGAGACCGGCTATCCGGCTCGCTATTATTACGGTCGCCCGCCGGAATTTGTCCGTCAGCAGCTCGGCATGCTGATGAAACCCGGCGACATGCTCGTGCTCGGCGCGCTCAAACTGGAATTTGACGAAGCCGAGGGGCGCGCAGTCGGTGCGCGCAACAGCGTCTTTGCGATGGACTCCGATCATCAACTGATCGGCCGCTATGACAAGTCGCATCTGGTGCCATATGGCGAGTATCTGCCGATGCGGCCCCTGCTTTCCGCGATCGGCCTGTCGCGTCTGGCGCCGGGCGACTTCGATTTCTGGCCGGGGCCCGGGGCCCGGTCGCTCGATCTGGGCGCGCTTGGCAAAGCTGGGCTGCAGGTCTGCTACGAAATCATCTTCTCGGGACAGGTTGTCGATCGTGACAATCGGCCGGACTTCATCTTCAACCCGTCCAATGACGCGTGGTTCGGAAGCTGGGGGCCGCCGCAGCACCTGGCTCAGGCGCGTCTGCGGGCGATCGAGGAGGGGCTGCCGGTAATCCGCTCGACCCCGACCGGCATTTCCGCCGTCATTGACGCCAATGGCGCAATCCGGTCCAGCGTGCCGATGGGGCAGGCGGGCCGCATCGACAGTCATATGCCGGAGGCCAAGGCTCCAACTCCCTTCGCGCTATATGGTAATCTCCTGCCGCTGGGGCTGGCGCTGCTTTTGCTCCTATCGGCCATTGCCATCCGCGTGCGCGCCCGTTAAAGTAGATATAAACTTTTCCTTATGTCCCTGTGGTTGACGTTGCTTCGGCCCAAAATCAGGATTTTGCCATGCGTTCAGAGTTTATTTTTACGTCCGAATCGGTTTCCGAAGGTCATCCCGACAAGGTGTCGGACCAGATTTCCGATGCCATCGTCGACCTGTTCCTTTCCAAGGATCCGGAAGCGCGGGTTGCGTGCGAAACCCTGACCACGACCGACCGGGTGATTCTCGCCGGCGAGGTGCGCGGCAAGGGCATGATCGATACCGATGGCAACTGGGCGCCGGGCGCGCAGGAAGAAATCCAGACTGCGGTGCGCGAAACCGTCAAGAAAATCGGTTACGAGCAGGAGGGTTTCCACTGGCAGAATCTGACCTTCGAAAATTACCTCCACCCGCAATCGGCGCATATTGCCCAAGGCGTCGACGAAAGCGGCAACAAGGACGAGGGTGCCGGCGACCAGGGCATCATGTTCGGCTATGCCAGCGACGAGACGCCGGACCTGATGCCGGCAACGCTGCAATATTCGCACGAGATACTGAAGCAGATGGCCGCTGACCGCCATAGCGGCAAGGCGCCGTTTCTGGAGCCGGACAGCAAGAGCCAGGTCACCCTGCGCTATGTCAATGAAGTGCCGGTGGAAGCCGTTGCCCTGGTGGTCTCGACGCAGCACGCGCCAGGCTATTTCAAGGGCAGCGACAATCCGGCACTCTATGAAGAATTATATGATTATGTGATGGGTGTATTCCGCAAGATACTGCCCGACGGTTTTATCACCGACAATACGGTGATCCACGTCAATCCGACCGGTCGTTTTGAAATCGGCGGCCCTGATGGTGACGCCGGCCTCACCGGTCGCAAGATCATCGTCGACACCTATGGTGGTGCGAGCCCGCACGGCGGCGGCGCGTTTTCCGGCAAGGACCCGACCAAGGTCGACCGTTCGGCAGCCTATATCACCCGCTATCTCGCCAAGAATATCGTCGCCGCCGGTCTCGCCAAGCGGTGCGCGATCCAGCTGTCCTACGCGATCGGTGTGGCCGAACCGCTGTCGATCAATGTTGACCTGCACGGCACCGGCAAGGTGAGCGAGGAGAAGCTGGAGGAAATATTGCCGCAGCTGGTCCGCCTGACGCCGAAAGGCATCCGCACCCATCTCGGCCTGAACAAGCCGATCTATTCGCCAACCGCGGCTTATGGCCATTTCGGCCGGAAAGCGGCCGGCGATTTCTTCACCTGGGAGAAGACCGATCTGGTGGACGCGCTGAAAGCGGCCATCTAGGTCCACAACCCGGCTATTCGCGCGCCCGAATATCGTCTATTCTCTATCGATATCCGGAGGGAGAGAAGTCATCATGCGCGGACCGCTAAAATCATATGGCAGGACCCTATGGGGCGTCATCTGCATGTCGGCCCTAGTTTTCGCGGCTCCCGTACAAGCGCAGCCCGAACAGAGGACAATCGAGGCGACGGCAGGCCAAGACTGGGATCACCAGAATAGCGGCATGACCATGCCGGCCCGGCTTGGCGGTTTCGACAGGCAATATATCCGCGACCTGACGGACGATGGGCTGGATGTGTACGGGCAATATTACGGGAAGGACGGGCAGACCCGGCTGACGCTGTTCTTCTATCGCGCCGCGGTCAACAGTGTGCCCCTGTGGTTCGATGCGGCGAATCAGGCCTTGCGCGGCAATGTCAAATTGCTGCCGGGCACCAGCGAATATCTCTCGTCGGCTTTCACCCCGCCGGGCCAGTCCGAAGCGAGCGGATTGATGGCGGTGTACAGCACGTCCGGAAACGAATTCAAAAGCACCGGGGTTGCCATGTTGCCGCTCAATGGCTGGCTGGTGAAAATCCGTTTCACCTCTGCCGAACTGTCGGCGGAGGAACTGGCGGCCTCGCTGATGCCGATATTGCATGATATAGGCTGGCCGGAAGAGATTGTCTCCGGGCCCGCCGCCACCGTAATTCTGCCATGCGAAAATGCATTGAAGCTGAGTGACAGGATCAAGCGGATCAAGCCGACAATGACCGATGCCCTGTCGGCTGGTATCCTGAACATCCCGGTCGATGATACAGCCGATGGCGAGGAACCCGCTATCTATTGCCGGGATCCGCAGGATTTCGGTCCTTTTTCCATCTATCGTGCCGGTGGATCGGAAGACGGATATCTGATGCCTCTGGGGGACGCCGGACGCGCCGCTTCGGTTCACGCAAACCGGCTTGGCGGTCTGACCGGTGGCAGCCGGGAACCGAGATTTACCCCGGTCATGATGCGGCTGGACCAGAATATCATATTTCCCGATCTGGACAAATTGCCGACCCCGGGCGTTCTGCTGTCGGCCACCGGTGACGGCGCCGCGATTTCGGCCGTCACGACATGGCCTCCATCGTCCGGATCGACGATAACCGTCAACGTACCAGCCGATGAGGATCAATGACAAAATCTAAAGACGGCGACCCGACAACCATCCGCCAGCTCTACGGCCGTCGGCAAGGGCATGCCCTGCGCGACCAGCAGGTAGAGCTGGTCGAGAAGCTGCTGCCGCAAATTGCTGTGCCGACCGAAGGACCGGTCAGCTCGGCGTCGCTGTTCGGCACCGACCGGCCGCTGCATTTCGAAATCGGTTTCGGGGCGGGCGAGCATCTGGCTTCGCGCGCCGACATGCTTCCGGATCACGGATTCATCGGCTGTGAACCCTATCTCAATGGCGTTGTGGGCGCGTTGCAGCATGTCCGCGACAGCCATCTTGCCAATGTCCGGCTGCATATGGGCAATGCGCTCGATGTGCTCGAACGGATTCCAGACGGCGCGCTGAGCTTTGTCTATCTGCTCCATCCCGACCCCTGGCCCAAGGCGCGCCATGCCAAGCGACGCTTCATGAACCACGGGCCGGTCGACATGATCGCGGCGAAGCTGAAGCCCGGCGGCGAATTCCGCTTCGGCACCGACCATCCGGTCTATCTGGAATGGGCCTGCATGATCATGAACCAGCGGGACGAATTCGACTGGCTGTGCAAAAGCCCGAAAGACTGGAAGATCCGTCCTGGCGGCTGGCCGGAGACGCGCTACGAAGCCAAGGCGCGCCGGCAGGGTCATGATGTCTGGTATTTCCGGTACCAGCGGAAACAAACCAAATAAAATCAAAGCCGTTTAGAATGTGAATTGGCTGATTTCAGCCAATTACGGCTACCGTAACAGACTTTTAACCATGTCTGTTAGGGATGTTGCTATGCCGAAGCTTAACCTTCCTTGTCTAATTGCTGCTTAACCAAAATCGGTTAGCGCCGAGAAGAATCGAACTGGGAGGTTCACGAAAAGATATGGACATTGCTCCGACCATCGCTGATTCAGCATCCGAATTTTCTGCGCAAAACAAGAGCGCGACACCCCATGATCTTCATATTCAACCGCGCAATCTGAATTTTGCCCGCGCCGAGATCGACCGGCGCCGCTGGGTCGGTGGCGACCCCTTTGCTTCCGCCTTTTTCAACGCGCTTTCCGTGACCTTTCCGGAAGGCGAACTGTTCTTTATCGATTCGCTCAAGAAATTCATCAAGCAGGTCCCGCCGAAGCTGCGCGGTGAAATCCGCGCCTTTATCCAGCAGGAAGCGATCCATAGCCGGGAGCATCATAGCTTCAACGAGCATCTGAAAGACTGTGATTTCGATATTACACTGCTGGAGCAGGCGATTTGCCACGTGGTGACAGAAATCCGCAAAAAGCCGGAATATGACCAGCTGGTGGCGACCATGTGCATCGAGCATATTACCGCGATACTGGCGGCCGAAGTGATCGGCAACCCGGCCCATCTGGAAGATGCCGACGAAGATCAGCGCAATCTCTGGCTGTGGCATGCTTCGGAAGAGATCGAGCACAAGGGTGTTGCCTATGATACCTGGCTGCACATGACGAAGGACTGGAGCCCTCTGAAATGCTGGTTTGTCCGCTGCAGCTTCATGGCCCGAATATCCTTTGGATTCGCCAAGAACCGCAGCAAGGGTATTCTGGAGCTGTTGCGTCAGGACGGCATTTCCGGGCCGCGCGCCTGGTTCGGGCTCGCCCATTATCTGCTGCTTGGCAAGGCGCCGTTCCGCCGGACATTGCGGCCGCTGCTGGCATTTTTTAAGCCGGGCTTCCACCCCTGGGACATCGACCACCGTCCGCTGATCAAACTCGCCGAGAGCGAGTATGAAGCGGCCATCATGGATGACGCGAAGGTGACACCGATCAAGGACCTGACGGCCGTCGACCAATTGAAAAAAGTCGCCTGAGGCTGCCGCTAGGCGGCGATGTCTCGCATCATCTCGTCGGCCGCTTCATCTTCCGACAGGGACAGGCTGAACCGGACCGTATCGGCCTTCAGCCCTCTGCCTTTTGAATAGCGCGGCGTGCATCGGCCGGTCGGTCTGAAACCGAGTTTTCTCAGCACCTGTCCCGAAGCCGGATTGTCGGAAAAATGTTCGGCACTGATCTCCCGATGACCGAGGGCCCCGGCGATATCCAGCACCGCACGGCCGGCCTCGGTGGCATAGCCGCAGCCCCAGTGATCGCGGGCAATCCAGTAACCAAGTTCGGGATGCCCCTCGTCCTGATCGTCCAGTCCGATACCGCCGAGCAGCACCGGAGTCCGGCCATTGCGGCTGAAGATCAGGAAATTGGGATGGATCGCGGAGCGGGACATAGCCAGAAAATGTGCGGCATCTTCGCGCCGATAGGGCCAGGGCGCACTCGCCAGATTGCGGATGACCGTTTCGTCATTGATCGCGGCAAACAGGCTGTCCCTGTCCTCGGGCCAGCCGGGCCTTAAAAGCAATCTTGGTGTAACGGCAAACATCGGGACTCTCCATCATCAAATTCGCGACGCCCCCGGCTTGAATGATGAGACCGCTAGAACGGTGTCATGACAAGATCGTGACGTTATGACAGGGAGACATAAAAAAAGGGAGAGGATGACCCTCTCCCTGAAATTACCGGTCCCGTAGAACCTGTCGGGTCATCCCTCTGGTGGACAACCCTTTATTGATTGTCCGATTATTCTGCGGCTTCCGCCATGGCGTCGACAGACACATATTTGCGGCCGAGCTTGCCCTTGTGGAATTCCACCTTGCCATCAATGAGCGCGAACAAGGTGTGGTCCTTGCCCATGCCGACATTGCGACCCGGATGGGTCTTCGTGCCACGCTGGCGGATGATGATGTTACCGGCGACAACGGCTTCGCTACCGAATTTCTTGACGCCCAGGCGACGACCTTCTGAATCGCGCCCATTGCGGGATGAACCACCTGCTTTTTTATGTGCCATGGTTTAGTCCTCTTTCTTCGCAGCCGGCTTTTTGGCGGCTGGCTTCTTCGCTGGAGCCTTCTTGGCCGCAGCTGGTTTGGTTTCAGTCTTCGCAGCAGCCTTTTTCGCCGGTGCTTTCTTGGCGGGGGCAGCCTTGGCTTCCGCAGCGGGCTTGTCTTCGGCGGGAGTCGCTTCCTTCTTGGTAGCGGCTTTCTTCGGGGCCTTTTCGGAGCCGATAGCGCTGATCTTCAGAACCGTGTGCTGCTGGCGATGGCCGTTTTTGCGGCGATAATTATGCCGGCGGCGCTTCTTGAAGATGATGACCTTCTCGCCTTTTTCCTGGGCGAGGATCTCGGCCGCAACGGTCAGACCCTTGACGTCCTTGATGTCATCACCGTCTCCGGCAAGCAGAACGTCGTCGAGAGTTACCGAATCACCAGCTTCACCAGCTAGTTTTTCGACTGCGATAATATCTCCTGCGGCAACCCGATATTGTTTGCCGCCGGTGCGCACAATTGCGAACATGGCTATTTTCCGTTTCAAATTTATGGTTCCAGCGCACAAGGCCGTTAACGCGAGTCTCTCGGCTCACGCTGGAAAGAGTGGGCAGCTAACCGATGGGGCTGGCACTGTCAACCGGCTTAAGGCGATTTTTGGCTATTCGATGTGACCCGGCAACGCTCCGCTTCATGTCTGGAGATTCGCCGTTGCAGAGCGGATAAGCCTCTCGTAAAGACAGGGCAATGAAAAAACTCCCTGCTTTGGTGACGATTATCACGGTTACGCTGTCCGGATGCGCGATGCAGGATGGCGACTTTCCATCGCTTCTGAAGCGGCCTTATGAAAGCGCGCCGATGGCCGGAGAGACGGCTGCTCCGGTGACTGCAATTTCCTCGCTGCCGGCAGATCTGCAAGCCAGGCTCGGCGCAGCGGTAGCCAGCAGCGGCGACGCAGACGCAAAATACCGGGAGCGCCTGCCGGCGGTTAAAAATCGGGTGGATGCGGCCCGCGGCGCGGCGGAATCGAGCGAAGCCTGGGTTGTTGCCCAGATGGAACTGGCAGCGCTGGAGATCGTGCGCAGTCCGTCGGTCGAGGCACTGGCCGATATTGACGCGCTTTACCGGGATCAGCTCGAGCGCGAGACCGCGGCGGACGAATCGGGCGGCACCGCGATCATTGCCGCGCAGCGCGACCTGGTGCAAGCTCAGGTTGAGCGACAGCAGGCCGACATCGAGGCGATGAAGAACCGGCTGCGCTGATTCGCGCCCGCCGGTCCTCCCTTCCGGTTCAGCCGGTTACTTCAAGCACCATGTTGGTCGGCGTTTCCGTCGCGCGCCTGACGTTCGAGAAACCGGCCTGATTGAGCACTTCGGTCAGCCGCTTTTGTCCCGCTTGTGCGCCGAGCCCCAGGCCAATATCCTGCGCCAGCGAGGCGGGTGTGCAGATGGTGGTCGAAAAGGCGTAGAAGATCTGGCCGAGGGGATGGAGATTGTCTGCCATATTGTCCCCGGCGAGCGGTTCGACCAGCATGAAGCTGCCGTCCGGGCGCAGGGCCTTGCGGATATGCGCGGCGGCGCCAACCGGGTCCCCCATGTCGTGCAGCGCATCGAAAATGCAGACGAAGTCGAAATCCTCGCCACGGAAATCCTGGGCTGAAGCGACCTGGAATTCGACATTGGTCACGCCCGCCGCTGCGGCTTTGGCGCGCGCCTCGATAATCGACGGTTCGTGAAAGTCGATTCCGTGAATTATCGATTCGGGATAGGCTTTTGCCATCAATACGGTGGAGGAGCCGTGGCCGCAGGCGATGTCGGCGACCTTGGCCCCGGCCTTGAGTTTCGCGTCGACGCCATCCAGCGCGGGAATCCATTGATCGATCAGACAGGCTTCGTAGCCGGGCCGGAAGAAGCGGTCGGTGCCGCAGAAGCAGCAGGTCGAATGGTCGCCCCAGGGCCTGCCCTTGCCGGACCGGAAGGTTTCCACCGCTTCGGCCTGGGTTTCGAACTGGGAGATGACGCTCTGGAAAAAGCCCTGCATGCAGGCCGGCTGGCCTTCGCGGGAAAGGACCAGCGCCTGTTCGGGGCTCAGGGAAAAAAGATCGCCGTCGGGATGGTGCGTGACATAGCCGGCGGCGGCGTTGGAGCCGAGCCACTGCAGCAGATATTTCGGGTTCAGTCCGGTTTTCTCGGCGAGCGCGTCGACCGACAGCGCTCCCGCCCCGTCCATGGCGGCATAGACGCCTGCCTGATCACCGAGATAGGACATGAAAACGGCCATCGCGCCGGCCACATCCCCGATGACCTTGCCTGCCAGCTGCTCTACCTTGCTTGCGTCAATTACTTCCGTCATCTCGCCGTCTCCCGAAGAACAGCGACCCGGTCAGGACATTAGCATAAAAAATCAATAAGCTACAGCGCGTCGATCGCGGCCTTGTGCGCCTTGGCATTCTCGACATAATGGGCGACGCCCATCCGCATGCCAGCGATTGCCGGTTCGGTCAGGTCGCGCATATATTTTGCCGGCGATCCGGCCCAGAGCTGTCCCGAGGGGATTCGCTTGTTCGGGGTCAGCGTCGCACCGGCGGCGAGCATGGCATCGCCCTCGATCACACAGCCGTCCATCACCGTCGTGCTCAGGCCGACAAAGGCCCGGTCTTCCAGCGTCGCGCCGTGCAGCATCACCATATGGCCGACCAGTACATCATCACCGATGATCGTCGGATGGCCGTTGGGCGTCGCCGGCGTGGCGCTGTCGCAATGGATGGTGGTGCCGTCCTGGATATTGCTGCGCGCGCCGATCCGGATGAAATTCACGTCGGCGCGAATCACGCAATTGTACCAGACGCTCGATTCGGGTCCGATTTCGACATCGCCGATGATCTTGCAGCCCGGCGCGATAAAGGCGCTGGGATGGATTTTCGGGGTCTTGCCGTTGAACGGCAGGATCAGGGCTTGGGTCATGTTTTGCAGCTCCAGTCTTCAGCTTCGATTTTATAGACAATGGTCGGGTTCAGCTCTGCGCCATAATCGGGATCGTGAAAATCCAGTTCCGGACGGTGGGTCATGCCGAGGCGTTTCATCAGGCCCCAGCTCGGCTCGTTGCCGGCAACCGTCAGGGCGACCACATAGGGTGCGTTCCAGCGGGTGAAGGCAGCGTCCAGACAGGCCGTTGCGGCTTCCCGCGCATAGCCTTTGCCCCAGGCATCCTCGCGCAGCCGCCAGCCGATTTCGTGGGCACCGGTCAGCTTGGGTTGCGGCGCGTTGACCCTCTTGAGGCCGCAGAAACCGAGAATTTCTCGGTCGGACTTGCGCTCGACGATCCAGAATGTGTGGCCGAAGTCGCGGTCATAGCCTTCCAGCCGCTGCATCGCGGCGTCGAATTTCTCGCGGCTCTGCACCCCGCCCAGCCAGCGCATGACATTGCGGGTGTTGAGATGCTCCATGAACGGCTCGATATCGCTCGCGCGCCATTTGCGCAGGATCAGCCGGTCGGTTTCCAGTACGATATCGTCGGCTTTCTCAGCCATTGAGCAAGCGCGCCGCATCGGCAGCAAAATAGGTGAGGATGCCGCTGCACCCCGCCCGCTTGAAGGCCAGCAGCTTTTCCATCATCAGCGCGTCATGGTCGCCGACGCCGGCTTCGGCGCCAACCTTGATCAGCGCATATTCGCCGGATACCTGATAAGCGAAGACCGGCACGTTGAACTCCGACTTGGCGCGATAGATGATGTCGAGATAGGCAAGGCCCGGCTTGACCATGATGCTGTCGGCGCCCTCGGCGATATCAAAGGCGATTTCGCGAATTGCCTCGTCGCTGTTGGCCGGATCCATCTGGTAGGTTTTCTTGTCGCCCTTCAGCAGGCCCCCCGAACCCACGGCATCGCGGAACGGGCCGTAAAAGGCGCTCGCATATTTGGCGGAATAGGCCATGATCTGGACATTGTGATGGTGCGCCAGTTCGAGCACATCGCGGATCGCGCCGACCCGTCCGTCCATCATGTCGGAGGGTGCAATAATATCGGCCCCCGCATTGGCCTGGTTCAGCGCCTGCTTGGTCAGGACATCAAGCGTGCGGTCATTCTCGACATAGCCCTTGTCGTCGAGCAGCCCGTCCTGGCCGTGGCTGGTATAGGGATCCAGTGCCACATCGGTGAGAATACCGATATCGTCGCCCAGCGCGTCCTTCACCGCCCTGGTGGCGCGGCACATCAGATTGTCGGGATTGAGCGCTTCCTTGCCGTCGTCGCTGCGCTTGTCCGCCGGCGTGTTGGGAAACAGGGCAAGACAGGGAATGCCAAGCTCGCGGGCTTCCCTTGCCCGTTCGACAATGCCGTCCATCGACCAGCGCGAGACGCCGGGTAGAGCGGCGACCGGTTCCTCGATGCCGGAGCCTTCGGTGATGAACAGCGGCCAGATGAAATCGGATGGCGAGAGCTGTGTCTCGCGGACCATGTCCCGGCTCCAGCCATGGGTCCGGGTGCGGCGCAATCGGCTGCGCGGGAAGGTGGCATCTTGTGACATGGGAGAGGCTTAGCGGAGCTGGCAGCGGCGCTCAACTCTTCTGAGAAAAACTTTGCCGGGCGGCGCGCCAGCCTAGCTCTTGAGCGGCTTGGTCAGGCGGTTGATCTCGCGTTCCGGTTTGCTGTGGATAGCGGCGCTCTTCAAGGGCGCCAGCGCCGCTCCTGGTGCCACTTGCTGCAGCTTCTGCAACTCGCCCTTGAAACGGCGCAGTTCGCGTCCGCCCAGTTGCGCCCGTTCAACAAATTTGACCGACCGTGGGTTGATCGTCCGGCCGCCGCGATAGAGCTCATAGTGGAGATGCGGGCCGGTCGACAGGCCGGTCGAGCCGATATAGCCGATGATCTGGCCCTTGCGCACGCGCCGCCCGTTGCGCACTGCGATCCGGCTCATATGGGCGTAACCGGAGGCGAGGCCGCCGCTATGCTGCAGCTTGACATAATTGCCGAAACCGCCCTTGCGTCCGGAATAGATCACCGTTCCGTCGGTGACCGCATAAATGGGCGCGCCATAGCCGCCGCCAAAGTCCAGGCCGCTGTGCATGCGCTTGTAGCGCAGGATCGGATGGCGGCGCATGCCATAGTTGGAGGTGATCCGCCCGTTGGTCGGCCGCGCCAGTTCGCCGCTGGACTGGCCAATGCCGGAAGCCTCGAACCAGTTGGTCCGGCCACCGCTCTGCCATTGCAACAATTGTGCTGTCGGTTTGCCGTCCCGTTCGAGGCCAGCATAAATCAGGTCGCCCACTTCCACTTCGCCGGTTTCGGCGCGGCGATAGGAGAGGATGATATCAAATTCGTCGGTCGCGCGAATATCGCGGGATACAGACAGTTTCGAACCGATGACTTTCAGATATTTCTGGACTGCATCGGCCGGTGCACCGGCCGCGCGGGCCGAACGGTAAAGGCTCGAACCGACAGTGCCCTTGATTCGCAGAGGCGTATCGTCGACGAGGATCGGCTTGCGGTTCAGCTTCAATTGGTCGCCGTCGCGCAATATTTCGAGATTGAGGTCAAAGCGAGCGCGAAAGGCCAGCTGGTCGAGCGGTCGGGCCTGGTTTTTCGCGGGACGACGACCGAGTATCACGTCGATCTTGGTTCCCGGCTTGATATCGGCGAGCGAAACCGCGCCGCTGATCAGGTCATTGGCCCGGGCGGCTTCGCTGCTGGCAACGCCAGCGCGCTGCAATACCCGGCGCAGGCTGTCGCCGCGTCCGAGCGTCGCGACCAGCTCGATTGACGGGCGTTCGGGGCTTTCTGCCAAAGGTCGCACCGCATCGGTCGCCGCCATTCTGATGCCGGTGTCGGATCCGTAAGCCAGCGGTGCAATCATCTGTGAACGGGCCTGATCGGCGCGATAGCCGCTCAGCGGATCGGCCCGATGCCCCGCAATCGGTCCGAAGTCCGGCAGGGCACTGATGGCAATGCCGCACAGCGCTGTCAGCGTTATCAGGCCACGAAACCAGGTGAAACTGCCGATGTCCAGACCGAGATCGGGTACCCAGTCAATTTCGGCAAGATATTCCCGCCATTCGGCAAATTTGTCATCGGAAAGGTTCGTTTCGGTCGACGACGCGGAGAGGGGAGTCGCTGCTATGGCCGCAGACCCCTGAACTTGCATGTTGATATCGTCGATACTCTTGAACAAACGAACCCCTTGGCGATGCAAGTCATGACTTTGCATCCTCTATGTGAGCAACCTCTGTGCAGGAACTTGGTTAAAGTCAAATTAAGGCGCCGTGCAGGCCGTTTACATGCGGTGAATCGTGTAAAATCAAGGCTGTCCGGTCGGCGCCGGCGCTTTTTGCGGCAAGCCTCTTGCAACTGCGCGCCTGATCGGCTGTGGTGTCGGCAATGTCCCCGTTCTTACAGTCGTCTCTTGTCGCCGTTCTCGGTCCGACCAACACCGGCAAAACCCATCTTGCCATCGAACGCATGTGTGCCCACTCGAGCGGGATGATCGGCTTTCCGCTGCGCTTGCTGGCGCGCGAGGTCTATGACCGGGTTGTGGCGCTGAAAGGTGCCAACCGGGTAGCGCTGGTCACGGGCGAGGAAAAGATCATTCCGAAAGACGCGCAATGGTTCCTGTGCACCGCGGAAGCGATGCCGATGGACCGGGAATTCGCCTTTGTCGCGATCGATGAGGCGCAGATCGGCATTGATCCCGAACGCGGACATATTTTTACCGACCGGATGCTGCACGCGCGGGGCCGCGAGGAGACGATGATATTGGGATCGGAAAGTCTGCGGCCGCTGGTCGAGGCCTTGCTGCCCGATGCCGAAATTGTCACCCGGCCGCGGTTTTCTACCCTCAGCTATGCCGGGCCGCGCAAACTTTCCAGGCTGCCCCGGCGATCGGCAATCGTCGCCTTTTCGCTGGAAGATGTTTATGCGATCGCCGAAATGCTGCGGCGCCAGCATGGCGGAGCGGCGATCGTGATGGGCAGCCTCTCGCCGCAGACCCGCAATGCCCAGGTCGAAATGTATCAGGACGGCGAAGTCGACTATCTCGTCGCCACCGATGCGATCGGCATGGGCCTTAATCTCGATGTCACCCATGTCGCCTTTGCCGCGCTGAAGAAATTTGACGGCCGCCGGCGCCGGCCGCTGACCCTGGCGGAAATCGGCCAGATTGCCGGTCGCGCCGGACGGCACCAGAAGGACGGCAGCTTCGGCGTGCTGACCGGTCTCGCCAACTCGGACGCATTGACGCCCGAAGATATCGAGAAACTCGAATCGCATCATTTCCCGAAGCTGGAATGGCTCTACTGGCGCAATGCGGAACCGGATTTCGGTTCGCTCGACCGCCTGATCGGATCGCTGGAGGAATTCCCGCAGGGGCAACGACTGCACGCCGCGCCCGAAGCGGTCGATCTCGCGGTGCTGAAGCGACTGGCGCAGGATCAGGCAGTGGCCGGTCTGGCGCGATCACCCGACACCATAAGGCTGCTCTGGGAGGCGGCCTCGATACCCGATTTCCGCAAGGTCGGCGCCGATCACCAGGCCCGCTTTGTCGCCTCTCTCTGGCCGCATCTCGCCAGCGGCTCTGGCCGCATTCCCCACGCCCGGATGGCACAGGAAATTGCCCGGCTGGAAAATGTCCAGGGCGATATCGCCACTTTGGGCGCGCGGATCGCCGCCGCTCGCAGCTGGAGCTATATCGCGCAAAAATCGCGCTGGGTGGAACAGCCCGAAGCGATGGTCGAGCGCACCCGTGCGCTGGAATCCCGGTTGAGCGATGCAATGCACAGCCAGTTGACCCAGCGATTTGTTGACAAGAGGACACGGGTGTTGATGCGCGGTCTGCTGAAAGATATGCTGCATCAGGATGTCGTCGTCGATGACGACGGCAAGGTCCTGGTCGAGGGACAGGAAATAGGAACACTCAAGGGCTTTCAATTTGTCGTGCCTTCCGATAGCCGGAGAGAAGATCGAAAAATGCTGCTGGCTGCAGCAGAAAGATATTTGGGACGGATTATGACGGACAATGCAGACGCTCTTGCCAAGGCACCGGACTCCGTCCTGAAGCTGGTACCCGATGCCGACGGTCAGCCGGCTATTCTGTGGGGTGATAGCCGGCTTGCGGTGCTGGTCAGGGGCAAGACCCTGCTGCAGCCCGAGATCAGGTTCGAGCGCTCGATCAAGGATATGACGCCCGAGGACAGC
This sequence comes from uncultured Parasphingorhabdus sp., assembly GCF_963677535.2. Lineage (NCBI taxonomy): Bacteria > Pseudomonadati > Pseudomonadota > Alphaproteobacteria > Sphingomonadales > Sphingorhabdaceae > Parasphingorhabdus > uncultured Parasphingorhabdus sp. The sequence goes on along the minus strand of NZ_CAXXUT010000003.1, from coordinate 554,631 downwards.
CAGAAGGTCATGGACCGGGTCAAGGCCTGGGTCGATGCGATGAAGGCGAAGCATCTTCAGGGTCTGGTCAGAATTGATGCGCTCGCCAACGAACCGGAGACGCCGGCGGCGGTGCGGGCGCTGTTTGCGCAGATTGTCGACGCCGGGGGCATTCTCTCGCGCCGCGATATCGATCAGGCGGTCCGGGCGCTGGATAATGACATGCGCGGCCATGCGCGACGCGCCGGTCTGGTCTTTGGCGCGCTCGATATATTCCATCACGCGCTGATGAAGCCCGGTGCTGTGCTCTGGCGGACGGCGCTGTTCGCCGCCTATGACGAAGAGCCGATGATCGAGCAGGCGCCAGACAATGCGGTGCATCTGAAACAGGGGACATTTTCCTCTGCCGGTCATGCCACACGGCTCGGTTTCCGCAAGATTGGTGACGAATATGTTCGGGTCGACATGGTCGAACGGCTGGTCAAGCAGGCGCATGAAGCGCGCAAGCAGGATGCGGTATTTGCCGTGGATCCGGCTCTGGCGACGTCTCTGGGCCTCTCGCAAGCGTGCCATGAAGCGCTGCTTGATCTGGCAGGTTTTGTCAAAACCGACGACCGGCCGGCGGTGGTTGAAGCGCCCGCCACCGTGGCAGCTGCATCGGAAACGGGCGCACCAGAAACAGGCGCAGCGGAAAGCGGGGCAGAGGCCGAAAAGCCTGCCGTTCCAGCCGGCGAGACCGAAGCGACAGCGGCCGAAGAGGAGGAAAAGCCAGCCGATGCTACGCCTGCAGAACCCGGGCCCGCCATCCAATATTGGCGCTGGAAAGGGATGGCGCGCAAGAAGAACCAGCATCAATCCAGACCGCGTGAAAAGCATCAGAAGAAAACGAAGGGCAAAGGAGCGCCGGCCAAACGCAAGGCGGAACCGGTTCTCGCTACCGCCGGCGGCGCCTTTGCCGAGCTGGCGGCGCTGCGCGACAGCATGAAAAAATAGGATGCAGGCTTGAGCGGCAAGGCAGCGGATCGCTCTTCCCCGGCACAGCCTGTGCTGCGGATTGACAAGCTGCTCTGGTATCTGCGCTTTGCCCACAACCGGGTGATGGCGCGCAAGCTGGCGGAAAAGGGGCATGTCCGGCTGAATGGACGGCGGATCGAACGGGGCCATGTCAGGGTGCGGCAAGGCGACATTCTCACCGTCCCGCAGGGGCAGGAAGTGCACGTGGTGCGGATCATCTTGTTGCCGGAGCGCCGCAGCAGCGCTGTGCAGGCGCAATCCTGCTATGAGAAATTGCAGACTGGTAATTGAAATAGCGGCGAAACCAACTGTTGACGTGTCAGAAATTGCGCAATAGCTAGGACAAATTCTGCCGTCTCGAGATTGTGGGCCGGTGTTGGGGAGTTCAAGATCAGATGACCTACGTTGTTACCGAAGACTGTATCAAATGCAAATATATGGACTGTGTGGAAGTCTGTCCGGTGGACTGCTTTTACGAAGGCGACAATATGCTGGTCATCAATCCCAGCGAGTGCATCGACTGCGGCGTTTGCGAACCCGAATGTCCGGCCGAGGCGATTCTGCCGGATACTGAGGACGGGCTGGAAAAATGGCTCGAGGTCAACACCAAATTCTCCGAAGAATGGCCCAATATTACGGTCAGCCGTGATCCGCCGGCCGATGCTGACAAATATAAGGGCATGGAGGGCAAATTCGAGGCCTTCTTCTCCGAAAAACCCGGCGAGGGCGATTAAGACCGAATTGGGCCCGAACGGCCGTTGACGATAGTGTCGCGCCGCGGGGTTGGGAATCGGACACAAATTGCCGGAAACGTTCATTTCCGGCCATGATCAGTTGTGCAATGCAACGATAAATTGCTTTTTTGTGACGAATCTGCTACACATGGATCACTTGGCGGCTGGACACCTGACGTAACGGGTGGTGTTCGGTCGCTAAATATATGTACGGAAGGGTTTTTTCGTCGAAATATACGAAATCTGAACGCTAGCAACGTTCTTTTCCATTGAATCAAGAAAGGCTTTTTATGGCTGCGAATGTGCTGTCCTTTGATGTGGGCGATTATGTTGTTTACCCCAAACATGGCGTTGGCCGGGTTATCGAACTGCAAAATGAAGAAATTGCAGGCATGCAACTCGAACTCTATGTTTTGCGCTTTGAAAAAGAACGGATGACCCTGCGGGTCCCGACCAACAAGGCCGAAGGCGTCGGCATGCGCAAATTGTCTTCCGACAAGACACTCAAGGAAGCCATGGAAACGCTGAAGGCAAAGCCCAAGGTCAAGCGGTCGATGTGGTCGCGCCGGGCACAGGAATATGAAGCGAAGATCAATTCCGGCGATCTGGTATCGATTGCCGAGGTGACCCGCGATCTGTTCCGCGCCGATGACCAGCCGGAGCAAAGTTATTCCGAACGGCAGATTTTCGAAGCGGCGTCCAGCCGTTTGGCCCGCGAACTGGCGGCGATGGAAGAAACCGACGAGCCGACGGCTCTGGCGAAGATTCTCGAGATTCTCAATATTGCGGCACCGCAATATTATGAAGTGAAGGAAGATTGATCGATACCGTTTCGGCGTCTGTCGTGTTGAAAAAAGGGGCTGGCACAGAGTTGTGCCGGCCCCTTTTTTCATGTCCGGACGAAGCGCATTTTTCAGTTGATCTCTATTCCGACAGAGCGTATTACTGAGGTAATACAGCAACGGAGGTTTGGATGAAGACGATATTGTTTCTGGCACCCTTGATGGCGCTCGCGGCCTGTGAAGGATCGATTGCAGATGCCGTGGGTGATGCCGCATCCAGCGCCGGCAGCAGCTTTTCCGACGGTACGCCCATCGGCTCGACCGCCAGCAATCCGGGAGCGTTTGAAGGTGTAACTCTGGCAGGACCTGATGATGTTGTTTTCACCACCGCGGATGATTTTTCGATCCGGGCGGAGGGCGATTCCGATGCAATCGAACAGCTGCGTTACAGAATATCCGGAGACCAGATCAAAATTGGCCGGGATAACGATGACAAATTCTGGGGCGATGGCGGCAAGGCGACCATCTATATCAGTGGCCCGGCCCTGAAGAGCGCGAAGCTGGCCGGTTCCGGCGATATGGACGTGGATGCAATGAAAGCGGACGCAGCCGAGCTGAGCATTGCCGGGTCGGGCAATATCAGGGTGAAGAATATTGAAACGGCCTCGCTCAGATCCAAGATCGCCGGGTCGGGCAATCTGGACCTGGCGGGTACCGCCGAATCGGTTGATATATCGATTGCCGGTTCGGGGGATATTAGCGGCAAGGACCTGAACGCCGGGAGCGCGAGCATATCGGTCGCCGGTAGCGGCGATGTGGAGCTGTCCTCCGACGGATCGGTCGACGCCAAGGTCATGGGCTCGGGGGATGTCCGCATTCACGGCGATGCCACGTGCAAGGCACGGGCAACGGGCTCTGGCAACATCAGCTGCGGCTGATCACATAGCCAACATGCTGAAATCGCTTGGCGATCTGTCGCGCATGTGGCAGTTTCCCCAGCGATGGCTAATCTATGGGAAAAATATGCGGTTCCGAGGTTGATCCGCTGCGCCTGTTCGCAGCCGGCGGTCATGAAGGATCGTAGCGCGATCGTGCCGAAAGCCGATGGCGATGTGCTGGAACTCGGCTGCGGTGGCGGGATCAATCTGCAATTTTATGACCGGTCGAAGGTCAACAGTCTAACCGGTCTCGATCCCTCTGCCGAATTGCTCGACTATACCCGCGAGGAAGCGCGCGAGCGCGGTTTCGACATGGAGATATGCGATGGTATAGGGGAAGCCATGCCCTTTGCCGATGCCCGTTTCGATACGGTGCTGACCACCTTCACGCTGTGTTCGGTACAGGACGGCAACCAGGTGATGGCGGAAATGCGGCGGGTCCTGAAGCCCGGCGGCAAGATCCTCTTTCTCGAACATGGCCGGGCACCTGACAAGGGACCGGAAAAATGGCAAAGGCGGATCGAACCGGTGTGGAAACATATTGCCGGCGGCTGCCACCTGCATCGACCGGTCGCCAAGGCAATTGCGGCCAACGGATTCAGGCTGGTCGAAAATGCCGGCCATTATGCGCCCAAGACGCCACGATGGCTCGGCTGGATGGAATTTGGCGAAGCGAGGCCGCAATGAGACTGGTCTCGGTCGCGCTGCTCACCCTTGCGTTGTTGCTGCCGGCTGCGGCACAGGCGGCAGAACGCAAATTTTCCATATTCGGGTTTGAAGACATCCGGATCGGCAATGGCGTGAACGTGGTGCTTGTTTCCGGCAAAGGCCCCTCGGCCCGGGCGGAAGGGGAAACGCGTGAAATTCTGGACCGGGTTTCGCTGCAGAGAAACGGCAAGCAGCTGATTGTCTCTCTAAAGCGCAAATCGCTGAACGGTGACGATCATGACAGTGACGGCCCGGTCACCCTGTATCTCAGCAGCCATGCGGTCAGCAGGATATCACATCTTGGCTCGGGTCGGGTGACGCTGGACAAATTGTCCGGTCGCACTCCACACGTCCGGCTTGGCGGCTTTGGCACTTTGCAGGTCGATGCGGTGGAGGCGGACCGGCTCGATCTGGCCATGACCGGCGGCGGTCAGGTCACCTTGGCAGGCGAGGTTCGCGACGCGCGGATCGAGTTGCAGGGCGCCAGCATGTTTGAAAGCCCCGACCTGACCGTTGAAAAGCTGACATTGATCCACCGGGGCCCGGCGAGCAGCCGCATGACAGTGACCAGGGAGGCGGTCATCACCAACAATGGTACCGGCCAGATCAATATCGCCGGGAAGCCCAATTGTCTGGTAAGGACCGACGGGGCCGCCACTATCCTGTGCAACCCCGACCGCTAGATCAGTGCACTGTGCCGATCGACTGGTCGATGCTTAGCAGAACGCAGAGGCGTTCCACCTGCCGCCATTTGCAATAATGGAGATGATTGCCGAGAGACCGGCTTTTGTCGGCCCGATTGGCTGCTTCCAGACCGGCTTCCTCGCCATAGTTGGTGATCAGCCGTTCGGCATCGCTATAATGGGTGGAGTCAATGAACACGGGTAATTGCATCTTTGGCTCCTGTTTCGGGAGACCTCTTCGTCTCCTGCCTGACAACGAGCTCTACGGTTGACCGGTAGAAATATCTTCAAAAGGCAGGGTTACCGGAAGGTTAAGCATAAGCCTGACGGGAAGCGCTAGCCAATCATGGCGTAGTGGTTTAGGGCAGCGGCCATGAATCCAGAAACTCCGAAACATGCTTCCAATTCTTCCAGTCGCGGCGCCAAAAACCGCAGCGGCGGCGGTATATTCATTGCGATTGGCGCGATCGCCGGCGCTGTTGTCGGCGGCTTTATGGGGCAGCCCTCTGCCGGTTTGCTGACCGGTCTGGCGCTGGGCGTGCTGGCGGCGCTGCTGATCTGGTGGAAGGGCCGCTGAGCATTTCAGAGCGCGCTTGTCAGGACGATTGACGCCACCTATTATCGGCCCATGCTGAAACATATTAGAAATATCGCGATTCTGCTTGTCGTCCTGGGAATCGGTGCAGGATATTATTTCACCCGTGGCGATACTGCCCGCTTGCCTCTTGAAGCTACCACAGGCGTGGAACCGGATCTCACCAACGTCCGTACGGAAAAATTCCCGACCATCAATATTGCCAAAGCTTCGCCCTGGGGCGAAGGCGAGGGGCCGGTTGCTGCCGAAGGATTCATTGTCGAGCGCTTTGCCGAAGGGCTGGACCATCCGCGCAGCATGTTCCGCCTGCCCAATGGTGACCTGCTGGTGGCAGAAACGAACAGCCCGCCACGCACCAACAAGGGGATTGAAGGCTGGGTGATGCGCAATCTGATGAGCAAGGCCGGAGCAGGAACCGAATCGGCCAACCGGATCAGCCTGCTGCGCGACAGCGACAAAGACGGTCAGGTGGACGAGACATTCACCTTTCTGGAAAATCTCAATTCACCGTTCGGCATGGCGCTGATTGATGACACGCTCTATGTTGCCAACACCGATGCGGTCTATGCCTATCCCTATGTGGAAGGCGATACGAAAATAACCGCCGAAGGCCGCAAGGTGGCCAATCTGAACGCGAAGGCGCCGAACAATCACTGGACCCGCGATCTGCTGGCCAGTCAGGATGGCAAATATCTCTATATTTCGGTCGGTTCGAACAGCAATATCGGCGAAAACGGAATGGATGTAGAAAAGCAGCGTGCCGCCATTTTGCAGGTCGAGCTCGCAACTAACAAGAAGTCCATCTACGCCGATGGCATGCGCAACCCGGTGGGCATGGCCTATCTGCCCGGGACCGACAAATTCTACACAGTGGTCAACGAACGCGACATGCTGGGCAGCGACATGGTGCCCGACTATCTGACCGAAGTCCGCTGGGGCGCGCATTATGGTTGGCCCTGGCATTTCTGGGGCGGTCATGTCGACCCTCGGGTTGATCCGAAAAATCTTGATCACCGGCAATATGAGCGGCGTCCGGACTACGCGCTTGGCGCGCATGTCGCACCGCTGGGACTCGCCTTTTCCCATGGCCAGGCGCTGGGCAAGCCCTTTGCCACCGGTGCGGTGGTTGCACGACATGGTTCATGGAACCGTCAGCCTTTGTCCGGCTATGATGTCATCTATGTCAATTTCGATCAGCGCGGTGAGCCCGAAGGCAAGCCGCTCACCATTTTGAGCGGTTTCGTTGACGAGGACCAGCAGGCCCGTGGTCGCCCGACGATGGTTGCTTTTGACCAGACCGGTGCCTTGCTGGTCAGCGATGACGTCGGCGGTATCATCTGGCGGGTGTCGCGCAAAGATGCGGCCAAACCGGCCGCAGCGTCGGAAGAATAGATCAGGTCAGGCTGGTGCTGGCGCGTCCGGCCAATTCGACAATATATTGCCACGCTACCCGGCCCGACCGGCTGCCGCGCTGCTTCGCCCAGAGCAGGGCATCCTCGCGATCGAATTCCAGCCCGTGGACCTCGGCATAGCGGGCGATGATCGCGAGATAGTCCTCCTGTGATGCGGCGTGGAAGCCGAGCCGCAAGCCGAACCGGTCCGACAGCGCCAACTGATCATCGACCGCATCGCGTGGATTGACCGGGTCGTCCTGTTCGCTCATCTGGCGCGGTACGATGTGGCGGCGGTTCGAGGTGACAAAGAGGCGCGCATTGGCCGGCCGCTGGCTGGCTCCGCCTTCCAGCATCGACCGTAGCGTGCGCGGTTCGCTGCTACCCTCTGAAAATCCGATATCATCGATAAATATGACAAACCGCCGTCTGGTCGATGCCAGCAGGGTGAACAGCGCCGGCAGCGTCTCCAGATGATCCGACGGCGCCTCGATCAGGGCAATGTCTTCACCCTGCTTCTGCAGCGTCCGGACCACCGCCTTGGCGAGCGCTGATTTGCCCATGCCACGGGAACCCCATAGCAGCACATCATGCGCAGCATGACCCTGCGCGTGACGCTTCGTATTGTCCAGCAGACGGGTCTTCTGTGTGTCGATCCCGGTCAGCAGATCAATGTCGGTCGGGTCGAAAGCTGCAATGGCTTGGGGAGCAAGCCCGTCCCAAAGAAACGCGTCGCCCGAGGATAGATCACTTGCGCTGATGGTTGGTGGTGCTATCCGCTCTAGCGCATCGGCAATCCGCTCCAGCAGTTCCCTGTTACCGATATCAGCCATCATTAGCCCGCCAGATCGGTGCTGCTCAGACTGTACAATATATCCGCGCCACCTTTGGCCGCAGCCTCCAGGCCGAGCGCTTCGGGAACAATATGATCCAGATAATAGCGGGTTGTGACCAGCTTGGCCTTGAGAAACACATCGTTGCCATCGCCCAGTTCGGCCGAGGCAATCCGGTGCTGTTTTTTCATCAGCATGCCACAGGTCGCGGTCGCCAGCATGGTCATGAAGGCATAGCTTCCCGCCAGCCGGTCATCAATCGACGCATCGCCGCTCGCCATCCACTGCCTGATATTCTCGCAGCTGTCGGCAAGCGCTAGCAGGTTCTCTTCATCCTTCGCCTCGTTGCGGATTTCGGTGATAAATGTCTTCATCGCCTCGCCGCCATCCAGACCCAGTTTCCGGCCAACCAGATCGGCGGCCTGGATGCCGTTGGTGCCTTCGTAGATCGGCGCGATCCGGGCGTCGCGGAAATGCTGGCCGGCACCGGTTTCTTCGATGAAGCCCATCCCGCCGTGCACCTGTACGCCAATAGACGCGACTTCATTGCCGATATCCGTGCCATAGCCCTTGATCAGCGGTGTCAGGATTTCGGCGCGGGACTTGGCTCCCTCGATGCCGAGGGTAGCGCGGTCCACGCTCGACGTTGCGTAATAGAGCAGGGCACGGGCAGCCTGCGTCAGCGCCTTGGACCGGAGCAGCATCCGCCGGACATCGGGATGTTCGATAATCGCAACCGGTTCCTTGCTACCGCTTCCGGCGCGGGCCGACTGGACCCGTTCCGTGGCATAATGGCAGGCCTGCTGGGTGGCGCGTTCGGCGATCTGCACGCCTTGCGAGCCGACGTTGATACGGGCGTTGTTCATCATCGTGAACATCGCCTTCATGCCGCCAAATTCGCCGCCGATCATCTCGCCGATACATTCGTCCTGTTCGCCATAAGCCATGACGCAGGTCGGCGAAGCGTGAATACCGATCTTGTGTTCGATCGATACACAGGTCACATCATTGGGCGCACCGGGATTGCCATCCGCATCCAGATGATATTTGGGTACGATGAACAGGGAAATGCCGCGCGTGCCTTCCGGCGCTCCGGGCGTGCGGGCAAGCACGAGATGGATGATATTGTCGGTCAGTTCATGTTCGCCAAAGGTGATATAGATTTTCTGCCCCTTGATCCGGTATTTGCCGGCATGTTCGCCCTCGGTAATCGGTTCGGCGGTCGAACGCAGAGCGCCGACATCGGAGCCGGCCTGCGGCTCGGTCAGGTTCATCGTGCCGGTCCAGGCACCGGAAATCAGATTGGGCAGATATTGCGCTTTCTGCTCGTCGGAACCGTGGACATGAATCGCCTCGATCGCGCCAAAGCTGAGCATCGGGCAGAGGGTGAACGCGAAATTGGCCGCGCCGCAGGTCTCGAGGATCAGCGCCGAGAGCGAATAGGGCAGCCCCTGTCCGCCAAAATCTTCCGGTCCGTCAATTGATGCCCAGCCGCCTTCTACAAATTGTGCATAAGCTTCCTTGAAGCCATCCGGCAAGGTCACATTGCCTTCGTTCCAGCGGGCTCCGACGGTGTCGCCGATCCTGTTGAGCGGAGCAAATTCGCCCGCGGCAAATTGTCCGATACCTTCGACGATCGCTTCAACCATATCTTCGCTCGCACCGGCAAAGCGGTCATGGGTCGCAAGGTCGCCAATCCCGGCGATATGTTTGAGGACAAAATTCTGTTCGCGACCGGGGGCTGTAAAACTCATCTAATTGCTATCCGTTGTTGCCTGATTTTCCGCTGGGCTATAGCGCAGGGTCATGTCAGGCTCAAATGATCATATTGGCGGTGAAGCACGTCGTTACGGCAAGGCGACGATTGGCGAGGCTGCGGCCCGCTTGCGTGCGGGCGGACTGGTCGCTGTGCCCACGGAAACGGTCTATGGTCTGGCTGCCGATTCGACCAATGCAGTCGCCGTGGCAGAGATTTACCGGACAAAAGGCCGTCCGGATTTCAACCCGTTGATCGTGCATGTACCGGATATCGCAGCGGCCCGATCACTCGGGCGATTGAACGGACTCGCGCTACGTTTTGCCGGAGAGTTCTGGCCAGGGCCGTTGACCCTCGTGGTTCCGAAGGGCAAAGATTGCCCGGTGACGGCGGCGGTTACCGCCGGTCTCGAGACAATCGCCCTGCGTTGCCCTGCGCATCCGGTCATGCGGCAGTTGCTCGAAGAATCAGGACTCTACCTGGCTGCGCCTTCGGCTAATCGCAGCGGCGGGATAAGTCCGACAACGGCGGATCACGTCGCACGCAGTCTGGGCGGGAATGCACCGATGATATTGGATGGTGGTCCATGCCAGCAGGGAATTGAGTCCACGATCGTCGCCGTTGCCGGTGGGAATTACCGAATATTACGCCCTGGTCCGGTAACGCAGGCGCAACTGGAAGCAATTGCCGGCACAGCGCCGCTTCTGGCGAAGACGGACCTAATTGAGGCTCCAGGACAAATGCTGTCGCATTATGCACCCTCGAAGTCGCTGCGCCTCGATGCGGAGACCGCCACTGCGGATGAATATCATATCGGCTTCGGGCCTGTACCCGGAGACCGGAACCTGTCACCGGATGGCGATCTTGCAGAAGCCGCCAGTCAATTGTTTGCTGCTCTCCACGAAGCCGATGCCAGTTCAAAAGCCGGAATTGCCGTCGCTCCGATCACCAACAACGGCATAGGAATAGCATTGAACGACCGGTTGCGTCGCGCGGCAAGCCCGAAATAGCGCGCATTTTACATAACATTACAGGCGGTTGCCTTGGAGAAACCGGATATCCGCCATAGGATAACCCGATATGGTCCGGACTCATGCTGCGTCTTGACCGCAGTGGGAGAAATATCATGACCGTATTGCAAAAGTCTTTGGCCGAGTTTCTGGGAACTTTCTGGCTTGTATTCGGGGGATGCGGGAGCGCTGTGATTTCGGCAGCCTTTCCCGAAGTCGGCATCGGTCTTCTGGGGGTTTCGCTTGCTTTCGGCCTGACCGTCGTCACCATGGCATATGCTATTGGCCATATCAGCGGGTGCCATCTCAATCCGGCTGTCACTATCGGCCTCTGGATGGGCGGACGCTTTCCTGCGCAAGAAATTCCGGTCTATATTATCGCACAGGTTGCAGGCGCGACCATTGCCGCTGCGGCTCTCTATCTGGTTGCTTCCGGAAATGCGGATTACAGTCTTGCGGTAAACGGTCTGGCCTCGAACGGTGTTAGCGAACATTCGCCCGGCGGTTTCGCAATCGGTTCAGGCATCGCGATCGAAATATTGCTGACCTTCTTCTTCCTGATGATCATCCTCGGTGCCACCGATGGTCGGGCACCGGAAGGCTTCGCGCCGCTCGCGATCGGGCTCGGACTGACGCTGATTCACCTGATCAGCATTCCGGTGACCAACACCTCGGTCAATCCGGCGAGAAGCACCGGGCCCGCGCTGATCGAAGGTGGCATTGCCTTGACTCAATTGTGGATATTCTGGCTCGCGCCGATTGTCGGCGCAATATTGGCGGGTATCGTTTACAAGATCATGGGCGGTTCCGGCCAGGAGATCGTCGGCACAGAAAATTAACACTGACTCTATAATAACACATTTAGAGGGCCGGTATGCGAAATCCGGCCCTTTTTGGTTCTATTTCACAATTTTTCTGTTGGTCCCTGTCCGATAGCGACTTAAGACAAATTGAGCAGGGGTGGTAGTGCGCAATATGACGCTTGGCAGGACGTTAATATCGATTTTGAGCAGTCTGGTCGTCGTGACCGGGTGCAGCGTCAGCGAGCCGGAAGCAAAGCCCAGTTCAACCGAGCCGATTCCGGCAGCTGTGGCAACGGTCCAGCCGGCCAGCGAGAATGAAATTCTAAACGCCGCCGGCACCGTTCGCTTGCGCCGCGAAACGGCACTGGGTTTTACAACGGACGGCAAAGTAGCTTCCGTCCGTTATGAAGAAGGTGACCGGGTCAAGCGGGGTGCGATTCTGGCAGCGCTGGATGGCAGCACGGTTGCCGCGGATCTGAGCGCGGCGCGCGCGGAGCGTGATCGTGCCGAAGCGGAATATGACCGCATCGAGAAATTGTACAAAGACGGCTGGGTGACCAAATCCCGGCTGGAGCAGTCGGAAGCGGCCGCACGCGCTGCTCGCGCCCAGATCGAGGCCACGGAATTTGCCAGCCGCACTTCCTATATTCGCGCGCCGAGCAGCGGGATCATTCTGTCCCGTAATATCGATGCCGGGCAGATCGTGACTGCGGGTACGACCGCGCTGGTGCTGGGCGAAATCGACAAGGGATTTGTGCTGCGAGTGCCGATGACCGATGCCGATGCTGCCCGTATCAGCGTCGGTATGCCGGCCAAGGTCTTGCTGTCCGCAGTTTCCGACGAGGCAGTGGATGCGGTGGTCAGCGAAAAGGACGGGCGGGCAGACGAGCGGACCGGAACGTTCGAAGTGAATTTTCTGCTCCCGGCCAGCGATCGTCTGCGTTCCGGTCAGCTGGGCATGGTCGAAGTGCAGGTGCCCCGGGAGGGCAGGGCGGCTTTCGTCATCCCGGCCAATGCAATTTTCGGTGTCCGCACCGGTGAAGGCCTGGTCTTCGTGGTTGATGAAAAGGATCGGGTGCAGCAGAGAAATGTCCAGATTGGCAAGCTGACCGACAGGAATCTGGAAATTCTGGCCGGTCTGAAGGCCGGCGAGACGATTGTGAGCCGGGGCGTTGAGAAGCTTAGGAACGGCGATTTGATAAAGCCGATCCGGCGGGTGCGATGATCACGACATGCCACCATAGGGATATCCGGGTCTGAGATGCTCGCCCGCTTCGTCATTTCCCGCTGGCAGCTCTCTTCGGTCCTGTTTCTCCTGCTTGCGTTGCTGGGGCTAAGCGCGCTCAGCGGTATTCCCAAGGCCGTCGATCCGCATTTCCCGATTCCCGCTGTCAATATCATCGCGATTCAGCCCGGTGCCGATGCGCAGGAGATGGAAGAGACGATCGCCAAGCCGATCGAAGATGTGGTGCAGGGCCTCGATGATATCGCTGAAGTGCGTTCGACAAGCACCGATGGCGGAACCGTCATTCGGGTGGAGTTCAGCCAATGGTCGGGCGATGTAGACGGCTATTTCGATGACGTGGTGCGGGAAGTCTCCGCGATCCGCGATGATATGCCGGCCGAGTTGCAGAAACTCGAGTTTCGCAAGATCCGCACGACCGAAGCCTCGGTTATGCAAGTGGCTCTGGTCAGCGAAACGGCTTCCTGGCGGCGGATGGAAAAATATGCGGAAGATTTGGCCGATATTTTCATGCGCAGTTCCGGTGTCCGGGAAGCCCGGATATTCGGGCTCCCGCAACCTGAAGTCAGCGTCGAGGTAAGACCGGACCGTCTTTCCGAATTGCGGGTTCCTGCCAGTGCTGTCGCCGATGCCGTCCGGCTGGGCGGCGCTGACCTGCCCGGCGGCGCGGTCCAGAGCGGCGAGCGCAGGTTGAACGTCGAGGCAGGCGGTGCATTTCGTGATCTCGATGCCATCCGCGGATTGCCGCTACGGGCGTCGAGCGGATCGCTGCTGACGGTCGATGATGTTGCCGAGGTTAACTGGGGGGCGGAAGAACAGCTTTACCGGGCGCGGCACAATGGCGAGCGGGCGGTGTTCCTCACGGTCACGCAGAAAGATGCTGTCGACGTCACGCGTCTGAAAAGCGAACTTGATGTGGTGATGGAACAGCAGCGGCTTGTCCTGCCTCCGGACATCAAACTGGTGATGCAGTTCGACCAGAGTCGCGACGTCAAGCGGCGGTTGAACGAACTCACCCGCGACTTTACGATCGCAATTGCTTTGGTGATCTTTACACTTTTGCCCCTTGGATTGCGGTCTTCGGGCATCGTCATGATCTCGATCCCGCTCTCGCTCGCGTCAGGATTGCTGGTGCTATACGCGATGGGATATAATCTCAGCCAGCTTTCAATTGCCGGATTCATCGTTTCGCTCGGCTTGCTGGTCGATGACAGCATTGTTGTTACAGAGAATATTGCCCGCCATCTGCGCATGGGTAAAACCAGAACCCAGGCGGCGATCGAGGCCAGTCTCGAAATTCGCGCGGCGGTCATCGGGTCTACCGCTGTTCTGGTTCTGGCCTTTGTACCATTGCTGTTTCTGCCCAGCGGTGCCGGAGCCTATACGCGCTCTTTCTTCATCGCGATTATCGCAACGGTCATTTCGTCGCTGGTCATCTCGCTGTCATTGATTCCCTTCCTCGCCAGCCGCATGTTGCGGCGCGACGAAAATCCGGAGGGCAATCGCGCGTTGCGCTGGGTCAATGGCAATATCCAGCGCTTCTATCGTCCTATCCTGCACATCGCCTTGGGCGCGCCAGTCAAGACGGTACTAATAGCCATGCTCTTGTGCTTTTCGGCCTTTGCCCTGGTACCAAAACTGGGCTTTTCGCTTTTTCCTTTTGCCGACGCTCCCTACTTCCGGGTTTCGGTCGAAGCGGAACAGGGCAGCAGTCTGGATCGTACCGACCGGATCGTGTCGGAAGTGACGAAAATTCTGGAGACCGAATCCAGTATCAAAGTACGGGCGGAAAATATCGGCAACGGCAATCCGCAAGTTTTCTACAATGTCGGTCCGAGGGCCGAGCGCATCAACTATGGCGAAGTGCTGGCGGTGATGGACGAGTGGGATACCCGGGAAGGCCCGGCGATGATCGACCGGTTGCGCAAACAGCTCGATCAGATCGCCGGCGCGCGGGTGAAGATCGAACTTTTCCAGAACGGTACGCCGGTGGAGGCGCCGATTGTCATCCGGGTGTCCGGCCCGGAACTGGACACGCTCAAGCAATTGTCCGGCAAGATTGCCGATGTCTTGCGCAAGACGCCGGGTGCCCGGGATATTGTCAATCCGGTGGAGACGGACAAGATAGATCTCGACATTGGCCTGAACGACAAGAAGGCGGCCCTGCTCAATATTCCATCGGGGGAGCCACGGCGGGCTATCCGGCTGGCAATCAGCGGCGAACAGGCGGCCTCTTTCCGCGATCAGGAAGGGGATAATTATCCGGTGACCGTTCGCTTCCCGTTTGAGGGTAATCTGCCGATATCGGTGCTGGACAAGATTTACGTCACCACGCGCGCTGGCGACCCGGTGCCGCTGGCGCAGATCACGGATCCCAGGCTGACCAACGTCACTCCGCAAATCCAGCGGCATCAGTTGCGCAGGACGGTGCTGGTTACCGCCCAGGTCGATTTCGGCGAAGTTCCCTCGACGGTCAATGACCGTGCCGTGGAACAGCTGGAGCAGATCAAATTTCCCGAAGGCTATGACTGGTCCATCGGTGGCGAGGCCGAGAAAATCGGCGAAACATTCGGTAATTTCGGTCCGCTGATCCTGACCGCGTTCATGCTGATCTTTGCGGTGCTGGTAGCCGAGTTCCGGCGGTTCCGGGAAACGATTGTCGTGGCGGGGGTCATTCCTTTGGGGACCTTTGGCGGTATACTCGCGCTGTATTTTACCGGCAATTCGCTCAGTGTCATGGCGCTGATCGGCTTTATCGCGCTGATCGGGATCGAAATCAAAAACTCGATTCTGCTGGTCGATTTTACCAGCCAGTTGCGCGCGCAGGGGATGGAATTGCGCGACGCGATCGAGAAAGCCGGGGAGGTCCGGTTCCTGCCGGTGCTGCTGACATCGATCACGGCGATCGGCGGCTTGACGCCGCTCGCTCTATGGGGCGGAGCACTATATGCGCCCTTGGCGGGGATCATCATCGGCGGGCTGATCAGCTCGACCCTCTTGTCTCGGGTGGTAACACCCGCCATGTATCTTCTTGTCGCCAGGCGCGATGACGCGCGTGGCATTGCAAATGAAGGGGGCGAGACTGCCACCCTGTAAAGGAGTTTATATGGCCAAGCAGGAAGCCATTTTTGCCGGTGGCTGTTTCTGGTGCACCGAAGCGGTCTTCAACGATATCGCCGGAGTCACTTCCGTCGAAAGCGGATATATTGGCGGCGCCAAGCCCGACCCGACCTATCGTGAAGTCTGTTCCGGGACCACGGGGCACGCCGAGGCGATCAAGATCGGTTTCGACGATGCGGTCGTCAGCTATGCCGATCTGCTGGATATTTTCTTCGCTACCCATGATCCGACCCAGCTCAACCGGCAGGGCAATGATATCGGCACCCAGTACCGCTCGGCGATTTTCCCGCTCGACGATCAGCAGCGCGCCGAAGCCGAAGCCGGCATAAAGCGGGCGGCAGAGGGGCGCGCCGAACCGGTTGTGACCACTATCGAGGGGCCGGCCCCCTGGTATGTGGCGGAAGACTATCATCAGCAATATTGGGCTGACGAAGGGCGCTCCAATCCTTATTGTGTCGCCACCATCCCGCCGAAACTGCAAAAATTGCGGACCAGCTTCGCCAACAAGTTGAAGGACTAGGACAGAAATATGAAACCGATTAAAAAAGCCGTGTTCCCTGTTGCCGGAATGGGCACCCGTTTTCTGCCGGCGACCAAGGTCATGCCCAAGGAACTGTTCCCGATCGTCGACCGCCCGCTGCTGCAATATGCCGTCGACGAGGCGCTGGAGGCCGGGATCGAGCAGATGATCTTCGTCAATGGTCGGGGCAAGGGCATGATCGAGGATCATTTCGACATGGCGTTTGAACTCGAGCGCAACATGGCGGACCGGGGAAAAGACCGGTCGGTGCTCGAAGGGACCCGGCTCAAGCCCGGTGACTGTGTTTTTGTCCGGCAGCAGGAGCCCTTGGGGCTCGGTCATGCCATCTGGTGCGCGCGCGACATCATCGGTGACGAGCCATTTGCCATCTTCCTGCCCGACGAGTTCATGGTCGGTTCGCCTGGTTGCATGAAGCAAATGGTCGACGCCTATAACAAGCTTGGCGGCAATATCGTCTGTGCCTTGGAAATTCCGATCGAGAAAACGCCCTCTTATGGTGTCATTGATCCCGGCTATCGCGACGGTCCCATCACCGAGGTCAAGGGGCTGGTCGAGAAGCCTGCGGCCGGCACCGCGCCATCCAACCTCATTCTGCCCGGCCGCTATATTCTGCAACCCGAAGTGATGCGGATTCTGGAAACCCAGGCAGCGGGCGCTGGCGGCGAGATCCAGCTGACCGACGCGATGGCGCAGATGATCGGCCAGCAGCCGTTCCACGGCATGACCTTTGACGGCAAGCGCTATGATTGCGGATCGAAACAGGGCTATGTCGAAGCCAATCTGGCGCTGGCGCTGGCCCATCCGGAGATTGGCAGCGAGATCAGGGAAATAGCAGAGACATTGCTGGCGGAGTCCTGAGCCGTTCAGGCGGTCACGATGCCGGCGGGGAGCAGCTGAGGAGTATATCATGCGCATATCACCCATATTGACGGCCGCTCTTGTTGCCATGCTCTTGTCCGGTTGCGTCAGCAAAATCGTAACCGCGCCGTTCAGGGCCGCCGGTACGGTTGTCGAGACCGCAGTGGATGCGACCACCCAGACCCAGTCCGAGAGGGAAGAGGATCTGGGGCGCAAGGCGCTGGCCGACCGGAAAAAGCAGCGCGACCTGTGCCTTGATGAAGCGCGCAACAAGCAGGAACGCCGCAATTGCAAGGACGCCTACAAGGACGACGATTGAGTCAGTCGGGTCCGCTCAGCAGTGGCGGCGCATATTTGCCGTCGACGGTTTCCATCGCGTCCATTTTCGCAATTTCCTCTTCGAACAGCTGCACCCGCTTTTTCCAGCGATAATGCGTCGAGGCGGAGAAGATGCCCTTGCCATGTTCCTTGCCGTAGCGGGTCCAGAAAGTGATCGCGGCCTGCGGGTCATAGCCGGCATTGGCCATCAGCCAGACCGATAGCCGGTCCGCTTCAATCTCGGTTTCCCTGATCCGGCCGGCGCTCTTGCCCAACTGGCCGAAAAAGCCGCGATTGACCTGTTGCGCATCGAGCCGGTCGCGGTGTTTCAGCAGATTATGCGCCAGTTCATGGGCGACGACCGCGGCAAATTCGTCATCGCTCAGAAAATATTCGGCGAGACGCGAGGAAACGCTGACCAGCTTGCCATCCGCCGTAGCGCTGCGGTCGGCGCTGACCCGGACCTGAAATTGTCCTGGACAGGTCTGGACCGGCGTGAGCGCTACAGTCCTGTTGACACCGCCTTCCGCTATGGTCAGCTCAATCGCGCCCGTAGCGAGCTGCTGGCGCAACATCCGGTTGATCGTATCGATCCGTCGATAGGCCGGCGGCTGGAGCGATGATTGCGATTCATCGACCACAATGTCCTCGATTGCGATATCGTTGATTGCCAGCAGGCTGTTGCCCGGTGACAATTCCGCCCTTGCAGCGGGACTGTCCGGTGCCACCGCGGTGATTCCGATCGAGCCGTCAAATCCGAGCGCGAAACGGGCGGTATCCTGATCGGCATATTGGGCAACATCATTGAGCAGCAAGCCGCTGCTAGCGGTTTGCTCATCGCAATAAGCCGCATTGGCACTGATCAGGCGAAAGCCGATGGTATTCATCCGCTGGTCCAGCAGTTGCAGGCCCTTGATCGCCAGAATTGTCTCGGCATCGATCCCGTTATCCGCTGCTTCCTGCGCGGACAAGGGGGCGGCGATGCTCAGGGCGAAGAGGGGAAGCCAGATCCGGATCATCATAACTATCTAACCGGTTGTGCCTTGCGGCAGGTTGAATGCGCTTGGCATGGCGTTTCTCCAGGTCTTTCGGACGGCGGCCATCGTAGCGTTGTCTGCGACCAGCGTGTTATCGGGTCCGCGACGAGACGAGGCAAGATGGATTCAATCAGCATTTATTATCGGGCCGGTCTTCCTGATGAACTTTACAAACTTTACACTGTTAAGAAAAAATCATCTTCTCTTCGAATATTGCCAATCCGGTCGCAGCCGGACAGGCCGGATATCTGGCGGGAAGTGGTCGAGTGTCACTGGGGCGGATCAGTATCTTTCTGGTCATTACGCGAGGCTACTAAATCCTGGCGGTGTAGGACAGCAAAACTGTCGATTCCTCCGTCAGCGCAAATTGTCCTTCAGAAAATCCACCAGGGCATCCACCCGGGCCGGCCGCAAGGGGGAAGGGGGCATGACGATATTGAGGGCGATATCCCCGATGCGAAAACCCGGAAGAATATCGATCAGCTCTCCTGCATCCAGTGCCTTTTGACACAGAAAATCGGGCAAATATCCGATTCCGCGTCCGGCTATCAGCGCCCGCCGGGAGCATGACATCACCATTGTTGCTCCGGAACCGGCATTTCGGGCGGATGTGGGTTGTCTGATCATCCGGGCCGGTGATTTGCCATATCTCCGGGCTCGGCGTGTTGGAATAAATGAAGCAATCATGGTCGTTCAGGTCAGCCGGAGTTGCCGGCTGGCCCTTGCGCTCGACATAGCTCGGGGCGGCGATGAAATAGCCGTTCATCCTGCGCAGCTTGATCGCTCTCAGGCTGCTGTCGGGCAGCGCGCCGATCCGGATCGCGCAGTCAAAGCCTTCCTCGACCAGATCAACCCGCGCGTCATTGAGCTGCAGGTCGACGGTGATTTCCGGATAGGCGCACATGAAGTCGGCGATCACCGGTGCGAGATGCGAAAGACCGTAGCTGAGCGGGGCAGCCAGACGCACCTGCCCCTGTAACAGATGCGTTGTATCGCGCGCGGCCTCCATCGCTGCTTCACCGTCCATAGCGATCTGCCGCGCATGCGGGAGTAGCGCCTTGCCTGCGGTGGAAAGCGAAATCCTGCGCGAGGTGCGGTGGAACAGCACCGTGCCGAGCGACTCTTCCAGCCGCGATATGGCCTTCGAGATCGTCGGTTTGGACAATGCCAGTTCCTGCGCGGCAGCGGTAAAGCTGCCCAGCCGCGCAACCGCTGCAAAAATCGCCCAGGCTTCGTAATCGGGTAATGCCATGGCGTTACATTAAGCAAAAAATGGAAACAATCAAATTCAATTTCGGCTATTTCAGAAACACTGGGATCGCCCTATCTCTTTCTCAAGCAGAGCGGAAACAAGGCCCGCTCGAACAGGAGAAATACAATGATGGAGAAACGAGAGTTCAAGGATCTGGCCCATGTAGACCATGATTGGCTGCAGGCCCGGCATCATTTTTCGTTCGGCAAGTATTGGGATCCGGCCCGCATGGGCTTTGGCCCGATCCGGGTGTGGAATGATGACGAGATCAAGCCGAAGACCGGCTTTCCGATGCACGGCCACAAGGATATGGAAATCATCACCTATGTCCGCGATGGAGCGATTACCCACCGCGACAATATAGGCAATGAAGGCCGTACCGAGGCCGGCGATGTCCAGGTGATGAGCGCCGGCACCGGCGTGATGCACAGCGAATATAATCTGGAAGACGAACAGACCCGCCTGTTCCAGATCTGGATCGAACCGCGCGCCGCCGGCGGTGCACCGCGCTGGGATGCGAAAGCCTTTCCAAGAGGCGACCGTTCCGGCCAGCTGGAAATCCTCGCCAGCGGTTTCGAGGAGGACATCAAGGGTGGTGCGCTAATGATAGGGGCGGATGCGCGCCTCTATGGCGCTACGCTCAGCGCAGGCACGACGATCGCGCATCGGATTGCCGATGGCGCCCATGTCTATCTGGTCGGCTCCACCGGCCGGATCCGGGTCAATGGCGAGCGTGTCGGTCCGCGCGATTCCCTGGCGATCCGGGACGTCGCATCGCTAAAGATCGAAGCGATTGACGCGGCCGAGTTCGTCTTTGTCGAAGCGTGGGAGCCCCAAGATTAACTCCCCGCCCCTGGAGGGGCGCTCTTTATCCCCTGACCCCCGGAGCGTCCCTCCCATTCTGTCTCAACTTCAAGCAAAAGGTACCAATATCATGACCCAGTCCAGCAATATCCTTCGTGTTGACGCCAGCGCGCGCAAAGCCGGCTCAACCTCCCGCGCTCTGACCGATGCGCTGATTGCACGGCTGGCGCCGGACCATATCGTCACCCGCGATCTGACCGAGGCCTTGCCCTTCGTGACCGAGGACTGGGTCGGTGCGAATTTCACCGATGAAAGCGAACGCAACGATGCACAGAAGGCGGAACTGGCCTTGTCGGACTCGCTGGTCGATGAACTGGTCGCTGCGGACACGTTGGTGATCGGCACGCCAATCTACAATTTTGCCGTGCCGGCGGCTCTCAAGGCATGGATCGATCTGATCGCCCGCGCCCGAAAAACCTTCCACTATACCGCCAAGGGGCCGGAAGGGCTGCTGACGGGCAAGAAAGCCTATGTGCTGATTGCATCGGGAGGGACCGAAGTGGGCAGCGAGATTGATTTCGCGTCCGGCTATCTGCGCCATATACTGGCCTTTGTCGGAATCACCGACCTGACAGTCATCGCGGCGGACCGGCAGATGATGAGGGGCGAAGCGGCGCTCGACCAGGCGCTCGAGAAAGTGACATCGGCCTGATCCGTCTGGGCATCGCCAAACAGACCGTCCGCCGGTAAGGCGCTGGCGGAAGGGAAGATAAAAACCGAAGATTCTTGATAAGTATGGCCGCTTTGTGCAACCCCGTTTGCGGGTCGCGCCAATAAATGTGGAGAATCCATGCAATTTCTAAACAGAGCGGTGGCAATGGGCCTGACCGTTGCCGCGCTGGGAGCGACTTCCCTGACCTTCACTGAAACAGCGCTTGCCCAGCGGCAACAGCAGGGTGTGAACGGATATAATGTCTCGGAAGTGCGCTTCAATGGCGGGCATTTTCGGAATACGGGGAGAGGGAAATGGACCGAATATGGTGCCGACGGACGGGTAAAATTTACCTTTAACGAAACCGGTCGGGATGACTGGTCGGTCTATCTGAACGATCCTTCGCGCAATGTGCAATTGCAGATCGACATTCACCGCAACTGGATCCTTCTGGGCGACAATGGCGGTCCGAAGCGCGACTTTTATCGAATCGCCAGCGCCTATCGCAATGATGGTCGCGTGCGTTCGCCGTCTCCGGCACCGCGCGCCGAGACCAACGGTCGCAATGTCAAACAGGTGTTCTTCTCTGGCGGCAGCTTCAGGCAGACCGGGCCGGGCCGCTGGGCCGAATTTAACGACCGGGGGCAGGCCACGTTCCGGTTCACAGAAACCGGGCGTGATCAGTGGTCGGTCTATCTGAATGATTCTTCACGCAATGTGCAATTGCAGCTCGACCTCTATCGCAAATGGGTCGGCTATGGCCAGAACGGCGGATCAAAGTCCGATCTGTATCAAATTACATCGAGTTCGCGGCAGGCGACCGTGTCCCGTCCGGCGCCGCGGCGAGCTCCTGCTCCGGCCAGTCGTACCCGCGACGTAAATGCCGGTCCGATCTGGAACCAGCAGGATGCGCGCAGAAAATGTCCGGCGGTCGCCGCTTCACAGGGTGGTGAGTGGACCGGCCAGTGGCGGACCACGGTGCAGGGCAAAATGTCGGTCTGCGAGATACGCTTCTAGTTTTTACGGCAGCCCTTGTGGCTCTGGTATGAAAAAAGGCCCCGCCGGATTATCTCCGGCGGGGCCTTTTTCAATATGGTTCCTGACGCGGAAGACTATTGGTCTTAGTCTTCGTCGGTCTGGGCCGCTTCGGTATCGCTTTCCTCGATGCCTTCACCCATGGTTTTGGCCATGTGGGAATCGCCGGTTGCGGCTTCATCGCCTTGCGCCAGTTCGGCTTCGTGCTGTTCTTCCGCACTGTCCGCAGCGATCAGGTTTTCCTCGACCGGCGTTTCACCGAAAACATCCTCGGCCGTAGGCTCGGCTTCGGCAGCAGAAGCCGCGGCGCTGGCCACTTCTTCCGCCTTCAGATCGGCCGCAGCCTGCATCGCGTCGAGCATCTTCTGCTGTTGCGCCCGGAGCGCCGCATCACGGCTGGTGGCCGCAATCCGCGCGCGGTTCATGCCCGCACCGGTACCGGCCGGGATCAAGCGACCAACGATCACGTTCTCCTTGAGACCGATCAGCTGATCCTTCTTGCCTTCGACCGCCGCCTGGGTGAGCACCCGGGTGGTTTCCTGGAAGGACGCGGCAGAGATGAAGCTGCGCGTCTGCAGGCTGGCCTTGGTGATGCCGAGAAGAACCGGCTTGCCTTCGGCAGGAATCTGCTTCTTGGTCAGCTTGGCGTTATACTCGAGCATCTCTTCCAGATCGACCTGTTCGCCCGGCAGCAAGGTGGTGTCGCCACCATTGGTGATTTCAACTTTCTGCAGCATCTGACGAACGATCGTCTCGATGTGCTTGTCGTTGATCTTCACGCCCTGCAGTCGGTAAACTTCCTGGATTTCCGACACGAGATATTCGGCCAGAGCCTCAACCCCGAGGACTTCCAGAATGTCATGCGGATCGGGAGAACCGGAAACGAGGTTGTCGCCCTTCTTGACCAGATCGCCTTCCTGAACGTCGATGACTTTCGTCTTCGGCACCAGATATTCGACCGGCTCGCCTTCTTCCGGCACAATCGCGATCTTCCGCTTCGCTTTATAATCGCGAACGAATTCAATCCGTCCGTCGATCTTGGCGATGATCGAATTGTCCTTCGGAATGCGCGCTTCGAACAGTTCGGCAACCCGTGGCAGACCACCCGTGATGTCACGGGTCTTCGCCGCTTCGCGAGAGACACGGGCGAGCACGTCACCGGCAGCAACCTTGGCACCGTCTTCGACGGACAGGGTTGCACCGTTGGCGAGCATGTAGCGACCGGTTTCGCCGCTGTTCTCGTCCAGCAGGGTCAGGCGCGGACGGAGATCTTCCTTGTTCGCGCCGCGACCGGAAGCCCGATATTCGGTGATCACGCGTTGCGCGATACCAGTGGCTTCGTCGGTCTGCTCGGTCATCGTCTTGCCTTCGATGACGTCCTGGAACTTGATCACACCGGGTTTCTCGGTGATCATCGGCATGGTGAACGGATCCCATTCTGCCAGGCGATCGCCCAGTTTCACCTTCTGGCCGTCCTTGACCAGCACGCTAGTACCATATGGAAGCTTGTCGGCGGACCGTTCGCGACCGTCATTGTCGATCACCGCGATTTCACCCGAGCGGGCAAGCGACAGGAAGCGTCCGTTCTTGTCCTCGATCACCGGCATGTCGCGATACTGGACCGTACCTTCGGCTACGGCTTCCAGATTGGACTGCTCGTTGAGCTGTGCCGCGCCGCCGATGTGGAAGGTCCGCATCGTCAGCTGCGTGCCCGGCTCACCGATCGACTGGGCGGCGATAACGCCAACCGCTTCACCGATGTTCACCGGAGTACCGCGAGCAAGGTCACGACCGTAGCAGGTGCCACAAACGCCCATTTTGGATTCGCAAACCAGCGGCGAGCGAATGCGCGCGGACTGGATGCCGAGCTCCTCGATCACCAGGATGGCAGCTTCGTCCAGCAAGGTACCGGCCTTGATCACGACGCTGTCGTCTTTGCTGTCGATAATATCTTCGGCCATGGTCCGGCCAAGGATACGTTCTCCCAGCGATGCGATAACCGAACCGCCCTGGACGATGGCTTTCATTTCCAGTGCATTTTCGGTGCCGCAATCTTCTTCGACGATCGTGCAATCCTGCGAAACATCGACCAGACGACGGGTCAGATAACCCGAGTTTGCCGTTTTCAACGCCGTATCCGCAAGACCCTTACGGGCACCGTGGGTGGAGTTGAAATATTCCAGAACCGTCAGGCCTTCTTTAAAGTTCGAGATGATCGGTGTTTCGATAATCTCGCCGGAAGGCTTGGCCATCAGGCCGCGCATGCCGCCCAGCTGCTTCATCTGGGCTGGCGAACCACGCGCGCCGGAGTGGCTCATCATGTAGATCGCGTTGATCTCGCGCTCGCGGCCATGTTCGTCCTCTGGCGTCGCGGCCAGCTCGTCCATCATCGCGTTCGCAACCGTGTCACCACAGCGGGACCAGGCGTCGATCACTTTGTTATATTTTTCCTGCTGCGTGATCAGACCATCCTGATATTGCTGCTCATAGTCCGCAACCAGGGCCCGGGTTTCTTCAACCGTGGCATCCTTGGAATCCGGAATGATCATGTCATCCTTGCCGAAGGAAATACCGGCACGGCAAGCGTGACGGAAGCCAAGACCCATGATCGCATCGGCGAACAGGACCGTGTCCTTCTGGCCGGTGTGACGATAGACTTGGTCAATCACGTCGCCGACTTCTTTCTTGGTCAGCAACCGGTTGACGATGTCGAACGGCACCAGGTGCGATTTCGGCAGACATTCGGCGATCAGCAGACGGCCCGGCGTGGTTTCGAACCGCTTGAGAATGGGGTTGCCATCCTCATCGGTCTGCGGAACCCGGGTGGTGATCTTGGAGTGCAAGGTTACGGCACCGATTTCGAGCGCTTGATGCACTTCGGCCATGTCGGCCAGCATCATGCCTTCGCCCGGTTCGCCTTTGCGATCCATTGTCAGATAATAGATGCCGAGAACCATATCCTGCGAAGGAACGATGATCGGCTTGCCGTTTGCGGGAGAGAGGATGTTGTTGGTCGACATCATCAATACGCGCGCTTCCAGCTGGGCCTCGAGGCTCAGCGGAACGTGGACCGCCATCTGGTCACCGTCAAAGTCGGCGTTGAACGCGGAGCAGACCAGCGGGTGAAGCTGGATGGCCTTGCCCTCGATCAATACCGGTTCGAATGCCTGGATGCCGAGACGGTGAAGCGTTGGTGCGCGGTTAAGCATCACCGGATGCTCGCGGATCACTTCCTCGAGAATGTCCCAGACTTCCTTGCGCTCTTTTTCGACCCATTTCTTGGCCTGTTTGAGCGTCATCGAAAGGCCCTTGGCATCAAGGCGCGCGTAGATAAACGGCTTGAACAGCTCGAGAGCCATTTTCTTCGGCAAACCGCACTGATGCAATTTCAGCTCGGGACCGGTCACGATAACCGAACGACCGGAATAGTCGACGCGCTTACCGAGAAGGTTCTGGCGGAAACGGCCCTGCTTGCCCTTGAGCATGTCGGACAGCGATTTCAGCGGGCGTTTGTTCGCACCGGTGATGGTCCGGCCACGACGGCCATTGTCAAACAATGCGTCGACCGATTCCTGAAGCATGCGCTTCTCGTTACGGACGATGATATCCGGCGCGCGCAGTTCCATCAGGCGTTTCAGACGGTTGTTCCGGTTGATCACGCGGCGATAGAGATCGTTGAGATCGGAAGTCGCGAAACGGCCGCCATCGAGAGGCACCAGCGGGCGCAACTCGGGCGGAATGACGGGAATGATTTCCAGAATCATCCATTCCGGCTTGTTGCCGGAGTCGATGAAGCTTTCGACCACTTTCAGGCGCTTGATGATCTTTTTGGG
Organism: uncultured Parasphingorhabdus sp.; assembly: GCF_963677535.2. Classification (NCBI taxonomy): domain Bacteria; kingdom Pseudomonadati; phylum Pseudomonadota; class Alphaproteobacteria; order Sphingomonadales; family Sphingorhabdaceae; genus Parasphingorhabdus; species uncultured Parasphingorhabdus sp. The sequence goes on along the minus strand of NZ_CAXXUT010000003.1, from coordinate 528,652 downwards.
CTTCAGCGTCGACTTGGTCGTCCGCAGTTCCTCCATCAGATCGTCGCGTTCCTGCTTCAGGTCCAGGTCCTGCAGCATGATCTTGACCGCTTCCGCGCCGATGCCGGCAGAGAAAGCGTCTTCGCCATATTCATCCTGTGCTTCGAGCAGTTCGTCTTCGGTCAGCAGCTGGAATTTTTCCAGCGCGGTCAAGCCGGGCTCGATCACCACATAGCTTTCGAAATAGAGCACACGCTCGAGCTGCTTGAGCTGCATGTCGAGCAGCAGGCCGATGCGCGATGGCAGCGATTTCAGGAACCAGATATGGGCAACCGGCGCAGCGAGGTCGATATGACCCATGCGCTCGCGGCGGACCTTGGTCACCGTGACTTCGACACCGCATTTTTCACAAACGATGCCTTTGTATTTCATGCGCTTGTATTTACCGCACAGACATTCGTAATCCTTTACCGGACCGAAGATGCGCGCGCAGAACAAGCCATCGCGTTCCGGCTTGAAGGTCCGGTAGTTGATGGTTTCCGGCTTCTTGATTTCACCAAAGGACCAGCTGCGGATCCGCTCCGGCGAGGCGAGGCCGATCTGGATCTGGTCGAATGTTTCCGGCTTTGCGATCGGATTTGCAAAATTTGTTACTTGGTTCATGTCTTAATTCCTTTTGGGCTTACGCCCCAAATTTCAAATGCTGGGTGGCGTGAAACTAGCGCTTCACTCCGCCGCTATCGCAATGCCGTCGTCATCATCGTCGCCGTCTTCATCCTCGTCACCGAAGCTGGAGAGCTGGACGTTGAGGCCGAGCGACCGCATTTCCTTGACCAGAACGTTGAAGCTTTCCGGAACACCGGCTTCGAATGTATCGTCGCCCTTGACGATTGCTTCGTAAACCTTGGTCCGGCCGATCACGTCATCCGACTTGACCGTCAGCATTTCCTGCAACGTGTAAGCCGCGCCATAAGCCTGCAGTGCCCAGACTTCCATTTCCCCGAAACGCTGTCCGCCAAATTGCGCTTTACCGCCAAGAGGCTGTTGCGTGACCAGGCTGTAAGGACCGATCGAACGAGCGTGGATCTTGTCGTCGACCAGATGGTGTAGCTTGAGCATGTAGATATAGCCCACGGTCACCTTGCGGTCGAACTTGTCACCGGTCCGGCCATCATAAAGATCGACCTGACCGCTGCGATCCAGACCTGCCAGTTCGAGCATGTCGGAAATGTCGCCTTCGTGGGCGCCGTCAAACACCGGCGTTCCCATCGGGACACCGTGGCGCAGATGGCCCACCATTTCAACGATGTCGGCGGTTTCACGGCTGTCGATATCCTCGTGATATTGCTCACCGTAGATCACCTTCAGCCGTTCCTTGACCGCATCTGGCGGCGATGCTGCCTGCGGATCGGGGTTGGCGAGTTTCCATTCTTCCAGCGCTTCGGTGACCTGCTGGCCTAGACCACGTGCGGCCCAGCCCAGATGGGTTTCGAAAATCTGTCCGACGTTCATTCGCGAAGGCACGCCAAGCGGGTTGAGCACGATGTCAACCGGCGTACCATCCTCGAGGAACGGCATGTCTTCCTGCGGCAGTATGCGGGAGATAACCCCCTTGTTGCCGTGACGGCCGGCCATCTTGTCGCCTGGCTGCAGCTTGCGCTTCACCGCGACGAAGACCTTGACCATTTTCAGAACGCCCGGAGCCAGTTCGTCACCGCGTTCCAGCTTCTCGCGACGGTCCTCGAACCGTTCGTTGATCCGCTTGATCGCTTCGTCATATTGCTGACGGGTAGCTTCGAAATCGGCCTGAACCTGATCATCCTTGACGGCAATCTTCCACCAATCAACCTGTTCCAGTTCGGACAGGCTTTCCTCGGTGATCGTGGCACCCTTCTTCATTGGCTTGGGCGCGGAAGTCGCGGTCTGGCCGATCAGCATGTCTTTCAGCGTGTTGAAGGTTGCACGGTTGAGAATGGCGCGTTCGTCGTCGCGATCCTTGGTAAAGCGACCGATTTCCTCGCGTTCGATCGCCAGCGCACGTTCGTCCTTGTCGATGCCGTGGCGGTTGAAGACACGGACTTCAACGACCGTTCCGGCGACGCCGGGTGGCAGGCGCAGGGAGGTGTCACGCACGTCAGACGCTTTTTCACCGAAGATGGCGCGCAGAAGCTTCTCTTCCGGCGTCATTGGCGACTCGCCCTTGGGCGTGATCTTGCCGACGAGAATATCGCCCGGTTCGATTTCCGCACCGATATAGACAATGCCTGCTTCGTCGAGGTTGCGCAGGGCTTCCTCGCCGACATTCGGAATGTCGCGGGTGATGTCTTCGGGGCCAAGCTTGGTATCGCGGGCCATGACTTCAAATTCTTCGATGTGGATCGAGGTGAAGACGTCGTCTTTCACGATCCGTTCGGAGATCAGGATACTATCCTCGTAGTTGTAGCCATTCCAGGGCATGAAGGCGACGAGGCTGTTCTTGCCGAGTGCCAGTTCGCCCATGTCGGTGGACGGACCGTCGGCGATCGTGTCGCCCTTCTGGACGATTTCGCCGACCTTCACCAGCGGACGCTGGTTGATGCAGGTGTTCTGGTTGGACCGCTGGAATTTCTGCAGCGTGTAGATGTCGACACCGGACTTGCCGGCTTCGACCGCACCCGATGCGCGGATGACGATACGGGTGGCGTCCACCTGATCGACGATGCCGGCGCGGCGGGCCGCGATGGCTGCGCCGGAGTCGCGAGCCACGGTTTCTTCCATGCCGGTGCCGACAAACGGTGCTTCGGCTTTCACCAGAGGCACAGCCTGACGTTGCATGTTCGATCCCATGAGCGCGCGGTTGGCGTCATCGTTTTCCAGGAACGGAATGAGCGATGCAGCGACCGAAACCAGCTGTTTCGGGCTAACGTCCATGAGGGTGATGATATCGCGCGGCGCCATCAGGAATTCGCCAGCCTGACGCGAGGAAACGATTTCCTCGACGAAGCTGCCGTCTTCATTCAGCTCGGCGTTGGCCTGCGCCACGGTGTGCTTCTGTTCTTCCATGGCAGAAAGATAGACAACGTCGTTGGTGACCTTGTTGTCCACGACTTTCCGGTATGGCGTTTCGATGAAGCCGTACTGGTTAACGCGGCTGAACGATGCCAGCGAGTTGATCAGGCCGATGTTCGGGCCTTCCGGCGTTTCAATCGGGCAGATACGGCCATAATGGGTCGGGTGAACGTCGCGGACTTCAAAGCCGGCCCGTTCGCGGGTCAGACCACCGGGGCCCAAGGCTGATACGCGGCGTTTATGGGTGACTTCCGAAAGCGGATTGGTCTGATCCATGAACTGCGACAGCTGCGAGGAGCCGAAAAATTCGCGAACCGTTGCAACCGCAGGTTTCGCATTGATCAGATCGTTCGGCATCACGGTGGATACGTCGACGCTGCTCATCCGCTCCTTGACTGCGCGCTCCATGCGGAGGAGGCCGACGCGATACTGGTTTTCCAGCAGCTCGCCAACCGAACGGACACGACGGTTGCCGAGATTGTCGATGTCATCGACTTCGCCCTTGCCGTCTTTCAGATCGACCAGGGTTTTGACAACCGCGAGAATGTCTTCCTTGCGCAGGATGGTGTAATCCGCCGGCGCATCCAGTTCGAGACGCATGTTGAGTTTGACACGGCCCACAGCGGACAGGTCATAGCGTTCCGGATCGAAGAACAGACCCTCGAACAGGGCTTCGGCTGTTTCGCGCGTTGGCGGTTCGCCGGGACGCATGACGCGGTAGATGTCGGACAGGGCGCCGTCACGGTCTTCGGCCTTGTCGACCTTCAGCGTGTTGCGGATCCACGGACCCGTTGTGACATGGTCGATATCGAGCAGTTCGAGCGCGTCGATGCCGGCATTGTCGATCTTCTCGAGATTTTCCGCCGTCACTTCGTCGCCGGCCTCGATGTAGATTTCGCCGGTTTTCTCGTTGATCAGGTCGAAGGCACTGTAGCGTCCGAAAATTTCTTCGGTCGGGATGACAATGTTTGTCATGCCGTCGGATTCGGCTTTCTTGGCAGCGCGCGGGGTGATCTTCGTACCCGCTTCGAAAACGACTTCGCCGCTCTGCGCGTCAACGATATCGAAGGTCGGCTTGATGCCGCGCCACTGTTCGGTGACGAAAGGAATGGTCCAGCCGTCTTTCGCGCGCTTGTAAACGATCCGGTCGTAGAACAGGTTCAGGATATCTTCTTCCGAATAGCCCTGTTTGACGATCTTGACGATTTCGGCGCTCTTCGTGCGGCCTTCGTCTTCGATCTTGCCGCCGTTAAATTCGATTGCGCCCATCGGTTCGCGGATGGTGATCAGATTGCCGTCAATTTCCAGAATTTCGGCTGGCTGTTTCATGCCGCTGACACGAACCATTTCACCGACCTTGAAATCAGGCTTCTTCTCTTTGACTTCCAGAATCGCGTCACCCAGCGAACGCAGCAATGCGGTCACCGGCAGCTTGCGCTTGCGGTCGATGCGGACGTTGACGATATCTTTGGCGTCAAATTCGAAGTCGAGCCAGCTGCCGCGGTATGGAATGACGCGGGCGGCGAAGAGGAATTTGCCGGACGAGTGGGTCTTGCCGCGGTCATGGTCAAACAATACGCCGGGCGAACGGTGCATCTGGCTGACGATAACGCGCTCTGTGCCGTTGATGACGAACGTGCCGTTCTTGGTCATCAGTGGCATGTCGCCCATGTAAACGTCCTGTTCCTTGATATCGAGAACCGAGCGTGCTTCTGTTTCAGGGTCGACCTCGAACACGATCAGGCGGAGGGTTACCTTCATCGGTGCGGCATAAGTAATGCCCCGCTGGCGGCATTCGTCGACATTATATTTGGGATCTTCGAGCTGATAGTTGACGAAGTCCATTTCGGCGGTGCCGGCAAAGTCGCGGATCGGGAACACGCTGCGCAGCGTCTTTTCGAGACCGGAAACATATCCGATCGAGGGATCCGAACGCAGGAACTGCTCATATGATTCGCGCTGAACCTCGATAAGATTCGGCATTTCGATGACCTCGTGAATGTCGCCGAAAATCTTGCGGATGCGTTTCTTGCGGGTGGGGGTCGGAGCCGTCGTTTTGACCGAAGCTGCGTGGGTAGCCATATCGTTTTGCCTTCTCGCCATCGCCGGAAAACCGGCGGAAAATCAAAATGTGGAGGCGCTTCAAGACGACAAAAGCCGCATGTCTCCCAAGGTGGGAAACTGCAGCTTTTTAGCGTCCTGAAAACCGTGCAAATTTCATTTCTTCTGGCGCGCCGCGCGACTGCACGCCCTGTCTCGAAATCTGTGGTGAGCGCGGGATATAGGGCGATGTTGGAGCCGGGTCAAGAGGCGGGGTTGGGAGATATGGATGAGGTGGCCGGTTTGTCTCCATACCATTTTGTTGCCAGCACCCGGATAACCCAGAAGATCATGACAAGCAAAACGAGTGGTTCCGGAATGTCCAGAATGCCACTGTCACGAACGCTCTTGGGAAAGGGTGCTGCTCCCGGGCCGGTGAACAGAGATCCGTTTGCGATAAAATAGGCTAGGCACATCCGCCACAAATGGCGTGCGATAGGCTGCCTTCCGGTAATTTTCTTTCGGGCGATCATGACGATGTCGCCCATCGCGAGCAAAGTCGCCAATCCTGCGAAGAAAAAGTGCGGAGCGGCGGGCAGTCCGTCTGTTAATCCAGTCGGGCTGTTTTGCGCCTCGAACCCGGCCGCAATTGCGCCAATGACAACAAACAATATCAATGTAGACGCCAGATAGTCGGCTAGAGTGATCGCGCCGTCGGTTCGCTTGGCAGCCGACCGGGATGTGCAGACCAGATAGATCGTGATGAGACCGGCCAGGACCGAAATCGCCATGGGCAGGATCAAGGCTATATAGATGCCTGCCATCGCCATCACCAGCATCGAGACGAAGAATATATTGCCAGCCACCCGGTGCGGTCGCGATCCGTTTGCCGTGATCAGAGCCATCGCACCGGCGAATAGGCGATCGCACCCATGGTGACGTGGACAAGCATGATGACCGACATTGTTTTCACCCTCGCCGCGAGTCTCGACAGGGAGGCTTTCTGGAGCAGAATATATCGAAAAACAATAATAAGCTTGATGTTTATCAATAAATCTATATCGATAAGCGATAAGGAATGACAGCCGGATATTGGAGGGAAATATGACGCAGACAAAGAAACCGAATGACATCATACTCAAATCAACGCGTGGACTGTTGATTTTCGCCAAATGGATGCTGGTGCTTGGCGTTGGTGCGCTTGCAGCCGCGTTACCCGTTCTATTGTTTTCCTACCGGCAGCTGCTGGCGGAGATGGGTGAGATATTTGTCAGTCAACCTGCGCCTGAAACGGTCGGCCTGATTGGAATACTCATGTTCCTGGGAGCGGTCATCATGCTGCTCACGCTCTTCGCCATCAACCGCCTCAGAAAAATTGTAGATTCGGTCGGCGAGGGCAATCCCTTCACCCGGATAAATGGTACAAGGTTGCGCGGGATGGGCATTGCCGTGTTCGCGATTCAGCTAGTCACTTTCGTTGGCAGTCTCCTGGCAACCGGCTTGCTCACGATGCTTGGCGAGGTAAAGCCGGGACAGGATTTTCATCTCTCTATTGACGGCAGCATTTCGCTGTCGGGTATATTGCTGGTGCTGCTCCTGATTATTCTCGCTCGCGTCTTTGATAGCGGTGCCAAAATGCAGGAAGAGCTGGAAGGCATAGTTTGATGGCAATTTCCGTAAAGCTCGACGATCTGCTCCACGACAATCGTATGACCCTGACCGAACTGGCTGAGCGGGTCGACATCACGCTTGCCAACCTGTCGATCCTGAAAACCGGTAAGGCAAAGGCAATGCGATTCACCACGCTGGAGGCAATTTGTCGGGAATTGAATTGTCAGCCGGGGGATTTGCTGGTTTTTGAAGATGCAGCAGGTAGGCGAGCGGAATGATCGCCAATCCACCTGCCAGTAAGGACCAATATTCAGATCCGGGCCCGCATTGCGGGCAAGCGGTGGCAGCGCCGCTTGCGATCAGTTGGGCTTTCGTTCCGCCCGGTTCTGCCATCTTGCGGATCCCCAGATGCGGATAAGCCGGTCCACGCGGTGCCTGAAGGTGCCGGACAAATGGTCGGCATGAGCGCAGTGGTTCTGCTCGACCATGCAGGCTTCGCCGGTGTCGAGCCGCAGCGATGTGATATCCGATGTCCCTTCGGAGATACCGATCTGGGTCGGGCTGTCGAGATCGCCAACTGTCATCAGCACCGGGTTTGCGGGGATGACCGGTTTCTCCCCCTTGAGCAGTGACAAGATGATGGCGCGAAGATCACTCAGGCCGACCGGGCCGTTCGCCGAAACTCCCGGACGGTTGGTGACCAGGAAGATGCCGTTCTGGCGGATATTGATATTGTGTCCGTGGCCCAGAAATCCGTCTTCGAACAAATCCTCGCCATGGTCACTGGTTATAATCACCACGCTGTCGTCCCAAAGACCGTCACGCTTCAGTTTTACCACCAATTCTCCCAGGCGCTGGTCTGCGTAGGCGACGGCGTTCCAATATGTTTGCCGCAGCTCCTCCTTGTTGGCCGCACTGATTTCCGATCGGGGCAGGGGGCGGTCCACCAGATTGAGCGTCATGTCCTTGTGGTAATAGGGAAAGTGCGGCGACTGGAAATTGAAATAGAGAAATTGCGGCTTTTCCCATTTTGCCGGCACTTGATAGGCCTCCGCAAAAGCGTCCAGCAGATGCTTTTCGTCGATCAGGATCGAGCCCTGGGCGCCGTTGCTGAACGCGCGCAGATGTTTCAGCTTTTCGCCATCCAGAAACAGGTCGGCATTCTCGCGCATGCCAACGGTCTCGGCAATATCGCCGAACCCCTCCGGCTGGCCGGAGAAAACCGAAATCTCATAGCCGCTGGCTTTCAGTTCGCGGAATAGCGAGGGAGAGCCGCTGGCCGGTTGTAAGCTGCCGGAGAACAGGGATTTCAGCGACGCGGTGGTAAAGCCGACGTGGCTGAGCACCGGAGATATCAGACTGCCGGATCTGGCGATGGCCTCGAGGTTGGGAGCCACGGTCTTGCCGTTGATCCGTTTGCCGATCACATCATAGCGGGTGCTTTCCATCACGATCAGGATCAGATGAGGACGTTTGCCCGCTATTTCGGTCAGGGGCGGTTGCGGTGGCAAGGGGAGCAACTCGAGATCGCCACCATAGCCGTCTTCGTCCATGCCGTTACCCGGCACATCCATCGCCAGTGGATAGCGGGTGCTGTTGAACGGATGCCGGTCCGGCATGTCGGATACCCAGCCATAGCCGTCATTGTCAAAATCGGTAAGTCGATTGGCAGCGGTGGTAAACAGGCCCCAGGCAAGGGTGCGGTTCAGACCATTTTTAACGTCGCTCGAAATCATGGGCACAGCGATTGCGAGGATCAATGTGAGAAGGAATGCTGCCACGGCCAGACGACCGCAGGCCGGCCATGCAGGATCGTCACAGCTCTTCGGAAATCTACGGGACAGAAAGCGATATGCGTAAATATAGGCACTTAGGCCGAGGGCCAGTCCGGCAACGGCGAGGACAATCTCGTCGGAAGCAAATAACAGTGCATCGGTCAGGCTGCCACCGCCGAGATTGGCCATCAGTGCGAAGCTCATGGTATCGCTGAAATATTGATGCAGCTGGAAGGTGAGCGCGAGCAGCAGGATATAGGCGCCACCGACGATCGTGGTCAGAAAGAACAGCGGCGGCCAAGACTCTCTGCTGCGGAATATCCGGATGATGATCCACCAGACGGTGATGACCAGCATCGCCATTGCAGCGGCATAGCTGACCAGAAAAAGGGCGCGCTCAGCCAGCCTATCAACGGCCTGCGACTGGCCAAAGCCGCCTGTAAACAGACCATATTTGCGGTCAGCTAGGGCGAGTTCCAGCGCGGCGAGAAGGCTCGCAAGACAGAGAAACACGCCGCAAAGGAGCGATCTCTGCCTGTCACTTCTGGTGAAAAGATCCCGTAATTTGCTTATTTTATGTCCCGCCCCGCTTGTGAAGAGCGAGGCTAGCAAAAGCCGGTAAAGGCCGGGTTAAGCAGGGCAGATCGTTGCGGGACCGGTCACCCGGGCGGTTCAGGCGGGGCGAAAATCCGTCATGACCACGGTTTTGCGGACCATTTCCGGATCATATTCCACCTGGCCGTCGAGGATCAGCATCGCCAGGCCGTGGACCAGCGACCAGGCGTGCAGGGCCGCGACATTGCGCTGCTCGGCCGACATGCCTTCGGGCATCGACGCTGCAATTCCGGCGCGCAACTGGTTGAAAGCCTCGCCCATTTCGGTCGGGTCGCAATCGAAATCCACCTTTTCGACGCGGGTGTAGATAAGCCGGAACAGAGCGGGGTTCTCGACCGCCCATGTGACATAGGTGATCCCGACTTCGATAAACCCGTTGCGCCCGCCGCCGGCGTCTCTGGCCGCCTTCGCCTGATTGGCACCCAGCCGGCCGAGCGCTTCCAGCGCCAATGCATCGAGCAGCGCGTCCTTGTTCGGGAAGTGGCGGTATAATGCCGTTGCCGAGACCCCGAGATCGCGGGCCAGCGCGCGCAGGCCGAGGTCGGGATGATCCTGATTCTCGATCCGCTCCATCCCCATTTGCAGCGCCGCCGCGCGCAAATCGCCATGATGATAGGCGGTACTCATCGGAAGAATCGGAGGCATGTTGGCCCTGCGTCACATGCAATGTTGACACTGTTATCATAGTTCGTCATGTTAACAGCATAAACATTCCGAGTCGATTTGCCAATCCCGGTTTCAGCGAGAAGGAAATATCCATGGCTTCCGTAATTGAAAAAACTATCCGCGCTGCTGTCACACCCGTCATGGGCGCAGTGTCGAATTTCAACCGCAAAAGGCTGGACGCGCCGGAAGATGGGCATCCCTATCTCACCGGTGTGCACAAGCCTATGACCGAAGAGGTGACGCTGGCGGACCTGCCCGTCGAAGGGGAAATTCCGGCCGCGCTGGACGGACGCTATCTGCGCATCGGCCCCAATCCGGTCGATACGCCCGACGAGGCCAGCTACCACTGGTTTGCCGGCGATGGCATGGCCCATGGCGTGCGGATTTCCGGTGGCAAGGCGGAATGGTATCGCAACCGCTGGATCCGGTCGAACAAGGTGAGCGACGCGCTCGGCGAAGCGCGCAAGCCCGGCACCCGCAAGCCACGGACCGACAATGCCAATACCAATATCATCGGCATCAATGGCCGCACTTTCGCGATTGTCGAAGCGGGGGGATTTCCGGTGGAAATGTCTGCAGAACTGGACACAATTGCGCATAATCCGTGCGATAATTCCCTGAATCATGCCTTTTCTGCCCATCCCCATCTCGATCCGGCAACCGGCGAGATGCATGCCATCTGCTATGACGCGCCGGTGATGGACAAGGTCTGGCACGTGGTGCTGGACAAGGAGGGTACGGTCCGCCGCGAGGAACCGATCCCGGTGCGCCAGGGGCCGTCGATCCATGACTGCCAGATTACCGAAAATCATGTGCTGGTCTTTGACCTGCCGGCGACATTCTCGATGAAGCGGATGCTGGCCGGCTATGCCTTCCCCTATGACTGGAACCCGGAGCATGGCGCCCGCGTCGGCCTGTGCCCGCGCGAGGGGCTGGGCATGGAGACCATCTGGTGCGAGCTGGACGAGCCCTGCTACGTCTATCATCCGGCGAATGCTTTCGAAACCGCAGACGGCACGGTGATCGTCGATGTCGTGGTACACGAGAGCACCTATGCGCGCTCGACCTTCGGTCCGGGTGGAAAATGGTCGCGGCTGGAACGCTGGACCGTCGACCCGGCGAGCCGAAAAGTCGATCGCAAGATCCTCGATGACCGTCCCCAGGAATTCCCCCGCTATGACGAGCGGAAAACCATGCAGCCCTATCGCTTTATCTACGATATCGCGCTGGCCGGCCATCCCGACGAACTGGACATGGCGGGTACCGAATTGTTCAAACATGATCTGCAGGACGGCAGCAAGCTGGTGCGCGATTTCGGTCCGGGTCGCCATCCGGGCGAATTTGTGTTCGTGCCACGCGCGCCGGATGCGGCCGAGGATGAAGGCTGGCTGATCGGTCTGGTGATCGATGCGCAGCAGGAGAAAAGCGAATTGCAGATTCTCAACGCCGACGATTTTCTTGGCGAGCCGCAGGCGGTGATTCACCTGCCACACCGTATCCCGCCGGGTTTTCACGGCAATTGGGTGGCGGGTTAGGCTTTTCCGCCTTTGCCGATCCGTCCGCGGCGGTCCTTCGACAGGCTCAGGACGAACGGCTCTGGCTACAGCAGTTCGATGAACCGCGCTGCCTCGCTGGCGGCGCGGTTGGCTGCCCGTTCGAGATTGGCATGAAAGTCGCCACTACTGTCGCTGTTCGCGCCGTCGGTGACCGCCTTGATCCCGGCCCAGGGCAGGCCGAGCAGTGCGGCTATCTGGGCCACCGCAGCGGTTTCCATATCAACCAGATCGGCCTGCAAGACATCGCGCAGATAGCCTGAGCGATCGGGACATTTGACGAAACAGTCGGCGGTCGCGATGCGGGCATGAGGAAGGTCGAACCCATTTGGCCGGGCTAGTGCTGCAAACGGCGACCAGTCGGCCGGGCCAATCGGCCATGCGCCCGCGTCATAGTGGGTAAAGCCTTCATGGTCGCCAAATCTTTCCAGCGTGCCATAGTCGGCTTGCAGGCTTTGGTGCAGATAGAAGCAGTCCCCGTCTATGTCGCTCACCTGTCCCGCTGTTCCGATAACAAGAAACAGGTCCGGTTTGAAATGCTGCCGCAAAAACATCGCGGCAGCACCGGCATGGACCTTGCCGATACCCGAACACATGATCGCAAGCTTTGCCGGGACCTTGTTCAATCTTGGATGATCGACCGTCCGGTAATCGCCGAAAGGGCTGCCATGCCTGACAGCGTTGTGGCCGCGCAGAAACGCATCGGCTTCATCTTGGACGCCGGTTATGACCGCTATTCGATCGATCTGGGGTTGCAGATCAGTCACCGGCAAAGGCCATCAGCGCCGTGGGTTCCACGCCGGCGGCTTCGAGTGTCTTGCCCCCGCCGAGATCGGGCAGGTCGACAATGAACAGTGCCCGTTCGACCTCGGCACCCTGGCCACGGAGCAACTCCACGCCCGCCATGGCCGTCCCGCCGGTGGCCAGCAGATCGTCGACCAGCAGCACCCGCTGGCCGGGGCGGATCGCGTCGTCGTGCATTTCGATCCGGTCCGTGCCATATTCCAGCGCATAGTCGATGCTCACTGACTGGCCCGGCAATTTCCCCGGCTTGCGCAGCATCACCTTGCCCTTTTCCAGCGCGTAGGACATCGCCGCCGAAACGATGAAGCCGCGCGCCTCGATGCCGGCGATCAGGTCGAAACTGTCGGGGTCGACCAGCGCAATCATCCGGTCGATGGTCTGGCGAAAGGCTGGTCCGTCGAGCAGCAGGGGCGAGACATCGCGAAACTGGATGCCCGGTTTCGGATAGTCCGGGATCGTCCGCACCAGAGCCCTGAGATCGTCATTGTCGGTCATAGTCGTCGTCCCTGCTCTCATTAACATTTGTGTAAATAGCGCCTTGCCTTTCCGCAACCATCGGATAATCTGTAAGGTAGGAGAGAAGCAATGACCAATTCCGACGTTCTGGAAAAACGGGCGATCACGCCCTTTGATGTGAGTGATGGTGCGCTCTATTCCGAAAACCGCTGGCAGGTTCCCTTCGCCCAGCTGCGCCGCGAAATGCCGGTCAGCTATCGGCCCGACAGCCCTTATGGACCCTATTGGTCGGTGGTGACCCATGATCTGGTACAGAAGGTGGAGCTCGATCCGGAGACCTATTCTTCTTCCTATGAGCAAGGCGGGATCACCATCACCGACGGCAGCGGAGAATATGAGTTTCCCAATTTTATCGCCATGGATGCGCCGACCCATACGGCGCAGCGCAAGGTGGTGCAGCCATCGTTCAACCCGAGCGAGATGCTGGCACGGGAACCCGAGATAAGAGCGCGGACCAAGGAGCTGTTCGATGCGCTTCCGGTGGGCGAGACGTTCGATTGGGTAGAGGAAGTCTCGGTCAAGCTGACCATCGGCATGCTCTGCGTATTGTTCGATTTCCCCTGGGAGCAATGGCGCGACATGAAGCGCTGGTCGGACACCGCCAGCGAAGTGTCGCCGGACCAGAGCGAGGAACGGCTGCAGAAATTTTTCGCCGAAATGTACCAGATGCTGAACAAGTTTGACGAATTGTTCGAAAAAGAGCGGAAAAACCCGCCTAACGACAAGATTCTCAACCGGATCATCCACAGCGACGCGATGGGCAATATGCCCGAACTCGAGCGGCTGGCGAATATTGCGCTGCTGATCGTCGGCGGCAATGACACCACGCGCAACAGCATGAGCGGCTTTGTCCGCGCCTGCAATATGTTCCCCGACCAGTTTGAACGGCTGCGCGAGGATCCGTCCCTGGTGCCCAATGCGGCACAGGAAATCATTCGCTGGCAATCGCCCGTCACCCATATGCGGCGGACCACGACCTGCGAAACCGAACTGGGCGGCCAGATCATTCCGGCGGGCGAAAAGGTCATACTCTGGTATATTTCGGCCAATCGGGACGAGTATCTGTTCGCCAATCCCGATGTCGTCGATTTCACCAGAGACAATGCCCGCCGCCATATCGGCTTCGGTCACGGCGTCCACCGCTGCGTCGGTGCGCGGCTCGCGGAAATGCAGCTGGCGGTGCTGTTCGAGGAAATTCTCGGCCGCAATGTCCGGGTCGAGCAGGACGGGCCGCTGACCTATTCCGACAGCTGTTTCCTGCACGAGATCGATCATATGCCGGTCAAAATGGTGCCGATCGCCTAGGCGGGAAACTGTTGCGCCGGCGGACAATTTGTCCGGCAGGCATGAAAAAGGGCGGCTCCCGAACCTGAAGCCGCCCGAATTTTCTGCAATAAACCGTCAGGCTTATTTGAGTTCGACGGTACCGCCAGCTGCTTCGATCTTCGCTTTGATTTCTTCAGCTTCGGCTTTGGCAACGCCTTCCTTGATCGCTTTCGGTGCGCCTTCGACGAGGGCTTTGGCATCGGTGAGGCCCAGAGCGGTAATCGCACGGACTTCTTTAATCACCTGGATTTTCTTGCCGCCGTCGCCGGTCAGGATTACGTCAAATTCGCTCTGCTCTTCAGCAGCTTCGCCACCGCCTGCAGCAGCAGGACCAGCAACAGCAACAGCAGCAGCAGCGGAAACGCCCCACTCTTCTTCCAGTGCCTTGGACAGTTCAGCCGCTTCCATGACGGTGAGTTTCGAAAGTTCTTCGACCAGTTTTGCAATATCAGCCATTTTAAATACGCTCCAATTTTCTAAATATTTGAGAAGTTAAATTCATTCACCGGTAGCGGCAAAAGCGCCAACTACACGGGCAAGGGCTCCAGCTGGTTCTTTGACAACCCGGGCGATTTTCGTTTGTGGTGCGACAAGCAGACCAACAATCGTTCCGCGCAGTTCATCAAGAGATGGCATGGAGGCCAGAGATTTTACGCCTGCTTCGTCAAGAAGGGTGTCACCCATTGCGCCGCCAACGATTTCAAGACGATCGTTGGATTTGGCAAATTCCACTGCAACTTTTGCAGCGGCCACCGGATCATCCGATGTGGCGAGCGCGACCGGACCAGACAGCATATCAGCTATCGGGGCATAGTCGGTTCCTTCCAGAGCCAGCTTGGCAAGGCGGTTTTTAGAGACTTTGAAGCTTGCGCCTTCGTCCCGCATTTTCGTCCGCAGCTCGGTAGACTGAGCCACGGTGAGACCCAGGTTGCGTGTGACCACGACCACCCCGGCCTCTTTGAAAACAGCGTTCAGAGCGGCAACCGCTTCGGTCTTTTGACCACGATCCATATTTTGCTCCTTCACGTGGGCGTGGGTTTTAAAGGCCCGCACCCGATTCTAGTAACCACCATCCTGAAACAGGTTCAGCATGACGAGCGAAAGGACTGATCGAAACCAATCCTGTATAATCCGAAGGGGGGTTTTGGCCGCTCTGCCGCGTTAGAAAACGCTGGCTGCGTGCCCGTGTGTCTCCACACGAAAAAACTGATCCCCGTCTAGGCTGGAAATTAAGAGAGGCATATTCCCCTCACCGGCTGTCTCGGACGGAAATTGTGTTTCTTTTGACGGAAGCACAATTTGTAGGGGAGCCATTAGCGGGATTCTCTGCAATGTCAATGTTCCGCTGCGATTTTACGGCGTGCCTATTCCCCTCTCCCGTGAGGGAGAGGGATGTGGAGACTTGGCAACTTGTTGCCTAGTCGTAGCTGGGTGAGGGTGTTCCGGGCCGTTGAGGGCAGAACACCCTCATCCAACTGCGCCTAATCCGCTACGCGAATAAGGCTTCGTATCCTTCTCCCTCACGGGAGAAGGTTTAATGATCCCGCTGCAGCACCCCCGCTTCAATCTCGTAATAGTCCCCCTTGTCGGCGACGAAGATATGGCTCCAGATTTTCGTGCCGGTCGGCTGGTCGAAACAGCCCATGGCGATGGCGATCTTGTCGTGGTGGACCGGCTTCCAGAACAGGAAGGCACCGCAGGTATCGCAGAAGCCGCGGCGGACTTTTTCCGAGGACTGGTACCAGCGGATATGGTCTTCGCCGTTGATGGTGACGGCGCTGGTCGGCACGTCGATCGAGGCCCAGTAATGACCGGACTGCTTGCGGCACTGGCTGCAGTGGCAGGCGTCGGCCTCGGGCAGGTCGCCGGCGACTTCGATATCGATGGCGCCGCAGAGGCAGGAACCCTTGTGCATATCATCCTCCCGGAAGTTGATCGGGAGCAATTCTAAAGCGAAAAGGGCGGGTACTGAAAGCCGGAAATCGCGGGTTGCGGCTCAGATGCGGGTTACCTTCACTCTTTGCTCGACCATTTGCATGCTGCCGAAGGCGGTGAGGAAGGAGACATCGGTGGCGTCGCGGCCGATGCCGATGACCGCCATATCGCTTGGCTTTGCCATGCCGGTCGGGTCGACCAGACGCCATTGGCCGTCGAGAAAGACTTCGGACACGGCGTGGAAATCCTGCGGCGCGACATCGGGGGCATAGGTGCTGGCAAAGCGGGCCGGGATATTGGCCGAGCGCGCCATGCTGATCAATATATGGGCATAGTCACGGCACACGCCCTTGCGCGCGGCAAAGCTCTGTCCGGCATCATTGTGGACATTGTCGGCGTCCGATCCGTAGCGCATGGTCTGGCGGATATAATCCGCCATGGCGGCCACCAGAGCACCACCGCTCAACCCGGCAAATTCCTCCGTCACCACCTGGTCAAAGGCGTTGACCGAGCAATAGAGCGAGTTGAAGAGATAGGGCACGGCCTCTCCCGGCAGGTCTGGCAGGTCGGTGGCGAGCAAAGCGGCAAAATCGGGGTCGGCGCGATCGATCGCGACCTGCGCGGCATAAGAGATGCTGAGCTGCTCCTCCTGCGTGGTCCACAATCTTGTGCCGATGCGGTCATGGGCCGGGACGATGGTTTTGCTGTTCGCCGGACCGATATCGATGCGCGAATCGGTCGGCGCCTGTCCGGCGGTCGGCGCAGCCTCGACCTGGACCAATATCGTGCAGGGTGCGGCGAGGCGGTAGGACAGGTCCGCGCTGATCTGCAAGTGGGTCATGTCGGTCCTTCCGGAAATTGTCGCGCATGAAAAAAGGCCGGGAACGCGCCCGGCCTTTTTCTAAAAGCATTGCATATCATCCCCGCTTGCGCCGGGATGACCCCTATCAATCAGGCGCCTTCGATCTCGCCGAGATCAACCTTGAGGCCGGGGCCCATGGTCGTGCTCAGGCCGACCTTGCGGACATATCTGCCCTTGGCGCCGGCTGGCTTTGCCTTGATGACCGCGTTGACGAGCGCATCGAAATTCTTGCGCAGATCGGCTTCGGAGAAGCTGACCTTGCCGATGCCATTGTGGATGATACCGGCTTTTTCGACGCGATATTCGATCTGGCCGCCCTTGGCGTCCTTGACCGCTTGCGCGACATTCGGGGTCACCGTGCCGAGTTTCGGGTTCGGCATCAGGCCTTTCGGACCGAGAACCTTGCCGAGACGACCGACAACACCCATCATGTCGGGGGTTGCGATGATACGATCATAGTTGAGATCGCCACCCTGCATGGCTTCCATCAGATCTTCCGCACCAACCGTGTCGGCGCCCGCTTCCTTTGCTTCGTCTGCTTTGGCATCCTTGGCAAACACGGCAACCCGGGTTTCCTTGCCGGTGCCGGCAGGAAGCGAGATCACGCCGCGGACCATCTGGTCAGCATGGCGGGGATCAACGCCGAGATTGATCGCGACGTCGAGCGTCTCGTCAAATTTCGAGGACGAAGCCAGGTCTTTCAACGTCTTGATTGCTTCGTCGATGCCGTAGAGCTTTTCGCGATCGATTTTTTCGTTGATCGCCTGCATTTTTTTGGAGAGTTTCGCCATCTTCTTATCCCTCCACCACATCTACGCCCATCGAGCGCGCGGTGCCTGAAATGATTTTCATAGCCTGTTCAATGCTGTTGGCATTGAGGTCGGCCATTTTCGTTTCGGCGATCTCCTTGATCTGCGAAGCCTTGATCGATCCGCCGGAAGCCTTGCCAGGTTCGCTCGAACCTTTTTTCAGCTTGGCGAGCTTCTTGATCAGATAGCTGGCCGGTGGCGTCTTGGTTTCAAAGGTAAAGCTGCGATCGCCATAGACCGTGATCTTGGTCGGGATCGGCGTGCCTTTTTCCAGCTTGTCTGTAGCCGCGTTGAACGCCTTACAGAATTCCATGATATTAACGCCGCGCTGACCCAGTGCAGGGCCGATTGGCGGGGATGGATTTGCAATACCGGCTGGTACTTGCAAATTGATATAACCATCAATTTTCTTAGCCATTTGGCAGTCCTTTCATTCTTTCGGTCCTTCGACAAGCTCAGGATGAGCGGGTCTCCGAAACCTCAAATTAAGCGGTCAGACAGAAGCCGAAACTTCCTCCCGCGGTGGTATTCGGCAGCTGAAAGCCACCAAATTCTGTTGTGCTCCGGACTTGGGTCCGAAGCATGAAAACTAGCTGATCAGGTCGACTTCGCCGAAGTCCAGTTCGACCGGGGTTGCGCGACCGAAGATGGACACGGAAACCTTGACCTTGTTCTTGTCGAAATCCAGTTCCTCGACAATGCCGTTGAAGCTGTTGAACGGGCCGGATTTGACCTTGACCTCGTCGCCGATTTCATAAGCGACCGTGATCCGTTCTTTCGGAGCGTTGGCAGCTTCTTCCTTGGTGTTGAGAATGCGGGCCGCTTCGGCTTCGCTGATCGCCTGCGGTTTGCCGCTGCTGCCGAGGAAGCCGGTAACCTTGGGCTGGTTCTTGACCAGGTGATAGACATCATCGGTCATTTCCAGCTTGGCCAGCACATAGCCGGGGAAGAATTTCCGCTCCGACTGGATCTTCTTGCCGCGCTTGACTTCGGTGATGGTTTCGGTCGGGACCTCGATATCCTCGACCAGCTCGGTCAGGCCAAGACGCTTGGCGTCCGCCTCAATGGCTTCCTTGACCTTGTGTTCAAAGCCCGAATAAGCGTGAATGATGTACCAGCGTGCCATGCGAATAACCTAAAAAAACTGAGTGGGGCGTTTAGGCAAGGCTGAGGAGCCAGGCTACAATCCCGTTAAAAACCGAATCAACGCCCAGAAAAAACAGGCCGAGTATCGTCGTCATGATCAGCACGAGGATCGCCGTACGGACGGTCTCGGGCCATGTCGGCCAGACGACCTTGTTGGTCTCGGCCTTGACCTGATTCATGAATTCGCCTGGATTGACTTTCGCCATGCTTGATTCCCTAAACTTTCTCGCCGGTTTCCACATAAACTCCGGGTGTCAGTCATTTGACTGTGTTCGGATATATGCATGGTTTCGGAAAGAACCAGCCCTTTATACCCAGATTCCCGGATTCGCAAGAAAAAGAACGGGATTTTACCGGATGGTCGCCGCTTTGGTCAGCGAGCCTATCCACGGGAGATGCTCGCGGCCGACAAACAGCTGGCCTGCAATGACATAAGAAGGCGATTCGAAAATGCCGGATTCTTCTGCCGCGGCGCGAATGGAATCCAGCGATTCCCGGGCCGATTGCATGTCGGGAAGAGCGAGGTTCACGTCCGATAGCAGGCCCGCCACCACCGCCTCGTCATCAAGGTCCGCCTGATCCGTCCAATAAGCATCATAAGCGGCGCGGATGAACGGTACCGGGTCACCCTCCAGACCCGCCAGGGCGGCAAGAGCGGTATCGCTACCCGCCGGATCCGTCGCGAAATGCATGTTCCGCCCCTGAACCGCAGCATAATGCAAATGGGTGTCGCGCCGGGCGATCGCGCGGACGCGGCGATGGCGCTCCCCGACCGTCTCGTCGGCTTTTTTGTCGGGAATCAGAAAGGGGCGGGCCGCAAAAGGCCGCCAATCGACAGGAACGCCGGTTTCCCGCGCCAGACCCAGTGTCGGTTCGAACGCAAGGAAGGACGCGGGCGATTTGAAGTCGATGAAGACAGTCAGCATGGCAATGCCTCCGCGCCATCAATTTCGTAAGCGATATCGGGCGCCGGACCTTTGCGGCCCTGCAGGTGCCAGCGGACATAAGGGAGATGTTCACGGCCAAAGAGGATGGTGCCGTCAAAGACATAGGTCGGAACGCCGTAGATGCCACTCGGGTGAAGCTGCGCCTGCAGCGCGTCATGATGCGCCCGTCCCTCGCCCTCGACAAAGGCCGCAAAGCCGGTCGAGTCGATACCGGCCTGCTCCAGACAGGCCTCGACCACCGCAACATCCTCGATATCAAGCTCCCGCCGCCAGAAGGGCGGGTAGACCGCTTCAAAATAGTCACCCAGCCGGTCACGATCTGTCTGCATCGCCCAGGATATAGCGATATTGGCGATCGACGAATCCCAGATTTTCTCGGTGCCTTTGAGCATCAGGCCCTGTCGCTCGGCATAGCGGCGGGCATCGGCATAGCCATATTTGATCCCCGTCCACTGGCTGGCGCTGCGGTTGCTTTCAACCAGCTTGCCCTTGCTTTTCCGCGCCGAGCCCAGATAGCTGGGGATATCGAGCGTCAGGGGCCGCCAGTCGAATCGCATGCCAAGAGATTTTTCCAGCGCCAGCGTCGGCCGGATGGCGACAAAGGCATAGGGACTCTTGATGTCGACATAGACGATCAGTGGCGCGTCGCTTTTCAGGGCTTTCATATGGTCTCCCTTCGAGGGCAGTTCAGATCTGCGTCAAGACCCTGCCCGGGTGCATGCCGTCAACATAGCCCATGAAGGGGGGGTGGATATTGTAGCCCAGCAATTCCTGGACCCGCTTGGGGAGGCGCGCAACTTTTTCGGGAGACACCGCGAGCAATTGCTGTTCCAGCGGGCGGCACCATCCCTTGCAGAATTGCGGCGTCACGATCAGGCGATGGGCATCCGAACTGTTGCCGCCGCCGCGATGCCACAAGGTCCCCTTGGCGATCATCAGCGAACCGGCCGGCATGGTCGCCTTGATCATATCGGGATGGTCATCGCTGCTGCTGGTCTGTTTGTCGGTAACGCCCGTCTTGAAATCGGAGCCGCGATTGGCACCGGCCGGCTGTTCGTCACCCCATTTGTGGCTGCCGGGGATGATTTCGGTGGCACCATTGGTCTCGGTCGTGTCGTTGATCGACCAGAAAGTTGACAGGCTGAGCGGGTCGCGTGGCCGGGCCAGACCGCAATGGCTGTCATCGAAATGCCACGGCTGGACGGTTTCGCCGGGATGCAGGTTGATTGCGAGACAGGCATAGAGCAGGCAACTTTTGCCAAGCTCCCGTTCGGCAAAGGCCAGTTGCAGGGGATGGGAAACCAGGTCGGCAAAGACCGGATCCTTGTCGAGCATCCCGTAGATGCGGTTGGACCGGTCGCCCTCGAAATTGTTGCGGCCGCGGATATCGGCGTCGATCCAGGGTTTCAGTGCCGCGTGCTGCTGCTCCAGCTGCTCGGGACTCAGGACATCGGGGAAGATGACATAGCCTTCTTCCTGAAACTGGTCCCAGGCACCGTCAAAGTCGCGTCCCTGCAGATAGGGGGCGAGGTCCGTCGCTGCAATGTCCATTTGGTTCGCTATGTTCATGCGTCCGCTCCGTCATTGGTCTGTGCGGATTGCCTAGCAACTGTTTGAATTGAATTCAATTCAAACAGTTGCTAGGGCGTTGCGATGCAGGATATCCGGGGGAACGGGCTGTGGCCGGTCAAGGAAAAAGGCAAGACAAAGGAGCGCGGGGCAGGGGAAAGCTCCGACCGCAAGATCATACGCGCCGCAAACATCCTGGCGGCTGCGGAATTGCTCCTGCGCGAAGGGGACGGCGAACTGGAAATGGGGCAGGTCGCCGGCAAAGCCGGCGTATCCGTCGGCCTCGCATACCATTATTTCGGCTCCAAATCCGGCATGCTCGGAGCCATCATCCACGCTTTCTACGATCGCTATAATCAGGTGGCGAACCAGTATTTCGACCCGGACATCACATGGAGCGTGCGCGAGAAACGCCGTTTGATGGCGGTGGTCGAATTTCTCTACAATGATCCCATGGCGCCCGTCATTCTCGGAAAAATGGCCCTGACCAACCAGGTGGCAGCGGTCGAGTCCACCCGGCATGACGAGATGATCGAAATGGCGATTCGGAATATCAATTCCGGCATCAGACGCGGCGATATCGGCACCCATATCGATCCGACCATCGCCGGCGCTGCCATTATCGGTGCGCTTCGCAGCGGCATCATGCACGCCATGGGCATGGACCCGCGGCCGGATCCGGAGAAGCTGACGCATCAGATATGGGGGATGATCGCCGGAGCGCTGGATATTGATCGATAGCCCTCAATGGCGTTCGATCAGGTCCCATTTGTTACCGAACGGATCGCGAAACACAACGACCTTGCCATAGCTTTCGATTCGGGTTTCTTCGATAATATCGATCCCTGCCCGCTCCATCAGGGCGATGTCGCTGTCGAAATCATAGGTTTCGAGGAACAGGAAGACCCGGTCGGCGGCCTGCTCGCCGATAATTTCTTCCTGCGCCTCATTGCTGGCCTTGGCCAGCAGCAACCGGGTTTCGGTGCTGCCGGGCGGTGCAACGAGCACCCAGCGCTTGTCTTCGGAAATCTCGCTATCCTCAATCAGTTCAAATCCCATCAGCCCGACATAGAAGGCGATTGCCTGATCATAGTCAGGAACAATCAGGCGGATGGCGGAGATAAACTGGGTCATGAGGACTTCGGTTATGAAGGGGAAAAATGGCAGGAGTGCACGGACTCGAACCGTGGGCCCTCGGTTTTGGAGACCGATGCTCTACCAACTGAGCTACACTCCTGCACGGGCCGCATCGCCCTTGCGAAACAGCCGGTTCGCGCGCCTTAGCGTCCCGAGACGATTTCGGCAAGCGTGATTGTGCGCCAAAGGGCCAAAACGCGCCACGATTCATTCCGCACATTTTCTGTTTACCATGATTGTAAACGCGGAATTTACCGGTAAGCACTAGACTTCCTGTCTCGCGGCTTCTTCAGACCAGGGGAGGCGCCGCCGTCGCGAAAAAACGCCCCGAAGGAAACAGGTATGGCAGAAACACTGGCTCGCAGTTCAACGATATCCGCAGGCAACGGCCAACCGGCCATGCAATCTGCTGCGGCGTCCGGAGCGCAGAGATTTGCGCCGGGCTATCAGGTTGCGATCAAGGCCAGGATGCGCTTCTCCTGCTCCCGCAGTTTCCCGGTCGAAATAACCTCCATTTCGCTCGCCGGATTTACCAGCGACGCGTTGCAACCCGCGCATCCCGGCACCCTGTGCTGGTTGACCCTGCCGGGATTGGGAGCGCTCGAGGCGGAGGTGGTCCGCAGCAGTAACCAGGGCATTTCCTGCGCCTTCAAGAATGTGCTCAATCCAGCGGTGCTGAACCATTATATGACCAAATATCAGGCTGACTAGCGCCTGACATTTTATCGGCTTTGCCGGATGGAGTGTCTGCTGCTAATGTCATGACCCGAACGGCTCCGGAGGATGATATGACAGATGCAGACGCTCCTGTTTCGAGCAAGCCTGAACCACTGAAAGTGATGCGAATTTTCAGGGGCAAAGATGCGCCAAGCCTCGATGAGGCGGGGCATATGACCTATGTCGATGACGATCCGGTCATTCTCGACGGTGCGGCAAAGCTGGGCGAGGAAGGCATCGGCGACGGCGCGGTGCTCAAATGCCTGTTCAGCGGATTTGGCTTCTCCCTGCATTATGTCTGGTTCAAGCCCGGCTATCCGCTGCCGCTGCACAGCCACGACAGCGACTGCCTCTATTATCTGATCAGCGGCGACATCCGGATGGGCACCGAAGAGATGGCGGCAGGCGACGGCTTTTTCCTGCCCGCCGGCACGCCCTATACCTATACGATCGGAGACGCGGGCGTTGAACTGCTGGAATTCCGCACGCAGGAGGATTTTGACATCCGCTTCAAGGGCAAGACCGAAGCCTATTGGGAAAAGATGCTGGAAAAACTCCGCGCCGAACAACCGAAG
Source organism: uncultured Parasphingorhabdus sp. (assembly GCF_963677535.2). Lineage (NCBI taxonomy): Bacteria > Pseudomonadati > Pseudomonadota > Alphaproteobacteria > Sphingomonadales > Sphingorhabdaceae > Parasphingorhabdus > uncultured Parasphingorhabdus sp. Next base: position 505,022 of record NZ_CAXXUT010000003.1, on the reverse strand, counting down.
TGGAAAGAGGCGTTGCCCCCGGTCAGGGACTATCGCAACGCCTGAATCTCCTTATTCCGCGGCTTGCAACTGTGGTGCAAAAATCCGGTTGAGTTCCGCATCATCGGCTTTGGTCAGGCGATCGACCCACTGGTGAAAAGCCTGTCCGCCACCCTCGTTGCGGCCGAACCAGACCTTGTCGATCAGACCCGATTGCAAGGCTTCGTGCTGGCGCTTCCCGGTCTTGTAATCTTCTTCCGCGACCACGACTTCAAGAAAGTCGAATTGCTCCCGCGCACCCTGGCGCACGGCATCGTCGGTCGGTTCATGTTCCATCACGTAAAATTGCGTGGTGTAGCTTTCTCCGACATTTTCGCCCGGGAACAGCTGCGAGATCATCGCACCGCGGCCGCCACCGCCGTAGAAGCTGGCAATCGAGATATGCGGGAAGATCGTCCACACGCCTTGCAGCAATGCGTCGATCGGCCAGTCTTTTTCATCGATCTCGGTGAGATCAAGCTGTTCGTCGCTGCCCGTTTTCTGGATCAGTTTCGACGGGGAGGACAGGCGCTGGTGCGGTCCCCAGGCAAAATAGTTCGCCCGGTTGAAGAAATCGGAACCGAACGTGTCCTTGTGCAAGACGGGAAGGTGATAGAAGTCGAGATAGCCGTCATAGGCGGTCTTCCAGTTCGGCCCCGGGATGGTCCGCTGGTCAAACAGGTGCCAGCTGTCGAAGCCGAAATGTTCGAGCAGGCTGTCATAGCCGCAGAGATAGGACTCGATGTCCAGTGTGCTGTCCGGATCCAGCGTCGCCCAGATCAGTCCGGCCCGTTCCAGCGTCGGGAATTTCTGCAGGCAGAAATTTGCCTTGTCGACCTTGCCGAAATCCTTTGGCGATGCGATCGCGAGCAGGTCGCCGTCATTCTTGAAGGTCCAGCCGTGATAGCCGCAGGTAAAGCGCGAGGCCTTGCCGCTGCCTTGCGCCACCGGATTGCCGCGATGGGTGCAGCTGTTGAGAAAGGCCTGCGCGGTGCCGTCTTTCTGGCGCGTCAGCAACACCGGAATGCCGGCCATTTCCATCGCCTTGTAACAGCCTGGTTCGGGCAGTTCGCAGGATGGTGCCATCATCAGCGGCAACCGTTTGAAGATCAGATTCTTCTCGCGCTCGAACTGCGCTTCATCCGTATAGTCGGACGCCGGTATTGCGACCACGTCATCGACCAGTTCCATTGTGCCCGCCTTGCCATGTTCGACCAGCGAACGAGTCATTTCCAACAATTGCTGCCGCGACATAATTCTCTCCTCAGATTTGGCTGAAGATTACCAGATTTGCGGACTGCGGAAACTATTCTTTATGCGAAGGGGGCTGGACCGGCAATTTGGCCGGGTCGGGCTCGTTGCGGGTCCAGATCCAGCTGCCGCTGATCAGCGCAGCGGCGATCGGAACGAGATTCCACGGCAGTTTGACAAACAGCAGGGCGAGCCCACAACTGACCGCAAAGGCGACTGTCGCCGCCCATTTGCCGCGCCGGGTGATTGCGCGGCGCTCGCGCCAGTTCCTGATATGGTGGCCGAAGACGTGATGGTCGACCAGCCAAGCTTCCAGCCGTGGCGAACTGTTGGCAAAACAGAAGGCCGCCAGAATCATGAATGGCACCGTCGGGAGCAGCGGCAGGATGATGCCGATGCTGCCCAATGCAAGCGAAGTCAGTCCCGCCAACAGATAGAATTGTCGCTTCATGATTGCGCTCTATCACGCTTTGCGGCGATTGCCGACAGATTCGACATAGCTGTTCTGGCAGGGAAAGGCGATCAGGCCGGTTTCGTGGGGTACGCAGGTCCGGGCGACGTTGTAAAGCGCAGCAGGCAATATCCCAGGAGGCCCGAAAGCAGCGACCCGCTGATCACGCCCAGTTTAACGGTTTCTATCTGTTCGGGGTCGACAAAGGCCAGATTGCCGATGAACAGGCTCATCGTGAAGCCGATGCCGGTCAGGCAGGCGAGGCCGTATAGCTGCATCCAGCTGACCCCCGCCGGTCGTTTTACCAGACCGATCTTCGTCGCCAGAAACATGAAACCGAACACCCCGACCTGTTTGCCGATCACCAGACCGGCGGCAATGCCGAGCGCCAGCGGGGCCATCAGATCGGCAATTTGCAGACCTGCCAGCGACACGCCGGCATTGGCGAAAGCGAAAATCGGCAGCACCAGAAAAGCGGTCCAGGGGTGCAACATATGCTCGAGATGCTTCAGCGGCGAACGGCCATCCTTGGCGGAAAGCGGGATTGCCAGCGCCGCGATGACTCCGGCCAGCGTGGCATGGACGCCGGATTTCAGAACACAGATCCACAGGAATATGCCCACCAGTATATAGGGCGCGGTGCGGATTACGCCCAGCCGGTTCATTGCGAACAGCACGATGGTTCCGCCGCCGGCGAGCAGTAGCGAAAAGCCGGAGACTTCGGCGGTGTAAAATAAGGCGATAATGATGATCGCGCCGATATCGTCGATAATCGCGATCGCCAGCAGCAGCACCTTGAGCGAGACGGGCGCATGCTTGCCGAGCAGGGCAAGCACGCCAAGGGCAAAGGCAATATCGGTCGCCGCCGGAATCGCCCAGCCGCTGATATTCTGCGGCATGGTCCAGTTGAAATAGAGAAACACCAGCGCCGGCAGCGCCATGCCGCCGATCGCTGCCACAGCCGGCAGAGCGGCCTGTTCGACAGTGGAAAGCTGCCCCTCGATCAGTTCGCGTTTCACTTCCAGTCCGACCAGGAAGAAGAAGATCGCCATCAGCCCGTCGTTGATCCACAGCGACAGCGGCTTGGCGATTTCCAGCGCGCCGAACTGGACGGCTACCGGGATATCGAGAAAGGCCAGATAATAGGGATTGAAGGCGCTGTTCATCGCGATCATGGCCGCGACCGCAGCGCAGAACAGGATGATGCCGGCGCTGGTTTCCTGCGCAATAAATTCCTGCAGTGCGGCGCTCATCTTCTTTACCATCAGGCTGTCGTCCTCGTTCCGGAATTGCGGTCATAAAAATCGGGGCGGCGAGCCGTTGAGGGAGTGCTGCCGCCCCAGTAGCGGGGGAAGGGAAGGGACCGGAGAATGCCGCCAATGCGGCGATATCGGCGCCCCTGTACGATGCTTGCGGATCAGGTTGCTGCTATACGGGTCCTTGCCTTACCTCTTTCTACCGTGCCCGGGCATCGATAAGGTTGATATGCGGGATGAGGCATGATAAATCCAATCGAATGAAATCATATCTATTAATAGATATGTTCTATAGTATGGAGCTGTGCCATGCCGACGTTACGCCAGTTTGAATATCTTGTTGCGGTCGCCGACCAGGGTCATTTTGGCAAGGCGGCACAATCCGCCGGCGCTTCGCAACCGACCCTGAGCCATCAGCTGCGGACGCTGGAGCAGCGATTGGGCGTGACCCTCGTCGAACGCCGCACCCATGGCGCGGAGCTGACGCCGGTGGGGCGCGAAATTGCGGCGCGCGCGCGGCAGGTGTTGGTCGAGGTAAAGGATATTCGTGATCTGGCCGAGCGGGCCAGCGACAGCCTCGCGGGTATTTTGCGCTTCGGCGTGTCGCCGACATTGGGGCCCTATCTGATGCCTCCGGTGATTGCCGCCCTGCATCGCACCCGGCCGGACCTGCGCTTCTATATGCGCGAGGGCATTCCCGATCTGCAGGCCATGGAACTGACCAAGGGATCGATCGATATGCTGCTGGGACCCTTGCCGATCGAAGGCGAGAATCTGCATATCGAGCCGCTGTTTCGCGAACCCTTGCTGCTGGTGGCACCACCCGATCACGAGCTCGCCGCGCGGGATAATCTGACGCTTGCCGATCTGGCCGGCTTGCCCGTGCTGAGCATGGACCGGCGGCATCATCTTCACCGCGACGTGGCGCGACAGTGCCAGCAGCATGATATGAACCTGCTGCGCGATTATGAAGGCACCAGCCTGGACAGCGTCCGGCAGATGGTCGCATCCGGGCTGGGACTGGCGATATTGCCTGCGCTTTACGTGCGTTCCGAACTGCCCCGCGGCGGCGATGTCGCTTTACTCGATGTCGAAGGCTGGTCGGTCACCCGCAGCATCGGTGCTGCCTGGCGCACCAATGCCGGCTTTGCCAGCGAATATACCGCGATCGCCGAGAAAATTGCCGAGGAAGCCCGGGTGCTGATGGCGGCCTGACGGGCGCCATCCTTGACGCCCCGGCTTTGTTGTTTTCGGGCTGGGCGAACGGCACCGGCCACGTTATCCATCCCCTATGACCATTGATCTTGATCTCCTGTTGAAAGCCTATGCATCGGGCATCTTCCCGATGGCGGATGCCCGGGACGATCCGGACACGTTCTGGGTGGAACCAAAAACGCGGGCGATCATTCCGCTCGACAATTTCCGGATGTCGCGCTCGCTGCGCAAGACCATCCGATCCGACCGGTTCCGGGTGTCGACCGACAGTGCCTTTGCCGATGTGATCCGGATTTGCGCCAGCGAGGCCGACGACCGTCAGGAAACATGGATCAATGCCGAGATCGAACAGGCGTTCAACCAGCTGCACCAGCTGGGCCATGCGCACAGCGTTGAATGTTGGCTATGGAATGCCGAATCCGGTGAGGAGGATCTGGTCGGTGGTCTCTATGGCCTCGCCATTGGCGGCGCCTTTTGCGGGGAAAGCATGTTTTCGCGCGCCAGCGACGCGTCGAAAGTGGCGCTGGCATGGCTGGTGGCCCGGTTGAAGGTCGGCGGATTTCCGCTGCTCGACTGCCAGTTCATGACCGATCATCTGGCATCGTTGGGCGCGGTCGAGATCAGCCAGAAAGCCTATCTGGCTATGCTCGGAAAAGTGCGGAACTATGCGCCGTCTTCGGATTCGGCGATCAGGTCACCGATCAGGTCTTCCGGCGGATTGCTGGCCGGTGGTGCTGGTCTCGCTGCCGGTGCCGGAGCAGGGCTTGGCGCGGCGGCCGGGGGAGATGGCGATTCCGTCTCCGTTTCGTTCGGCGCGCTCGATATATTGTTGGCCAGATTGGACGATGATGTGCGCGGTGCCGTCGGATTGACCGAATCTTCCGGCGGATTTTCCTCGCCGGGGAAGCTCATCGCGCAGCTCTTGACCCAGACATCATAGATCGGGTGCTCGACAACGTTCAGCGACGGCGATTCGCGAAACAGCCAGCCGGAAAAAACCCGTTTCCATTGATCCTCGCCGGACCGGTTGGAAGGGCGTTCGTTAACCAGCAGCTGGACAAAGGCGCCCTGCTCGGGGGTGAGTTCCCAGGGGGCGGTGCGTTCGCAGGCTCGCAGCCGGACGATCGCGCGACCGATGCGGATGGACTGGCCGGGCCGCAATTCGAGATCCCGGGTCAGGCCGTTGCGCTTGTTCAGAAAGCCGAGCGTGGCAACCCGTTCCGCCATCGGCGTTCCGATCTGCTCCGTAACCGGTGCGACCAGATCCCCATCGGTTGCAGCAACTTCTCCTTTTTCAGCCGCCTGGCCGGTGGCATTTTCCTCGACATTGTCGTCGCTGAACCAGCCACAGCCCGTTAGCAACAGCATGGCGGCCAGCATCGGAAAGGAAACGGAGTGGCGCAGCATGCCGGTCATTCCGCTTCGGCGGGGTTCCAGGATTCATAATCGCCGGTTGCTGCGGCACGGTGACCGCCTTGTTCCAGTGCCCCTGCCGGGCGATAGGCATGGGCAGTGCCGGTCAGGTTTCCGCTCGGCTCTTTTTCCCAGATGCGCGGTTGCGGCAAATGGCTTTCGGGAATTTCGTCGTAGCTGTGATGCAGCCATCCGTGCCATTCCGGCGGCACGCGGCTGGCGTCATTGGAGCCGTTGTAAATGACCCAGCGCTTGCCGGCCGGATCACCGGATTCGGCCTTTTTTGCTTGATAATAGATATTGCCAAACACATCTTCGCCGACGCGCTTGCCTTTGCGGGCGCTAAACAGGGCGGTGCCGATCGTTGCGCCGTCCCACCAAGTGAATATTTTCGCCAATATGTTCATGCTGTGCGCTTAGCCCCGCAGCCATGCGCTTCGCAATGAAAAAATGTCAAAGCGGACGGATGGTGGCGCTTGTTGATAGCGTCACTGCCAAGTGATTTTGTCGCCGGGTTCGATACCCAGTTCTGCCGCGCGCCCTGCGGCAATTTCAAACACGGCGGCCACCGGCTCGCCGGAGCGGACCGATTCCAGCGAATAGGGCGTGGTGTTGGCCGCGATCGATTCGATCGTCCCGTCGCGGCGGACAAAGATAATATCCAGCGAAATCACGGTGTTTTTCATCCAGAAGCTGGCGATGCGATCTTTGGCAAAGGGGAAAATCATTCCTTCGTCCGGCGCCAGCCGGGTCCGGAACATCAGGCCCTGTGCCTGTTCGGCAGCGCTTTCTGCCACTTCGACGGTGAAGCGATGCACCGCATCCGACGTCTTGACGCTGAGCGGCACCTGTCTGAGCCCCGCTTCGGAGAGGGGCATTTCATTCTGCGGCCCGCTCTGTGCGCTGGCCGCACTGCTATCACCGGCCCGGGCATGGCAGCCGGGTAGGGCTGCCGTGGCAAGCAGCGTCAGGGAAAGCGCGATCGCTTTTGAATGCTTGATCATGCGGGGGGTCTCTTTTTCAGTCAGACGGAGGCAGGCAGACTTGCACCGCCATATGGCCGCGGTTTCCGTCTCTTATGCGGGTCAGTAGCGGCTGGCCCGGCGCAATTTCTGCAATGCCCGCATCCCGCAGGGTTTCCATGTGGAGAAAAATATCGCCATCGAACGCGTCGCTCACCAGAAATCCATAGCCTTTGGCGCGATTGAACCATTTGACCTCGGCGTTGACGAAGGCGGAATTCTCGTCGACGATATGCATCGCCTGCCGGTTGCCTTTCGGCTCCGATTGGTCCGCTTTGGGGCCGCAACTGGACAGGTCGATGTCCAATATTCTGGTCGCTTGCAGCCCTTTGGGCGCAACCGCATATTCGCAGGTGACCAGGGCCATTTCCGGCAATTCGCGGGTGCCGAGGGATTCCAGCAGGCTCCAGTGCACCAATATATCTGATTGCGGGCCGGAAGAGGTGTCACCGGAATCGATATTTTCCGGAACGATGAAGCCGAAGCCGCGATGGCTGTCGAACCATTTCACCCGGCCGGTGGCGCGCAGCAATTCGCCGTCGGTTGAGGAATGATCATGCTCGCTGTGATGGGGCGTGCGATTACCCGCAGGATCAGGTTCCGCAAACAAGCTTGCCACTATGCATCTCCGAACAAAACTAAACCAAATCAAAAATCTAACATATTTCGACTCGATCAGCACTATATATCACAATATTACAAGACTGGCGATTCTTGACGCCATAGAGCCCAATTCAACTGGACCGCAATCTACTTGCACTCGTGCTAACTAGTCTTCCGCTGTTATTTCCTCGCCGGGCCGGGCGAAAACAAAACGGGATGCCAGATCGAAATCATGGCCGGCCCGCAGAAAAGCCTGCAACTGCTTGCGGCATATGTCCTCGTCCTGCTGGCTTTCGGCATAGCATCCGATCTTCCGTTTGCGAGCAAATTTATCTGCTGCAGACCATTTATTTTCTTTGCTGATCTGAAAGGCTTCGGCTCCGTCCGCTTCGCTGATCCCGGCCTGATAAAGCGCCAGCGAGACGCGCCGGGCCCCGTATCCGCGCCGGGTCAGCGCCGCCGCCTTGGTCTGCGCGTATAATGCATCGTCAATATAGCCCAGATCGACGAACCGTTCGATCAGCGGTTCTACTGCCGGAGGTTCGGCATCCTGCCATTCCCTTTCGCGGATTTTCCGGTTCAGATAGTCGGCCAGTTTCTTGCGGGTCGTTGCATATCGCTCGACATAGCGGATGGCCAGCCGGTACAGGCTCTCCTGATCTAACGTTTTAACGCTGTTTTTCAACGGCTTGACCTTCGGTTATGACCTTTGCCCTTTTTGTGCCACAGTCGGGCCGAAATTTAAACGCCAGAGGTCATCAATGACACTGGTAGATGCCTCTGACCGTGGAAAAAAGCCGATCAATCGTTCCCGGTAATGCGCATGAGACTGATTTTGGGAAGGCTGGACCTCCCGGAAATGGATATTGAATGACCGAATTGACGCCAACTCCGACCCTGGATGAACTCCCGCGCCGCTTCTCCGATTTCGAGACGCTGGGCGAGGCCCTTGACTATGCAGCCACAGGACAAAAGGGATTCAATTTTCACGATGCCCGGGCAACGCTGGTCCGGGCCTATCCGTTCAGCGAACTGCGCGATGACGCCATGGCGGCGGCAAAACGTCTGATCGCTGCCGGTATCAAGCCGGGTGACCGGGTGGCGCTTATCGCCGATACCGAGCCGCAGTTCTGCGCGTTGTTCTTCGGCGCGGTCTATGCCGGCGCGCTGCCGGTTCCGCTGCCCCTGCCAACCTCTTTTGGCGGCAAGGAAAGCTATATCGACCAGATCGGGGTGCAGCTCGACAGCTGTGATCCTTCTCTGCTGCTGTTTCCGGACGAAATCGCGGATCTGGCCGGCCCGGCCGGACAATCGCGATCGATCCCGATCTTCGGCTGGGATGCTTTCGCGCAACAGGATGCGCCTGATGTCGAATTGCCTGCGGCGAGCAGCAGTGATATCGCCTATCTGCAATATTCCAGCGGCTCGACCCGCTTCCCGCACGGCGTTGCCGTCACCCACAAGGCCCTGCTGCACAATCTCGGTTCGCACGCCCATGGCATGCTGATCAACGACACTGATCGCTGTATTTCCTGGCTGCCTTTCTATCATGATATGGGGCTGGTCGGCTGCTTCCTGTCGATGGTCGCCAACCAGGTCTCGACCGACTATCTCAAGACCGCCGATTTCGCGCGCCGGCCGTTGTCATGGCTGGATCTGATCACCCGCAACCCGGGCACCTCCTGCAGCTTCTCGCCGACCTTCGGCTATGAGATTTGCGCGCGGCGCATCGGCAGCCAGTCCAATGTGCAGGAACGGTTCGACCTTTCGCGCTGGCGGCTCGCCGGCAATGGCGCCGACATGATCCGGCCCGACGTGATGCAGCGCTTTACCGATGCCTTCGCACCGGCAGGATTTGATGCCAAGGCCTTCCTGCCCAGCTACGGTCTGGCCGAAGCCACGCTGGCGGTGACCCTCATGCCATCCGGCGAAGGCATGGAAGTGGAACTGGTGGAAGAGACCGAGCTTTCCGGCGAAAAGACGAGCGACGGCAGCCGTCCGAAACGCTATCGCGCCATCGTCAATTGCGGCAAGCCGGTCCGTGATACCCAGCTGGAAATTCGCGAGGAAAACGGAACGGTGCTGGCCGAAAAATCGGTCGGCAAAGTCTGGATGAAGAGCCCGGCGGTCATGGAATGCTATTATCGTGACCAGGAAGCGACCGACGCCTGTCTGGTCGATGGCTGGCTCGATACTGGTGATATGGGCTATCTCTCGAACGGCTATCTCTACATTGTCGGCCGCGCCAAGGACATGATCATCATCAACGGCAAAAACCACTGGCCTCAGGATATCGAATGGGCGGTGGAACAATTGCCCGGATTCAAGGCCGGCGACATCGCGGCTTTTGCGATTACCACGCCGGGCGGTGAAGAAACACCTGCCGTTCTGGTCCAGTGCCGGACCTCGGACGAGATCGAGCGGCTGCGGCTGTGGAACGAGATCCGGGACAAGGTGAGGGCGATCACCGGAATGAATTGTGTGATCGAACTGGTGCCTCCGCGCACCCTGCCGCGCACCAGTTCCGGAAAATTGAGCCGTGCGAAGGCCCGAAATCTCTATCTTTCCGGCGATATCCAGCCCTATGCGGTGGCCGCCTGAACCGGCGCTTCAGGGGCCGTCCGAAAATAGTGAAGAAAATCAGGTCCTTCCTTACTTTTCGCTAAGAATTTCCTTGTAGGGACGAGCGGTGTCAAAAACATTCGCTCAAAATGGTCTGCCGCGGGTAATCCCGCTCAGCGTGTTGCTTGGTCTGTCGGATCCGGAAGGGGTCGACTGGGGCCGCATCCGCGCGTTGCAATTCAACGGCAATAGCCAGCATGGTCTGCTGAAGATCGTTGCTGCGGTCGTGTGCGGTCTGCTGACCGTGCAACTGGGCGTTGGTCAGGTCAATATCCTGCTGCTCGGGGCCTGGCTCCTGGGGCTGTGTGCGGTCTATATCTACGCTCATCTGCTCTATCGCAAACAGTCGGCCTGGCAGCAGAAGTCGATCAGCCGTTCCGATCTGACAATATTCTATCTCATCTCCCTGGCCGGGGGTATGCTCTGGGGCGCCGGTTTTCTGCTGTTTGCCTTTAGTGCGGACCTGATGACGATGATACCGGTATGGGCAACCATCGTCTGCCTGATGGTCGGCTCCGCAATGCTGTTGTCGAATATGCCGCTCAACAGCATTTTCTTCATCGCATCTTCCAGCATCGCGATAATCGGCGGCTGGCTTTACGTCGGCAGTGCGCATCTGGCGATGGCATCGCTTTCGATCGCGATCCTGCTGATTGCCGGATGCCTGATGTCCGGACGGGCATTCATTGACCGCAGGGTTGCAGAAGCCAGTCTCAACGAGAAAAGCGAAGTGGTCAGTCTGTTGCTCAAGGAATTCGAGGATACCGGCGCCGACTGGCTTTGGCAGACCGATACATCGCGTCGCATCATCCACGTCTCGCCGCGCTTTGCCCATGCGATCGGCCAGCCGACCGAGGAAATCGAAGGCAAGCCGTTTCTGCAGCTGGTTGCCGGAGAATCCTGGGACAGCGGGAAATTCTCGACGGCGCTGCACGAACTGGCGGACAAGCTGAAACGGCGCGACAGTTTCAGCAACATGCTGGTGCCGGTGCAGATCAATGGCGAAACCCGGTGGTGGGAATTATCCGCTTCGCCGAAGCTCGACGACAATGGCGTGTTTCATGGCTTCCGCGGCGTCGGATCGGACATTACCGAACAGCGCCAGTCGGCAGACAAGATTTCACAACTTGCCAGATTTGATACGCTGACCCGCCTGCCCAATCGCCTGCAGCTGACCGATGCGGCCAGCAAGGCGATGCAAACCGCCGAAAAATGGAATGGCCGCTGCGGCTTCATGATGATCGACCTGGACCGGTTCAAGGCGGTGAACGACACGCTCGGCCATCCGGTGGGCGACCGGTTGCTGGCGCGTGTGGCCGACCGGCTGCGGTCGATCATGACCGACAACGAGCTGTGCGGCCGTCTCGGGGGCGACGAATTTGCCATCGTGATCAAGGAAGCCAGCGACACGCAATATATGGAATTGCTGGCCGAAAAGGTCATCGATACGCTGTCCCGGCCCTATGAAGTCGACCAGCATACGCTTTACATAGGTGCCTCCGTCGGCACCGCGATCGGTCCCCGGGACGGACGGACGGTCGAGATGCTGATGCGCAGCGCCGATCTTGCGCTTTACCGCTCCAAGGACCAGGGCGGCGGCGCCTTCACCCATTATGAGCCGAAGCTGCACGTCCAGGCGGAAGAGCGCCGGGTCATGGAGATCGCTCTGCGCAAGGCGCTGAAGAACGACGAACTGTCGCTCCAATATCAGCCTGTTGTCAGCGCGGATTCGGGCGGTGTCGTCGGTTTTGAAGCATTGCTGCGCTGGACCAGCCCGGAATTCGGCATTGTGTCGCCAGCCAAATTCGTGCCGCTGGCCGAAGAAGCGCGGCTGATCATTCCGATCGGCGAATGGGTATTGCGGACCGCCTGCAAGGAAGCCCTGTCATGGCCGTCTTCGGTCAAGCTCGCGGTCAATGTTTCAGCGGATCAGCTGGCTGAAGTGAACTTTCTCCAGATGGTTGTCTCCGCCCTGAAAGAAAGCGGACTGCCGGCCAGCCGGCTGGAAATAGAAGTGACCGAAAGCATTTTCATGCACGAAGGCAATGGTGCTGCGGAAGTGCTCGACAAGCTCATCGATCTGGGCATCAACCTGTCGCTTGATGATTTCGGAACCGGCTATAGTTCGCTTGGCTATTTGCGCAAAACCCGTTTCACCACAATCAAGGTGGATCGCAGTTTTGTCCAGGGGGCAGCGAAGAATGCGCCGGAAAGCCTTGCGATTATCCGGGCCGTTGTAGCCATGGCGGATTCGCTTGGCATGTCGACGACGGCCGAGGGGGCCGAGACAGAGGCGGAAGTCCAGATGATCAAGCGGCTGGGTTGTCGCAAAATCCAGGGCTATTATTTCGGTCGTCCGATGGTTGCCGATGATGCCAAGCAACTGTTCCAGTCGTACGAACCCGGGCATCTGGAATATAGCCAAAGAACCGCCTGAACCTCTCCGGCCGGTCTATTTTTTGGCCAGCTTCTTCTCGATACCGCGCCAGATCCGGGCATAGGCCTGGGCGGCCGGGCTGCGTGGCGCAAAGCTTCCGACCGGCTGCTGCAATTTTGTCATATGTTCCACCGCGCTCGACATCGGGATGACCGGCCATTTCGGTTTGCGGGCCAAGCCCTCGTTGTGAATCGAGCGGCGCCTGTCGACCATCGTATATACCGGCAGCAATGGCGCGTGTTTCTTGCTGTTGCTGTTCAGGAACATCTGGACATCGGTAAGGGCGCGTTCCGATAACGGCGACGGGATTGTCGGTACGATGACAATATCGGCGTTGCGCAAAATCTGTTCGCTGGTCTCGGTCAGGCCGGGCGGGCAATCGAGAATGATCCGGTCATAATGCCTGCCGATTTCCTTCAGCAGCTTGCCGAGATGCCGTTTCTTGCTAATCTGGAAGAACAGCCGGTCGAGACCACGCAACGACACGTCGGCGGCCAGAATATCGAGATTCTCCACGTCCGTATGCTTGATCAGTTTTTCCGGTTTGACATCGCCGGCGACCATGGCGCGTGCGCGATCCTTTTTCGACCGGTCACCCTTCAGGATGAACGACGCCGCGCCTTGCGGGTCAAGGTCCCAGAGCAAGGTCCGGCGGGAGCTGCCGACGGCGCTGTTCCATGCCAGATTGACCGCCGTGCAGCTTTTGCCGACGCCACCTTTCATGCTGTATATTGCGACTACCGACATCATCTTTCCCGGTCTGTTGTTTCCACCCGCTGAAAGACGCTCCGGTCAGAGTATCTCTTGCACGATCTCCTGCGGACGACACAGCCGCACCCCTTTTTCGGTCTCGACCAGCGGCCGGTTGATCAGGATTGGCTCCCGCGCCATTGCATCCAGGATCTGGTCGGCTGTAGCGCTGTCTTCCGTCAACCCGAGCTCCTCGGCAGGCGAACCGCGCACTCTTAGGCCTTCCTGCGGAGTCATGCCAGCATCGCTGTAAAGCTGTTCCAGCTTGGCACGGCTCGGCGGGTTTTTCAGATATTCGACCACAGTCAGATCAACGCCTGGCGTCTCTTCCAGTATCGCCAAAGTCTTGCGCGATGTGCCGCATTTCGGGTTGTGCCAGATCGTCGCTTTCATGTTTCTCTCCCATTGGGTCAATGCCGCTTCATAAACACAAGTCTGGCGGTTGTTTCAAAGAAAATGTCAAAAACCCAACGATTCTTTGTTGCTTATGAGAACTAATCGCATTAGCGAAGCGGCAATTGAGAATAATTCTCAAGCGAGGGGGGTCTGTGGATATTGTTTCGTGCCGTTTGTTGTGCCTTTTAACCTCTGTTAGTCTGGCCGCGGTCGCGGCAAGTCCGGCGCACGCATCCGGTCAGGAGATGTGGGAGGAAGGCTTTTCCGACGATCAGGAAATTATCGTAACTGGTGAAAAGCAGGGCTATGTCGCGATCAGCAGCGCTGGTTTGAAAACCGACGTGCCGCTCATAGATACTCCCCAAACCGTATCAGTCCTGACCCGCGAGCAACTGGATGACCAAGCGCTTCAGGATATCGGGGATATTCTCCGTTATACGCCTGGCGCATCGATCGGACAGGGCGAAGGCAATCGCGACCAGATCACCATCAGGGGGCAGAACACCACCGCCGATTTCTTCGTCGATGGTATTCGCGATGATGTCCAATATTTCCGGCCGCTCTATAATATCGAGCGGGTTGAAATTCATAAAGGCCCCAATGCGATGATCTTTGGCCGGGGCGGCGGTGGCGGAATCGTCAACAGGGTGACGAAATCACCGATCTCCGATCGGCAATTTGGCGAAGCGACCGCCAGTGTCGACAGCTTTGGCGCATTTTTTTTTGCCGGTGACCTGAATCTGCCCGTCGGCGATTCCGCGGCCTTCCGGCTCAATGGCCTTTATGAGGATTTCAACAACCATCGCGATTTTTACGATGGCCGCCGTTTCGCCATCAACCCGACATTCGGTACCGAACTGGACGACAAGAACCGGATATTGCTGTCCTACGAATATGTTGATGATGATCGTGCGGTAGACCGCGGCAATCCGGCGGAACTGCGCGCCGCAGGGGATGCCTGCTCGTTCGGCGACCCTTGCGGACCGCTTGCCGGATATCGCGATACATTGTTCGGCCAGCCCGGAACCAACCGCACGACGCTGCAGGCCCATATCGTCAAGTTGCGGGTGGAGCATGATTTCAGTGATGAGCTGAGCTTCAGTTCGACCACCCAATATGGCGATTATGACAAGCTCTATCGCAACGTCTATCCGGTCGATGCGGTGAGCAACGATATCCGGCTGACGCCCGTCGCCAATTCGGTCACGCTCGACGGCTATGTCGACACGACTGACCGCGAGAATTTCATCACGCAGGGCAATTTGTTGTGGACGGGCGATACTGGTGCTCTGGGCCACAGCCTGTTGCTCGGTTATGAAATCGGCCAGCAAAAATCTGCCAATGCCCGCCGTGATATATTCTTTGCCGCCAGCAGTGATGACCAGATAGTGGTTCCGCTAACCGACCCTATCGTCGTTCCGGCATTCACCTTTCCGGCATTCAGCCGCAGCACCGTTTCCGACCTGAAATTCCTGTCGCTTTATGTGCAGAACCAGATCAGTATTGGTGATCATTTCGATATAATCGGCGGCGTGCGTTTTGATCGTTTTGATCTTGATGTCAACGATATCCAGAACAGCTTGCTGCTCAGCCGGACGGACGAAAAATTCTCGCCGCGATTCGGCGCGATCTACAAGCCGCAGGAAAATATCTCGATTTACGCGAGCTATGCCAAAAGCTTTCTGCCCCGTTCGGGTGACCAGTTTCTGACGCTCACCCCGAGCACCGCCAATCTCGCACCGGAAACCTTCGAGAATTACGAAATCGGTGTAAAATATGACCTGACATCCGGGCTTAGCCTGACCGCAGCGCTGTTCCGTCTGGACCGGGACGACCAGTCTATCCTGCTCGACAATCAGGGCAATAGCACCTTGTCCGGGTCGCGGACCGAAGGCGTCGAGTTCCAGCTCGTCGGCAAGCTGACGGAACGGTTGCAAATCAATGCAGGCTATAGCTATCTCGATGGCCAGCAACGCAATGCGACTACCGTTGCCGGTCAGGAACTGCGCCTTTTCCAGGTGCCGGAACATATGGTTTCGCTGTGGACCAAATATGATTTCACCACGCAATTTGCGGCCGGTGTCGGTGTGACCCATCAGTCGAGCCAGTTCGCGACCAACGACAATAGCGTCCGCATACCGGCTTTCACCCGGGTCGACGCTGCTCTTTACTATGACGTCAGCGAGAAGGTGCAGGTCCAGCTCAACGTGGAAAATCTGTTCGACGAAACTTATTATCCGTCGGTCCATAATAATGACAATATTTCAACCGGTGAACCGCTCAACGCGCGGCTGACCGTGAAATTCGGCTTTTAGACTTTTCGCGGAACTTGTACCCCGGCGAAGACCGGGGCCCATCGCCAAAAATCGGGTCAGCGCCCAATCGGGAAGAGGTTCAGCTCTTTGCGCCCTGAAAGCGCTTCAAAATTCCGGCCGGGCTGTATCCTGATGGTCCTGGATGGACACCCGCCGTCTCGGGTGAACAACTCATTCCTTGGGGGTCAGCGCCGGCACGGCCTTGGCGGCATCTTCCGGGTCGATACCCGGCGGCGGAGCTGAACTAAGCACCGCTTCTCCGCGGGCAACGCGACCGGCGCGCTGGATCGCCTCGCGGATGCGCGGATAGGTGCCGCAGCGGCAGATATTGGTGATCGCTTCGTCAATCTCGGACTTTGACGGATTGGAATTTTTCTTCAGCAATACCGCCGCCGCCATGATCATGCCGGACTGGCAGAAGCCGCATTGCGGGACATTCTCTGCCGCCCAGGCCTGTTGCACCGGATGGCTGCGATCGCGCGACAGCGCTTCGATCGTCGTGACAAAACGGCCCTCCATCTCGCCGATGGTGACCAGACAGGAGCGGATCGCCTCGCCGTCGACCTCGACCATGCAGGCGCCGCAATCGCCCGTGCCGCAGCCATATTTGGTGCCGGTGAGATTGGATGCGTCGCGCAGCGCCCATAGCAGGGGGGTTTCCGGGTCCATCCGGTACTGGACCGGACGGTCGTTGACGGTGAATTTGGTCATGAAGCCAATCGTTACATCAGAAAATGCGGTCCGACAATGCAGCCCGACAAGTTGTATTGACGGAGCCATAAACAAGGCCTAAATAGCATGATATATCATAACATATGGCAAGGCAATATGAACCCGAACACTCCAGAACTTGTAATTGAAGTTGTCGCAATAGGTATCGGCGCCACGGCCTTGCTAGACCTGTGGGCACTGTTCGCGGGCCATGTGCTGGGCCTCCCTGTCGCCAATTGGGCCAGAGTGGGCCGGTGGCTTGGATATTTTCCAAAAGGCCGGTTTGTTCATCACGATATCGCCGCTGCCCCGCCTATAGCCCGCGAACGATTGATCGGCTGGAGCGCACATTATATTATCGGAATATTCTATGCGACGGTGCTGTTTCTATTCTTCGGGTCGAACTGGATCAGCAATCCGACACTCGCGCCCGCACTTGCCATCGGCTTGGCCACGGTTGTGGCGCCTTTCTTCATCATGCAACCAGCGATGGGAGCGGGAATCGCAGCCGCAAATACGCCCAACCCACTGGTAGCCCGTCTGAGCAGCATTTTGGGCCATAGCGTTTTTGGCTTCGGCCTCTATTTATCGGCGCTCGTTCTCACAATGCCGGGTTGAGTAAATGCTGATGGGCATTCGCATCGTCGGCAAATTTGGTCATGGGCCAATGCCCGTCATGCTGAAACAGGTTCGGCATGACGAAAGCGGTTATTAGTCGCGCCAGCTTTTGTCTTCGCGATCAATCAGCCGCACCATTGCGTCGAATTCGGGGACGCCCTGCTGCAGCGGATCGATCGAGGCCTGCGACAGATTGTCGAGATGCTTTTTGATCACCTCTTCACCGATCAGCACCGGTTTGCCCATCGACAGGGTCTGCATCTGGATTTCGCAGGCGCGTTGCAGCACCCAGTGGTTGAGGAAGGCTTGTTCCAGTGTCCGGCCCATCACCACCGGTCCGTGATTTTCCAGCATCATCATCCGTTTCTGGCCAAGGCTGGCGAGAAAGCGCGGGCCTTCATCCTCGTGCACGGTGATGCCTTCGAACTTGTGATAGGCGAGGCGCGGGACGATCGCGGCGGCGTAGAAATTGATCGGCTGCAGGCCGCCTTCGACCGAAGATACCGCCATGGTCGCGGTCGTGTGGGTGTGGATGATCGCATGGACGTCGGGCAATTCGCGATGGAACAGGCTGTGCTGGGTAAAGCCGGCCTTGTTGACCGGATAGGTCGAGCCGTCGAGCGTATTGCCATCGATATCGATCTTGACCAGGGTCGAGGCGGTGACCTCGCTGAAGTGCAGGCCATAGGGATTGATCAGAAAAGCATCATCCTCGCCGGGAACCTTGAGCGTGATATGGTTGAAGATCATCTCGTCCCAGCCGAGATAGGCAAATATCCGGTAACAGGCGGCGAGCCGCTGGCGCGCTTGCCATTCTGCTTCGCTGCAGCTGGACTGGATGTTGATTGCGGTGGCCATGTCTGTCTCTCCTCGAATCGGCTATTCTTTTGTTATTCGCCATATTATAGCAATGACCCGAAAAGACGAAGGCCAAGCCGCCCTCATTCGCGCAAAGAATCGCGTAAAAGCTTGCCTCGGTTCCAAGAAATTGATAGGCGGCGCGAGATTGAAGCAGATTGATTCTGCTGCAAACCCTTTTTTATGGCTTTTACACTAATATAGGCCGGAAGAAATTGCTTCTGGACCGCTACGAAATCTGAACGGAGTTACTCAGTCTTATGCA
Source organism: uncultured Parasphingorhabdus sp. (assembly GCF_963677535.2). Taxonomy (NCBI): domain Bacteria; kingdom Pseudomonadati; phylum Pseudomonadota; class Alphaproteobacteria; order Sphingomonadales; family Sphingorhabdaceae; genus Parasphingorhabdus; species uncultured Parasphingorhabdus sp. The sequence goes on along the minus strand of NZ_CAXXUT010000003.1, from coordinate 486,821 downwards.
AATCATGGTTCGCGATAATAATGTTGATCAGGCCCTTCGGGCGCTCAAGAAAAAATTGCAGCGTGAAGGCGTCTATCGCGAAATGAAACTGCGTCGCCATTATGAAAAGCCGTCTGAAAAGCGTGCTCGCGAAAAGGCAGCTGCCGTACGTCGCGCCCGCAAGATGGATCGCAAGCGTATGGAACGCGACGGTCTCATTTAAGCGCTTCGGCTCCACAAGAACTAAGGTAGCCCGCCCATGTCTGTTACGACGGTTCCGATTCATCCCATCAAAAAGGGTTCACTGACCAAGATCTGGATCGGTGTATTGCTGATTGCTGCCGCAGCATTCGGTCTCGCCTATGCAGGGACCCAGAGTGCGGTTGTGACGGGCGCGTCCAACGAGCAGTTTCTGGCAGCCAATGCCGGTGAAGACGGCGTTGTAACAACCGAATCCGGGCTGCAATATAAAGTCATCACTCCGGGCGAGGGGCCTTCGCCGGTCGCCACCGACACGGCTCTGGTCAAATATGAAGGCCAGTTGCGCGACGGCACGGTTTTCGATGCCAACGAGCAGGCACCGATGCCGGTTGGCGCCGTAGTTCCCGGTTTTTCCGAAGCGCTGCAGCTGATGCAGAAAGGCGGCGAATACCGCATCTGGATCCCGTCCGAATTGGCCTATGGCGAAGCTTCCCCCGGCGAACAGATCCCGCCGAACAGCCTGCTGATTTTCGACGTTACGCTGATCGATTTCATTTCGCAGGCGCAGATGGAAGAATTACGTCAGCAGATGCAGGCTGAGGGCATGCCCGGCGGACCACCGCCAAGCCGCTGATCCCGCGCCCGGCTACTAATCCAGGCTTGCCGACGCGATCATGTGCGTTCGGCCTGAGCGACCGCTTCCGACGCGCGCAGGGCTGACAATATCCGCATCAGATGGTGGACATTGTGTACTTCCAGATCGACGTCGAAGGTATGGAACGGGCCGTCCCGGTGGGACAGGCGCAGGTTCAGGATATTGGCGTTGTGAAAGCCGAAAATCCCCGCCATTTCGGACAGCGTCCCCGGCTTGTTGTGCAAGACCACGCATAGCCGCGCCGCGGCGCCATCGCTTTCATTGCCCCAGCTGAGATCGACCCAGTCGGCATCGACGCCGTCGGCAAGGCTCTGGCAGTCGATCGTGTGCACCTCGACATTCTGGCCGCTGCGGCGCAAGCCGACGATCCGGTCTCCGGGCACCGGGTGACAGCATTCGGCGAGATTGAAGGCGACGCCGGGCGTCAGGCCCTTGATCGAGATCGCGCGATCCTGTTCCGGCCATTGCCGCTCGTCGTCATTGTCGTGCACGCTACCCGGGATGATCGCTTCCATCACTTCCCGATCGCTGAGCTGACGGGTGCCAATCGCGATCATCAGGTCGTCCGGCTCCTTCAGGTCCAGCCGCTTGAGCGCGGCCTTGATCGCGCGCTTGCCGATCTTGCCGGGCAGCCGCTCGATGATTTCCTCGTAAAGTTCCGTGCCGATGGCGATAATCTCGTCGCGTTCCTTGAACCGGACGTTGCGGCGGATGGCAGCGCGTGCCTTGCCGGTAATGACAAAGGACAGCCAGCCCGGCTGCGGTTCCTGTCCCTTGGACTTGAGGATTTCGACAACATCGCCATTTTGCAGCTGGGTCCGGAGCGGGACGTGCCGCCCGTTGACCTTGGCACCGACCGCCTGGTTTCCGAGATCGGTGTGCACCGCATAGGCAAAGTCGACCGTGGTCGATCCGCGCGGCAGCTGCAGCAGGGTCCCTTTCGGGGTGAAGGCAAAAATCCGGTCCTGGTACATCGCCAGCTTGGCATGTTCGAGCAATTCTTCGGCATCTTCCGCCTGGTCCAGGATCTCGATCAGGTCGCGGATCCAGCCGGCCTGTCCATCGGGCCGGTTGCCCTGTTTATAAGCCCAGTGCGCGGCAAGACCGAATTCATTATCCTCATGCATGCGCTGCGAGCGGATCTGGATTTCCACGCGCATATTGTTGCCGTGCATGATGGTCGTATGGATCGAGCGGTAGCCGTTGCGCTTGGGCGTGGAAATATAGTCCTTGAACCGGCCCGGCACCATTTTCCATTTCTCGTGCAGGATGCCGAGCGCCCGGTAGCATTCGGCACTATTGTCGGTCACCACGCGGAACGCCATGATATCGGTCAGCTGTTCGAAGCTGACGTGCCGCTCCTGCATCTTGCGCCAGATCGAATAGGGGTGTTTCTCCCTTCCATTGACATCCGCTGCCAGCCCGCCGCTTTCAAGCGCCTTCTGGATCGACAGGGCAATCTTGTCTACCTGACCCTCGTCGCCTTCCTTGATCGTCTGCAGTCTCTTGGTGATCGTTACATAGGCTTCCGGTTCCATATGCTCGAAAGCCAGAAGCTGCATCTCGCGCATATATTCATACATGCCGATCCGCTCGGCCAGCGGCGCATAGATATCCATGGTCTCATGGGCGATCCGCAGGCGTTTCTCTTCGCTCTTGATGAAATGCAGGGTCCGCATATTGTGCAGCCGGTCGGCCAGCTTGACCAGCAGCACGCGGATATCATCAGATGTGGCGAGCAGGAATTTGCGCAGATTTTCTGCGGCTCTTTCATTATCGGTCTGGGCTTCGATTTTTGACAGTTTGGTCACGCCATCGACCAGCCGGGCGATTTCGGAACCGAATAATTTGCTGATTTCTTCGGTGGTGGTGAGCGTATCCTCGACGGTATCGTGGAGCAGTGCGGTTACAATTGTCTGCTGGTCCAGCTTGAGGTCGGTCATCAGCCCGGCAACCTCGATAGGATGGCTGAAATAGGGGTCGCCGCTGGCGCGTTTCTGACTGCCGTGCCGCTGCACGGAAAAGACATAGGCCCGGTTGATCAGATCCTCATCTGCATCCGGATCGTAGGATCTTACACGTTCCACCAGTTCATATTGTCTCAGCATAGGCTAAAGATGGTGCGCTTTTGGTGTCGGGGCAACAAAAAAGAGCGCCGAAGCCGCCGCTAGTTTCCGGGGAAGGGAAGCTAGGACAGGCTTCGGCGCCAAAGCTGACCGGCGGGGGCCAGGAATCTGGCTGCCACGGGGAGTGAGAAGGCCGGTCAGACGGGGACGGTCAAATCAGTCGTTACATTGTGCGAGCGCCTCGGCATCGAACGCTTCGTCCTTGTAGGCGAAGCTGGCGAGCGGGCCGAACTTGTCGGCGATTTTGGCGCAGACCGAACGGGCGGAGGAGTTGCTTTTCGTACCGACGCAGCCGGTCCCGGAACAGCGCACTACCGCGCCTTTGATGATTTCCTGAGACGATTCTACCGGGGCTTGCAGTTCGGCGGTATAGGCAATGGGTGTGCTCCGCGCCTCGGCCGTCGTTGCCGTAAACAGGGTGAGCGAGGCCATCGCCGCGATCGAGAAGAATATGGAGGCGCGAAGCGGGCTTTGGGAGAGAAGCATGATATTTCCTTTCGTCAGTCGTTTTCTGCGTCCAGCCGGGGAGCGGCCGCAAGGGGAAGAAATCGGGCATTGCAATCTAGGTTGCGAATCAATACTTATATTGATAAGTTTTAAGTTGCAACTAAAAATGTATATTTTTTTCGCACAGACGAAAAAACTGGGTTAGGAACGATGCATGGATAAAATCAGAGAAAATCTATCGAGTCTGCCGGGCGATGAATGCAGTCTTCCGGTTTCGCTGGAAGTGATTGGGGAACGCTGGTGCTTCATGATCTTGCGCGCCGCCCTCAATGGTGTCGGACATTTTGAAGATTTTCTGTGTGAAATCGGCATTGCCCGTAACATATTGGCCAATCGGCTTACCCGGATGGTGGAAGCGGGAATCATGACCCGTCGTCCCTGTGATCATGACAAGCGAAAAGTCGAATATCGACTGACCGACAAGGGGCAGGATCTGTTGCCGACGATGATTGCGCTGCGGCAATGGGGCGAAAGATGGGAAACCGGCGTCCAGTCCAATCCGATCTTGTGTGATTCGCGTGACCGGCAACCGATTGCCCAGATCAGCATGCAGGCCCATGATGGCCGGATATTGCAAATGGAGGACCTGTGCTGGATCGACGAATCGGAGTTTAAGCCGGATGCCGACGGTGCCCGGCGCGACGATATCGTCGTCCGGAATCTAAAGGATATCGGCGAATCTTCCGCCGCCTGAAGCGGCTGGCAAGCCGTCCCTATTCGGTCGCGTAAATGCTGTTTACCGGACGCGCCATGACACGACGGACCATGGGTTCGAAAAATTCCAGCGGCGCCGTGTCATAATTGGCATCGAAGGCCGTCTGGTCATATTTCGCACAAAATTCCGCACAATCCTCGAAATGTTCGTGACCGCGAAACTGTTCGCGCATGTCACGATCCTGGCCGAGATAATGGAAGAAATAATAGCCCTGGAAAATGCCGTGCTTTTCGGTGATCCAGTGATTTTTCTCGCTGACAAAAGGTTTCAGGATCGCAGCGGCAATATCGGGATGATTGTAGGTGCCAAGCGTGTCACCGACATCATGCAGCAAGGCCATTACGACATATTCTTCGTCCCGGCCATCGCGGTGCGCGCGGGTTGCGGTTTGCAGGCTGTGCTGCATCCGGTCGATCGGGAAACCGCCAAAATCGCCGTCGAGCAATTTCAAATGGTCGAGCACCCGGTCGGCAACCTTGCTGGCAAAAGGGGCGAAATGCCCGCCGATGATCTGCCAGTCTTCCTGCGTGCCCTCTTCCATGGAAGGGAATTTTGCCCGAACTTCGTTGGGACCGCCCATGATACTCTCCTCTTTGCATATTCGGATATCCGGCAGGAGTTTCATGGCCGACAATGCCAATATCCTGGCAATATCGTCAGAAGTCTGCCGTTTCCCGACTTATTTGTCCAAATGATAGGCGATTCTTTCCCAAGCGGCAATGCCCCGCTATAGATAAGGTGATGGCCGTCATGGAAATTCGACCCCAGCCGTTTTTTGGCAACAAGAACCGCGCGTTCTGGAACCTGCAGTCCGCCGGCTGGGCCGGTGCGCTTATCTTGCGCGCGATCGGCGGGATTTCCAACGGGCTACCGCTGAGCTTTCTGGTGCCGGTGATCATCTCGACCATCACCGGCTATTCGATTTCGCTGCTTTTGTCGGTGGTTTACAAAAATCTGATCCACCGCCGTCCGATTGTGACCTGGAGCAGTACCGCCGTCATATTGACCATTGCCTCCGCTCTCTACGCCTTCATCGACGCCTGGGTATTTCTTATCCAGAACCCGACTTCGGAAACGGCCTTCGGGACTCTGTTTCTCGGTTCGCTCTTTCTGGGCATCATGCTGTTGGGGGCCTGGTCGGCGCTGTATTACGCCATCAATTTCTTCCTGCGGGTCGAAGAACAGAATGACCAGCTGCTGCAACTGGAAGCGCAGGCAACCCGCGCGCAGCTGGCGATGTTGCGCTATCAGCTCAACCCCCATTTCCTGTTCAACACACTGAACAGTATTTCGACGCTGGTGCTGCTGCGCCAGACCGAACCGGCCAATGCCATGCTCTCGCGCCTATCCTCTTTCTTGCGCCATACTTTGGTCAATGAAGTCCACAGCCGGGTAACGCTGGCGCAGGAAGTGGAAACCCTGCACCTTTATCTGGATATCGAGAAAATGCGTTTCGAGGAACGGTTGCGGTCGCATTTCGATATCGATCCGGCCGTGCGCAACGCGCTATTGCCTTCGCTCCTGCTGCAGCCTCTGGTCGAGAATGCGATCAAATATGCGGTGACACCGCAGGAAGAAGGGGCGGATATTTCGGTCTCGGCCCATCTCGATGGCGACAAGTTGCGGATTACCGTTTCGGACACCGGACCGGGCAAGGCAGGAAATACGAGCGGAAAAGCTGAATCGACCGGCGTAGGGCTTGGCAATATTCAGGAGCGATTAAACCAGGCTTATGGAGAAGGCGCGATATTCGAAACGCGCTCTTCGCCCGGCGAAGGCTTTTCGGTGTTCATTGCCTTGCCATTTGAAACCAGAGAGCAAATTCAGCGGGAAGCGGCAGATCATGCCGCCACCGGAGAGCAGTTGAGAAACGAGACTATTTTTGGGGAGCATGCATCCAGTGATGACCATCAGCGGGAGCCGGCAAATGCACGGACGATGGCATCATTTCAGCATAAGGATTTAAAAACATGACGATCAGGACAATATTAGTCGATGACGAGAAGCTGGCTATTCAGGGCCTGCAGATCCGGCTCGAAAAATTTGACGATATCGAGATTGTCGACACCTGTCGCAATGGCCGCGAAGCGATTCGCAAGATCAAGACCCTGAAGCCCGATCTGGTCTTTCTGGATATCCAGATGCCGGGGTTCGACGGTTTTTCGGTGGTTCAGGGGATTATGGAAATCGAACCGCCCCTGTTCATCTTTGTAACCGCCTATTCCGAACATGCCGTGCGTGCCTTCGAGGCGGAAGCAATCGACTATCTGGTGAAGCCGGTCGAGGAAGACCGGCTGGCCGATGCGATCGACCGGGTGCGCAAGCGTCTGCTGGAAAAACGCGGTGGGGCCGAGCTGGAAAAGCTGAAAAATGTGCTCAGTGAAGTGGCACCCGATGCCATGGCCAATATCGACGAATCGGAGGAGCCTGCGACGGCGAATCGCTATGAGAAGCTGATCAATGTCAAAGACCGCGGCCAGATTTTCCGCGTCGATGTCGACACGATCGAACGGATCGACGCCGCTGGCGACTATATGTGCATCTATACCGCGGACAACAGCCTGATCCTGCGCGAAACCATGAAGGATCTGGAGAAACGCCTCGACCCGCGTCATTTCCAGCGGGTGCACCGCTCGACTATCGTCAACCTGAGCCAGGTCCGGGAAGTGAAGCCGCACACCAATGGCGAATGTTTCCTGATTTTGGGATCGGGCGCACAGGTAAAAGTGTCACGCAGCTATCGCGATGTTGTCGCGCGCTTTGTGCACTAGCTGTCAATCGCGCCGGCCGCGGAAAAAATCCAGCAGCAACTCAGCCGAGCGCTTGCCCTCTATCCCGGCGTAAACCTCGGGACGGTGATGGCAGGTCGGGGCGTCGAAGAAGTGTACACCGCTGTCCACCGCTCCGCCCTTGGGATCCTCCGCACCATAATAGAGCCGGCGCAAACGGGCGTGGGCAATCGCGCCGGCGCACATGGTGCAGGGCTCCAGCGTCACCCACAGATCGCAGTCGTCCAGCCGGTCATTGCCGAGAAATCGGGCCGCCTGCCGAATCGCGACAATCTCGGCATGGGCCGTCGGGTCCTGATCGATGCGGGTACGGTTATGGCCGCGGCCGATGATATGGCCATCCCGGACGATCACCGCGCCGACCGGCACTTCGTCGACAGCGACAGCCGCGTGCGCCTGCTCGAGCGCGTCGCCCATGAATGAAGTATATCTTGCTGCCGTCATGCCGGTGGAGTAGCGCGGAAGCGGTCCGAAGGCTATAGGGAGCCGGAGACGGACCGGTTCGCGCAAAATGGCTCGGACATGCTTGACGCATGGCTCGATTATGGTTAGGTGACCGCTCTTTCCCGCTGGGAATCACTCAATAACAAGAAATTGGACTTTTACGATGTCGCGGATTTGCGAACTGACAGGTAAGACTCGGCTGGTAGGCAATAATGTGTCGCACGCCAAAAACCGGACCAAGAAGACATTTTTGCCCAATCTGCAAAATGTGACTCTTTTGTCTGATACACTGGGCAAGGGCGTGAAACTGCGTGTTTCCACCCATGGTCTGCGTTCCGTGGAACATGTTGGCGGCCTCGACAACTGGCTGTTGAAAACCAAGGACGAAAAGTTGAGCCTGCGCGTCAAACGCATCAAAAAGGAAATCGTGAAAAAGCAGGCCGCCGCCGCTTAAGCGATCATTCCGATTCGAACGCAGAAAAGCCGGGGCTCGCTCCGGCTTTTTCGTTTTTCTGCCCGGGCCGGGGCCTTTTTGCGCTGTCTTCGGCATCCAGCAGCCGGAATTTGAACAACAGAGATTCCTGCAGCATATTGAAATTGTCGTCCGATGCGATCCAGACAATCACCCTGTCCCCGTCGCGCGTAACGGCGAGAGCTTCCATATTGTCGACCTTGACCGGTGGTTTCAGCGTCGCGACCGGGATCGACGTGGCGACTGTGCCCGGCCGGAAATCGGCCAATCGCGCAACCGACAATATCGCGGAGACCCCGTCGATCGGGGTGAAGCGCCGGTGCAGCATCAATGCTGTCTTGTCATCCATCAGCACCGCATCGGTCAACCGGTAGCCCTCGGGCCCCCGATAGCCCATCAGCCGGGCCTTGGTGTCCGCTTCGGAAGGGTCTCCGTCAAAGACCAGCGCCTGGTAGCCGCCACCGGAATAATCCGCGGATTCCGAGAAAACCAGAAAGCGGCCGTCCGGCAAACGGAGCATGGCTTCCGCGCCGCCATTGTCGGGCCATTTCTGCATCGCTTTCGGGAAATTCGCCGATTCCTTGCGCGCTAAGGACGGACCGTAGCGCCAGATACTGTGCTGATGTTCGTAACCGACCCAGAACTGGCCGGTTGCGGGATCATGCAGGAAGGATTCTGAATCCCAGTTTTTCTTGGCATGTTCGTTGGGCGGTGTGGGGCCGTCGGGCAGGGGGGCAATGAACGGCCGGACCGCCGCTTGATTGGCCTCGTCCAATGTAAAGCCGACCAGCGTGCCGTTATCGCTCAGCATCAGGAAGCGGTTGTCGGCCAGCGCCAGCATCGAGGATATGCCGCCGAATTCCTCGTTATCGCTGGTTATTTTCCAGCCGCCGAGAAATTCCAGACGGCCGATCCGGGTGCGGTCTGGGTCCCGGGCGTCGAGCATGACCGGTTCGAGCGCGATATACTGGCTGTCATTTGCCGGCGGCTCGGGGCCCCGCACATATGTGACCGGGACAAGAAAGAAGAACAGGGACAGGCAGGCAAGTACACGCAACATGCATCCGCGCATAACCGATAAGCCGATTCAAGCATATTCTATTCTGGACGCTCGTGCGCCTCCTGCGCTAGATGGCGGGCGATCAGTCAGGAAAGCATATTTATGAAGAAAATCTATCCGGATGCGGCGGCCGCTCTCGAGGGTCTATTATTTGACGGAATGCATCTCTGCGTGGGCGGCTTTGGCCTGTGCGGGATCCCGGAAAGGCTGATTGACGCGATCCAGGAAGACGGGGTCAAAGATCTCACCATAGCCTCCAACAATGCCGGTATCGACAATGAAGGTCTCGGCAAATTGCTGCGTTCGCGCCAAGTGAAGAAGATGATCTCTTCCTATGTCGGCGAAAACAAGGAATTTGAACGGCAATTTCTCTCCGGCGAACTGGAGGTGGAATTCTGTCCGCAGGGCACGCTGGCCGAACGGTGCCGCTCCGGCGGTGCGGGGATACCCGGATTCTACACCAAGACCGGGGTTGGCACCCAGGTGGCTGAGGGCAAGGAGCATAAGGAATTCGACGGCGAAACCTATATTCTCGAGCGGGGCATTTTTGCCGACCTCTGCCTGATCAAGGGCTGGAAAGCGGACAAGGCGGGCAATCTGATTTTCCGCAAGACTGCCCGCAATTTCAACGCGCCAATGGCGACCGCAGGCAAGATCTGCGTCGCCGAGGTCGAGGAGATTGTCGAAGTGGGCGAGCTGGATCCCGATAGCATCCATCTGCCGGGAATCTATGTGAAACGGCTGATCGACGGATCGCCCTACGACAAGAAGATCGAATTCCGCATGACCCGGGAGCGCGAAGACGCCTGATGGCGCAAATCCGCCTGTCTCTGCTGATACTGACAGCCTTGCCGTTGCTCTCCGGCTGCGTGGCCGCAATATTGCCGCTCGCGGCAATCGGCACCATGGGGAAAGCACAGATCGACCGGACCAAGGCGAAACAGGATCTGGTCGCATCCGGAGCGATTGATCTGGCGATTCCGGCTGGCTCCGTGACGATCGGGCTCGACGGTGACGAGGCGGTGGAAATGCGGGAGAAAGACGCTGGTTTCGCCGGACAGGGCGGTGCGTTCGAAATTGCCGGGCTCGATCTCGAGCGAGAATCTGCCGACCGCGATTCCCCGGTAATCCCGACGCCGGGTCTGGACGCGTCCCCTTATGCTGATTTCGCGGCCCATGCGCTGCAGCAATCGGCCAGACTGGAAGCCGGAGAGGGCGTCGATTCGGTGGTGCTGGTCCCGCGCGTGGATATTTTCGAGCCGGAAACCATCGAATGCGAAGGCAAGCCGTTGGCCGTTCTGATTGATCTCGATAGTCCGACGGGCGGTGACCTGATCAAGGCCGACACGCTTTACCGGCAAAATGGTCTGGTCGAGGCGCTCGGCCGTCTGCATTCGGCCGAGATCAGCGTGATCTGGCTGTCTGATCATCCGGTGGCCGCATCCGGGAGAATCTCTGCCATTCTCAACGAGGCCGGTCTTTCGCGTTCCGGATCGGATGATTTTCTTTTTCTTGACCGCGGAGGGGATGACCGCAAACAGGTGCGGCGTTGGGATGCCGCGCGAAACTATTGTATTGTCGCCATCGCGGGTGACGACCGTGCCGATTTTGACGAACTTTTTGACTATTTGCTGGAACCCGACGGCGCGATTGCGCTCAATCATATGTTTGACAACGGCTGGTTTCTGACCCCGCCTCCGCTTGTGGAGGCGACCAGGAAGCCGACAGCCAAACCAGATGACAAAGAAGGATAGATATGCCCTGGACTCGCGATGAAATGGCCGCTCGGGCGGCAAAGGAACTGCATGACGGCTATTATGTGAATCTCGGCATCGGTATTCCCACGCTGGTTGCCAACCATATCCCGCCCGGCGTGGAAGTCACCTTGCAGAGCGAGAATGGAATGCTGGGCATCGGACCGTTTCCCTATGAGGACGAGATTGATCCCGATCTGATCAACGCCGGCAAGCAGACGATCAGCGAGCTGCCATCTTCAAGCTATTTCGGTTCGTCCGACAGCTTTGCCATGATCCGCGGCGGCCATATCGATCTGACGGTATTGGGCGCGATGGAAATCGCCGAGAATGGCGATATCGCCAACTGGATGATCCCCGGCAAGATGATCAAGGGCATGGGCGGGGCGATGGATCTGGTCGCGGGCGTGAAGAAGATCATCGTCGTGATGGATCATTGTGCCAAGGACGGCAGCCCCAAATTCATTCCGGAATGCACCTTGCCGCTGACCGGTACCAATGTCGTCGACATGATCATTACCGATCTGTGCGTGTTCCAGCGGCCAGACCATGACAGTCCGTTCCGTCTGATTGAGCTAGCACCGGATGTCAGCGCCGAGGATGTTGCTGCCAAAACCTCTGCGGCCTATGAACTAGCCCTATAAGATCCGGGCGGTGAAAAGATCTCTGGCGCTGCTGTTCGGGCTGGCGGCTCTGCTGCTGGTGAGCTGGAACGGCTATCGCGCGCTGGTGGAACAGCGCGCGGGTTTTCCGCTACCCCTGCTCGCCCAACAGGTGGCGCAGGAGAAGCTTCCGGTTGCGGCGGACGACTGGCACGGCAAGATTGATTATCGCGGTCTCGACCGCGACTTTACGGTGCTGGCAGCGCGGCCCGAAATGGCAGGGCTGGCGGTAGCGATTGTCGAAGATGGCGAGCTGCGCTTTGTCGGAACCTATGGCGTGGTCGACAGGGAAAGCGGCGATCGGGTGATGCCGGATACGGTTTTCCGCTGGGCTTCGGTTTCAAAAGGCGTCGCGGGTGTGCTTGCGGCCCAATTGGCGGAAGAGGGCGGGCTCAATCTGCAGGCGCCATTGAGCAGCTGGCACTCTTCGCTACGGCTTCCGGGCAATGCTGAAACGCAGATAAATCTGGCGCAACTGCTCTCCCACCGGACAGGCCTCACGAAAAATGCCTATGACAGCAAGCTGGAGGACGGCGAGGATCCCGGAATGCTTCGCAGGCAGCTGGTCGATGCCCCTTTGCAATGCGTGCCGGGCAGCTGCCACAGCTACCAGAATATCGCCTTCGACGCGGCGAGCGAAATATTGGGTCAGGCAGCGGGAACATTATATTCTGATGCGGTGCAAAAGCGTCTGTTCGAACCGCTCGGCATGACAAGCGCGCAATTCGGCATGAGCGGTCTGACCGGCGCGAAAAGCTGGGCGCGGCCGCATCGCGGTGATCAGGTGCGGACCCTGTCGGAATCCTACTGGCGGGTGCCTGCAGCTGCCGGTGTGAGCAGCAATATTGTCGATATGGCCCGCTGGATGCGCGCGCAGATGGGCGAGAACAGCGATGTCCTCTCGGGCACAGCGCTGACGCTGGCCCATGCGCCCTTGGTCCGGACGCATCGTGTCTACCGGGGCGATCTGGCCCGCGCGCTAAAGGATCCGCATTACGGACTTGGCTGGCGCAGTTTTACCTATTCTGACCGGCAGTTGGTCGGGCACAGCGGAGCGGTAGACGGCTTTCGCTCGACGATGATTTTCGATCCAGCAGCGCGAACGGGCGTGGTGGCAATGTGGAACAGCAGCTGGGGCCGGCCATTCAGCCTGCCGTTCGCGGTGCTGGACAGTTTCTATGGCCAGTCCGGAAACAGCTGGCTCGATTTGTCGGATTTGCCTGCACCGGACGTTCCGCCGCCCGCGTCCTAGCCCAGCAGTCTGCGGCTTCCCCGGACCGCGCGTTGGGCCCAATCTCTCGCGCTGATTTTCGATGGTCTCATGAAAGCCGGAACTTCGATGTCGATATCGACATGGGAGCCCAGCAAACTGACAAGCTCGCGCAGGGGGAAGACACCCTCTCCGGGGACCATCCGGTTCATCGCTTCATCCAGATAGTCGGCTGACAGATGCAAGGCGGGACCGTCGCAGAGCTGGGCGTAGCCGATGATAGCCGGATCGACGGATCGCAATTGCTCTATAGTGCCGCCAGTGCGGAACAGATGGAGCGCATCGATCGCGATGGCCAGATTGGGCTGGGCAAGACGAGTGTGTAGAGCAACGGCTTTTTGCAGGCTGTTGCAACCGGCGGCAAAGCCGGTGAATTCCAGTCCGACATCGAGATCGTGCGCGCGAGCCAGGGTACAAAGATGGGACAACTGGTCTTCCGCGCGGTGCGGATCGGTATCGTGAACATGGCTGACCAGCCGTCTGGCGCCGATTTCTGCGGCAAGACTGATGGCGGGGAGATAGTCGGCAACATCCCGCCCGGCCATCACCGGGAAATATTCCGCATTGATGACAGACACGTGATGGTCGCGGAGCAGACGCCCGAATGACGGAGCCGCATCCGCAGAAACCAGCGGGAACATATTGCGGCCTGCGGCATCAAGCGGAGAGGTGGTAAACAGGCAGACACCGGCCAGCCCGGCATCGGCGGCAAAGCGGACAAGACCCTCCGGTCCTCCCTCCATCATGGTGATCTGATGCAATGCCGGTTCGCGCATGGATTTACCCTAAAGCAGCTTGCATTGCTTTTGCCACCGGAGTCGGGGCTTTGCGGCTAGTCAATCTGCTAGCTGTATCATGTCATGGCGTCTCTATGTATTCCATGGAAAAGCCGATCACAGAATCGCGCCAAGAGGACCATTGCATGACCGAAGAAGATATTATTTCCGTTGCCGATGTGGTGCGTTTTCACGCGCAGGAACAACCGGATTCCGTAGTTTTCACCTATGAAGGTGACGAGATGACCTATGCGGCGCTTGATGAAGGCAGCAGCCGGGCGGCTCAGGCGCTGAAGTCGAAAGGCGTCGGCAAGGGCGACCGGATCGCCTATATGGGCAAGAATAGTCACCTCTATTTCGAAATATTGGTGGGGGCGGCGAAGCTGGGTGCCGTTATGGTCCCGGTCAACTGGCGTCTCGCCCCGCCGGAAGTGGCCTATATCCTCAACGACTGCCAGGCGAAGATCCTGTTCATCGGCCCCGGCTTTGATGATCTGGTCCGCAAGATCGCGGCCGATCTGGACCATGTCGATCTGATATTGGGCAGCGAGAAAGCCGAGGGTGAATTTGCCAGCTATCCGGAATGGCGTGATAGTTTCGACGCGGTTGATCCGATGGTCCCGTGCGCGGAGGATGATGACGCGCTACAGCTTTATACATCAGGCACGACCGGCCACCCAAAGGGTGCGATCATGACCAGCGGTTCGATTTTTTCCTCGCGCAGTTCCGGGTTGACCGAAGAAGATCTGATGGACTGGCAAAAGCCGATCCCGGGGGAGATTACCCTGCTGGCCATGCCCTGTTTCCATATCAGCGGCACCGGCACCGGCCTGGGCGTGATGTTCACTGGCGGCAGCGCGGTTGTCCTGCCCGAATATGACCCGACCCAGGCGCTGGACCTGATCGAGAAATACACGATCTCGAAAATTTTCATGGTGCCGGCGGCGATCCAGATATTGCTCAATCACCCCCGCGCCAAGGAGGTCGATTTTTCCGATCTGCAATATATCACCTACGGGGCATCGCCGATACCTCTGGAACTGATGAAGCAGGCGATGGATGTGCTGGGCTGCGGTTTCGTCCAGATGTACGGCATGACCGAAACGTCCGGGACGATCACGACGCTCAATCCGGAAGATCATGATGTCAACGGCAACGAGAAGATGCGCTCGGTCGGTACGCCTTTGCCCGGTGTCGAAATCAAGATCATCGATCCGGAAACGGGAGAGACCTTGCCGCCCTACACGATCGGTGAAATCGCAACTCGTTCGGCCAAGAATATGAAGGGCTACTGGAACCGGCCTGATGCCACTGCGGAAGCCATCGATGCCGACGGCTGGCTGAAGACGGGCGATGCCGGTTCGCTCGACGAGGATGGTTATCTCTATATCCAGGACCGACTGAAAGACATGATCATCTCCGGTGGCGAGAATGTCTATCCTGCGGAAGTGGAGAATGCGCTCTATGCCAATCCCAAAGTCGCGGATGTTGCCGTCATCGGAGTGCCCGATGAAAAATGGGGCGAAGCGGTAAAAGCCTGCGTGGTTGTCAAAAAGGGGCAGGAGCTGACCGAGGCAGAGCTGATCGCTGACGCGCGTCAGCGTATTGCCGGCTATAAATGTCCCAAGTCGATCGATTTCATCGACGCCCTGCCGCGCAATCCGTCGGGCAAGATTTTGCGCAAGGATTTGCGCGCACCTTATTGGGAAGGCAAGGACCGGGCAGTCAACTGATTGCCTGTGCGGCCGGAATCCCGTAAACCGTTCGTCCTGTGGCCGTCAAAGGGCCTGTTACCAAGTTGGCGCGACAGGCTTCGCACGAACCGTGCCGGGATAAAGGGAGAAGGGACATGGCGGAACTGGTGCTGCGGGAAGATCGGGACGGCTGGACGCTGCTGACGCTCAATCGGGCTGACAAGCTCAATGCACTGACGGTGGCGATGTTTCGCGAGCTGCGGCACCATGTCGAGGATCTGCGCAAGGATGACAGTATCGGCTGCGTCGTGCTCCGCGGTGCGGGCAAATGCTTTTCCGCCGGGCATGATCTCGGCGATATTGCCGAGGGCGAAGCGTTGCCGTCGGCCGGCTGGCATTCCGAAACCTTGCGGATGCTGGAGAAGCTGCCCAAGCCGGTGATCGCGGCTGTACACGGCCATTGCTATACGGGCGCGCTGGAAGTGGCGCTGGCGGCGGATTTCATTCTCGCAGCGGACAGCGCGCGCTTTGGCGATACCCATGCGAAATGGGCGTTGACCCCGGTGTGGGGGATGAGCCAGCGATTGCCGCGGCGAGTGGGCGTTGCCACCGCCAAACGGCTGATGTTTACCGCCGACATGATCAATGCCGAGGAAGCGGTGCGCATTGGTCTTGCCGAATATGCGGTGCCGCTCGCGCAGTTTGATACCGAGATCGAGGCACTGGCATGCAAGATCGTCGCCAATTCCGGATTTTCCCACGCCGCGAACAAGCGGCTGCTGGAGGCAACCGACGGCGGCCCGCTCGACGCCGGACTGCAATGGGAAGTGATGGAGAGCGAAGGCCACGGCCCCGATATGCACGAGCGGATTGGGGCTTTCATCGGGAAAGGCAAGTGATCGAAAGATGATTCGCTTGTTTTTGGCGTCTATATTGGTCTGAAAGCGGACTGCAGCGCTGGCACTTGCTCGAAATTCGTTTAGAATTGGCAGCAAGAATGCCCAACCATGATTCATGCCTCCGGCCAGCGAGACCCCAATGAATAGTAATCCCTTTTATCCGATCGGAATTCCGGGCCAGGCTTGGGGCGAATATGAACGGAAACAATGGCGGGCACGTCAATCCGTCCGGCGCCGATATGCTCAGGACGTTGTGCCGCGGATCGAGGCAATGACTGACCAATTTGATATCATCACATATGGCCAACTCGATTACGCTGAGAAAATCTATTCACTCTTCGCTCTGCGGAACGGTCCTCATGACCCGGCTCTGCCCACGGCGTTCGTAACCGGCGGCGTCCATGGCTATGAGACGAGTGGCATAATGGGTGCCCTTGAATTTCTGGAAACGCGCGCAGCCGACTATGTCGGAAAGATCAATCTTCTTGTCGCACCGTGCGTGAGCCCTTGGGCCTACGAGCGCGTCAATCGTTGGAATTACAACGCGCTGGATCCCAATCGCAACTTCAAGACAGGCAGCGAAGCGGCTGAGTGTGCCGCGCTGATGGCATTGGTGGCTGCGCAGCCCGGGCCGTTCCTTCTGCATATCGACCTGCATGAAACAACCGATAGCGACGAGACCGAGTTTCGTCCCGCGCTGGCGGCACGAGACGGGAAAAAATATGTGCCGGATATCGTGCCGGACGGTTTCTATCTCGTCGATGACAGCGCGAACCCGCAACCCGCCTTCCAACAGGCGATCATCGCGGCGGTCGAACGGGTAACCCATATCGCTCCGCCGGATGAGAATGACATGATTATTGGTTCGCCAGTCGTCGCTGACGGCGTGATCGAATATCCGCAAGCCCAATATGCCATGTGTGGCGCCATGACCGATGCCCGGTTCAGGACAACCACCGAAGTCTATCCCGACAGCCCGCGAGCAACCCCGCAGATATGCAACGAGGCGCAGGTCACGGCTGTTTGCGCGGCGCTCGATTATGCGCTCGCGCACGCTTGAGGCGGCTGGAATATCTGTCTTGGCAGACGGGACAGCCGTCTATGCCGGGGCACCGGGCGTAATGATCGCATTGTCCGATTCGGTGGTCAGAAGCGCGCCGATCGAGGCGATGACGATGCAGCCGATGGCCAGCCATTGAAAGCCGCTGAGTTGTTCATGAAGAAGAAACATGCCTGCAATCGCGCCCAGGGCCGGTTCGGCAGATAGCATCACGCCAAAGGTCCGCTCCGGGATGTGGCGCAGGGCAATCATTTCCAGTGAGTAAGGCAGAGCGCTGGAGAGCAGGGCGACACCCAGGCCGACAAACAGAACCGACGGCAACAGCAAGGCTGTACCCGCGCTCATGACGCCGAAGGGTAAAATGACCAGAGCGGCGGTGCTCATGCCAAGGGCCACGGACTGTCCTGCGTGCATGTGCGACAGGCTCTTGCCGAAAACAATATACAGGGCCCAGAACAGGCCTGCTGCTGCGGCGAAAGCCACTCCGACGGGATCCAGCGCATGGACGCCGCCGCGGAGGGGCAGCAGAAGACCCAGTCCGACAACTGCGCAGCCAACCCAGACAAAGTGAATCCAGCGACGGGCGTGTATTAACGCCAGAGCCAATGGCCCGATAAATTCGATCGCGATAGCCGGTCCAAGCGGTATTGTGCGCAGTGACAGATAGAAGGCAAGATTCATCAGCCCCAGCACGAGCCCGTATAATAATATTCGGCCAGCATCAGCCTTGCTCAGCTTGAAACGCCAAGGGCGCCAAACGGCTATCAATATAAGCGCCGACAGGCTGACCCGCAGGGCGGATGTGCCCTCCGCACCGATCAGTGGAAACAGCTGTTTTGCGAAGGAAGTGCCTATCGCCAGGGAAGCCATCCCCCCGAACAGGGCAAGATAGGGCATGGCAGTCCAAAGGGACCGGGGCAGAGTGAAGTTTTGCGCAGATGTCGACATGATGCGCGCTATAATGCGCTTTGCATCGCTTGCCTCATAAAATCATCGGGGGATTGCGAGAGCATCCATTTTGACTATGGCGGCCGGCTGGAAAATCACTCAGCGCTGATGAGCACAACCCGGAACACGGCGCCCGAAAGGCAGATCAAGCCTCCCCCTCGATCGGGAGGGGGAGGCTTGTGGTTTTAGAACTGGACGCGCTTGGTGAAGCCGCCGTCGATGACCAGATGCGCGCCAGTGGTGTAGCTGGACGCGGGGCTGGCGAGGAAGACGACGCTGCGGGCTACGTCATCGGCGGTGCCGAAATCACCCAGGGCGAAGCCGGCCTTCGTGCCTTCATAAAATTCCGGCATGCCTTTCTCGATCTGCGACCAGTTGCCACCCGGGAATTTGATCGGGCCCGGGGATACCATGTTGACGCGGATGCCCTTGGGACCCAGCGCCTGGCCGAGCTGGCTGCCATAGGTGATCAGCGCGGCTTTCATCGCGTTGAAAGCCTGTGGCGCAACAAAGGTTTCGAAGGCTGCGGTGGAGGACATGAAAATCACGCTGCCATCGTCGGATTTTTCGAGATGGGGTTCCAGCACTTCCATCGCCTTGACCGCACCGAGAATGTCGGTGTTGAACGTAACTTCCCAGTCACCGGTTGCGCCGGCACCCGACGAGCTGACATTGTGGATGAAAATATCGCAGCCGCCGAGATCGCCCGCCGCTTTCTCAAGCCATTTGGCATAGCCGTCGAGATCGCTCATATCGAGCGCATCGGCGAAGACCTTGCCGCCGTGGGCTTCGAGCTCCTTTTTCGCCGTGGCAACCTGTTCGGCGTTGCGCGAGAAGAAGGCGACATCGGCGCCTTCTGCGGCAAAATGTTCCAGCGCTGCACGCCCGAGGCCACGGCTACCGCCGGTGAGAATGACTTTCTTGCCCTTGAGTCCTAAATCCATTGTCGTCTCCTTTATGTTTCGTGAAATCGGGGTTAGAATTTTGCTATGGCCGGTTCGCAGCTCCAGCCGATACCGCGCCGCAGCAGGTCATAGATGATCGGCTGCTGCCAGCCGGAACGGTCGACCTCCGGCCACCAGTCGAGCACCGGCTCCATGTCATAATGGCCACGGCAGTGTCCCATGGTCAGATAGAGCACGGCGCCTTCGCCCATCCGGCGGATATAGAAGACCGGATGGCGGCTCTTCTCGATATCGCTATGGACGAAGCCGCTGATATCGTCGGTACCATTATATTCGGTGTCGAGCAGAACATCGAGTTCGGCGCGGGTCTCGACGAGATATTGTTCGTCGACGGTTTCAAAACTGGGGATGCCCTTGACCAGCGGATGATCCGGCTGGGCGTTGTCGACGGTGAACGGGATGATCGGCGGGTGGCTCAAAAAGCGCGTGCCGAGCGTGTCGGCGAAGACCGGCATTTCATCCGGTGCATCGACCCGGCCATCTTCCAGAAAGCGCAATACAGAATTGGTGCCATGCAGCGCGAAATAGCGGCCACCGTTGTTGACGAACTCCTGAATAGTCTTCTGCGCCGCCTCGCTGGGTTGCAGGTCGCAGGTATAGCTGACGAGGAAATCGGCATTTCTGATCGCTTCGAGATTTTCATAATCCTCGAATACGCGAACCCGGATCCGATCATCCTCGGCGAGCAGCTTCATCACTTCCAGCCGGGCATAATCGATATCATGATATTTGCCTGCGGCGACCAGCACGCAGCGGATCGGTTTCTGGTCGGGGCGGCGTTCTGGCGCTTCGCTCATCTATGCTTTTCCTATTACGGGGTTTGTTTTGCCATCCCAGTCGAGATGCATCTGGCGCATCGCGGCAAAGCCGTCGAGGCCGGCCTGCGGGATCTGCAGATATTCGATAATCGTACCGGGGCCGCCGCCATAATCGGCGTAGAAAGCACCTCCGACGCCACCGGGGAGGCTGACTTCCTGGATCACCTCGCCCCCCGCTTCTTCGGTCAGCGCGCGGGCGTGCGCCAGATCGTCGACCACCAGACAGAGATGCTGAACACCTTGCAGACCTTTTTCCCGCCAGTCCTTAAACATCGACGGGGCCTCATTGTTCGGGCGGATCAGTTCGACCTGGATATCGCCCCAGTAGCCGATCGCCATGGAAAACTGGATATCGGAAGGCTCGCCGCGATATTTGACATTTTCCACTTCGACCTTTTCGGTGTGGAAAAACGGGCCGGCGCCCATTTTCCGGGTCCAGTAATCGAGCGCGGCGTCATAATCCTCCGGCACATAGCTGATCTGCATGATCGTACCGAGTTTGGCGAGAGAGGCTGGCTTGTTGGTCATTCGCTGTCCTGCCAGACTTTCGAGGATGGCCGCTCGCCGATACGATCGACAAATTTTGCCAGATTATTCGTGCCTTCAGGCAGCGACCAGCCGACGGTGTAGCCGAACTGGATGAAGCAATAGGCGATAAGGTCCGCCATGGTGAACTTGTCCTGGCAGATATAGTCTTTGCCTTCGAGCTGGCTGTCGAGCCACTTCCACTTGTTGTCCGCCATGCGCGACAGGTCGGCCGCGCCTTCAGCGCCGACGACTTCCATTCGCGGTTCGAACATCGGCCGTCCGGCACCGCCACGAAATCCGAGGGTCATCGGAACGGCGATTTCAAGATCGATACGCCGCGTCCACATCCGCACTTCTGCGCGCTCCTGGGCAGTGGATCCGATCAGCACGGGATCGGGATGGGTTTCCTCGAGATATTCGGCAATAGCCATGATCTCGCTGAGCATGAAACCATTGTCCAGTTCGAGCACCGGCGTGGTACCGAGAATATTCTTGTCGGCAAAATCCGGCTGCCGATTTTCCGCGGTGAGAATGTCGATATGGACCCGTTCGATATCGAGCCCCTTTTCGAGGATGAACATGCGGATGAATCGGGGATTGGGACCAAGGCTTGAATAAAGCTTCACGTGAGATTTCTCCTTCGGGGCGGATTCGCTTCCGTCTCTATATGATGTAAAGATACACAGGTAACCACCGGGGACTAACCTCTCAAAAACAACAGGCGATGCTGCCAGATTCACTAGTGGCCGAAGGGCCTGTTTAGGCTATTTTGATCGAAACAAAGACGTTCAGTTTTCAGGAGAAGATGATGGTTGAGACTTTAACCGGACATAATCGGTCTAACGGTATTTCCTACACGGAACTGCTGGAGGGTGACAAAGTCGCTCCCCCCGCCGTGTATCTCGAGGAATCTCCGATGGAGCCGGGCGTTACCACCGTCGAGGTCAGCCGCTACTGGTCCAAGGAAGAGCATGACCGCGAAGTCGAGAAGCTCTGGAAACGCGTCTGGCAGATGGCTTGTCACAAGGATGAGATCAAGAATGTCGGCGACACGTTCGTCTATGATATCGCCGAGCTGTCCTTTCTGGTGGTCCGCGTTTCGGAAGACGAGATCAAGGCCTTCCCAAACAGCTGTATGCACCGCGGCCGGGCTATTTGCGACAATCACAAAAAAGGCCAGAAGGCGCTGCGCTGCCCGTTCCATGGCTGGTCCTGGGAGCTCAACGGCAAGCTGAAAGAAGTGCCCTGCCAGTGGGATTTTCCCTCGGTCAGCGAAGAGACCCACAGCTTGCAGGAAGTCAGTGTCGGCGAGTGGGGCGGGTTCGTCTTCATCAATCCCGATCCGAATTGCGAGCCGCTGGAGGATTTCCTCGGCGATATCGATCGCCATTTCCAGATTCCCTTCGAGCGGCGCTACAAGGCTGCGCATATGATCAAGCGTCTGCCCTGCAACTGGAAGATTGCGCAGGAAGCCTTCATGGAATCCTATCATGTGGTCGGCACCCATCCCGAGCTGATGCCCGCATTTGCCGATGCGAACAGCAAATATGATGTCTGGCACAATATTTCCCGTGCAATGTCTGCCCATGGTCAGCCCAGTCCGCATACCGGACTGGTCAATCCCGACCCGACAGCTTTCCCGGACCAGAAGGCGTTCCAGAGTTTCATCCACCCGATCAGCAAGCACAAGTTCGAACGGCTCGAGGAAAATCGCGTCAAAGTATCGCTGCCGAACGGCAAAAGCGGCATTTTCGATATGGAAGCCAATTATATCGAGGGCGATGTGACATCGGCCGATCCGCACATGTGTAACTGGATCGGCGGAAAGATCGCGCCGGCGGATGAAGATATGCCGATGGTTTATACCGATGAATCCGCACATGCATTGCGCGATGAGGCCGCACAGGCGCGCCGCGAGGAAATGCGGCCCATGTGGGGCGATATGGTCGACGAGATCAGCGACGCCGATCTGATGGACGCTATTTTCTACAGCGTGTTCCCGAACATCAGTCCATGGGCCGACTTCAACCCGATTTTCTACCGGTTCCGGCCGGATGGTGACAATCCGGAACAATCGCTGCATGAAGTCATGTTCATGGTTGCGCTGCCCGAGGGCGCGGAGCGGCCCGAACCGGCAAAATGCACGTTCCTCGACCTGGATGACGACTATACTCAGGCGGCTGAATTCGGCAGCTATCTGAACAAGATTTTCAATCAGGATTATCTCAACCACAAGGCGATGCAGAAAGGGGTCAAGAGTCAGCCGGATGGCGTCTCCCTGTTCGCGCAATATCAGGAATCGAAGCTACGCCATTTCCACGAGACGCTGAATCTGTGGCTGAATTCTGACGAACCGCCCAAGAGCCCGAAGCGGGCGGCTGCCTGACCTTGGTTGAGTCTGTCCCGGCCGGCTTTGAACGGGCGAAATTTTCGAATCCGTTTCTGGACATGGCCGGGCCCTATTATGTGCGGCCTGGTGACGATGGCATCATCGTCGGTACGCGCATCCACGAGGGCCAGATCAATCATATCAATGTCGCGCACGGCGGCGTCCTCGGGACGCTCGCCGACGTGGCGCTGAGCCTGCAGGTTCATGAGGCCGAAAGGCCCCGTCTGCCGGTTGCTACGATGAGTCTGAATACCAACTATCTGGCTGCCGCAAAGCTGGATGACTGGGTCGAGGCCAATTGCCGGATCGATCGCATGAGCAAGCGTACCGCTTATTGCAGCGGCCGGATTGTCTGCGGCGACACGGTTCTTATGACGATGACCGCGGTGTTCGCGATTTTGCGGAAATAGCGATAGTGCGCCGCGCTTGACGCGGCAGATAATCTCTGGATCACGCGATCAGTCGGTCGCGCCGAGATACCCAAGCTGTCCGGCCTTGAAAATCGTCTGTCCGCGGTTGACGCTGTTCAGTTTCTGTCCGGCACGGTTAACATGATAGCGTATCGTCGCATGGCTGAGTGACAGGATCATGCTGATTTCCTTGTCGGTCTTGCCGATCGCCGCCCAGTGCAGACACTCGGCTTCCCGTTTGGACAGGATACAATTGGCCGGCATCCGGTGCTTTTCGCGCATGGCCAGTACATAGCCGGTGACGAAACGGCGGGTGATGATGCCGAAAAAATCGGAATAGAGCCGATAGGGTTCGGTAAGATCGGAGATATCGTGCTCCAGCGGGGTGAAGCTGACCGCAGCTATCTGGCCAAACGGCAGGTGCACCGGGATGAGAATGGCAGATTTTGCCGAGGTGCCGCCCTGCGCGTAGAAATCCTTCAGGTCGATCTTGTCGAGATATTCATTCGGCCAATGACCGTGGAAGCCGTCACCATTGCACCAGATCGGCTCGCTTTCGTAGCGGCAGGCCCTGGGCAGGGGGGAGCTGAGCGCGAGACGGGTATCTTCCCACCAGCGTTCGCCTTCAGCAACCCAGCCGAAGACGTCCTTGTTGATCAGATTGCCGTCGGCATCGACCAGATGCGCCTTGGATGAGATATCGGCGGAAACCGCTATTCTGAAGCCGTAGGACTGGGCAATCTTGTGCACGGCCTCGGCAGCAGGACGAATCTCCGCCGGATTGGTGATGGTGACACTGTCTACATTCTCCCGAAACCGTTTCCGTCCAATCTCGGGAATTTCTGCGATAAAATTGTCAGCCATCTGGCACTACTCCTTGCGACGCTTATTTTATGATCGCCGTGTGTCGCGTTGTTTGGTTTTCTAGTCAACCAAACATTCCTAACCATAATGATAGGAGCTGTAGTGCCTTCCGGCTTTTGCTATTCAATCGTTCCGATCAGTTCGCCGACCGGATATTCTTCGCCATCGGCCTGGATAAGAATTTTCAGTTTTCCGCTTGCTGGCGATTCGACTTCCTGTGTCGATTTCTCATTTTCCAGCGCGTAAATTTCCTGTCCGGCGGTGACATCTGCGCCGTCCTCGACCAGCCATTCTGCAAGGATACCCGATTCCATGCTGAAGCCCAGTTTCGGTATTCTGATTTCTGTAGCCATTGTAATTTATCCTAAGATTTTGTGCACTTCGCGTTCGATGTCGTCCTGGCTGAACATCCAGGCCTTTTCGATCGCTGGGGAAAAGGGAACGGGCGCATAGCCGGAGCCGACGCGGCCGACGGGTGCTTTCAGTTCGGAAAAGAGCTCTTCGTGGATGCGCGAAGATATTTCCGCGCCCACACCGAAGTTCCTGACCGCTTCATGGACAACGACCGCAGCCTTTGTCTTGGCAACGCTTTTCAACACCGTTTCTTCATCGAATGGCGCAATGGTGCGAAGATCGACGATTTCACAGGAGATGCCGTCTTCGGCCAGCTTGTCTGCGGCAGCATGGCACCGGCTGATGCTGCTGCCATAGCCGATCAGGGTGACATCCGTGCCTTCGCGCGGGACAGACGCCTTGCCGAGCGGCACAGTGTGATCGGCTGCCGGAGCGGGGCCTTTGACAAAATAGCCTGGCGTATTCTCGATGAAGATCACCGGATTGGGATCCATGATCGAGGAATAGAGCAGGCCATAGGCATCCGCCGGATTGGATGCGGCAACAACCTTCAGGCCGGGAACATGGGCCAGCCATGCCTCGAGCATGTCGCTATGCTGACCACCAAGACCGGTGCCGGCACCGGTGGTGGTGCGGATGGTCAGCGGAACCGTGGTCTGTCCGCCAGACATGAAGCGAAGCTTGGCGGCATGGTTGACGATCTGGTCCATCGCCACGGTGATGAAGTTCATCAGCATGATCTCGGCGACCGGCTTGTAGCCGACCATCGCGGAGCCAACCGCGGCGCCGACAATTGCCTGTTCGGAAATCGGGGTCGAACGGACGCGGTCCGTGCCGAATTTCTCGGACAGGCCGAGCGTCACCTTGAACACGCCACCGCCCTGTTCGTCGGCGATATCTTCACCCATCAAAATGACTTTGGGATCGTCTTCCATCGCCTTGGCCATCGCCATGTTGCAGGCCTGGGCGAACATGATTTCTTTTGGTTTCTCGCTCATGCTGCAATCTCCACGTCGAGTACATCGATGCGATATTCCTCGCCCGGAGGATAGGGGGTGTCGAGCGCAAATTGTGACGCTTCCTCGATAATCGCGGCGTTTTTCGCTTCGATCGCGGCAATATCCGCTTCGCTGATCTGCAGATCGAGCAACTGCTGGCGCAGGATCGGCATCGGATCGTCTTTCTTTGCCTGCTCCATTTCCTCTTTCGGGATATAATGGCTGGTATCGCCAAGCAGATGGCCGTGGAACCGGAAGGTCATCGCCTCGATCAGCGTCGGTCCGTGGCCGGCACGCGCATATTCGACCGCTTCTTTCGCGGCTGCATACATCGCGCTGGCATCATTGCCGTTCACTTGCACTGATCGCATGCCAAGGCCTTCGCCGCGCTGCTTGATCGAATCAGAGCTGGTGGCAAAAGCCATCGGGGTATGTTCGGAATAAAGGTTGTTCTGGCACAGGAAGATCACCGGAAGCTTCCAGATCTGGGCCATGTTGAGGCCCTCGTGGAAAGCACCGATATTGGTAGCGCCATCGCCGAAGCAGCAGACGGTGACCTTGCCATCCTTGTCGAGCTGGCTGGCGAGACCGAGGCCGTTAGCAATAGGAATGCCCGAGCCAACGATACCGGTGGTCACCATCACTCCGGTTTCGGGATGGGTGATATGCATCGGCCCGCCCTTGCCCTTGCAAGTGCCCGCCATCTTGCCGGCAAATTCGGCCCAGAGATCCTTGGAAGGAATGCCCTTGGCGAGCTGGTCATGCAGGCCGCGATAAATCGTGACCAGATAATCTTCCTTGTTCACCGCTGCCATCATTGCCGAGGAGACAACTTCCTGTCCGCGCACCGGATAATAGACGATTTGCAACTGGCCCGCTCCGATCATCTGCCGGAATTTGATATCCGACTGCATGATCAGGTCGGCGCGGGTAAAAATATCGATGAGGACGTCTTTGTCCGCCATGTCACTATTTGCCAAGGCTTTGCTCCTTTGTAATGCGGCCCTCTGAAGGGGACGCTATCCTTAAAAAACGTCATAGCGCGAGCGGCCCGACCCGCCACTATTGTTATAGGGAGTAAGCCGCCAGCGGGCCACTCGATAGTCAGGCTTTGTTACGCCCTTCACTATGGCTGAAAAGTAGCAATCACAGGTGCTAAATCTTCCCGCCCACTGCGGCCGATAGCGGTTTTAACCGGTCAGCTATCAAAGCTGGCAGTTCGGTTGGTCAAGAGAATCCGTCTAACAGGTTTCTAAATCTTCCAACGGAGAGAATATATGACCGACAACAGGCAATGGCTGATCAATGGGCGTCCCAAAGGGCGCGGACTAGTGGATGATGATTTCAAGAAGGTCGTCACCGAAGTTCCGCAATGTGCCGAAGGCCATGTGCTGGTGAAGACGGAAATTCTCGGCTTCGACCCTGCGCAGAAGGGGTGGATGGAAAATATCGGCGGCTATGTCGCGCCCACCGAAATTGGTGAAGTGATGCGCGGTTCCGGAATTGGCACCGTGGTCGAGTCTCGTCATCCCGGATTTGCCGAGGGCGACAAGGTCATGGGGATGCTGCGCTGGCAGGATTATGCCCATGTTCCCGGCGGCGAGCTGAACAAGGTTCCGGACGATGATTTGCTCGCTGCCAATCTGGGCGCTTTGGGTACGACCGGAATGACCGCCTATTTTGGCCTGCTGAAACATGGCCGGCCCCAGCCGGGCGATACGGTCGTCGTTTCCGGTGCGGCCGGCGCAACCGGTTCGATGGTCGGGCAGATTGCCAAAATCGCCGGCTGCCGCACCATTGGCATTGCCGGGGGTGAAGAAAAATGCAACTGGCTGACCGAAGATGTTGGCTATGATGTGGCGATCGACTACAAGAATGACGATGTCCGTGCGCAGTTGAAGGAACATTGTGCGCAGTCAATCAACGTCTTTTACGACAATGTTGGCGGCAAGATCCTGAACGATGCGCTGGCACATATCGCGATGCATGCCCGGGTCGCGATCTGCGGCGGTATTTCCCGCTACGAGCAGGGCGACATGCCGGCCGGTCCTGAGAATTATTTCAACCTGATCTTCAAGCGCGCCAGCATGTCGGGCTTTATCGTCTCGGATTATGCAAGTGAATTTCCCGAAGCGCGCAAACGTATGCGGGAGTGGATCAAGGAAGGCAGAATAACCTTCAAAGAAGATATCCAGAACGGCTTTGACAATATTCCCGCGACATTGAAGCGGTTATTCGCTGGCCAGAATTTCGGCAAGCAAATGCTTCGTCTGGACTGATGGTGCGGATGACATCGCTAACTAAATGCGCAGTGCCAGCATCGCGTCGGCTGACATATGACATGGTTGTCACGAGAGGTTAAGTCATGAGCGATCTTGAAAATTTCCGCATCGAAGTGCGGGCATGGCTGCAAGAAAACTGTCCCGAGGAAATGCGCGACGGGGATATTACCGCCGAAAATCAATGCTGGGGTGGACGCCAATGGGAGTTCCAGTCCGAGGCGCAGAAATTATGGTTCGAGCGGGCGCTGGCCAAGGGCTATACGGTGCCGACCTGGCCCAAGGAATATGGCGGAGCCGGGCTTTCTGCCGACCAAGCCAAGATTCTCGATGAAGAACGCCAGACGATCAATGCCCGCAAGCCGCTGAGCAATTTTGGCATATCGATGCTTGGCCCCGCCTTGCTGGCCTTTGGTACGCACGAACAGAAGGCGCAGCATCTGACTGCAATTGCGCGGGGCGAAATTCGCTGGTGTCAGGGCTATTCCGAGCCGGGAGCCGGTTCGGATCTGGCCTCGCTCAAGACGAAATGCGAGGACAAGGGCGATCATTGGCTGATCAACGGCCAGAAGGTCTGGACGTCCAATGCCGACATTTCGGACTGGATATTCTGTCTGGTGCGGACCGATTTCGACGCCCCGAAGCACAAGGGTATCACGTTCATCCTGATCGACATGGCCAGCGAGGGCATTAGCGTGAAGCCGATCGTCCTGATTTCCGGCCACTCGCCCTTTTGTGAAACATTTTTCGACAATGTCAAAGTTCCCAAAAGCTATGGCGAGAATAATGCGTCGGTTGTCGGCGAGGTCAATCGTGGCTGGGACGTGGCAAAAAATCTGCTGGTGCACGAGCGCGGGATGCTCGGAACCATGTCACCGTTGCGCGGTACGAGCGGGCCAGAGAATCTTGGAAAGCATGCAGCCGAGAAAATCGGTCTGGATGCCACCGGGCGTCTGGATGATCCCGCCTTGCGGCAGAGCATAGCGCAGGCTGAGCTGGACGACTGGGCCTATAATTTGACGGTGGAGCGGCTGACCGACGAAGCCAATGCAGGTAGCGGTCTGGGGGCGAAATCCTCGATGCTCAAATATGCCGCATCGGAACTCACCAAGCGCGGCACCGAGTTGCTCATGGAGATCGAGGGCACGACCGGAGCAACCATCGGTGAAGATGGTATCGAATATGGCAGCCTGGCCAACAACTGGCTCTATCACCGGGCCTATTCGATCCTTGGCGGTACCACGGAAGTTCAATTTAACATCATTTCCAAGCGCGTCTTGGGATTGCCGAGCGAATAGAGCGAATTGTCATGCCTTTGATATTGAACGAAGAACAAGAAATGCTGCAGGATGCAGCGAACGGTTTTCTGGCTGAAAAAGCGCCGGTGGCCGCTTTTCGCAAGGTGCGCGACAACAAGCCGGCAGACGGTTTCTGCCGTGAGCTTTGGTCCGAGATGGCCGAAATGGGCTGGGCCGGTATCATCGTCGGGGAAGAGCATGGTGGCAGTGGTTTCGGCTATGTCGGTGCCGGTGTTCTGGCCGAACAGATGGGCCGCAATCTGACCGCCTCGCCCTTCTTTTCGACGTCTGTTCTGGGTGCAACAGCCATCCAGCAATATGGGACCGAGAAGCAAAAAGCGGAAAATCTGGCGGCAATCAGCAGCGGCGAGACGCTCTATGCGCTGGCCGTCGACGAAGGCCCGCGGCATAACCCCGGCCGGATTGCGTTCTCCGCCACACCATCGGGCAACGGCTTTACGCTTTTCGGAACAAAGACTTTCGTCGCGGACGGCCATGTCGCAGACAAGCTGATCATTGCAGCCCGAACTTCGGGTGAACAGGATGATCCGCATGGTATCACCCTGTTCCTGGTGGATGCCGACGCGCCGGAAATTACGCGCGAGCATACGCCCATGGTCGACAGCCGCAACGCAGCCAATCTGTCGGTTGATGGCCTGGAAGTCACCGGAGATGATATATTGGGTGAACTGGACGGCGGCTTCGGGGCGCTGGAAGGCATATTGTCTGCTGGCCGGGCCGTGCTGAGCGCGGAAATGTCCGGATCTGCGCAACAGGTGTTCGATGTTACCACCGACTATCTCAAGGAACGCGAGCAATTTGGCCAGAAGATCGGCGCATTTCAGGGATTGCAGCATCGCGCTGCCCATTTGGCGACCGAGATCGAAATGATGAAATCGGCGGTGCTGAAATCGCTGAAAGACCTCGATCAGGATTTTGCCAATGCCGGCATGACCTGCTCGCTGGCGAAGGCCAAGACCGGCCAGGTCGCGCAGCTTGCAACCAAGGAAGCGATCCAGATGCACGGCGGAATCGGCGTAACCGACGAATATGATGTCGGACTTTATTTCAAGCGGGTCCATGTCGCGCAGCAAATGTTCGGCGATGCCGGTTTTCACAGTGATCGCTGGGCAAAAAAGTCCGGCTATTGATCGGGTGTGGAAAGGGCTAGGCGCCCTTTACCGTCACGTTGGCTGGTCCGAAATGCGCCGTCATCTTGCCCACCTTGCCGTCGGCATCAAACTCGAAAATGTCGATCACGTCCACAACCAGAACCTGACCGCCTTGCTGGTTGATTTCGGCGCGGAACGGAAAGGCAGCCGCTTTTGCCGAGATACGAACCGGGCCGGTCAGTTCGACATTGGCGCCACCGGAGAAGGCCTTGGTGTAAAATTCCAGAATATCATTGCCGGATTTGGGCTCTGTGCCAACCGGGTCCTCGACGGCAGCATTGTCGGCATAGAGGTCCATCACCGCCTGCATGTCGCCATCGTTGATTGCGGCCAGATATTGGTCGACAATTTGTTTCATATATTCCGGTGTGAGCATCAGGCTTCCTTTCGCTGTATATGGGGCCGGAACTAGAGTGCCGAGGCGTGATAGGCCTCTGCTGAATTTGATAGGGAGAAGAAAATGTCGGGTCAATTGGAAGGCAAGGTGGCGATCGTCACCGGCGGCGCTTCGGGTATCGGGGCTGCGACCGTCGAACGTTTTGTCGAAGAAGGTGCCAGGGTTCTCTCTACCGACGTGCAGGACGCTCTGGGACAGGAGGTTGCGGATGACGCAGGCGCGCTGTTCATGGCGCAGGACGTGAGCGACGCCCGCGCCTGGGACGGGGTAATGGCCAAGGCGCTCGGCGAATTCGGAAGGCTGGACATCCTGGTCAACAACGCCGGCATCGTGATTGGCAAGAATATCGAGGAAATGGATCTCGACAGCTGGCATCATCTGCTCGGCATCAACCTGACCGGCGTGATGCTGGGGTGCCAAAAGGCAATTGCCGCAATGAAGGAAAATCCGGGCGGTTCCAGCGGTTCGATCATCAATATCGCATCGACCAGCGCTTTTGCCGCGCTGCCCGGTGATGTTGCCTATACCGCCTCGAAAAGCGCAGTACGCATGCTGTCCAGGTCGGTGGCGGTGCACTGCGCGCAAAGCGGCTTGAATATCCGCTGCAACAATCTGGTGCCCGGCGCGACTCATACCGGCATTATCGACACCGCAGCAAAGAGCGTTCCCGGGATGGTCGAAATGGCGGCCGCCATGTCGCCCTTGAACCGGATCGGGCAGGGCAGCGATCTGGCCGCGGCCGCTGTATATCTCGCGAGTGACAACAGCAGTTTCGCGACCGGCAGCGATCTGCTGGTCGATGGTGGCATGCTGGCGGTGCATCCAGGCTATTGAGGCGCATCCTCCCTAGCCGTTTTGGCAGTTATTTGCCGCCCGCTTTCCCCCTTATAGGATTCGCATAAAAGGAGAGACCTTCGTGAGTGCACAACCGATTGCTGATAATCTGTTTACCGATGACATGGGCGCCCTGTTGGGCGCGCGCAACAGGCAAACAGGCCAGATATTCTTTCCGCTGCCACTAACTCCCGATGACAATATCGAGCCCGTTGTGCTCGGTACGCGCGGCACCGTCTGGACCTATACCGTCCAGCGCTTTCCGCCGAAGCCCCCCTATATCGGACCGACCGATCCGGAGAAGTTCAAGCCCTATGTGGTCGCCTATGTCAGCCTGCCTGACCAGACGATGGTGGAATCTCGTCTGACTGGCATTGATCCGGACGATGTCAAAATCGGCATGGAGGTCGAATTTACGGTGATTCCGCTCGATCCCGATGCGCCGGTGGAAGAGCAGAAGTTCATCCATGCCTTCAAACCTGTTCAGGGAGAATAATCATGTCAGACGTTTGTATCGTAGGAGCCGGCATTCATCCGTTCGGCCGCACCGAAGGGCGCGATGGCATGGACCAGGGCATTTTCGCGGTCCGGCAGGCGCTCGCCGACAGCGGTATCGAATGGAAAGATGTCCAGTTCGCCTTCGGCGGCTCGGCGGCATCGGGCAGCGCCGACAATATGGTGTCGCAGCTGGGCCTGACCGGCATCCAGTTCATCAATGTTTCGAACGGCTGTGCTACCGGCGGCTCTGCGCTCAACGCCGCTGTCAGCGCGATCAAGTCGGGTGAATATGAAATGGGCATGGCGGTCGGTTTCGACAAGCATCCGCGCGGAGCCTTCAATGCCGATCCGTCGGCCTACGGTTTGCCCAACTGGTATGGTGAGGCCGGCTATATGCTGACCGTGCAGTTTTTTGGCGCGAAGATCATGCGCTATTTACACGAACATAATATCAGCCGCGAAACATTGGGCCGGGTTGCCGAAAAGGCATTTCGCAACGGGGTGAAAACCGATCATGCCTGGCGGCGGAGCGAGGTGGACCTGGAAACGATCATGAACGCACCGATGATCTGCGATCCGCTCACCAAATATATGTTCTGTTCGCCCGCCGAAGGGGCCGTCGCGCTCATTCTGGCCAGCGAGAAAAAGGCAAGGGAGCTGGGCGTGCCCATCATTCGCCTGAAAAGCTCGGTGATGCGCACCCGGCCGCCGGGCTCCTTCGAGGTCTTTGCCGCGTCGATCGATAATGAACGCGGTGGCACGGCAACCGAAATCGCGTCCAAGGCTGCCTTTGAGCAGGCTGGCATGGGCCCCGAAGATATCGATATTGCGCAATTGCAGGATACGGAATCCGGTGCGGAAATCATGCATATGGCGGAAAACGGTTTCTGCAAGCCCGGCGAGCAGGAGCAATGGCTGCTGGAAGGGCGCAGCGATATCACCGGTTCACTGCCGATCAACACGGATGGCGGATGCCTTGCCTGTGGCGAACCTATCGGTGCGTCGGGTCTGCGGCAGGTCTACGAAAATGTCGTGCAGCTGCGCGGCACCGCGGGCGCTCGGCAGGTGCAGGGCGATCCGAAGACTGCTTATACACAAGTCTATGGCGCCCCGGGCGTATCTGCCGTAACGATTCTCCAAAGATAGGAGATTCAATGACGAAGAAGATCAGCGCCGAAGCGCATGACATGGCTGAACGGGTGGAGACATTCGTTCGCGACAAGATTTTTGCTTATGAAAAGGACGAACGGTGCGAAGACCATGGCCCGACCGACGGTCTGGTTCAGGAAATGCGTGCATTGGCCCGAGAAGCCGGTGTCCTGACGCCGCATATCCGTGAGGATGGCAGCCACCTGACCCATCTGGAAACGGCGCTGGTTTTGCGCAAGTCCGGGTTGTCGCCGTTGGGGCCTCTGGCGGTGAACACTTTCGCGCCCGATGAAGGCAATATGTACCTGCTTGGCAAATGCGCGTCGCCTGAGCAGAAGGAGCGGTTTCTTGAGCCGCTCGTATCCGGGCGGGAACGATCAGCCTTTTTCATGACCGAGCCAGCGAGTGAAAATGGTGCTGGTTCCGATCCGATGATGATGCAGACGACGGCCAAGCCCGACGGGAACCACTGGGTAATCAATGGTCGCAAGACGTTCATCACCGGTGCAAAAGGCGCGAAGGTTGGGATCATCATGGCGAAATCCGATGAGGGTGCGACGATGTTCCTCGTCGACCTTCCGGACCCCGCAATCAAGATCGAGCGCGTACTCGACACAATTGACAGCTCGATGCCGGGCAGTCACTCGGTTGTCCAGATTGACAATCTTCGTGTGCCAGCGGACCAAATGCTCGGTGAAAGCGGCGAAGGTTTCAAATATGCCCAGGTGCGTCTGGCGCCAGCGCGTCTAACCCATTGCATGCGTTGGCTTGGCAGTTGTGACCGGGCTCAGGAAATCGCCATCGACTACGCCTGCAAGCGGCAGGCCTTTGGCAAGCCGCTGATCGATCATGAAGGGGTCGGTTTCATGCTGGCGCAGAACCAAATCGATTTGAAGCAGGCCGAACTGATGATCGACTGGTGCGCTTCTATACTCGATACCGGTGCGCTGGGGACAACCGAAAGCTCGATGGCCAAGGTTGCTGTTTCCGAAGCTTTGTTCCGGATTGCCGACAATTGCGTGCAAGTCATGGGCGGTACTGGCCTCAGCAAGGATACAGTGGTCGAACAGGTGTTCCGCGAAGTGCGCGCTTTCCGCGTTTATGATGGGCCGACCGAGGTGCACAAATGGTCGCTCGCCAAGAAAATCAAGAAATCCCACAAAATTGCCAATGAAGGATAATTCATGACCAAAAACCGCAAATTTACGCTTGTCAGTCGCCCGGTGGGCGAGCCCAAGGAGAGCGATTTTGCGCTGGTCGAGGAAGATCTGCCGGAACTCGCCGACGGCTCGTTTCTGGTGCGCAATCATTATATCTCGCTCGACCCGGCCCAGCGCGGCTGGATGAGTGATGCCGAAAGCTATATGCCGCCGATCGCTCTCGGCGCGGCGGTTACGGCCAGCACGGTCGGCCGGGTTGTCGAGTCCAGGAATCCCGATTTTCCGGTTGGTCAGTGGGTTGTCGGCCTCAGTGCGATGGAAGAATATTCCGTCGTCGAAGCCGGTGGTTTTACCTCGCCGGTCGATGCTTCGCTGGTTCCTTCGCCAACCAATTTCCTGTCGGTGCTCGGCGCAGTCGGGATGACCGCCTATTTCGGCATGATCGACGATGGCAAGCCCAAGGAAGGTGACACATTGCTGGTCACCGGCGCGGCTGGTGCGGTCGGTTCGCTGGTCGGGCAGATTGGCAAGATCAAGGGCTGCCGGGTTGTCGGCATCGCTGGTGGTGCCGAAAAATGCGCGCGGCTGACCGATCATTATGGCTTTGATGCGGCGATCGACTATCGCGGCAAGAGTCAGGCCGATCTGGAAAAGGAAATTGCAGCGGCAGCCCCTGATGGTGTCGACATCATCTGGGAAAATGTCGGCGGCGAGATTCTCGATGCCGGAATTACCGCGATCAACGAATATGGCCGCGTCGTTCTTTGCGGCCTGATCAGCGAATATAATAGCCCCGAGCCGGTCGGCATTCGCAACCTCTGGTATCTGATCTCCCGTCAGGCGACGATCAAGGGCTTTCTGGTTCGCGATTACCCGCCGCGTTTTGCCGAAGGCATCGCCGATATGGGCAAATGGCTGGCCGAGGGCAAGATCAAGCATGACGAGGATATCGATAAGGGAATCGAGAACAGCTATGCTGCGTTCATGAAGCTGTTCTCCGGTGCCAACCAGGGCAAGATGATCCTCGACGTTTCACCGGAAGAATAGAAGGAATTTTCGCCATGTCCGACAGCAAGCGACAGGTGCTCGACTTCATCGACGCCTGGAACCGGCTCGATTATGACGCGATCTACGCGGCGATGGCGAACGATATTTTCTATCATAATATCCCGATGGAGCCGTGCGTCGGGATTGATGCTGTCCGGGCCTTTTTCGACGGATCGGGGATGGGTTCCGATGGTGCGGAATGGATCGTTCACCATATAGCCGCCGACGGCGACACGGTGCTGACCGAGCGCACCGACAAGTTCCGGATCAACGGACAGTGGATCGCCATCCGCGTGATGGGCACCTTCGAAATGCGTGATGGCAAGATCGCCAAGTGGCGGGATTATTTCGACCTTGCCGAATTCCAGAACCAGATGGCGGCAGCCGTGGGTGCTGCCGCCTCCTGATATCAGGCGGGCTTGTAGAGCACCCCGTTGTCGACCGGATATTCGCCAGCGGTCATGAAGCGGGATTCATCGCTCGCCAGATAGACGCATAGAGCCGCAACATCATTGGGGTGGCCCAGTTCACCAATCTTTATCATTCCGGTTGCCGGCGTTTCTCCGCCGCCAGCGCCAACGGATTCCTGACGCACCATCGGCGTGTCGATCCCGGCGGGATGCAGGCTGTTGCAGCGGATCGGGTAATCCTGCTCCTTGCAATGCAGGGCCACCGATTTGGTCATCGACCGCACGCCACCTTTGGCGGCGCTATAGGCGACAAATGGCGAATAGCCCTGCAAGGCCGCCATCGAACTGAGATTGATGATCGAGCTCGGCTGGTCATTGGACTTCATCGCTCGCACGGCGCTGCGACATCCCAGAAATACACCGTCGAGCATGATAGAGGTCTGTTTGCGGAACAGTTCGAACGAGCAATCCTCGATTGTTCCGGGGAGGACCAGCCCTGCATTGTTCACCAGAATATGCGGCGTACCGAAAGCGCCTGCCGTCTCCGCGAATATTTCATCCCAGCGCGCCTCGTCGACAACATCCTGCTCCAGGGCGATGGCATTGGCGCCGATCCTCTCGGCGACCTGTTTTGCGGCGTCAATCTCAATGTCGGTTAGCACGACCCGGGCGCCTTCTGCGGCAAATGTTTCGCTGATCGCTTTTCCGAGGCCGGATCCGGCGCCGGTTACGATGGCAATTTTTCCCTTGAGGCGGCCCATTGATCAATCTCCCGTTCTGAATCGTTGCGATGCTTTAGGCGTCGTGCAGCCCGCCGTTGCAATCCCTATTATCGTTAGCATTATCGATAGTGGGTATACGGATTGGCGGCGCAAACGTACTTTTGTTGCGCAGACACCACAGTTTTCATTAGTTGCTATCAAATTGGCTAGCAGAGCGATCCGGAACGCATGCTTAAGATAAACCCCACACCAAGGCTGTAAAACCGCCAAAAACTGGAAAAGGATTCCGGTCGACCCGACCGGGCCATTTGGGAGAGAGCTATGACCAGAAATTCGCCGCGCCACAAAACCAACCTGAAAAGCACAGCAGTCAGATCGCTTCTGCTGAGCTCGGCCGCCGCCACCGCTTGCGCGGCGTTGGCGTCGCCAGCCTTGGCACAAGATTCCGAAGGCATGGATGAGCCAGCCATAATTACCGTTATTGCCCGCAAGCAGACCGAAACTTTGCAGGAAGTTCCTGTCACGGTCACCGCGATTGGCGGCGATACGCTGGAAAAATTCCAGGTCAATGAAATCGCCGATGTGGTCAGTCGTGTGCCTGCACTGAACGTGCAGGTTGGTGGCTCCGGTTCGGGTGGCCAGATCAGCTTGCGTGGTGTCGGTTCTTCCAACATTTCCGCATCATTTGACTCCGCTGTGGCATTTGATTTTGACGGTGTTCAAGTCAGCACCATGCGGATGGTACAAGCCGGATTTTTCGATGTTCAGCAGATCGATGTTCTGAAGGGGCCGCAATCTCTGTTCTTTGGCAAAAGTGCTTCCGCTGGTGTTTTCGCCATTCGTTCCGCCAATCCAACCCAAGACTGGGAAGTGGCAGGCAAGGCATCCTACGAGTTTGAGGAAAAAGGTTATACGCTCGGGGGGCATATCTCCGGTCCGATCACCGATACGCTTGGTATTCGCGTAGCTGCGCAATATCAGGATATTGAAGATTATGTGAAGCTGGCACCGGGAACGCCGGCCTTCAATCCGGACGGCAGTGTCCGGGATTCCAGGGGTATCAGCAATTTCATCAGCCGTGTGACCCTGCAATGGGATCCGGTTGACAATTTCAATGCCAATTTGAAATTGAATTATATCAAGAACAAGAGCGACGGCGCGATTGGGCATACTGATGTAAGTTGCGGCGCAAATGGTGTTGCGGATCCCATTTATCTGTTGTCAGGCGCACTTGTGATCCCGTCGAATGCGGACTGTAACTCCCATGATGGCCTTTACCATACTTCCGATGGTGCGGCCGCCCTGGTATCCAACATTCCGACCGGCTCAGGCGGTGACAATACACAATTCGAAAACGGCACGCCTTTTGGTGAAACCGAGATTTTCTTCGGCCGTCTGAAATGGGACCTGGGTCTTTCTGATTATCTGACCCTGTCGTCGGTTTCCGGTTATCTGAGCCTCGATGCTGTCGACACCGACTGCTATTCCTATGTCGGGGAATTGGCTCCCGGTGTTCCGGGTGGCGCAGGGTGTAGTGACCCAGTCAACCAGACCGAGCAGTTCACCCAAGAGCTTCGCATCACCAGTGACTTTGACGGTATGTTCAATTTCATGATCGGTGCATTTTATGAAAGCCGCGATATCGACTTCAACACTTCGCAGCAGGGCGTGAATATTTCTTTCCTCGGCGCAGATCCCATTACAGGCTTCACCTATGACTGGTATAAGAAGCAGAACACGAAAACCGAAGCGCTATCGTTTTTCGCTAGCGCCACGCTGGATTTGACAGACCAGCTGGAACTGTCGGGCGGTGTGCGTTGGACTGACGAAAGCAAGGTATCGAGAATTACCGTTCCCTATGTTCATTCATTCCTTTCTGCTGGCCCTGCCTTTATCCCGAGCGGCTTTTTCTCGGGGCCCATCAATTTCTCGGACTCCAATTTTTCACCGGAAGCCTCGATCAAATATCAGGCGACGCCCGATATCAATATCTACGCTTCTTTTAAAACCGGCTTCAAATCCGGCGGCATAGACAATAGTGCATTGCCATCCTCTAGCCTGCTTGGCTTCAATGATCCTGATCCTGCTGTTCGTCAGGGGGTCGCCGATGCATTGAAGTTCGATTCCGAAACCGGATTGGGTGGCGAGATTGGCGTGAAAACCCAGTTGGCAAATCGCACGATTACCCTGAATACTTCGGTGTTCTACTATGTCTTTGATGATCTTCAGGTTCAGAATTTCGACGCTGCCGCGGTTCAGTATCAGACTTTTAACGCCAGCCAGTTGACCAGCCAGGGTGTCGATGTCGAATGGGCGTGGCGCACGCCGGTTCAGGGCCTGAACTTCTCCGGCTCGCTTGCCTATACTGACGCAGAATTCACCGCTCCCTTCGTGACCACCTCGGGAGAGGACATCAACGGGCGGGCAGCGGCGCGCGCGCCAAAATTTGCGGCCAATGCAGCGTTTGATTGGTCGATCCCGATGGGCGATTCACTGGAACTCGGATTGAATGGCAACCTGCAATATAGCAGCTCCTATTTTACCAACGAAGATTCGCTGAACGATCTGAAGCAGGACAGCTATGTGTCCATCGACGGGTCGGTTTCGGTTGGGGATCCGGACGGCAAATGGAAATTGTCGCTGGTCGGCGTCAACCTGACCGACAAGATCTGGATCAATACCAGTGCCGGCCGTCCGTTCCTTGAACCGGGTGTTGGGGATGATTTGCTGCTGACGCAAAATCGTGGCCGTCAGGTATTTGTGGAAGCCGCCTTCAAGTTCTAACTGTTTTTCACGGTTGATCTAAACGGGCCGGGGCAGCGCAAGCTGTTCCCGGCCTGTCATTTTTGACGATGCGCTCACCAGCCAAATAGCGAAAGTGACAGTAGCAGGCAGCAAGGGACCTGTTACTCGCTGCGAAACAAGGCGGCAGACAAATAGCCGTCAGTTTTTGGATATGCCTCAGGTCATCACTGAGGTATTTTTTTTTGGAGGTTCTTATGAGTACACAATCGACACGTCTTGCTAAAATATCGCCCTGCCATTCCGTTCGGGGGCTGCTGATGGGTTCGGCGGCGAGCCTGGCTTTCGCCGGCATTGCGGCACCAGCATACGCACAGGACGCTGTCGAATATGATGATAGCAACGTCATCACCGTGGTTGCCCGTAAGCAGACCGAAACTTTGCAGGAAGTGCCTGTGACGGTTACCGCTATTGGCGGCGACACGCTGGACAAATATCAGGTCAATGAAATTGCCGATGTGGTCAGCCGTGTGCCTGCGCTCAACGTGCAGGTCGGTGGCTCGGGTTCTGGTGGCCAGATCAGTCTCCGCGGCGTCGGATCGTCTAATCTTTCGGCAGCGTTCGATTCCGCTGTCGCATTTGACTTTGACGGCGTTCAGGTCAGCACCATGCGGATCGTTCAGGCGGGCTTCTTCGATGTTCAACAGATCGATGTTCTCAAGGGACCTCAGTCACTTTTCTTCGGCAAAAGCGCGTCCGGCGGTGTCTTCGCTATCCGCTCCGCCAATCCGACCCGGGACTGGGAAGTCGCTGGTAAAGCTTCCTACGAATTTGAGGAAAACGGTTACACGCTCGGCGGGCATATTTCCGGGCCGCTCACCGATACGCTCGGCATCCGTGTTGCTGCGCAATATCAGGATATCGAGGACTATGTGAAGCTGGCACCGGGAACCCCGGCCTTCAATCCCGATGGCAGCATCCGGGATTCCCGAGGGATCAGCAACTTCATCAGCCGGGTGACCCTGCAATGGGATCCGGTTGACAATTTCAATGCCAATCTGAAGCTGAACTATGTCAAGAACAAGAGCGATGGCGCCATCGGTCATACCGACATCAACTGCGGTGCAAATGGCGTGGCGGATCCTGTCTATCTGCTTTCCGGTGCGGTCGTCATCCCTTCGAACGCCGATTGTAACGATCGTGACGGCCTGTATCACACTTCTGATGGCGCAGCGGTTCTTATGGGCAATGTCCCCGACGGATCCGGCGGCGACACCCGTTTTGAAAATGGCATACCTTATGGCGAAACCGATATTTTCTTCGGGCGGCTGAAATGGGATCTGGGTCTTTCCGATTATCTGACCCTGTCGTCGGTGTCCGGCTATCTCAGCCTCGATTCGATCGACACCGACTGCTATGCCTATCTCGGCGAGATCTCGCCTGGTGTACCCGGTAACGCGGGTTGCAGCGATCCTGTGAACAAGACCGAGCAGTTCACTCAGGAACTTCGGATCACCAGTGATTTTGACGGCATGTTCAATTTCATGGTCGGTGCATTTTATGAATCACGCGATATCGATTTCAACACCTCGCAGCAGGGTGTGAATATTTCTTTCCTCGGCGCTGATCCGGTCACTGGCTATACTTATGACTGGTACAAGAAACAGAATACCAAGACCGAAGCGCTGTCGTTTTTCGCCAGTGCAACGCTGG
Organism: uncultured Parasphingorhabdus sp.; assembly: GCF_963677535.2. NCBI lineage: Bacteria > Pseudomonadati > Pseudomonadota > Alphaproteobacteria > Sphingomonadales > Sphingorhabdaceae > Parasphingorhabdus > uncultured Parasphingorhabdus sp. The sequence continues at coordinate 446,063 of NZ_CAXXUT010000003.1, read as the reverse complement.
ACCTGACGGAAGAGCTGCAGGTTTCCGGCGGTGTACGCTGGACGGACGAGAACAAGACCAGCCGGATTTCGGTGCCTTATGTCCACACTTTCCTGTCATCGGGCCCGGCATTCATTCCAAGCGGCTTTTTCTCCGGACCGATCGAGTTCAGCGACGACAATTTCTCGCCGGAACTGTCGATCCGTTATCAGGCCACTCCGGACATTAATATTTACGGTGCCTTCAAGACCGGCTTCAAATCTGGCGGTATTGACAACAGCGCTCTGCCATCATCCAGCTTGCTGGGCTTCAATGATCCGGATCCGGCTACCCGTCAGGCGGTTGCCGACGCATTGAAATTCAAATCGGAAACCGGTCTCGGCGGCGAAGTCGGGGTCAAGGCGCAGTTCGCCAATCGCACGCTGACGGTGAACACTTCGGTTTTCTATTATGTATTTGATGATCTTCAGGTGCAGAATTTTGATGCCGCTGCGGTCCAGTTCCAGACGTTCAATGCCAGCCAGCTGACCAGCCAGGGTGTCGATGTCGAATGGGGATGGCGCACGCCGGTCGAGGGTCTGAATCTCTCCGGTTCGATTGCTTATACCGATGCGGAGTTTACCGCTCCGTTCGTGACCACATCGGGAGAAGACATTAACGGCCGGTCCGCCGCACGCGCGCCGAAATTCGCCGCCAATGCTGCTTTCGACTGGACAGTCCCGACGGGCGATGCTCTCGAACTGGGATTGAACGGCAACCTGCAATATAGCGGTTCCTATTTCACCAACGAGGATTCCTTCTCGGATATGAAACAGGACAGCTATATCTCGATCGACGGTTCGGTCTCGGTTGGCGATCCGGACGGCAAATGGAAATTGTCGCTGATCGGTGTCAACCTGACCGACAAAATCTGGACCAACACCAGCAGTGGTCGCCCGTTCCTCGAGCCCGGTGTCGGTGACGATCTCGTGCTTACCCAGAATCGCGGCCGTCAGGTGTTCGTGGAAGCCGCCTTCAAGTTCTGATCAACTCCCGTTGATTGATTTTGGCCGGATTGACTCACGTCAATCCGGCCTTTTTTTGGCGACAATAGCCATTGTGAGAGTAGTCGGCAGTTCGTGAACAACTAATATGGCGAAACGCATAACAACTGGATTGGAGGAGCAAGTCTATGGGACGACTGGAAGGAAAAAGGGCGATAGTTTTAGGGGCTGCCGGCCGCGACAATATGGGGCAGGTAATTGCCAAGCGTTTTCAGGATGAAGGTGCCGATGTGCTGGTTGCAGGACGCCACGAAGAGGAGTTGAAGCGCTTTGCCGAGGAGATTGGCGGCCATTACGCACTGTGCGATCTCACCAACGAAGAGGATATCAAGGCGCTAGCCGATAGCGCGAAAAGCCAAATGGGCGGCGTCGATATTGCGGTCAATGCCACCGGACTGGGGTTTCTCAAGCCATTTCTGGAAAACACCAGGGAAGAGCTGGAAACCATGTCAGCGCTGCAGCTGGTCGGGCCGTTCCAATTCTATCAGGAAATGATCAAGGCAATGGGCGATAGTGGATCACTCATCCAGATCAGCTCGGCAACCGCGACGATCATGCTCAACGATCACGCCGCATATATGGGCACGAAGGCGGCAACCGACCATATCATCCGCTGCGTGGCGCATGAATTTGGCGAGCAGGGCATAAGAGCCAACAGTATTTCTCCGGGTCTGACACGCACGCCCATGACCGCTGGTGTCGACCAGGTGCCGGGACTGGTTGAATCCTTCGAGGCGCGCTACCCGCTCGGGCGGATCGGCACCAGCGAGGATATTGCAGCTGCCGCCGTATTCTTGGCCAGCGACGAATGTTTCATGACCGGCGAGAATTTGCAGGTCAACGGTGGACTGTGCCTGCGTGGCAATCCGACCCGCAAGGACCAGGAGCTGATGATGGGGGCTGTCGCCGCCGCTTCCTGATCCTAGTCTGCGGGTTTGAACCGCTTCCGGATGTGCGGACGGATTTTCAGGAACTGGATATACAGGGCCTCGAGGATCCGTAGCACAGCCGGAATGCGGGCGAGATGGCCGATTGGCCGCAGGACCGGAATAACGCGCCACATGGCGGCGAATGCGGCCGTACCGGTATATATGTCCCCGTTTACCGAAGCGTGAAACCGGCTGAGCATCAATTGCCGGTCGAGCGGGCAGGACGCGGCGGGCACGGATATATCGATGAAGGAGACGGCATCACGGCAGTCGAGCCGACGCATCAGGGCGATTTCCCGGATACACAGCGGACAGGCGCCGTCGTACCAGACAGTCACCCGGCGCATCGCTGTTTCCCATCACTGCTGCCTTGCTTCACAAGCGTCTCACTATCATTGCAACAGACAGTTAAGCGACGGGATGGCCCATCACCATATGGCCCAAAGGCCTAAGGGCAACTGAGGCTAAATATCGAGATTGGCGACATTCAGCGCATTGTCGACGATAAATTCGCGCCGCGGTTCGACCACCTCGCCCATCAGCTTGGTGAAAATATCATCGGTGACATCAGCCTGTTCCACGGTCACCTGCAACAGGGAGCGGACTTCCGGATCGAGTGTCGTTTCCCAGAGTTGCTCGGCATTCATTTCGCCCAGACCCTTGTAGCGGGAAATTGACAGCCCTTTGCGGCCTGCGGCCATGACCGTATCGAGCAGTTCGGAGGGGCGCGTGATCAGCGTTCCTTCGGAACCGATGTCGCCATCCTCGCCATTATCCGCATCACCCGGGCTGGATTTGACCAGTCGGCTGCCGCTGCCATATGTTACGCTCTCTTCCGAGGCGAGCAGGTGCAGCTTGCGCGCTTCGGCACTTTCGAGGAATTTGGCTTCGATGATATGATGGTCGGTGACGCCGCGCCAGAATCGCTGGAACAAATAGCCGCCTTCTTCGGAGACCTCACCGGACCAGCGGCCTTCCTCGTCCACCTTGTCCATCCATGCCGCAGTCGCGTCGACCGCAGCCTGCCGTTCCGTTCGTCCGTGATCGGGGTTGAGAGCGCCGGTGAGTGCCATTCCCTCGACAATCGTGCTGTCATAGCGCCGCGGCACATAGGTCATCAGGCTTCGCATTCTGCGGGCATGTTCGATCAGGCCGCGCAGGTCTTCTCCGCTGCGTGCGCCTTCGCCGGTCTGCAGAACCATACCGTTCAGTCCGGCTTCGACCAGATACTGGTCGAGCGCATTGTCGTCTTTCAGATAGACCTCGCTCTTGCCCTTGCCGACTTTGTATAACGGAGGCTGGGCGATATAGAGATGGCCATTCAAAATGATCTCGGGCATCTGGCGATAGAAAAAGGTCAGCAGCAAGGTGCGGATATGCGCGCCGTCGACGTCCGCGTCGGTCATGATGACGATCTTGTGATAGCGCAGCTTTTCGAGATTGAAATCCTCGCGGCCAATGCCGGTGCCCATCGCCTGGATCAGCGTGCCGACTTCCTTGGAGGACAACATCCGGTCGAACCGCGCGCGCTCGACATTGAGGATCTTGCCCTTCAGCGGCAGGATCGCCTGATACATGCTGTCACGGCCCTGTTTGGCAGAACCGCCTGCGGAGTCCCCTTCCACTAAGAAAAGTTCGCATTTGCTTGCGTCTTTTTCGCGGCAATCGGCGAGTTTTCCGGGTAGCGAGGCGATATCCATCGCGCCCTTGCGGCGTGTCAGTTCGCGCGCTTTTTTCGCGGCTTCGCGGGCGGCAGCGGCATCAATCACCTTCTGGATCACCATTGCGGCGTTCTGCGGATTTTCCTCGAGCCATTCGGCGAGCTTGTCGGCCATCAGGCTTTCCAGCGGCTGGCGTACTTCAGAGGAGACCAGCTTGTCCTTGGTCTGCGAGCTGAATTTCGGATCGGGCAGTTTGACCGATACGATTGCCGACAGGCCTTCGCGCATATCATCGCCGGTCAGCTTGACCTTCTCTTTCTTGAGTGCGCCCGAGCTTTCGGCATAATTGTTAAGCGTCCGGGTCAGCGCCGAACGGAAGGCTGCCAGATGGGTGCCGCCGTCGCGCTGCGGGATGTTGTTGGTGAAGCAGAGGACATTTTCATAATAGCTGTCGTTCCACTCCAGCGCGACGTCGATGATGACATCGTCGCGGTCACCGTGAATGGCGATCGGCTCGGGCACCAGCGCAGTCTTGTTGCGATCGAGAAATTGCACAAAAGCCGCGATACCACCTTCATAATAGAGGTCGATTTCCTTCGCTTCCTCGTGCCGTTCATCGCGCAAAATGATATGCACGCCGCTGTTCAGGAACGCGAGTTCGCGATAGCGGTGCTCCAGTTTCTCGAAATCGAATTCGGTGATCTTGAAGGTCGCGGGGGACGGGAAAAATGTGACTTTCGTACCCTTTTTGACGCCCGTTTCATTGTCGGCGGGTGGTGCATCGCCGGTCACTTCCAGCGGCCGTACCGCATCGCCAAATTCGAAGCGCATATTATGCGCCTTGCCGTCGCGCCAAATATCGAGTTCCAGCCATTCGGACAGGGCGTTGACTACCGACACACCGACGCCGTGCAGGCCGCCGGAGACCTTATAGGCATTATCGTCGGAAGTGTTCTCGAACTTGCCGCCGGCGTGAAGCTGGGTCATGATGACCTCGGCCGCCGAGACGCCTTCCTCGCTGTGCATGCCGGTCGGAATGCCGCGACCATTGTCCTCGACCGAGACGCTGCCGTCGGCGTTGAGCGTGATCAGGATCAGGTCGCAATGGCCGGCGAGAGCTTCGTCGATCGCGTTATCCGATACCTCGAACACCATATGATGGAGGCCGCTGCCATCATCGGTGTCACCGATATACATGCCTGGCCGTTTGCGCACCGCGTCCAGGCCCTTGAGAACCTTGATGGAATCAGCGCCATATTCGTTCTGATTGGAAGAGTTGGAAGCATCTTCCGCTGTTTCGTTCTTGCTAATGTCACTCATAGCGCAACCATAGCCGCTGGAGCCGGCAAACCCAAGGGAAATGTAGGATTTCGGGATATTAAAATCCCCTTGATTCAATGGTTTATAAGGGTTTGAGATTGGAGGGAGAATAATGGCTCGAGGTGATGATTATCAAAATGGATAGGGGGCGAAAGCAGCCGCCGAGGGAAGTCTTCCACGGCGGCGGTCAAAAGCCCTTTCTCCCGCTGCGCCTTTGTGCAAAACAATACAATTCTTCCCGCTTTTACGCCGAAAACGAGTAAAAAGGACCCCGATCATGACCAATCCTGCCGATATGGTGCCCTTTGCCAAAACCATGGGGATTACAATTACCGAGATGGGCAAGGATGTCGTGCGCGGCGAAATGCTGGTGCGGCCGGAAATCTGTACCGCGGGGAACGGGCGGGGCAGCCCTAGCATTCACGGCGGCGCGGTGATGACCTTCGCCGATGTGCTGGGCGCGTTCGGCGGCTTTGCCAATCTGCCAGACGGTTCGAACGGCACCACCACATCGGAAAGCAAGACCAATTTCCTGAGTGCGGCCCCCGAGGGCTCCACCGTCTATGGTGTGGCGACGCCGTTCAAGATTGGCCGCCGCCAGTCGGTCTGGCAGACGAAGATCACGCTGGAAGACGGAACGCTCGTGGCCGTGGTCACGCAGACGCAGATCGTGCTGTGAGGTTCAATCCGTTCGGGCCGAGCGCGGCGAAGCATCTTTGCGTTCTCCGGCGTCCTTCGACAGGCTCAGGGCGAACGGCAGGATGGGAGTCGAATAGCCTCGGCCCCGCCGCCGCAAATATTCGCAGCTTCCCAAGGACCCTGCTTTTGCGCTAGACCTTCTGTCATGATCCGAAAAATCCTGACTATTTCTGCACTGTCGCTGGCGACGCTTGCCTGTTCCGAGACTACCCGGGTGGAGGATGACCTGTCCGAAGCGCAGACCGATCTCGTTAATCCGACGGGCCGCGAGGCGCGCCAGGGGTCGGATCCGGCTGAAAAGCCGGTGCGCATCGGTGAAGGCGGGCCGCGTTTTGATGCCTGCCAGGCGGTAGGACGGGTGCAGGGTCTGCGCGGCGGCACGCTTCCGGTCCGGATTGCCCCGTTTGATGCAGCGAAGCAGAAAGCGGAAATCGGGGAAGGTCAGCAACTGTGGATATGCACTCGCAGCATCGACCAGCAATGGTTTGGCATTGTCTATGATGACGGCGTTGTTGACGACGTCGAAGGCGCTGCAGAAAACAGCGCGACACCGGTTACCGCCAAGGGACCCGGCGATTGCGGCGTGTCCTCTCCGGTGCGCTCGAAACGTGATTATGACGGGCCGTGCAAAAGCGGCTGGGTCGAGAGCACCTTTGTGAAGCTGGTGGCGGGCTAGTTTTATCACGCGAAGCCGCTAAGGCGCGAAGAGGTAGGTGACCGGGGTATTTCAGGCCAGGGCTTTGCACATCTGCGCCAAGGACGTCATTGCGAGCGCAGCGTGGCAATCCAGGGCGGCAGGCGCTAGTGATTGGGGTGAGACGCTCTGGATTGCCGCGTCGCTGCGCTCCTCGCAATGACGATGATCTGCCCAGATTTTGGAATTTGCAGCGACAACCTTCAAGCTGGGTCTACGCCGCATCGTCAATAATTATCACCCTTAGCGCCTTCACGTCTTCGCGTGAAAATCTTCCCTACCTGTTCAAAAGAACAAGCCGCGCGGAAAGCCATTGCATCTCAAACCGATATGCGGAATTAATCGCTTGATGAAACATATAGACCCCGCCCGCTATCTCGAGCAGCCCTTTGGCCATCTCGCTGATCTGATCAACGCCCATGCGCTCAACCAGCCCGACCGGATCGCGCTGGATGACAGCGGGGAGAAGTTCAGCTGGGCGGAGACCGCGGCTCAGGTTAACCGGATTGCGGCGCAGTTGCAGGCGGACGGGCTGCAAAAGGGGCAGGCGGTTGCGATTCTGGGGACCACCACGGTGCGCTATGCGCTGGCCTATCTCGGCGCGATTGTTGCGGGTGGTTGTGCGGCGCCGCTAACGACTTCGGCGACGCCGACGCAGCTGGCGAACATGATGCGCGACAGCGGCGCGATGCATTTGTTTATAGATAGCGCCAAGCGCGCCGAGCTGCTGGAGAGCGGGGAAGAGCTGCCGCCGCTCAAACATGTCATGATGGATGGTGCGGTTGACGACGCGCCGATGATGTTCGACTGGATGGCGGACGACGGCGCGGTCCCAGCTGATCCGGGCGTTGGCCCGAGCGATCCCTATAATATCATCTATTCCAGTGGCACCACGGGCACGCCCAAGGGCATTGTCCACAGCCGCCAGATGCGCTGGTATCATGCCGCGGTGGGCGAGGCGACCGGATATGGCAAGCCCGGTCAGGTCACCTTGCTGTCGACGCCGCTCTATTCGAACACCACGCTGGCGCTGTTCACTCCGACGATCGCCTATGGCGGGACGGTGGTGCTGATGGGCAAGTTCGATTGCCAGCGCTGGCTGGAACTCGCGCAAGAACACCGCGCGAGCCATACGATGCTGGTGCCCGTGCAATATCAGCGGCTGATGGATTTTGCAGGCTTTGACGATTTTGATCTCGGCAGCCTGACCCATAAATATTGCACCAGCGCGCCCTTCTCGGCGGAGCTGAAGGCGGAAGTGCTCAAACGCATGCCGGGCGGGCTGATCGAGATTTATTCGATGACCGAGGGCGGCGTGGTCTGCCTGTTGCTGTGCCACGAGCATCCGGACAAGCTGCACACGGTCGGCATCGCCTGGGGCGGCAGCGAGGTGATTACGGTGGACGAGGAGCTCAACCGGCTGCCCGCGGGCGAAATGGGCGAGCTGGTCGGCCGGTCGCAGACGATGATGTCGGGCTACAAGAACCAGCCGGAGAAGACCGAGGAAGCCAGCTGGTATGACGAAAATGGCGACCGCTGGCAGCGGATGGGCGATATCGGCAAGGTTGACGAGGACGGCTTCATCACATTGATGGGCCGGACCAAGGATATGATCATTTCCGGCGGCTTCAATATCTATCCCCGCGATCTGGAGGAGGCTTTGATAGCGCAACCGGGTGTCGCCGATGCCGCCGTGATCGGCGTCGCTTCGCGGCAATGGGGCGAGACGCCGGTCGGCTTCGTCGTGGCGGACGCCGGTGTGACGCTTGATCCGGAAGCGCTGAAGGCGGCGACCAACGCCAATCTCGGCAAAACCCAGCGGCTTTCCGAACTGCGCCTGATCGACGAACTGCCACGCAGTCATATCGGCAAGATATTGAAGACGGAATTGCGGGATATGGCCGAGGGATAGGATGAACCCCGGGACTATCCGATGGTGCGCTTGGACGGAATGCTTTTTAGTTCGCGCAATGCCGGGGCCGGAGCGCTGAAAATAACCTGTCTCTGGCGACGGGAATTCCGGAGATGGTCCCCTGCCTGCGCAGGGGCACTGCTCGTTACTACGGGCTCGGGCAACCTAGTTTGATGAGGAGCGTTATCCCGACATGTTGATGACTTTTCTTGTCGTGGCGGTGGTGTCGGCGGCGCTGATCGCCGGGGCGCTCTGGGGTATCTACGGCAAATTGTCGCGCAAAACCGAGGGCTTTGTCATAGCGCTTGCCGGGGGCGCGCTGATCGTCTCGCTGGTCAGCGAACTGATCCAGCCAGCGGTCGCGCAAAGCAACCTGTGGGTCGGGCTGGGCGCGGTGGCAGCCGGGGCCATGGTCTTTTCCGTTGTCGATTACTGGATCGACGAAAAATGGGGCGCGGAAGGCGGCGGCGGTTTGCTGGCCGCGATCACGCTGGACGGCGTGCCGGAAAATCTGGCGCTCGGGGTGGCGCTGATCGGGGCGGCGCCGATTGAAGTGGCGGCGCTGGCCGGATCGATACTGCTCTCCAATCTTCCCGAAGCAGCGGGTGGTGCCAAGCAGATGGTCGGCAATGGGTTGTCAAAGGGCAAGACGCTGGGGCTCTGGGCGCTGACCGCACTGATCCTGTCGGCCGCCGCGATCGTCGGAAATTTTGCACTCGAAGGCGTCTCGCCGCACGTGCTGGCCGCGACCCGCTGTTTTGCCGCCGGTGCGGTGGTGGCCTCGCTGGCGACCGAAGTTTTCCCCAAGGCCTATAAGGAAGACCAGCACATGGCTGGTGTCGCAACCGCCATTGGCGTGATCCTGGCGGTTTTTATCGGCACATTTGCCAGCGCCTGAGCCAGGGCGTATTTTGCCGCCGTAGACGACAAAGGCACTGGACTCAAAAGAGGTGGCCCACTAAGCGCCTAAGCTATGTCCATAGCCCATGAAGAAACCATCCTGATCGTCGATTTCGGCTCTCAGGTCACGCAGCTTATTGCCCGCCGGGTGCGCGAGGCGGGGGTCTATTCGGAGATTGCTCCGTTCAACAGCGCGGAAGAGGCCTTTCACCGGCTGAAACCGAAGGGGATCATCCTCTCCGGATCGCCGGCCGGTGTGCCCGAGGAAGGCAGCCCGCGGGCGCCGGATGTGATTTTCGAAAGCGGCTTGCCGGTCCTCGGCATCTGCTACGGCCAGCAGGTGATGACCCACCAGCTGGGCGGCCAGGTGGAATCCGGCGATGGTGGCCAGTTTGGCGGCGAGTTCGGACGTGCCTTCATCGAGATCAGCGAAGAATGCGTGTTGTTCGATGGTCTGTGGAAGGTCGGCGAGAAGCACCAGGTCTGGATGAGCCACGGCGACAAGGTTACCGAATTTGCACCGGGATTCCGGATCGTCGCGACCACCGAAGGCGCGCCCTTCGCCCTGATTGCCGATGACGAGCGGCGCTATTATGGCACCCAGTTCCACCCCGAGGTCGTGCACACGCCCGATGGCGGCAAGATGATCGCCAATTTCGTCCGCCATGTCTGCGGCTGCGCTGGCGACTGGACGATGGCCGAATTCAAGGCGGCCAAGATCAAGGAAATCCAGGAGCAGGTTGGCGACAAGAAAGTCATCTGCGGTCTGTCCGGCGGCGTTGACAGCGCGGTGGCAGCGGTGCTGATCCACGAGGCGATCGGCGACCAGCTGACCTGCGTCTTTGTCGATCACGGCCTGATGCGGATGGGCGAGGCGGATCAGGTGGTCAGCCTGTTCCGTGAACATTATAAAATGCCTTTGGTCCACCGCGACGTGGAGGAGATGTTCCTCTCCGGTCTGGCCGGTGTCACTGACCCGGAAAAGAAACGCAAGTTTATCGGCGCGACCTTCATCGACGTGTTTGACGAAGAGGCGAAAGCGGTCGGCGGCGCCGATTTCCTCGCCCAGGGCACGCTCTATCCCGATGTGATCGAGAGCGTCTCCTTCACCGGCGGGCCAAGCGTGACGATCAAGTCACACCATAATGTCGGCGGCTTGCCGGAACGCATGAACATGAAGCTGGTCGAGCCGCTGCGCGAATTGTTCAAGGACGAAGTTCGCGATCTCGGCCGTGAACTGGGGCTGCCGGAAATTTTCGTTGGCCGCCATCCGTTTCCCGGACCCGGACTGGCCATCCGTATTCCCGGCGAAGTGACCAAGGAACGCTGCGACATATTGCGCAAGGCCGACGCCATCTATCTTGAGGAAATCCGCAACGCCGGTCTCTATGACGCGATCTGGCAGGCCTTTGCTGTACTGCTGCCGGTGAAAACCGTCGGCGTGATGGGCGACAGCCGCACCTATGACAGCGTCTGCGGCCTGCGCGCGGTTACCAGCACCGACGGCATGACCGCCGACGTCTACCCCTTCGACGCCAGCTTCCTGACCCGCGTATCGACGCGGATCGTCAACGAGGTGAAGGGGATCAACCGGGTGGTCTATGATTATACGAGCAAGCCGCCGGGGACGATCGAGTGGGAATAAATCGGACACAGCGTGCATCCGGGGGATGCACGCCCGATTTATTCGGCGACGTGAGGAGTCGCATGGCTTGTACCAAGTCCAAGGCTCGTAGCCGCGTCTCTGGCACGATCGCTTTCAGCCGTCACGCCTTCTCTGGGCGGTAGGTTTTCCGGCAGTTTGATATTTCTGGCCAAGCCCCAAAATGCTAAAAGCTGGATGAAATTATAACCAAGATCAATCTGGCCCTTATACAGGCCATGTCGTGCTGAGGCAGGGAAAGCATGGTGATTACTGTGCCAGCTCTCCCCGACAGTAGGGATGGCCAGCCAGCGGGCATTATATCCCTGAATTGCTGCATCATCGACGGACCAGTCTTGCGGTCCATTAGTATGCGCAACATGAGCGATATACCAATGCATGGTAACACACGCCGCTACCCGAACAAAGATACCCCAAACCACCCATGGCCAACCGCCGAGCGCATAGAGGGCCAAAGCGAGCGGGATTTGGTGCGCCATCCATGTTTTTTGTAGAAACAGATAAAAAGGATCATCGCTAATTCCCGGCCCAGGATCAAAGTTTGGCGGATTTTTCAATTTCAGACGGAAGTTGAGATAATAGAAGCCATCGGCAAGCACTGGCTTGCCGTGACGTAAAAACCAGTGGCAATCCGGCTGCCGCTGAGCCCAATCACGCAGATCATGCAGTCCTATCGTCCAAATAGGGCCGCCCATGCCCACGAGTACGCCGACCCAAATCATGAAACGCTCTAACCATTTCGGGCATTCAAAGCTTTGATGAATTAGCCTTCTATGAAAGCCAACCGAGTGACCGACGCAAAGTGTAATGCCCGACAACAAAATAAAAACTGCTAAAGCGCTCCATGAGAAGGTAAGCGGCCCGAAAATTAAGGCGGTAGCCAAGATCGATGTGTTCCAGATAGAACGGACGGGATCCCATACCAACTCGCCATCAACGGCATTGGCCTTTTCCAAACCACTCAGGGAATTGACCTTATAAGCACCGGAGGCCGCACCGTCAGCTATGTTCATGATGGCTCTCCGGTGATGCTTCGATTTTTCTTTCGCTCTGCACTCAATTTGCGAGCCTCAGGGCAAAACGGGGTCAAAAAACCATATAAATGATTGGTCAATCGGTCAGCTGCAACGCTGTAAATAACATGCTGCCCCCTTTTTTGCTGATGGATTAGTCCTGCAGAATGGAGGACTGAGAGATGTTTTGATATTGATGGCATAGCCATGTCGAATTTTTCTGCGATTTCCCCCACCGTCATTGGTCCGCCAGCCAGATGATTCAGAATTCGGCGTCTTGGATTGGAGGCCAAGGCTTTGAAAGCATTTTCCATAGATACTTTCCTAAATAGGAAAATATCTAAATGCAATAGTATCTGGATGATGATCAATTGTTCATCAAGCAAGTTTCAATGTTGCTGCCCCAATCTTGACCAATCTTCTTGGTCAAGCTATATTGGCCAAGCAATGACCATCCATGTCAATATCGGCGAAGCCAAGACCCGGCTTTCGGAACTTGTCGCAGCGGCGCTGCGCGGGGAAGAGGTGATCCTGCAAAAAGCGGGCGTGCCGAAGCTGAAGCTGGTGCCGATTGAAATAGCCAACCGGGCGGAGCGCGAAGAAATTGCGCGGCGGCGGGTGCAGGCGGTCGGGGCGTTCAAGGAAGAGTTTAAGGGCTTTGATCTTAGTCTTGAAGCACTGAAAGCCGACCGGGGCGATCCCGAGGAGCGGTTCCGGAGGAAATTTGGATCTGCTGATTGACACCCATGTGCTGGCGTGGATCGGAGATGACGACCCGCGCTTGAGCCACAACTTTCTTGCTGAATTACCAAATGTCGACAATCGGCTGTTCGTCAGCGCCGTGACGGCCTACGAATATAGTGATCTGCTGGGGCGGGGCCGTTTTCCGGCCAGCGTTCCGCTTTCCAGATTTCAGCGAAAACTGGGGTTTCACCTACTCGATTTTCCAGCCGGCCTATGGGAAATTGCGACCGAATTGCCCGATATTCATCGTGACCCGGTTGACCGGATGCTGATAGCTCATGCGATTGTGCTGGGCCTGACACTGGTCACCGCCGACAAGAATATTCACCATTATCCGGTCAAAACCCTCTGGTAAGGCACAACCCCATGAAAGCCATCCAACTGCACGCCCCCGCCTCGCTCGACAATCTCAAGCTGGTCGATCTGCCGGAACCGGCGGCGCCCGGACCCGGCGAAATCGCGGTGCGGCTGCGCGCTTCCAGCCTCAATTTTCATGATTATGCCGTGGTCACGGGAATGATCCCAACCGCCGAGAAGCGGATCCCGATGTCCGACGGCGCTGGTGAAGTCACCGCCGTGGGCGAGGGTGTCAGCGAGTTCAAAGTGGGGGATCTGGTGGTTTCGACCTTCTTCCCCGACTGGATCGACGGTGCGCCGCCCGAAGGCGGGTTCAAGCGTGTGCCGGGCGACGGGATCGACGGCTATGCGGTCGAACAGGCGATTGGCGCGACGACTTCGTGGACCCACGCGCCCGCAGGCTATAGCGCCGCCGAGAGCGCGACCCTGACCTGCGCCGGCCTGACCGCCTGGCGCGCCCTGTTTGTCGATGGCACGGTCAAGCCGGGTGACACGGTGCTGGTACAGGGCACCGGCGGCGTTTCCATCTTCGCGCTGCAATTTGCCAAGGCGGCCGGTGCGACGGTGATCGCGACATCCTCTTCCGACGCCAAGCTGGAGCGGTTGCAGGAACTCGGTGCCGACCATCTGATCAACTATAAGGAAATCGAGGCCTGGGGGCCGAAGGTGCTCGAGCTGACCGGTGGCAAGGGTGTCGACTGCGTCGTCGAGATCGGCGGGCCGGGCACGCTCGACCAGTCGATGATGGCAACCCGGATCGGCGGCCATATCGCCCTGATCGGCGTGCTCACCGGCTTTGCCGGGCCGGTGCAGACCGGCCTGTTGATGGGCAAGAATCTGCGCGTGCAGGGTCTGACCGTGGGCAGCCGGGCGCAGCAACAGGACATGATCGCGGCCATTGAAGCCAATGGCCTGAAACCGGTGCTCGACAAGCATTTTCCGCTCGCCGACCTGGGCGATGCGTTCCGCCATCAGGAATCGGGACAGCATTTCGGCAAGATCATTGTCGATATCTGATCGATGAGGCGGCGACCGGCTTCTTCAAGGCGCTTCGCCTTGATGCGCAGCCGGTTGTGACCATTGGCCGACGCATTGACTGACCGACCGGCTTCAGGGGGGGGGGGCTGATAGCCTTGCTACCGACCGGCGGCTCGGCCATATTCCGCTGATGCAACTCGACCTCGGCCCTGATCATCGCATGGAAATTCTGGGCAGGATGCACGGCAGTCTGATCAAGCGGTTCGGCCGGGTGATGCCGGTCGACGATATGCGCCGCGATCCCATGTGGGTTCTGGTACAGGGCGTGATCGGCGCGCGCGCGAAAACCGCGGTGTCCAACGCCAATACCGATCGGTTGATCGCCGAATACGGGTCGTGGGAGCGCGTTGCCGAGGCGCCTGTCGGGCAATTGCGGAACCATTTGCAGACCGCCACTTTTCCGGGGATGGCGGCAGAGCGGCTCAAGGCCTGCCTCAACGACATTATCGCGCGGTGCGGCAAGGCCAGCCTGGAGCATCTCGGATCCATGGAGACGGCGGACGCGATGGATTGGCTGGAGACTCTGCCCGGGATTGCGCGCAAGATCAGCGCCGGGATCATGAATACCAGCCATTTCAATCGCAAAGCGCTGGTGCTCGATTCCGGCCATCGGCGCGTGGTGCAGCGCATGGGTCTGGTACCGGCCAGGGCCGATACCAGACGCGCTTATGACGAACTGATGCCGCTGATGCCGCCGGAATGGTCGGCGGAGGATCTGGACGAGCACCATCTGCTCGGCAAGCGCCTTGCCCAGACCATCTGCCGGCCGAAACGACCGGATTGTCCATCCTGTCCGCTGCGGGCCGATTGCGATACCGGATCTGCAACCGTACCGGCCTGACGGATGCAAAGACTGCCGACAGGACCGCGCGGCAACTGGAACAACGCAGTCCCGATTGGGCCTTGCGCGACGAACATTTCTGGCTAATTCAGTTCCGGAAGCGAATTTGCACGGCCCGGAGCCCGAAAAGCGACCATTGTCCGGTCGCTGACCTGTGTCTCTGGGGCGACGTGCAGCAAAAACAGGATCAGGCCCATGAGCAACGAAACCAAAATGTACGGCATTTCCAATTGCGACACGATCAAGAAGGCGCGCAACTGGATGGAGAAAAACGGCATCAACTATGTCTTCCACGACTATAAAAAGTCGGGAATCAGCAAGGAAAAGCTGGAAATGTGGGTGATGCAGGTCGGCTGGGAGGCGCTGGTCAACAAGCGCGGTACCACTTTCCGCAAACTGCCCGACATGGTGAAGGAAAATATTGGCGATGATACGGCGGTGATGGTGATGGCGGAAAACCCCAGCATGATCAAACGCCCGGTGCTGGAACATGGCGACGAACTGGTGGTCGGTTTCAAGGCGTCGGATTATGAAGCAGCGGGTCTGACAGCGCGCAACAGCTGATGCCGACGATCATATCCCATGCTGCGGTGCCGCTTGCGGGCGCGTTGATCTTGGGACGGGGTCGGCTTGCCCTGCCGGTGATCGCAACCGGATTGATATTCGCGATGCTCCCCGACGCCGATGTGATCGGCTTCCGGCTTGGCATCGCATATGGCGACAGTTGGGGACATCGCGGCGCGACCCATAGTCTGCTCTTTGCCGCCGCTGCAGCACTGTTCGCCACGGCCTTGCTGCGGCCACAGCGATATGGCGTGGCGGCGGCTTTTCTATTTGTCTCGATGGCCTCGCACGGTGCGCTGGATATGCTCACCAATGGCGGTCTGGGCGTGGCTGTGTTCTGGCCATTCGACGAGATACGCCATTTCGCTCCGTTTACCCCGATTGCCGTATCGCCGATCGGGATTTCCGATTTTATCAGTGGCCGTGGCATTAAAGTGTTATATTCCGAAGCTATCTGGATTTGGATACCGTTGACACTGGTTGCCGCAGCTTTTGGTATCAGGAAAAGGACAAGCAAATGGTTCAGGCAAAATGGAACGGCACGGTGATCGCCGACAGCGACGACACGGTCGTGGTAGAGGGCAATCATTATTTCCCGCGCGATGCGGTCTGGTCAAAATATCTGATGCATAGCGATACGACCAGCCATTGTCCCTGGAAGGGTGATGCAGCCTATCATAGCCTGATCGTCGAGGGCGAAATCAACGAGGATGCGGCCTGGTATTATCCGGCGCCAAAGGAAGCGGCCGCAGAAATCAAGGGACGGGTTGCCTTCTGGAAAGACGTAGAGATCGGGTGATGAGGATCGGGCGCATTGTCCTGCCGATCCTGTGGGCGCTGGCGCTGGCCGGATGCGGCGCGCAGGCGGAACAGGCAGGAAAAACCGGCATGACCATGACAACGCTTACCGGAGAGCCTCCGATCATCATCGCCCATCGCGGCGCCAGCGGGGAGCGCCCCGAACATACGCTGGCGGCCTATCGGCTGGCGATCGAACAGGGGGCAGATTTTATCGAACCCGATCTGGTGTTGACCAAAGACGGCATTTTGGTGGCCCGGCACGAGAATGAAATCGGCGGCACCACTGATGTTGCCGACCGGCCGGAATTTGCCGGTCGCAAAGTCACGAAAATTATCGATGGCCAAGAATTTTCCGGCTGGTTCACAGAGGATTTCACCCTCGCCGAGCTGAAGACATTGCGGGCCAGAGAACGGTTGCCCGACCTGCGGGCGGGCAACATGCCATATGATGGCCAGTACGAGATCCCGACTTTTGAAGAGGTGTTGCAACTGCTCGAAACGCATGCGGTCAAGACGGGCAGGCGGATTGGCGTCTACCCGGAGACCAAGCATCCGAGCTATTTTGCAACACTGGGGCTGAACCACGAGGCACCGATGCTCCGGTTGCTCAAGCAATATGGCTTTGATGGCGCGGATGATCCGGTCTTCATCCAGTCGTTCGAAGTCGGCAACCTTAAGGCGCTGGCCAGAAATACCGAAGTCCGGCTGGTGCAACTGGTGGCCGGGGAGGGCGGGCCACCCGACATCGCCGGGCAAACCTATGCGTCCATGGTATCCCCGTCCGGTCTGGCCGCCATTGCCGCCTATGCTGACGGGGTCGGACCGTCCAAGGATATGGTGATCGGCCGCAATGCCATCGGTCAGCTGGGCGAACCGACCGGCCTGGTCGCGGCCGCGCACGAGGCCGGTCTTGTGGTTCACCCGTGGACCTTCCGCCGTGAAAATTATTTTCTGCCGACCGATCTGAAGAGCGGCATCGATCCGCGCGAGCCGGGCGATCTGGCGGGCGAAATACGTGCATTTGTCGCCGCCGGCGTGGATGGACTTTTCAGCGACAATCCGGCTCAGGCGGTGACAGCTGTAAGGCAATAACCGCGAAGCTGGCCATATCCTCCATCGTCGCTTATTGAGGCCAGTCCGATAACGTTCTGCTGAGGATAGCCATGTCCACGACCTTCAAACTCGATACGTCCACCAGTCGCGCCAATCCCCGGCCCCAGCCGATGCGGCGCCTGTCCGTGCCGAAAATCCAGGGCCGCAAGGTTGACGGGGTGACGGCGGAGCCGGTGGTGATGCTGACCGCCTATACCGCGCGCACAGCGCAATTGCTCGATGCGCATTGCGATATGCTGCTGGTCGGCGATTCGCTGGCGCAGGTGATTTACGGCCTTGATTCAACCATTCCGGTCACGCTGGAGATGATGTGCAACCATGGCGCGGCGGTGGTTCGCGGCAGCTATCATAGCGTCGTCATCGTCGACATGCCTTTCGGTTCCTATGAAGCCTCGCCGGAACAGGCCTATGAAAGCGCGGCGCGGATATTGAAGGAAACCGGTGCGGCTGCGGTCAAGCTTGAAGGCGGGGAAGTGATGGCCGAAACCGTCGCATTCCTTGTCCAGCGCGGTATTCCGGTGGTTGGCCATGTCGGTCTGACGCCGCAGGCGATCAACGTGCTCGGTGGCTATGCAGCGCGCGGGCGCAGCGATGCCGAGGCGAAGAAGATCGTCGGCGATGCGGTGGCGCTCGACAAGGCGGGTGCCTTCGCAATTGTGCTGGAGGGCGTGCTCGAACCGATCGCGATCGAGGCGACGAGGGCGGTCAATGCGATCACCATCGGTATCGGCGCGTCCGCGCAATGCGACGGCCAGGTGCTGGTGACCGAGGACATGCTCGGCATGTTCGACCGCACGGCCCGCTTTGTGAAACGCTATCATAATATTGCCGAACAGATTGACCAGGCCGCCGAGCAATATGCCGGAGAGGTCCGGGAACGCGCGTTTCCGGGCCCCGACCAGCTCTATCAACCGAAAAAATAGCGATATTTCTTCTATTCCGCCGATCCGTTGTTCAGCCTGTGGAAATGGTCAATAGACTTTTACATTTGCTATCGCGGACGCTAAAGGACAGCCGATTGCATAATGTCTTTGCCTGACCGGCGAACAGGACATGCGAAACAGAATTGAGGAAGCCAGCTTGGCCAAAGACAAAGATAAAGCCCCGGAAGAGAAGCCGGACCAGCAAGAACAGGTATTTCTGCGGGAAGTCGATGAGGCGGTGCGCGAGGACCAGCTGAAAACCATCGTGACGCGCTACGGGATCTGGATTTTCGCAGCTATCGTTCTCGCTCTGGGCGCACTGGCTGGCTGGATCTTCTGGCAGAATAGCCAGAATGAAGATGCCGGTCTGCGCAGCGAGGAATATGTCGCGGCCATCGACAGCATCCGCCAGAATAATCTGGACGGCGCCGCAACCGCGCTTGAGCCCCTGACGGAGGCCGAACAAAGCGGCTATCGGGCCGCAGCGCAAATCCTTCGGGCAAGCATCGCGCTGGAGAAAGATGATCCGAAAACAGCAATCGCCGGCTATGCCAAGGTTGCTGCCGACGACAGCCTGCCAAAGCCGTTTCGCGATCTTGCCTTGATCCGCCAGACGACCGCTGAATTCGATACGCTCAAGCCGCAGCAGGTGATCGACCGGCTGAAGCCGCTTGCGGTGCCGGGCAACCCCTGGTTCGGGAGCGCCGGCGAAATGGTGGCGATTTCTTATCTGAATTTGAACAAGTCGGATCTGGCGGGGCCGCTTTTCGCCCAGCTGGCAAAAGACGAGAGCGTTCCGGCGACGATCCGGTCGCGCGCATTGCAGATGGCCGGCGTCGAGGGCATTGACGCTGTCGAACCGGGCGGCGATGATAATGAAGTTGCACCGCCAACTGTGGTTGCGACCGAGGGAGAATCCAAGGAATGATTTCCGGTAAGACACTGATCGCCAGCCTGCTGACTCTGTCACTGCTGTCCGGCTGCAGCATTTTGGGCGGCGGCGATGGCGATGACAAGAAGAACACGCCGACGCTGGGCAAGCGCACGCCGATATTGAGCGGTGAAAGCGGCGCGGAAGTCGATCCCGCACTGGCCTCGATTGCCGTGATCCTGCCGGCTCCTGTGGCCAATAGCGAATGGGCGCAGTCGGGCGGAAACGCAAGCAAGTCGATTGGTCATATCGCCTTGCCGGGCAGTCTGGAACGGGTTTGGACCGCCAATATCAGCGGCACCACCAAGCGGGAACGGCTGGCAGCGGCGCCGGTGATATCCGGCGGACGGCTGTTCGCAATCGACACGGAAGCCATGGTGCATGCCTTCGACGCTGCAACCGGTGCAAAAATCTGGTCATCGCAGATCGAGGTCAAGGGCGACGGCTCCAATTCGCGTTTCGGCGGTGGTGCGAGCGTCTTGGGTGAGGTCGTCTACGCAACCAACGGCGTCGGCGATGTCGTCGCGCTCAATGCGGCTGATGGCAGCCAGATATGGAAAGTCCGGCCGGCTGGACCGCTGCGCGGCTCGCCGACGATCTCAAATGGCAATGTCTATGTAATGACCCAGGACAACCAGATTTACGCGCTCAGCATGGCAGACGGTTCGGTGCAGTGGAACGAAGCCGGTACGGTCGGACTGGCCGGAATTTTCGGTGTCGCCGCTCCTGCCGCCGGACAGGGCACGGTCGTCGCCGGCTATTCTTCCGGCGAGCTGACCGCCTATCGATACGAAAATGGTCGCAACCTCTGGAATGACGCACTGGCGCGCACGAGCATCTCGACCTCGGTGGCAACCTTGTCCGATATTGATGCCGATCCGGTGATCGATCGCGGACGGGTCTTCGCGCTGGGACAGGGCGGCCGTATGGCTGCCTATGAGCTGGTCACCGGCCAGCGTATCTGGGAACTGAACATTGCCGGTATCGCCACACCCGTTGTCGCGGGCGAGTGGGTATTCGTCTTGACCGACGATGCAAAACTGCTGTGCATCGCACGGCCGAATGGCAAGGTTCGCTGGATCAGCCAGCTCGCCGCATTCCGGAACGAGAAAAAGAAGAAGAACCCGATCAACTGGACGGGGCCGATATTGGCTGGCAACCGACTGATCGTAGCCAGCACCGAAGGCGAAATCGTGTCGATTTCGCCGGGTGAGGGATCGAGCCAGACGCTGTTTGAGCTGAACGACGGCGTTTCGCTGCCGCCGGTTGCCGCGGGTGGCATGCTATATATTCTCGACGACAGCGGCCGGATTTCCGCGTTCCGCTGAGGATCAGAACCAAAGGATAGGGACCGGCTCCATGCTGCCCAATATCGCTATTATCGGTCGACCGAATGTCGGCAAATCAACCCTGTTCAACCGTCTGGTTGGCAAGAAGCTGGCGCTCGTCGACGACACGCCCGGGGTGACGCGCGATCGTCGCGAAGGGGCGGCCAATCTGCTGGGGCTCGAATTTAATATCATCGACACCGCGGGCTATGAGGATGAGGATCCGAAAAGCCTGCCTGGCCGGATGCGCAAGCAAACCGAACTGGCGGTAGCCGGGGCGGAACTGGCGATATTCGTGATCGATGGCCGGGCGGGCCTGACCCCACTCGACGAGGAAATCGCCCGCTGGCTGAGAAGCGCGAAAACTCCGGTTGTCCTGCTGGTTAACAAGGCCGAGGGCAAAGCGGCGGAAGCCGGCATATTGGAAAGCTATTCTCTCGGTTTCGGTGATCCGATCCCGTTCAGCGCCGAGCATGGAGACGGTATCGCCGACCTGTTCCAGGCTATCCAGCCCTATGTCGAGAATTTCAGGGCGGCTGCCGCGGAAGAACCAACCGACGAGTCGGCTCCGCTGAAACTGGCGATCGTTGGCCGCCCGAACGCGGGCAAGTCGACGCTGATCAACAAGATGCTGGATGAAGACCGGATGATTACCGGGCCGGAAGCCGGGATCACCCGCGACAGCATCACCGTCGACTGGGTCTGGCATGATGATGCCCTGACCGAGGAAGAGAAGCTGGATGGTATAGAGCCGGACCGGCAGGTCAGACTGATTGACACCGCCGGAATGCGCAAAAAGGCCAAGGTCAATGACAAGCTGGAAAAGCTGGCCGTGGCCGATGCCCGCCATGCGGTCGACTTTGCCGAAGTGGTGGTGCTTTTGCTCGATGCGACCAAGGGACTGGAAGCACAGGATCTGCGGATCGCCGACCATGCAATCCAGGAAGGCCGCTGTCTGGTAATCGGCATCAACAAATGGGATGTTGCCGAAGGGCCGAGCAAATTGTTCAACGGCATCCGGGCGGCGCTTGATGACGGCCTTGCGCAAGTCCGCGACGTGCCGCTGATTGCCGTGTCGGCCTTTACCGGCAAGGGTATCGACCAGTTGATGAAGGCTGCGTTCAAGGCACGACGGATCTGGTCGCAGCGGGTTTCGACCGGTAAGCTGAACCGCTGGTTCGAGGATGCGATTAGCGAAAACCCGCCCCCGGCACCCGGCGGGAAGCGGATCAAATTGCGCTATATCACCCAGGCCAAGACGCGGCCGCCTTCATTCGTCATTTTCGGAACGCGGGTCGACGATTTGCCGGAGAGCTATCGCCGCTACCTGGTCAACGGTATCCGCCGCGAACTGGGCTTCGGCGGCGTCCCGGTGCGACTGATCATTCGCGCACCCAAAAACCCTTATCATGAAAAAGATTGAATTCTCCGTAGCTTGTTAGAAAAACCGGCAGTTTTCTGGGCCTGGTAACTAAGTTTTTACAGGTTCTGCCCTATGTTCGGGGAGGATAGCGTATTTCCGCTATTGCGCCGGGAGCGTTCTGTGGGACCAGTAGAAAGCGAACTGATTGACTGGAAGGTCTGGGCGGACACCCGCTCGGCTCTGGGGCCGCATTTCGTCCGGATTCTGGGCTATTTCCGTGAAGATGGCTACCAGTCGGTGGACAAGATCGAAGAAGCGATGCGGGCCAACGATCCTGCAGCCATGGTGCTGGCAGCGCACAAGCTGAAAGGCGAGGCGCTGCAACTGGGTGGCATGAAATTGAGCATTGCAGCGGAAACGATCGAAATGACCGCCCGCGCCTGTGTTGAACATCACGAGACGCCAGAAGAGCTTATCGAACTGGTGGTAGCACTACGGCCGATGTTCGAGGATACGCTGGCCATATTGGACAGGGGAACCAGCCCGCTGGTGCAGCAGCGGCAGCCGACCGGCTTTGGCCGCCGGTTCGGCTGAAGCTCCCGTTACGTCCCTATTCGACCGGTTTTGACTGTAGCTGGATATAATTTTTGATACCCATGCGTTCGATCATGTCGAACTGCTGTTCGAGCGAATCGACATGGTCTTCCTCGCTTTCCAGAATTTCGGCAAAAAGGTCGCGGCTGACATAGTCGCGGACGCTCTCGCAATGCTCGATCGCATTTTTGAGCATTGGCAGCGCTTCATATTCTAGTTCGAGATCGGCCTTGAGAATTTCCTCTACCGTTTCTCCGATCTTGAGCCGTCCGAGCAGCTGGAAATTGGGCAGGCCGTCGAGGAAGAAAATCCGCTCAGCCAGCTTGTCCGCATGTTTCATTTCGTCGATGGATTCGTGCCGTTCGAATTCGGCCAGCTTTGTCACGCCCCAATTGTCCAGCATGCGATAATGCAGCCAATATTGGTTGATTGCAGTAAGTTCGTTTTTTAGCGCTTCGTTGAGAAACTCGATGACTTTCGTATCACCCTTCATGGCAGAGTCCTTCCCTTCTGTCAGTGGATCAATTGGGGAAGTCTATACAGCATATCGCCAACAAGCGAAAGGGCGGCTACCCGAAAAAATGCAATTATTTCAATGCTTTGCTAACGCGAATGCTAAGCGGTCGCAACTTCGGATTTGATAATGGTTTGCGCAAAGGAAAGGCACTGTCCGCATTTCGGCTTGCGGCCGAGCTGGGCGTAGACCTGGGAAGGTCTGTCCGCTCCGCTGCGCACGGCGGCTCTCAGGTCTTTTTCCTTAATCGCATTACAGACGCAAACAACCATCTCGGTTCCTCTCTGCGACTCGTATATCGCTAATGAGAATAGATCGCAATATCAAAATAACGATAGATGGAATCTTCCCAAACAGGAAATATTGGTTAAACCGGCCCATGGCCAGAGCATGAGGTTTGTGATGCGTAGAATATACAGTTTCATTGTTCCGGTTGCGCTGGCCCTGGCGTCAACGTCGGTCGATGCTGCCAATGTGCCTGAATCGACGCAGCTAATGGTCGAAAGGGAAGACGCGGGAAAATCGACCGCTCCGGAACCGTTTCCGGTTGTCGAATTTTGGCAGATAATGCCATCGGAAATAGCCGAGGACCTGGAAGAGTTTCTGGAATTGGTTGAAAGCGAGCTTCGCGCCGCCTTGGTGCCGACCGGAGAAACGGAAGCAGGTTGGAACACCAGAGGTATAGACCTGATCGGACATATAGAGTCCTTGCCGGGCGGCATTGCCAATAACGGTCTGTTGACCCTTGGAGAGGTGCCGTCGCTGGAGCTTTTCGGAAAAATTCCTGCCGACATTCTTGCCGATTGGGAATATATTCAAGCGGGGCCGAAAGCCGTAAGTCCGGTCGATGCCAAGGGCGGCATCTTTGTTGCTATCAGTCCGGTCCATGTTGTTTTCCTGGCGGCTGATGAAATACAGACCGGCAAAGCCAGTTGCATGAAAAATCCCATAGCGAAAGCATCGGATCATCTGACCGTGTATCGATATTCCGGGATACCGTTTGATCCGGAAAGCGATGCCTCTCTGGAAGCAGAGACGGAAGCGATCGTGATGCACAGCATGATGGGCGGTCTCGACTCGCCGGTAATTTGCTCGATATATCGCCGGGATCAGAAAGGCCATCTGCTG
This sequence comes from uncultured Parasphingorhabdus sp., assembly GCF_963677535.2. Classification (NCBI taxonomy): domain Bacteria; kingdom Pseudomonadati; phylum Pseudomonadota; class Alphaproteobacteria; order Sphingomonadales; family Sphingorhabdaceae; genus Parasphingorhabdus; species uncultured Parasphingorhabdus sp. The sequence goes on along the minus strand of NZ_CAXXUT010000003.1, from coordinate 422,011 downwards.
AACTTTGCATATACGCCGGATGGGCGGCCGCTAGGGCTGATGGACGATGCCGGGGACCGGCTGGAGTTTGTCTCCGGGTTCAATCTGTACGAACAGCTAAGCGCCAATTATACCAGCGGGTTCACCGATGATGAACAATCGGGTCCGGCAGAAGCGGTCAGCGATCCTTCATGACAGGCGCATCGGCTGCGCCCGTTGCCGCGCCAGACTGCGCCACAGCCATTCCAGCGGGCCGTAGCGATAGCGCGATAGCCAGGGCCGCGACCAGAGCAGCATGACCAGCCATGCGCCAACGACGAACAGCTGCAGTTCGAACCGGCCGAACTGTTCAAAATAGCCGAGACCCCAGCCGTAGAAAATGAAGGTCATGACAATGCTGGTGCCGAGATAGTTGGAGAAGGCGGCACGGCCTGTTGCCGCAACGCGCTGCACGAACAGGCTGTCCCGGAACCGCTGGACGAGATGGATGAGCAGCGCGGCATAGCCAATGATCATCAACAACCGCGGCAATGCCGACCATGCCTGGGTGATGTTGAGCATCCACAAGGTGTTGAAATTCTGGTGATGGGCGATGGCCGCGAGCGCGACGAAAACCGGCAGGCCGACAACCATCATTGCCACGCCAATCTTGCGGTAGGTCGCCGGATTTTCCTGTCCGAGGATGAAGCCGTTTTTATAGAGCCCCATGCCGATCATCATTAGCGGGATCGTTTCGATCGGACCGAGCATCAAATTCTCCAGCGGGACCGACCATTGGTGGAAAATCTTATATTGCAGCAGCGTAGCAAAACCGCCGCTGATCCGCGCTGTTTCCGCGGCGATTTCTGCCGGCGATGTCCCCATCTCCGTATAGATTTCTGCAATCCGGTCCAACACGTCCTGCGGCGGATTGGCCTGCGCGGCTTCCTGTGCCAGCAGCAGCAGGGGAGCCAGGCCGGTGATCAGCAGGATCGCTCCGACGGCATAGGCGATAACGCCCCATTTGACGAGCCTCTCCGCGTCCCAATTTCGAAACAGGTATAATATGCAGCCGCACCCTGCGTAGAGAAACAATATGTCCCCCATCCAGAGCAGGAAAAAATGCACCAGACCGAATAGCGCCAGCCAGAACATGCGCGAAAAATGAACTTCCGCCGCCGACTGGCCGCCGGCGACGGCGCGCTCGATCACCATGGCGCTGCTGGCACCGAACAGCAGTGAGAACAGACCCCGCATCTTGCCGTCAAACAGGATGAAATTGGCCGCCCATCCGGCGATGTCGAGATTGGACGCATGGCTCGACAGCAGCGGATTGACAAACGCCATTTCCGGCTGGGCGAAAGCGGCAATATTGATAGCCAATATGCCCATGACGGCAAAGCCGCGCAGCGCGTCTATCTCCACGAAGCGGTATGACCCGCTCATTCTGTTGCTCCCACTGTATTATTTATATACTACAGCCATGAGGAAATGGCGTCCAGCGGTTTCTTGTTTGTGGCATGCACCGGGACCGTGGCATCGGCGGCCGGCTTGCCGACGACCAGCACCATCATCGCTTTTTCATGGTTCGGACGATCGCAGAGCTGATTGAGAAATTTCATCGGATTGGGCGTGTGGGTAAGCGTAGCGAGACCGGCGTCGTGCAGCGCGGTGATCAGCATGCCGGTGGCGATGCCGACGCTTTCGTTGACATAATAATTCTGCTTCGTCTCGCCCGGATTCATACCGCCCTTGCGCTGGCCGAAGATGACGATCAGATAGGGCGCGGTCTCGAGAAACGGCTTGTCGGCATCGGTGCCGAGCGGCGCAAGTGCTTCCAGCCATTCTTCGCTGCCCTTGCTCTGGTAAAAGGCGCGCTCCTCTTCTTCGGCTGCGGCGCGCAGGACCTTTTTCTTCTCTGCGGATTCGATCACTGCGAAATGCCATGGCTGGTGATTGGCGCCATTGGGCGCGGTTCCGGCGGCGAGAATTGCATTTTCGATCACCGCGCGGGGCACGGCTTCGTTGCTGAAATAGCGGCAGGTACGCCGGGTCCGGATCGCCTCGTAAAAGGCGCGCGACCGGGCGACCCGTTCCGCGTCGGAATAATCCGGCAACTGGCTATAGGGCAGGCTGTCATGCGGCTTCATTCTACCATCTCCTGCGGTCAAAACGCGTCATCGGCTTTTGCGGCACAGAGATAGCGCAGCGACTGCGTTCGGGAAAGCCACTAAGCTCTATTGACATAGATGTTAGTAAGCGACATATAGACCGTATGAAAATTGACCATAAATTCTTGGCGCCCGGTGATTCGCACATGCCATTTGTCCACCCGGATCGCCCCGCAGCCCGCTTTCGTCCCCTGAAAGCGCTTCATCATTTTCGCGAACTGATCAAGGACAAGGAAGATACCGAACAGGTCTTCCATATTTTTGAATCGCTGCCGCGTCCCGGATTCCGCAAGGATGCCAGGAAATTTGTCGAAAGCGACAAGGGCAGGGCGCTGCTGCAAAGCGAGCCGGAACTGGCCCCGCTTCTTGATGATCATGAACGTCTGCGCAAAATGCCGGCGGGCAGCCTGGCCCATGCCTATTGCGACTTCATGGAAAAGGAAGGGCTGAGCGCCGCCGGCCTGATTGCCGAATATGACCAGTTCAGCCCGCGCAAATATGGCGATATGATCGAATGGTACGGTTTCCGCCAGCGCGACACTCATGACTTGCTCCACGTGCTTACCGGCTATGGCCGCGATGCGCTGGGCGAAGCTTGCGTTCTGGCCTTTACCTATGGCCAGAACCCGTCACTGGGCAATGTCTTCATCGCTTATGCCGCTGGTCTCAACATGAAGAAGCAGGTCAAGAGTGACGCGCCGATATTCAGCGCGATCCGCGAGGGCCAGAAAATGGGCAAGGCCTGTCCCAAGATCAACGAGGAATCGATCACCGATCTGCTCGCCCAGCCGCTGGACGCGTTGCGCGAGCGGCTGCACATCAAGACACCGCACTTCTATCACGAAGCCCATGCGAAGTTCCGGGCCGGAAATGTCGATCCATACGATATGCTGGCACAAACGGCTTAGAAACGCTTCCTCCTTATACCGATGCTACGGGAGGTGGGCCGCGAAGCGGCTCGGATGGGCAAGGTGCACCAACACCCCTCGACCATCCTCCGGATGGTCCCCCTCCCCGAAGCCTCGCTTCAGGGCGAATTTCTCAGCGGAATTCCTTGCGGATGACCAGTTTCAGGCCGGACCAGATCTCGTTCACGGCACAGACCTTGATATCGACAAATCCCATCGGCAGGGCGACTTCGCGGATCGTGTCTTCGCTGATGTCGGTCTCGACCTTGGACGCCTTTTTCGGCCAGCTCACCCACACCTGACCGGCGGGATCGATCATGTCACGCAGGGTAGTCAGATGCTTTTCCATCGCATTCCGTTCGGTAACGAAAATATGGGCCGAGTGAAGGCCGGGCGACGGGACTTCATCCTCGGATAGGGTCAGTTCGCTATCCTCGATGTCGGCCCGGACACGGTCCGGCATGTCGAGAAACCAGACGCGCATGCCGTCCTTGAGGGAGAGTTTTTTGGCTAGCGGGGTATCCGAATATCCTGAAACCATGATCGGCATCCTTTCGCATTAGATGATTATCCACATCAACGGTTGGATGCCAGCGTGGTTCCCTTTCCTGTGCGTGTATCTGTTTCCGCTGGTTGGCGAGAAGCACGGCTGAAGCCCCTCCACCACGCTTCGCGCGGTCCCCCTCCCCATGCCTGCGGCACAGGGAGGAAAGGTGCGGCTTGACAGTTTTGGCCTGACCGTCCCTCATCACAGAATTTTATGTTACATCTTTCCTCCCTGTTGCGCAGCAATGGGGAGGTGGCGCGCCGAAGGCGTGACGGAGGGGCAATTGGCACAAACGACAAGACAAACCATCCTGAAGGCCAGGGAACTGCGCAAAACCATGAGCAAGCCGGAGATCATGCTTTGGCAACAACTTCGTAAGAAGCCTCTCGGCATCAAGTTCCGGCGCCAGCACCCGATTGGCTTCTATATACTGGACTTCTATTGTCCATCAGCAAAGCTGGGTGTCGAAGTCGACGGAATGGCGCATGACATGGGCAATCGCCCAGAGCGTGACGAACAGCGCGACTGGAATCTATCCCAGGACGGTATCGAAATCATCAGAATATCTGCGCAGGAAGTTCTCGATGATCCGGCAGATGTCGCCGACCGGCTATTGCGATATATTCAGAGTCTGCGTTAGGCCCCTCCGTCAGCCTTTCAGGCTGACACCTCCCCATTGTTGCGCAACAGGGAGGAAAATGGTCTTCCTCCCTGTGCCGCAGGCACGGGGAGGGGGACCGCTGCGAAGCAGTGGTGGAGGGGCTAGTCTTCCATCCAGTCGCGGAAGAAACTTTCATTCGCTTCCCGCAGATCGGTAACCGCAACCGGCTTGCCGTTCAGCACCAGCTTGTCGCCCTTGACCTGTCCGATCTTCTCGAACGGCACTTTCGCGCGATCCAGATCATCTTCGTTGCGATAGGTGATGACATAGCGGCCCTGCGCTTCGCTGAAGGCAAAGGCGCTGGTCATCGGATCGATTTCGGCGCCAAGATTGCCAGCCAATGCCATTTCGGCGAGCGTCACGGCGAGGCCGCCGTCGCTGATGTCGTGGACGGCGGTGACCTTGCCGGCGGCGATCAGTTCGCGGACGATCCGGCCCGCCCATTCTTCATCCTTGAGATCGACTTTCGGCGGCGGGCCATCGGTGCGGCCGTGGATTTCGCGCAGCCAGGTCGACTGGCCGAGCTCTTCGTGATGGAACCCGATGGTGGCGATGAAATCGCCTTCCTGCTTGAATCCGATGGTCATCATCTTGTCGAGATCGTCGATCAGCCCGACCGCGCCGATTGCCGGGGTCGGCAGGATCGCGTGGCTGACGCCGTCGGCGCCGGTGGTTTCGTTGTAGAGGCTGACATTGCCCGATACGATCGGCATGTCGAGCGCCCTGCAGGCTTCGCCCATGCCTTCAATACAGCCGACAAATTGTGCCATGATATGCGGCTTTTCGGGATTGCCGAAATTCATGCAGTCGGTGGTGGCGAGCGGCTTCGCGCCGACCGCGCAGAGGTTGCGATAAGCCTCGGCAATCGCCTGCTTGCCGCCTTCATAGGGATCGGCCTTGCAGTAGCGCGGAGTGCAGTCGGTGGTGATCGCGAGGCCCTTGTTGGTGCCATGGACGCGAACAACCGCGGCATCGCCACCGGAGCGTTGCGCGGTGTCGGCGCCGACCTGTGAGTCATATTGCTCCCAGATCCAGCGGCGCGAGGCGAGCGCGGGGCTGGCCATCATCTTGAGCAGATCGGCGCCGATATCGGTGCTTTCGGGCAGGTCGCCGACCGGCTGGACATTGATATGCGCGGCATATTCCTCGCGGGTGAGATGCGGGCGATCATAGAGGGGCGCATCGTCGGCGAGCGGGCCGAGCGGAATATCGCAGACGGTTTCGCCCTTGTGGGTCAGCACCATCCGGCGGCTGTCGGTAACTTCGCCGATCACCGCGAAATCCAGTTCCCATTTGGTGAAAATCGCTTCGGCCATTTCCTCGCGGCCGGGTTTCAGCACCATCAGCATGCGCTCCTGGCTCTCGCTGAGCATCATTTCATAAGCGGTCATGCCGGTTTCGCGGCAGGGCACCTTGTCCATGTCGAGAACGATGCCGACTTCGCCGTTGGTCGCCATTTCGACGCTGGAGCTGGTCAGCCCGGCCGCGCCCATGTCCTGAATCGCGACAATCGCGTCGCTGGCCATCAGTTCGAGACAGGCTTCGATCAGCAGTTTTTCGGTGAACGGATCGCCGACCTGCACGGTGGGGCGCTTTTCATCGCTGTCATCGTCAAATTCCGCGCTCGCCATGGTCGCGCCGTGGATGCCGTCGCGACCGGTCTTGGAACCGACATAGACGATCGGGTTGCCGACCCCGGAGGCGGCGGAATAGAAAATCTTGTCCGCGTCCGCGACGCCGACAGTCATCGCGTTGACGATGATATTGCCATCATAGGCCGGGTCGAAATTGGTCTCGCCGCCAACGGTCGGGACGCCGACGCAATTGCCATAGCCGCCGATACCCGCGACAACGCCCTTGACCAGATGCTTCATCTTCGGATGGTCGGGCCGGCCGAAGCGGAGCGCGTTGAGGTTGGCCACTGGTCGTGCGCCCATGGTGAAGACGTCGCGGAGGATGCCGCCGACGCCGGTTGCCGCACCCTGATAAGGCTCGATATAGGACGGATGGTTGTGGCTCTCCATTTTGAAGATCGCCGCCTGGCCGTCGCCGATATCGATCACACCGGCATTCTCGCCGGGGCCGCAAATAACCTGCGGGCCGGTGGTCGGCAGCTTCTTCAGATGCAGGCGCGATGACTTGTAGGAACAATGTTCCGACCACATGACTGAAAAGATGCCCAGTTCGGTAATATTCGGCTCGCGGCCCAGCGCATTCAATATGCGCTGATATTCCTCCGCATTGAGGCCATGCTCGCGCACGGTTTCGGTGGAGATTTTGGGCTCGGTAATCATCGTGTCTGAGGTCATGATGACCCTTTAACGACGCGGGGCAATTTCGCCTAGAGGGAATTGATGTTTCGTGGCGCTGCTTTAAGGATAGGTTCAAAGGAGCAACCTATGTCCAAGACCATAGAGCTGATTTTCGATTTTGTCAGCCCCAACGCCTATCTTATCTGGCAACCGCTCAAGGCGCTGGCCGAAAAACATGGCGCGACCATCAAAATCACCCCGGCCTTTCTTGGCGGCATGCACAAGCTGACCGGCAACGCGCCGCCGTTCATCCGCGATGCGGAAGTGAAGGGCAAGAATGACTATGCGATGCTGGAGATGAACCGGTTCATCCAGAAGCACAAGCTGAGCAAATTCAGGATGAACCCGAAATTTCCGTTCAACACCATTACGCTGCAGCGAATGCTGGTGGCGCTGGAACCGGATAGGCGGGTCGCACTCATCGAACTGCTCTTGCCGCCGATCTGGGAAGATGGACTCGACGTGACCGATGGCGACACGCTCGGCAGTATCTTGCAGGACGGCGGCTTCGACGCGGCCGATCTTCTCGCGCAGACCCAGGACCCGGCGGTCAAGCAGGCGCTGATCGACAACACGGAAAATGCGGTAGAGCGCGGAGCCTTTGGCATCCCGACCATCTATATCGACGGCGAAATGTATTTCGGCAAGGAACGGCTCGGCCAGATCGACGAGCAGCTATCCGCTTGAAATCGCCCTGCAATGATATCTGCACCATAGATCGTTCGAGCAGGCTTTGTGTCGGCTGCGGGCGCAGCCTGTCGGAAATTGGCGAATGGGGTTCCGCCTCGCCCGGCCGGCAGCGGGAGATATTGTCCTTGCTGCCGGACAGGATGAGACAACTGGCCGCGAAGGCGAAACGCTAAGGAACGCGCGTCAGGCCTTTACGAATTTCAGCACCAGATAGGCGGTCAGCGCCGCCGTCACGCCGGTAGCAAAGGCGCCCCAGGCGATATCGTACAGGCTGATTTTGGTCGACCAGACCTTGAGTACGGCCTGGCTGGTCAGATCGTAAGTCGCATAAGCGATACCGCCAAACAACGCGCCGTTGAGCAAGGCCGTGGTCCACTGACCGCTGGCCAGCGCCGGCTTGATCCCGAACCAGACGATGCCGAACAGATAGATCGCATAGAATATCATCGCTGGTGCCTTGCGGAATTCATCCGCCATGATCTCGCCTATCACCGGCCGGTAAAGGTTCTGGGCCATGTTGCTGAGCCAGAGAAAATCGAGAATGCCGAAGATGATGGCGGCGATAATATAGGCGGCAATATAGTGGGTCATGGCTTTTTCTGCTTTCCTGTCTTTGCACTTTGCGGATCAGACCTGTTTCAACGCCCGCGTCTTGCCGACCAGCAATGCGACGGCAGACAGGACCGCAAAGGCGATCAGCGCGGTAATCATCATATTCGCGTCGGCCGTCTCGGGTTCCGGGGCAAACCAGTTAACAGCCTGAAATACGGCCAGCAATATGGCCAAAAGCACTAAGGCAATTCGGGAGCCGGGGGCAACCGGGCGGGTGCGAGCGACGAAAAAGGCCAGCGCGCCAAAGGTGAGGAGCAGTTCCAGCGGCATTTCGATCATCGGATGGTTCCAGAGCGCAAAGCCCAATTTGGGCTGTGACCCGGCAAGCGTCAGGTCCGGTGCGTGCACCAGCAGGTCGAGGAACCAGTGCGAGAGCACCACGGCACCTCCGATCAGCGCTCCGGTGCGGTTGCGGGTGAACAGCCAGATCAGCAGCGCAAAGCCGGCCGCCCAGACGGCACTGCCCAAAAGACTGTGGGTATAAGGCATGTCATAAAGGTCAAGCGGGACCATTTCGGTGATCCCGGGCGTGATCCGGAAATTTTCTATGCCCGCCAATGCCAGCCCGAAAAAAGCGAAATCGACCAGTTGTCCTGCCACAAATAACGTTCCGAGTCCCGGTGCCCTGGGATGGGTTGCTGCGACCATCGCAGGTGCAAAATGACCGATGAACATGTTTCTTCCCCTAGCTTTTCTGTGCAGAGCTACACCGGAAGTGGATGTTAGTGAAGGCCGGCCCTTGACCGCGGCCCAAAGCGCCGTCATTGAATTTCGCCATGAGCGAAACCAAAGAAGATTTTTCCGCCCTGAATTTCGAGGACGCGCTGAAGCGGCTCGAGGATATTGTCCGCAAACTGGAAAGCGGCGATGTGCCGCTCGACCAGTCGATTGCGCTCTACAGCGAAGGCGAGAAACTGCGCGGGCTGTGCCAGCAACGTCTGGAAGCCGCGCAGGCCAAGATCGAGAAAATCACTCTCGACCGCGATGGCAAACCACAAGCTACTGCACCTTTTGACGCGGACTGAGCCGGTGGCGGCCAATAATAATTCGGATCTTTTGCGGGAGATGGGACGGGTTGCCACCGCCATCGACCGGCAGTTCGATTTGCTGTTACAGGTGCCTGACGACGCCCGTCGCGAATTATACGAGGCCATGCGCCATGCCGCGATCGGCGGCGGGAAACGGTTGCGTCCGTTGCTGGTGATGGCGACCGCGCGGCTGTTCAATGTCGATGAAAGCTGCGCCATCCGGGCCGCGACCGCGGTCGAGGCCCTGCACGTCTATTCGCTGATCCACGATGATCTGCCCTGCATGGATGATGATGATCTGCGCCGCGGCAAGCCGACCACCCATATTGCCTTTGGCGAAGCGGCGGCGGTTCTGGCTGGCGATGCCCTGCATGCGCTGGCCTTTGAGTTGCTGGCTGACGAGCGCACCCATCATGATCCGTTCGTCCGCGCCGAGATGACCGCCTGCCTCGCCAAGGCTGCCGGACCGGCCGGCATGGCGGGCGGCCAGATGATGGATTTGGTGGCGGAAAAGTCGACTTTCGATCTGCCGACAGTGACCCGCTTGCAGCAATTGAAAACCGGAGCGCTGATTGGTGCCTGCGTCGAAATTGGCGCTATTCTGGGACGGGTGGCCAGTGAAGGGCGGACCAGCCTGCGCGGCTATGCCCATGATCTGGGTCTCGCTTTCCAGATTGCCGACGATATCCTGGATGTCGAGGGTGACGAGGAAAAGGCCGGCAAGGCGCTGCAAAAAGATGCAGAGGCCGGCAAGGAAACCTTTCTCAGCCTGATGGGACTGGATAGGGCCAGAGAACAGGCGCAGATGCTGGTGGATCAGGCCAAATCGCATTTGAACGGCTATGGCGATGAAGCCAACCTGCTGCGCGCCATTGCCGAATATACAATCACCAGAGACCGCTAGGCGGGAAGGACGGGACATGAGAATAGGCGTTTATCCGGGGACATTTGATCCCATTACATTGGGCCATATGGATATCATCAAGCGCGGTATGCGACTGGTCGACAAGCTGGTGATCGGTGTGACCACCAATCCCTCGAAATCGCCGATGTTCTCCGACGAGGAGCGGCTGGAAATGGTGCGCCGGGAAACCGCGGAACTGGGCGATGGTGTCGAGGTCGTCGGTTTCAATATGCTGCTGATGAAATTTGCGGAAAAACAGGGAGCCGGTGTGATTGTCCGCGGTCTGCGCGCCGTGGCCGATTTCGAATATGAATATCAGATGGCCGGCATGAACCAGCAGTTGAATGGCGATATCGAGACCGTCTTTCTGATGGCCGATGTCTCGTTGCAACCGATTGCCTCGCGTCTGGTCAAGGAAATTGCCATGTTCGGCGGCGAGATCCACAAGTTCGTGACACCGCTTGTGGCCGATGAAATTACAGCGAGAGTGGAAAAGATCGGCCTGAAGGGCGATCAATAGGGTTTCCCAGCAATTCATTGCAGTGAAAGGTAGAATCGTCCAAAGGCTGTTTGCTTTCCCTTCCCGCAATACCAAATCGAGTATGCCATGCTGCGCAAATTTTTATTGACCATCTCCGCCCTTTTTCTGGCTTCCCTTCCTGCCCACGCGCAGGAAGCGTCTGAACAGACACCGGCACCGGCGTCTGTTCCTGCCGAAGAGAATATCCTGCATCTCGATCTGTCGACCGGTGGCAGGGTGACAATCAAGCTGTTTCCGGACATGGCACCCAATCATGTCGAGCGGATCAAGACCCTGACGCGTCAGGGCTTTTATGACGGCATTATTTTTCACCGGGTGATCGAAGGGTTCATGGCGCAGACCGGCGATCCCACGGGCACCGGCACCGGGGGGTCAGAACTGCCCGACCTGAAGGCCGAGTTCAGCCAGTTTCCTCATGTTCGGGGCGTGGTTTCGATGGCGCGCGCGCAAAGCGAAGACAGCGCCAACAGCCAGTTTTTCATCGTCTTTTACCCGCGCTTCTCGCTCGACCGAAATTACACGGTCTTTGGCCGGGTGATCGCCGGGATGGAATATGTGGATGCCATCGAACGCGGCGAACCGCCAGCCAATCCCAGCCGGATCCTGCAGGCTTCGATCGCTGCAGACAACAAGCCGCCGGTCTTGCCGAGCGCGCTCGACAATGCCGCCGAGAAGCCTTTCTCGGTCGACGATCTGAACGCACCGTTCAATCCCTAGCCTGAACCGTGCGCGTTGATCTGTTCGACTTTGCGCTGCCGCAGGATCGGATCGCGCTGCGGCCGGCGGTCCCGCGGGACAGCGCGAAAATGTTGCGGGTCGACGGCGACCGGATGTCCGACCATAGCGTTAGCGACCTGCCGCAATTACTCGGCCCGCAGGATATACTGGCATTCAACGATACCAAGGTGATTCCCGCGCAGTTGCAAGGCACACGCGGCGCAGCGAAAATCGGTGCAACGCTGCACAAGCGGGTCGATCTGCGCCGCTGGCAGGCCTTCATTCGAAACGCCAAGAGGCTGCGGGTCGGCGAGGTGGTTGATTTCGGGTCGGATGTATCGGCGGAAGCGGAAGCCAAGCTGGACGACGGCAGTTTCATTCTGCATTTTCTGGGTGACGAGCCGGTCGAGCTGCTGCTCGAGCGTGCGGGGACCATGCCCCTGCCGCCCTATATCGCCAGCAAGCGGGCGATCGACGCGCGCGATGCGGAAGATTATCAGACGATGTTTGCCCGCGAAAAGGGCGCGGTTGCCGCACCGACTGCGGCGCTGCATTTTACCGACAGGTTGCTGGATGCTTTGGCCGCCGCCGGCATCGGCAGCGAAACGCTGACCCTGCATGTTGGCGCGGGCACTTTCCTGCCGGTCAAGGTCGATGAAACCGACGACCACCAGATGCACAGCGAGTGGGGCCGGATCGATGCGGCAACGGCAGACCGGCTCAATGCCGCGCGCAAAGCGGGAGGCCGCGTGATCGCGGTTGGCACCACCAGCCTGCGCCTGCTGGAAAGCGCGACGGGTGAGGACGGGATTATCCGTCCGTTCGAAGGCGATACCGATATTTTCATCACGCCGGGTTACCAGTTTCGCGCGATCGACGGCCTGATGACCAATTTCCACCTGCCCAAATCGACGCTGTTCATGCTGGTCAGCGCGCTGATGGGGCTGGAGACGATGCAAGCGGTCTATGCTCATGCTGTTGCCCATGATTATCGGTTCTACAGCTATGGCGACTCCAGCCTGCTGCTGCCGGGGCAATAGGCCCGACTGACCCTGTTACTAGTGGCATACGAAAGCGAATCAGGGCATGATTATGCCTGAAACAGAAGTTTCCAAATGGAGAGATGACAATGGACAGTTACGAACAGAATTATATTAATGGCCAATGGGTCGATTCCATCGGCGGCACGCCGCACCAGGTCATCAATCCGGCGACCGAAGAGCCGGGCACGAAGATCGTGCTGGGCACCAAGGCCGATGTCGATGCCGCGGTTGCTGCAGCAAAAGCCGCGTTCAAGACGTTCAGCCAGACCTCGCGCGAGGAACGGCTGGCGCTGCTCGAGCGGATCATCGAGGAATATAAGAAACGCATGCCCGATATTGCCGCTTCGCTGGCGGTCGAGATGGGCGCGCCGGTCAGCCTCGGCAATGCCGCGCAGGCGCCTGCCGGACTCGGCGGATTCATGGGCACGCTGGAAGCTTTGAAGAATTTCGAGTTCTCCGAGAAAGTCGGCCCCAATATGATCGCTTATGAACCGATTGGTGTGGTCGGCATGATCACCCCGTGGAACTGGCCTTTGAACCAGATCACGTTGAAGGTCGCTCCGGCTCTGGCGGGCGGCAATACGATGGTGTTGAAACCGTCCGAAGAATGTCCTGGCAGCGCCGCGATTCTTGCCGAAGTCATGGATGCGGCAGGCGTTCCTGCCGGCGTATTCAATCTCGTACAGGGTGACGGCCCGACAGTGGGCGCAGCGATTTCCTCGCATCCCGACGTCGATATGGTCAGCTTCACCGGATCGACCCGCGCCGGTATCCTGGTGGCGAAAGCGGCCGCCGATACGGTCAAGCGCGTCCATCAGGAACTGGGCGGCAAATCGCCCAATCTGGTCCTGCCCGGTGCCAAGCTGGAGGAAGTGCTGCCGCCGACGATCGCCGGGGTGATGATCAACAGCGGGCAAAGCTGCATCGCACCAACCCGCGTCCTCGTGCACAAGGACCAGACGGACGACGCCATTGCGGTGGTCAAGAATATTGTCGAGAGCCAGGAAGTCGGCGATCCGACCGTCGAGGGCGGACATATGGGGCCGGTCGTGAACAAGGCGCAATTTGGCAAGATCCAGGATCTGATCCAGTCGGCGATTGACGACGGTGCCACGCTGGAAACCGGCGGCACCGATCTGCCATCCAATGTGAACCGCGGCTATTATATCAAGCCAACCCTGTTCAGCGGCGTGACGCCTAACATGCGGATCGCCAAGGAAGAGGTGTTCGGTCCGGTTGTCACTCTCATGAGCTATGACAATCTGGACGAAGCGATCGAGATCGCCAATGATACCGAATATGGGCTGTCTGCGGTTATTTCCGGTGATCCGGCTGCTGCTGCCGATGTCGCACCGCAACTGAAAGCAGGCATGGTCATCGTCAACAACTGGGGGCCGGCACCCGGCCTGCCTTTCGGCGGCTATAAACAGTCGGGCAACGGCCGCGAAGGCGGTGTCTATGGTCTGCGAGATTTCATGGAAATGAAGTCGATCAGCGGTTTGCCAAGCTAGGCACAGACGTTGCTGATACTAAAAAAGGGCGGCTCGTTCGGGCCGCCCTTTTTTTGTTTCGCTGCCGGAAGGGCTCAGCCTTCGGCCGGAGCCTCAGCCGGAGGGACCGGCGGTTCATTGTCAGCGACTTCGGTGAGCGAGCCCCCCATGGCTTCGCATTCGCCTACATCGGTGTTTTTCCAGGCATTGCCCTGGTAATCGAGCACCGAGGTGCCGGCACAGGTGGTGCCTTCACCGGCCTTGCAGTCATTTTCACCGGCGAGGGCTATGCCGTAGCATTTTTCCTGTTCCGCTGCGGCCACTTCGGTTACTTCGGCGTCTGATGCTTCTGCGCCTTCGCCGGCTGCTTCGCTATTGCCGCCGGAGCAGGCGGAAAGGGCGGCTGCCGCGATCAATGCGGTTGCTGCGGAACCAAGACTTGTTGCTTTTGTCATAAATTACTCCCGATTTAGGTCTTTGAGAATCTGCGCCCATCCTGCACAGATGTCGAAATATTCGAACAGGACAAACCATTGGTTACACCAACAATAGCAAAACACAAAATCGAGGCCGTAAAATCAGGTTTCAGGGCGAAAGACAGGCTTTCCCGTGGCTGAGCGCTTTTCCTTTTCCATTGCCGCTACCGACGGCAAGGCACGGACCGGCACAATCAGCATGTTGCGCGGCGATATTCGTACGCCCGCGTTCATGCCGGTCGGTACGGCGGCGACGGTCAAGGCGCTGAAGCCGGAAACGGTGCGCGCGACCGGTGCCGATATCATTCTCGGCAACACCTATCATTTGATGCTGCGCCCGGGCGCGGAGCGGGTGGCGCGGCTCGGCGGATTGCACAAGTTCATGAACTGGAACCGGCCGATCCTGACCGACAGTGGCGGCTATCAGGTGATGAGCCTGTCCGAGCTGACCAAATTGAGCGAAAACGGAGTGGAATTCCAGAGTCATCTCGACGGTTCGCGCCATATGTTGACGCCGGAACGGTCGATGGAAATCCAGCGGTTGCTGGGCAGCGATATCGTTATGGCTTTCGACGAATGTACCAAAAACGGGGCGACGCGCGAAGAGGCATCGGCTTCGATGGAACGCTCGATGCGCTGGGCCAAGCGGTCGCGCGACGGGTTCGACAGTGGCGAGGACCATGCGGCTAAGGCGGCGTTGTTCGGAATCCAGCAGGGTTCGCTCGACAGGGAAATGCGCGCGGCCTCGGCCGAGGCGCTGATCGAGATCGGCTTCGACGGCTATGCGATTGGCGGTCTGGCCGTGGGCGAGGGACAGGAGGCGATGTTCGATGTGCTCGACTATGCGCCGGGACAACTGCCCGCTGACAAGCCGCGCTATTTGATGGGAGTCGGCAAGCCGGATGATCTGGTTGGCGCAGTGGAACGCGGCATCGACATGTTCGACTGCGTGTTGCCGAGCCGGTCCGGCCGCAATGGGCAGGCCTTTACCGCGCAGGGACCGATCAATATCCGCAACGCGAAATTTGCCGAGGATCTCGCTCCGCTGGACGAGAATTGCGCCTGTCCGGTTTGCCAGAACCATAGCCGCGCCTATCTGCACCATTTGATCCGGGCGAAGGAGATATTGGGCGCGATGCTGATGACCGAGCATAATATCGCTTATTATCAGTCTTTGATGGCGGGTATGAGGGACGCGATTGCCGCCGGGACCTTTGCCGATTTTGCCAAAAATTTCCGCAGCGCCTATTTGAAATCATGATCATCGGACTGCCGGAAAAAACGACCCTGCAGGATGCGCTGGACCGCGCGCGTAACCATGCGCCCTATCTCGGCAGGACGATGCAGGTGCTGCCCGAACTGGCGGATCTGCTGGCCGAGGATAATCTCGAGGCGGCACTGGAATATGTGCGCAATGCGGGGGAGGGCGCCGCCAATGTCCGGCAAAAGCTGCGCTGGGAAAAACGGGCTCTGGCCCTCACGCTCGCGATTGGCGATCTTGCCGGGCAATTGTCGCTCACCGACGTGATCACCCGCCTTTCGGACTTTGCTGATCGGGCGCTCGACGAGGCTTTGGCCGATATATATGCGAACCGCTATCCCGATGCGCCGCTGGAGGGATTCTCGATCATCGGCCTCGGCAAGCATGGCAGCCGGGAACTCAACTATTCCTCGGATATCGATCCGATCTTCATCTATGATCCCGACAAAATCCCGGTGCGCGGCAAGGAAGAACCGAGCGACGCAGCGCGGCGGATCGGCCAGCAGCTGGTCGAAGCGCTCAACGCCCGCGACGCCGACGGCTATGTCTTCCGGGTCGACATGCGGCTGCGACCGTCGCCGGAAGTCAGCCCGGTGGCGCTGCCGGTCGAAGCGGCGATCAGCTATTATGAATCGAGCGCGCTGGCGTGGGAGCAGGCGGCCTATATCCGCTCCCGGGTCGCCGCCGGTGACCCAGGGTTGGGCCAATATTTTCTCGAGACGATCAATCCGTTCATTTGGCGCCGGTCGCTGGACTATGGCGCGATCAGGAATATCGGCTCGGTTACGGCCCAAATTCGCGATCATTATGCCGCCGGTCAGAAATTCGGTCCGGGTTTCGATCTGAAGCGCGGGCGCGGTGGCATCCGCGAGACGGAATTTTACGCCCAGATGCACCAGCTGATCTTCGGCGGCCGTCAGCCGGATCTGCGCGCACCGGCCACGCGCGATGCGCTGGCGGCGCTGGTCAAAGCCGAACGGATCGATGGCGACAAGGCACGGGTGCTGAGCGAATCCTACGAGCTCTACCGGGTGATCGAGCACCGGCTGCAGATGGTTAACGACCAGCAAACCCACAGTCTGCCTGACACGGCGACGGACCTTGACCGCGTCGCACGACTGCACGGACTCCAGAGCGGCGAGCAGCTGCTCGACCTGCTCGCGCCGCATGTGGAGGCGGTTGGCACCATCTACGATGATCTGATCGAGCCGGAAGACGACCGACGTCTGCCGGTCGATGAGGAAAAGCTGGCCGCGGTAATAGCGGAGAAGAAGCTGATCGAGGGGGACAGCTTCCTGCAGGCGATCCGGCGCTGGCGGAGTGGCAAGGTTACCGCGTTGCGTTCCTCTGCTGCTCACGAATCCTTCGAGGCGATATTGCCCGATCTGGTGGATGCGATCGCTACGGCTCCCAATTCGACAAAGGCGCTGGCGCGACTCGACAGCCTGATCGAGAAATTGCCGACCGCGATCAATTTCTTCCGGATATTGGAAGCGCGGCCCGCCCTGCTCGAGCTGCTTGGAAAGATTCTCAGCCACGCGCCGGTTCTGGCCGATGCATTGGCCCAGCGGGCCGAATTGTTCGATGGCCTGATCGATGCGACCGCGCTGGATCTGCCGCCGTCGGTGGATGAACTGGTGGGACAATTTGCCCGTATGGAGCCGGGCGATGATTACCAGATGCTGCTGGACCGGGTGCGGGCCCGGGTCGGCGACAAGCGCTTCGCACTCGGTGTGCAACTGATCGAGGGGCATCATGACGCGCTCGAAATATCGGCGGGCTATGCCCGGGTAGCGGAGGCGGCGATTCAGGTGCTGACCGACGCGACGATATCGGAATTTGAAGATATACACGGCAAGATCCCCGGCGGCGCGCTGCTCATTCTGGCGCTGGGACGACTGGGCGGCGAGGCGCTGACCCATGCTTCGGATCTCGATCTGATCTTTCTGTTCAGCGGGGATCATGGTGCCGAGTCCGACGGCCAGCGATCATTGGGAGCTACGCAATATTATAACCGTCTGGCCGCGCGGCTGGTGACGGCGCTGTCCGTTCCAACGGCGGCTGGCCCGCTTTACGAAGTCGATACAAGATTGCGGCCTTCGGGTACGCAGGGACCGCTGGCCGTTACGCTGGAGAGTTTCTACAAATATCAGCGGGAAAATGCCTGGACCTGGGAACATATGGCGCTGACCCGGGCGCGACCCGTCTACGGGAGCAAGGCCGCGCGGGCCAAGCTTCAAAAAGAAATATGCGACATCCTGGGCGAGGAACGCGAACCCGAAGCTTTGCGCAAGGCGGTCCGGAAAATGCGGCTGGATATTGTCGATCACAAACCGCCCAAGGGGCCGCTGGATACCAAGATGATGGAAGGCGGTCTGGTCGACTGGGAGTTTATCGTCCATTTTCTGCAGCTGAAAACGGGTGAGGCGCTCTACCCGCAATTGGGCAGGGCGGTCCGCGCGCTGGTGGACGCGGGGCATCTCGACCGAGAAATGATCCCCGCGCATGAGCTGATGACCCGCTTGCTGGTGGCACTGCGGCTGATGTCGCCGGATTGCGATTTTCCGCCGGAAACCAGCCGCGCCCTGATTGCCAAGGCGGCGGGGCAGGAAAGCTGGGATGCGCTGCTCGACGGCTATGATCGGGCGCGCCAATGCGTTATCGACGAGTGGAACAGGCTGTTGCGGCCGGATCCCGATGAAATATTAGGAGATATTATATGATCGATGTGGGCGACAAAATTCCGGATATGGAACTGGTGGCGCCGGATGGCAGCCCGGTGAGGATTTCCGACTATGCCGGGAAAAAGCTCGTGCTGTTCTTTTATCCGAAGGCCAGCACGCCGGGCTGCACGACGGAATCGAAGGATTTTTCGGCGCTGCTTCCGGAATTTGAAAACGCCGGCGCCGCGGTGCTCGGCATGTCGGCCGATTCGCCGAAACGACAGCAGAATTTTATCAGCAAGCAGGAGCTGACCGTCGATATCGCTTCCGACGAAAGCACCGAGTTTCTCGAGAAAATCGGTGTCTGGGCGGAAAAGAAAATGTACGGCAAGACCTTCATGGGGATCATCCGCTCGACATTTCTGATCGGGCCGGACGGCACCGTGCTGAAGGCCTGGCCGAAAGTGAAGGTCAAGGGCCATGCTGAAGAGGTGCTGGCTGCGGTGCAGGCGGCATAGCCCCCTGACATGACCGAACAGCTTGATGTCGGCAGCGCGGTTTTGCGCGTGCTGCAGACCGCCGATCCGCGCGCCAAGGTGATGGCTGCGCGCCACGTGGCCCGGGAATGGCGGCTGGGACGGCTCGCGCACGGATTTGGTGAAGCCATGCCGGACATGCCGGAGCGACCCGATCATCCGGTGCTGATGCGCCCGCGCGACATGCCGCGGCGGGGCAAGGGTACTTCGGTGGCGCGCAGAATCGCTCTGATCCATGCTCTGGCCCATATTGAATTTGTCGCGATTGATCTGGCGTTCGATATGATCGGGCGCTTTGGCGCGCAATTTCCGCGCGAATTTATCGATGACTGGATGCGGGTTGGTGCCGAAGAATCGATGCATTTTGCGCTGCTGGACCGGCGATTGCGGGACCAGGGCAGCTTTTACGGCGCGCTTCCGGCGCACGACGGGCTGTGGGACAGCGCCAAAAATACCGCCCATGATGTTTCGGCGCGGCTGGCAATTGTGCCGATGGTACTCGAGGCGAGGGGGCTGGATGTGACGCTGGAAACCGTCGAACGGTTCAGGCAGCAAGGCGATAAACTGACAGCAAAGGTGCTAGAGCGAATCTATCATGACGAGATTGTCCATGTATCTTTCGGGACAAAATGGTTCGAAATCGTCTGTGAAAAGGGCAATCTGGCCCCCCACACCCATTGGAAAAATCTTGTAAAAGCCCACTTCAAAGGCGGGTTGAAGCCTCCATTTAACGACTCAGCGCGCCAGACAGCCGGTCTGACCCGAGAATATTATTATGGCATTGAATAATTAACCAATATGAATTTACACCCGTAAACGCACGACGGGGGCGAAAGTTCCGCCACAAAATTCAAGCCATGGGTTTCATGGGTCGCAAATAAAGGTTCGTTCATTTTATGACCGAAAACATAGTAGTTTTGTTTAAGAAATCTGTGAGCAAGATCACAGCGGTTGCCCTTCTCGGATCGGCAATGATTTTTTCCACCGCTGCATCAGCGGAAGAAGCGGCAGAAGCCAGTATCCCGGTTGATGTTCTGAAAAGCCAGGCGGCCGAAAGCGCACTGGGCGAAGCTGACCCCGCTTTCAAACTGATTTTCGACAAATGGAGCGGCCAGGGGAAAAAAGAAGAGGTCAAGCTGACCATTCCTTCCCGCAAGCCGGTTAAAGACTTTACGCTGACCAGTTCTTACGGTTTCCGCTCCGACCCTTTCAAGGGCCGTCGCGCCAATCACAAGGGCCTCGATATGGCTGGCCCGATTGGCACTCCGATTTACGCCACCGCTGACGGCATTGTCGGTCGCGCGCAATGGCTGGGCGGCTATGGCAAATATATCGAAATTAACCACGGCAACGGCATCCAGACCCGCTACGGCCATATGTCGCGGCTCAATGTTGAAGCCAATGCACGGGTCAAGAGCGGCGACCTGATCGGTTTCATGGGCTCGACCGGCCGTTCCACCGGCAGCCACCTGCATTATGAAGTGCGGATCGCCGGCGAAGCGGTCAATCCCATCCCGTTCATGCAATCGAATGATTTCCTGATCGCGCAGAAGCTGAATTCCGGCGTTGCATTGGGCGGTCCGGCGGAATAATACGAATTTCACACCTTTGGGAGAGGGTGCATCAGGGAGCGGTTAGAGCTTAAGGCTTGCCGCTCCTTTTGATTCTCCCTATCTAAAGATTATGAACCAGCTGCTCGCAACCAACGAACAGGATATTATCCTGACTCCCAACGCTGCAAAGCGTGTCGCGGCCATTGCCGATAAACAGGGCAAGGCGGCCATTTTGCGGCTGGCTGTCGAAGGGGGCGGCTGTTCCGGTTTCCAATATCGCTTTGGTTTGGCGGATGGCGTCGAAGAAGACGATATTGCGGTTGAAGAGTCCGGCGTTACCTTGGTTGTCGACGAGATCAGTCTTGATCTGGTGCGCGGCAGCGCGGTGGATTTTGTCGAATCGCTGGGCGGCAGCGCTTTTCAGGTGACCAATCCCAATGCTGCTTCCGGCTGTGGCTGCGGCTCCAGCTTCTCTATCTAAGTGAAAATAGCGAGCTTCAACATAAACGGCATCAAGGCGCGCCTGCCGCGCCTCCTGGAGTGGCTCGAAGAGACCAGGCCCGATGTCGCCTGTCTGCAGGAAATCAAGACGCAGGACGAAGGCTTTCCCGCCGGCAAGTTCGAGGAAATCGGCTATGGTGCGATCTGGCACGGGCAGAAAAGCTTCAACGGTGTTGCCATATTGGCGCGCGATCAGGTGCCGGAAGAGGTCAAGCGGGGGCTCGACGGCGAACCGGAAGACGAGCATAGCCGCTATATCGAAGCCAATATCCGTGCCAAAGATGGCGCGAAAGTTCGCGTTTCCAGCATCTACCTGCCCAATGGCAATCCCCATCCCGGACCGAAATTCGATTTCAAACTGCGCTGGATGAAACGGCTGCGCGAGCGGGCTGCGGAGATCTGGGCGGAAGAAATACCGGCGGTGCTGGCGGGTGACTATAATGTCATCCCGCGCGACAATGATGTCTTTTCGGTGAAAGCAATGCAAAATGATGCATTGATGCAGCCGGAAAGCCGCGAGGGCTATCGCCGCATATTGAACGACGGCTGGACCGATGCGCTGGGCGTGACCTATCCTGCCGGCAAAATCTGGACCTATTGGGACTATCGCAGCGGCGGCTGGCAGCGCGACCAGGGATTCCGAATCGATCATCTGCTGCTCAGCCCGCTTGCCGCCGACCGTTTGCAAAGCTGCGGTGTCGACAAGGAGCATCGCGGGCGGGAAAAAGCCAGTGATCACACGCCGGCCTGGGTGGATCTGGATCTATAGCCGCCGTTCGGCGACGGCCTGCGCCCTTTTTCCTAGCTGATGGGCTTCTCGTAAATCAGATATTCGCGATTGATGCTTGCCTCAATCGCTTCGGCGATCGCCAGCATTCCCTGATTGTCTTCCAGTATCCAGCCGATTTCCGCGCGTTTCGTACCGAAATTCCGCTTTGCGTCGCGCCGGATATATTCGATCAGCATGAAAGCCATCTGGCTGGCCAGTCGGCTGTTCTGCAGTTCCTTTTTGACCCCCATGAGCGGGACCCGCATTGAACTGGACTTGGGAAATTTCAACCACCAGAGCAGCTTCGCCCAGCCAAACGGCCAGAGCGATCCCTTCATGGTCTTGAGCACCTCGTTCATGTCGGGCAACGTCATCATGAAGGCCACCGGTTCACCTTCCAGTTCTGCAATCCGGATCAGATCTTCATACACAATGGGTTTCAGGCTCTTGCCGGCATGTTCGATCTCGTGGTCAGTCATCGGGACAAATCCCCAATTGCCCGACCAGGCGTCGTTCAGGAGATTCATGATGATCGCCGCGTCGCGGTCGAAATATTTCTTGTCAACCTTGCGTATCGTGAGCTTCTTGTTGCGCTCGCCCGAAGCCACGATCCGTTTGATCAGTTCAGGAAAGCCGTCTTCCACCGGTAAATGATAGGTCACCAGCCGCTTGGCGACCGTATAATCAAGTTGCTCGATCCAGCGCTGATATTCCGCATTATGGTGGCCCATCATGATCATTGGACTATGGTCATGGCCTTTGGTCAGAAGACCGGGTTCTTCCCAGACCGACATGCTGATCGGGGCCAGTATGCGGGTCATGCCCTGCTCCTTCAGCCATGCTTCGGCACGATGGATCAAGGCGTGCATCACCGCTTCGTCGCTGGCTTCCATCAGGCCCCAGTTGCCGGTGCCGGGGCCCATTCCCTGGTCGGCCGGCTGTTTCAGCGCCAGCTCGTCGATATGCGCGCTGATCCGGCCAACCACCTTGCCGTGCCGGAGAGCGAGAAACAATTGCACCCGGGCATGTTCGAAAAATGGGTTCTTGCCAGGTGTAATCAGCTTTGCAACTTCGGACCTGAGAGGAGGAACCCAGTGCGGATCACCGGCGTTGAGCCGATAGGCGATATCGATAAACTCTTTGGTCTGGGCCTTGGTAGTGACAGGTTCTACGGCTATATCCTGAGTGGCTACCATTTTTTATCCTTCTAAATATGCGGCTGGCTGTGGCGTTAATTGAGGCGCAATGTCAAGGGCAGCTGCGCCATTGCGGTCTTGTCCTTGCCATGATGTCGCCACGATATGTTGCTCTAGGCCATCCAACGATAATGCAGGTGTTTATGAGTTCGACGACTATCTCTCCGAAAAATCCGGCGGCAGCGACAGCATCGCGCCGCGCCAATGCGGCTGTTCCCGTTCCCGAGGATGTCGAGCTGATCCGCACGGCAGCCAAGGTCACGCGCGATTTGAATGCGCCAAAGCCTTTGATCTACTGGGCTGATTTTCTGGCATCGACGGCCGTAGGCTATGGATCGCTGGCCGGCGCCATTTTCAGTCCGTCGACCGCCGTCGCTGTCGCATTTGGCCTGATCGCCGTGCTGGCGTTATACCGGGCCGGCAGTTTCATCCACGAACTGACCCATATCCGCCGCAATGCTCTGCCCGGTTTCCATTTTGCCTGGAACGCCCTGTTCGGTGTGCCGATGCTGATCCCGTCTTTCATGTATGAAGGCATTCACAGTATCCATCACCGGACCAGGAAATATGGCACGGTGGAAGATCCGGAATATCTGCCGCTGGCGCTAATGAAACCCTGGTCGGTGCCGCTGTTTGTGGTCGTCGCTGCACTGGCACCGGTAGCGCTGCTGTTCCGCTATGCGGTTCTGAGCCCGCTGTCGGCAGTCATTCCGCCGCTGCGCAAGCTTGTTGTCGAGCGCTATTCGGGCCTCATCATCAATCCGGAATTCCGCCGCAAGCCGCCCGAGGGCGAGCTGAAACGCCGCTGGCTGGCGTGCGAGATCGGCGCCAGTATCTGGGCTATCGCCTTGCTGGCCCTGGTTGCCACCGATGTGATCCCGCTGCGCGCGTTCTTGATCTTTCTGGCGGTGATGTCGGGCAGTGTCGTGTTGAACCAGATCCGCACCCTGGTCGCCCACCTCTGGGAAAATGACGGCCAGGAAATGACCGTGACGGCGCAATATCTGGACAGCGTCAACGTTCCGCCGCCCGCAACCTTGCCCGCCTTATGGGCGCCGGTAGGCCTGCGTTATCATGCGCTGCACCATCTGTTGCCGGGCGTGCCCTATCACAGCCTGGGCGAAGCGCACCGGCGTCTGGCGGCAGAATTGCCGAGCGAATCCAAATTCTACCGGGCGGATCATGACAGTCTGTGGACTCTGATTACCGGACTCGTGCGGGGCAGCGCCGGGAGAAACTGAAGCGTCTATTCCTCGGTCCGGATCAGCACGGTTTCGCCGATCAGGAAAAACAGCATGAACGGTGCCCAGGCCGCCAGCAAGGTCGGGTAGGCGCCGATATTGCCCATGGCGAGCGCGAAATTGTCGGCCACGAAATAGGCGAATCCGAGAGCCATGCCAATCACGGCGCGCAGAAACAACTGCCCTGACCGCGCCAGTCCGAACGCGGCGACCGCGCCCAGCAACGGCATCAGAATCGATGACATCGGACCGGATATCTTGTGCCACCAGCCTGCTTTCAGGCCCATGGTCGGACGTCCCGCGCGTTCCAGCTCGCCGATTGCCGTGTGCAGCGCAACAATCGACAGGCTGTCGGCATTCACATTGGTCAGGGTGAACTGGTCCGGCCGGATCGAATCGCCGGTCAGAACCTCGGCCTTCTTTTGCTCGGTTCCGGTACCGACATCGAACTGGGTGACGCCGGTCACTCGCCAGCCGTCGCCCGTGAACCGCGCTTCCTCGCCCTGCATCAGACTTTTCAGTCCATTCTCGGTGCGATTATAGATGGTGATGTCCTGCAACAGAACGTCATTGCCACGACCGGTCACGGTCCGCGCGTTGATCAGATTATTACCATCTTTCACCCAGACATTGGTGCGGACGTTGCTCTCCGCCGGAATCGGTCCGAATTCCACTTTCTCCCATTGTGACAACCGGGCGGTAGCAGGCGCGACAATCGTTTCGTTGAAAACGAAGGACAATAGCGCGACGCCCATGCTGGTAACGATCAAAGGGGCCAGAATCTGGTGAGCGGACAGGCCGCCGGCCTTCATCGAGATGACTTCGCTGTTCTGGTTCAGCGTGGCCAGCGTGATAATCGTTCCCAGCAGCACGGAAAAGGGCAGAAAACGAGCGATAAGCTGGGGCGCCCGCAAGGATACATATGTCCACAGTTCGGCTTCGCCATTGCCTTCATAGGCCATGATCTTGCCGCTTTCGCCGAGCAGGTCGAGCGCCTGCAGCACCAGCACCAGCAGCGCCAGCACTGCCAGCGTCCGGATGATGAACATTTTTGCCATATAGATGGCGAGTGTACGGGATGGGAAAAAGTCCATGTCCGGCTATTCCTTCATCAACGCGCGTTTGCGATTGAAATTGAGCAGCCCCTTGAAAACCCCACCGAATTTGGAAAAGGCCTTTTCCAGAGCACCGATCGGCTGGCCGCCCGGCACATGGGCTGCGACATGATACATCCATATGATCAGCGCGGCGAACAGGCAGAAGGGCAGCCATAGCGCGATAATCGGATCGATCAGGCCAAGAGCGCCTATATCTTCGCCATATTCATTGACCTTGTGATAGGTCACAATCATGATGATCGACAGGAATACACCAAGCGCCGAGCTGGAGCGTTTCGGGGGTACCGCCAGCGCCACTGCCAAGAGCGGCAAGAGCATCATCATCACCACCTCGACCATGCGAAAATGGAAATTGGCGCGGCTTTCGTTGCGTTCGGCGACCGGACGGTTCTCATCCTGCCCGACCCGGACCAGTTCGGGTATCGTATATTCCAGATCCTTGCCGCCGCGTGACCGGAAGCTTTCGATATCGGGCAGGTCGATTGGCAGATCATGGTTGCTGAAGCTCAAGATGCGCGGTTTTTCATAGTTCGGTGCGTCGTGGACCAATACGCCATCGGTCAGTCGCAATATGATCGTGTCGGGATCGTCTGTTGCCAGAAACTGACCGCTTTTCGCTGTGACCGAAACGGTCTGGCCCTGTTTGCTCTCAGCGCGCACGAACATGCCGCTCAATTTGGTGCCGTTGTCGCGGCTTTCCTCGATGCGCAGGGTCATCCGGTTGCCCAGATTGGTAAATTCGCCGACCTTGATCGATGCGCCCAGCGCGCCCGAACGCAATTCAAAGCGCAGTTCCTCATAATAATAACGGGATAGCGGCTGAATGAATCCGACCAGAGCCAGATTGACCAGCATCAGCGCGATTGTGAACAGATAGGGGACGCGGAGCAGCCGCCCATAGCCCTGACCGACAGCGCGGAAAACATCGAGTTCCGAACTGAGCGCCAGTTGCCGGAAAGCCAGCAGGATTCCGAGCAGCAGCCCGATCGGTATGCCCAGCGACAGATATTCGGGAATAAGATTGGCCAGCATGCGCCAGACCACGCTGACCGGCCCGCCTTCTGCAGCGACAAAATCGAAAAGCCGCAGCATTTTTTCCAGTACCAGCAGCATGGCGGCGATCACCAATGTGCTGAACAGCGGAACCGCGATCAATCTGGCCAGATAGCGATCAGTGGAAGTCAGCAGTTTCAACTTGTTGTCTCCCTCTCACCATGTTTTCGCCGCAAATCAATTCCATAGCAATCGGTAGATCGGGGGGCTGATTCTCGTCCGCGCCGGAGTAATGGCGCGGGTATAACGACTAGGAGTTACTACGTCATGTTGAAATTTGCGGCATCTATCGCATTCTCGACCGCTATTTTGCTATCTTCCGCCCCTGCAATCGCCGGAGGCCGGGTCATACCCAATGATATGCGCCAGTGTCAGACGGGCAAAGGGCCCGCTGTCCGGGTGGAGATTGAAGGATTGAAGGAAGCGACAGGCAAGGTTCGCGTCCAGAGCTACCGTGGCACCGAGGAGGAATGGCTGAAAAAAGGCGCATGGCTGTCTCGCATCGAGGTTCCGGCCAGCGCGACAAATATGACCTTTTGTCTGCCGTTCAGCCGTTCCGGCGAATATGCGATCGCTGTTCGTCATGATATGAACGGCAATGGCAAGACCGACCTGTCCAGAGACGGTGGCGGCATGTCGAACAATCCGAGCATCAACATCTTCAATCTTGGGAAACCAAGCTACAAGAAAACCAAATTTGCCCTTGGCAATGAGGTTAAATCCATCCGCATCACTATGAAATATATGTGATGCATCCAGTACGCAGGACAATTTGGGGCTAATTCATGGCAAATGTCGCTCTTCTTTCCAATCCGAACTCCACCGGAAACCGGTCGATTTTACCGGAGGTGCGCTCTTATTGCGTCAAGAATAGCGATGTTTTCCATTATGAGGTGGATCATGTCGACGAAATCGCCAAGGCGCTGCAAACCATCGCCCGGGTGAAGCCGAAAGTGCTGGTCATCAACGGCGGTGACGGCACGGTGCAGGCGGCGCTGACCGAATTGCACCAGGGTGGCCATTTCGGCGACAATCCGCCACCTGTGGCCGTTCTGCCGAACGGGAAGACGAATCTGATAGCGCTTGATCTGGGCGCAGAGGGCAATCCGCTGAAGGCGCTGGAACGGATTGTCGAACTGGCCAAACATGATCTGCACGAACATCTCGTCGACCGGGAACTGATCGCGCTGTCGGATGGCAGCAAGGATAGCAAGGTGGTGCTGGGCATGTTTCTGGGCGGGGCCGGCCTGTCCGAGTTCATTCTCTATTGCCGGCACAAGATATACCCGTTGGGCCTGCCTAACGCGGCCGCGCATGTGCTGACGGTTTTCGCCGCACTGGCCTCCGTTTTGTTTGGAATAAAGGGCAAGTTTTTGCCGAAGCGGTCGACGCCGATCAAGATATCGCTGATTCGGGATGGTCAGTTCCAGGGCAATTTTGCGGTGCTGATCGTCACCACGCTGG
The DNA here is from genome assembly GCF_963677535.2 of uncultured Parasphingorhabdus sp. Classification (NCBI taxonomy): domain Bacteria; kingdom Pseudomonadati; phylum Pseudomonadota; class Alphaproteobacteria; order Sphingomonadales; family Sphingorhabdaceae; genus Parasphingorhabdus; species uncultured Parasphingorhabdus sp. Next base: position 394,598 of record NZ_CAXXUT010000003.1, on the reverse strand, counting down.
AGAAGCTGTTGCTGATGAAGCGATCCATGCGGAACAAGAATGCGATTGGCCGGATGCAGTTTCTGGCCATTGATCATCAGGCCGGTGCCATCATGCGCTTTCTGTTGTCGGTGATTTTCGGGCGGCTGGGACGAAAAGTGCAGAAAGGCATCCATCTGGAACGGGGAGACATGATCCGTATCGAAGGCGATGGCAGCAATGTGCTGATGGACGGCGAACTTTTCTCCGCCCAGCCGGGACAACCGATCGTGCTGAAATCCACCAAACCAGTATCCTTTCTTCGGCTCGCCGCCTGAGCTAAGGCGTTTCGCGTGAGCGAACTCAAGACATTGATTGCACAGGAACTGGCCCAGCCCGTCGACGGGAGGGTGACCGCCTTTGCCGCTGCCATTGCCGCGCAATATGGCGAGGCGTCGCGCGCGGTGCTGTTCTACGGCTCTTGCCTGCGCTCCACCGAGCTCGACGGGCAGATGCTCGATTTTTATCTGATCGTGTCGGATTATGAGGCGGCTTATGGCAAAAGCTGGCTCGTGAGGGCGAACAGGCGCTTGCCACCCAATGTCTTTCCGGCGGAACATGACGGACTGGTTGCCAAGGTGGCGGTGCTCAGCGAATCAGATTTTCACAAATTGAACCGGATCGGCGCCAGCGCGGTCAGCGTCTGGGCGCGGTTCGCGCAACCGTCCCGATTGGTCTGGCAGGCGGACGAAGCGGCGCAGGTGCGAGCGGTCGAGGCGATCGAAGGCGCTTCCATCACCCTGTTCGACATGACCTTCCCGATGATGAACATCGACACCAAATATAATATTGTCGACCTCTGGAAGCGGGGATTTGAGCTGACCTACGGCGCCGAACTGCGCGCTGAGCGGAAGGACCGCTCCGGCTCCGTAGTTGATTCCGATCCGGAACGTTATGCGCGATTCGGACCGGCCGTGCTTGCGGCGATTGCCGCGCGGGATGAGGTGGAGGGCAAAAAGCTTAAAATTGTCGCGTCCCGCGATGCGGTGGAAAAAAGATGGCGGCAGTTGCGGCGCAACGGAAAATTGCTGACGCTCGCCAGGCTGGCCAAGGCCTCCGCCACCTATGCCGGCGGGATTGATTATCTGGCGTGGAAAATCAACCGGCACGCCGGGACCGATTATGTGATCAAGCCCTGGCAACGCAAATGGCCGATATTGGGTGCGCTGGTAATGCTGCCGCGATTGATCGCCGGCGGGGCGATCAAATGATCCCGTCATTCTGAACTTGTTTCAGGACCCCGGGAATCCGAACCGGAATATGGGAGCAAGAGTGACGAGATCCTGAAACAAGTTCAGAATGACGGGATGCTAGCGGTCCTTGTAATCCGGCTTTCTTTTCGCAAAAAAGGCCTTGGCCGCCTCGCGGCTGTCTTCGGTCATCGAGAGCATCACCTGTTGCCGGTCTTCGATGGCGAGCGCTGCCTCGAAGCTCTGCGCATCGATATTGCGGTTCAGGGCATCCTTCGACAGGCGCAGGCCCATCGGCGCGGTGTCGAGCATCTCCTCGGCCAGAGACAGGCCGGTCGAGAGCAGCTTGTCATCGTCGACGACTTCGCTGATCAGGCCATATTTTTCCGCCCGTTCGGCATGGATGAAACGGCCGGTCAGGATCAGTTCCGATGCAATCGAAGCGCCAACCATGCGCGGCAGGAAATAGCTGGAGCCCATGTCGCAGCCGCCGAGGCCAATCTTGATATAGGCGGCATTCATTTTCAGCGACGGTGCGCCAAAGCGAACGTCGCTGGCGAGCAATAGCGAGAATCCGCCGCCACAGGCTGCGCCCCGGGCCAGCGCGATAATCGGCTGCGGACATTGCCGCATCAGTTGCATCACCGTGGCGATGGACCGCTGGGTACGCCAGACATGCTGGACTTGCCCGGCTGACCCGTCATTCTTCCAGCCGCCGATATCAAGGCCGGCGCAAAAGGCGCGGCCTTCGGCGCGGAAAAGCACAACGCGCACGTCGTGGCGCTTCTGCAGCCCGCGGAAATAATCCTGCAGCGCGAAGATCATCTCCTCGTTCATGGTGTTCAGCTTGTCCGGGCGGTTCAGGGTCAGAATTTCGATTGCGCCGCGCTGTTCGATGAGGATGGAACTGCTCATAGCGCTAGATCGCCCCTACTGCTTTCCCGGCTGCTTCAAACATGCCCAGGATCTGGTCGACCTGTTCGCTCGTATGTTCCGCGCAGAGCGAGCAGCGCAGCAGGGTCATATTGGCCGGTGTCGCCGGTGGTCTGGCGAGATTGACATAGAGTCCTTCGGCCAGCAGCGCCTGCCACATCATCGCGCCCTTTTCGAGATCCGGCATGATCACCGCGATGATCGCGCTTTGCGCTTCCGGCGTGCCGAGAGTGAATCCGAGGTCGCGCAGGCCCTGGTGGAGCTTCTTGCTGTTCTCCCAGAGATGCGCGCGCTTGTTGCCACTGTGCATCAGCTTGCGGATCGAGGTGCTTGCCGTGGCCATGACGCTGGGCGGCAGGCTGGCAGTGAATACGTAGGGGCGGCAAACCAAGCGCAATATTTCGGCTTTCGGATGGTTGGAGACGCAGAAGCCGCCGACCGTCCCGACGCTTTTGCTGAAGGTGCCGATGATGAAGTCGACATCGTCAATCACGCCCTGCTCTTCGCAGACACCGCGACCGTTTTCGCCGATGAAACCCATCGAATGGGCTTCGTCGACCAGCACCATGGCGCCGTTTTCCTTGCAGATACGAACCATTTCCTTGAGCGGCGCCACATCGCCGAGCATCGAATAGACGCCTTCAAGTACAACCAGCTTGCCAGCCTCGGCGGGCAGGCGTTTCAGCCGCTTTTCCAGCGCTTCGACATCATTGTGGCGGAAAGCGACAATCTCGGCATTGCCCATCGCGCAACCATCATAGATCGACGCATGACTGTCGATGTCGAGGATCACATAATCCCCTTTGCCCGCCAGCGTCGAGATGATCCCCAGATTGGCCTGATAGCCGGTGGAAAAGACCATAGCATGGTCCATGTCGTAAAATTCCTTGAGCGCTTCCTCGCAATCGCGATGCAGGCTGTAGGTGCCGTTGAGCACGCGGCTGCCGGTGGTGCCGGAGCCAAATTCTTCCAGCGCTTTCAGGCCGGCCTGACGAACGTCATCGTCAAAGGTCATACCCATATAATTATAGGTGCCGAGGAGAATCGTTTCCTTGCCGTTACAGATGGCGACGGTGGGTGAGAGCACCTCTTCCATCACCAGCGAAAACGGATCCTTGACGCCCGTCGCGAGGAGATTCTCGCGCTCCTGGATGAGTGGGTCAAATTTACTGAGTAGATCGGTCATGCTTTACTTCCGTTAGTCCTGAGCCTGTCGAAGTACGAATCACCCGCTCGTGCGACCCTTGATCTAGCCCAGGGCGAACGGGTGTCCGGTTCTAGTTTTCCATCAACTTTGCGACGGCATCGGCGAGCTGGCCGACGGTCTCGATCTCGGCCTGCATGTTCATCGTGATGATGATGTCAAATTCGTCTTCGACCGCGGCAACAAAGTCCATGACCGTCAGGCTGTCCCATTCGAGATCACCCTGAAACGTGGTGCCGGGGGCCAGTTCGACGCCCTTGTTGTTAAACGGCCCGATCAGTTCGCTGACCTTGGCCATGATTTCTTCGCGATTTGCCATAATATGCTTTCAAAATTGCTATTCCCGACCTTTGCCAAGACATGCGCACCATTGGCAAGCGAATAAGGCGCAAAAGCGGCACAATGCGCGCCTTGTCTTGCCCGGACATGCGCTTTCTGCCACTCTTCTGCCTTATCGAGGTCTACAGGTTTGGGAGTATGATTATGGACGAAGGCAGCAGATGGCCGGATGAAGTTGTCTATGCGCTGGGAACCACCCAGCGCCATCATGTGCAATTGAGTGTCATGGCGGACAACAAGGCCAATATGCTGATTGGCGCGACATTTGTTGTTTTCACGCTCGCCATTGGCCAGAGCCACGCTGGCAATATATCCCTGCCGCTCCTCATTCTGGCGATTTCAGCCTTCATATCCGCTGGTCTGGCGGCGCTGGCGGTGATGCCCTCGTTCAAGCTCGAGAAAAACAACTCCCCCAATATGCTGTTTTTTGGCGGCTTTTCCAAAATTTCCGAAGAGGAGTTCGTCGAACATTTGCTGGAAACACAACTGCGCACCCAGGAATCGACCTATCGGGCGATGTTGCGTGATATTTACCAGATGGGCCAGATTCTCGAGCGGAAAAAATATCGCTTTCTGGGATGGGCCTATCGGGTGTTTCTGGCGGGGCTGACGCTGACCTTCATCGCCTATATTTACGAGCAGTTCGCCGGACCGCTTGTCTGAACCGGGTTACAGCCAGTCGTTCTGACGATACCATTTTGCGGTATCCTCGAGACCCTGGTGCGTCTCGATCCGCGCTTGCCAATATGGTCCCGGGATTCGCCTCTGCGGGTCTATCGTCCAGTCATCGTGGCAAAAATAATTCACCCGGTCCTCGGTAAGCTTGGCCCCGTCGCCGCGCAGCAGACGGTCGGCCCCGGCAGCCAGGCGGAGCAAGAATTTGGGGGTCCCGACCGTTGCAACACGCTTGTCCATTGCCCGACCGATGGCCTTGGCAAAGCCGGCCTGCGTCCAGCCGCCCGGCTTGCCGTCATCGACCTCGAATATCCGCGCGGTAAAATCTTCCTTCTCGGGTAGCAAGGCCAGCAGGGCGTGACAGAGATCTTCGACATGGATCACCGACAAACGGCCGTCGGCATCGGGCGGCAGGGTCAGGAAACCCAGTCGCGCCATTTTGAACAGATCAAGAAACTCGCCGTCGCCGGGGCCATAGACGGCGGGAGGGCGGATGATCGTCCAGTCGAGGCCGCTGGTCTGGACCAGTTTTTCCGCCTTCGCCTTGGTCTCGCCGTACATCGACAGCCGGGGCTGGGTGGCAGCCAGCGAGGAGACATGCACGAAACGCCGCGTTCCAGCCTGTTTGGCGGCCTCGATGACGGCTAGCGTGCCTGCTACATTGCCGGCCTCAAAGCCGGTTCTGTCCGGAGCGTTGACCACGCCGGCTATGTGCAGAAACATATCCGCGCCGCTGCACAAGCTAGCGAGGCTTTCCGGATCGTCCAGCGCGCCGCGTACCCAGGTGACGCCGGGGCGTTCATCCTGCTTGCGGCGGGTTAGTGCGCGGGCGCGATATCCGTTCCGGACGATCAGGTCGAGCATCCGGCTGCCCACAAAGCCGGTCGCGCCGGTGATCGCGACTGTCTTTTGAGCAACGTCGGCCATCGCGGCTAGACCAGCACCATCTGGTTGCGGTGAACCACCGCGCTTCGCGGCGCATAGCCGAGGAGAGCCTCCAGTTCCGAACTGCGGCGACCGATGATCTTGGCACAGTCGAGCGCGTTATATTCGGCCAGACCGCGAGCGATCGTCAGACCGTCTTCATCGCGGATATCGACCACGTCACTGCGTTCGAACTGGCCGTCAATCGTGATAATTCCGGCCGCCAACAGACTGTTTCCCGACCGCAGGGCTGCGATCGCACCGGCATCAATGGTAATCGATCCGGCCGAGGTCAGTCGTCCGCCCAGCCATGCCTTGCGGGCATTGGCGCCATCGCCGGCCCTGAACAGGGTCCCGACGTTGGTCAGGGCATAGCGTTCCAGCGGATGGTCGTGGCGTCCGGAAATGATCGACAGCTCGATTCCGGCTAGATTGGCGAGCTTGGCCGCTTCCAGCTTCGATATCATCCCGCCCGAACCCAGGCCGGATGAAGAACTGCCGTCTGCCATCGCCATGATCGTTTCATCAACCGCTTCGACCACGCCAATAAACTGTCCGTAAGCCTGGCTATCCTCGCGGCGGTCGTAAAGGCCGTCTATGTCGGAGAGCAGCAGCACGCGATCAGCCGATGCGGCCTGGCCGACCCGCGCGGCAAGCCGGTCATTGTCGCCGAAGCGGATTTCGTCAGTGGCGACGCTGTCATTCTCGTTGATGACCGCAACGGCGCGATGCTCCAGCAGCTTTTCCAGCGTCGCGGTGGCGTTGAGATAGCGTTTGCGATCTTCCATATCGTCCAGCGTGAGCAGCATCTGGGCGGCGGTGATCTGATGTTCGGCCAGAAGCTCCGACCACAGGCTGCTGAGTGCGATCTGGCCGACAGAAGCCGCTGCCTGTGCATCGGAAAGGCTGGAACGGCCACCTTGTTCGAGGCCGAGCCTGCGCGCGCCCAGAGCGATCGAACCGGAAGACACGATGATCAGATTGTCACCCGCCTGATGGCGTTTGGCGATATCGGCGACCAGCGTTTGAAGCCACGTCCGTCTTGGCTGTCCGTCCTCGCCGACCAGCAGGGAAGAGCCGACCTTGACGACTATCGTCTCCGGCTTGTCAACGCTCACAGCGGTGACCAGTCCTTGACAATATCCTCTTCGCCAGAGGTGTCTGAATCCAGGCCCTTTTGCTCGATGGAGCTATTCTCGCCGACCGCTTCCAATATTTTGTCCAGCGCAGCATCGAGCCCTTCGCCGGTGGCGCCCGATACCGGCAGAACATGTTCCGCACCGGCTGCGCGCAACTGGTCGGCGATGTCCGCCATCAGCTCGTCGTCCAGCAGATCGGCTTTGTTGAGCGCAAGTATTTGCGGTTTCTCGGCGAGGCCACCGCCATATTTTTCCAGTTCCTTGGTGACCGTCTTCCAGGCCTGCACCGGATCGTCTCCGGTCGCATCGATCAGATGGAGCAATATTTTGCACCGTTCGATATGACCGAGGAAGCGGTCGCCAATGCCAGCGCCATCCGCTGCGCCTTCGATCAGGCCGGGGATGTCGGCAAGTACGAACTCGCGGCTCTTGTGCCGGACCACACCGAGCTGGGGGTGGATGGTTGTAAAGGGATAGGCCCCGACCTTGGCACTGGCATTGGTCACCTTGTTGATCAGCGTCGATTTGCCGGCATTGGGTAGGCCGACAAGGCCCGCGTCCGCGATCAGCTTCAGTCGCAACCAGACGGCTGCTTCCTCGCCCGGTTCGCCGGGCTGATGCTGGCGCGGGGCGCGATTGGTAGAGCTTTTATAGCTGGCGTTGCCGCGCCCGCCGATCCCGCCTTCCAGAAAGGTGGCGCGCTGGCCTTCGCGGGTGAAGTCGAGCAGCACCAGCTCCTTGTCTTCGGACAGGATCTGGGTACCGACAGGCACTTTGATGACCAGATCATGGCCGCCCGCACCGGTCCGGTTGCGGCCGGCGCCCCCCTTGCCGCGCGGGGCTCTGAAATGCTGGGCATAGCGAAAGTCGATCAATGTGTTCAGGCCTTCGACGGCTTCGAACACGATATCGCCGCCTTTGCCGCCGTTGCCGCCATCGGGGCCACCATATTGGATATATTTTTCACGCCGGAAACTGACAGCGCCAGGCCCGCCCTGACCGGAGCTGACATAGATTTTGGCTTGATCGAGAAAATGCATGTTGGAGCATTTAGGGATTTGGTGTGGGAAAGGCTAGGCTTTGCTGCAATATAAAGACACGGGCCCTGTCCGTTGGCCGCTCCGGCAAGCTAGATGCTCAGACCGCCATCGACCGCAAAGGCGGCTCCGGTGGCGAATTTGCTTTCCTCGGAGGCAAGATAGACGATCAGATGCGCGATATCGTCGGGTTCGCCCATGTGACCGACCGGCTGGGCCAGCTGCAAGGATTCCTCGGTTTCCGCTGGATTGGGCGTTCCATCAATGACGCTGCGGACATTGGGGGTCATGATCGTGCCGGGCAGCACCGCATTGACCCGTACCCTGTTTTTCTCGCGCGCGCAGTAAAGGGCAATGGACTTTGTCAGCATCGGAATCGCGGCTTTGGCGCTGTTATAGGCAACCAGATCGGCGCTGGCGTTGATAGCTGCGGCGGAGGAAAGGTTGATGATCGACCCGCCCGTCTTGCTCATCAGCGGCAGGGCCGTCTTGCAACCGAGAAATATCGAGTCGACATCGACGGTGTAACAGCGTTTGAAATCCTCGTAGCTGACGTCTGCTATCGAACCGAAAACGGTGACCGCAGCATTGTTGACCAGAACATCAAGCCGGCCATATTTCCCCTCGACATGGGCGATGATTTCGCCCCAGCGATCCGGATTGGTAACATCCTGCTCCAGAAACTCCGCCTTGTCGCCAAGCTCCGCTGCGGTTGCGGCGCCCGCTTCGGCATTGTGATCGGTGATGATCACCCGCGCGCCCTCGTCGATGAGACGCTGTGACGCGGCCCTGCCCAGTCCCATTGCTCCGCCGGTTAGCAATATGATCTTGTCCTGCACGCGTCCCATCAGGTTTTTCCCGTCTTCATTCTGCTGCTTCCATCTGTTCCATCTGTGCGACTCGGGGATCATTGGGATAGACCCATTCCTCGCCGATCACCTGTTCTACTGCGAGATGATCCGGCACGCGGTTGAGTCCGATCATCTTGTCGCAATTCTGGTGGAAGCTGTAGATGCGCGCTTCCTGATAGCTTAGCGGCACGCTCTTGAAGCCGTCGCTCTCCATCGATTTCTGGATCATTTCACCGAATTGCGTGTCCTCGAGAATGATCGGCGACATGTCGCGGCCATTGGGTTTGCTGTCATGGGGCACGGTCCACAGATCCGGGGCCGGGCCATCACCCCAATCCATTGCCATGGTCACCAGTTCCAGCCGGGTTGTATTCAAAGAGGTCGGCCAGAAGATCAGCGGCGGAACGAAATAATTGCTCAGCGGTGACACCCAGTTGGGGAACATCGTGTAGCTTTGCGTGCAGGTGCGGCCAAATTCGCCAACGCCATCGATCTCCTGCCAGTTAGGCGGGCTGTCAATGGCGCGGACATGTTCACGGTCGGTCTGTGCGGGCGCAGGCGCGAGCATCCGGGCATGGCCGTTGGGGTAGAGCGTATTCACATTGCGCTTGCTGTCGACCAGAGGAGAGACGGTATCCGGATGGATGAAGGGCACATGATAGACCTCCATATTGGCCTCCATCGCCACCTTCCAGTTGCACTTCAGGTCGAAACTGTGGCGCGCGGCAAGCCTGATCTTGTCAAACCGGAATTCTTTCCACTCATCCCAGACCGGCCCCAGCCATTGTTTCAGCGGCATGGCCTCTTCGTCAAAATTGACAAAGATCAGATTGCCCAGCCGCTCGCACCGGACCGGGATCAGGCTGCGGCAGGACATGTCGAAATCCGGGCCGAAGTCCTGCTTTTCCGGCACGCCGACCAGAGACCCGTCGGTCTTGTAAGTCCAGTTGTGATAACCGCACATCAGCCGCGGCGTCTTGCCCTTTTCTTCGGTCACCACCGGCGCACCGCGATGGCGGCAGGTGTTGTAGAACGCCCGCACCTCGCCATCCATGCCGTGGACGATGACAAGCGGATCGCCAATCTGTTCCCATTTCATGAAGCAGCCGGGTTCGGGGACTTCATCGATATGCGCCGCGAACAGCCAGCTCTTCTTCCACAGATATTGCTGCTCGAGATCATAATATTCCTGACTCGTATAGCGGCCAGCGGGCAGGTCAGGAAGGTGGGGAAATCCCTCCGGCGGCGCGGTGCGGGAAGCCTCCCACTCCATCAGCGCTTTCATCTGGTCGATATAATTCTCGCTCATTGGCATGGCATCATCCCCTAGGCGGCGGCAATCTTGACCGGAATTGCGCTTTGCATCGCCTGTCCGGTGATTGGATCGATATCAGCATCATCGACGATCAACCGGTTGGTCGAGCCGCCCTTGGTCATCACATCGTCCTTGCCAGCCTCGCTATCGCCGAACGCATGGCTCATTGAGATAACGCCGGGCCGAATTTTTTCGTCGGCCCTGGCGAGCCCGAATATCGAGGCATTGGGAGAGCTTATTTCGATGATCGCACCGTCTTCAATGCCGGCTGCGGCGAGATCGGCGGGATTGAAAAAGGCCGGGTTGGTTGGCATTTTTTCAACCAGCTTCGGGAAGGTGTGGCCATTGCTGTTATAGCGGTGTCTGGACCGGCGGGAGATGAGGCGGAAATCGAAGCCGCTCTCGACCGGATCATTGGCAGCATAATCGATCAGTTCGCTGGGCATGGCACCAGCAGCGAGATCGAATTTCTCCTGCGCGTCCGGATCGGCCGGACCAACGACGGGATGCAGGTCTTCATAGGTGATCGCCGCACCCTTGCGTTCCAGCGCCGCTGCATCGGCCCTGGCCTTGCTCGGTTTGAGCAGAGAGCCTTCGGAAATCAGGTCTAGGACGGTCGCCTTGTCCGGGCAGGTTTCCATCGAGACCGGGCCGCCAGGGAAATTCATTTCGATGCCCATATGCTTGGCCAGCCACCAGAGCATTTCATATTCGTCCATCGTGTCGCCGGGCGGCGGCACCATCGCCTCGGTATAATGGCCATAGGCTTCTTCGGTGAAGGCATCCGACACATTGTTGATGTCTTCGCGTTCCAGACACATGCTCGGTGCCAGGATCATGTCGGCGCGTTTGGCGCTGGCCGACATCCACGGGTCAATCTGGATGAAAAGTTCGCATTCGTCGAGCGCGCGGCGGACTTTCTGCTGGTCGGGAAAGGCGATTTCGGGATTGCCGCCGATCGAGATCAGCGCCCTGACCTGACCTTCGCCTGGCGTCAGGATTTCGTCGGCCAGCACATTGCACGGCATCTCCTTGCCGAGATGACCGAGGCCCCTGATCCGTGATTTGGGGAAGCCCTCGCCAAAGGTCGGCATCTTCGGCGCGACCTGCGCCTTTCTCGGTCCGCCCATCAGCGGATTGAAGACCGTCGGCGCGGAAACCCGCTCGCCCTCCTGGTTGAAGCGGGCGCAGAGAATGTTGAGCGAAGCCACGAGATATTCGGTCAGCGTGCCATTGCCGGCCATTTCCGGACCGGTGCCGGTGACGACCCGGCCCTTGTTGGCACCGGCGAACATCCGGGCGGCGGCGACCAGTTGATCCTTCTCGACCCCGGCGCGCTTCGCGGCGATATCCGGTGTCATATGTTTGACCGCCTCTTCCAGTTCTTCCACGCCGTCGACATGGGCGGCGACGAAATTCTGGTCGTAGAGCTTTTCTTCGAAAATCACGTTGAGCATGCCGGCGAGCAGGGCAGGGTCTTCGCCCGGTTTCACCGGAAGATAAATGTCCGCCAGTTTGCCCATGTCACTGACCCGCGGATCGGCGACGATGACTTTCATGCCGCGCGCCTTTGCATCGCGCAGGCCACGTGATGGAGAGGATGTCGGCATGCCGCCGGAATAATGGGAGACGATCGGATTATTGCCGACAAACATCGCGACATCGGATTCAGTGAAGGCGTTGCCGCCACCCATCCACATGCCATAGCGAGCGGTGGTGAAAACCTTGGCCGGCTGATCGACCGTGACGCTGGTATACCAGTTGCGCGATCCGATACCCTGCGCAAAAGCATAAGAGGTGCCGAGCACGGCGCTGTTCTGGAAAGCATTGGTGCCGCAGTAGATCGCGATGCTGTGTGGTCCGTGCTCCTCGACCATTTTCTTCATTTGCTCACCGGCGAGCTTCAGCGCTTCGGCGGTCGATATGTCTTTGAAGCTGCCATCGGGCTGGCGGATCTTGCTGGTGATCATCCGGTCCGGAAGATTGTGCATATCAGGCAACTGGCGACCCTTGATGCAGGTGTAGCCGTGGAACAAATGGTCTTCTTTGTCGCCGCGGACGGATTTGACCTTATTGTCCTCCACCTCGACAATCATTGCGCAACTTGCGTGACAAAAACGACAAAAACTACGCTTGGTCTCGACAGCCATGAATCTCTCCTATTTCGGAGAAGTCTAGGCGCGGAAAAGGGCACAAGCGACTGACAAAAATGCTCGGAAAAATGCTTTCCTTTTCGCAGCAGAGTCAGATGGGTTCAGGCCGGAAACCGGGCTGACCGTCAGCCGCTGTTGCGCAATGCGGTGGCGATGGCGTTGAGAGACAGCTGGATGCCCTCCCCGATACGCGGATCATCCTCGCCGGCGCGCAGCCGTTTCATCAGTTCGATCTGCAGATGGTTGAGCGGTTCGATATAGGGCAGCCGTAACTCGATGCTGTTGAACAGCGCGGGACTTTTTGCGAGCAGATGCGGCTGATCCGTGATTTCCAGCAATATGTCGCGCGTCTGGTACCAGCTTGACCGGATGCGGCCGAAGAAAGCCTGGCCCATGTCCTGATCCTCGACCAGGCCGGCATAGCGGGCGGCAATACCCATGTCGGACTTGGCCAGCACCATCTCCATATTGGAGAGCGATGCCTGAAAAAAGGGCCAGCTCTGCGCCATATCCTTCAGTTTCGCCTTGTCGTCAAAGGCTTGAAGCGCCTGTCCGACACCATACCAGCCGGGCAGCATCACCCGGGCCTGAGCCCAGCTGAACACCCAGGGAATGGCGCGCAGATCTTCGATCTTGTCGCTCTTCGTACGACTGGCCGGGCGCGAACCGATCTTCAGTTTGGCGATTTCCGTCAGCGGCGTCATCTGCCGGAAGAAAGTCCGGAAGCTGTCGTCACCATAGACCAGATCGCGATATTCGGTGAACGCGACTTGCGAGATTTCGTCCATGGCCGCGGCATGATCGGCCTGTACCTTGTCGTCGGTCCGGTCGGGCTCGAGCGAGTTGATCAGCACGGCGGAGGTCATCGCTTCAAGATTGGCTTCCGCGACATCGGTCGTACCATATTTGGCGGCGATCACTTCGCCCTGCTCGGTGATCCGAATACGGCCGGCGACAGTGCCCTTGGGCTGGGCCTTGATCGCGCCGAAGGCGGATCCGCCACCACGGCCCACGGCACCGCCGCGCCCATGGAATAGCTGCATTTTTATGCCCGCATCGGCGAAAATCGGGGTTAAAGCATCGCTCGCCTTGAACAGGCTCCAGGTCGAGGTCAGATACCCACCATCCTTGTTGCTGTCCGAATAGCCGATCATCACTTCCTGATGACCGCGGCCCTTTGCCAGAGCGTGCATTTCGGGAAGCGCGAAGAAATCGCTCATCACCTGCGGTGCATTTTCCAGATCGGCGACGGTTTCGAATAGCGGCACCGCCATGACCGGGCAGGACGGTGAATCACTGTCTTCGGTGGGTGCGTGATAGAGGCCGGTTTCCATCAACAGGACATAGACTTCCAATATATCGGAAACGCTCTCGCCGTTGCTGATATTATAATTGTTGATCACCTCGGGGCCATATTTCCTGTGCGCTTCGGCAGCCGCGCGGATGATTGACAATTCCTTCCGGGTCTCGTCGCTGTAGGTTATCCACGGGCTCGCAAGGGGACGGTTATTGGCCAGTTCAGCGCGCAGCCGCTTGACCCGCGCCGCTTCGTCCAGCGCCAGATAGTCATCTTCGACACCCGCCTGTTTCAGCAATTCGGCGACCACGCGTTCGTGAACCTTGCTGTTCTGGCGCATATCGAGGGTGGCGAGGTGGAAGCCGAACAGCTCGACCGTTCGGATCAGGCGGCCCAACGCTCCGGATGTCGCGAAGACGCCCTTGCCGGCCGATTTCAGGCCTTGCGCCAGAATGACCAGTTCCTCGCGCAATTGCTGCGGATTGTCATAGGCCTCGGCGGTAATCGTCGACGCGCGCCCCGGCACATGTCCGCACAGCTTGAGGTGGGTCGCTGACAATTTGGCATAGATACCGGACAAGGCGCGGCGATAGGGCTCGTCCTTGCGGCTGAGCGAGTCATCACCACTGGCCTCGGCCAGTTCCAGCACCGCTTCGGGCACTTCGGCCAGTTCGGTGGAGATCGACAGTTCTGCACCCAATGTGTGCACGCACATCAGATAATAGCCGATGACGGTTTCGGCAGCCCGCGACAAGGCTTCCTCCATCGCGCCTGCGTCGACAAAGGGATTGCCGTCCCGGTCGCCGCCGATCCAGCTGTTGAGCTTCAGGAAACTTGGCAGCCGCGCGCCCAATGTTCGCTCCCATTTGGCATAGAGCCGGGGAAGGACGGGCAGGAACACGTCTTTCATATAGCTTTGCGAAATCTGCACTTCATCGGTGACAAACAGCCGCTCGCGGCGCAGCGGACGGGTTTGCCAGAGCAGGGCGATCTGGCGCAGGATCGCCGCGTCGAGCATATCGCCTTGCGGGGTTTCTTCCTCTCCCTCGTCCTTCATCAGCAGCAGTTCGGCAATACGGGATTTATGGTCGATGATGCTCTTGCGCCGCACCTCGGTCGGGTGGGCGGTGAGCACCGGCGCGATTAATGCGTCCTGGAGCAGTTGCAGGATCGCGTCCCGATCTACCCCCTCGCTGGCGAGCAGTTCGATCGCCTCGACCACCGTGGCGCCTTTCTCCGCTGCGACGCCCTGCCGGTCCTCGGCCAGATTGGCGAGCAGGGAAAACAGCATGAAACCACGGACAAAGGCGAGCGTCTCGTCAAGTGACAGCGCATCAAGACCGGGATCAATCGCATCCGCATCGGCGAGACCGCGATGGCGATCGACGCTGGTCGAACGAATATATTCGGTGCGCCGGTAAAGGTCTTCCCCGCCATAGGAACGAATGACGTCGCCCAGCAATTTGCCGAGATATTTGATGTCTGGATTTTGGCGGACGGTCAGGGATTCTGTCATATTGATATGCTGCACTGCACCGCCAGCAGGGTCAAGAAATACTGCGTGGTTGCGAGATTAAATTCTGGTGTTATATTGGGGTAATACACATCGGGAAAATGAGGGCGAGATGTCAGTCAAATCGCAAAGGGGGCCTGTGGCCGAAATGCCGGTGAGGCGATTTGATCCGGTGGCACTGGTCGACCTGCTCATAATTCTGGCGGTTCTGGTCGGGGTCAAACAGTCTGTTCTGTCCTTCAGCTATCTCTATGCCGGTCCTGCATCCACATTTTCGGCGATGCTGGTCGCGACCCTGTTGCTGCGGCGCCGAGGCTTGGGCTGGAAGTATCTGGGACTGCGCTGGCCCGAAAACTGGTGGAAAACCGTTGGACTGACGTTATTTTCAATGGCCCTGTTCATCGCGGCTACACAGCTGATGCAGCTTTTCGCCGACGCATTTTTCGAAGATGTCGGCACCAGTGGCCGGTTTGACCATATCGAGGGCAATCTGGCGGCTTATATCGGGATCATGCTGCTGGTCTGGACCCACGGATCCTTTTTCGAGGAGCTGTTGTTTCGCGCCTTTGTCATCGACCGAACCAGCAAAGCCTTCGGCGGAAGCGGGAAGGCAGAGATCGGAGCGGCCCTGTTTTCCTCGATTTTCTTCGGCTACCGGCACTATTATTATCAGGGTATGCATGGTGCCCTGATCACCGGAGCCGGGGGGTTTGCCTTTGCAATGCTTTATCTCTGGTTCGGCCGCAAGAATATCATGCCGCTGATTTTTGCGCACGGCATATTCAACAGTCTGGGACAGACGTTTCGTTTTCTCGGAATCCGCGACTGAGCAAATTTGCCTGACCTCCACAGGGCGCTGGAGGATATGGTCCGGCTGCCGCCCGCGGGAGACCGGGCAATTCATTAACGAGTTCCTGCTAACGCGCCTGATCAAGGAGATTTTTCCATGGCAAGAATTATTTATGCCGAAGACGATGAAATGGTTGCCGAGATCGTCCGTGATACGCTGATAGATGCAGGGCATGCCATTGGCGTGATCGGTGACGGCCTGACGGCACTGAAAGTAGCCAAGGCGAAAAACCCCGATCTGATCATATTGGATTGCAGCATGCCGGGAATGGGCGGGGTTGAAGTGGTTCGCCGCATTCGCAACCATCATGAACTATTCGCGACGCCGGTATTGATGTTGACCGGAAGGTCGTCTGCGGCCGATGAACGGATCGCGCGGGAAGCCGGCGCCACAGATTATCTGAAAAAGCCCTTTGACCCCGACGAGCTTGTGGTGACTGTCGAAACGATGCTGGACAATGTCGAGAAACGCAAAGCTACGCAAAAACTGCCGATGCGCTACGTCTGATTCCCGATCACCGGATTTGGAATGACTTAGCTTTCCAGCTCGATATCCCAATATAGCCAGTCATGCCAGGTGTCGTGGAGAAAATTTGGCGGGAAGGCCCGGCCATGTTCCTGCAGATGCCAGCTGGTCGGTTTGATCGGTTGATTGGCGAGCTGCATATGCGCTTCCTTGGGTGTCCGGCCGCCTTTCTTGAGATTACAGGGCAGGCAGGCGGTGGTCACATTTTCCCAGGTCGTGCGGCCTTTCTGGCGGCGCGGGATGACATGGTCAAAGGTCAGATTGTCGGGTGATCCGCAATATTGGCATTCGAACTTGTCGCGCAGGAACAGGTTGAAACGCGTGAAGGCTGGATATTCGGACGGCTTGATATATTTCTTCAGGGCAATCACCGACGGGATTTTCATGTCGAGATTGGGGCTGTGTACTTCGCGCTCATAGCTGGAAACGATGTCGACGCGGTCGAGAAACACCGCCTTGATTGCTGTTTGCCAGGGCCACAGGCTGAGCGGATAATAGGACAGCGGCGTATAGTCTGCATTAAGGACAAGCGAGGGGCAGCTTTCCGGATGCCTCAGCAGGTCGGGGTGGTACATGCGTGTCTGTCTCCCTTGTCCTTTACTGTCTGCTCTTTATGCCTAAGAACGTGACATGACTATTACACAGAGAACATTATCCGGCTCATGACGTCAAGTGGGCAATTGAATCGACATATTGTGGTGCGTTTTGCCCCCAGTCCCAACGGGTTGTTGCATTTGGGTCACGCCTATGCAGCGATGGTGGCGCACGATTTCGCCCGACAGCACGCGGGCCGGTTCCTGCTGCGGATCGAGGATATCGACAGCGGCCGCAGCCGTTCGGAATTTGTCGAGGCGATAGAGAATGACCTGCGCTGGCTAGGCCTGGACTGG
The DNA here is from genome assembly GCF_963677535.2 of uncultured Parasphingorhabdus sp. NCBI lineage: Bacteria > Pseudomonadati > Pseudomonadota > Alphaproteobacteria > Sphingomonadales > Sphingorhabdaceae > Parasphingorhabdus > uncultured Parasphingorhabdus sp. The sequence goes on along the minus strand of NZ_CAXXUT010000003.1, from coordinate 377,745 downwards.
GACGGGGATGTGATTTTTCAGTCCGAACGGCTTGCCAGCTATGCGGCCGCAGCCGACCGGCTGAAGGCGATGGGATTGTTATATCCCTGCTTCTGCACCCGGTCGGATATGCGGCAATTATGGGAACAAGGGGGGCGGCCTGAAGGGCCTGATGGTCCGGTTTATGCGGGAACATGCCGTCATCTGGACCCGCAAGTGGCAAGCAAGCGAGCGGCTGAGGAGCCGCATAGCTGGCGACTTGACGTCGCAAAGGCCGCGGCGATCACGGGCCCGTTGCGCTGGATCGACGAGCGGCAAGGCGAGCGCTTGACCCAACCCGAGCGACTTGGCGACGTTATTCTGCTGCCCAAGGATATGCCGGTTGCCTACCATCTCGCTGTGACGCTCGATGATGCCCGGGACGGGATCAGCCATGTCGTGCGCGGCGAAGACCTGTTCGCCGCCACCGACATCCACCGCCTGCTGCAGGCATTGCTGGCCTTGCCCACCCCTATCTATTTTCACCATCGGCTGCTGCTCGATGACAAGGGGGAAAAGCTGTCGAAAAGCCGCGGTTCTGCCTCTTTGTCCGTATTGCGGGCCGCCGGTGAAGACGGCTATCGACTGGTGCAGAATCTCAGGGCGGGAATCTTCCCTGTTGGAATATCCCTCTCGCAGGCTTAAGGTGAAATTATGAGCTATATTTTGATATTGATGATCATCGCAGCGGCTGGCGCTGTTGTTTATGCACTTGTGCGCGGGCTGATCGCCTTCGCCAATATGGAGCCAGGCGATGTAGATGCCGAAGGCATTACCGCTTCGCACAAGAAGCAGAATGAAATGATGTTTGCGCGCGTCAAATATCAGGCGATCGCGATCATTCTGGTGGTGATATTGCTGGCAGTGGCGGGTGGCCAGAGCTAGACCGCTTCCCCGATGGTAAAGCTAAACAAAATCTATACGCGCACCGGTGATGACGGGACGACCGGTCTGGTCGACGGATCGCGCATTGCCAAAAATGATCCGCGAATGGCGGCGATTGGCGATGTGGACGAATTGAACAGTGTGCTCGGTGTGGCGATTTGCGAAATCGCCGATGACACGCTGGTCCAGACCTTGCGCGTTATCCAGAACGACCTGTTCGATCTCGGTGCGGACCTGGCAACGCCGGCCGCTGAAGGCGACGATTTTACGCCGTCGGAAATGGTTCTGAGAGTGGTCCCTTCACAAGTGGAGCGGCTGGAAAAAGCCATTGATGCCGCCACGGCCGAGTTAGACCCGCTGACCAGCTTCATCTTGCCCGGCGGAACGAAAGCCGCCGCAGCCATCCATCTGGTGCGCGCCGTGGCCCGGCGGACCGAGCGGACCTGTGTTGCCGCGGTCAGGGCGACGTCGATCAACCCGCAGGCGCTGGCCTATATCAATCGTCTTTCGGACTATATGTTCGTAGTTGGACGCGCGCTGAACCGGGGTGGCAAGGACGACATTCTATGGGTTCCGGGGGCCTCGCGTTAGGACGCTAAAGTGCCCTGCAACGCAGATATATGCAACCAGTCGGAGTGTATATGCGTAGTTGACCTAATCATTGTTCGCGCTATGTTCCGAAGACAATAAGAGCCGCTACCGGAGTAGGATTGATCGCCAGCCAACCACATCGCCCGATTTCGCACGCGGCCGACGCACATAGTGATTCCCGGGCAGGTGAGCTGCTGGCCCGCTACCGCGATGTGAGACATTATTCGGTTGGCCTGGCCGATGGGCTGAGCGATGCCGATGCGACCGCACAATCGATGGACGACGCCTCTCCGGCAAAATGGCACCTGGCCCATGTCAGCTGGTTTTTTGAAACTTTCCTGCTGCGTGATCACGTCGCCGGCTATCACCTGTTCGACGATGCTTATTCCTATCTGTTCAACAGCTATTATGAAGCCGAAGGTGCCCGTCACGCACGACCGGAACGGGGCTTGCTAACCCGCCCTTCGCTCGCGGAGGTAATGGCCTATCGTCGTCATGTCGACACGGCAATGGAGGGGGCGATGGACGGCTTCTCCGCAGAATTGCTCGATCTGGTCGAGCTTGGCCTGAACCACGAACAGCAGCATCAGGAATTGTTGCTGACCGATATCCTCCATCTCTTTTCCCGAAATCCGCTAAAGCCCGCCTATTCCTGCGCGGATCCCGTTGAGGCCGCAGAGCCCGGACCTCTGGAATGGATCGAAGGCAGAACGGGTGTACAGCCAATCGGTCATGACGGACCCGGTTTTGCCTTTGATTGCGAAGGACCGAGACACGAGACATTGCTTCATCCTCACGCGATTGCCAGCCGCCCGGTGACCAATGGTGAATGGCTCGCGTTTATCGAGGATGGCGGCTATCGGGAGGCCAGCCACTGGCTGTCGGACGGCTGGGCCTGGGTACAGCAGCACGGCATTGAAGCCCCGCTGTACTGGAGCCGGGAACCGGACAAGACATGGTCCGCGTTCGGACTGGGCGGCCACCATCGGCTCGACCTGTCCGCCACAGTACAACATATCAGCCATTATGAAGCGGATGCCTATGCTACCTGGGCCGGCGCCCGCTTGCCCACTGAAGCCGAATGGGAAGTGGCGGCCAATCATGGCCTTCCGCACAATGGCGCGGTGTGGGAATGGACCGGCAGCGCCTATCTGCCCTATCCGGGGTTCCGGCCGGCCGACGGGGCGGTCGGGGAATATAATGGCAAGTTCATGTCGGGCCAGTCTGTCCTGAAGGGTGGCAGTATCGCTACTCCGCCTGGCCATGTCCGGCCCAGCTACCGGAATTTCTTCTATCCCCACCAGCGCTGGCAATTCTGCGGATTGCGGCTAGCCAAAGACCTTTGACGTCAAGGACTCCCTCATGGACATGACCACCTCTCTTGTCGACCATACGTTTCGCAAGGACGTCCGGCGCTGTTTTGAAAACCGCACCTATGCGATCCCGGCGCGCTGGCTTTACGACCGGCGCGGTTCGGAATTGTTTGAAGAGATTACCGGGCTACCCGAATATTATCCGACGCGGACCGAGACGAAATTGCTCAAGGACAATGGAGCGGCTTTTGCTGCATCGACGGGCACCGGCCGGGCGGTAATCGAATTCGGTTCGGGAAGTTCGGTCAAAACCCCGCATCTGCTGAAAGCGATTGACCCTGCGGCCTATGTGCCGATCGATATCTCCGGCGAGTTTCTGGAACATAGCGCTTCGCTGCTTCAGGAAGAATTCCCGGAGTTGCCGATATATCCGGTCGAGGCCGATTTCATGAACAGGGTGGCGCTGCCGGAGGCCGTGGCCGACATGCCGAAGCTCGGTTTCTTTCCCGGCTCGACGATCGGCAATATGATCGCCCGGACTTCGGTCGACCTGCTGCGCTTCATGCGGGAAACGCTGGGTGAGGGCGCGCAGCTCTTGATCGGTTTTGACCGGATCAAGGATGTCCAGACGCTGATCGACGCCTATGATGATGCGGCCGGCGTGACGGCACAATTTTCGCTCAATCTGCTGCACCGGATCAACCGCGAGCTGGCAGCAGATATTCCGGTTGACCGGTTCCGTCACAAGGCGGTCTGGAACGATTTATATGCGCGGATCGAAATCTATCTGGAAGCCCAGGACGATGTGCAATTTTCAATCGACGGGCATAGCCATGCAATGGCCGGAGGACAGAAAATCCATATCGAGAATAGCCATAAATACGGCTTGCGCGACGCCCGGCTGATGTTGCGGGCCGGCGGCTGGACGCCCTTGCGCGAATGGAGCGACGAGCTGGACTATTTTACGCTCATGCTGGTGGAAGCCCATCCGCTCAAGCACGCGCCCTAGGATTATTCGGCAGGCGCAGTGGTCTCTTCGAGAATGCGGTAGTTTGCGCGCCAGATCGAAATCCATTCATAGGCACCGCGGCATTCCGGCATTGCGCTGGCATCGGTCAGCCGGAACATGTCTCCGTCCCAGATATAATTTTCAGCGCTGCCGCAATCGCCGAGCCCGCGGCCCTTGCCATAGCTGCCGAGCTTCCGCTCCCGCTCATCCCAGCTCGCATTGACCAGCAACGGGTCGGTACCTTCGCCGCCCCAGCTGGGCTGACGGTCAAATCGGGCGGGCGCGAACGTCCAGCCGCTGGTCGCGCGGGGATTTGCGACATATTCCCCGATAAAGGGCGCGCTGGAGAAATTATAGGCGCCCGAGCCGCAGGAAATCAGCACCAGCGCCCGGAATCGGTTGCCGCGTTTGCCCAGCGGAAAGACCTGGTCCTCCACCAGCCCGTAGCGCTCGTCCTTGCATCTGGACTTTTCGACCAGCGCCACGATATCGCCGGTTTCCGGGGCCAGTTTGGAATCGTCCCAACGGTCGACCGTGATGGTCGGGATTTCGCTATCCGCGGGCTGATATTCTCGCGGTCCCCTGGCGACCAGAGCGGTTGCGGTTCCGGCACGCTGCTGCTTTTCGTCGATATAGCGCAAGGCGGCCGAAGAACCGGCCAGCGAAATTTGCGTGATATTCTCGCCCTGGGGCCCCTGGATGACGAGATTTCTTCCGTTGATAATAGCCTTCGCCACCTTTTCGGCATCCGTGCCGACAATCTCTATCGGATAATCGCCTTGCACAATCGGCCCGGTGTCGACCAGCTTGCCATCAATATTCATCCGGTAACGGTCCATCTCTCGGGCAGGAAACAGGACGCGGATCCTGAAAATATCATCTTTGCCGGCGGTCCTGACGATCGAAACCGGTCCGTCCCAGCCGTCAAATCCGGATCCGCCGTCGTCCGGAACCAGCGAAACAGCCTGGCAGTTTCCGCCATTGTCGCAGCCGACAGCCCAGTCCCGGAAAGTCCGGATCTCACCGGGTTGCGCCGCCGGCTGGGCGGTCGCGGCGGTGATGGTGGCAAATATTCCGACAATGAAACTGATAGGGGACATAATTGCAATCTAGCCAGTTTGGCCGACAATCGCTAGTGGCTTGTGCAAACACATCGAACAGCATGAAGGGCATGATATGAAAGCAATCGGTATTATCGGATCGGGACAAATGGGCGCCGGCATCGCGCAGGTTTCTGCTCAGGCGGGCTATCACGTCTATCTTTCCGATGTCAGCATGGAAATCGCTGAACGCAGCAGGGCGGGTATCGCCAAGCAGTTGTCGCGACTGGTCGAAAAGGACAAGATTGATCAGCAGGCCGCCGAAACCGCACTCGGCCGAATCGAGCCGATCGTCCAGCTTGACCCGATGGCCAATGCCGACATCATCATCGAAGCCGCCACCGAGCGTGAAGACGTCAAGCGCCAGATTTTTGCCGCAGCATCCGAAGTGCTGGGTCACCAAGCGATTTTGGCGAGCAATACCTCATCGATTTCGATCACCCGGCTGGCGCAGTCGGTGAAAGACCCGTCGCGCTTTGTCGGCGTGCATTTTTTCAATCCGGTGCCGTTGATGGGTCTGGTGGAAGTCATCCGCGGCCTTGCGACCAGCGACCAGACCGCGGCCATAGCCAGCGATTTCGCCAAAGCTGTCGGCAAGACTCCGGTGATGGCGAAAGATTCGCCATGTTTCGTAGTCAACCGCATCCTCCTGCCGATGCTCAACGAGGCCTTTTTCGCGCTCGGCGAAGGCACGGCGTCGATGGAAGATATCGACCGCGGCGTTCAACTTGGTCTCGGCCACCCGATGGGGCCGATCACTCTGGCCGATCTGATCGGGCTGGACACCTTGCTGGAAATCCTGCGCGTGCTGCAGAATGACTTTGGCGACCCCAAATATCGCCCCGCGCCGATCCTGACCAAATATGTCGAAGCCGGCTGGCTGGGCCGCAAGACGGGCAAGGGCTTTTACGACTATTCGGGCGAAGTGCCGGTTCCGACGATGTGAGTCGATTGCTTTCTATTCCGGCATGTCGGAATAGAGATGTCGAGCCTTGCGTCTGGCGACAGGCTCGGGATACACGAACAGGAAGAAGTTGGTTTATATGAATGATATGATCAGAGACTTCACAATCGATATCCCGAAGACGGCACTGGACGATCTCGATATAAGGTTGCGGCATGTGCGCTGGCCCGATCCGGAGCCGGTGGATGACTGGTCGCAAGGCATCCCGCTCGACTATGTGAAAACCATCGTCGAACATTGGCGGACCAGCTACGACTGGCGGCGCTGCGAGCAGGAACTCAATCAATACCCGCATCACCTGACCGAAATGGACGGCGTCGATATCCACTTCATGCATATCCGCTCGCCAGAGCCGGATGCGCGGCCCCTGCTGATGACACATGGTTGGCCCGGCTCGATCGTCGAGTTCATGGACGTGATCGGTCCCCTGACCGATCCGGTGGCACATGGCGGGGAGGCGAAAGATGCCTATCATCTGGTGCTGCCGTCGCTGCCCGGATATGGTTTTTCCGGCAAGCCGACCACGACCGGATGGGGCTTGGAGAAAATCGCAAAAGCGTGGGACACGCTGATGACGCGGCTCGGCTATGACCGCTATTTCGCGCAGGGCGGCGACTGGGGCGGCATGGTGACCTCGGTGATCGGCGCACAGAATCTCGGCCATTGTGCCGGAGTGCACGTCAATCTCGTGGTCGTCGGACCACCGTCGGACGAGATGATGGCCAGCCTGACCCCCGAAGAGCAAGCGTCACTGGCCCATTTCGCGGTCTATCAGGAGCAGGGCGCCGGCTATGCGGAAATCCAGCGGACCCGGCCGCAGACCCTGGGCTATGGTCTGGCTGATTCTCCGGTCGGGCAAATGGCCTGGATCATGGAGAAATTCCAGGGCTGGGCAGAGGATGCCAAGGCGCCGGACGAGAATTTCGACTGCGACCGCCTGCTCGACAATGTGATGATCTACTGGCTCAACAATGCCGGTGCTTCCTCGGCGCGCCTGTACCGCGAAAGCTTCGGCGCGCCCAATGTCGATCCGGTCACTATTCCCTCGGGGTGCAGCATCTTCCCGCACGAAATCATCACCCCTTCGCGCCGCTGGGCAGAGCAACGGTTCCAGAACTTGCACTATTGGGGAGAGCCTGAACAGGGCGGCCATTTCGCGGCGATGGAAGTGCCGGAACTGTTCGTGCAGGAAGTGCGCGGCTGTTTTGCCGGGATGGAGCTCTAGCGGCACGTGCTTGCCCTGATCACCCGGCGGCTGATGACGGCCATCCCGACATTGCTGGTGATCATATTGGCATCCTTCTTCCTGATGCGGCTGGCGCCGGGCGGGCCGTTTGACGGCGAGCGACCGCTCGATCCGGCAACGCAGGCGGCCTTGCAACAGGCTTATGGTCTGGACCGGCCATTGTGGGAGCAGGCGTGGCTCTATATTTCGCGGCTGATCCAGGGAGATTTCGGGCCTTCGCTGGTCTATCGTGACTTTACCGTATCGGAACTGATCGCGCAGGGCCTGCCGATTTCGCTGACGCTGGGCGGGCTGGCGATCGTGCTGGCGCTGATGATCGGGGTGACGGCCGGCCTGTTTGCTGCCGTGCGAGCCGGGCAGGCTGCGGACAAGACGATCATGATGCTGGCGACGATCGCAACCGCGCTGCCGACCTTTGTCACCGGACCCGCGCTGGCGCTGTTTTTTGGTCTATGGCTCGGCCTGCTGCCGGTATCGGGAACGGGCGAGGGCGCGGCCTGGTTGATCATGCCAGTCGTCGCCCTGGCGCTGCCGGTGTCGGGAGCGATTGCCAAGCTGACCCGCGCCGGTCTGGCGAGCGTGCTCAAGCAGGATCATATTCGCACAGCGCGGGCGCGGGGACTGCCCGAGGTGAAAATCCTGTTCAAACATGGTCTTCGGCCCGCTCTCGTTCCCGTCGCCAGCTATCTTGGTCCGGCGGCAGCGGGGCTGCTGACCGGGGCCGTGGTGGTGGAAACCGTCTTCGGCCTGCCGGGGCTGGGCCGCTATTTCGTGCAGGGCGCGCTCAACCGCGACTATCCGCTCGTGCTCGGTGTGGTCACGCTCTACGCCGCGCTGATCATATTGTTCAATCTGTTTGCCGACCTGATCTACGGCTGGCTCGACCCCAGAATGCGGGAAGGGTGAGCGCATGTTGAAGCGTCATCTCCCGCTAGCTCTGGTTCTGTTAATTGCCGCTCTGGCTCTGTTGCTGCCATTCTTTCTGCCCTGGAGTTATGACCAGATCGACTGGGATGCCGTCCGCGCGCCGGCGTTCAGCGAATCGCATATATTCGGCACCGATGACATTGGCCGGGATCGTCTGGCGCGGCTGGCAGCGGGCACCCGGATCACGCTGCTGGTGGCGATGGCGGCGGCGCTGGTGTCGCTGGTCGTCGGCATCGCCTGGGGCGCGACCGCGGGCTGGATCGGCGGCAAAGTCGACGAGCTGATGATGCGGATTGTCGATGGTCTCTACGCGCTGCCCTTCATGTTCATCGTGATCCTGCTGATGGTGGTGTTCGGCCGGTCGATATTGCTGGTCTTCGTCGGTATCGGGCTGGTCGAATGGCTGACCATGGCGCGGGTGGTGCGGGGGCAGGTGATGGCGCTGAAGCAAAGGCCCTTCATTCTGGCGGCCGAGGCGGCGGGGACGCCATCCACGACGATCGTGCTGCGCCATATATTGCCCAATATCGCCGGCGTGGCGCTGGCCTATCTAATGCTGACCGTGCCGCAGGTGGTAATGGTCGAGAGTTTCCTCTCCTTTCTGGGCCTGGGCGTGCAGGAGCCGCTGACATCGCTCGGCACATTGGTCAAGGAGGGCGCCGATGACATAGATATGGCGCCGCTCGGCCTGCTGCTGCCCGGCGGCTTGCTGGTGCTGATCCTGGTCTGCCTGACAATCGAAGGCGAGCGGTTGCGAGACCGCTTCTCATGAGCCTTTACGAAATAGACCAACTGGCGGTGGAGATCGCCGGCAAGCGGCTGGTCCAAGATGTCAGCCTGACCGTTGAAGCGGGACAATGCACCGCAATCATCGGCGGCTCGGGGTCGGGAAAGAGCCTCACTTGCCTGACACCGTTCGGCCTGTCGCCTGGTATCGCTTCGGGCGCGATGATATTGGATGGCATCGACCTGGCCAGCGCTGACCACCAGCAATTGCGTAACGCCCGCAGCAGGCTGACCGGATTTGTGTTCCAGCAGCCACAGACCGCGCTGACCCCGCATCTGACGGTCGGCTCGCAATTGCAGGAAGCCGCCATGCAGGCCGCATCACCACGGCCATCGCGCAAGGAACTGGCACTCATGCTGGAACGGGTCGGCCTGACCCGGGCAGACGAGCGACTGGACCAGTTCCCGCACCGGCTGTCTGGTGGCGAGCGCCAGCGGGTGATGATTGCCGCGGCTATCGCCCATCATCCCAAATTGCTGATCGCCGACGAGCCGACCAGCGCGCTGGATGCGTCCTTGCGCGCCGAGATCATGGACCTGCTCGATGAATTGCGGGCCGAACATCAGCTCGGGATGCTGCTGGTCAGTCATGATCTGGCTTCAGTCGAGGGCCATGCCGACCAGCTGGTGGTGATGGCAAAGGGCCGGCTGGTGGAAAAGGGGGTGACACGGACGATTATCACCCATCCTGCGAAAGATTATACCCGGCGCCTGATCGCTGCTACCCCGCGGCTAGACGAGGCACCGCCAAAGCTTGGCCAGCCCGGTGAGCCGCTGCTCGAAACCGTGGATGTCGGCGTCGAATTCCCGCGACCGGGCTGGCGCAGCGGTAAGATCCGGGCCGTGGTCAACGCCGACATCATGATCCGGCAAGGTGAGTCCCTGGCGTTAGTCGGCGGCTCCGGATCGGGGAAATCCACCCTTGGACGGGCTATCGCCGGTATCGGCCCGGTAACCAGTGGAGAAATCCGGTGGCAGGGCGCGCCGCTTCCCGGACGTCGCCAGCGCAATCTTGCCATGCGCCAGTTGATCCAGCCGGTCTTTCAGGACCCGGTTGCCAGTCTCGATCCGCAATGGCGGGTTGAGGATATTGTGTCCGAGCCATTGCGTAACCTGCGGCCCGGTCTGATAGCTGTCGACCGGAGCGAGATGGCACGGCAGGCCATGCTGGAAGTCGATCTGACGGAAGATTTTCTGTCCCGTTCTCCCGCCAGCCTTTCGGGCGGGCAGGCGCAGCGGGTAGCGATCGCGCGGGCAGTCATTGCGGCGCCACAGCTTCTGGTGCTGGACGAGGCGACATCGGCGCTCGACCCGCTAGTGGGAGCGGAAATTCTGGATCTGCTGCTCCGGCTGCAGGCAGATAACGGCCTGAGCCTTCTGTTCATCACCCATGACGTTGCCGCCGCCCGGCGAATATGTCACCGGATTGCCGTGATGGAAGAAGGGCGGATCGTCGAATCCGGTGCAATGCAGGCGGTCATCGAACATCCGAAGCATCCGGCAACACAAAGGCTGGTGGCGGCAAGCTAAAAAAGAGGGCCGCCCGGTTGTCCGAGCGGCCCCTTTTTCAGCGTTGCTTTGTGAATTTAGAAGGATACGCCGAGAGTGAAGACGAATGCAGAGTCGGTGAAATCTTTCTGTGACGGGGAATCGTCGGTGTCCGTATAGGCCACTCCCAGCGACAGATTTTCGGTGATCGCATAGTCTACGCCCAACGACCAATCAACATAGTTGCCGTCGGTTCCTTGCAGCGTGCTGAGGAAGCTGTCGCCATCCGAATAGCCCAGATGCGCATTCAAGGTCAGTGGAGTGTCGGGAATACCGGCGCTCAGGTCGGTGTAAAGATAGATATTGTCTTCGTTGGCCAGAGCACTTTGCCCGCTCCAGGCATAGGCTGCGCCAACCGTGGCTTCAACCGGGCCCAGCGTAGCCGAGAGCGAAGCATATGGTTCGAAGAAGTCGGTCGCTCCACCGCCAACGCCGCCGGCGTCAGGGTAGAAATAATAGAGAAGACCGATATCGGCGGTAATACCGGAAGCGATTTCACCGGACCAGCCGCCGTAAATGTCGAGCTCGGTACCACCGGCAAAGTTGATCGAAGATCCCCAGGTGCCGATGTAGAAGCCGCTTTCATGGCCGATATCGATGCCGCCCTGAATAGCGACATCGCCGCCGGACTGCGCTACACCGCGAAAGCGGTAGTCAGAAGTGACCGCTGCATTTCCCGAAATTGTGATCGGGCTTGCGGATTCTTCCGCATCCTGCGCCAGGGCAGGGGCTGCGGTAGAGGCAAGCAATGCGGCCGAGAGGCCGATGATGGTTGATTTGGCTTTTCCGCCAAGATTAGCTTTATTGGACGTGCGCATGGAAATCCCTTTCTCGTTAATGCGTATCGCCCCTCCTACTTTTGTTTCCGCTGTTATTATATTACGCCAGATACCCCGAACGCGAACAGTCTCTAAACATGCCCAAGAAAGCTGCTCTATATTATTGCGCTGCACAAGATCGAATATGACAGTAAAGATGACATAATTCTGAAATGTTGCACTTGCGCCACAGACTTGCTTTCGGCCGCTTAAAATTTAGGCGGATTTGTTTGCCGGTGATTAATAAAGCGTCATTCGGCGTCTGCCAGGCTGATACCGTAACCAAATTTCCAGCATCTGGTCAGTCCGAGCCGTTTGGTCCTGCCGGTCCAATGGCCGGTTCCGATCCGGCCTGCAATATGACAGTCCCACCTTCCGGCAAGGACTTGATATGGAGATCGCGCTGCGGGAACGGAATTTCGACACCATGTTCCTTGAACAGGTCCCAGACCCTTTTCAAAATTGCCGCTCTGAAATTGCCGACACCGGATTGCGGGTCCTTGATCCAGCACCGGATCTCGAAATTGACGCTATTGTCGCCAAATTCAAGCATCCAGACAACCGGTTTGGGATGATTGAGCACCCGCGGCACATCGACACAGGCCTGTTTCATCAGCTCGATCGCCTGATCCATGTCGGTATTATAGGATACGCCGACCGGAATGCTGATCCGGACGTTGGGGCTTGAATAGGACCAGTTTTCCACTTCGCGGGTCATCAAATCCTCGTTCGGAATCAGATGTTCCTTGCCCGCACGCGTCAGGACGGAAACGGCGCGCACGCCGATCTTGTTGACCCAGCCATAGGTATTGCCAACCGCGATCACATCCCCCGGTTTGATCGAGCGGTCCATCAGCAGGATGATCCCGGCGATCAAATTACCGATCGTCTTCTGCATGCCGAAGCCGATGGCGAGGCCGAAGGCACCAGAAAATACCGCGAGGGCTGTGAGATCGATCCCGACCACGTCGAGACCAAGCACAAAGGCTCCGGCCAATATCGAAACCGTAGCCAGTTTCTGCCCCAATACCTTTTGCGCGGCGTCGAGCTCGCTGTTGCTGATGATATAGGCCACCAGCTTCATCAGCACGCGGGCCACCGCCAGCAGAATGACGGCGGTCATCGCCAGCGTGACAATCCAGAGCAGTGAGATCCGGCGGGAACCGAGGCTGAACCCGACCTTGTCCATCGCCAGGGTAATCGGCTCGATTCCGCCGACCAGTCCGGACCCGATGCTAACGAACAGGGCGAGGCCAATGGTTGTTCCCAACCAGTTCGGCATCCGTACGCCACGGATCAGGTCATTGGCGAACAGGCCGACGGTTATTGCAATGGTCAGTGAAAAGACGACTTGCGCAATCAGATACCAGGGATAGGCCGCCAGGAAAATGCCGCATAATATGAAGGTAGTGGCTCGGCGGGTCATGTCGCGGATGCGGCGGCCGGCAAGTTCGCTTTCATAACCGGCGCGCGCTTCCCAGAGGTGACGCAGTTTTGGACCGATATATTTGCTGAGATACCAGCCGGCGGTCAGCGCGAGAACCACCAGCCCCGCAGCGATGGCGCCTTGGATATATTGAACATTGCGCGGGATGTCGGGCGCAAAAGCCTCAATATATTTCAGCGCATTGTCGATCATGGGCTGACACTGTGATAATATTCGAAAGCTTTGGCAAGGTCCGCTATCAGATCAGCCGGGTCTTCCAGGCCTATGTTGAGCCGGACCAGCGCTCCTCTTGGGGTCCATGGTACCGCGCTGCGATGCTTCGCGGGATCGACCGGCAGTGCGAGGCTTTCAAAACCGCCCCAGCTATATCCTATGCCAAACAGCGCCAGCGCATCGATGAAGACCGCACGGGAATGTTCGTCGGCATCGGCAAGCTCGAAGGAGAATAGTCCGGATGCCCCTTTAAAATCCCGTTTCCAGATATCGTGGCCCGGGCAATCGGGTAAGGCAGGGTGCAGGACCAGACCGACTTCGGGCCTTTGCTTCAGCCACTGGGCGATTTCGAGTGCGCTGGCCTCGTGCTGGCGCAGGCGGACGTCCAGCGTCCGCAATCCGCGCGCGGCCAGATAGGCGTCATCCGGAGAAACCACCTGTCCCAGTTGCTGGGCGGTGCGCCGGAGCCGGGGCCAATATTTGTCATGGGTGGTGACCGCGCCCATCATCACATCGCTATGTCCGACAATATATTTTGTCGCTGCGGTTATGGCGATATCCACACCATGTTGCAGCGCCGGAAAAAATCGTGACGTTGCCCATGTGTTGTCGAGCAGGGTGACGATGCCTGCCGCGTTGGCCGCTTTGCAAATGGCTGGTACATCCTGAACCTCGAAGGTCAGGCTGCCCGGGCTTTCCATCAATATGGCTTTTGTAGCGGGGCCGAACATTTCCGCAATATCCGCGCCGATAAGCGGATCATAATAGCGGGCGGTGATGCCCATCCGCTTGAGAAAGGCATCAGCAAAGCTGCGGCTGGGATCGTAGCTGCTGTCGGTCAGCAGGATTTCGTCGCCGGGATTGAGCACAGCCAGCAATGCGCAGGATATGGCCGCAACGCCGGAAGGATAGAGCATCGTTCCGGCGGCGCCGGGCTCCATTTCGGTCAGCGCATCGGCCAGTGACCATTGGGTAGGCGAGCCGCGGCGACCGTAGAAAAACCGCCCGTCGTCATTGGTCTTCAGGCCTTCCCGGAGATCGGCGACATTCTCGTAAAGATGGGTACTGCCCCGCCAGACAGGCGGATTGACCACGGCTCCGGTCCAATTTTTCCGGCGACCGCCGGTAACAACCTGGGTCGCCGGTTTTTTCAAGCCGGAGTCATCATCTGCCAATTATCGTTCCAGCAGCGCCGGCATGTTCAGGCGGATTCTTTCGGGGTATCGGCGTCGGCGCCCCATTCTGCCCAGCTGCCATCATAAAGCGCGGTCTTTTCTGCACCCGCCAGTGCGGCAGCAAAAGAGACGACCGCTGCGGTCATGCCGGAGCCACAGGTCGTGACCAGAGGTTTGGAAAGATCGACGCCGGCATCGCTGAAGATCGCCTTGATTTCGTCGCTGCTTTTCCATGTGCCGTCGGCGTTGAAGAAGTTGCTGTGCGGGATATTGGTCGATCCCGGAATATGTCCGGAAGCAATGTTGCCGCGCGGGTCCGGAGTCTCGCCACTGAAACGATCGGCAGGGCGCGCATCGATGACCTGCTCGTCCTTGCTGTGCAGATTGGCGAGCATATCGGCCTTGGTACGGATATCCTTGTCGTCCTTCCAGACGGTGAAATGGCGGTGGCGCAAGGCCTCCTTGCCGCTTTCCAGCGGCCGGCCTTCGGCTTTCCACTTGGCGATGCCACCGTCGAGAATGGCGACTTCATGCGCTCCGAACATGGTCAGCATCCACCAGGCGCGCGCTGCGCTTTTGAGCGGGCTGTCATCATAGAGAACGACGCGGCTGCCATCGCCCAGGCCGAGCGATTGCATGCGGCTGGCAAATTTCTCCGCCGGCGGCAGCATGTTTTCGATCGGGTTACTGCTGTCGGTCAGATCGCTGAGATCCATGAAGACCGCACCGGGAATATGGCCCGCTTCATATTCGGCGGCCGGATTACGACCGGCATCCGCCATGAATTTCGTCGCGTCCACGATACGCAGATCGGATGCGCCCAGTTCGTTGGCCAACCATTCGGTCGTTACCAGCAATTCCATATTAAACTCCTCATGCCCGCAATTATTTGCGCTACTCCAACCGCCGTTTAGCGACTCGATTTCAAGGCGTCGAGGCTATAACGCATTGCCGGACGAATCTACCGCTTATGTGCTTTTTCGGCAATTCAGTTTCCCTGCAGCTGATCGAGGAAGCTTTTCGCCTGCCGACGGATGTCGTCTCGCGTTTGAGAATCCATTTTGCCCCACGTGCGGTAGGGCATTGCCAGGCGATTGTTATCGGCCAGCCTGTTCTGGTTGCGGTCGAGAAAGTCCCAGTACAGGGCGTTGAACGGGCAGGCGTTCTCGCCAACGCGCTTTGTCACGTCATAGTGGCATTTCTGACAGTAATCCGACATTTTGTGGATGTAATTGCCGGACGAAGCATATGGTTTGGATGCGATAATGCCGCCGTCGGCAAACTGGCTCATGCCCAGCGTATTGGGCAGTTCGACCCACTCATAGGCATCGGCATAGACTTCCAGATACCATTGGTGCACCGCTTGCGGATCGAGACCGGCGATCAGGGCAAAATTGCCCGTTATCATCAGCCGCTGGATGTGATGGGCATAAGCCAGATCGAGCGTCTGTCCAATGGCTTCGGACAGGCAGTGCATGTCGGTTTCACCCGAATAGTAAAATTCCGGCAGAGGCCGTTTGGCCTTCAGAAAATTGCGTTCGACATAATCGGGACCCTCGCGCCAGTAGATGCCGCGTATATATTCGCGCCACCCGATGATTTGCCGGATAAACCCTTCGGCGGCGTTGAGCGGAACGTCACCGTCTCGATAGCGCTGCTCGACTTCGTGGCAGAGATCGAGCGGATCGAGCAGGCCCGAATTGATATAGGGAGACAGGATCGAGTGCCAGAGAAACGGCTCTCCGCTGAGCAGCGCATCCTGATAGTCTCCGAATCTGGGCAAGGCCTCGTCCAGAAATTTGCGTTTTTGCCGCATCGCTTCTTCATGGGTGACGGCAAAATGGAACTGCTCCAGTGACCCGGGATGACCGGAAAATTCTTCCGCCGCCATGGTCAGAACCTGTTCCGTTATGGCATCTGGCCGGAAGCGGATCGGCTGGGGAATGGACAGGTCGCCCCTGGCCGGTTTGCGATTGGCGCTGTCGTAATTCCATTTGCCGCCTTCCGGCTTGCCGTCGCGGTCGATGAGGATTCCGGTCGTTCGCCGCATTTCGCGATAGAAATACTCCATCCGCAGCTGCTTTTTACCGTCCGCCCAGTTTGTGAAATCCTGATGCGTCGCGATAAAGCGGCGATCCGGGCATATGGACACCGGGATGGCGAATTGGTCCTCCCAATTTTCGATCATCGCCATGACTCGCCACTCACCGGCCTCGGTGATCCGGATGCGGTCGATGCGATGCCGCTCCAGCGCCCGCGCGATTTCTCCGGAAAAGCTGCCACGGTTGTCGGGGTCGGCCAGCTTCACATAATCGACGGACCATCCCCGCTCTGCCAGTGCCTTGGCATGGTGGCGCATGGCCGACAGGATATAGGCGATTTTGGCCTTGTGGTGCCGGACATAGGTCGTTTCGTCCTCGACCTCCATCATCAGCAAGATGCAGTCATCAGGGTTTTGCCCGTCCAGGGACGAGATATCCATCGACAGCTGATCGCCCAGTATCGGTATAAGAATTTTCTCTGACATGTCGGGCCTTTTATACAATCAGGCGGCTTTTGACGATCTGTGCTTTGGGGCAGTATGAAAATGGCGCTGGCTAATGACATGGCGCACGGGCTGCCCTAAAAGACCGCCATGACCCATGATGACACCCAAAAACCCGCACCGAAATTTCTGGGAAAGGACAGCGCACTTCCTGCTTCGCCCGAGCGCGCTGTGCTGGATTATGTGCCCAACCCGCGCGCCGGCGAGCTCTATCTGACGCGCTTTGCCGCGCCCGAATTCACGTCGCTTTGCCCGGTCACCGGCCAGCCGGATTTTGCGCATCTGGTCATTGACTATGCGCCGGGAGAGACCATCGTCGAGTCCAAGTCGTTGAAGCTGTTTCTGGGTTCCTTTCGCAATCATGCCGCCTTCCATGAAGACTGTACGGTCGGAATCGGCAGGCGGCTGTTTGACGAAATGAAACCCGAATGGCTGCGGATTGGTGGTTACTGGTATCCGCGCGGCGGCATACCGATCGACATTTTCTGGCAGTCGGGCGAACCGCCCAAGGGGCTCTGGGTGCCGGATCAGGGCGTCGCGTCCTACCGGGGCCGTGGCTGATGCCGCATAAATTCTACGGCGGGCCGCTCTCCCTCTATTCGGGCAAGGCGCGGGCCTATCTTGACTGGAAAGGGGTGGATTACGAGGAGATTCTCAGCACCACAGAGGTTTACAAGACGGTCATCGTCCCCAGAGTCGGTCGCCCCGTTATTCCCGTGATGGTGACCGACGGCGGCGAAACGCTTCAGGACACAACGCTGATTATCGATCATTTCGAAGCGACGACCGGCGGGCCGTCGGTCTATCCCGACACGCCGAAGCAGCGGCTGGTGGCGCTGCTGATGGAAGTGTTCGGTGACGAATGGCTGGTGATCCCGGCGATGCACTATCGCTGGAACTATAATGAAGAATGGGTCTACGGCGAATTCGGGGCGGTTGCAGCCCCCGAGGCCAGCCGGGAGGAACAGCTTGTTATCGGCCGTGAGCGGGGCCAGACGTTCAAGGGTTTTTGTCCGATATTGGGGATTAACGAGCAGACCATCCCCGCGATCGAGGCAAGCTATGAAGCGCTTCTCGCCGATCTCGACCGGCATTTTGCCGAACATGACTATCTGCTGGGTTCGCGTCCATCGATCGGCGATTACGGTCTTATCGGTCCGCTTTATGCCCATTTATACCGCGATCCGGCATCGGGCGAGATCATGAAGCGGCTGGCGCCGAAGGTTGCCGGATGGGTCGAGCGGATGGTGAATGTGCAGCAGCCGCTATCGGGAGAATTTCTACCGGATGACGCGATCCCGCCGACCTTGATCCCGGTGCTGGAGCGGATGATGGCAGAGCAGATGCCCTTCCTGCAGAAAACCAGCGATATGTTCGCCCGCTGGGCTGATGCCAATCGCGATACCGAAATTCCGCGTGCGGTCGGCATGGCCGATTTTTCCATCGAGGGCGTGGCCGGACAGCGGATCGCACCGCCGTTCAGCCTGTGGATGCTGCAACGCCCGCTGGACTATCACCGGGGATTGGCGGATGTTGAGAAGGCGGCGGCGGACGAATTTCTCTCGTCGGTTGACGGCGCAGGGGCCTTTACAAACTTCACGATGAACCAGCGGTTGGCGTTCGAAAAATTCAAGCTTGTTCGCGGCTGATGTTGCGCGGCTTTCCCGGATTCAGCACCAGAATCGACTTTGCCCTATCAATCGGTCACGGTCATTCTTATATATTGTCGATATGAGCAGCATTTCACACCATCATAGCATCGCGATCGAACCGTCCGACATTGATTTCATGGGCCACGTCAATAATGCCAATTATCTGACCTGGGTGCAGGATGCTGTGGTCGCGCACTGGCAGAAATTTGCGCCCTCCGAAGCGGTCGCCGCCCATCTGTGGGTCGCGCTCAAGCACGAGATCACCTATCGCAAGCCGGCGTTTCTGGAAGATGATGTGATCGCGGAAGTGTTGCTGGAAAAAGTCCACGGCGCGCGCGCTTTCTACAGCACGGTCATTCGGCGGGGCGAAGAGGTCTTGGCCGAAGTCCAGTCAAGCTGGTGCTGCATTGACGCCGACACTTTGCGCCCGACCCGCTTGGCAAAGGATATTGTCGCGCGTTTTCTGGGCAACAAAGACTAGCGACTACAGGGACAGCGCCGGTTAGCGCATTAACCCGCCGATCAGATTGCGGACGAAGCGTCCCGCAACCGGCCCCGCCAGATCCGTCACCACAGAACCAACGGCGGACGTCACGCCGGTCCGCACCGGGTTTGCCCGTGATTTTTTGCCGAGCATGGTCGATGCAGCCATGCCCGCTGCTGAACCCATGGCCACCTTTGCCCCGCGACTGAGTGCTTTTTCCCAGATGCTCTTGCTCTTGCGCGGCTGTTTGCGGACCTCTTCCTCGCCCTTTTCCTCAACCTCCTTGGCGGTTTCTGTCGCGTCGATCACTTTTTGCGCCAGGATTTCCTCGGCGCTGTTCCGGTCTATCTCGGTATCATATTTGCCGTCATAAGGAGAGATGGAGTTGATGATCGCGCGTTCCTTTGCCGTGACCGGTCCGAGGCGGGAGCGGGGAGGCTTGATCAGGGTCCGCTCGACGATCGAGGGCGCGCCGTCTTCCAGCAGGGTCGATACCAGCGCCTCGCCAACGCGCAATTCGGTAATGGCTTCCTCTACATCCAGATCAGGATTGATCCGGAACGTGTCGGCGGCGGCCTTGATCGCTTTCTTGTCGCGCGGGGTGAAGGCGCGCAGCGCGTGCTGCACACGGTTGCCGAGCTGGCCGGCAACTTCCTGCGGAATGTCGACCGGGTTCTGGGTGACGAAATAGACGCCGACGCCCTTCGAACGGATCAGGCGCACAACCTGTTCGATCTTGTCTTCCAGGGCTTTCGGCGCATCGTCGAACAGAAGATGGGCTTCGTCAAAGAAAAAGACCAGTTTCGGCTTTTTCGGATCGCCGACTTCCGGCAGGCTTTCAAAAAGCTCGGCGAGCAGCCAGAGCAGGAAGGTGGCATAGAGTTTCGGGCTACGCATCAGCTGGTCGGCGGCGAGAATGTTGATATAGCCGCGGCCCTGGTCATCGCATTTCAGGAAATCATCAATCTCCAGAGCGGGCTCGCCAAAGAATTGTCCCGCGCCCTGGCTGTCGAGCTGGAGCAGCTGGCGCTGAATGGCGCCGACGCTGGCCTTGCTGACATTGCCATATTTGGCGGACAGCTGCTTCGCATTTTCCGCCGTATAGGCGAGCATCGACTGCAGGTCGTCGAGGTTGAGCAGCAGCAATCCTTCTTCGTCGGCAAAGCGGAAAACAATATTAAGCACGCCTTCCTGCGTGTCGTTCAGGTCCATCAGGCGAGCAAGCAGCAGCGGTCCCATCTCCGTGATCGTGGTCCGGATCGGATGACCCTGTTTACCGTAGAGGTCCCAGAATATCGCCGGATTATCGGAATAGGCGTAATCTTCCATGCCAAGTTCCTTGGCCCGTTCCTCCAGTTTGTCGGCATGTTTGAACTGGCCAGAACCGGCCATCGAAACACCGGACAGATCGCCTTTCACATCGGCAACAAAAACGGGAACGCCGTTGGCCGAGAAGCTTTCGGCCAGCCCCTGCAGCGTGACCGTCTTGCCGGTACCGGTTGCGCCGGCAATCAGGCCGTGCCGGTTTGCGCGGGAGAGATTGAGGCTTTGCCGTTCGCCGCCGCCCAGTCCGAGAAAAATTTCTGTTGCATCGGCCATCGGCGGATCCCCTCAATCATATTGCAAAGCTGATCCCGACTTGACGCAAAAAAAGGGCCGGCGTCAAGCGCCGGCCCTTGTCTGTTACATCTGTTTATATGCGTTTAATTGTCCTGTAGCCGGACCGCAACAAATACGGGCTGGCGAGCACCGCGACGGATCTGCAAAAGCACGGCCTCGCGGTTAGCGCTGGTCGCATTGCTGATCGCCTCATCCAGTTCGGCCACCGTGGTCACCGGCTTGCGGTTGACGCTGGTGATCAGAAATCCCCGTCTTATGCCTTTCTGGGCTGCGTCGCTGTTCGGATTGACGGTGGTTACCACCACGCCTTTCTGCGACGATGGGACACCGATCTGCCGGGCGATTGCCGGTGTCAGGTCGATTACCGACAGTCCTAGCGCGTCGGCGGTTGCCTGCGCACTGGTTCCATCGTCATTCTGGCCCATCGCATCATCTTCCGCATCCGGGTCAAAGGTGCTGCCGGCGAGTTCCTCTTCGGAAGGACGTTTTCCAAGCTTGGCATTGACCTTGATCGTCTTGCCGTTGCGGATCAGTTCGATCGGAACCACGGTGCCGATCGGAAGATTGGTCACCAGATAGGAGAGGGTCTGGTCGGGGGTTACCGCCTTTCCGTTCACCTTGGTGATCACATCGCCTGCCTGGATGCCGGCCTTGGCTGCTGCCTCATCCGGTTCGACCCGCTGGACAAATTCACCACGATTCTTCTCCAGACCCAGGGAATCTGCGAGGTCTTCGGAAAGCGCGCTGATCTGGACACCGAGATAACCGCGTTCGATCGTCTTCCCGTCTTTCAGGGTTTCGACAATCGGTGCGGCGACTTCGGCGGGAATGGCAAAGCCGATTCCGACATTGCCGCCGGTGGGTGAAATGATTGCATTGTTGATCCCGATGACATTGCCGTTGAGATCGAACATCGGGCCACCGCTATTGCCGCGGTTGATCGAGGCATCGGTTTGCAGGAAGCGGTCATAGGCGCCACCCTGGCCGGTGTTGCGGTGAATGGCAGACAGGATTCCGGTGGTCACCGTCCCGCCGAGTCCGAAGGGATTGCCGATGGCAATCACCCAGTCACCGACCCGGGCGCTGGTGCTGTCACCGAATTTCACAAACGGCAGCGGCTTGCTGGCCTTGATCTTGAGCACGGCGATATCGGATGCTGCATCGCGACCGATAAGCTCCGCTTCATATTCGGTGCGGTCCGGCATGATCACGGTAATCGATTCGATCGTCGCATTGCGGTTGCCGGGTGCCACGACATGGTTGTTGGTTACCACATAGCCATCGGCCGAGATGATGAAGCCGGAACCGAGCGATTGCGCCTCGCGGGTTTGCTCGCCGCCCCCGCTCTGGCGATTGCCGAACAGGCCGTCAAAGGGCGTCCCCGCGAAGGGGTTGTTGTTCACCCGCACGCGCTGGGTGGTGGAGATATTGACCACAGCAGGCTGTAGCTGTTCGGTCAGATCGGCAAAGCTCATCGGCGCGCCGGCGCGCGGCACGACGTTGCGCATCACCGAGCTGTCATTGGCGGCGGTCTGTGCTCCCGCAGGACCGATACCGGTCAGGGTGGCTGCACTGCCGGCCAATAGCAAAGCGGCTGAAATTCCGTAAGCGTAACGCACTATAATCTTCCTCTCAAATTTCTGGCGGAACCAATCAGTTCCAATCGCCAGATCCGTTCAAAATCGCGGGATTAATGGCGCAATTTTCATGAACGGAAATTGAATATTAGCATATATGTCCGCCGATCCTAAGCGCTGAACTGCGGGACATTCCCGATGCCAACCTATTTGGGTGTGCAAAATAGCTTTCGCAAGCCGCGAATCGTCGTTTCGCAGAAAAAAACCGCCATTGTGCAGAAAAGACGACATTTGTAGTCGACGGCCCCCGCATCCGGCCTTTCTGATGTCAGAATTCAAACCGACCGTCGGTGTCAAACGCCGGCTTGCCTGTAAAGCCGAGCGCGTCATTGGCCAGTTGCGTGTCGAAAAATTCGTGAACCGACGCTATTTTCCCATCGCGAAATGAAAAGATATGAACGTAGCGCTGGTCGTAGCGCTGTCCGTTTCGGGTGACGCCTCTGGCCTCCATAATGGCGGTTGCGCTCTCCGGACTGTCGTTCATTATCCGCCATTTTTCCGCAAAGCGGAACCGCTCGAAATCCAGAGCCTCGAATATGGCCGGCAAAACCGCTTTCAGGGCGGCGAAGCTGTCATAGCGCCCGGAAATGATCGTGTTCCCCGCGACATTATACACGACATCCGGATGGTGCAGCGCCTCGAAACCATCGACGTCCATCACCGACAATGCGGTATAATAGGCGTCGATAATCTCGCGGTTCGAAGGCAAGATGCTTTACCGGCCCCGGAACTGGCGCAGATATTCGTTGTCCGGGGACAGCACGAACGAGCTTTGCGGGCCATTCTCACCACCGTCCTGGAAGGTGGTTTCATAACTCTTCATGGCGCGGTAAAAATCGTAAAATTGCGGGTCCTTGCCAAAGCTTTCGGCATAGGTCCGCGCGGCGCTGGCATCGGCCTCTGCGCGAATGATCTGGGCCTGCTTTGCTCCCTGTGCGCGAATCGTCCGGGCTTCCTGATCCCGCGCTGTCCGCATGCGCTGATAGGCGCTGTCGAGCGGCGTGCCGTCGGGAAGATCGGCGCGCTTGATCCGCACGTCGACAATCTCCGCACCATATTGGCGGGCGACGCGGTTGAGACCGGCCTGGATATTATCCATGACCTGACCGCGTTCCGGGCTCAGCAGAGCGGCGAAAGGACGCTTGCCCAGTTCGTTCCTCAGCGCGGAACCCAGAATAGGGCGCAACTCGTCGGAAACCCGTTCTTCGCTGCCGGCAGCAATATACATGCGCAGCGGATCGGTGATCCGGAAGCGGGCGAAGGCATCGACCTGCAGACGCAACTGGTCGGTGGACAGCACTTGCTGCTGTTCCATTTCGACGTCGCGGATTCGCTTGTCGATCCACACGATCTGCTCGAAAAACGGGATCTTGGCGATCAGGCCAGCACCGGTTTCCCCAAAGGCTTCGCCTGACTGGTAACGGTTGACAATTCTCTTGGGTTCACCGAGCTGGACCACGACGCCTTGCCGGGTTTCCGGCACGATCACGATGGTGTTGAGCAGAACGAACAGCGCCACAATGGCGATCACGCCGAGCGCCACGGGATTTTTCATAATCTGTCCCATTATTTGCCCTCCACGGTCGTTATCGCGGGTTGCTGGGCGCGTTTCTTCAGTTCGGGCAAAGCGAGATAGGGCGTCACGCCCCGGGCTTCGACTACGGTCTTGTCGACCTTGGACAGGACACGTTCCATTGTTTCATAATACATGCGCTGTCTGGTCACAGTCGGAGCCAGACGATATTCTTCGTAGACCTTGTCGAAAGCGGCGGATTCACCCTGTGCCTGCGCCGTGAGCTGTTGCGCATAGGCGCGCGCCTCGTTGAGATAGGTCTGCGCGGTCTGTTGTGCGGCGGACACTTCCTTGAACGCGTCGTTGACCGCGGCCGGAGGATCGGCCTTCTTGATGGCGATACCGCGAATGACCACACCCGCGCCATAGCCGTCGAGCAATTGCTGCATATTCTGTTCCACCTGCTGTTCGATTTCGGTCCGTTCGGAGCCGATCGTATCATCCAGCGTGAAATTCGCGACCACCGCCCGCATTGCTGCTTCGGCTACTTCCTTGATCGTCTCTTCCGGTTCGGCAATCTGGAACAGGAACAGTTCCGGCGCCTTGATGTTCCAGCGCACCGAATAAGCGAGATCGACGATATTCTGATCACCGGTCAGGATCAACTTCTCGGCTTCGCCTTCGGGGATGTCGATCGTCCGGATGTCCTCGACGTCCAGCTTGACGACTTGCTCCAGCGGAGTGGGGAGCGAAAAATGCAGGCCCGGTTGCAGGGTCCGCGAATAGGAACCCAGAAATGTCACGACACCGCGTTCCTGAGGGCTGACCCGATGGATGCTGGTCAGCAGCACCCAGAGGATGATGAAGCCGATCGCCATGAGGGGCCACCAGGACCGCCCGCCGGGACGCTTGGGAATGCCGCCCTTGAAGCCGCCGCCCGTGCCTTTTTTGAACAGTTCTTCAAGCGAGGCCGCACCCTTGCGACCACCACCGGATGGTCCGCCGGAGGGGTTGCCCCATGGATTGCGCGGACCACCGCCGCTGCCGCCTCCATTGCCGCCGTCGCCGTCATTGCCCCAGGGGCCGGCCATGTTCAGAATTGAGCCCAAAATCGATTTGCGGCGTGCGTCACCGTTAATATTTTCATTCATAGTTTCTTTATAGGTAGCGCGCTGCCAGAAAAACAGTGTCAATCCGAGAAAAGTGTAACTATGTCGATCCGATGACCGATATTTCCACAATCGAGGCAGCGCTAGAAGATGTTGCCAAGGGCCGTTTCAGCGCCGTAAAATTTACCGAAGGCCGGATTGCTCTGGTGCTCAATGTTGGCGGACTGGACGTGCGCGAGCGCGGCCAGATCGAGATTGCGGTGAAAGGCAGGCTGCTGGCGCTGGACGGGATCGAGAAAGTCGATATCGCGATGACCGCAGAGAAGGTCGCGCGGCGGTTGATCGCAGTGGCCAGCGGCAAGGGCGGCGTCGGGAAATCCACGCTGTCGACCAATCTGGCGATTGCATTGCAGCAGCTCGGCCGCAAGGTCGGGATGGTTGATGCCGATATATATGGTCCGTCCCAGCCACGGTTGCTCCACTGCGAAGGCCGGCGGCCCGAAGCAGAAGGCAAGCAACTGATTCCCGTGCCGAACGAATATGATGTGCCGGTCCTGTCGATGGGGCATCTGGCGAAACCCGGGCAGGCGATCGCCTGGCGCGGACCCATGGCCGGCAAGGCCCTGGAGCAGCTGGTGGACGCGCATTGGGGCGATGTCGAGGAACTGATCGTCGATATGCCCCCCGGTACTGGCGATGTACAACTGTCGATGATGCAGCATCACAAGCCGGTGGGCGCTGTGATAGTCTCGACACCGCAGGATCTGGCACTGATGGACGCAACCCGTGCGGTTGATCTGTTCAACCAGGCCAAGATCCCGATCATTGGCATGGTCGAGAATATGGCCGGCTACCAATGTCCGCATTGTGGCGAGGTCAGCGATCCGTTCGGTGCCGGTGGTGCGGAAGCGGCGGCGAAGACCATGGATATGCCCTTCTTGGGAAGAATTCCTCTCGATATCGAGATCCGCAAGTCCAGTGACGGTGGAATGCCACCGGCCTGTCGCGACGATGTGCACGGACAGGCGTTTCGTGATATTGCGCAAAAGCTGGCGATATGGCTGGACAATCAATAGGGCGGAGAAAGGGCGACATGCTGCTGGAAAACGATCAGGATCTTACCGAATTGCTGACATCGACGCGGCGCATCGCCCTGGTCGGGGCCTCGGCAAAACCTGAACGGGACAGCAACCGGATTCTGAAATTTTTACTGGATCAGGGTTATGACGTGGTTCCGGTCAATCCCGGTCTGGCCGGCCAGCAATTGCATGGCAGGACGGTGGCCGGTTCGCTCTCCGCGATCGATGGTGACATCGATATGGTCGACATTTTCCGCAATTCGGAAGCGGCGGGTGATGTTGTCGACGAAGCCATCGCGATCGGCGCGAAATCGGTTTGGATGCAGCTCGGCGTGATCAACGAGGCGGCGGCACAGCGGGCGACCGAGGCAGGCCTCAAGGTGGTCATGGACCGTTGCCCGAAGATCGATATTCCGCGCCTGGGGTTGCTGAAATAATTCAATGGCGGCGGAACCTGATATTGCGCAGCCTGACCAGCCAGCAAGCGGACTGAACCGTCGCAAATTCCTGATCGGCGGGGGTGCCCTTGGCGGACTGGCGCTGGCCTGGGCGATCTGGCCGCGCAGCTACGAACCGAACGTCGCCGCGACCGAGAATGAACAGATATTCGGTGCGTTTCTGAAAATATCCGAAGACGGGCAGGTCACGGTGGTCGTGCCGCAAAGCGAAATGGGGCAGGGTGTCTATACGGTACTGCCACAAATTCTCGCCGACGAACTGGGCGCAGACTGGCGCACCGTTGCGGTCGAACCGGCGCCGATCAATTCACTATACAGCAACATCCCGCTGGCCGAACAATGGGCTGAATCCCTGATGCCGGCCGGCAGCAAAAAATTGACCGAAAATGCCGCGGTGCAATGGATCGCGCAGAATGTAGCGGTGCGCGAACAGTTCATGGTGACGGCCGACTCCACTTCCATTCCTGCTTTTGCTGCCAGTTTCCGCGATGCGGGGGCGGCAGCACGCGTCTTGCTGACCAAGGCGGCGGCCGAACGATGGGATGTCCCCTGGGAAGCCTGTACGGTCGAAAACGGGATGATCGCCAATGGCGAGAAAAGCTTGCGGTTCGGCGCGCTGGTTCGCGAAGCGGCAAACCAGAATCTTCCCGATCCCGTGCCGTTGCGGACAGCCGGAGCCGGCAGCCTGATCGGACAGGACGTGCCGCGCCTTGATCTGCCCAGCAAGCTCGACGGTTCGGCCAATTTCGCCGGAGACGTGCGGTTGCCGGACATGGTCTATGCCGCGATCAGACAGGGTCCGATCGGCGAGACAAGGCTGAAATCGTTCAACCGCGCCGGTGCCGGCAAGATTACCGGCTTTATCGACGTGGTCGAGGGCGACCAATGGATCGCGGCGGTCGCTACCAACTGGTGGGCGGCCAACCGGGCGCTGGATAAAATGAGTCCGATTTTCGAAACGCGCGGCTTCATGGCCGACAGCGAGCGGATCGACGGTTTTCTGCAAAAGGCGCTGGATGACGGGCCGGGAACGCGCTTTCTGTCGCGTGGAGAAACCAGCGGCCTATTCACCGAGGAAAATCTGGTCCGGGCGCGCTATCATGCCAATGCCGCCTTGCATGCGCCGATCGAGACGCGGACCGCAACCGCGGAATATAAGGATGGCGGCCTCGAGCTGTGGATGGCGACGCAAGCGCCGGTTGCGGCGGTACAGGCGGCGGCCCGAGCGCTGAACATACAGCAGGACCGGGTGACGCTTTACCCCATGCTGAGCGGCGGCTCGTTCGACCGCAATCTGGATAATGATATCGCCGCGCAGATTGCACTGATCGCCAGGAAAATGGGACGGCCGGTGCAACTGATGTGGTCCCGAGCCGAAGATCTGATGCACGACCATTTCCGCGCGCCGAGCCAGGCGCGGCTGGATGCCGCTATGGCCAAGGGCGGCCGCGTGGAGGCACTGCAGATCAAGATTGCCGCTCCCCCTTCGGGACGCGAACAGGTGAAAAGGCTGTTCGACGGCTTGGGCAATGCCGAAGCTATGCGCTCTTCGATCGGGGACGCCGATAGCAAGGCTGTCGAGGGACTCGACATACCCTACGACATCGCCAATCTGACGGTTGACCACCATAGTGCCTTTGTCGGCGTGCCGACCGGCAACTGGCGCAGCAACGCACACAGCAGCAATGTCTTCTATCTCGAATCATTCATCGACGAACTGGCAGCGAAGGCCGGCATAGAACCCCTCTCATTCCGCATGCAGATGATGAACAACGCGCCAAGACTGGCCCGCTGCCTGACCAGCGTTGCCGCCATGGCCGGCTGGGACGGTGGTCTGGATCGCAGCGGTCAGGGCATGGCCTGTCACAGCATGCGCGGCGGCCATATCGCTATCATCGCGAGCGCCAGCAGGGGTGGCAGCGGTCTGGAAGTACGCCGCATTTCCGCTAGCGTCGACATCGGCCGGATCATCCACCCCGATATAGCCCGGCAACAGATCGAGGGCGGCATTGTCTTCGGGCTGGCGATGGCGCTGGGCAGTGCCACCCGGTTTGAAAAAGGTCTGCCCAAGGTCAGGCGACTGCGCGACCTGTCTCTGCCGCGACTGGCAGAGATACCGCCGATCCAGATCGAATTTGTCAGAAGCGAGGAAGAATCCGCTGGCTATGAGGAGCTCGGTGTGCCGGCGGTTGCGCCCGCCATCGCCAATGCGCTATTCTCGGCAACCGGCGCAAGGCTCCGGCAATTGCCACTTTTCGGAGAAATATCCTGATCATGCGTGAAACCGGACCATTGCCACAAGACCATCCGCCCGTCGCGGCGAAAAAAGTCGGCCTGCTGCTGGTTAATCTCGGCACGCCCGACGCGCCGGAGAAGAAAGCGGTCAAACGCTATCTCAAGCAATTCCTGTCGGACAAGAGAGTGGTCGAGATACCCTCGGTCATCTGGCAGCCGATTTTGCGCGGGATCATCCTCAACACCCGTCCGGTTAAATCCGCTGAAGCTTATGGTCTGGTCTGGACCGAGGATGGTTCGCCATTGGCGTCCTACACGCGCAAGCAGGCGGAAAAGCTGGCCCCCAAAATCGATGGTGTAATGGTCGACTGGGCCATGCGCTACGGTAATCCGAGCATCGCGTCCCGGCTGGAAGCGATGAAGACGGCAGGCTGCGATCGCATATTGATCGCGCCGCTCTATCCGCAATATAGCGGCGCCACCACCGCGAGTGTCCATGATGCGGTGTTCGACGCGATTGCTGCCATGCGCTGGCAACCCGCAATCCGGCTGCTCCCCGCCTATCATGACGATCCGGCCTATATCGACGCGCTGGCGACCAGTCTGGAACGCGATCTTGCGGCGCTGGATTTTGTTCCCGACGCGATTGTCGCCAGCTTCCACGGCATGCCGCAACGGACGCTGGAACTGGGCGATCCCTATCATTGCCACTGCCAGAAGACCGCGCGTCTGCTGTCCGAAAAGATGGGCCGGGAGCTGGTGGTTGCTTTCCAGTCGCGCTTTGGCCGGGCGAAATGGCTCGAGCCGGCAACCGACGCGACGCTGGAAGCGCTGGCCGGACAGGGGAAGAAGAATATCGCGATTTTCGCGCCCGGTTTCTCGAGCGATTGCCTCGAGACCTGCGAGGAGCTGGCGATACGGGGCAAGGAGCAGTTTCAGGCCGCCGGCGGCGAGAAATTCGTCTATCTGCCCTGCCTCAACGACAGCGATACCGGGATGGACATGCTCGAGTCGCTGATCCGACGGGAATTGTCCGGGTGGCTCTAGATAGGCCTGAAATCTTCCACCCGCCGGTCAAGCGGAGTATCACCATTGCCGGGCATCAGACATCGATTTCTCTGGAGCCGTTGTTCTGGGATATGCTGAAAGCGGCCGCCGACAGCCGCGATCTGCCAGTCAATGCACTGGTCGCCCGGATCGACGTCGAGCGCATCTCCGCAGAGGAACCGCCCGGTCTTGCAACCGCCATCCGTTTGTGGCTGACCAATGATATGCTTGGAAAAACCACGCAAGCCGACTAAGGGACGCCCATGAACGCTACGCTTCTTGTCATGGCAGGCGGTGCGATGGGTGCGGCGGGACGCTATCATCTCGGCCGACTTGTCTTTCACCTTGCTCCCGTGGGATACCCCATAGGAACTCTGGTGGCCAACGTGACTGGCGGTCTCCTGATGGGCGTGCTCGCCGGTGTTCTGGCGCGCAGCAGTTTTATCGACGAGCCGTGGCGGCTCTTGCTCGGCGTTGGCCTGCTGGGTGGTTTTACAACTTTTTCGGCCTTTAGTTTGGAAGTTCTCAATATGATCGAGCGCAGTCAATGGGGCGTAGCAATCGTCTATGCCCTGGTCTCCGTCGCCGGTTCGGTGCTGGCCCTGTTCGCCGGTCTGATGGCCGTCAGAGCGCTGGCATGAGCGGCTTCGACCCCACCGCCGAAAGCGGCTCCGAAGAGGAAAAGCCGCAGGGCTCGACCAAGGAGCAGAAGCAGGCGCTGAAGACACTCGATGTTCGGCAATTCACGATCTCCGCCGACGATGACGATATCCGGGTGGATCGCTGGTTCAAGCGGCACATGGAAGATGTCCCGTTCAACATTGTCTCGCGCTGGGCGCGTACCGGACAATTGCGTCTGGACGGCAAGCGTGTTTCGCCAGGGGATCGCGTGCAGGCCGGGCAGGTTCTGCGCGTACCCCCGCAGGAAATCGAGCGACCGGGCCGTGTTGTCAAGGCCAAGGCTGACCTGTCGCAGGACCAGATCGATTTCGCGCGCGAACTGGTGATCCACAAGGACAAAGCCGCGATCATCGTGAACAAGCCGCCGGGTCTCGCCACTCAGGGTGGTAGCAAGACGACAACCCATCTCGATGGCCTGCTCGATGCGCTGACCTTTGATGCCAAATCCCGGCCCAAGCTGGTCCACCGGCTCGACAAGGACACCAGCGGGGCGATCCTGCTGGCCCGTTCGCCCGGAGCGGCTTCGTTCTTTTCCAAGCGTTTTTCGGGCCGCGACGTGCGCAAGGTCTATTGGGCGATCGTCATGGGCGTTCCGGAAATCGCCGATGGCATGATCGACCTGCCGCTTGCCAAACAGCCGGGTTCGGGTGGCGAAAAAATGCACGTCGACGAGGAAAACGGCCAGTCCGCCAAGTCGCGTTACCGGATCATCGAACGCGCCGGCAACCGGGCCTGCTGGGTGGAATTGCAGCCCTATACCGGACGCACCCACCAACTGCGCGTGCATATGGCGGCGATCGGCCACCCGATCGTCGGCGATGGCAAATATGGCGGAAAGGATGCTTTCCTGACCGGCACGATCAGCCGCAAGATGCACCTGCACGCCCGCCGGTTGCGGATTGAGCATCCGGATGGGCACACGCTCGACGTCAGCGCCGACCTGCCGGCCCATTTTGCCGAAACGGTGGATAATCTCGGGCTCGATCTGCTGCTCGGCGATCTGCCGCTCGACGAGAAGAAACCGGGTGGCAAGCTGGTCCGCAAACAGCAGGCCAGAGCGCATGCCAAGCAGATCCGCAAGGACAAGCGGGGCGAGCGGCGCGGTCGCGGCGAGACCACGGGCAAGCCGACCAAGGCCGGCAAACCGACCAAGCGCGAACGGCCCAATGCCGGCAAGGCTACGCACAAGAAGAACATGCCGCACAAGGCCAAGGTCAAGCAGGCGCTGCGCAAGAAGCCCAGATAATGCATCCCGATCCCGCCTTCCGCTGGCCCAGATCCGCCAATGATCATCACGACGCCGACGAGCGGGCAGCGCTCGAGGCGATGATTGCCAATATCGGGTTCGGCATGGTTTTTGCCGAAACGCCGGACGGACCGCGTGTGGCCCATGTGCCGGTCTTTTCCACCGGCGACGGTGCGCTGCAATTCCACCTGTCGCGCGGCAATGCGCTGACCCGCCATATTGCCGGGCACAAGGCGCTGTGTGTGATCAATGGGCCCGACGCCTATATCAGTCCGGACTGGTACGACATGGACGATCAGGTGCCGACCTGGAATTATCTGGCGCTGGAACTGGAGGGGACGGTCCGGCAGATGGAGCGCGAAGGCCTGATCGGCCTGCTTGACGACCTGACGGAGCAGAATGAAGCGAAGCTGGCGCCGAAGCAGCCGTGGCACCGCGACAAGATGGATGCCGCAAAATTCGACAAGATGGTCGATGCGATCATCGGTTTCGAGATGGAAATACTGGCCTGGCGCCCGACCGCGAAGCTTGGCCAGAACAAGCCGGCTGAGGCTCGGAAAAATGCGGCTGCGGCGCTGAATGCCACGGGCCGGCGGGCGATGGCCCATTTGATGCAGGAATTTGGAGACAAATGAACAACAAGCTAGCCCTGTTCGATTGCGACGGCACGATGGTCGACAGTCAGGCCAATATCTGCGCCTCGATGGATCAGGCCTTTACCAAACATGGATTGGTCCCACCCGATCATCATCTGGTACGGCGGATTGTCGGTCTCAGCCTGATCGAGGCGGTATCACAGCTGCTGCCCGACGGGGACACTGAACTGGTCGCGGCGGTGACCCAATCCTACAAGGACGGCTTTTTCGAAATGCGGCAAGCGGGCGGCGTGCACGAACCGCTCTACGAGGGATTGCTCGAGACACTGGAAGAATTGGAGGCATCCGGCTGGGTGCTGGGGGTCGCCACCGGCAAGTCGGACCGCGGCCTGCAGCATGTGCTGGAAACCCACGGTCTGCTCGACCGCTTTGTCACTCTCCAGACGGCGGACCGGCATCCTTCCAAGCCTCATCCGGCGATGGTTGAATTGGCGATGGCCGAAGCGGGTGCGGCGCCGGAAACCACGGCGATGATCGGCGATACCAGTTTCGACATGGCGATGGCGGTCAACGCCAGCGTGCGGCCGGTCGGAGTCGACTGGGGCTATCATGACGAGCATGAACTGATCGAGGCCGGCGCGGAAATAGTGGTGGCCCATATGGCGGACCTGCATGGAATATTGAACCGATGAACGATCCGATCGACAGTCAAGACGAACGCGACGAATATATCCCCGATCCGGAGAAGGAAAAGCAGGCAAAAGCCGTGCACTGGCTGATCAGCATCATCCGCCTGCTCGGCGTGGTGCTGGTGATGCTGGGTCTGGCGATCGCGCTGGACAAGCTGCCGCCGGTTCCGGCTCCAGTGGGCTATGTGCTGCTCATTATCGGTCTGGCCCAGATGTGGGTGCTGCCGGTCTGGATCATCCGCAAATATATCCGCGCGCGGGTTGCCGAGGAAGAAATCGCGAAAGCGGCAGAAGGCGCGGACGGCCCATGAAGCGATTTTACAAGGAAGCATCGGTGTCGCCGGCCGGTGACGCCTTTGCCATCATGCTCGACGGGCGCCCCATGAAAACGCCGCAGCGCAATGCGCTGGCTGTACCGACCCCCGCGCTCGCCGATGCGATTGCCGCGGAATGGGCGGCCCAGGAAGACGATATTGTCCCGGTTTCGATGCCGCTCACGGCTCTTGCGCAAGGCGCGCTTGACCAGGTTGGCAACGAGCGTGAGCGGATCGTCTCCCGTATCGCGGCCTTTGCCGACAGCGATATGCTTTATTACCGGGCCGACGGGGGGCAGCAGGCACTGATCGATCATCAGGCGGAGCATTGGGATCCGCTGCTCGAATGGGCGCGGCAACGCTATGATGTGGGGTTCAACCTGATCCACGGCATCCGTTATCAGGCGCAGCCCGAAGAAACCGTTGCCCGTCTGACCGCTGCGGTCGAGGCGCAGCCCGATTTTGTCATCGCCGCCATGCTGTCGCTCGTCGGCCTGTCTGGCTCGCTGATCGCCACACTGGGGCTGGTCGAACAGCAATATGATATTGATCGACTCTGGCCGCTGGCCAATCTGGAAGAGCTTTGGCAGGAACAGCAATGGGGGCGCGATGATCAGGCCGCTGCCCTGCGGGATCGCAAGAAAAAGGAATTCGAGGCGGCAGCCCGCTTTCTTGATCTTTCCCGTAGTTAGTTTTTCCCTTTGATCCGTTTTTCCGTTAAAGGGCTGAAACTGTAACGGAGACTACATGACAACCGAATCCACTTTATGTGCCACGCCTGCCGAAGCCGTGGCGCTGCTTGAAAAACTATACGCGGAACAGATTGAAATCACCGCCGCGCGCTTTCGCCGCTACGCGACATCGAAGCTGGCCAAGGATGACCGGCAACAGGGCCTGTATCCGCAGATCAGCGTTGAAATTCCCGCCGATCAGGCGACCGAGACCAGCCATCTGGCGTCCGGCCATCTCGCCGATATCAACACCTATCGCACGACAATTACCGAGCCGAAGCTGTACCGCGAATATCTGCTGGACCAGCTGCAACGGATCGACAGCACATTCACGGCGAAAATCCGGGTCGAACTGTCCGACACGCCGATACCGCTGGCCTTCGCGCTGGAAGATGCCGGCGCTGGCCTGGATCGCGCGAAAAAGGAGAAGCTGCCGAACTATTTCCACACGCCGAATCTGGTCAAGACCAATGACGAGATCGTCGATGGCGGCCAGATATTCCAGGGCGAGGAAGCCTCGGCGCTGGCGCTGTTCACCGCCGAACGGGTCGATTATTCGCTGCACCGGATCCGCCATTATTGCGCCACCGATCCGGAACATTTCCAGCCGTTCATCCTGTTTACAAATTATCAGCGCTATGTTGACGAATTCATCGAATATGGCCTGAAGGAAGTAACGTCGGGTAAGGCCACGATGCTGGTCGAGCCGGGCAACCGGATTACCGGTCAGGATGGCAAGCCGTCCGCTCCACCAATTGCCAAGCCGCCGCAAATGCCGGCCTATCATCTGGTCCGCAGCGACGGCCGGCCCGGCGTGACTCTGGTCAATATCGGTGTGGGGCCGAGCAATGCCAAGACGATCACCGACCATCTTGCGGTGCTGCGTCCGCATGTCTGGCTGATGATCGGCCATTGCGGCGCGCTGCGCCGAACCCAGCGGCTCGGTGACTATGTCCTTGCCCACGCCTATTTGCGTGACGACAATGTGCTCGACGATGTGCTGCCACCGAGTATTCCGCTGCCGACGATCGCCGAAGTGCAGCTGGCGCTGACCGAAGCGGTGCAGGCGGAAACCGGCATCGACAAATCGAAGCTCAAGCAGCAATTGCGCACCGGCACGGTGGTTACCACCGGAGACCGCAACTGGGAGCTGCGCTTCGAACAGATTGCCCGCCGTCTCAACCAGTCCCGCGCCATCGCTATCGATATGGAAAGCGCGACGGTTGCCGCCAATGGCTATCGCTACCGCGTGCCCTACGGGACGCTGCTCTGCGCCTCGGACAAGCCGTTGCATGGCGAGATCAAGCTGCCCGGCATGGCCGATGCCTTTTATCAGGAGCGGGTGGGCCAGCATCTGGCGATCGGCCTGCGTGCGATTGATCTGCTGGCCAAAGAGGCGGACGAGGGGACGCTGCACAGCCGCAAACTCCGGAGTTTTGGCGAGCCGTTGTTCCGCTAGCGATCTTTCCCTTTGCAGGAGAAGTTCCGACTTTGCCTCCTCACAACTGTCCTTGCGCGCCCTTCGCCGCCGCCCGCAGCGACCAGATCTCGCCGCGGGTCTGACAGACGATCTGCCAGCCGCCGCTGAATGCCAGCGCCGCCAATAGATCGGCGACGCCAGACTGATCGCATAATTGGTGCTGTCGCCGAAGAAATCGAGCGCATCGGCCTGCAAGGCACGGCCATTTGCCGCCGCGCCGGCAACAAATTCGACGAGGAACATGGCCGCGTTGACCGCCAGAGCGATCACAGAGCCAGCCGCCAGCGCGGGGCATCCCGCATTGTTCGACCGCCGGTTTCGCTCCCACACCGCTTTCCGGCCATCATATATCCTTGGCTTTTTCGAGACTCGTTCCTATCTATGCACCCTGTAGTAACTATAGGGTCAGGCATGAGAATCGGCGAGTTGGCAAAGCAGACGGGCACGAAGGTCGAAACCATCCGCTATTACGAATCCTCCGGACTTTTGCCGGAGCCGGCGAGAACACAGGCAAATTACCGCGACTATGACCTGTCCCATATGGAGCGCCTGACGTTCATCCGGCGCTCGCGTGCGCTGGGATTTACGCTCGAATCGGTTCGCGAACTGCTGAGACTGGCCGATGACAGCGAGGATCCCTGCGATGCGGTCGATGAAGTGGCCTCGGCGCATCTCGTCGCCGTGGACCAGAAAATTGCCGATCTCACCGCCCTGCGCGAGGAATTGTCGTTGATGTTGCAATGTTGCGGTGATGGCACGGTTGGCGATTGCAAGATCGTCTCTGCCCTGGCTTCGCCGCGTTTGCCGGGCGATGCAGGCTGAACGGCTTGCTTTCATCAGCGACTCAGCGGTGCAACCGGTCTCCCGCGCGAGGCGGCCAGACGCCCCGGACGCTTTCTAAATTATAGGACCTTCGCGATAAAATCCGCGTGAAACTGCTCCATAACACCGGACAGTTCATTTTTGCCACTGGCGGTCAACCGGACCTTGTCGTCGTCCTTTTCGACCAGACCTTTGCTTACCATCAGGTCAAGGAATCTCTGGGTTACAGAAGGACCACAGGAAATATAGTCGGAAATCTCCTTCTCGCTCAGTGCAGCGCTATCGGCGGTGTGCAATGCCAGCAGGATATCCAGGCAGGGCGCTGCCGGAATTCTCAGATTCTCGAAAAAATGTTCGGATATCTGGCGCCGGGTTTTTGCAACGATCCGTACGAAGCGATCCAGTCTTTTTTTGGAGAGGTCGGTCAAGAGATTTCAACGTTTGTTATGGTCAGGGATGCCGTTTTCAAGTTCATATTTGCGCTAAACTGTTCCAGAATGGACATTTCACGCAACAAGCAGGCCATTCCCAGTCTAGCAATAAAGCACCAGCCCGACAACACAATGGGATGTGGCGTAAACTTGTGTAACTTTGCCCGTTCCGGATAGTGCCGTTGCCTCGGCGCTATGCTGTCTTCGCGACGCCGTGTTGCCCGGAACAGAAATGGGGCGACAGGATTGTCACATGGTTTATCTCTGTGCGGCAAGGCGGTCGATATCGCCTAGACACCAAGGGCTGCCGCAGCTTCCCTGATCCGCTTGGACTCGGCCCCGTCATTTTTGAAAGCCTTCAAGGCGCGGTCGAGCGCCTGTTTCGCCTGTACGGTCTGGCCCAGTTGCATGCGGCTGCGAATCAGCATGATCCAGCCATTGGCATCGTCGGGGTTAGACTGCAGCCGCTCGTCCAGACCATCGACCATATTGGCGATCATGGCCTCCTGCTGGCCGGGCGGTAAGGCGGCCGCTTCCTGCATTTGCTGTCGGCTGGGACCGGGGATGGCCGCCGTGGCGACTGCCGGACCGTCGGTCGTGACGCCGCCGGTCGGCGCAGCGGGGGCGGCTTTCGCCAGACGGGCTTTCACATCCATGCCTTCATTCTCCGCCACCTGGCCGATGACACGCCGGATATCGGCGGCATAAGGCGCGTCAGCAGGCGTGTCTTCGAGCAAGGCGAACCAGTCGTCGATCGCCCCCCGGTGGTCACCGGCCATGTCTTTCTCTACTGCCAGAAAATAGCGCGCGCGGGGATCTTTCGAATCATGTTTCAGAGCGTTGCGGAAGGCGGCTGCGGCGTCGTCCGGTACTTGCTGTCCGTTGCTAGCCATGACCAGCGCCTCACCCAGCATCGACCAATATTCGGGATTGTCCGGATCCAGCGTGGTGGCGCGCTTCATCGCGGTAGCCGATTCTGCAAATTTTCCGGTTTCGAAATAACTCCAGCCCAGCATCCGCCAGCTTTCCGCATCGTCGGGATTTTCCTGCAGCTTTTTTTCCAGACCGTCGATAACCTCATCGACGCTGGGTGCCTCCTCGGTCCCGGCATCGGCAATAGTCGTGCTGCCACCGCTCTCGTCATTCATGCTGCGGTAGACCTGCACCGCCACCGCTCCCAGCGCCAGCAAAGCCGCGACGATAAGCGCGATTCGGCTGATATTCATCGATGGAGCTGGTTTCGCCATGGTCAATCCTCGAGCTGTTTCACATATTCATTTTCCCGTGCAGGGATAAGCAGCCGTTACCTGCCTGACAAGCACCGAGATAGCTGTGATATTTTGCACTGGCAATGAAGAGGCATTTTGGTAAGATACTGCCAAAGTTCAATCTTTTGGGTCGCGCTAAAGCCGAATTACAAGCCGAACCGGATCGCTATGACGTATGAGGGTGCGTTGGTCGGGGAAAGCATAAGGGGGAAGCGAGCGCGTGTCGGACAAGTTTCGTGTAGTCATCATCGGGTCCGGACCGGCGGGCATGAGCGCGGCTGGCCGCGCGGCGCAGCTCAAGCTGAAGCATGTGCTGCTCGAAAAGACCGACCATCTCTCCGATACCATCTTCAAATATCAGAAGGGCAAGCATGTGATGGCGACGCCGAGCCAGCTCGTGCTGCGCTCGGACATGGATTTCGACGCGGGCAAGCGCGAGGATATTCTCGGCACCTGGGATGAACAGACCGCAGAGCGCGGCGTCAACGTCAGGTATAATGCGGAGCCGGTCAAGATCGAAGGTGAGGAAGGCAATTTCACCCTCACCCTGAAAAATGGCGATACAGTGCAAGCCGAAACGATCGTGATGGCGATCGGTACGCAGGGCAATCCCAACCTGATGCGTTGCCCCGGCGGCGACAACAAGATGGTGCAATACCAGCTCGACGATCCGGGCGAATATTATGACGAGCATATCACGGTCATTGGTTCGGGCGATGCGGGAATCGAAAACGCCCTGGGCCTCGCTGCCGATGCGGCGCAGAATAATGTTGTCACCATTCTCAACCGCTCGGCCGAATTTGCCCGTGCCAAGAAAGCCAATGTGAAACTGCTGATGGAAGCGGGCGAGCAGGGCAAGGTGATGATCCGCAACGAGACGACGCCGGCCGAGGTCAGGGATGGCGAACTGGTGCTGGAAACCCGCGACGGGCAAGAGACGATCAAATGCGACCGGATCATCGCGCGCATGGGCAGCGCGCCGCCGCGCAAATTTGTCGAGGAATGCGGGATCGAATTTACCAGCGAAGACCGCGAGGCCTATCCCAAATTGTCGCCGGCCTTCGAAAGCACCAAGAAGGGCCTATACGTTATCGGTGCGCTTGCCGGCTATCCGCTGATCAAACATTGCATGAACCAGGGCTATGATGTCATTGAATTCATCAACGGCAATAGCGATCTGAAACCCGCCGACGAGCCGATCCTCGAAGAAAAATTCAGCAGCCTGCCGAGAGGGCGGACGGTTGACGAATGGCTGGAATTTTTCCGCGCCAATATAACCATCCTCAACGAACTTTCACCCTTGCAGATGCGCGAATTCATGCTCGACAGTCAGCCGCAAAGCTATCGCCGCGGCGAGGTCATTTTCGAACGAAGCGATCCGGGAAGTTCGCTGTTCGCTATTGCCCAGGGTTCGGTCGCGGTCGAAATCAATCCGGACGATCCCTCGATCACTGTGCCGATCGAACAGGGTTCGATCTTTGGCGAGGTCGGTCTGATCTCGGGCCGCCGCCGCGGCGCGACGATCAAGGCCGCCGAGGATGTCATCGTCGTCGAAATTCCACGCACCGCGGCGCTGAAACTGCAGGCATCGGTGCCGGCTGCGAAGCGCGCTATCACGCGTATTTCCACCGAACGGCAATTGCTGCAGATGTTCGGCTCGGGTCTGACCAGAGAGGATATTGCCGAGGTTGTCGAGACCAGCGAGATCATCAACGTCCGCGCCGGCGAAGCGATTATCGAAGAAGGCGGCGAGGGCAACGACATATATGTCATTCGTGTCGGCTCGATGGTGGTCGAGAAGCAGATCGGCGGAAAACCGGTGTTCCTCTCCTATTTGCCGGCGGGTTCCTATGTCGGGGAAATGACGTTGATCGCTGGTGGTTATCGCACTGCGACGGTCAAGGCCGCAATCAAGTCGGAAGTGATCAGGATCAACGGTGATGCCTTCAAGAAAGTGCTCGATGCCCATCCGGACCTGATGCGCAAGGCGAAGATGGAAATGGCCGCGCGACAGGATGTAAACGCCTTTGTCGAAGCGAAGAAGGACAGTTTTTCGGGCGTCGTCGACATGTACTCGGGCATTGCCAATTTTCTCGTCGACAATGGCATTGGCGAAGCCACGGATGTGCTGCTGATCGACGAAAATCTCTGCGTCGGTTGTGACAATTGCGAGAAAGCCTGTGCCGACAGTCACGAGGGCCTGTCGCGTCTCGATCGCGAGGCGGGCAAGACCTACGCCCATCTGCATGTGCCGACCAGTTGCCGCCATTGCGAGCATCCGCACTGCATGTCCGACTGCCCGCCCGATGCCATTCATCGCGGTCCCGATGGCGAGGTGTTCATCGACGACAGCTGCATCGGCTGCGGCAATTGCCAGCGCTATTGCCCCTATGGTGTGATCCGCATGGACAAGGTGCCGCCGAAAAAGCCCGGCCTGCTCAGCTGGCTGTTCTTCGGCACCGGTCCGGGGCCGGGCGAGCCGGACAAGACTTGGAGCGCCGAGCATAGTGATCCATCGGTGGAGAAACCGAAGAAAGCGATCAAATGCGACATGTGCGCCGGGATCAAGGGCGGCCCCGCCTGCGTTCGCGCTTGCCCGACCGGTGCGGCGATCCGCGTGGCTCCGGAGGAATTTCTCACCGTCGCCAAGCTCGAAGGGGAAGAGGTGTGAACTGTTTGTTTTTGCAACATCCCGTTCGTCCTGAGCTTGTCGAAGAACAGATGGCAAGACGCGGTGCTTCGACAGGCTCAGCACGAACGGTATCACCAGACACCAAACCCGCAGCAAAGGGGGGCACCCCATAATGGCCAGCAACGCCATCCCGGCCCCGTCCGGCCGCAAGAAAGTCGCAATGCATGACGGCTTCCTGAAACATGCCGGGTTCCGCTGGCTGAAGATTTCCTCGGCAATCATGCTGGTCTGTATCGTCAGCTATCTGCTTGTCGATGTGTCGCCGCGGCACAATGGCGGCAGCTGGTACGGCTATACGCTGGGCACAATCGGGGCGCTGCTGATCCTGTGGCTGACCATGCTGGGCGTGCGCAAGCGGGCGATGACACCGGGCCAGTGGTCGCTCAAGGCCTGGACCTCGGCGCATATCTATCTCGGGCTCAGTTTGATCGTGATCGGCACGTTGCACACCGGCTTCCAGCTCGGCTGGAATATCCACACCGCCGCCTATCTGTTCATGATGATCGTGATCATTTCCGGCATCGTCGGTATCTATTTCTATGTGACCATTCCCAAGGCGCTCTCCGACAATCGCGACGAGATGACCGAGACCGAAATGCTCGAGAATCTTCGTTCGCTCGACCGGCAGCTGCACGAGGCGGCGCAGCCGCTCTCGGCCGAACATGCCACCCAGGTGCTGCAGTCGCTCGAACAGGATCCGTTCGGCGGCGGCTTCTTTCGCCGCATTTCCGGTAAATATCCTGATTGCGCGACCCGGCAGGCGCAGGCTGACCTGCGCCGCGAGCGGGCCTACCAGCCTAAAATGGGCGGTGACGATCCGCTCGACAAGGTCGAGGCGCTGCTCGAGAAAAAGGAATCCACATTGGGTCGCGTCCGCCGCCACCTGAAGCTCAAGGCGATGCTGCAGGTCTGGCTCTATATCCATGTCCCGATGACGTTCGCGCTGATCGCCTCGCTCACCGCGCATATCATCAGCGTATTCTTCTACTGGTAAGGATGGAGAGACCGATATGACCTTCATTGTTCGCCAGATAACCACCACCGCCGCCGGCCGGGATATTACCCGGTCCAAGCCTTTCTCGACGGATGAAATCGGTGTTGGCCGCAGCACCGGCAACGCGATCCACCTGCCCGATCTTGCCGTCAATCCGGATCATGCGGTCATTCGCAAGCGTGACGACGGGCAGCTCATTGTCGAAAGCACGTCGGGACAGAATTTCACCCTCGACGGACAGCAGCGGATTTCCGTCACCGTCGATCCGGCCACCGGGGCGGAACTTGGCTTCGGCGGCCATATCATTGTCGTCAGCGAAGAGGGTGATGATATCATCCTGACCGTCAAGCGGGTCGAGGCTCTTTCCGATTCCGCCGAAACGCGCAGCGAGTCGACGCTGTACACGCTCAAAGGGCTGCTCCCGGGCAAACGGGTCAGCGCCTGGGGCTTTATCGCGCTGGTGCTGGCGGCCTTTCTGGTCTGGCCGATCTACACCTGGGCGACCTGGCGCGGGGTCGAAGAGCGGCCCGACCAGTTTCACGCCGACACCATGTGGTCCTCGGGCGCGCTGAGCAGCGCGCACCATGGATTGGAGCAGGATTGCCAGGCCTGTCATGTCGACGCCTTTGTCACCGTGCAGGACCAGACCTGTCTCACCTGCCACGAGGATGATGCGCACGACCATGCGGCCAAGCCGCGCCTGCTGACGGCACGGGGCGACCCGGAAGGTTTCGGCAAAATCGGCGCCGCTTTCGCTTCGGCTTTCAACAAACCGCCGGGCAGGTGTGTCGAATGTCACAGCGAGCATGAAGGCGCCGGTGCTATGGAACCCACTGCGCAGAAATTCTGCGCGGATTGCCACAACGGGATGGATGCACGGTTGACCGACACGAAATTGGAAAATGCGTCGGACTTCGGCATCGAACATCCGCAATTCCGGCCCGCTGTGCTGGTTCGCCCGGGCGGCAAGAATCCGCCGCGTGAGCGTATCTCGCTGGATGACAAGCCGACCGAGAATAACGGCCTGAAATTCCCCCATGACCTGCATCTGTCGAAGACCGGCGGTGTCGCGCAAATGGGGCGCCGGCTGGCGGCGGACTATGGTTTCGGTCCCTCTCTGGTCTGCAAGGATTGCCACACGCCGGACCCCAAGGGCGTGCGCTTCGAACCGGTCGACATGAAGGAAGACTGCAGCATGTGCCACAGTCTGGCCTTTGACGAGATTGGCGGCACGGTGCGGACCCTGCGGCACGGCGAACCGGCGATGGTGCAGGCCGATCTTCGGGCCTATTACCGCTCCACCGGCCCGGCGCGGCCGATCAATCTCGGTGGAATGAAACGCCGCCGTCCGGGCGAAAGCAACGACATCCGTGTCGCCAGCGACTACGCCCGCGCCGTCCGTTTCCGGCCAAGCCGCGCCAATCTGGCGATCAGCGAGGTCTTCTCGCGCGGCGGTGCCTGTTTCGACTGTCACGGCGTCACCCCGCCGACCGCGCGCGGTCGGGTCGACTACGGCATCAAGCCGGTGACCCAGACCGACCGCTATATGCACAAGGGCTGGTTCAGCCATGACGCCCATAAGGAAGAAACCTGTGAAAGCTGTCACAATGCACCGGCATCGAAGCAGGCCACTGACCTGCTGTTGCCGGGCATAAAGACCTGCCGCGAATGCCAC
Source organism: uncultured Parasphingorhabdus sp. (assembly GCF_963677535.2). NCBI lineage: Bacteria > Pseudomonadati > Pseudomonadota > Alphaproteobacteria > Sphingomonadales > Sphingorhabdaceae > Parasphingorhabdus > uncultured Parasphingorhabdus sp. The sequence goes on along the minus strand of NZ_CAXXUT010000003.1, from coordinate 334,707 downwards.
GGCGGCGAATTTCAGGAAGCATCCGACGTGCCATCGACCTGCGCCATGTGTCACGACTATCACGCCGATGACGGAGCGCCCTGGCTGATCAAGGAACAACAGAAAGACAAGCAGACAAAGCCGGAGAAGCAGATTGCCCGGCGCTAGGGCAAAGGCAAAAAGGGGAGAGCGTCCATGCTGATGGCGCAGATCACGGATATTCATCTGGGCTTTGACCCGGATAATCCGGCAGAATTCAACCGCAAGCGGCTCGATCAGGCGATCAAGGCGATTTGCGCGATGACTCCGCAGCCCGATCTGTTGCTGGCAACTGGCGATCTGGTGGACCGCGGCGATCAGGAAAGCTATCAGCGGCTGGAAAATGCCCTGTCCGTCGTGCCCTTTCCGGTCCACATGTGTCTCGGCAATCATGATCTGCGAGCGCCGTTTCGTAAACAGTTTCCCGACGTTCCGGCCCCCGACGGCTTCGTTCAATATGAGGTGGACACGGCGGAGCTGCGGCTGCTGTTTCTCGACACGCTGGAAGAGGGGCGTCACGGCGGCGCTTTTTGTGAAACCCGGGCCGCCTGGCTGTCCGCGCGGCTGTCCGAGCAAACGGACAAGCCGGTCATCCTGATCCTCCACCACCCGCCGGTCGAAAGCGGGATCGAGTGGATGACCACCCATCCCGACGAGCCATGGGTCAGCCGGCTGGCGGAAACGGTGGCGGGTCATGACCAGGTCAAGGGCATGATCACCGGCCATCTGCACCGCAATATTTCTACCTGGTGGGGGGATGTCAGCCTGGCGATCTGTGCATCCACCGCGCCGCAGGTAGCGCTGGACCTGAGCGCGATCGATCCCGAAAATCCGGATGGTCGCAACATGATCGTTGCCGACCCGCCGGCCATTGCCCTGCATTACTGGAACGGCCGACAGCTGATCAGCCATTTCGAAAATGCCGAAGAGCATGTGATGCTCGCCCGCTATGACGAGAATCTGCAGCCGCTGGTCCGCGCCTTGCTTGCTGAAAGACCGGAATAGCCGGATATTCCGATGTCGTTCATCGGCAATAAACAGTCGTTCGTCTAATATTTGATTTCCAACGCAACCTTTTTTGCGTTTCCGCTCCGCTTTGGCTAGACGGTCCCCAACTGCGCTTTGTGCGCTTCGGGGTCAGCCGCGTAGAGCGGATCCCATATTTGGAGAAATGTAGATGCGATTCACGATATCCACCCGTAAAATCTTTCTGGGCGTGTCAAGCGCCGCGCTGATCGGCGCAACCGCGACACCTGCTCTCGCCGACAATCATGGAAAAAAAATGACGACAGCCGAACTGAACAAAATGAGCGCGATGCAAGCGGTCCCTGCGGATATTAGCGGGAACAGCGTGCTCCAACCCTGGACCGGTCCCTATGACGGCGTGCCTGCCTGGGACAAGATCAAGGTCTCCGATTTTCCCGCGGCTTTTCAGGCGACCATGGACAGGGTCAAGGCAGAGGTAGTTGCGATCCGCGACAATCCCGAGCCCCCGACCTTTCAGAATTTCACCCTGCCGATGGAACTGGCCGGTAATGATTCCAACGAGCTGTTCGCCATCTGGGGTGTCCACAGCAGCAATCTGTCGAACGAGGAAATTCGCAAGATTCAGGGCGAATGGATGCCGAAAATCTCGGCTTTCTTTGACGAGCTGGCGCTGGATCCAAAATTGCTCGAAAAGACCAAGGCGGTCTATGACAACCGGGAATCCGCTGGCCTGGACGCGCAGCAGATGCGTCTTGTCGAACGCAATTACGAGCAACTCGTCCGTAACGGCGCATTGCTCGAAGGTGCGGACAAGGAAAAGCTGATCGCGCTGAACACCGAATTGTCAAAAGCGTTCAACGATTTTTCCAACAAGGTGCTCGCGGACGAGGAAAGCTATATCTATCTGACCGACGAAGCCGATCTCGCCGGCCTGCCCGCCAGCTTTGTCGCGTCGATCAAGGCCGCTGCCGAAGCGCAGGGCAAGACCGGCTGGGCGCTGAAAAACACCCGTTCGGTGATGCAGCCCTTCCTGCAGAATTCCACGCGCCGCGACCTGCGCGAGAAAGTCTATAACGCCTATATCAACCGCGGCGACAATGGCGGCGAGAATGATACCAACGCGACCATTGCCAAGATCCTGAAGATACGCGCCGATCGCGCCAAACTGCTCGGGTTCAAGACCCACGCCCATTATCGCATGGCCGACACGATGGCGAAGGATCCGGAAGCGGCGATGGAACTGATGATGAAAGTCTGGCCAGCCGCCGTTGCCCGGGTGAAGGAAGAAGTCGCCGACATGCAGGCGATTGCCGACAAGGAAGGCGCCGGCATTACCATCGCGCCCTGGGACTATCGTTTCTATGCCGAAAAGGTCCGCAAGGCAAAATATGATCTCGATGCGGCCGAGATCAAACCCTATTTCAAGCTCGACAATATGGTCGACGCGATGTTCGATGCGGCGGGCAAGCTGTACGGCATGACCTTCACCGAAAATACGGGCAGCGTTCCGGTCTTCGATCCCGAAGTGCGCACGTTCGAGGTGAAGCGCGGCGACAAGCTGGTCGGTCTCTTCTATCTCGACAATTATGCCCGTGAGGGAAAACGGTCGGGCGCATGGATGACCACCTATCGCAGCCAGCATGATCTGGGCGGCAAGAACCGCTATGTTCTGGCCTCGAACAACAATAATTTCGTCAAGGGCGGCGACGGGCAACCGACGCTGATCAGCCTCGACGATGCCTCGACCCTGTTCCACGAATTCGGTCACGCGCTGCATTATCTCAACTATGACATCACCTATCCGGGCCTCGCCGGCACGCCGCGCGATTTCGTCGAATATCCGAGCCAGGTGAACGAGAACTGGTTGCTGACGCGCTATATTCTCGACAATTATGCGAAACATGCCGACACCGGAGAGCCGATGCCGCAGGCATTGGTCGACAAGATCAACAAGTCGAAGACCTTCAACGAGGGCTTTGCGACGGTTGAATATCTATCCAGCGCGATTGTCGACATGAAGCTGCACAACCGCGAAGAGCCGGTCACTGACCCGGACGCGTTCGAGCGTGAAACACTGGCCGAAATCGGTATGCCGAAGGAAATCGTGATGCGGCACCGCTTGCCGCAGTTCAACCATCTGTTCTCGTCGGACGCCTATTCGGCCGGCTATTACAGCTATCTCTGGTCGGAAACGATGGATGCCGACACCTGGGCAGCCTTTGAAGAGGCCGGCAGCCCGTGGGACAAGGAGGTCGCCGAACGCTTCCGCTCGATCATTCTGGCGACCGGCAACGAAACCGACCGCGGCGAAGCCTATCGCGAATTCCGCGGCCGCGATCCGGAGGTCAAATATATCCTCAAGAAGCGTGGTTTCCCCGTACCGGGTGAGTGACGCTGACGCGAACGGACGAAGCGGCTCTACAGGCCGCGATGGTCCAGATGGAATTAGAAAAGGGGGCCGCTTGGCCCCCTTTTTATTGGTCCTGCCGCCGCCGCGCGATCAGCGCCTGGATTTGCCGCAGCCGCTCTTCGGTCATCGAAAAGCGGAAGGTGAAGAAAAACGCCATCAGCATCAGCGGCACGATGGCGGCGGCGCCGATCAGGACCAGCGCGTCGAGCGCCGACCGTTCCACCGCTCCCGGCCGCATGCCTTCCTCCAGCCCGACCAGGTCGAGAGCAAAGCCGCCATAAAGCGGCCCCACCGCACCGCCCAGCTTTGTCGTGAACTGTAGCACCGCATAGAAACCGCCTTCCTGCCTGAGGCCTGTCTCTGCCTCATGTTCGTCGGTCAGGTCGGCCGTCAGCGAGGCAATGGCCACGATCCGCAAGATGAAGAAGCTCATGAAGACAGCGTTCTGGACAACCAGAACCGCGAAGATCACCGGGTCACCATTGTCCGGGATCAGGTCCAGCCAGCGCAGCAGATAGGGCCAGGACAGGTCGAGCAGCATCACCACCACCGCCCATTTGACTATATCATGCTTGGGCATTCGCCGGCCGGCGGTCTTCAGGAAGACCATCGCGATAGGCACCGCGATCAGCACGGACAGGCCGAGCAGCAGCCCCATCTCGGTCGCCTGCAATTCCCAGAAATAGGTCCAGAAAATGATGTTGAGCGCAATGGTGATGCCATAAGACGCGGTCGCGCCCAGATCATAGCCGAGCACATTGCGGAAATTGCGGTTCTGGAAGGTCGAGAGAAAATCAAGCCACAGCCCCGCAAAACCGGGCGTGGAGGGCGCCCGGGCAGGGTCGACTCTGGTATGGCCGATAAACTTCCAGGTCCCGGCGATGCACGCCGTCGCGGTGATCCAGACGATCAGCGCCGACAGCCAGCCATAAGTCACATAATTGCTCGCGACAAAACGGCCGTCGCCGCCCGCACCTTCGTCGAACAGGAAATAGAGGCTGGCCGAGGGCAGCAGCAAGGTGGTGAGAAACAGAAAGGCCGTGCGCTGCCCCATCAGCGCACTGCGCTCGTGATAATCCTGCGAGATTTCCGCGACCAGGGTATAATGCGGGATCGAGAAAAAGGTCAGCGCGGTGCGGATCCACAGCGAACAGCCCAACAGCCAAGCCGCCAGCCACAGCTGGCTGTCGAGCACGAAATCAGGCGGCGCAAACAGCGCGATAAAGCCCAGCCCCATCGGCACGGTGGCATAGATCATGAACGGATGCCGCCGCCCCCAGCGGCTCTTGTAGCGGTCGGACCAGCTACCGACCATCGGGTCCGACACTGCGTCCCAGACCAGGCTGAGCGACAGCACAATCCCGGTCGCCGTACCGCTCAGCCCCAGCACCTGCGTGTAGAACAGCAGCACGAACATGACATAGGCGGCTTCCTTGACCGCATAAACCGCTCCGCCAAGACCGTAGGACAGGCGGTTGGGCAAGGTTAAATGCAGAGAGGCGCTTTGGTGCTTATTCACATTGATGTCAGCGTCGCACACTAGGGGGTCTGATGCCACTGAAATCATGATAGGAGCGATATCGAGAAGCCGGTAGCGATAGCCTTGGGCGATGCGGGAGGCCCGTTGGACAAGACGGGGAAGGTGGTTCCGGAACATTCTGCTGCCGGCGGACGCTCACCGGACGCCGGCCGTTCGGAGATTCCTAACAGGCTTTGTCATTGGACGCCCGCAAGGCCTGCAAATAGACACGGGCAATGACCAGTCTGCAATCCACCCCATCGCTGCCCGTCCTTGCTCCAACAGGGCAGGCTTGGCGATCCTTGTATCTGTTTTGTCTCTTGCTGCTGACGGCTTGTCTCAGTTCACCGGTAACGGCGCAGGCAAGCGACGCTGCTTTGGATAGCTATATTGCGCAGTGCAATGCCGGCGACAAATCAGCATGTGGCAAGGCCGGGATGATCCTGTCTGATCCGAAAAGCCCGGATTTTGATGCCTTTCTCAGCTTGCGCTACTTGCAAAATGGCTGCAACGACTTCGACGGGGCGTCCTGCGGCCGCCTGGCGTTGATCTATTTTGACGGGGCAGGTGATGTCGACAAGGATTGGTCCGCGGCGGGCAATTTTTCACAAAGGGGATGTGCCGAGCAGGATCGTGACGGCTGCGATGTGGCAGAAGCTGTTTTTGCCGACAGCGGTTCACCCTATTTCGATGCGGAAAAAGCCCTTCGGTACCGGGGTATAAATTGTGGTTTTGGCCGTTGGCAATCCTGTATGCACCAGGCCCGTATCCTGTATAATCTCGGAGACTATCGGAACGCGGAGCAACTGGCTGCTCATGCATGCGGATCGGGCGGTGAAGACCGCAAATCGATCTGCGATCTTGCCGGATCGCTGAAATCCCGTCGGGTCAAGATGGAACGGGCGGAAGCGGCCCAGCGCGCCCGGCAGCAAGCGGCGCGGCAAGCAGTAAAGGCGAACAAGCGCGCCATCGTTACCAGCTTCCTCAAAAGCGGGGACTATGACGGCGCAATCTATGCTGCCATTTACAATTCCCGCACCGTCGATGATGCAGAATATGCGCTGACTGCCACCATCAATGCAGGCGCGATGGGCAGCATCTATATCGATAATCTCCATGTGCTGGACTATTGGTTCCCGTCGGGTAGCCTGAACCGGGTCATTAATACGGAAATCTCCCGCCGGTCGCGCGGCAATGATTGCGGTATATTCAATTGCACCAATATGCCGGGCGCGTCTTCCAGCCGCTGGGCCGCACAGAATGGCGGCAGTCGAAACAGCTATCGCAGATCCTCCTCGTCTGGGTCTTCGGCCTCCCCGTCAGTCTTGTCGAGCGCGGACGCGCGTAGGCAGGTGCGAGAGAAATACCGCTCCGCACATTGCACCATGAACAATAATGCAAATCGCAATGTTTGCTGAATTTCAAAATCCATCCCTATTACCGAAGGAACAGCCGATGCAGAATCTGTTGAAAATTTTTGTCGTCTTGGCGGTGATTCTCACCGAAACCACGGCGCACGCACAGTCCGGAATGAACAGCTATCAGCAAGCGGCTCTGGCCGGACAGGAAGCGGCGAACAAGGGCGATCACGCGACCGCCTTCGCCCAATATAAAATCGCCTGTTTTGACGGAAATATTGCGGTTACCTGCAATAATCTGGGGTCCATGGCGTATCGCGGTACGCATGTCGCGAAAGACTTGCCGCTGGCGCGGCGCGCCTATGCGAAGGGTTGTGCCGCTGATATTCCAGCGTCCTGCGATGTCTATGGCCGGATGCTGCGCGACGGGGAGGGAGGACCCAAGGATATTGGCGCTTCACTTGGCCCGTTGACCAAGGCGTGCGAGGGGAGCCGGTCGAGCGCCTGCTATAATCTGGGCTTTCTCCATTATGCTGGTAATGGCGTGAGTGCAGATCTCGTCAAGGCTCGACGTCTGTTTGACAAAGCCTGCAGCGGCGACAACGTTGACGGCTGCTACGGATTGGGGCTGATGGCCCAGGCCGGGCAGGGTGGCGCAGTCGATCTGGCCAGCGCAGCCAGTGCCTTCGAAAAGTCCTGCACGAAAGGGAAGGCGGACGGATGCCTGAACTATGGCAATGCGCTCTACGGCGGCGAAGGGGTGAAGCAGGACCGGGCCGCAGCACGTGCAGCCTTTGCGCAATCTTGCAATGCCGGGGCCGTGGGCGGTTGCATGAACACGGGCATATTGGCGCGCACCGGCGACGGTGGCCCGGTCGACCTGAAAATGGCCCGTCGGTTTTTCGGTTATGCCTGCAAGCTGGGCAATCAGGACGGCTGCAACGAAGCGCGGTCTATTCCGCAGCAGTGAAGACGGTTTTCCCCGGCCCGAATGTCTTGCTGGCAACCTGTCAGATATCGACAACCGCACGCGTTAAAAACACACAATGAAGGGGCGCGCCGTCCATCGAACGGCGCGCCCCTCTGTTACCGGGCTAGATCCGGCTTAAAAGCGGAAGCCAACGCCCGCGACAACCTGGTGGCGGTCGAGGTCGACGCCGATTTCATTATTATCGTTGAACAATGTGTCGTTATATTTCAGCGAGCTGTAGTTGGAATAGCGATACTCCAGCTTGACGAACGCACCCGAGCCATTGCCGTTGCCGCCGGTTCCGATCACCTGCTCGATGCCGGCACCCAGACGATAGCCGTCAACCTGCTGGCTGTCGTCGAAGTTGAGATCGACGCCATCGGATTCGGCGCGGTCCTGGAAGCGGGATTCAACGGCGGTGTTGGTGTAGCCGCCCTTGGCGTAGAGCAGCGTGGTCGGGCTGACCTTGGCACCGACGCGCGCGCCGATATACAGGTCACGCTTCAGGTTGACGCGGTAACCGAACGGCGCGTTGATGTCCTCGTCGCCTTCCTGTTCGCCGGTCGAATCCATATATTCGCCTTCGATACCGAAGACCACGGGACCCGCATCGAAGTCATAGCCGAGCGCGACGCCATAGGCGAAACCGTCAACCGACTGGTCGAGCGTATTATTCTCGAAAATGCCGTCATTGTCGGTGTCGACATCAACATCGCTGCCCGAACGCAGCGTGTCATAGCCGCCGAGAATTTCCGCGCGCGGACCGGTGAAGGGGGAGTCGGACTGCGCGGTAGCAGGGGCGGCCACGGCAAAGCTGCCGACAACCGAAGAGAGGATCAGGGGGGTGATCATGGGGGATTTCATAATTTTACTCCAACTAACTAAACATGGAACAGGATCGTTCCGGTCTTGCCCGCTATGGCTGCGGGCTTCCCGTCGATGCTGCGCCGGATACAGGGCGCGCTAGATCGACGAGTAGAGGAAACGGCCCAGAAGCAGCGGCGTTCCATCGGCAATGCAATAAGTCGAAATTGTCCGTTTCTGATGCAAAAATATCACAACGGGTCGCCGGTGCAGCGGACTATCCGCTGTCCTACACGGGCCGTCTGCGCTTATGCTGCGCCTTGTGACGAGTCTTTGCCGGGCATTCGTCCTCGCCGGCCGACGCGCCGGGGCGGAGCGTGGCAAAGGTCACACCAGGCAGGGCTGTTGTTGGGAACGTCCGGCTGTTTTCCGGGGGCCTCGGGGCAAAGGTCACAGAAAATAAAAACGGGCTGTCCTGTAACGTTCTTGCAGGGCAGGGGCGCGGCTGTCCCGCCGGCGCATCCGCGCGCTATTTATAGACGATATCGTCCGGGAAGCGCGCGGCCTGACGCAGCGCCGACAGGGCAGGGTGGTCGGCGTCGTGGGTGGTGGCGGCATTCTGACTCCAGCTCATCACCGGTTCGCGGTGCCGGATTTTCCAGACATTGCCGCGCTTCTCGAACCGGTCGAGATAGCGGCCGAGATAGGTCATCTCGCTGTCCGCGCCATCGGTTCCGGCGAGATAGTGAAAGGCGATGAGCGAGCTCTCGACGCGCGCCTGCGGTCCATCGAAGGCGTAGAGAATGTTGGTGACCAAATGGTGGGTCTGGCGGAAGGCCTTGATCGCCGGCACCAGCTCCGTGCAGAAGCCGTGGGCGGGCACGGCTTCCGGGCCGTAAGCTGTGGTGGCATCGGGCCAGTAGCAGCTTTTCAGCGTCGCTTCGTCGGCCCGGTCGACGCCGCGACAGTGCAGGGCGATGATCTCGGCGATGGCGGCGCGATCCGCCAGTTCCGCGGGGTCGGGGACGCGGCCCGGCTCCTGCATGCCTGCTCGATTGTCCCCCGCCATGGTCATCCCTCCTGCTATCGATAAGAGTAATTTACCCGATCCGTCCGGCTCCTACTATGCCTCAAAAGAACAGGAGAGATGCGATTAGGGCGACCGAACTGGAGGCCTTGACGGCCAATCTGGCGATCCGCGATCTGGCGGCGCGGTACATGCGCGGGCTGGACCGGCTGGACCGCGATCTGCTGCGCGCGCAATTCTGGGACGATGCCTATCTGAGCTACGGCATCTATGAGGGCGGTCCGGACGGCTTTGCGGACTTCTGCATCGACGCCCTGAAAACGCACGAGCGCAACCATCATATGCTCGGCCAGCATCTGATCGAGCTGTCCGGCGAGGAAGCTTATGGCGAAGTCTATTACCAGGCCTATCACAAGCTGACCAATGAGGCTGGCGAGCAGCGCGACCTGTTCATCAGCGGGCGCTATGTCGACCGGCTGGAGAAACGCGGCGGTATCTGGAAATTCGCTTATCGTTCGGAACTGGTGGACTGGGTGCGGGACGATCCCTGCACCGACGCATTTCTCGACGGTTCGCCAATGATCCTCGGCGCGCGCAAGCCTGCCGACCCGCTTTACCATCGTATCGCCATGACCCGCAAACCGGAGCCCGACCATGACCTATGACCTGACCAAACCGTCCGATACCGATCTCGCGCCGGGCGAGGCGCGCTGCCCGGGTCCCTCGATGCAGGATATCATGGACGCGGACGGCGACAATCCGCCGCCGGCGATGCGGACCGAGCAATATGAATTTCTCGGCGACGAGGATATCAGCTTCGACCGCTATATCGACCCGGCCTTCCATGAGCGCGAAATCGACCATATGTGGAACCGGACCTGGCAATGGGCCTGTCGCGAGGAGCATATCCCCGCGCCCGGCAACCAGCATGTCTATGATGTCGGCCCCTATTCGATCCTGGTCGTGCACGGCGATGACGGCAAAATCCGCGCGTTCGTCAACAGCTGTCCGCATCGGGGCATGAAATTCGCCACCGAAGGCAGCAGCGGCGCCCGGCGCTCGCACATCCGCTGCCCCTTCCACGGCATGACCTTCAATCTCGACGGATCGCTCAAGGAAATTCCCTGCCGCTGGGACTTCCCGCATCTGAACGAGGATAATTTCGGCCTGACCGAGATCCGCTGCGAAACGTGGGGCGGCTTTGTCTTCATCAACATGGACGAGGATGCGCCGCCGCTGGCCGACTATCTGGAAATATTGCCCGACCATTTCAAGCAATGGCCGATGGACGACCGCTATGTCGCGCTGCACACGCAGAAGGTCCTGCCGGCCAACTGGAAAATGGCGATGGAGGCCTTCCTCGAGGCCTATCATGTGCTGGAAACCCATTCGCAGGCGGTCTACACCGCCGGCGACGCCAATGCGCAATATGATATTTTCGGCAAGAATGTCAGCCGCTTCATGCACGCGATCGGCGTGCCCAGCCCGCATCTCAACCAGCCGGTCAGCGAGGCCAAGCTGTTCGAGAAGTTGGGCCGCGATCCGAAGGACCTGCCCGAGGGGGCATCGGCCCGGAAAGTCCATGCCGATATGCTGCGCCAGGAACATGGCAGCGCGTTCAATGTCGATCTCTCCGGCGTCTCGACCAGCGAGATGATCGACAGCCTCGAATATTTCCTGTTCCCGAACATGTTCTTCTTCCCCGGCATCAACATCCGGCTCTGCTACCGCTTCCGGCCAATCGACGTCGACCATTGCCTGCACGAGATATTGGTGCTGCAACCGCTGCCAGAAAACGGCGAGCGACCCGCGCCCGCCAAACCGATCCGGCTGGAGATTGAGGACAGCTACACCAGCGTGGAAGGCTTCGTTCTTGCGGATATCCTCGATCAGGACACCGACAATCTCGCGATGCAGAGAGATGGTGCCAAGGCCTCGAAAAAAGGCGCCCAGTCGCTCGGCAATTATCAGGAGGCCCGGATCCGGCGCCTGCAGCTGACGCTGGACGAATATCTGGTGTGAGCTATTCCGAATGCGTGGCGTCGTAACTTGATTCCAGGGAGGAGAGGCACGATGCCTTACCGAATACTGGCTAAGCGCAGCCTGCCTTTGCCAGCACCCGACGATGAATCTTGACTGGTATCTGCGAGGCATATAAGGTAACAGATAAGGCGACTAATACGCGGCATTTATTGAAAGGCTTGATTGTGAAACCAACAAATACACCGGAAAAGAATTCTGCGAAGCGACCTTATGAGAAGCCTGAATTGATGGAAATCGTTCTGGAAGATTATACCGAGGGTAAGAAGGCAATTACTGTAGTTGAAACAATCACCTTTGGAGCAGCCTCATAAATTTTGCGGGCTAATTTCAGGCTGCTGCGGCATCATGCTTTTTGTAGCTCTTTTTTTCCGTCATTCTGACCATTCAGAAAAACAGGCGATCTAAGGCCTGTCGGCTTCCTGCTTTGAGATTGTGGAAGGCGCTGAGTTCAACGTGACTTGACGAGCATCCAAGAAGGTGTTGCGAAGATAATGACCGAAAGCTTTTAGCAAGAATTCTCCTTCTTTATAGGATCGCGCATCGCGCCTCTGATCTGCATTGCTCAAGCCCCTGTAACTTTGTTTGATATCTTTCATGCCACGGCCATCGGTATCGACAAACTGGCCTACCACCGCGAGTGTCCTTGATTTGTGTTGATGCGCCACGGCCACTTTTTGCGTCGCGTCCTGCATAGTGATTATCCCCCCATCCAGCTGATCCAGCAGAGCGCAGCGAAAAGCACCGCAGATCCTGGGGCGGTGGTCGTACACGGTGCAACATTTTTCGCTGTCCAGTGCCCTGCATGGAAGCGAAAGAAAACGCTCATCGTCATCTCCCTGCGAGCGCAACGGAGGCGTAACAGCGCCATCTTCAGGGACCAATGGCGCGATACTGAACAAGCTGCCGTCGCAACATAGGCCGCAGGATGTGCAAAGCGTGCTCGATGCATCCATTTGTTTGCTATCGTTTTCCGATTGCCTCAATCTATGATCCCAAAGCTTATCAATGATATCGTCAATCGGCCTTATCGGATTTGCGACCTCAGGCGCAACCGTCCTTGTTTGGATCTTGCGATTGAAGTCCGAACCCGCACGATCTGGCATAATGGCGGGGCTGCATGTGTAGGAAATATAATGTCAGACATCCGCAACTTTCTATCCTGCTTCACGCAAAACCAGCGTTCATTGGCCTGAACTTTGACGAACTTTGGCGCAGCTGGTCCCTTTCTTGCTGGCACTGACATCTGCTATGCTGGCCGAAACAGAAGAGGATGTTCAGCATGACTATTGCCGCCCTGCGCACGCCCGATGAGCGTTTCGCCGATATCCCGGACTTCGATTATCCGGTCCATTATGCCGATGATCTGCCCGGCTACGAGGGACTGCGCGCCGCCTGGGTTGATACCGGGCCGGTTGATGCGGAGACAACATTCTTGTGCCTGCATGGCGAGCCGAGCTGGTCGTTCCTCTATCGCAAGATGATCCCGCATTTTACTGCCAAAGGCGGGCGGGTTGTATGCCCGGATTTCTTCGGCTTCGGTCGCTCCGACAAGCCGATCGAACTGGAAACCTATACATTTGACTTCCACCGCAACCACATATTGGCGCTGGTGGAGCGGCTGGATCTGCAGAATATCACCCTAGTGGTGCAGGACTGGGGCGGGTTGATCGGCTTGACGCTGCCGGTAGATGAAGCTTTCGAGCCACGGTTGTCGCGGCTAATCATCATGAACACGGCGCTGGGGCTTGGGACAGGCGCGGGCGACGGCTTCAACGCGTGGAAAGAATATGCGCTGACCGTGCCAGAATTTAATGCAGGCCAGATCATCGCGCGCGGCACGCCGGAGATGGGCGAGGCGGAGATTGCTGCCTATAATGCGCCTTATCCGGATGACCGCTATCAGGCCGGCGCGCGGACATTCCCGGCGCTGGTGCCGGTCGAACCGGATATGGACGGTGTCGAGGTCAGCAAGCAGGCTGCGGCTTACTGGAGCAGCGAATGGACCGGGCCCAGCTTCATGGCGATCGGCGGCTCCGATCCGGTGCTCGGTCCGCCGGTGATGAAGATGATGCACGGCTTGATCAGGGGCTGTCCCGAGCCACTGCTGATCGAAGAGGCCGGGCATTTCGTGCAGGAATGGGGCGATATTGTCGCTCCGGCTGCGCTAAAGGCATTTGGCGATCTTTAGGGCGAGACGGGGCGGGTGGCCACGATGACAAAGGAGAGATGCCCTCCAGTCGACAGGCGCCGCCAGCTTCGCTGACCTTCGGTTCGACAAGCTCGGAATGAACGGCATCGATTGATCGAGACTGTCCTACAGCACCAAAATCAGCTATGGTCCGGCAAAAGATAATCGGTCGCATGTTCTGGTTCCTGCAAATGGGAGAAGCCGCATGCCGCAATATTATTATCTCAAATATATTCCGAAAAACGATCGGCCGCGCGTCGTCGGTAATCTCGAGCGGCTGATCGGCCAGCTCGATCGCGAGGTGCCCGACAAGGACAGCGAGCAGACGCTGCTGCTGGCGACCTGGAATATCCGCAATTTCGGCAAGGTCCGGCGGCTGCCGGAAAGCCTGATGTATATCGCCGAGATATTGTCCCGCTTCGACTTCGTCGCGGTGCAGGAGGTGGTCGATCTCGATGACTGGCGCGCGGTCATGGACCGGCTGGGTCCGGATTATGATTTCATCGCCTCGGACAAGACCCATCACAAGTTGGGCAGCGGCGGTGAACGGCTGCTCTATCTCTATGACAAGCGCAAGGTGCGGTTCCAGAATATCGCCGGCGAAATCGTTCTGCCGACCGACATGCTGATCACCGATGACACGGCGGGAGAGGGTGGCGAACTGTTTCAGGGCAAGCAGTTCCGGCGCTCGCCCTTCATCACGGCGTTCCAGTCCGGCTGGTTCAAGTTCGATATCTGCACGGTGCACCTGTTCTACGGGTCTTCCTCTGGATCGAAACTGCAACAGCGAGTGCAGGAAATCGACCGCGTTGCCGACTATTTCGCCGATCGGGCCGAACAGGCGCAGAAGGAAGGGCGGTCACTGATCCTGCTGGGGGACTTCAATATCGTCCACCCGGACCATGAGACGATGACCGCGCTGAAGCGGCACGGATTCCGGATTCCCAACGCGCTCAACCGGCCGTCCAATCTGGACCTCAGCAAATATTATGACCAGATTGCCTTCATGACCGATGATGATACGCTGAATTTCATCGACCGGCAGACGGACGACCCGAAGACAGCAAATGCGGGCATTTTCGAGATATTCAAGTCGGTCTATCGGGATGGCGATGCGCTGGAATATGAATCGGAATTGCGAAAGAAGGCCGGCGGCAAGGACAAGCAGGGCGCTGCGCTGACGAAATATTACAGAGGGAACTGGCGCACCTACCAATTGTCCGATCACAAACCGATGTGGGTACGGATCAAGTCAAATGCGGCTGCCGCCTATCTGCAACATATGAAGTCTGGCTGAAGATCGGCGGCCGGTCAGGCGACCATAGCGGTTTTGCTGTAATGCTCGGTAAACCGAGGCTGCATCGGTTGGCTCGCGACCATTGCCAGCGGGAGCGCGGTTTCGCAATGGGCGCATTCAGCGCTGATCCGGCCGACGTGCCAGTGCGATTTGCCGCAGCCGGGGCAGCGATTGACGATGTCCAGATGATAGAGCGGCTGATAGCCGCGCCCCTGATCCTGCTCGGCCAATGGTTGAACAGGCTGATTGATGAATGATCTCGGAGATAAGTACATCGTTTCGTCCTTCCTTGCTTGTGCCGAACCCATTGCTGTTACTGCGTATCACATGCCATTTGGTTGCTGTACCAGCGATGAACCGTTTCTTTTGGTAGATGAAATGATAGTTATGCTGTCCGGAAACGATAGGATATTTTCGTCATTTCCCGGTGATGTTTAACACAGGACCGGGCAATTGCCTGACTTTGAATGGAAATTATTCACAATTTTACACGCCATCTGGTCATTATCGATGGGTCGGTGCGGTTGCCGCCGTTTGGTCAGCAAAATGGGGCCGGCGATCCCGCTGGACTCCGGAAAAGCGCTGCCCGTATCAGCTGGCGCCCAGCTTCCGCCAGGCCAGATCGGCAAATTCACACAGCAGGGGCCGGGTTTCGCGCGGATCGATGATATCCTCGACGCTGAACTGCTCGGCGGTGCGGAAAGGCGAGGTAACCTTGTCAAGCTTGGCCCTGATCTCGGCCAGTCGCGCGGCCGGATCAGCAGCGCTTTCGATATCGCTCTTGTAGGCGACCTCGAGGCCACCGGCGATCGGCAGCGAGCCCCAGTCGCCCGAGGGCCAGGCAAAGCGGTACTGGAAATTCTCGGCATTGCTCATCGCGCTGCCGGCGATGCCGTAGGCGCGGCGGACGATGACGCCGGCCCATGGCACGGTCGCCCTGTAGACCGCGTTCATCGCCTGCACGCCGTAGCGGATGGTGCCGGTGCGCTCGGCCTCGCCGCCGATCATGAAGCCGGGATTGTCGACCAGATGGACGACCGGCAGATGGAATTGCTCGGCCAGCTTGGCAAAGCGCTCGACCTTTTCCGATGATTTGGCTTCCCAGGATCCGCCCAGGAAGGACGGATCGTTGGCGAGTACCGCCACCGGCCAGCCGTCGAGCCTGGCAAAGGCGGTGATCGCGGCCCGGCCCCAGCGCTTGCCCATTTCAAATACCGAGCCTTCGTCAAATACCGATGTCATGATCTTGCGCATCGAATAGACCTGCTTGTCCTCCCGCGGCACGGCAGAAAGCAGGCTTTCGTCCTTGCGATCGACCGGGTCCCAGTTCTCGGTCCGGGCGGCCAGCTGGTTCACGTTGCTCGGAAGATAGGACAGGAATTTGCGGGCGGTGACAAAGGCCTCGGCCTCGCTGGCGACCTCTTCGTCAACCACGCCGTTGGTGGTGTGGATGTCGGAGCCGCCCAATTGCTCCTTGCTGAGATCATCGCCAATCGCGGCGGCGACCGCGGGACCGGCAGCGAATATCTGGGACAGACCCTTGACCATGATCGAATAATGGCTGGCGACGGTGCGCGCCGCGCCCATGCCCGCCGTCGGTCCGAGCGCCAGGGCCACTACGGGGACCGTATCCTGGTTCTTGATGATATCTTCCCAGCCGGGAACCGCAGGCACATAGGTAAATCCCATATCCTCGAGGCTTTTGACCGAGCCACCGCCGCCGGTGCCGTCGATCATCCGGATCATCGGAATGCCCAGCGTATGGGCCATTTTTTCGCACTGGGTGAATTTCCGGTGCAGGGCGGCATCAGCGGCTCCGCCGCGCACCGTGAAATCATCGGCAGAAGCAACCACTGGACGGCCTTCGATATTGGCGCGACCGAAGATCAGATTGCTCGGCGCGAAATCCTCGAACGTCCCGTCCTCGGCATAGGTCCCGCGCCCTGCAATCTTGCCGATCTCGCGGAAGCTGCCTTCATCGACAATCCCCGCAATCCGCGCCCGCGCATCAAGTTTTCCGCGGCCATGCTGGCGGGAGACTTTTTCCTCGCCGCCCATTTTTTCGGCCAGCCGCTGGCGCTCGGCCAGTTCTTCCAGTTCGGGTTTCCATGTCATATCCTGCGTTTAACCGACTGGTTAAGGCAGGGGAAGCGGGAATCGCGCCCTGGCATCAAGACCTGTCCAATTCGCGCCCGAGATATTCCAGCGCGCTGCGCATGGCAGGATCGTTGCCATCGGCATCACGGTCTGCCGATTCCAGTTTCATATCGGCGATATAATCCTCGCGCGGCGTGCCATTGACGTGAAACAGCGTTTCTGTCCCGAGATCCATGCGCGCTCCGGATTTCGCAAGAGTGATATTGGAGAGGGCGCCCAGCAGATCCGCCATGTCGGAGGCAATCGTATGGGCACCGGCCGCCGCATCCAGACCGATGACCAGCCCTTCGCCCATGCTGCCGGTCCAGCGACCGCCGAGCACGACGAGCGGCCCCTGATATTGCGGGTTGCGCGGCTTGACCTGCTCGATGAAACGGCGGGGCACGGTAAATTCCCGCTCTAGACTGGGAATTTCGTGAATCTGGTAGGATCGTGTGTCCGTCACGAAATGACCAATGATACTGCGCGCCACCTCGGTATTGCCGCCGCTGGGCGTGTTGCGCAGGTCGATGATCATCGCCCGCGCGTCGGACAGGCCTGCAACAGCCTGATCGAAAGCCGGGATCAGGTCATTATTGCCCAGCGCATTGTTGATGCGGATGATGCCGATATCGCCATTCCTGTGCGTCTCGAGCAACGGGCCGGCGCTGATCGATTTGCCGAGATCATAGCTGGCCGGCAGGTTGATCGTGCGATTCTTCCCGTCGACCTCAAAGACGAGAGTGCGCGGCTGATTGCGCAAGCCGCTGACCGCGAGCATCGCGCCGTAATTTCTCTGCCGGTCCGTCGGCTCGGGCAGCAGTTGCCCGTAAGGCCGGATCGCGGCGGCGCTCATTGCGATTCCGTCCGCCGAGACAATTTGCCAGCCGGGGCGGATGCCGGCCTTGTCCGCAGCGGAACCGGCGCGGACATCGGCAACATGAAAGCGGCCACCGGCATAGCGGGTCGCGATATCCGATCCGGTGGGAACGATCGAATAGTCGGTCTCGTCAAAGGGGCCGACTATGAAATGCGGGTCGGAAAAGGTTAGCGCTGTCTGGTGCAGGATCTTCCGAAATATGTCGTGGTCAGGGGCTTGCACGGCCAGAGCCTTCGATCGTGCAAGCTGTGCATCAACATCGATGTCGCTGCGCTGCGCATAGGCATAGAAAAGGCGGAACTGGTCTTCAAACTCCCGCCAGGCTTGCCCGGCATCAAAAGTTTCGGCGCTCTTGGTCTGCTCGGACGGTGCCTGCACCTCTGCATATACCGGCGCGACTATGAAAAGCGCCAGGATCGGTGAAATCGCTTTGGCCAGTTTCTTCATTCTTGTTCCTCAGGCATTGCGAAATTTATCCTGTCTCCGTCGCAAGTCCGCCCTTCAATTGCAACATCCGCTTTCAGGATTATTGCCGGTCCAGTTGAACTTTACACAAAGAGGCCTGGTTATTTTCTGTGGCCTTTGGCTGGATAGCGCAGAAAACCGGTGTGCACTCCAAGGTCGGGATCCGCCGAGTGTAACCTTTCAAAAAGGCAGCCTTGATCGCATAGTCTCATCCTGCGTCAACCATCTGACCGGTATAACGCGTTGCAGCAATGTAGGACAGGATCACTGGATGCTAGCTATTCTTCGGACTTAAACTGGCATGTTCCATTGACTGGCTTTCCACCGCCACGTTGCACATCCAGTGGCGTGAACGGCTGCACAGGCGTTGCTTGTACCGCTATTGTATTTTGCATCTTTCGTTTTTACTTCAGCAGCATGAGCTGGTTGTTCTTCCCCCTTGGTGCATTGGCAATTGTCGCAGTGCTTTCATATCGGAACTGGGCGAGGAAGCGTCGGCGCGAACAACTGTTGGCGACACCGTTGACTTCAGAACAGCGCGAAGTGATCGCCAGCCTGGTGCCGATTGTGCGCCGGCTACCGGAAACATTGCGGCCCAAGTTGGAAGGGAAAATCAATCTATTTCTCGATCAGGTCACTTTCCGAGGCAATCAAGGTCTCGAGATAACCGAGGAAATCAGGCTCTCGATCGCTGCTCAAGCCTGCTTGTTAATTACCAACAGTCCGGCCTGGTACAACACGATCAGAAACGTGTTGGTCCATCCTTCCGCCTTTCACATACACCGCAACTCTCATGACGGACTTGTCGTCCATGAGGGCAGGCACTCGATGCTTGGCGAAAGCTGGGCCAGGGGGCCGGTTATCTTGTCATGGGAGCATGCGCTTCACGGGGGGCTCGGTGAAGACGATGGACACAATGTCGTCATCCACGAATTTGCGCACCAGCTGGACAGCCTGACCGGCGACACCAATGGCATACCGATCTTGCGCAAGGGGCAAGCGTACGAGGGCTGGGAAAAAGCCATGCTGGATGCCTTCCACAAGCATGTGGAACGTGTTGAACGTGGACACAACACCCTCATCGATCCCTATGGCGCAAACAACCATCAGGAGTTTTTTGCCGAAGCGATTGTCGCGTTTTTTGAAAAACCACGGTTGATGCATCGCGAGGAGCCAGCGCTCTATGCGCAGCTGTCGGAACTGCTGGCGCTAGATCCCGCGCATTGGGATTAGGCTAGGCTGACTGTGAATCCCGGCAATCGAGCAATGCAGCCAATAGCGGAGACCCGATAACCAGGTCATGAGAGGACATGCTATCCGCGTATTTCCGACGTCCCTTTTGCGCCCTTAACAGCCATTAAAACGCACCAACGCCAATGACCGCTATTGGGGGCGAAAGCCGATGTTGCTCACGCGCGATCAGCAACGCCCGTTTTTTGCCTCCTCAGCGGATATTGGATTTCGTATTTCTATGCTGTCGCCTGTTCATTCTTCATCCCCGTAAATCGCGACACTTGGTTCAGCCTCGCTGGTCGCCCGACCGCGGTACATGCCGGCGGTGTTGAAGCTGTAGCCGGCCTGTCCCCATGGTGTTGCATAGATGATGCCGCCGTCGCCGCCCAGTTCGCCGAGCTCGGCGATCACGTCGTCGGCGATCTGCTGGATTTCCGAATCTGACAACATGAATTCGCTGGCGTGAACGACATAAGTGTCATTGCCGTCGGCATCTTTCGGCACCGCCCGTTGCGCTTCCTTGATCGCCTCGGGAAAGCGCATCCGGATGCGGGCGCAGATTTCGTGGGCGACGCCGAGACGGATGAAATATTCGCCCGAGCCGGTGGCGGAAATCGCGCAGCTACGGTTGTCGGCATAGGTGCCGGCGCCGATCACCGGACTGTCGCCGATCCGGCCCCAGCGCTTGCCGGTCAATCCCCCGGTTGAAGTGCCAGCAGCCATATCGCCGTTCCTGTCCGTCGCGACGGCGCCGACCGTGCCGAATTTGTAATCCACATCGGCGGCGCTGACCTTTTTGGCGCGCAGGTCGTCGATCTGTTTCAGGCGATAGGGCGTGGCGTAATAATCCGGTGACACCTGTTCCAGCCCCTGTTCGCGGCTGAACTGGTTAGCGCCTTCGCCGGACAGCATTACATGCGGGCTTTTATCCTTGACCGCGCGGGCCAGCAATATCGGGTTTTTCGTGCCGTTGATCCCGGCAACGGCGCCAGCAGACAGGTCGCTACCGTCCATGATGCTGCTGTCGAGCTCGTTGGTCTTGTCCCAAGTGAACACCGCGCCTTTGCCAGCGTTGAAATTGGGATTGTTCTCCAGCGAGACGATGGTGGCGGTGACAGCGTCCATTGCGGTGCCGCCATTTCTCAATATGTCCGAGCCGATTGTCAGGGCCGCGTTCAGTGCTGTCCTGATTTCCGCATCTTTCTCAGGCGTGATCCTGTCGCGTTTGATCGTCCCCGCGCCGCCATGAATGGCGATGGACCAATCTGCTTCCCCGTCCAGCCGATCCTGCGCATTCACCGTTGTTGTCGCTGCCGAGAGCGCGAGGGACAGGCCCAGCCTTTTGAGTAAATAGCGGATCATATCGATGCTCTCCCGATTGGCACTTATCATTTGGCGGTGGACAGCGTATATGTTCGGCAAACAAGCCCTTCTGACAAGAGCAAAGATATGACTTCAGACAATCCGTCGCTGCGACCCTGGCGCGATATTGACCGACGCAAATCCCGCCAGATCATGGTGGGTGATGTTCCGGTCGGTGGCGATGCGCCGATTACCGTGCAAACGATGACCAATACGCTGACGTCCGACGCCAAGGCGACGATCGACCAGATCCGCCGCTGCGAAGAAGCCGGCGTGGATATCATCCGCGTGTCCTGTCCCGATGTCGAGAGCACGGCGGCGCTGAAGCAAATTGTCCGGGCGAGCAATGTACCGATCGTCGCGGATATCCATTTTCACTATAAGCGCGGGATCGAAGCGGCGGAGGCGGGCGCGGCCTGTCTGCGGATCAATCCGGGCAATATCGGTTCTTCGGCGCGGGTGCGGGAAGTTATCGACGCGGCAAAGTCCAACGGTTGCGCGATCCGGATTGGCGTGAACGCGGGCAGTCTGGAAAAGGACCTGCTCGAGAAATATGGCGAGCCCTGTCCCGAAGCTTTGGTCGAAAGCGCGCTCGATCATATCAAGATATTGCAGGATCATGATTTTCACGAGTTCAAGGTCGCGGTGAAAGCCTCGGACGTGTTTCTTGCCGTCGCGGCCTATTCGCAGCTTGCCGACGCGGTGGACTGCCCGCTGCATCTCGGCATCACCGAGGCGGGCGGCCTGATCGGCGGCACCGTGAAAAGCTCGATCGGCATGGGCAATCTGCTCTGGGCCGGGATTGGTGACACGATCCGGGTCAGCCTGTCGGCCGAACCCGAGGAGGAAGTGCGCGTCGGTTATGAGATGCTCAAGGCGCTCGGTCTGCGAACGCGCGGCGTCCGGGTGGTCAGCTGCCCCAGTTGCGCGCGGCAGGGTTTCGACGTGATCCGCACGGTGCAGAAGCTCGAGGAACGGCTGCAGCATATCCGCACGCCCTTATCGCTGTCGGTGCTCGGTTGCGTCGTCAACGGGCCGGGCGAAGCGCGCGAAACCGACATCGGCATCACCGGCGGCGGCAAGGGCAAGCATATGGTCTATCTCTCCGGTGTCACCGACCATCATGTTGCGGACGAGGATATGGTGGATCATATTGTGAAGCTGGTTGAGGCGAAGGCAGCGGAGATCGAGGCGGGGGTCAGCGAGGCGGCCTGAAGGGTTGCGCGGTCAGAATGACCGTTCATCCTGAGCTAGCTGCAGGAATTCTCTAGGCTCGCACTTCTTCAGTGCTGGAGGAATCAGGGCGCTTCGACAGGCTCAACAAGAACGGGATTTTCAAAGATTCATTCTATGCTATGCTCGGGCAAGATTCTGCCCATTTTCGCTGAAGGATGATCCATCATGACTTCGACCCGCAAACGCGCAAGCGACTTCCACCCCCATATTCTCGAGATATTCGACGGCTATGTGCATGGCATGATCTCGAAGCGGGACTTTATCAGACAGGCGGGGAAATTTGCCGCAGCGGGCGTGACCGGGGCGATGATCCTCGATCAGTTGCAGCCCGATTATGCCTGGGCAGCGCAGGTCGAGCCGAACGACCCGGCGATCACCGCCGAGCGGATCAGCTACGAGAGCCCGGAAGGCCATGGCAAAATCAACGCGCTGATGGCAAAACCGGCAGGAGCGACGGGCAAGCTGCCTGCTGTGCTGGTGATCCACGAAAATCGCGGTCTCAATCCCTATATCGAGGATGTCGCGCGGCGGGTGGCCAAGGCCGGCTATCTGGCGCTGGCACCCGACGGCCTGTCCCCCTTGGGCGGCTATCCCGGCAATGACGACGACGGACGGACGATGCAGCGGACGCTGGACGGCGCCAAGCTGATGGAAGATTTTTTCGCTGCTTTTGAATTTCTGCGCGATCATGACGGTTCGACCGGCAATGTGGGTGCGGTTGGTTTCTGCTACGGCGGCGGCGTGTGCAATGCGCTGGCGGTGGCCTATCCCGATCTTGCCGCGTCGGTGCCTTATTACGGACGCCAGCCGGAAGCCGCCGAGGTGCCAGCGATCGAGGCGCCGCTGATGATCCATCATGCCGGCAATGACGAACGGATCAACGCCGGCTGGCCGGCCTATGAAGCCGCTCTGTCGGAGCATCAGAAAGAATATAGCGTGCATTTCTATCCCGATGTGAACCACGGTTTCCACAATGACACGACGCCGCGTTATGACGAGGAAGCGGCAAGCCTGTCCTGGAAAAGGACGCTGGCCTTTTTCGATACGCATTTACGCGGCTAGCGGGTACGGGGGCAGTCCGTTGCTGCGTTGCCCCCCTGACAAAAGCCTGTTCCCTCACACCGCTGGAAGTGTAATAGCCGGTGGATGAGATTCTTGCTGCTTGTTCTGGCCAGTCTGGCCTTTGTTCCGTTCTCCGCTGTATCGGCCGCTCCGCATGGCGGTGATCATCCGGAAGCCCGGCCGTTCGAGCAGGAAGCCAACGCATCGGCGCTGATCGACGCCGCGCTGGCGCGTGCGCTGTCTTCAGAAAAACGGGTGATTGTCGTTATGGGTGCCAACTGGTGCCATGACAGCCGCGGTCTGGCCGGGTGGTTTGCCGAGCCGCGTTTCGCCGCGATGCTGCAGGATAAATATGAGCTTGTCTATGTCGATGTCGGTTACAAAGACCGGAATATCGATATCGCCCGGCGTTTTGGTATCAAATCGATCGAGGGCACGCCAACGGTGCTGATATTGTCGGCGGACGGGGTGTTGCTCAACCGCAAGTCCGCTCCGAAATGGCGCAATGCCGCAAGCCGCGCAGAAGCCGATATTTTTGCCTATTTCGACCAATTTTCTCCCGAACCCTGAACCGAAGGAAAGCAGGTGCCCCGCGCATTGACCTATGTTCTGATCCTGTTGGCGGTGATCGCCGTGGCCTTGTTCTTCCTGCCGCTAAGACTAGCCGTAGGCATGGCGGGGCTGGAAGGTTCGCGTTTCTCGGCCAAGGCGATCAGCGGATCGGTCTGGAACGGCCGGATCGAGGGCGCGCAGCTCGGACCGTTCCCCCTGGGCGATCTCGATGCCGGGGTGCGGGTACTGCCGCTGCTGACAGGTCGAATATTGATGGACCTGGAACGGCCGCCGGTCGCCGGCGATACCGGACTGGTCGCTACTGTCGGCAAGTCCGGGAATAGCCTGCTGGTGCAGGATGCCACGACCGTGCTGAACCTTGGCAGTCAGCTTGCGCCTCTGCCGGCCTCGGCTATGGAGCTGCAGGCGGTCAGCATCAGCTTTGCCGGTGGCCGTTGCCAGTCGGCGAGCGGTCAGGTGCGGGTTTCCCTCGACGCAAATATTCCGGGATTGAACCTCAAACAGGGGCTGCTCGGCAATGCCCAATGTCAGGACGGGGTGCTGGTGCTGCCGCTGCAAAGCGGATCGGGCATGGAACAGCTGACGCTCAAGCTGCAGGGAAACGGCTTTTACACCGCGCGTCTGTTCCTATCGGGCAACGACCGTGCCTGGACATTGCTGCTCCCGACGCTCGGCTTTCGTTCGGTGCCGGACGGCTATGCGATAAAGGTGGCGGGTCAACTGGCGCGTTGATTCTTGCCAGCGGAACGCGGCTCGTCCCGTCAGCTGCCGAAGAAAAAGGCGTGATATTTTCTTTTGCGGAAGGTCTTTTTCCCCGACAGCTTCTCAAACAGGAATCGTAACAGACGGGTCGGATAGAGGATCAGGTACCAGAGCATTTTCAGCAGAAGTACGACAATGGCTATGAGGGGAATGGCGGGAAAAATATAGAAATGGCGCCGGATTGACTTTGACAGGGAGGACTGGCCGAAAAAACGTACCAGCAGTGCGGAAAAGAAAAAGGCCAGAACCAGATAGAGACCAATTACGACTTCGACGCTGACTGGAGATGGCATAGAGAGCTTCCTTCCAACTGTGTTCGCACGGCTCTCCTGGTCACAGAGTGTATCGAATCGTTCGCAAAATTCTGTAATTTACATGAATTTACATAGTTGAAATCCGAAGATAAAGCCATTTCTCCCCCGCCGGTCGGTTTAGCCGGGAGTTGATATCGGAAGATGCAGACCTCATTTGAAGGTTCAGGAGTAACATAAACCCATGGCAAACAAACTGAAATTTTCTATTCTCGATCTTTCCCCGGTACCGCAGGGCAGTGATGTCCAAACCGCGCTTGACCGGTCGCTGGCGCTTGCCCGGCATGCTGAGGCGCTGGGCTACGAGCGGTTCTGGATGGCCGAACATCACGGGATGGAGGGCATTGCCAGTGCCGCCACAGCCGTCGCTCTGTCGCATATCGGCCACGGGACCAAGACAATCCGCATCGGTGCCGGAGGCATCATGCTGCCCAATCACGCACCGATGGTCATTGCCGAACAGTTCGGGACGCTGGAAGCGCTGTTTCCGGGGCGGGTTGATCTGGGGCTGGGCCGTGCGCCGGGATCGGACCAGCGGACAGCGCAGGCCTTGCGCCGCAATCTTAACAGCGATGCCAATGAATTTCCGCGCGATGTTCTGGAGCTGCAGGCGTTTCTGGCGGGAGACGACCGGCTGGGCATTCAGGCCACACCGGGGCAGGGCAGCCATATCCCGCTCTATATTCTCGGCAGCAGCCTGTTTGGTGCGCAACTGGCGGCGGCTCTTGGCCTGCCTTATGCCTTTGCGTCGCATTTCGCACCGCAGATGCTCGACGAGGCGCTGACAATCTATCGCCGTGATTTCAAGCCGTCGGAGCAGCTCGCCAAGCCCTATGTCCTGTGCGGCTTCAATATTTTTGCCGCAGACAGCGATGCAGAAGCGGAATATTTGGCCAGTTCGATGATGCAGAGCTTTGTTGCGCTGCGCACCGGCAATCCGGGCAAGATGCCACCACCGGTGGAAGGCTATCGCGAAAGCCTGCCACCGCAGGCGCAATCGATGCTCGGACAGATCATGCAGGGCAGCGCCATCGGCGCGCCGGAGGCAGTGAAACAGGGGGTCGAAAGCTTTGTGAAGCGGACCGGTGCCGATGAGCTGATCATCTCCGGGTCGATCTTCGATCAGGCGGCACGGGAAAAAAGCTATACCATTGCCGCTGAAGTTCGCGATCTGCTTGTTGCCTAGAGCTCAATTCCCTGCACACAGGTCTTGATTTTACCACCGGGCCTGCGCATGACCCGGAAAATCGAAATTCCGAGACAGACCCCCCAAGGGAGAAGAAAATAGTGCCACGCTCAGGTAGAAATTCAGCGCTTCGCGACTTTCTGAAAAGCGAAGCGGCGGGCGGCATATTGCTGATGGCCGCTGCCGCGCTGGCGATGATCGTCGCCAATAGTCCGCTGTACGACATGTATCACCATTTTCTGCACGAGATAAAGGGCCCAACCCTGTCGAGCAAATTGGGCCCGATGACGCCGCATCTGTGGATCAATGATGGATTGATGGCAATTTTCTTCCTGCTGGTGGGGCTGGAAATCAAACGGGAATTTGTCGATGGACGGCTCAATAGCTGGGACCGTCGGCGTCTGCCAGTGGTCGCTGCTGTGGCAGGGATGGCGGTTCCGGCCCTGATCTATCTGTTGATCGTCAAGGATGTTCCGGCACTCTACAATGGCTGGGCCATTCCCGCGGCGACTGACATTGCCTTCGCTATCGGTGTGCTCGCCCTGCTCGGGCCGCGCGCACCCACCTCGCTCAAACTGTTTCTGGTCACTGTCGCGATCGTCGACGACATGGGGGCAGTGGCGATCATCGCTCTGGTCTACACGGCCGAGATCAACGGTGCAGCCCTGCTTGCTAGCGCCGCAATATTGGCGATCATGTACACGATGAACCGCAATGGGGTGCTCAAGCTCTGGCCTTATCTGATCTTTGCCGCATTGCTCTGGTATGCGGTACTGATGTCCGGCGTCCACGCGACAATAGCCGGCGTATTGGCGGCTATGGTCATTCCGATTGTGGTCACGCCGACCTCTCCGGACGCGGAAAATTCTCCGCTTCACCGGCTTGAACATGCGATTGCGCCATGGAGCGCGTTTCTGATCGTGCCGGTGTTTGGCTTTGCCAACGCCGGTGTCTCGCTCCAGGGCATTGGTATCGAACATATTTTCGCGCCTTTACCGCTCGGCATTGCAGCCGGTCTGTTCTTCGGCAAGCAGATCGCCATTTTTGCCAGCGTCTGGATCTCGGTCAAAACCGGTTTTGCCGGACGGCTGGGCGGTGCCAGCTGGCTGCAGGTCTATGGCGTGGCAATGCTGTGTGGTATCGGTTTCACGATGAGCCTGTTCATCGGCGCGCTGGCCTTTCCTGGCAATGAATTGCTGATTGAGGAAGCCAAGATCGGTGTGCTTGGCGGATCGTTGCTGTCGGCTGTTGTCGGCTATTGTATTCTCCGATTTGCCCCGCAGGATCGCCATCTGGAATCGCTGGAGGATGGCGAGGCCGAAGAACTGCTGGACGTGCTGCCGGATGCTACAGTAGAAAAACTGAAAGACAATCTGTGAAGTCTATCGGGCTTGCTGCTGTTGCCTGTCTGGCCCTTGCCGGGGCAGCAGCGGAGGCAGGACCGGCAACACCGTCGATCATCACCGACGCGACCGGTCTGAACGCGGGCAACGCGCTCGATGCCATCGCAACCGACTATGTAAAGCTGACGCTCGCACTGGGTGAGCAGGAAGCTGGCTATGTCGATGCCTATTATGGCCCGTCGCAATGGGCGGAGGCCGCGAAATCCGATCCGCGTGACATGCGCGAACTGGGCAATGCAATTGTTGTTCTGATGGAACGGCTGGATACCTTGCTGGTCAGCGACGACCCTCTGAACGAAACGCGCAAGCGCTTCCTAATGGCGCAACTTGAAGCGGCCATGACCCGCCACGCGATGATATTGGGAGAGACATTCTCCTTTGCTGACGAGGCCAGGGGACTGTTTGGAGTGGTGCCGGCCCTCAAGCCGCTGGCGGAATTTGACCCGGTGCTGGAAGAGATTGAAAATATCGTTCCAGGCGACGGACCACTCAGCCAGCGGGTCGCGGCATTTGAAAGCGGCTATATCATTCCGAAGGACCGGCTGCAGGTGGTGTTCGACACCGCGATTGCCGAGTGCAAGGCGCGGACCGCGCATTATTTTGATCTGCCCGCTGGAGAGAATTTCAAACTGGAATTTGTCACCGGCAAAAGCTGGAGCGGCTATAATTATTATCAGGGAGACTACCAGAGCCTGATCCAGGTCAATACCGACCTGCCGATTTTCATCGGCCGCGCCGTCGATCTCGGCTGCCACGAAGGTTACCCCGGCCATCATGTCTACAACATGCTGCTCGAGCAAAATCTCACCAATGGCCACGGTTGGCGCGAATTTTCCATCTACCCGCTCTACAGTCCGCAGAGCCTGATCGCCGAGGGTTCTGCCAATTATGGCATCGAACTCGCGTTCAGCGGCCAGGAGCGGCTGGAATACGAGCGCGACATACTCTATCCGCTCGCCGGCCTCGATCCCGACACGGCGGCGGCTTACTGGGCGCTGCAAATCGCCAAACAGGCGCTGAGCGGCGCGCGGATGACAATCGCGCAGCAATATCTCGATGGCGGGATCTCCCGCGAGGAGGCCATTGCGCTCAACCAGAAATATCAGTTGGTCTCCCGTGAACGGGCCGAGCAGATGACCGATTTCAACGAACAATATCGCAGCTATGTGATCAACTATGGCCTCGGCATGGAAATGGTCCGCGACTGGATCGAAACCCAGGGCGACGCGCCGGTGTGGCGTTGGAAAGCGATGGAGCGGTTGCTCAGCGAACCGATGTTACCGGCGGATCTGGTGGAGGGCCGGTTGCCCGATGAGTGACTTTGCCAAGCTGGACCCGTTTCGGCATCATAGCGGCAATAGCATTTCTCCTTTGCCCCCGGCGGGTGCTGATCAATACCAGCGCGGGGCAGGAATGCTTGGCTGATATTACCGGTCCGGGGCGGAATCTGTACATATATGGTTACCGAATCAGTCGGGAGAGCTAGCGGCATTGCAAGCGGCGGCCGTAAATTTCACGACGGCATTAACTCTCTGCTAACCAATTTCGTTCACTCCGGTTTCTGAAACATGAACGGCGCGGTTATGCGCGCACCATGAACAGGGAACGGACCTTATGACCAGACAGATCACGCCCGCCAATGAACCGGTAGATGTCGCCATTATTGGCGCAGGGCCAGCGGGCCTGACAGCCGCCTATTTGCTTTCCAAGAAAGGCTATTCGGTCACCGTGATCGAAAAGGACCCGAAATATGTCGGCGGTATCAGCCGGACGGTGGAGCATGAAGGCTTCCGCTTCGATATCGGCGGGCACCGCTTCTTTTCGAAAAGCCAGGAAGTGGTTGATCTGTGGAACGAGATCCTGCCCGATGACTTCATCCAGCGCCCGCGGATGAGCCGCATCTATTATGAAGGCAAATTCTACAGCTATCCGCTGCGCGCCTTTGAAGCCTTGTGGAACCTCGGCATCTGGCGCTCGACCTTGTGCATGGTGAGCTATGCCAAGGCGAAGGTCTTCCCGAACAAGAATGTGAAGAGTTTTGAAGACTGGACGGTGAACCAGTTCGGCTACAAGCTCTATTCGATCTTCTTCAAGACCTATACCGAGAAGGTCTGGGGCATGCCCTGCGACGAGATGTCGGCAGACTGGGCGGCCCAGCGGATCAAGGGCCTTAGCCTCTGGAACGCGGTGACCGATGGTCTGAAGCGCTCGCTCGGTCTCAACAAGAAGCCCAATGACGGACAGGAAGTCAAAACCCTGCTCGAAACCTTCCGCTATCCTCGCCTCGGCCCCGGTATGATGTGGGACGCAGCCAAGGGTCATGTCGAGGCCAAGGGCAATGCAGTGTTGATGGGCCATAGCCTGAAACAGCTCGCCCAGGATGCCGAAGGAAACTGGCGGGTGAGCGCGACGAGCGCCGACGGCGAAACCATCATCAATGCAAAGCATGTGATTTCAAGCGCGCCGATGCGCGAGCTTGCCACCCGTATTCACCCGCTGCCGCAGTCTTTGCCGGAAGCGCAGGATCTCAACTATCGCGATTTCCTGACTGTGGCGATCAAGGTCAAGTCGGAAGACCTGTTCCCCGACAACTGGATCTATATCCATGATGATCGGGTGCAGGTGGGCCGGGTGCAGAATTTCCGCAGCTGGTCACCGGAAATGGTGCCCGACGAGACGATTGCCTGCGTTGGTCTGGAATATTTCTGTTTCGAAAATGACGGCCTCTGGTCCTCTTCCGACGAGGATCTGATCGAACTGGCCAAGAAGGAAATGGCGATACTCGGCCTGTGCAAGCCCGAAGACGTCGTTGGCGGCTCGGTTGTCCGCCAGGAAAAGGCCTATCCGGTCTATGATGACGCCTATGAGCAGAATGTCGCAACCATGCGCGATGATCTGGAAAAGCGTTTTCCGACGCTACACATGGTCGGTCGCAACGGCATGCACCGTTATAATAACCAGGATCACGCGATGATGACGGCGATGCTGACGGTGGAAAATATCGAGGCTGGCACCCGTAAATGGAATGTCTGGAACGTCAATGAGGACGCCGAATATCACGAAGCGGGCGATGAAGGGGCGCAGCAGGTGATCGCAGAGGAAATCAGCGAGGACCGCGTTGCAGCGCTTAAAAGCATGCGCGGTGTGCCGAAGCGGATCGAGGAAGTCGTGCCAGAAGCCAAACCATCCAAAGCGGCGTAAACAGGATGGAACGCAGCGGCGCAGACAGGCGGTCAACCATCGGCAGCTGGATAGGCAATCTGCCTGCTCCGCTGGCGCTCCTCAACCGTTTTTCGATCACACGTTATTTGCTGGCGAGCATCGTCAGCCTGGCATTTGACGTGGCTCTTTTCATGATCTTGGTCGCGTTGCTGTTCGATCCCGGCTGGGCGTCGGCTGCGGGCTACAGCGCCGGTATTGTCGTTCACTGGTTCATTTCTTTGAACTTTGTATTTCCCGGAAAACGCCGTGAAGGGGCAGCATTGCAGGTGCAACGCTTCGGTTTCATCGCGACAGCCCTGCTGGGGCTGGGCATCACCGTCAGCATGGTCAGCGGACTGACCAGTGCGGGTGTGCTACCGGTACTGGCCAAGGCAGCGGCTGTTGGCGTCAGTTTCTTCGCGGTCTATTTTGCCCGCAAATATGGCGTGTTCCGGTGAGCTATATGGATATGGCCATCGAAACGCCGGTGACCCAGCATCACTTCAGCCCGGATTTCAGGAAATTTCTCAACTGGGCTTTGGTCTGGATAGTGCTGGCCAATATTCCGTTCATGGCGATGTGGATGGTCGGCGCACCACCGCGCGCGATCCCGATTGCGCTGGCGGGGCTCGTCGGCCTGATCGTCAAGCGCATGCCGAGAGCGGTGCAGTGGATCGCCTTTGTGGCCGTGATGACCTATTCCCTGCTGTCCTTCGTGTCCGGGCTGTTCAGCCTGACGCTGGACTCACTGGTTTATTCGCTACAGTTTTTTGCCGAAATCAAGCCGGGCAATTCGATCGAATATATTGCGGCAACAGTGGTCCTGTTCGGGATATTGATCGGCAGCTGGTTCCTGCTCAAGCGCGACACCAATTTTGCCAAACCGCTGCATATCCTGCTCGGCGGAGCGCTGATCTTCGGACTCGTCGGCGCGGACGCTGCGGTCGGCGAGGGCATGCGCGGCCATTATTTCCGGCCCGCCCCGGTCGGCGCGGCTTTTGAATCGGCGGTCAACAAGTCGGATTTTGCCGTCCGTGCCGATGGCCAGCGCCATCTGGTGCTGATCATGGTGGAATCGCTGGGAGTGCCCAAGGATAACCAGGCGATGTCCGACAAGCTGTTCGCTCTTTATAACAGCAGCGCCGTCAAGGAGCGCTATGAAGTCAGTCAGGGTACGAGCCTCTATTATAACAGCACCACGTCCGGCGAGATGCGCGAACTTTGTGGCCGCTGGGGCGACTATTATGAATTGCTTGAGAGCGATGATCCGAAGACGCTCGATTGTCTGCCGGCGCAGCTTGCCGGAAAAGGTTATGCGACCCAGGCGATGCACAGTTTCAAGGGGCCGTTCTTCAAGCGCGAAACCTGGTATCCGAAAATCGGCTTCCAGAAGCGCGAATTTGCCGCCGATCTGGAACAGCGCGGCGCCGAATGGTGCGGCGGGGTTTTCGCTGGTGCCTGCGACCGCCAGGTGCCAAAGATGCTGGCTGAAAATCTGAAGCGTGCGACACAGCCGACCTTTCAATATTGGCTGACCCTGAACACCCATCTGCCGGTTCCGACAGGGCAGAATCTCAACGCCGAGAATTGCGAAAAAGTGTCGGTCGAACTGGCCCGTGACTATCCGATGATCTGCCGGCAGTTCGCGATATTTGACGCTATCGACAGGGCACTGATCGCCGAAATTACTGCGAGCGACTTCCCCGAAGCGGATATATTACTGGTCGGCGACCATATGCCGCCGTTTTTCGACCGCCATCACCGTTCGCAATTTGACCCGGAACGTGTTCCCTGGCTTTATCTGAAAGCCAAGGGCGCAACATCCGAAGGATAAGAATTTGGAACGCGTGCGCGGCAATCTGCCAATATTGTTGATCTGGATCGCTGTCAGCGCGTTGCTGATACTGATAACCCGTGGCCAGATCGCGACCGGCATGGGCTGGGATCCCGACGATCAACTGCGTATGGTGCAGTTGCGGGACTGGCTCGGTGGACAGAGCTGGTTTGACACGACGCAATATCGGATAGGCGAGCCCGACAGCCAGCCCATGCATTGGCCACGCTGGGTTGAGGTGCCACTGGCGCTGCTGGTTCTTTTGCTGAACCCGTTGATCGGACCGGCGGCAGCGGAAACCACGGCGATGGTCGTCGTGCCGCTAATCACGCTGGGCCTGGCCCTGTGGCTGGTAGCGAGGATCACCGAACAGGTGTTTGACCGCCCCGTCGCGATCCTGGCGGCGACCTTGACGGCGACATCGGTTCCAATCGTTGCCCAGATCCGTCCCATGCGGGTGGATCATCATGGCTGGCAGATCGTGCTCGCGCTGACCGCATTATGGACCATGTTCTGGCCCGACAAGCGCAAGGGCGGTATTGCTCTGGGCGCGGCGCTGGCGCTCTGGCTCTCGATATCGCTCGAAGGGCTGCCTATATCGGCTGCCTTCATTGTCCTTCTGGTCTGGCGCTGGGTTTTCCAGACTGAAGAAGGCGTTCGTCTGTTCTGGACTTTGCTCAGTTTTCTGAGCGTGAGCGTTCTGCTCTATCTCGGCAGCCAGGGCGGGTTTGGCATCGCGATCAACTATTGCGACGCGCTTTCACCATCGCATTTGCTGGCCTGCACTGCTGGCGCCGCGGTCATTTTGCCGGCGATCAAATGGCTGCCCGCCAATATCCCGATGCGGGTTGCCTGCCTCGGCCTGGCCGGCGTTCCGGCACTCGCAATCTTTTACAGCCTCTCGCCGCAATGTGTTGGCGGGGCGTTTAATACGATGGATCCGCTGGTCCGCGAATATTGGCTGGTCAATGTTCTGGAAGGTCTGCCGATCTGGTACCAGAATGGCAAGACAATGGTCACTTTGCTTGGCGGCTCGATCATCGTCGGTCTGGGCAGTCTGATCTATATCGCACGGGTACGACCCGAGCGAATTGATCGCGACCGTCTATTTGTTCTGGTCTATGCCTTTCTCTGGGCACTGGTGCTGTCCCTGTTGGTTCAGCGTGCGACGGCGGTTGCTGCGGCCTTTGCACTGCCATTTCTCGCCTGGGTTGTGCGTCAGGCATTCCTCAGGGCGCGGGGCATCAAAAATGGGCTGACACGCATATTCGCTACCGCCGCGGTTGTGTTGCTGATCATGCCGGGACCGCTCGCGATCGCATTGTTCAACAGCGTCAGTGTCGAGGATGAGAAAATCGAGGACGAAGCGGAAAATACCATGTGCAAGAGTGACGAGTCGCTCCACCGGCTCAATGCCTTGCCGCGCGCCAATATTCTGGCACCCTTCGATTATGGTCCGCGCATCCTGCTGCTGACACCGCACAGCGTACTCGCCACCAGCCATCATCGCAATGATCAGGCGATGGGCGACCAGATCAGGATATTCACCGCATCGCCAAACATGGCCCGTTCCTTGCTGGAGGCCCATAATATCCGATATATCGTCGCCTGCGACGGCGAAGCGGAGCTGGGCATCTATGCGAAGCGGCATCCCGAAGGCCTGTGGGCCCGACTGGTCGAAGACGAAAAGCCGGATTGGCTGCAGCCTGTCCACATTCGGGACAATGATCTGCATATCTGGCGCGTGATGGCAAAAGACTTGCCTAATGATTTCTAAACCCTGATAGCTATGGCTTGATGGTCGCACATCGAGATGGTCGCAGATAAAAAGAACCACGGAGTTTAGAATGGCAAGGATCACCGGTCTCGGTGGGATCTTTCACAAGGTGAAAGACCCGGCAGCAACACGGAAATGGTACAAGGACTTTTTAGAGCTGGATGGGGAATATGGCCCGATGCTCAACTGGTCGGATGAAAAGGGTGACCGCCCCTATAGCCTGATCAGCCATTTCCCCGAAGATACCGAATATCTCAAACCCAGCGCAGCGCCGTTCATGATCAATCTCAGGGTTGATGATCTGGATGCCTATGTCGAAAAGCTCAAGGGCAAGGGCCTCGAGATTCTGGGCCATATTGACGAAGGCTATGGCAAATTTGCCTGGATCCTGGATTGTGACGGGATCAAGCTGGAATTCTGGCAGCAGGTAGACGCGCCGGAAAGCTGAATCTTGCAGTTCAGGCAGGAATGAATTTCAGCGCCAGTCCGTTGAGGCAATGACGCTTGCCGGTCGGTTTCGGGCCGTCATTGAAAATATGTCCCAGATGCCCACCGCAGCGCGCGCAATGGACTTCGGTCCGCGGATAACCGATCTTGTAATCTCTTGACGTGCCGATCCGGTCCTGGGCGATAGGGCCCCAGAAGCTCGGCCAGCCGGTGCCGCTGTCATATTTCTTGTCGGATTTGTAGAGGCCGAGATTGCAGCCCGCACAGGCGTAAACACCCGCGCGTTTCTCCTTGTTCAGCGGGCTGGAATAGGCCCGTTCGGTGCCTTCCTCGCGCAAGATACGGTAGCGGTCGGGCCCCAGGCGACGTTTCCAGTCCTCTGCCGAGCGGTTGATCGCGAATTTTCCGCCCGCCCGCGCTTCCGCATTGCCGAACAGCCCCGAGACGCTGGCAGCGCCGACTGCTCCGGCCACGACCAAAGTACCGGATATAAGTGTGCGCCGGTTGAGCGATTTCATCTGCAATCCTTTCCGCTATTCCTGAATCATTCGACGCAGGACGGATAAAGGTTACAGATAGGGGCCTGAACGGAAACTGATCAATATTTCGAAAGCTCGACTTCCAGTTCGCGGAAGCCGTGGACGAAACAGGCATGGACGCGGCGATGCTTGCCGGTCGGATTGACCTGCATCCGGCGCTTGTGCATTTCTTCCAGCAGGATGCGGATCTGCAATTCGGCCAGGCGGGCGCCGACGCAGCGGTGGATACCGTAGCCGAAGGCGAGATGGCGCCGCGCATTTTCACGGTCGACCTTGATCTTGTCGGCTTCCGGAAAAACTTCTTCGTCGCGGTTGGCGGAAATATACCATAGAACAACCTTGTCGCCCTTCTTGATCTGGTTGCCGAACAGGTCATGGTCTTCCAGGGCGGTGCGCCGCATATGGGCGAGCGGGGTCTGCCAGCGGATGATTTCCTGCACGGCATTGGGGATCAGGTCCGGGTTCTCCTGCAGCTTTTTCCGCTCTTCGGGGAATTGCCCAAGACCATAAGCAACACCAGACATGGTATTGCGGGTCGTGTCATTGCCGCCGACGATCAGCAGCACCAGATTGCCCATGAATTCCATGTGATCCATGTCGCGCATATGTTCCGAATGGATCATCATCGAGATCAGGTCGGGTGTCGGCTCGGCATTGACCCGCTCGTTCCAGAGCTTGGTGAAATAGGCGCCCATTTCGAACAGAATCTGGCGACGCTGTTCGGTCAGGTCTTCCGCGACCGACAATTCGACATCGCCAGCCCAGTCGGACCAGTAGGTCAGCAGCCTGCGGTCTTCCCAGGGGAAGCCGAACAGGATCGCCAGCATGCCGGTCGTCAGTTCGATCGATACCTTGTCGACCCAGTCGAATTTTTCGCCCCAAGGCAGGCTGTCGAGCACTTCAGCCGTCCGCTGGCGGATTTCCGCTTCCATCCGCTGCATTTCGGTCGGGGTGAAGGCCGGCGCGACGGTGCGGCGCTGTCCGGTGTGTTTGGGCCGGTCCATCGCAATGAACATCGGCAACTGGAAATCGGAATCGTCGAAATCGGGCTCGGCGATAGTGATGCCGCCATGGGAAACGTCGGACGAATAAATGTCGGGCAGCGCCTCGACATGCTGGATCGGCTTGTAGGTGGTGATATTCCAGAAATCCCCGTGCACACCGCCCTCGATCTTGTTGATCGGTGCCTGTTCCCGCATTTCGGCGAAAGGCTTGCGCCACAGATCCTTGCTGTACAGTTCCGCGCGGCTGACATCCCAGGGGTTGGCATCACTGTCCGCGATCGAAGGGTGGGTCTTGTACCATTCTTCTAGCGCCTCGTCGGCGGTAGGGGATGTGGTCAGATTATTGAGGTCAATTTGCGGTACGGATGCCATAAGTCTCTCCTGCCGTTGCTTGTGTCAGCAATCGGTTGCGTTTCAAAACTCGTTCAATCTGCCGCTATTGACAGTAATGTCAATGTCTTTTCGGCAAATGGCGTGAATCGCGCGACTATTTTCCGGTGACGCGGGCGAGCAGGCCCTTTTTGCGTGCAGCCTGGCCGGATTTCATCACATTACGGCGGAACAGCATCACCGAAAAGCGGATGATGATGATCGTGAAAACAGCCTGCCAGATCAGCGCCAGGCCATGTTGCCAAATATTGTCCATTTGAGCCGCGCGAGCGATCATCGCGAACGGCGAGCTGAACGGGAACAACACGGCAAACCATTCGACCGGTTCGCCCAACTTGGTGATCGAGGAATAGGCGAGAAAGAAGACCAGCAATTGTCCCATGGTCACCGGCATCGACAGGGTTTGCACCTCGCGAACCGTGGTGGCCATCGCGCCAATCCCGAGAAACAGCGAGCCGAGCAGCAGATAGGCCATGGAAAAATAAAGGATCAGCAACAGGCAGAACAGGGGCCAGCCGACGGCGGGTGATGGCAGTGCCGCCCAGTTGCCGCCAGCCAGAAACGCCACGGACAAGCCCATGGTGCTCCACACCGTGATTCCGACGAGCGCCATACCCAGCATCGCGAAAAGCTTGCCGAGAAATATCGCGTCCATCGGAATCGCTGCGGCCAAGATCTCGATGATCTTGTTGGTCTTTTCCTCCACTAAGTTGGATAGCACCATGCCCGCGAGGATCATCGTCAGCAATATCAGGATTGCCTGACCCGCCTGCGCCGTCAGCAACTGGTTGCGCTCGCTGGAACTGCTCGTCTGTTCGACAAATGTTGTTCTGATTTCAACCGGAGCGGGCTGCGCCAGTGCGGTTTCTGCGAGCAGGGCAATTTTGCCCTGCCATCGTTGGACGTCGCGTTTGGAACCGGTCAGCACGGGGGCGGCCAATGATCCGGTGACAATGGCCGTCAGCGATTTCTCGCTGTGCAGCGTTGTAATAATGTCGTCTTCCCGCCCGGAAAAATCGTCCAGCACAAAAAGCTCCGGCAGGGCTCTTGTGCCGAGGCTGCCGGACAGATGTGCATGCGCCGCGAGCAAGCGGTCCGATTCTGCCGCGCTCATGGCGACCCCGATGACCGGACTGTCTATATCCTGGGAAACCTGCGCGCCCAATCCGCCAGCGGCCACCGCGATGCCAATCGGAAACAGCGGGCCGAGCAAGAACAAGAAAAAGGATTTGGAAAAGATGATCGCGGTGAAATCGCGGCGGGCGATGACAAAGGCGGCGCGGATGGTTTCGATCATGCTGCTGGGTCTCCGTCATCTTCCGCGGCGTCTGCGTCCATTCTGCGGGCCACTGCTTCGCCGGCGATCTGGACGAAAGCATCGTGCAGGCCGGGCCGTTCGATGGACAGAGATTCAATCCCGGCTCCGCCCTCAACCAGCGCGTGAAGTAGCGGCTCGACACCAGTTTCCGGTAGAGTGAAATGCCAGTTGTGGCCGAGCGGCTGGCAGTCCGCCGGGATGGCCGAGCGCCAGGGGCCTTCGAGGTTGCGGGTTTCGAGATGGACTTGCGGGCGCAGTCGGTCCCGTGCAGCGGAGACTTTGCCTCTGAAAGGGATTTTCCCGTCGGCGACGATAGCGATTTCTTCGCACAATCGTTCGGCATGGGCGATCACATGGGTCGAGAAAATCACTGTCACCCCCTTGTCTGCCTGCGCCCGGATCAACCGTTCCAACTTGCCCTGATTAAGCGCGTCCAGTCCGGAAAAGGGCTCGTCGAGAATGATCAGATCCGGCTCATGTACCAGCGTACCAAGCAATTGCACCGTCTGGGCCATGCCTTTGGACAATTGCCGGATTTGTTTGTCGGCGGCGTCGCCGAGCCCGTGCTCCTCCATCATCCGGCGACCGCGCTTGCGCCCCTCGGCCAGCGGCAGTCCGCGCAGGGCACCCATGAAGGCGATCGCGTCATAGGCTTTCATCGACTGATAGAGGCCACGCTCTTCCGGCAGATAGCCGACCTGATGGGCCATCGAAATCGGGTCCGGCGA
This sequence comes from uncultured Parasphingorhabdus sp., assembly GCF_963677535.2. NCBI lineage: Bacteria > Pseudomonadati > Pseudomonadota > Alphaproteobacteria > Sphingomonadales > Sphingorhabdaceae > Parasphingorhabdus > uncultured Parasphingorhabdus sp. The sequence goes on along the minus strand of NZ_CAXXUT010000003.1, from coordinate 296,239 downwards.
TCCGAGCAGGAAGCGCTCGCCCTCGTCGGGATCAATAATCCCCAGAAGCATCCGCAAAGTCGTCGTCTTGCCGGCTCCATTGGGCCCTAATATGCCGAATATACTGCCCCTGCCGATGGACAGGTTGATACCATCAACAGCTGTCTCACCGTCAAATCTCTTGACGATATTGCGGGCCTCGATGGCCAGTTCAGATTGGGTTGCGCGCATTTACGGCTTTCATCTCGGACGTTACTGTTTGATAGGGACAGCCTATGCCGGATGACAAGTTAAGATTGACCAAAGCGCTGGAAAACAGAGCGCAGGAAGAGGGCTTTGGCGCGGTCGGCATCGCCCCGGCCAAACTGGCGCCGAAAACAGGTCAGCGTCTCCGGCAATGGCTCGACGATGGCCGCCAGGGTGACATGCTCTGGATGGTCAACCGGGCGGATGAGCGGTCTGATCCGACAACGTTGTGGCCGGACGTGCAGACGGTTGTCATGCTGGGCATGAGCTACGCCCCCGCTGTCGATCCTTTTGCGCTCGAGGCAGTTCCCGATCACGGCCGCATTTCTGTCTATGCGCAGGGCAAGGATTATCATGACGTGGTGAAAGGCGCGCTCAAGCGCACTGCCCGCTGGCTGGTCGAGCAGGCAGACTGTGAGGTGAAGGTGTTCGTCGATACCGCACCGGTGATGGAAAAGCCGCTGGCCGAGGCCGCCGGTCTGGGCTGGCAGGGTAAGCATACCAATATCGTCAGCCGCGACCACGGCAGCTGGCTGTTTCTCGGCGCGATTTACACGACGCTCGATCTCGAGCCTTCAAAACCGGGAAGCGACAGTTGCGGCAGCTGTTCGGCCTGTCAGGATATCTGTCCTACAGGGGCGTTCCCGGCGCCCTATCAACTCGATGCCCGGGCCTGTATTTCCTATCTGACGATCGAGCATAAGGGACCGATTCCGCACCGGTATCGCAAGGCAATCGGCAACCATATCTATGGCTGTGATGACTGTCTCGCTGTCTGTCCATGGAACAAATTTGCCAAGGCGGGCGCGGCGAACAGGGCGTTCCTGCCGCGTGCGGAACTGGCGGCGCCGGCTCTTGTCGATATTCTTGCGCTCGACGATGCCAGCTTTCGTCAGGTATTCTCCGGATCACCGATCAAACGGACGGGCCGTGACCGCATGGTACGCAACGCGCTGATCGCGGCCGGCAACAGTGGTGACGCAGACCTGATGGTACCGGTCGAGGCTTTGCTGGACGATGATGATGCTACGATCAGGGATGCCGCCGGCTGGGCGCTGGATCAATTAAAGTCAGCGCAGCCTTAGCGCATTGACACAGCTGGCCCGGTCGACCGCTGCGCCGTCGCTGCGGCGGGTGTCAATATGGGTCACTCTCTGGGTTCCGCCGTTTTCCTGCGGATAAAGATAGGCGTCGAGGATACAGGCGCCGCTTGAGAATTGCAGTTTTCGCGCAGGTGGTTCCGATATGTCCAGTTGGGGATTGCCGAACAGGCGGGTCAGTTGATCGGCGGTCTTGCCCATGACGATTTCCAGCCCTGCCACATTATTGAGTGGCGACCCCGAAACAGCGGGCAAGCCCGTGCTTCTTGGGGCTGTGGCGGTCGAGGCACAGGCGGCCAGCGCAGGCAGGCTGAACAGGACCAGAAAATTGGCTTTCATGCGGATCTTTCTTTCTTCTTCCCGTGTACCAGATGGCTAGCCATAGCGGCTGCCAGAACCGGCGCAAGAAAATTGACAAAGGGGACAGCGAGCAGCAGGGCGGCGATCAGGCCCAGAATGAAGCGCTGCAATTTGGACAGGCTCCAGTCTGCCGACAGGGCTCGATAATCATCGACATGGCGGGCTGCAACCATGTCCTGCAGGTCCCTTCCCAGCAAGACGGCGTTGATGGTGAAAAAGGCGACGGGAAGGCCGATGCCGGTTACCAGCAGCAGCACATAGAGCGGTATCGCCAGAATATTATAGCCAAGCGCGCGACCGGCGGATGCGAGCCCCATCCGTATTCCCAATGCGTAGCCGGGTGGTTTCGCCTGTTCGGCAAGATCCGGATAATATCGCTGTTCTACCACATCGACGATGTCGTCCGAAAAAATGTTGAGCACGAATATGGCGACGATCCGGAACAACAGGACACCGGTCAGGATGGCGATGATCGCGGCGGCAGCGGCAGCTGCAAATCCGCCGTCGGTCCAGCCAAGCCACGTGAACAGCCAGACCAGCCCGAAATAGGCCGCGACACCGAACAAAGCGAAAAGGAGAATGGTCAGCAGGACAACCCTCAGCAGGATCACCAGTATCTTGCGGTCGGTGAGCTGCGTGAGCGCGCGGGTGAAGGCCTCTATCATTCTTCCTTCATGTCACGATTGCCGATCCGGCGTCAATTCTGCTTGATGGTCCAGAGCCAAATCCCTAACGAACCTCAAATAGAGCAACCAGCCCGAAGGTATATATATGACCACCGAAGCCCGCTATGATATCGTCGCCATCGGCAACGCGATTGTCGACGTAATCTCCCAGTCCAGCGATGAATTTCTCGAAGAGGAGCAGCTGGTCAAGGGAAGCATGGCGCTGATCGATGCCAACAGGGCGCAGGAATTGTACCGCGACATGGGGCCCGCACGCGAAATCAGCGGCGGTTCGGGTTCCAACACGCTGGCCGGCGCTTCCACCCTGGGGCGCCAGTGCGCGCTGATCGCGCAAGTGGCAGACGACCAGCTTGGCGAGGTTTTCGCTCATGACATCCGCGCAACCGGGATCGATTTTGACGTGCCGCCGCTGGGCAAGGAGCCGCCGACGGCGCGCTGCCTGATTTTCGTTACACCCGACGCGCAGCGGACGATGAACACCTTTCTCGGCGCATCGCAATTTCTGCCGCCCGCTGCGGTTGACGCCGATCTGATTGCCAGCGGCGCGATTCTCTATCTTGAAGGCTATCTGTGGGATGCCGATGAACCCAAGGCCGCGATGGCTTTGGGGATCGACATTGCCCGGGAAAATGGCCGGAAGGTTGCCTTCACCCTGTCCGACACTTTCTGTGTCGACCGGCACCGGGCGGAATTTGTCGGTCTGATCGATGGCGGCAAGATTGACATTCTCTTCGCCAATGAAGCGGAAATCATGATGCTGGCCGAAACCCAGGATTTTGACGCTGCGGTCGCGCAAACGGCTGCCAAGGTCGAGACGCTGGTCGTCACGCGAAGCGAAAAAGGGGCGATCGCGGTCCGGGACGGCAAGACCACCGCTGTTGCCGCCGAGCCGGTTGAACAGATTGTCGATACCACGGGTGCCGGTGACCTTTTTGCCGCCGGCTTCCTCAGCGGCTATATCGAAGAACGAGCAATGGCGGAATGTCTGACCATCGGCGCGGTCGCTGCAGCCGAGGTGATTTCCCATTATGGCGCGCGTCCGGAAGCCGATCTGCGGGCGCTGGTGGAAAAACGGCTGGGCTAATCAGCCTTTCATTTTGAAAAGCGTCCGGTCCTCCGGTCCAAAGCCCCATTTCCAGATAACCCAGGCGTAGCTGCCGAGGATCATGGGTATGCCGACGATCAGTTCCGCCCATTCAGGCAGGCGGGTCGCGAGAAAGCCGACGGCGCTGGCAACGCCTATGGCGATCAGCAGGGTCCAGCGCCAGCCGTTGACCGGCGCATCGAGCAGCTTTGACAGGAAAATTGCCTTCACCACCGAGGCATAGGCGAGGGCGACCATCAAGGCCGCCGCGACCGCCGCTGCCTGATACAGGGGGCCAAGGCCGAGATAGACGCAGATCTGGATGAAGGCGACGCTGAGCGCAGCCTGCAGAAGCAACATCGACAGCGAAATCAGCAGATTGCGATGGCGGGCGATATAGACCAGTGCGGATTCGCTGACCACGGCGGTTGCGGCCACGGCTTCGGCTGCCAGCAGGAAGGCCAGCGCGCCGGTGCCGCCGACAAATCCCGGACCGACAAGGCCCATCACGGCTTCGCCTGGAATCGCCAGCGCCAGGGCAATGCCGACCTGCGCTGCAATGATCCAGAATCCGACCTGACTGACCTGGCTGGCGATAGCCTTCATATTGCCGGCTTCGAGATTGCGGGTGATGACCGGGCCGAGAATGGGGTCGAAGCTGGTCTTGAGCTTCTGTGGCAGGCTCGCCACCTGCTGGGCGATATAATAGATGCCCACGATCGCCGGCGATGCGAACAGGCCGAGAATCGCCAGATCGAGACGGCGCGAACCCCATTCGGCTGCGTCGGCCGCGGCAAGGGGCATGTTGCGGCGGGCCATCCGCGCGATTTTCAACGGTTCCGGTCGCCAGCCGTGCGGCAGGCCATAGCTTTTGAACAGCGGCCACAAAGAGGCCGCCAGTGCGGCGATCATCGACACGACATAGGAAAGGATCAGGCCGTCGCGCAGCGAATAATAGGAAAAGAGAAAGGCGGCGATGCTGATCGTCCACGGCTCGACAATCGACCGGGCGCGCACCGTCGAGGCAATATCGTAGCGGTAGGCGAGCGCAGCGAGCGCGATATCGGCGCCGACAACCGTGAATATGACCAAGGGCAAAAACCGGTCGAGACCGTTGATCTCGCTGTTCGGGAACATGATGAAAGGAAAGGCGATAAGGATGCCCGCCGCGACCGCCGAAGCCAGAAAACTTACCAGCAGCCCGTCCCAGACGACATGGACATGAGGTCTCTGGGTCCGGCTCAACTGCGCCGCGAGGCCGCGCTTGAGCCCGAGCGTCGCCAGTTGAGCGGCAAATTCAACCACCAGTATCGCATAAGCAAAGCGGCCCAGCGCTTCTGCACCATAGATACGGCCGGCGATGAACAGAAAGGGCAAGCGCGCGGCGAGGCGCAGCAGAAAGCCGAAGATATTGGTCCGCCCGCCTTTGGCCAGCGCGGCAATATCGTCCTTGCTCTTGTCGGCGGGCGTATCGCCATCAATTGGCGGTGCACCAGCCGTGCCTGATGATTCAGGACTGTTCAAATCGCTCTCCGGCTGGTCCGCTCCAGGACAGACTGTCTATAGCAGTTTCGGGAATTTGTCATCATCATGGCTTGCCGGTCTATCTGTGTTCGGAAACCAGCGGCCTTTTCATGAGCTGGGTGACTACAGTCTGAACATCAGCCTGACCGGCAAGCAGGGTGCAGACCGCATCGACGATCGGCATGTCGACCTGCCGGGCCTTGGCATCCTGCTGCAGTACCGGGGCTGTCGATGCACCTTCGGCAACCGTGGTCCGGTCGGACAGGAGCGCTTCGGCAGACTGGCCCTCGCCCAGTCCCCTGCCGAGCGAGAAATTGCGCGAACTGGTCGAGGAACAGGTCAGCACCAGATCGCCAAGTCCGCAAAGACCGGCAAGTGTATCGGCCCGCGCACCGCGCGCTGCGCCATAGCGGAGCATCTCGGCAAAGCCGCGACTGATCAGGGAGGCGCGGGCATTTTGCCCCAGACCCGCCCCGTCGACCACGCCGCAACCAATCGCCAGCACATTCTTGACCGCACCGCCGATTTCCGCACCAACAATATCGTCGGAATAATAGGGACGGAAACGCGGCTTGGCGATCAGCGGATTGAGCCGCTGCCACAGAGCCTCGCTTTCGCAGGCCAGCGTCAGGGCGGTTGGCAGGCCTTGCGCCACTTCGTGGGCGAAGGTCGGGCCGGACAAGACCGCGAGGTCGTTGTCTGGTCGCTCGATCCTGGCGACTTCGCTCAACAGCAGGCGGCTGCTTGCCTCGATTCCCTTGCAGCACAGGATCAGCGCGGCACCGGAATCGGGTAGCGCCTGCAATGTGGCGCGCAGATGTTGTGCCGGCGTTACCAGCAGCAGCACATGACAGGCCGCCAATGCGCCTAGATCCCGCGTCGCGCGGATATTATCGCGGAGCCGATGGCCCGCCAGAAAGGATTTGTTCTCGTGGGTGCGGTTGATCTGGTCGACAACTTCAGGCTCGCGGGCCCATAGCAGAAGTTCGTCCTGATCTTCCGACAGAACCTGCGCCAGGGCCGTGCCCCATGCGCCCGCGCCGATGACGCCTATTCTGGTGGTTATAGCACTCATGCCTTCACTCCCGCTCCGCGTGCTTTTTCAGCCGTAGGGTCCAGCGGCCAGCGTGGCCTCGCGACGAAATCGAGGGAATCGGTCAGGCCGGCAGCAAAGCGCTCGGCACCGGCCCAGGCGATCATCGCGGCATTGTCGGTGCACAGCCACTGGGGCGGCGCGGTGAAGACCATGTCATGCTTCCCGGCGACCTGCTCGAGCATGGATCGGATCGGAGTATTGGCGGCGACTCCGCCTGCGACCACGAGATTAGCGCAGCGGCCATGATCGCCAATGGCCTTCTCCAGCCGGTCGCGCAGGCAATCGACCACCGCCTGCTGGAAGGACGCGGCAATATCTTCCGGCCGGTACGCCCCATTTTGGTATGCGCGGACCACCGCGCTTTTTAGTCCGGCGAAGGAGAAATGCGGCTCTTTGGACTTGAGCAGGGGGCGGGGCAGCGGCACCGCTTTGGCATCGCCCTGTTCGGCAAGCGCCTGCACCTTTGGACCGCCCGGGTAGCCGAGACCGAGTATCTTGGCGGTCTTGTCAAATGCTTCACCGGCCGCATCGTCGATTGTCGTCGCCAGTCGGCGATATTCCCCCGGTCCTTTGACTCGTAAAATCTGGCAATGGCCGCCGGACACCAGCATCAACAAATAGGGGAAACCGAGATTCGGGTTGACCAGACGCGGGGAAAGCGCATGGCCTTCCAGATGGTTGACGGCAATTAGTGGCTTGTCTGCCGCCATCGCCAGTGCCTTGCCGGTGACCAGGCCGACCATTACCCCGCCGATCAGACCGGGGCCGGCGGTCGCGGCAATGGCATCGACGTCATCCAGAGACTTTCCTGCTTCGTCCAGTGCTGCGGCAATCAGCGGTGTCAGAATTTCGGCATGGGCGCGCGCGGCGATCTCGGGAACCACGCCGCCATAGGGGGCGTGTTCGGCCTCCTGGCCGGCCAGTTTGTGCGCCAGAATCTCGCGATCAGACGTCACTAGCGCGGCTGCCGTTTCATCGCAGCTCGATTCAATTCCCAAGATCAGGCTCATGACGCTTTTACTTAGGCGCTCAAGCCATTAGGACAAGCGCTATCATGAGTGAACACGCCAAAAAAGAAATTCTCGCCGGTCTGGACCGCCCCTTGCGTATCGGTACGCGCCAATCCCCGCTGGCGATGGCGCAGGCGGAAATGACGGCCAATGCGCTGCGTTCCACCCATGGCTGGCGATCGGATCAGGTCGAGCTGGTGCCGATGATTGCTACAGGCGACAGAATTCAGGATCGCGCGCTCGCCGATGTGGGTGGCAAAGCCTTGTGGACCAAGGAGCTGGATCACGCGCTTGGCAACGGTGAAATCGACTGTGCAGTGCACAGCATGAAGGATGTGGAAACCATCCGTCCAGAGGAATTCATCCTCGCCGCGATGCTGGAACGGGCCGATATCCATGACCGGCTGGTTGGAGCGGATTCGATCGAGGCGCTGGCCGAATGCGCTATCGTCGGCACCGCATCCCCGCGCCGCAAGGCGCAGCTTTTGCGGCAGCGGCCCGATCTGGATATCCGTCTGATCCGTGGCAACGTGCAATCCCGGCTGCAGAAAATCGATAAGGGCGAATATGACGCGACTCTGCTCGCGGCCGCCGGTCTGAAGCGCCTTGATATGGATGATCTGGGCCATGAAATTTCTGACGAAATCATGCTGCCGGCACCGGCACAGGGTGCGATCGGCATCGAGGCCCGATCCAGTGACCCGCATGTCCGAAAGCTGATGCACGCGATCTCTTCGACCAATACATTTCGTGCCGTCATCGCCGAACGCATGTTTCTGAAACAACTGACCGCAGATTGTCACAGCCCGGTGGCGGCGCTGGCGACGATAGACGGGTCAACCATTCATCTGCGCGCAGAAATTTTGCTGCCTGATGGATCGGAGCATGTCGAAGGATCATCCACTTTCGATACCGGAGATGTTTCTGCTCCCGCCATATTGGCCGACAAGCTGCTGGGTCAGGCAAGCGCGGAGCTCAAGGCCATATTTGGCCGATGACGCTGCCGCTGCTGATCCTCCGGCCGCTGGAAGGCGCGCGGCAGACCGAGCGGCGAGCGAAGGATCTGGGGCTGCGAACAGTTGTGGATCCGCTATTCAACGTTGAACCGATTGCATGGACCGCTCCGCTGCCGGAGAATTTTGACGGCTTGCTGCTGACCAGTGCCAATGCCGTGGCCCATGCAGGAGCCCGCTTGAAATCCTTTAGAACGCTTCCGGTTCTGGCCGTTGGACAAGCGACCGCCCGGGCTGCGGGGGATGCCGGATTTCATGTTGTGGAAACCGGCAGATCCAGTGGGCAGCAGTTGCTGGATGATCTGCAGGCAGACTGTTACCGCCGCATATTGTGGCTGGCCGGCGAACAGCATAGCGCGCTCAATCCGGGCGAGCGGGAGATGACAGTCGTTCCGATATATCGCTCGCGGGCCATCGCATTGGGAGAGCAAGCTGTCGCCTGCCTGAAACAGGAAGCGGCGGTGCTTCTGCACTCGGCGCGGGCGGCAAGGCATCTCGTTGCGGAACTCGAAAGACTGCGCATAACGCCTGACCAGCATCATTTACTGGCCTTCTCCGAAAAAGTTGCCGACGCAGCAGGAAGAGGATGGAAAAGCCTGCAGATCGCGGACCGTCCGGATGACGAGTCTTTACTGTCTCTGGCGACCGGACTATGCCAAAGTAGATAAAAATATTTGGTTCGCATTGAGGCCGGGCCGGGAAGGAACGCCGGAATGAGTCGCGATTATGAAAGGCTTTCGCCATCTGCTGGCAAGAGCAATTTGACGCGTAATGTCCTGATTTTGATGGTGGTTGCCTTTATCGGCGGGGTGATTTTGACCGGATGGATATTGTCCCGCTATAATCCGTTCGACAGCGAATCCGACACTGAAGCTGCGGCGATTGTCGATGGAGATGGCGCACAGGCTGTTGCCGATCCGGCGACCGCGCTGGCCAATCGCATTGACGCCGATGGCAGCGTCCTACCGGCGCCGGCTCAGACCGCAGAGGCCCGTCCTGCAGCAACCCTGACCCCCGATCTGGAGCGTGCACTCGCTGTCCGCGTTGCCGATCTGGAAGACCGTTTGTCGCGGATCAATGTGCAGGCCCAGGCTGCGTCCGGCAATGCGGCCCGGGCCGAGGGTCTGCTGATCGCTTTTGCCGCTCGGCGGGCGCTCGATCGCGGATCGCCGCTCGGCTATATCGATCCGCAGCTGCGGCTGCGTTTCGGCGACGCCCAGCCCAAGGCGGTGACGACGATTGTCAACGCCTCCCGTCAGCCGGTGACACTGGAAGAATTGTCTGCTGGGCTGGACGAACTCGGTCCCACGCTGATGACCGGCTCGAGCGGTGCAGGCTTCTGGGCCGATTTCCAGCGGGAATTGTCGGAACTGTTCGTGATTCGCCGCGAAGGCACCCCCTCGCCGGCGCCGCAACAACGACTGACCCGGGCGAAACGCTATGTCGAAACCGGAAATGTCGATGCGGCTATTGCGGAAATAGAGAAACTGGCCGGCGTTCAGGATGATGAAGATGCGGCGAAATGGATGGAAAAGGCGCGCCGCTATAATGAAGCACGCCGGGCGCTCGACGTCATCGAAACCGCCGCGATCTTGGAGCCGCAGCAATTGCGCACCGCGGAAGGGGAAAAGGTCGACCAGCCTTCTCCGCTGGCGCCGGCCGCGCCGATACCGGCACCCTAGTCATTCAGGAATAGATCTGCGAGCGCATTGGGGACGCGGACCGCCCGGCCCTTGTCCCTGTCAATAATCGCCCAGTTGGTTTTTGCGCTCACCTTGATCTTGTCATCCGGGCCCGTGAAGCAGACATTGCGCCAGAAGCGCGCACCCCTGGGCGGGTCGGAAATCCACGTATGTCCGGTGACCGTGTCGCCGGCCCCGACATTGCCGCGATAGTCGATTTCGTGCCGGGTCACGACCCAGATATATTGATCGATCGGATCTTTCGGGGCGACGGCGTTCCAATGGGCTGTCGCCATATCCTGAATCCAGCGCACCCACACCGCATTATTGACATGACCCAGTTCGTCTATGTCTTCGCATTGAGCGGTGATCGAGAGGGTAAAGGCCGTTTCCGGTGGTGTCACTCGGCCACCCCCATTTGCCACAGGATGAAAGCGAATTCCTCGGCGGTTTCTTCCAGTGCATTCCAGCGTCCGGATTTGCCGCCGTGGCCAGCGCCCATATTGGTCTTCAGCAACAGCATATTATCGTCGGTCTTGGTGGCGCGCAGCCTGGCGGTCCATTTTGCCGGTTCCCAATAGGTCACGCGCGGATCATTGAGTCCGCCGGTGATCAGCATCGGCGGATAGGCCTGCGCCGTCACATTGTCATAGGGCGAATAGCTGCGGATATATTCAAACGCTGCCTTGTCGGTTATCGGATTGCCCCACTCCGGCCATTCACCGGGGGTCAGCGGCAGACTCTCGTCCTGCATGGTGTTGAGCACATCGACAAAGGGCACATGCGCGACCACCGCGCCCCATAGTTCGGGATCGCTGTTGACGATCGCGCCCATCAGCTCGCCCCCGGCAGAGCCGCCTGATGCGGTGATCCGGCCTTCGCTGCTATAGCCCTGTGCAATCAGTCCTTTGGCGACATCGACGAAATCGTTAAAAGTATTGGTCCGCTTGGTCAGCTTGCCGTCCAGATACCAGTTCCGGCCCAGATCATCACCACCGCGGATATGGGCAATCGCATAGACAAAGCCGCGATCAACCAGACTGAGCCGCGTGGTGGAGAAGCTTGGCGGCACAGCATAGCCATAGGCACCGTAGGAATAGAGGTGAAGCGGCGCGCTGCCGTCGAGTCTGGTCTCTTTGTGATAGACCAGCGACACGGGCACCATCGTACCGTCGCGTACTTCGATCATCAGCCGCTCGGTGACGTATTGGCTGGCATCATAGCCCGACGGGATTTCCTGTACCTTGAGCGTTTCGAGCGACTGGTCGCTAAGGTGATAGTCAAAGACGGTGGCTGGCGTGACCATCGAATCATAGCTGAGCCGCAGCTTGGAGACTTCATATTCCGGATTGTCGTCGAGCCCGGCGCTGTAGCTTGCCTCGGGGAAGGCGATGCGCTGGACCTTGGCGGGATCGTCATAGGACCGGATTTCGACCTGATCGAGGCCGTTTTCGCGGCCCTCGGTGACATAGAAGTCCTTGAAGGTAGAGACGTCGGTCAGATAAAATTCGTCCGAACCGGCAATCAGGGTCGTCCAATTGTCGGGATCGGCGACCGGTGCCGTCGCCAGCCGGAAATTCACATGCTCGTCATTGGTCAGGATATAGAGCGTATCGTCATGCTCCTCGACCTCATATTCGCGACCGGTCTTCCGTGCGGACACCAGAATGGGGTCGGCCAAGGGATTGTCCGTTGGCAGCAGCCGCACTTCGCTGGTTTCGTGATCACCGGTGGAGATTACGATATATTTTTCCGAATGGGTGAGGCCGATGCCGACGCGAAAGCCCTCGTCATCCTCGTGATAAAGCTCGACATCGTCGGCAATGTCGGTGCCCAGAACATGCAGCCGCGCGTTGTCGGTGCGCCATTGTTCATTGGCGAGGCCGTAGAGCAGCATTTTGGAGTCGGCGGACCAGACCAGACTCGACAGGGTGCCGGGAATGATGTCGGGCAGTAATTCGCCGCTCGCCAGGTCCTTGATCCGCGCCTCGAACCGCTCGGACCCATTATCATCATAGGAATAAGCCAGCAGACGGCCGTCGGGGGATACCGATGCCGCGCCCAGCCGGAAATATTCCTTGCTTTCGGCCAGAACATTCTCGTCCAGCATCAGCTGGTCTTCGCCGCCCGATACCGCTTTGCGCCAGTGCTGGCGATATTGCATGCCTTCCTCGAACTTGCTCCAGTAGAGCCAGTCGCCGTCCTTTTGTGGCACCGAACTGTCGTCTTCCTTGATCCGCGCCTTCATTTCGGCGAACAGGGATTTGGTCAGCTCTTTCCGGTCTTCCATATTCTGTTCGAACCACCGGTTTTCCGCTTTTAGATAATCGAGCACATCTTCATCATCGACCGTGGGATAGCCTTGGTCTTTCAGCCAGTGATAAGGGTCGCTCACTGTGTAGCCGTGGCGTTGGTAGCTGTAGGGCCGCCGATCGGCGGCCGGAGGTTTTTCCATTTTTTCGGTCATGGTCTTTTCTGTTTCCGTTTGAGCGATGGCAGCAGCCGGTGAAAGGGCTGGGGCCAAAATGATGATTGCCATCAGCGAGAAGAATATCTGTTTCATGACGCCTCTTTCGGGGAATTGGGTGGCGGAAAACGTCTAGAATACCTATGTGTTTGGCAAGCATCTAATTCAAGGAGTTTCACAGCCGGTGTTGATGTCTACCTACGAAGCCCGCCTCAAGGCGTTGCGGGAACAAATGCAAAAAGACGGTCTCGACGGCTTTGTCGTACCGATCTGTGACGAGCATATGAGCGAATATGTCGGCGAATATGCGCAGCGGCTGGCATGGCTCACCGGCTTTGGCGGCTCTGCCGGCACTGCGATCGTGCTGAAAGACAAGGCCGCGATGTTTATTGACGGGCGCTATGTCGTGCAGGTCCGCGACCAGGTCGACGGGAAGCTTTACGAATATGTCAATATAGCGGACCAGAAGCCGCACGAGTGGCTGGCTGTCAATGCGCCGCAAGGCTCCAGAATTGGCTATGACAGCTGGCTGCACACCCGCGAATGGGCGGAAACGGCCAGCAAGGCGTTGACCAGGTCGGGTGCGGAACTGGTGGCAGTGCAGCACAACCCCGTCGACGCGGTCTGGGAAGATCAGCCGCCGCGTTCTCCAGAGAAGCTCACGGTCCATAGCGATCAATATGCCGGCAAATCAGCGCGATACAAGCGGGTGGATGTCGCGACATGGCTCAAGGACAAGGGCTATGATGCCACCGTCATTGCGGCGCTGGATTCGGTCGCCTGGTTTTTCAACATTCGCGGCAAGGATATCGCCAATACGCCGGTGCCTCTGGCCTATGCAATCGTGCGCGCAGACGAAACAGCGACCCTGTTTGTTGCGCCGGAAAAGCTGACCGACGTAGTGCGCGATCATCTTGGCAATCATGTCGAGATCCGCGACTATGACGAACTGGCCGAAGCCCTGTCGGACATGGCCGGCCAAACCGTTGCGGTTGATCCCGAGCGTTCCGTTGCCGCCATTTTCGAAGCGCTCGACAATGCCGGAGGGAAAATCGTCAAGGATCGCGATCCGACCATTCTCGCCAAGGCGATCAAGAATGAATCCGAAATTGCCGGCCACAAGGCGGCGCAGAAGCGCGATGGCGCAGCGCTGACCAAATTCCTGCACTGGATGGCGAACGAGGCTCCCAAGGGCGGGCTGGACGAATTGTCGGCCGCCGCCCGGTTGCGCCAGTTTCGCGAAGAAAATTCCGAGTTGAAGGATCTCTCGTTCAACACCATTTCTGCCGCGGGCGATCACGGCGCGCTGCCGCACTATAGCGTGACCGAGGAAACCAATCAGCCGATCGAAATGAACTCCCTCTACCTGGTCGACAGCGGCGGGCAATATCTCGACGGCACCACCGATGTCACCCGCGTGGTTGCTGTCGGCGAGCCGACCGCGGAAATGCGCAAGCGTTATACCCAGGTGCTGCAGGGCCATATCGCTCTCGATCAGGCGGTGTTCACCAAGGGAACGACCGGCGGGCAGCTCGACATATTGGCCCGCCAATATCTCTGGGCCGATGGCGTGGACTATGGCCATGGTACCGGTCACGGCGTCGGCAGCTATCTGTCGGTACACGAAGGACCGCAGCGGATATCCGGCGCAGGCGGTCTGAGCGAAGCGCTGCAGCCGGGCATGATCCTGTCCAACGAGCCGGGCTATTACAAGGCCGGTGAATTCGGTATCCGCATCGAGAATCTCTTCCTCGTCGAGGAACGGGAGATTGAAGGCGGTGAACAGGTGATGCTCGGCTTCGAGACGCTGACCTTTGCGCCGCTCGAGCGGAAGCTGATCGAGGTCGACAGGCTCTCGCAAAACCAGCGCCAGTGGGTTGATGGCTATCATGCCAAGGTCCGTGCGGTGATCGCGCCGCAGCTGGATGGTGAGGCGCTGGAGTGGTTGGAGGCACAGACGGCTCCGCTCTGAGCCGGTTGACTCGACCGGTATGTTCTCGTAATGTTCTCTCTTGTACGAGGAGGGAAGATTATGATCGGCTATGTAACATTGGGCACCAATGATCTGGAGAAGGCGGCGCAATTCTATGATGCGCTCGCCGGCGAAATGGGTTTCGGGCGGATGATGGATACCGACCAGTTCATCGCCTGGGGCGAAATGGGCGGTGCGCCCGGAATTGCCGCGACCATACCCTTTGACGGACAGTCCGCCAGCGTTGGCAATGGCGTGATGGTTGCGCTGGAAGTAAAGGACATAGAGCAGGTGCAGCGTCTCCACGATATCGCGCTCGCCAATGGCGGTAGCGACGAGGGCGCGCCGGGGCCGCGCGGCGACGAGCGCTTCTACGCCGGTTATTTCCGTGATCCCGACGGCAACAAGCTCAACGCCTTTTGCATGACCGCAGCCAAAGCCGGTTGACAGCCAGACGGCGCTGGGGAAAGAGCCAGCGCCATGACTGAACCAAAAAACCCCCGCGACGGCTTTCGCCTGATCACACCGATTCGCGTGCGCTATGCCGAATGCGATTTACAGGGCATCGTTTTCAACGCCCATTATCTTGCTTTCGCGGATGTCGGCATGACCGAATATATGCGCGCGCTGGTGGCTGCGGACAGACCGCAGGACGAGCGTGATATGCTTGGCAGTTTCACGCGGCATTTCGGCGGTGATAACTGGGTGCGTCACGCCGATGTCGATTATCGCGCGTCGGCAAGGGCCGATGACCTTCTCGACATAGCGGTGCGAATCACCCGATTCGGCCGCACCAGCTATTCGCTACTCGTCCATCTGCTGCGCGGCGACGAACTGATCAATGTGGTGAAGCTGACCTATGTCTGGTTTGATCCGGCTACCGGCGAGGTGGCGCCGGTCGCCACGAAATTTATCGACGCGGTCAATGATTTCGAGCTCATCAAGCCGGAACGGACGGTGATGAACGCCTAGTTTGCGATTCCCGGGCTAGGCTTTGGTTTCAACCTCGTCTGGCCCCATCTGTTTTGCCTGGGCCTTGCGGAGACGCAGATTGGCGCGCAGCTGTGCTGCCAATCGCTCGGCTTTCTCCGCTTCCTTGCGCTTTTTTTCGGATTTCGGCTGGGGTTTTGGCATGGCTTCTGATTGCATTATCCGGGGAAAAACGCAACTCCGCTTGACAAGATCGCACGCATTTGGTCTTAGCGCGTCGGTTCGGTCGAAACCGCCCGGTCGGGCGGCTGGCGCCGACACCTCAAAATGGTCCGGCTGCTGTAGCTCAGTGGTAGAGCGCGTCATTGGTAATGACGAGGTCGAGAGTTCAATTCTCTCTAGCAGCACCACCATTTTTGTCTATTTATATCAGAGCATTAGTTGTAGCGGCATGCCTGAATATTGTCGCGCATTGTCCGGGGGTTACGCGCTGTTGGTGCAACGGCTTGGGTGCCAGAGACGCTCTGGAAGCCTCGGATATGCTGCGTTATTGCCGATTATCTCTAAGGCCCAAATATTGGAGCCCAGATGCAGTTGGCTGGTTTTGGGGTAGAGTTTATTTTGAGGGAGTATATTCCCTCAGGTTCTAGCTTATGCGAACCCGAACATGATCCGCTGGCTGGGCCAGTCCAGCGGGATATTGTTCTTCCGCATGATCTGGCGGCCGGTAAGTTCCGGCGGCTGGGTTCCATTGACGATGGCGGCTATGATATCGGGAGCCAGATAACTGAGGCGGACCAGCTGATTCAAATGGCGCGTGGAATAATCCGCAACCATCGGCTGCGGGATATTGTGGATCAGATGATCCCGTGCTGCAAAGGCATGAGAGATAAGCCGCAGCAGTATGGGATCAGCCTCGCACGTTGCTGAACCCCGATCGGGAGCGATAGCGAGTTTCCGTTCTATGCCCCTGGATACCAGTTTGGCATCGACGCTGAACTTGTGCCTGTCTTCATGATCATCGAGGAGCAGGTCTATAGCGACGGTGTCAGCCGTTACCTGAACGTTCACATCCAGTTTGAGCAACAATTTTCGTTTGTCAGATATGCTCATTGATGGAAGGTCGGTCAGCAGCTGATCGTTTTGACCAATCAGCCCTGCCAAAGTATCAGCATCTTTGCCATCGGCTGCAGGAAGCGAAGCAAGTTCTTTGGCAATTGCATTCATCATGATCCGTTCGATTTCTCCGCATGGCATCCGCCAGACCGTGTTCTTCTTTTCACCTGGTTCCAGCCGGGTCGTGTAATAGCGGTAGAGTCTTGCTCCTTTTCTAGCCTGAGATGGAGACATTGGCCTGCCTTCGGGATCAGAGATTAGGCCAGTCAACAGACTTGGGTTCTCAGATTTCTTGCCGAGGGCATTGTCCCGGCGATTGATAGCAAAGATGCTTTGCACTTCATCGAACAGTGCCTGATCGATGATGGGATCATGCTCGCCATCATAGATGGCATCTTTATGCCGGACCTTTCCTATATAGATCGGGTTATGGAGGAGTTTGGTGAGTGATCCGGCCCGGAACGGAATGTCTCCAACAATTCGTTCGCCTTTGTAGAGTCGCGGCTTTGTTCGGTAGCCATCTGCCGCAAGCTCATCGACAAGCTGAGGTACCGATTTGAGGATCGTGTAGCGGCTGAACATGTGAGTTACTGCCTTTGCCTCAGCATGGTTGATAACCAACCGCCGTTCATCCAGATCATATCCGATGGGAACAGGACCTCCCATCCACATGCCTTTTTTCTTCGAGGCTGCAATCTTGTCCCTAATCCGCTCGCCGGTAACCTCGCGCTCGAACTGGGCGAAGGATAGCAGAACGTTCAGCGTCAGCCTTCCCATGCTGGTTGTCGTGTTGAACGACTGGGTCACGCTGACAAAGCTGGCCTCGTTCTCATCCAGTATCTCGACGATTTTTGCAAAGTCGGCAAGGGACCGGGTCAGTCGATCTACTTTGTAGACGACGATGACATCGACCTTGCCAGCTTGCACGTCATTCAGCAGCTGGGTGATCGCAGGCCGGTTCATGCTCCCGCCGGACCAGCCGCCATCGTCATAGAGTTCGGGAACCGCTTCCCATCCCTCGCTTGCCTGACTGAGGATATAGGCTCCGCATGCCTCGCGCTGCGCGTCCAGACTGTTGAAATCCTGCTCAAGGCCATCCTCGGTCGATTTGCGGGTATAGATCGCGCAGCGCAGCTTTTTGGGTTTGTCAGCCATTGGCGGCTGCCTTCGGTGTAAATCCGCTTCGCTTCTTCAGTCCGAAGAAGCGGGGACCTGACCAGTGAGCACTAGTGATCTCCCGGGCAATATGGCTGAGGCTGGCATAGTGACGTCCTTCAAACTCGAATCCTTCATCGCAAACCAGGACATGATAGCTTTTGCCGTTCCATGAGCGGACAAGCCTGGTTCCGGTTTTCAGCGAGATGGCATGCATGTGGCCGGCCTTGCCGGTACGCTCCACGCGTTTGCGCAGCCGATCGATCTCGCGTCTGGCTGCGTTGGGCAATTTGCCATGCACGCGTTCCTGCAGGCGGTTTGCTATACCGCGTCGGAGCAGGTCGGGTCCGATGTCGGGTGCCGGGCATCGATATGTGTCGCGCCATAACGAACGAAGCTGGGCAGGGGGCATGGTCATCACCTCGGCCAAATGTTGTTCGAGCGCGGTCATGATGCCGGCTGTTCGGCATTCTGATTGGGCGTCTGCGTAATCCGATAGGCTGTGCCATCATCGCCGCGCTGTTCACGGGCGATCACATATTCTTTTTTGCGTAGGCCTGTCAGGAATGCGCGAGTGCTGTGTTTTTGCCATTTGGTGGCTTTGCATATCTCATCAATGCTGGCACCTTTGCCTCGGTTTAGCAGCGCAATAACCGTTACTGACTTGGTTTGGGTTTTTGGTTTTGTCGTTGACATATCGGGTCTCCAGCTTCGCGCTGGAGGTTCCAGCGCTTCCACTGACCCAAGCCGCAGATCGCTAAAAAGCGCAGGCGGCACGTCGCATCTGCTGGCTGCGACACCAACAACAATGCTCGAATAGACAGCGAAGTCCAGTGGATTGCGCGTCAAAATAAAAAAGCTGCATATCGACTTGTCGGCGCAATCGAGCATGGTTGTGACATGGCAAATAAACGTTCGAGAGATTAATTTCTAAGGGATGCTTTTGGGGCTATTCTGTTGAAAAAGTCGGATGCAGGGACGACATCGCCGCTGTGTCGATAGCGGACGAGTGGCCTCGGTGTCCCGTTCAGGCGGGTGCCACGGCTGGCATTGGCTGCAACTTGGCGAGTTTCCTGAGGTTCTGAGCCGCTGCTGCGAGGTGGAACTCGTCTTTTGCTCCGTTGGGACCGCGCAGGCGCAAGCGGTCCAGCTTCAGTATTCGTTTGAGGTGCGCGAACAGCATCTCGAACTTCTTCCGTTGCCGGCGTGACACGAGATAAGCGTCGGTGGTGGCGATAGCCCGAGCCATGTTGCGCGCGCCTTCATGGACCGAGCGCATGATTTTGCGAGCTGCCATTTTCGGCATGCAGCGCTGTCTGAACTGGCAGGCCTGACAGTATTTTTTGGGTCGCTCGATAGAAGCAACACGACACAATAGCCGGCGCACTAAATTATCAACGGCTCATTCCGTAAGCGCTTGCGGCGCCTCCTGCCTAGTGCAATCCCCATCAAAAGAATGGAAAATGATCCCGCTCCTGCCCAAAGGAGCCAGGTCGAAAGGCCTATTGCGAAAGCCAGACCGTCACCCTACCGGTCTTCCAGAAAACCCACTCGTTTGCGAGGCGGGTGGCGAGCAGATCGCTCCCGGTTTCCAGTATGACAATCCCGTCGCCGGTGGCAGGGCCCAGCCGCGCAGCCGTGTTGATTGCCGATTCGTTATTCCCATCGTGACCGATGATGAAGTCTCTCGCATTGTCCGTCGTCAGAAAATTTCTCTCTCTCTCTATGTATAATCGCCCTTTCTAATGTCAATCAGCTTGGACGAATGATCATAGGGTGACAAAAGCTTAACAACAGAATGGATTCTGTCGCAATGGTTCGCGATCTATCGAATTCTAGTCGAGGAGCTTAAGCTGATGAAAGAGAAACCTAGGACGCTTTACGATAAAATCTGGGCGAACCATGTCGTAGAACGTCGCCAGGATGGCACCTGCTTGATTTTCATCGATCGTCATCTAATACATGAAGTCTCCAGTCCTCAAGCCTTTGAAGGACTCAGACTCAAAAAGAGATTAGTGCGCCGCCCCGATCTGACGCTCGCAATGCCTGATCACAACCTCCCCACCACGCCAAGACGGGATGCTGCAGGTGTCCCGATGCCCATTGCCGATACGCTCAGCGCTGCTCAACTCACAGCATTGGAAAACAATGCTCGACAGTTCCGAGTGCCATATATTGACGCGATGCAAATCAAGCAAGGAATTGTACATGTAGTCGGACCGGAGACTGGGTTCTCTTTACCTGGAGCAACGGTTGTTTGTGGCGACAGCCACACGGCTGCGCATGGAGGCATCGGTGCGCTTGGCTTCGGCATCGGAACTAGTGAAGTCGAGCATGTACTTGCTACTCAGACACTAATAATTAGCAAGTCTAAGAACTTCGAAGTGCGTGTGGACGGACAGCTAGGTTCCGGAGTTGGGCCAAAGGATCTTATTCTTCATATAATCGGTATGCTCGGCGCCGCTGGTGGCACCGGCCACGTCATTGAATATCGAGGCAGTACAATTGAGAGTATGAGTATCGAAGGGCGATTAACGATATGCAACATGTCAATTGAGGCAGGGGCACGCGCCGGACTGGTAGCTCCGGATAGAAAAACCTACGCGTACGTGTCTGATCGCGAATATTCACCTCGCGGTGCTGCGTGGTACTATTCCCTGGCGCATTGGAAAACGTTATTTTCCGACGAGGGCGCTGAGTTCGACAAGTCAATTTCCATTGAAGCTGCAGATATTGCTCCGCAGGTCACATGGGGCACTAGTCCGCAAGATGTCATGCCCATTACCGGATGCGTGCCTGACCCAGATAGCATCGCAAGCACAGGTCAACGTGAAGCAGCATGGCGAAGCTTGAATTACATGGGATTGTCGCCTGGAACTCCGTTAGAAAACATCTGCGTGGAGAACATTTTTATAGGCAGCTGCACGAATAGCAGGATTGAAGATCTGCGAGATGCAGCTCGAATACTGCGGGGTAGGCGCAAATCCGATAATATCCGATGGGCTATTGTCGTGCCTGGTTCCGGACAAGTGAAAAAGCAAGCCGAAGAGGAAGGATTGCACCAAATATTTATTGATGCAGGATTGGAATGGCGCGAACCAGGATGTTCGGCATGCTTAGGTATGAACCCAGACCAAGTGCCTGCCGGAGAACGTTGTGCTGCTACTTCCAATCGAAATTTTGTGAATCGCCAAGGACCTGGTGCACGCACTCATTTGTTATCCCCTGCAATGGCTGCTGCAGCGGCTGTAACCGGGCAATTGACCGATGTGCGTAGAATGAAGGAACTTGCTTGATGAGACCCATATCCACCATTACCGGTCGTGCCATTCCGCTAGAGCTAAACAATATTGATACCGACGTCATCATTTCGTCAGAATGGCTTAAGACGATTTCTCGCGAAGGATTAGGTGAAGGCGCATTCGCTAGCCTTCGAGAAGACCCCCAATCATCGTTGAATCAGCCAGAATTTTCTGGCGCGCCGATCTTGATTTCCGGAACCAATTTCGGTTGTGGATCGAGCAGGGAGCATGCAGTTTGGGCTCTGGTAGATATGGGAATTCGCGCAGTTATTGCACCAAGCTTTGCGGATATTTTTTCTAGTAACGCATTCAAGAACGGCCTAATTGCAGGAACGATTGAACTGGCTCACCTCCCCAGATTACTTGATGCCGCAAGGGGTGGCGTGCTCTGCGTTGATCTCATTAACCAATGTATAGTTGGACAAGCCCTTGATTCGATTGAATTCGAGATCGATCCCTTCCACAAGAAATGCCTCGTTCGAGGCGTTGATGAAATCGAACTCACGTTGCAAAGTAATGCCGTTATTGATGATTTCGAAAGGCGTGAGCGCAGGAGCCGGATCAACGAGATTGCGAGACCGAACTTTACTTAATGTAGCAACCTGCTCGAGCAAAGGCCGTATTTATTACTTAGCTTCAGATCCCCTCACTGACGATTTTAGAGGTTGCTGCTTCCGAGCCTCCACAGGCGCACTCGGTAGCTCTTTTGCACGCGTAGGGCGCTCCAACACCCGTCGGCCAGTTGGTAGTCCGTTGCATAGCTTGCCAACGCGAGATTGAATATCGCTGTCTCCGACAACTACCCTTGAAACGCTGTGCAGATAGTCGTTCCATGTCGGACATTGAAATTGTTCATTTAGAATCTCGGGGTTGTCAATGTCTTGAACCAAAATCCAATTGCGGGCTCCGCAACGTTTGCGGATAAAAGCATATTCACGCATAAGGGACAGGAAATCTTCTATATTGTTTGGAGGCACTTGGTACTCAACGGTGATCCAGGCAGGGCCTGACCGTGGGCTGATCGAGGGCATTGGCGTGCGCTTCATATCGAAGCGTGGCTGCAACTCCGCGTCTTCAGGATCGTGAATACGGATAAGCGTTGACATCGCAGCCGTAGCAATCATGCCCACACTAGACAGAATAAGCGCCACCGATAGATTCAAGACCAGCGCCACGCTGCCCCAAAAGATCGCGCCTATAGCGATACCTAAAGCGAATAGTGTGCTGAAGACGGAAATTGTGCGCGCCGTGACCCAGCGTGGACAGGAGGTTTGAACCGTTACTTGAAGTGTTGCTGCGCTTTGTGTCCACGCTATTCCACACAAAAACAATGACGCCGACGCTTGCAGTAGTGATGTGCTTAAAGCCAAGAGCATTGATGCCGTTCCAAACAGTGCCATGGCCATACTTAGTTGCCGATCAGGAGATACCCGTGTTCTGAACCACACTACTGTCAATGAACCCACAATAGCGCCAAAGCCGAATCCGGATAGCAAAATTCCGAATCCACGAGTGCCTGCCCCCAAGTTTACGGCAACTACAGGCTGCAAAGCCAAAACGGCTGATCCAAAGAGCGTCAACAAAAAGCCGCGGAGCATATGTAGGCGCAAACCCGGTGACAAGGTCACAAAACGTAATCCATCAATCACTGCGTTGCCTATGGTTTCGGGAAGCAAAGGTTTGGGAGCTGGACGATGACGCCATGACAATAGTGCGACTATCATCACGCCGAAAGAGAATGCGTTTGTTCCGAAAGCCACAGCCACACCTGCCAAAGCGATAATTTCCGCGCCAATCGCAGGGCCTGCAGCACGTGCGACATTAAATGCGAGGTTGTTTAGAGAAATTGCCGCCGGCAGCATATGGCGCGGTACAATTTCCGTAACGCTGGAGTGCCAGGCTGGCATGAAAGCTACAGATCCGATCGAAATGATCGCTGTCAATGTTAGCAGCCAGATAGGTGTGATCGCGTTTTGGAGCATCAGATATATGAGAAGCACAATAGCCAAGAAGCACAATGCGTTGGCAAACAGCATTTGCATTCGCTTATTGAACAGATCAGCTGAAGTGCCTGCAACGAGTGCGAATAATACAGTAGGAGCATTGGCAGCAGTTTGCACCGAAGCAATCAACACAGGTGAAGTTGTCAAGGTTGTCATAAGCCATGCGGTAGCGGTGGCTTGGATCACAGATCCTAGATTGCTCATAGTACCCGCAATCCAAATATTGCGAAACACGTCTAATGAAAGTGGGGCGAAAGTGGTCTTAATCCACGAAACTTGGACCTCGTCGCGATCAGGCATACTGGTTGTAAATAACGTGAAGTTGAAGAATAATCCTCCGACGAAATTTATTTACGTTTCGGGAGACGGCAACAATTATGTTGCGATAGACTTTAGCTGACAGACTCAATTTTCGAACCCGAATGTTTCGCCGTGAAACGACGAACCTACCTCCATTAGCAACTCTCTCTATTAACTCCGGCAAATAGCGGTAATTGGAAGTCATCTTCATTTTCCAGTATTTTTTAACGCTGATGCGACTTGCAATCCAATCCTATGGCGCGTTCAAACTCTTCGGGTTGCCGGATGAACGCTCGAATCTATAAACGCTGTCGGAGGCGTGTCAGTATTAGGCAATGTGATTGATTTCATTGAAGGCTCCATAACCGCCGCGCAGATAGGTTGCGAATGCTACAGATATGTATGGAGACTAGAGAATATCTTGGGAATTTCATCCTGTGGCATTGGCGATAGAATTACACTATGGCGGGTCTATGGTGTCGGCCGTCAACGCCACCATTGTCAGCGAACACTATCAAGGCCTAGATATTGAAGAGCATCGAAAGAACCTAAGTTTTAAGTTCTAAATTGGACAGTAGATGCTTAGCGGAATGGATTTCTGTCCAGTTCACTTGGAGAGCTAGTGTTCAGTTGATTGAAATTTTGAGTTGGACGAGGCGCAGAGGCAATCTGCTTGATGATTCATCGTGGACCCATTCAAACATTTGATAGGTAAATTTGAAACTCGAAATTTACCTATTGGGTACCAATCTTCAGAGTTTTGAACTTCATAGTGTGACAGGGATTACTAAGGCGCCTGGCGAATGGACTCTTACGTGTCTTATTTAAATTGAAGTCAATAATGTAGGAGGTTTGAAATGAGCATTTCCAATCAGTATCCGGACCGAGGCAAGATTGGTCCCACCCCCAAGATGACGCGGCTCGCTGATGAATCGTTTCTGGATTATACTCTCGATACTCGTGCGCTCTTGCTGCGAAACAGAACGGATCGAAAAAGGGTCAACGAAGTCCTTAAAGAAAAGGGAATAAAATTCGAGCCAACCCATGAATCGGTTGAAGCGATACGTAGTGTGATTCGGCAGGGCTTTCCTGAAACAGGTGTGGCTCAAAGGGTCTTTCGTACGGCTCAGGCGGGTATGTGGGAGCGGGTTGCTGACTCGTATAGACTCCGGGAAGCCCACATTCTCAGAATGCTAGATGAATACGACCAGCGAGGCCCGGGATCGGTTACATGGGATCCTGATTACATATACCCGGAGTATACAGCGGTTGAAACACACCTGCAAACCGGCGGGGTTGTGGGCGATATGTTGAGTGGTATCTGCTTCGATTACGGCACGAGAATTTTTTATGGTTATAATCACGATGGATATCACGCCAAGTTGGCAGACCGAGTTGTTACGCCCCGGGACGGCATCGTAAGTCGTATCATGGATATCGGCTGTAGCGAGGGTAAGTTGACCTGCGCGCTGAAAGATAGATTCCCGAGTGCAGAGGTTTGGGGGAGTGACATCAGCGCAGGTATGGTGCGTTATGCCCACTATCGGGCCGTCGAAGAAAATAAGGATGTTCATTTTCTTCAAAAAGCTGCGGAGGATCTTGACGATCTGCCGCCTGAGCAGTTCGATCTAGTGGTTATGTATATCGTTTTCCACGAAGTGCCGACTCCTGTTGTCGAACAGACAATCAAAAATGTATTTCGCTTGCTTCGTCCAGGTGGCACATTTTGGATCACAGACTTCCCGACTGCGGGTAACGATCCAGAAGGTCTCGACTATGATGGAGTGTTAGGTGCATTGGACTCTGCTGACAATAGTGAGCCTTATGCTCCTGAGTTCGTCCGCTCCAATGTGGAGAAAAAAATTAGGGATGCAGGCTTCGTCCTGCGTTACGAAGACCCCAAGGACATCAACCTTTATGGTCGAGTCTGCGACAAGCCAATTGAGGTAGTAAAATGAGCGACCGCATGAAAATGGACAAGGCAACGAAGTATGTCAAAGATCTTCCAGGCTTTAAAAGAACCAACCCACAGTATTTTTCGGACCAAATGATCGATAAGATTTTAGAAGTAATCATTTTGATGGGTGGAGAAATTTGGACGTTGCGCCACCGTCAAGCTATTACGGAAAAGTTGATGGCAAGTGGCAGGCCGGTTAGTGCAGACATGATTGAGACTTTCGAATCTGACGAGTCATTTCGTGATCAGATGGAAGTCGAGCGTCAGGATCTCATTCGCCGGATGTTTGCTTCGCTTGCCGCTGGCGAGTTTCCCGATCCGCGTGAAGCTGGGTTTAATTGGGCAGCGAATCCCCAAGCAGCTGGTAACGATCAGCAAGAAAAGTAGCTGTTATTTGAATTGGCGGTTGGCGGAATAAATCGTGTTGCCCAGCAAGAACTACAACGCAGTTTTCTCTCGCTCTAAGTTCGCCTCCGTAGCCCATTTTTACAATATATACTTTGCTTAGGATCCGCATGACACAGAATCAAAATCAAACTGAAGGTCGCAATATACCAATTGGTCCTTGGGAAGAGATTGGCAAGGTGCCGGTGGCAGGAGGTTTCATGCAATGGGCAAAGGTCGGCAGTGGGCCGCCCATCGTTCTTTTGCCCAAGATCGGTGGTTGGATCGATGATTGGCGCCATGTGGCTAAGCTTTTGAAGGCTGACTATCAAGTCATAGCCATTGATCCACCCGGGCACGGTGGATCAGAAATGCTTGGCGATCCACCTTTTATGATCAGTCTCGAACACTCGGCCGCTGCAGTGATGACAACCCTCGATATGCTTGGGATTAAACAATTCGTCGCTGCCGGTAATTCCATGGGTGGGCTTATCTTGCTGGCTGCATCGGCGCTCTGGCCAGGCCGAATTAGTAAACTTTGCCTGATAAGTAGCGCTCTCATTGAACCATTGTCATTGGATAAGGTAAGGGAGGCATCTGCAAATCGTCAGAAAAATGGTGACCAGGCACCTACTTATGAAGAAGTAGATTCGATGTTTAGTTTGACGCAGGAAACTTATGACGAATTTGTCTTGAGTAAAAATGTTGCAGGTCTCTGGAAGGAGCCTTGCATTTGTGGCGTAGGTTTTTCTGGTCCTATCAATTATTTGTCACGCAGCGCTACGCCAATTATGTTGATTTCTGGCGCAAATAGTAATGTATTTTGGAAGTCTGAGCAAGAAGCGCTGCGTCTGCGCCCCGATATTCGGTGCGAATCAATAGAAGATTGTGGTTCTTTTGCTCAACAAGACAAGCCTGATGAGACGCATGCGCTGATGCTCGACTTTTTTGGATGAATACGCGGAGCCAAACAATCATTCTACCGTTCGATTTGAAGTCGATATAGAGTTGCAGCGTTCGGGAAATGTAATCGGGGCGAGGGTTTAATAACAGGCCATTTTTATAAGGATCAGATTAAATGTTGGGATCAGAGCTTAATGTGAAAACGCGCAATCAAATAAAGCAGTGATAGATAAATTATATGTTTAAAGGCGTTCCAATTCGATCGGTAATGCGCGCTCTTAAAGTGTTGCAAATAATCAATAACAATGAACCTCTTTCTATGATGGGCATTGCAAAAATTGCAAACATCCCATATCCTACCACCAGCAGACTAGTGCGAACTCTCATCGTCGCCAACTTAGTTGAAAGTGAACCCGATAAAAAGCGATATCGTCCAACATCACTGGTTCAATCATTGTCAAATGGATATCAAGACCATAGCCAATTAGTGGCATTAGCTCGTCCGTATATTGAGGCGTTTACACGGAACTTTCACTGGCCACTTTCACTTTGCACGCCGGTTGGTGAAATGATTGTGATCCGAGATAGTACCCATGCAATCTCACCGCTTACGTTTGATCGATATTTTCCCGGTGCATCATCTCCTATTCTCAAATGCGGATCAGGGCGTGTTTATCTTGCTCATATGGAGGATGGCAGACGCAACGATTTGATTGATGTCCTAGTGTCGTCTGGCCAGACCTATAGTTCTGAAATCATAGAACAAGCGAGATCAAGCAGTCGCTCGCGAAAGATACGGGAAGCTGGGTATTTGATGAATGGTTTCCATCAGTTCGCTCGCTCGCATAGTCGAACCAATTCAATTGTTGTTCCTATAGCTATGGAGTGCAAAATCATCGGTACCCTGTCTGTGATATTTTTCGCGAACGCTCTTAAAACTGAAGTAGACCAGAAAGCTCTGGTGACAGCGCTTCAGGAAACGTCCAGGAAGATCAGTTTAGCGCTAGCGGACTCTGAGCTTTAGTTCATCGTTTCTTGAGTTCGACGTAGTTCAGCGTAGCATAGGCCTATCTAATTATCGCTCAATAACCTTTTGCGATCAAATCTCCTGTCCGGCCATTGTATTGGTAATCGTTGACAGCGAGTTCATGGACACGACTGCAACAGGTAGAGAATGTATGTGGTCGATAGGTAACCACGTACATCCAATCTAATTGTAATAATCATTCGAAAATATATTGACGGTGTACCTTGATAACAGATCAATGATAAGTTTTCGGAGAAATGAGGTGGTTCTTTATTGAAGAGTTCAAAATAATCTAGTCAACCATTATCCTTACTATACGCGGAGACGACCAAATAAATGCTAACAATCTCTGAATTGCTCGTAGCGCCTAACACTGGTGCATTCTATTATGATGACCAACTCGCGATCCGGCGAGGCGTAAGATTGAACGGATTTACATTGTCTGGAAAGCCTCTGACTCCTGGTTTTGCAAGAGTGAGGATCCCAGCCGAATCTGTAAGTGTCGGGCTAGTGCTCAGTGACGGTACGGTTGTCTGGGGTGATTGCGCAAGTGTTCAATATGCGGGATCTTCCGGCCGGGACCCAGTCCTGACTCCGGGGCAGATGTGTGGTCTGCTGGACCGTAGAATTGGCCCCAAAGTTGCTGGATTGGCGGCGATGTCATTGATCCCAAATTGTCAAAAACTTTTCGATGAAAATGATGGTTCCACATTACCCAAGTCCATAAAATATGGTTTGAGCCAAGCATTGCTGCGTGCTGCCTCCCATGCACGTAAAATCACTATGGCCGAGGTTATTACCGAGGATATGGGGCTTGCGCCGCCCGTTCAGGAAGTGCCGATATTCGCTCAAAGCGGAGACGAGCGATATGACAATGTTGATAAGATGATCATGAAATCAATCGATATTTTGCCACACGGGCTAATAAATACGAGTGAGAAGTTCGGTTATCGGGGGGCAAAGTTTCAAGAATATGTGATCTGGGTTGCGGAAAGAGTGCGTGCTTTAGGGGGGGGGGGATATCGTCCGGCACTACATTTTGACACATATGGATGGGTGGGTCTTGGAATTAGTTTAAACGTCGTTGAGATCGCGGAATTTATTGCGGATATTGCAGATTCGGTTCCGGATTTCGATTTGGCAATCGAATGCCCTGCCGATTTTGGTTCGCAAGAAGCGCAAATTAATGGATACGCAGATATTGTCCGGGAGTTGGAAGCATTGGGTAGTTCGGCGAAGATCGTAGCCGACGAATATTGCAACACACTGTCTGACATTCGCTTGTTCAGCGACAATAAGGCCGGTCATATCATCCAAGTCAAGACCCCAGATCTTGGTAGTATTCTCGACACGGTGGAGGCCATCAAGCTGGTAAAAGACGCTGGGTTGGGAGCCTATTCAGGAGGTACGTCTGCGGAAACAGATCAATCTGCGCAGGTCTGCGTTCATGTTGCGGTGGCAGCGCGTGCAGATATGATGCTGGCCAAGCCTGGGATGGGGGTCGATGAGTCAATCACTATCGTCCGGAATGAACAGAGACGGTTATTGGCAACGACCCGGCATAAATTTGAGAAAGAGGTAAGGGCATGAATCAGGACCTAGTCGGCATAACGGTTGTTTCTGTGGAACAAGCCGTCGCCGCGCCATATGTGTCTTCGCGATTGGCTGATGCCGGGGCACGCGTGATCAAGGTTGAACGACCCGAGGGCGATTTTGCTAGAGATTATGACAATTTGGTGTGCGGTGAGAGTGCCTATTTTGTCTGGCTCAACCGCGGAAAAGAATCGATCTGCCTCGATCTTCGCCGGTCTGGTGACGCGGCAATTCTGGAGAATATGGTTGCTCAGGCCGATATATTTATACAAAATCTTAAGTCGGGGAGCCTGGGGAAGTTGGGTTTCCACCCAAAAGAATTGCGAGAACGTTATCCGAGCCTCATCTGTTGTTCGATTAGTGGTTTTGGATCGGACGGACCACGAGCTCATCTTAAGGCCTATGACCTTATCGTCCAGGCCGAGGCAGGATTGTGTTCGATAACGGGTACGGAAGATGGGCCATCACGTGTGGGTGTGTCGGTTTGTGATATTGCCGCGGGCATGAACGCACACGCAGCAATCTTACAAGCTCTGTTTGCACGGGAGCGGACAAAGCGGGGTCGTTTGATTGAGATATCCTTGTTTGATGCGCTTGCGGACTGGATGAATGTCCCATTCCTTCAGGAAATATATGGTGGTCGGGAGACGAAACGGATAGGCGTTAATCACGCCTCTCTCTCGCCTTACGGTGCGTATGGTTGCAGAGACGGGGTTACTCTTGTTTTTTCGGTCCAGAATGCGCGGGAATGGATTAGCTTTTGCGATGTGTTTCTGGGTCGCCCTGAAGTTGCCATGGACGATTTGTATGCGACAAATATGGCAAGGTTGCAAAATCGAGAGGCCCTAGATACTCTGATCAGTGCAAGGTTCTTTAGTCTAGATGCCGAAGAAGCGATCAGGCTGCTGGAGCAGAGCGGCATAGCCTACGGTCGGCTGAATAAGATTTCTGATCTCGCTGAGCATCCTCATCTCCGCCGTTCTGCCATTAAAATGGATGCTGAGACAATTGACATTATCTCTCCCGCCCCAGTCATTGACGGTACACGCATAACGCTGGGTAGAGTCCCAAAGAAGGACGAACACGGCTTGAGTCTCCGCGACGAGTTTGGAAAGACATAATTCTCTACCACAGTTTCCCAGTCTCAAAGCAATAAATCTACCTCAATTCCTGCATGTTCTCGCTCGGCGGCAGCGAACAAGCCGTGAGCTGCCGCCAAATCTTGAGCGGCAATACCAAGCGACTTGTACATTGTAATCTCTTCCGCCGATTGTCTGGCCGGAGAAACTCCGGCTACGACTTCTCCAATTTCTGCGATTATGCAGTCTTCGGTTACATCGCCTGTTTCGATCGCCCGAAGTAGTTCCCCAGCGGCCGCCATAGCTGCAGGTCGGTAGTCAACGTAATAGCGGGATCGGCTTACTGCTTCCCTATCGACTTCGGCTGCGGAGGGAATAGCTGCCCCAACCAGATTGATATGCATTCCCGGTTCAAGTAGTGAGCCAGCTAGGATGGGTTGATGCGCTGCGGTGGTGGTGCAGACAATATCTGCACCTGTTACGGCTTCCGATACGCCTGGATGTGCAATAACCGGCAAGTCGAAAACGCTTTCGGCCTTTTTCGCGAATTCCTGAGCACGCGCGAGGTGCCGCCCCCAAACAGAGACTTGGGTAATAGGCCGCACCGCTCGCATTGCCGCAATGTGACGCATGGCTTGTTCACCATTGCCCAGAATGGCTAACCGATTTGCATCCGAACGCGCCAGCAGGTCGGTAGCCAATCCACTGGTAGCCGAAGTCCGTATGGCAGTCAGTGATGAGCCTTCCAGCATCGCTAGCGGGATCCCACGCTCACTATCGAAAAGTAGTACCATGCCGACGTGGCTACCGAGCTGGCTGCCTTGTTCGCGTTCGTACTTGCAGACCAATTTAATCCCGAAACAGGCGGGTAGGGAAATGGCACCCGGCATGATCGCCATTTTACCCTCCACTTCTGGGATGGGCATGAACTGCCGGATGGGTAAGAGCGCGCCGCCTGAAGAGACGAGCTGCATCACATCACGCATAATGGGAATACATTTTTCGACTGGCAGCAATCGCTCCACATCCGATTTGCTCAAAATCCTCATGACTTTTTTCGTGGCGGGACGAACCGCATTTGAGCCATGATTTCCTGCACGTTTTCCGGTCGGGGAAATGGTTCAGGCATTTGGTCATTAGGTTGGCGCTCCTTGCCGATGGCCTCGAACCAGTTTTCTAGACCTGGCGGGAAGAAAACCCAAAACAACCGGATATCTATCTCACCCGTATTTTCGATTCGGTGCAGGTCATTTCGCGAGAAAAGCACCGTTGCGCCAGGCATGATCGGCGTAACCTTGCCATTTATCTCCACGATCCCTTCGCCTTCATAGATAAAAATCAGTTCATGGTTCTGGCGATGGCCGTGTTCGCGCACTTCACACCCGCGGGGTAAGACCTGAATACCGCTGGAAAACGTATCATAGGGCATGTTCTCGGGGGTGAGATTGATGGTTACGTAACCTCGAGAAGGTAGCGGCTGCCAAAAGGAGCGACCTTCATCTGGCCCGACGACGCAGGACTTTAGCTGATCCAAGTTATGTTCCTTTTTGGTTGAGAAATGCATAGACACGTTTATTATATTCTTCGGTTTCTGTCGTCGGGCAAAAATGGCCACCGCGTTCGAAAAGGTGAATTTGCGCCCCAGCTATATTTGCAGCGAGCTCTTGAGTGAAACTAGGAGGAGTGATCTGATCGTCTAGCGCAGCGGTGCACAATGTTGGCACCGAAATCTCGTGCAGGCGCTCTCGAAGATTGTGACCCATCACCGCATTGATTCGGGACAATTCGACATCTACTCCGGGAAACTGGGCCAAACGCTCCGAAATGATATTCTCACCGCTTTTCATAATAGGCTGCAGGCGATTCGTAGGTATAGCCAATACCATGCCTTGCCATAAATATGCTTCCGGACCACATTGTTGGAGCACCGTTTTGCGATGTTCGAACAGTTTTGTGAAGTAAGTATCTGGACCAGCCCAGCTGCTGCTTAGTACCAAACGGTTAATGCGCTCCGGGTGAAAGATAGCGAGATACTGTCCAATCGCTCCGCCGGTTGAATGTCCCACCAGTTTGGATCTTTCGATGTCTAGCGTATCCATCATTCGCATGAAATCTGATGCCATGTGGGCGATGCTGGATACGCACTTGCCGCGTGTACTGTCGCCGCAACCGCGATGGTCGGGCACGATCAAGCGGTGAGATGCAGCAAAGGCCTCGATTTGACCATGCCAGAAGGCACCACGGCCGCCCAATCCAGCAAGCAGTATCAGGGGTGGGCCCTTGCCGTATATCCTGACATGCATAAGGGCATCGCCGAGATCAACCTTGTACGTTTCCTTTAGCATACAGCGGCGTACAATTGGTAATAATCGTCAAGCACTCGCGGGTCTTCGATCGTTGCAGGTATAGATACTGGCTGGCCATCTGCAATTTGGCGCATCGTTCGTCGCAATATCTTTCCTGAACGTGTTTTAGGCAACCGTTGGACTATATGGACTGTTTTGAAAGAAGCCACTGGACCGATTTGTTTGCGAACAGCGGCGACCAGCTCGCTCTTTAACACGGCGGCTTCTCTGGGCTCGCCGGCTTTCAGAACTACGAACCCGTGCGGCAATTCGCCCTTGAGTTGATCCGCCACCCCGATCACTGCACAGTCAGCGACAGCGTCATGTTTGGCTAGAATTTCCTCGATTGCAGAAGAAGACAGTCGGTGACCGGCCACGTTTATGACATCGTCGGTGCGGCCCATAACGTGAACATATCCACCTTCGTCGATGAACCCGGCGTCACCGCTTTGATAATAGCCTTCAAAGCGTGAGAGATAGGCTTGGTGATAACGGTCAGCTGCGTTCCATAATGTCGGCGCAGCCCCGGGCGGTAACGGCAGTCGGATCGCCAATGCACCAGTGTCTTCTCGTGCGACTTCTTCGCCGCGATCATCAAGGCAGCAAACGTGCCAGCCGGGCAGCGCAGGCCCAGTGGAGCCAGCCTTCACCGGAAGTAATTCAATTCCCGAAGGGTTGGCGCAAATTGGCCAGCCTGTCTCTGTTTGCCACCAATGATCAATCACCGGAACACCAACCTTTTCTGCCAGCCATTCAAGTGTGTCAGGATCTGTTCTTTCTCCCGCGAGGAAAATTATTTTGAGATGTGACAAGTCGACATCTTTCAGAAAGCTTGCTTCCGGGTCTGCCTGTCTGATCGCGCGGATTGCGGTCGGGGCAGTGAAAAAGGTACGTACCTTGTGCTGAGCTATAGTCCTCCAGAAAATTCCAGCGTCTGGTGTGCCGACTGGCTTACCTTCAAATATAATGGTCGTGCAGCGTGCAAGCAGGGGGCCATAGCCCATATAACTATGGCCCACGACCCAGCCGACATCACTGGCCGCCCAGAATGTCGCTTCGCTTGGGCAATCATAGACTGCATTCATCGTCCAGGCCAATGCGGTCAGATATCCACCAGTATCCCGCACGACACCTTTGGGCTGGCCCGTTGTGCCGGAAGTGTAGAGTATGTAGAGTGGATGGGTTGAGTCAACTGGAACGCAATCGACCGGATCGGCATCTTCAATCGCGGCGTTCCAGTCGATCACTGCAGCATTGTGCTTAGGTTGGCCCGACAGATTTGCTGGCTGCTCTTCGCGTTGCCAAAATACAACAAAATTGGGTGTATACCGCGCCAAGTTAAGAGCATCTTCGATGATTGGCTGATATGGGAGTATTTTCTTTCCCTCGATCCCGCAGGATGCCGTCAGAATTGCGTTGGGCTCGCAATCATCAATCCTCACAGCGAGTTCGGCAGCAGCAAAACCTCCAAATACAACCGAATGTATTGCACCAATACGCGCACAAGCTAGCATCGCTATAATGGCTTCTGGCGAGTTTGGCATGTAAATCAGCACACGGTCGCCAACAGTAATTCCGCGTTTTGATAATGCGCCAGCCAGCTTTGAGACTCGGTCCAGTAGCTCCGCGTAAGTCAGTGTGCGACTGCAGTTTGTGAAGGGGCTTTCGAAGCGGATTGCGGTTTGTTCGCCATGACCGGATGCGACGTGGCGGTCGACACAATTCCATGTGGCATTGATTCTACCCCCTTCGAACCAAGTAGGTATTGGCGTCGATGTTTCATCCAGAATTCGATCCCATTTTCTGAACCAATCTAGAGCTTCGGCGCGAGTAGCCCAGAATCCTTCAGGGTCTTCTGATGCCATGTTCGTGAAGTATTCGAAATCTTTCATACCAAACGTTATTCTTCTACTATCTTTCGGAGTCCATACAAAATCACGCCGTGGTCAAGGAGTGACCACATCGACTTTTTAAGCGGAAATCATCATAGGCAGTCAGAGCTTGTGACGATTAATTTTTTAGCTTGCACCGGATGATATTAACGCTTCTGCCAAATGGAGTTAGTGATGCGCCCAACTCTGCCTGAATCGCCGGCTTTGTTGTCCTTCTCTACCTAACCAAGGTTTTGTTACTCTACGACCAGTCTGATTTTTGAACATGAATTTTCTTTCGTTCTACCCGAGGGTCCATCCCATTGTGAATATGCAGCGATAATCTTCAGTTAAAGGCAGCATATTCTGATCATCTAGTAGGTATGAAGAAACGCTTTGTTTCTTCAATTTTCAGAGGGGCTTGGCGGTTAAGTAGGCATTAGAATTCTGATTGTAGCAGCACCATCCGGATAGGACGGTAATTTCGTTCAAATTACAATGAGCGCGCTTCCATGCAGTTCCGTTTCCACAACAAGATACATTTCTAGAAAGTGATATGAGAAAAACTCGAGATCCGATTGATACCGCTGATTTGCCTTGGCAGAATGCAAATGCAGATGTTAGTTTTAAGCTTCTAAATGGTAGCAGAGAAAAAGGGCCTCACACAATGCTGCTCCGATCAGCAGCACGTGACCCTAATCCACCTCGCGGGCAATACCATCCTGCGGATGAAGAGCTCTTTGGCCTTGGAGGCAGCTTTACATTTGATGGCTCGACCTGGTTTAAAAAAGGATCATATGCGTTCTATCCCGCCTATTTTGTGCACGGCACAAACGTACATGTCCGTGGAGGATACGAATTGTACGTAAGAATAAGCGACACTAACAAGCTTTGGTGGGAAGAATGCCCGAAAAGTAACACTCCTTATCTTCTAGAGGGGCATGTCTCGGGCGAAAATTTTGTGCAGTTAGCGTCCGTTAATGAGGTGCAGCCCGGTACAGTATCTTGCGATGTTCCTGGATTGATCGCAAGACCTCTCCAGATTCACAATGAAACGGGGAAGGGTAGCACACTGATTGAATTTTCCAATAGTGACGCCGGCATCGTGCTGGAAGCACCCAACCTTCTCGAAGTTTTTACGCTTTCAGGGGTTTACAAAATGGCGAACAGTCCAGAAATGCGGGCGCATTCCTATATGTGCGATGCGTCAAATCTAGCCTCGCTGAGGATCCATTGCAAAACGGCTGGGGCGGTGATGGTGAGTCATGGAGGGGAGATGCGGATTTCACACGCATAACGCTTTTTTGCGAAAATACGGCTTGAAAGTGAAAATTCACCGAATGGATGCGGCCAAGTATATGTTTTGCAGCTTTACTAGAACCCAACGAATGTCTGTCAACAAACTTAGGAATATTAAAGTTTTTTCAGACGGTGCGAGTTTCCAAACAATCACGAGGAATACAATATGAATAACCAGCAACCCCAGCTTGATTTGAGTAACACCCCCCTCGACAGGATATACGTCGATGGAGAATGGACCACTTCTTTTGACGATAAAATGATCAGCGTGGTGTCCCCCGATTCTGAGGAGGTCGTTGCGCGTGTCACGGAAGCAGCTGAGCAGGATGCAGATTTAGCAGTCGCAGCAGCCCGACAAGCATTTGACAAGGGACCATGGTCTCGGCTTCCAATAAGCGAACGCGTGGATTGGGTTCGCAAATTATCTGAAGCGATACAGGCACGTTCATCAGATTTTGCGTTGTGTTGGAGTCATCAAATCGGCGTACCATACGATAAAGCTAAAATGATCGCTCCACATTTTACAAAGGTGATGGAGCAATATCTTAAAGCGGCTCAGCATTTTGAGTTTATCGAGCAGCGTGAAACTATGGTCAGTGGTGTCGGTCTGCTGGCATATGAACCAGTCGGCGTTGTCGTAGCCATCGCGCCTTGGAATGTGCCGGTCAATACGATGTTAAACAAGGTAGGCCCAGCCTTAATCGCAGGCTGCACAGTAATCATGAAGCCCTCGCCGGAGACGCCGCTCGAGGCATACATAATAGCACAATGTGCTGATGAAATCGGTCTGCCGCGTGGGGTGCTGAATCTGTTGTGTGCTCATCGCGATGTATCCGATTATCTTGTGCAAAGGACAGATGTAGACAAAGTAAGTTTTACAGGAAGTGTGGTAGCTGGTCAGCGGATCGCATCGGTCTGCGGTCAACGGGTTGCACGATGCACCTTGGAACTTGGAGGAAAATCCGCTGCGATTATCCTTGATGATTTTGATCTTGATACGGTCGCCAAGACACTTATTGACGGAATATGCTCAATAAGCGGGCAAAATTGCGCGCTCTTGTCACGCGCGTTAGTCAGCCGACAACGACACGACGAATTAGTCGCCAAGATGAAGGCAATTGCCGAGCAGGTGAAAGTGGGGCATACTTTTGAAGAGGGGACGATTGTCGGTCCTGTTGCTATGAAGCGTCAACTCGAAAAAATTGAAAGCCTTATAGCTCAGGGGGTAAAAGAAGGCGCGACATTGGTCACCGGCGGTAAACGACCTGCCCACCTAGATCGCGGCTATTTCATAGAGCCTACGATTTTTGCTAACGTCAATAATGGCATGCGCATCGCTCAAGAAGAATTCTTCGGTCCCGTACTTGTCGTGATACCGTATGACGATATTGATCATGCAATCGAAATAGCTAATGATTCCGAATTCGGTTTAGCCGGAGCTGTCTTCACTAATGATACCCAGCGGGCTTATGATATAGCACGCCGGCTCCGAACAGGGACGGTTGCGCAGAATTCTGGCATGGTAGATTTCAACATAGGCTTTGGCGGATTCAAGAAGTCCGGGATCGGACGTGAAGGCGGAGTGGCGGGCTTAAGGTCTTATTTAGAACCCAAAACAATTTTGCTCAATGCTGTTCCTCCACTATTCTAATCCGTGCCTGATAAGCTTTTATTATCGTAACATTTGGTGACAGGAGAGACATTCTCTCTTCTCGATTATAGCCTTTTTCTGAGCGCTTCATAGGGTGTTTCCCTTTGAATGCACCGTGGGGTCTGTGGAAGTTATAGAAGCGCTGTCATTCATCGAGTTTGGCTTCCAAATCGACGTCGCCTTTATAGCTTAGCAGCTGGTAACACTCCTGCTGATCTGATGGTGTGATCGTTCCACTTTGCTGGTGAGTTGGTGAGCACCCCTTTTGATATATGCATGTCGAATGCCCAGATCTTCGACACGCCAATGGAACTTCGCTTGGAACTCGTGACCATTGTCGGTTCTGATTTCGCGTATACGGAAGGGGAACTTTTCAATGATGTGGTCGACGAAGTCGATCGCGTTGGCTTGGGTATGTTTTTTATAGACCTTGAGCGCCCGAACGCGGGTCGCGTCATCAATGGCCGTATATTGGAAGCGACGTGTCTTCTCGCCCTTCTTTCCAATAAAAGTCAGGAACTTGACATCCATCTGGATATGGTGACCAGGAACCTGCTTGTTGTAGCGTTTGGTGTGAACCTTACAAGGGTGCGGTCCGCGCGGCAGCCTCCTCACGCCGTTGCGCTTAAGTATTCGATATATGGTTGCATCGGACAGTTTGATGCCGTGATAGCGCGCAAGGTACCGCATAATCCGTTCGGGTCCGAGGTGGTATTTGCGCCGGAGATGAAGCACCTTATCCACCACTTCAGGCAGTGTCTGGTTATGGGCATTTAGAGGAATGGTTTTGGCATTGACCAGACCATCCTCGCCATCGCGTCGGTACGCCGACTTCCATCTGCAAAAGCTGGCCTGGGCAATGCCAAAATAGCGGCAGGTCTTGGCGTCATGCCCTATCTTCTCTTCGCGTTGCAATATCCGTTATTTGCGCTGTACTTCGCGTTCGTTTTCCTTGGTCAATCGACGATCTCCTTGCTATGCTGGGAATTTACAGAAGATGTATCAAGAGTTCCTACATATCTACAGTGGGCGCCCTAATAATTCGACAGTGAGTTATTCGACGAAATTGACTTGCCTTTGCAATATGGAAGCGTGTTCGATTAGTTTTAGCTTCGTAATGTATAGCCACGCAAGATCAAAGCCGCGCCGATCGTGCCGAGACATGGGAAAATCGCTACGCACACATATAGCGACATTATCGCCGAATCCGACTGAACCTGTTGTCCCGCGACGTACCCTCCCAGCCCCATTGTCAAGCCTGCTATGGCTACCGCTAAGGCCGAGACGCCACGTTCGACAGTGGTGAAGACACCAGCAAGTACACCTTCTTGCGGTACGTTGGTGCGCTCCGATTCATATTCCATTACATCAGGTAACATTGCTTGGATCACGAGTTGCATACCACCGCCACCCAATCCTAAAAGCACCCCCCGCAGAATGAATCCGACATAGGATTCTCCTGGACCGGCCAAAAACCAACTGAGGCTTGCAAGAACACTTAATGGCACGGCAATAAAAAATGTGTCGCGCTTGCCGATGCGGTTGCATATCCACACCCAGATAGGTTGTGAAACAATCAAGCTAGTTAGTAGCGATCCACTGACGATACCAAGAATAGAAAGTTCCGTTGCCAGTGCTACGGTGATAAAGAAGGCTAAGGCGGCAATCTGCACTCCAGTCCCCAGCAAATAGGAGCATTTAGCGAATATCAGGCGCCGGAAAGGTTTGTTTTGAAAAGCCTTGCCCATATCGCGCAAGCGAGGTCTAGTAGCTGTTGCTTTGAGAGGAATTACTCTTGCATTCGATGTCATGAAAAACGCAGTTAGGCAAGACCCTAGGACAATGACAGACATGACCCATCCCACTAAAGCAAACCCTTGCATACCACCGCCTCCTACGGTCACAATCCAAGGTGCAAGCCCTTGCGCGATTATTCCAGCT
The DNA here is from genome assembly GCF_963677535.2 of uncultured Parasphingorhabdus sp. Classification (NCBI taxonomy): domain Bacteria; kingdom Pseudomonadati; phylum Pseudomonadota; class Alphaproteobacteria; order Sphingomonadales; family Sphingorhabdaceae; genus Parasphingorhabdus; species uncultured Parasphingorhabdus sp. Next base: position 257,164 of record NZ_CAXXUT010000003.1, on the reverse strand, counting down.
ACACCGATGGCATAAAGCCGATACGACATCAGCCAAGTCCGTTGTTTTTTGTTATCGGTTAACTCATACGACATTGCGATATAGGGCACATTAAAAATTGTGTAGGCGATCGCGTACAAGCACAGCGTGATCGATACATAGACAGGTGGATTTATAGCCGCCAAGCTCAACGGATCTGAAAATAATAGTATGAGGGAAATGGAGCAAAGTACTCCACCCAATAGCAGATAAGGTCGTCTTCTCCCCCAACGCGATTGCGTCCTATCGCTAAGCGAACCCATTAAAGGATCAATTGCTGCATCGAACAGACGAGTTACAGCAATGATCGTTGCGGCCAAAGAGGCGGTGATCAACAGATTGTCAACGATGAACTTGAGATATAGCGAACTGACCAAATACAGCAATGTACTAGTCCCTAGCGAGCCAATTGCCCAGCCAATACTAATCTTTAAGTCTAACTTTTGTGGGACCGAGGAGGTTTCAGTTCGACCGGTTGCCAATACTTCAATTGAATCATTTTCGGGTAAAACACCGTGAACTGCTTTGGAACTGGCTGTTCTCGTATCTGAGGCAGATTTACAGGTGCCAGAGGACTTCTGATTTTGCTCAATGTCTACCATTCTGGCTCTGCCTCACTACGATTTTGTCGATTTCTGTGCGTAGATTTCAAAAAGGCCATAACGCGATCAAAAATTGGCTTATTTCTACAGTCATTATATTTTCGAACTTATCCTAGGGAGGCAAGGCCGGTTTTGATATCCTGCGATTTTCGAAATAAAAATGGCAGCAATTGAGTGTGTGCTTACTCGAAATCGAGTGTCCTTAATATGGTGAGTTGGACTTCATCATCTAGGACCCTTGAGTTTCTATCTCCATCCGTGATGAATAATAGGAAAGTTGCAGTTATCATCCTTCACCATCTGGCCAAGAAAACTTTTTGTGCCTAGTTGCGACTTTGAATTTTATGATATAATTTATGAATGGGCGTCTACTTCTTCCTTGAATGATGCACGGCCTAGGTCGCGTGCCATTTTGAGAAATGCATACATCGCTGGAGTTCGCAGGCGATCCTCGAAGTAAATCAATCCGACATTTACTTCATCCGCGAAGGATGCGCACTCAAGCTTAACTAAGCTGCCTTCTGCGACAAAATCCTTCACATAATAATCTGAGATTAGGCCGATCAAATCCGCGGAAAGCATCATTGCATGGATAAATGGGATGAAGTCTGAAGTAATGGGTTGGTTGACTGTTGAAAAATGACCTACACCACCGAATGCTGATTTTAGAAATGATCTTGTTAAAGGTGAATCTGGTAAAATCCATTCATGTTCAGCGAGGTCTTGCAACGACACCTCTTTTTTACCAACGAGCGGATGTTGCGATCGACAATAAATAGACATGCTGGCTTTTGCGAAGCTCTCGACAGTCAAATCGCTCGCCAAATGCGCTTCATTCCAATAGCCGGTTACAAGAACATCGAGAGTCCCTTCCCTCAAACGAACAAGCAGCTGCTCGAAGTTCGCAAAGTGGACAGAGAAGGTGTAGCTGGGATGTTTTTTTCTCAGTGCGCCAATTATCTTAGGTAGTAAGTCGCTCATTAACCCAGTTGGCGCGCCGATGTTCACATGTCCTCGCGAACCACGCTTCATCAATTCAATTTCTCGTGTCGCGCGATCAACGGATCGTAGTGCGGACGAAAAAAATTTTTCGGTAACGACACCATAGGGTGTGCGGGTTATTTGATGTGGCCCGCGTTCCAGCAGCTTTGCGCCGAGAAATTCTTCGAGCGTCTTGATGCTGTTTGAAAGCGCTGGTTGGCTAATGTTCAACTCCTTGGCTGCCCGCCTGAAGCTTCCGTGCTTGGCGACCGCTACAAAATATTTGAGTTGGTTGAGGTTCATTTTTCCGTTTCCTTGGGTACTGCATGCACGAGTATAATGGCATTTTTAGACCGTCTTGCGCACTTTCAATAAAACCGTGCTGCATTCAAGCCGTAACTCATAATCCAAATTTTGCCTCCCGGGCCAGTAAAGAATGCTCAGTTTTGTCGCACAAAATTAAATGCTTACCACGACGTCACCCGGAGAGCAGCATGTTTGCGATATTGCTGTTCCGAGCACTGTAGGAAGGCATTCTCAATGGAATCCTGGCTTCATTAAGCAGGCAGAGCGGGTTAATCGGCGTATATTCATCTCAACCATGGTGCGGCTTATCGCGTATGATCATGTGTGTCCGTCTGCCGCTTCTTATGTCACGCACGGCCTGAAGGCGCAATCCTGCTATGGCAACAATTCCCTTCAAGTTTTTCCAGTATAGCAAAAATCTATCACTGATAACACATCATGAAATTCACAAATTTGTAATCTTACTCAATACTCGCAAGCGTCATCAGGAGGCGTCGTTGCGCCGCAGTTTGAGAGTAAAAGGCATCGAGCGAGCGTTCGATGAATCAACCTGCATTGCTTGCGAAAACGCATTAATATTTGAGAAAACGGGGATGAAGTAATGGAAATTTCTAGAGGTTTTTTGAAGTCGGCTGTGATAGTGAAGTTTACTGCACTTGCATCGACATCTATGTTTGCTGTGCTTGCGTCGGCATCTGTATTTGCCAAAGAGAACGTTGACGAAGTGGCAGAGGCCAATGAACCAAAAAATCAATCTGAAATTGTTGTTACTGCACGACGCGGTGAGGAGGACCTCTCTGATGTACCTCTTGTGATAACCGCATTTGGCGCCGATAAGCTGGAGCAGCTAAATATCGCTTCGGTCGATGATCTTGCAAAGTTCAGTCCGGGGCTGGAATTCACCGAAGGTGTTCGGCCAGGGGCCACAAAAATATCCCTTCGAGGTCTCAATGTCGATCTTGGGCGTAGTTCCGTAGCTCTACGTATCGATGATGCCGATGTTACAACTGAAGCGGTTTATGGGTCTGGAGTTGGATATTTCCCAAACCAGCGCCTGCTCGATCTGGAGCGGATTGAGGTGGTAAAGGGATCGCAAGTAGCTCTCTATGGGCGCTCTGCCTTCGGAGGCGCTATTAACTTTGTAACGCGGCGTCCCGATTTATTTGACTGGAGCGGTAGTGTCGCTGCTCAGGTAGCTTCAGAGCGCGAATGGGAGTTGTCGGCTAAGGTCAGAGGGCCGATTTTAGAGGGTAAGGTTGGGCTTGGGATGGCGGCTGCCTATTGGGACGATGGCGGTTCGTATCGTAATAGGGTTAGCGGTTCGCGGATTGGCACAAATCAAGGGCACGGCGTCTCTGGAAGCTTGTTGATTGAGCCGAGCTATGGGATTTCAAACTATCTTAGAATCGAGTATTCGGAGCAAGATTCGAAGATGTCGCCAGCGAATTTCCTTGCGCCAAACACGACCGTCTCATTTGCGCCCGATGCTGCGGCTGCGCTTGGTGTCCCGTCCACTAATACTTATTTGGGAAAAGTACCCAGCTCTACAGATTCCGGCGCCGTTTTCATTCCGCTTGACCCCTTCAATGGTAACGATTTTCCTGGAACTCAGCGCAAAGACACTTTGATCAGCAACATTTTGGAGATTGGTGCAGAAGATATTGGTATAAAGTCGATTTCCAGCTATCTTGGGTTTGATCAGGTTAACCAGCAAACCAACAACTTCCAGCCACAGCCTTGGGTCAACCCTGATGGCACTCTAAACTCAGCGGGGACCGGGGCAGTAATTCCGGGTGTTGTTTCGCAGGTTTTGTATCTCGATACACAGCAAGATCTATATAGTCAGGAGTTTCAAATATTTTCTGACAACCCATCATCAAGCTTTCGTTGGATGATTGGTGGTTTGTATTGGCGTGAAAAGATCAGTCAAGGTCAGGATCAGCCAACAGTTATACCCCTCGGGCAAATTTCGACGGCCGACATCCGTAGTTTTTTTCGTGGGCAACTATTGGATAATACGCGGACTTTCAGTCGTAAGACTGAGCACATTTCTGCATTCGTTTGGACTGAGATGGATATGACGAGTAAATTGTCGGTAAGCTTGGAAGGTCGGTATGCTAGCGAGGATATCTCTTATCGTACCAACGGTACTGTGAATATATCTCTAGGTATTCCTGTTCCAAATTCGCCTCCCATTTTTCAACAGGTAACTGTTGTTCCCGGTGTTCAAGAACCTGGGTTCAGTAAGGATAGTTATTTTACTCCAAAGGGCACGATTACATTTAAGCCCAACGATGATTTGACTATTTACGCGTCGGTAGCGAAAGCAGTAAAGCCTGCAGGTCATTCTACCAATTCGGCTGATTCCTTCAATGATTCTACGCTGTTTAAAGCCGAGCAATTATGGAGCTATGAGGCAGGCATCAAGTCAGTTTTGGCTGACGGTGCGATCACATTCAACGGATCGGTATTTTATCAAGATTATACCGATCAGCAAGTCAGCACGACGGTGCTAGATTTGGCTTCGCAAGTTCCTCGACCCGCAATAGCTAACGCAGGAAAATCGCGGATTTATGGAGCTGATATCGACTTCTCGCTGTCGCTAAGCGATCAACTGACTGTAAGTGGCGCTTACACTTATTTGGATGCTAAGTTTACGGATTACGAGTTTTTCACTAGTACAGCAGGCACGGCTGTAAATGGGTCTTGTGTAAGGATCGAGACTGTTGGCGCGCAAGATGGCTGCATTATCTCTCTAGATGGTAAGCGCCCCGGTCAGGTGCCTAAGCATCAGTGGCAGTTGTTTGCAAGCTACGCCACACCAATCAGTGATTCACTTGATCTCTTCATTGAGCCAAGCTTGAGATACAAAGGTGAGCGCTACACACAAGCTTCAAATCTTATCACAGCGCCTGATTATTATCGGGCTGATCTGCGGGCTGGTATCGCTTCGGACAAGATAAAATTGACTTTCTTTATTGAAAACTTGTTTGATGACGATACGCCAACCAATGTTGTAGAGGCACGAGATTTTACACTACCTGGTTATCCTGTGGGTGCATTAGTTTTCTTACCAGACCCTATTAATGTGGGTCTAAATTTTAAGTATTCATTTTAAAATTTGAACAAACTTGAGGCCGGCCCATAACGTGTTGCAGAGGCCGGCCACTTCATCTTTTACTTGGTGCAATCGAGGGCTTTTGGCCCGATAGTCCTACCGCGAAAAATTGACGTTAAGCTGAGGCTGTCAGCTGATTTCTCTGGAATAGGTCAATGCGGCGAAGTCTTCAGCAAATGCTCGTTATGCGACCAAAGAATAATTACGACACCACTGCTGGACTAAATATAGCTAGAGTGTTTCTATAATAGTTTCGTTACTGGAGGAATTTCTGAGATGTCATTCAATACCAAACCCCTGCGCGATATCACGCAAGAAGATATCGATACATACAAGAGAGACGGTGCGGTTGTTCTGCGCAACGTCTTTGACACAGATTGGATAGATTCTCTAGAGTCCGTGGCGCGTCGGAGCCAAGTTGATGGCGAGGATTTAGGTCTTTTGCCCCATTCTCCAGGTAAGTGGCTAGCTCATGCAATACCGGAGTTCAGGCGCTTCGCCTTTGAATCTCCTGTGGGTGAAGCGGCGGGAAAGGTTATGCAGTCGAAAGAAATTCGCTTTTTCTCTGATTCACTTTTTGCAAAGCCTCCTCAAAGTACGCGTCCGACGGTATGGCACAACGACCGTATGGGGTGGCCCGTAACCGGTAAGATGGTGCCCTCACTGTGGATACCGTTGACCCCGATCGTAAAAGAGAATTGTCTTGAGGTTCTGGCAGGGACTCATAACGAGGATGTCCAGTATTGGCTGTTTTCACGCAATGCCCAAAGAATGATCAAGCCTGATGACAGGCCGATACGCCCAGAAATTGAATGTCATCGCGGCGATCCCAATTATAATTTTTTATCGTGGGATATGGATCGCGGTGATATGCTCGTTGTGCATCCTTGGGTGCTTCATTATTCTGGAGGGAATCCGACGAATGATTGGAGAATTGCTGCGTCGCTGCGAGTATTTGGTGACGATATTCGCTGGGATCCAAGGCCGGACGCAAACAACGTTGCCGGGGTGAGTTTTGATGAAATGATCGAAGGTGAGCGCCCGATGGGGACGCATTTCCCTCTTATTTGGTCTGAGGACGGTCAGCGGGATGATTGTAGCACTTATCCGCATGGTTTCTCAACAAGTTGGCCGAAAATGGCTATGGACCCACTCGAAGGGCAGAGGCGTGCTGATGTCATGAAGCGTCTTGAGAAGGAGGGGGCGCTTAGTGATTCGGCAAGTGTTCCAAAAGTACTATAACATCAAAGCGGGTAGTAATATTTCCCGAATGTTCCCCGTGTGTATTCTTGATGCAGCGAATCTTGAGGCGCCCTTCTCCTGATATTTTTGCTGTTTGTGCTGGGCTAAGGTAAATCTCGTTAATGGTTGATGACGCTTATTCGAAAGTCTCATGGCTGTCGGCGACATTTTCGCCCTTGTCGAATTCAGTGTTTCGAAACATCTGGATGGCGGGTGCTGCAAGTAACATGGGGGCGATTGTTCAAGCGGCTTCGGCGGCTTGGTTGATGACGACAATGACGTCATCATCGGTTCTCATCGCTTCGGTGCAGACCGCTGCATCTCTCCCTTTAGTGTTGAGCGCGATCCCTGCTGGTGCTGCGGCTGATCTTTATGACAAGCGTCTTCAGATGCTGCTTGGAAATTTGGTTTGTCTTGTAGCGATAATCGCACTTGTCGTGATGACACTGCAAAATGAGTTGACACCTGCAAGTCTCTTAGTATTGACCGCTATAATTTCGCTTGGATTCTCGGCATTTCTGCCGGCTTGGCACGCTACAGTGATGGAGATCGTAGAGCGTCGCGATTTGGCAGCCTCAATCTCACTCAATAATCTAGCATACAATATCGCTCGTGCTGTGGGGCCTGCCATAGGGGCTGAAATCATTTCGCTTTTTGGCATTGCGATTGCTTTCGGATTAAATGGGGTGACCTATTTGATTATGATCGGAGTGCTGATTTCTTGGCGTCATCAGCCTCCGATCAAGTTGCTTCCACCGGAGCGTATTGGTCGGGCGATGATCGATGGATTGCAATTTGTAAGATTATCACCCGGTGTGCGATTACATATAATTCGCGGCTTTCTGATGACGTTAACGGCGTCGTCGTTATTGGCCTTGCCCCCTGTCGTCGCTGTCGAGCTTGGCTTGGAGACTCGAGGATTTGGAATTTTGTTGGCGTCATTTGGGGGGGGCGCGATGGCAGGTGCGCTCACCGTCGCTTGGGTTAGGCACTTTCTTGCGCCGCAGTGGCAGTTGTTTTGGGCTGCAATTTGTGTGGCAACCGCTTGCTTTGCACTTGCCTTTAGTTCCACGTTGTTAACTGCCAGCGCGGCTTTGCTGCTAGGTGGTATAGGTTGGATACAGAGTCTTTCTACTTTACAATTGGCGATCCAAACATCTTGTCCACGATGGGTTCTCGCCAGGACTATTTCTGTTTTTAGCATGACCTTTGCATTGGGTATAGCCATCGGATCTATTCTCTGGGGGGTGGTTGCATCACAGGCTGGGCTTATTTCCGCGTTATTGATCTCTGGATTAGGGCAGTTTGCGTTTAGTGTTTTTTCTTCAACTCGACATTTCCATAGCCCTGACGAGAGCGACCTAGAACCGAAAATTGAAATAACCGATCAATGTATGTTGAATATTGATCCCCGATCCCGGCCCATATGGCTGACAGTAGAATACAACGTCCCCCGGAGCAATGTTGCAAGCTTTCGTCAAGCGATGCGCGAGAAAGCACGGATTCGTCGTCGCGACGGCGCCAGACGCTGGTCTTTAGGCCAAGACGTAGATGATCCAAATATTTGGATTGAGCGATTTCAAAGTCCGAGTTGGGCCGATTATTTGCACGGATATTCACGTATGCTCGTTTCGGATATTAGTAATGATAAACAAATTCTGTCACAATGTGAAGGTGAGCCAATATTGAGGCGGCGGATGGAGATATCTTAAGAACTTCACAGATTTTCATTTAGTTATGATTTTGTTTCTGCAGCCAAAGGATGAATGACGATGTCTAATGACCAGGAAATCCCCGATCTGCCCGGTCGATATATACTGACCGACGACGGTGTTCCCATTGCCGCATATGAAACTGGTAATCCCGATGGGCCATGCATTTTATTCATACACGGTTTCGGCTTTTGTCATGCGGCTTTTTTAAGGCAGTTCAGTGGACCGCTTGCTCGGGATTATCGTCTTATCAGTCTAGATTTGCGAGGCCACGGAAACTCAGGTAAGCCCTCTGACCGCCAAGCCTATACAACGACCAATGCTTGGGCGCATGATATTGAAGCGGTCCGTCGTGCGTTCGATCTTAGAGATGCGGTTGTAGTTGGTTGGTCCTTTGGATCTATGGTTTTCATGGACTGGGTGCGAAACTACGGCATTGGCGATTTTCGAGGTTTTGTTAGCGTTGGAAGCAATGGAGCGATGATCGACGCGAGCGAAGAGTATCGACTTCAACGCGCGCAAGCAGTGTTGCGCGTGCAGGATAAGCAACCAAATTTTGCTGCCGAATTGCGAGAAGCCAAGAATGCTGCAGATCGAAATGTATACCGTTCCGTCGATTCTGGATTACGTGAAATGATGGTGTTGTCGAACTTGAAACTTTCACTCTATGCCACAAAAGTTATGGCGGAGATGGAACACGATAGCCATGATCTTATTCCAGCGTTGACATGCCCCGTACTTTTCATTCTCGGCGAGCACGATGCGGCTAATTCAGAGGAAACTCTGCAAGAATTAGCTAGCTCATTGCCAGATGCAACCGTGCAAATGATGGATGGCGTCGGCCATTCGCCTTTTCTCGAAGATCCGCCAAGTTTTAATTTCCTGATTGATAATTTTATGCGCGAGCTCGGTTAGTTATTCAATTGCCGCTAGATTAACGTAGTTATTATCTGGCTGGGTTTTTACTTCAAAGTAATCGTGCTCAATAGGTTTCGGTCACGACTGATCGACGAATTGGACCTTTTTTGTCCGAAAATAGGGGTAATTTCGCTATGATGGGTGAAGGTGCGACCGAAGGTAAGCATAAAATGCGAGGGGGGGGGCATTGCCCGCGCAGCCTTTTATTTCTGCCTGCTTCGATGCCAGAGCGCTTGCCGAAGGCTTCGGCAAGCATGGCCGACGCGATCATCATTGATCTAGAAGACGCTGTAGCGGAAGATCAAAAAGACAAAGCAAGAGCGAATACGATCGACATGTTGGCCAACCGGACCAGTGTTCATCCGCAAATTGTTGTTCGCGTAAATTCACTAAGCCGGATATGTGGTCTCAAGGATATTATTGCCTTGGCCAATGCCAGTGCCAATCCGGATTACATCCTGCTTCCCAAGGTTGAGGATCCAGGCCAGCTCGAATTGGTTAGCCGAATGTTAGCGGATGGAAATAGCAAGGCGTCCCTCGGAGCTCTGATCGAATCTTCGCGCGGCGTGGCGGCGGCACCCGAGATTGCACGGGCCGATTGCGAATTGTCTTTTCTGATGTTCGGTGCGGCTGATTATGCCGCCGATTTGGGTCAACAGGTTGGTCACTATCGCCCGAGCTATGCTGCGGCCACCGTTGTCAACGCTGCCGCTTGTGGTGGAATAGTAGCAATCGATTCGCCATTTTTCGATATCGCTGATTCCGAAGGCCTCGCTTCCGAGTGCGTAAAAGGGAAGGCAACTGGCTTTTACGGCAAAGCCGCGATTCACCCTCGTCAGGTGGCGCCGATAAAATCTTGTTTCCGACCAACGCCTGAAGAGTTGGCTCGTGCTAAACGTATTCTTAGGTCGACCGCAGGCGAGGTGGGAGTGCTCGAAGGGAAGATGGTTGATCGAGCGATGGTTCGTTGGGCTCGAAACATCCTCGCTGGTTGAGTGGCGAGCTTTATTATAACTCTAATCACATTCAACCGAATTATTTTTCCGTTCCCTTAGGCAATCCATTAGTCGAGAGGCCATTAATGGTGGTTTCGGACTGTTGATCAGAGCGGATGGCAAATCCCTATCTATCGATCCTTTTTCCAATCGTCGTCCAAAGCCCCCGTTTGAAGCACAGCCATGTTCCGAGAAGTCGGCTATAGTAAAAATCTATCGTGGATATCACATGATGAAATTCACAAATTTGTCTTGCCTAGCAATAAGGGCCGACAAGGTTCGGTATCGCTGGTTTTAGCTCCCGAATAGATACGACGACTGAGGCGCTCGCGCGGGCTGACTGATTGTTTTTTACGAAGCTAAGTCATTCTAGCCTCAATGTTTTTCCCGCCGGGCGATTGAAGGCATTGACGTAAATAAGGAATTGATTTGTCCAAAAATTGGCGGAGAGAAGTTCTTGGGCAGCCAGTATTCAGCGGCAGTATGCCAAAAGCTTCGGATAGAGCTTATTCAACTATTAGGCGACTTATACTCTCAGGCGAGCTACCCCCGGGTGCACCCTTGAGAGAAGAAGCCCTGGCTCAGAAATGTGGTGTTTCTCGAACACCAATTCGTGAAGCCTTAAACAAATTAGAATCAGGCATGCTTATTTGTCGAACTGATTCCCAGCGAAGCTATGTTGCAGAATATTCTACTGACGAGATGGCTGATTTGCTTGAAATTATCTCAGTAATAGAGGGGATGCTGGCGCGACGTGCCGCGGCGCGAATCCCACCCGATGTAATGAAAAAAATGGTTCGCTGTTACAAAGCTGCATATTGCACCACAGGGCAGACGCCTATCCAAGCAGTCACCTATATCAACGCCGCTTGGCGATTTCATGCGCTGGTTGCAAAGGTGGCGGCCTCTACCAGCCTTTCCGGGATGCTTGTCACGTTGGGGCAGCGCATAGTTTTGCCTATCCGCGATGCTGATAAAGATCATTATGGCGCTGACGAATTATTGCGATGGCGCAGCGCGCATGGTGAATTGCTGGTAGCTTTTGCTCTTCGCGATGAGGCGTGGGCAGAGAAGGCTATGACATCTCACATGCGTTGGGCATGTCATACCAATTCCCAGATTCTGCGTGACATATTTTTAAGAAGCCGAGAGTCTGGTCAACGTAAGCTAGGGGGGCAGTCCTCTGAGGTTTCATATGAATAGCATTTCATCAGTTGAGATTGTCGAAGTGAGTCCCCGTGATGGCCTTCAAAATGAATCTCAGTATGTTTCCACAATGCATAAGCTGACATTGATCGCACGGGCTATCAATGCTGGCTCGCGCCGGATTGAGGTTGCTAGCTTTGTAAATCCACGCGCAGTGCCGCAAATGGCTGATGCAGAAAAAGTCTGTGCCGGCCTGCCTGAAAATGATGAGATGACTTATATCGGCTTGGTCATGAATCACCGGGGGGCCGAACGGGCCTTGGCTACAGGCCGAATAAATCAGTTGGGAGTAGTGGCGGTTGCTACGGACACATTCGCGATGGCCAATCAAGGGCAGACGAGTAATGGATCGGTCGAGATTGCAAAAGAGATAATTTCGCTCGCCCATTCTAAAGGGATAACAGCACAGGCGACCATCGCTGCAAGCTTCGGCTGTCCTTTTGAAGGAGAGGTGATGCAAGAGCGCGTGGTGGAAATGGTGTCCGCCATTTTTGAAGCGGGTCCTGTGGAAATCGCACTCGCTGATACAATTGGGGTCGGTAACCCGGCACATGTCGCTAGTCTAATCAATAAAATTCGCGATGTTTTACCAAGCCTGCCTATTAGGGTTCATTTTCACAATACCCGAGGGACAGGTATAGCAAATGTCTGGGCTGCAATATGCGCCGGCGCGGCGACCGTTGATGCTTCCATTGGCGGACTCGGCGGATGTCCCTTCGCTTCAGGAGCAGCGGGAAATGTCGCCACTGAGGATGTAACTTACATGCTGGAACGGGCCGGAATTCAGACGGGCCTCGATATAGACAAATTATTGGCGGCCAATGAATGGCTGGCCAGTTTGATGGATAAACCACTAGCATCCATGATGGCAAAGGCCGGTTCGTTTCCGGCCAGTAAGCAAGACATAAAGGAATATTTTTAATGCGTTATCGTCTCGGCGTCGATGTTGGCGGTACTTTTACGGATCTGTTGTTGTTTGACAACCAGACCGGCGGGTTCTGGCGACATAAAACTCCTAGCACTCCCCACGACAGTTCCGAAGGAATTCTAACCGGTGTAAATGAAATAACTGCACGAGCGGGAGTGGATCCTCGCGATATCGGTTATCTGCTGCATGGAACAACGGTCGCAACCAATGCGGTGCTCGAAGGCAAAGGGGCGCGCGTAGGCTTAGTCACAACCGACGGTTATCGTCATATTTTGCAGATTGCGCGCAGTTTCGTCCCCGGCGGTCTGGCAGCATGGATCATTTGGCCCAAGCCCAAGCCTCTCGCCGCATTGGAGGATACGTTAGAAGTCGCCGGACGCATGGACCCGGATGGGAATGAAATTCACCCTCTCGAAGAGGATGGCATTCGCGAGGTCATCACCAAGCTGAAAGACAATGGCGTCGCAGCGCTGACAGTAAGTTTGATTAATGCATATGCAAATGGTGCGCATGAAAAACGGATAGGTGAAATCGCTGGCGAGATCATGCCTGATATTCCCGTGTCGCTGAGCCACGAAGTTCTGCCTGAAATGCAGGAATACGAGCGAACACTTTCGACTGTCGCGAATGCCGCAGTTCGCCCTGTAGTCGGCAATTATATATCGACGCTGCGTCGTGGACTTGCCGATGCAGGCCTCACCGGGAAACTGTCCCTGTTGCGATCGGATGGGGGATTGATGAGCGCCGAGAAAGCTGAAGAACATCCGGTCAACATTCTGATGTCCGGCCCTGCTGGCGGTGTCACAGGTGCGCTGTGGGTTGCAAAAAACGCAGGCTTTGACAACATCTTGACGCTAGACGTTGGCGGTACTTCGACTGATGTTGCATTGATCGAAAATCTTGAGCCGCGCCGCCAGCGGACAACCGAAGTTGGTCATCTAAGCGTTCGTGCTTCTGCACTTGATGTTAAGACAGTTGGTGCGGGAGGAGGTTCAATTGCATATGTTCCCGAGCTTACTGGCGCATTGCGAGTTGGTCCGCAATCTGCAGGTGCGATTCCTGGACCTGTAGCTTACGGCAAGGGTGGCGATGAGCCGACAGTCACAGACGCCAATGTAGTTCTCGGCTATCTACCAGAAGATTTGCTTGGCGGTTCTTTCAAGCTAGACCGTGCGGGCGCCGAAAAGTCCATCCAAAAAATCGCAGATGCTCTGGGTATCGGTTTGATGGAGGCCGCCCGCGGTATCATAGACATCGTAAATGAAAATATGTTCGGCGCACTGCGGATGATTTCAGTGCAGCAAGGCTTCGATCCGCGCCATTTTGCATTGATGGGCTTTGGCGGCGCTGGACCACTGCACGTGAATTCAGTTGCAAGGTTGATGGATAGCTGGCCAGCGATTTCGCCAGTGTCGCCAGGCGTTCTTTGTGCGCTTGGTGATGCAACCACACGCATGCGGACTGAAACCGCTCGCAGCTTCAACCGCCTCGCAAATGAGACTGATGCTGAAGAACTCGTGGCATTGTTCGATGAAATGTCGCTGCAAACCCGTAACGAATTAATGGCCGACGGTGTTCCAGAAAGTGAGATCGCCAGCGAATTCGAAGTTGATATCCGCTATGCTGGACAGGCATTTGAAGTCCCGCTGACGATTGATGTAAGCACTCTTCGTGTTGGCGGCATCGAGGCAATTCTTGCGCGCTTCGATGAAGAGCATCAAAGACTCTTCACCTTTAACATGACGACTCCTCATGAAATCGTGAACCTGCGCGCTGTAGCGCTTGGTGAAGCGCCAGTTTTGCTAGCTGCTGAGCTTGCAAAAGGCGACGGGGACCCTGTCCATGCTAAAATTCGCGATCACATTCTATGGATGGATGGAAAGGAGCAGCCGAGCGTGATTTACGACCGTGATAAGTTGAAACAAGGCGATATCATCTCGGGTCCAGCCATCATTATTGAAATGGATTCCACCACTCTTGTTGAGACCGGATGCATCGCCAAGGTCGATGCCGTCGGCAATATTTTAATCAACTTGGCCTGAGGAAGATTCCATGACCGCCCAGATAATTCAAGAAAATGCAGCACCATTCAATACGATCGACATCGACCCGGTTACGTTAGACATTATAGAGAACGCGCTGCGTAATGCGCGGATCGAAATGGATGCTACGCTTGTCCGCACCGCTATGTCGCCGGGTATCCGGGAGCAAGGCGATGCTTTTCCGCTGATCGCTGATCCAGCAGGCAAAATGATTGTCGGCCAGTTCGGCAGCTTCATCGACGGATTTCTCAAGACATTTGAGGGCACTATCGAGGATGGAGACATGATTTTCCTGTCTGATCCCTACAGTTGCGGCGGCGCAATAAGCCATTCCAATGACTGGCTGGTGATGCTTCCCGTGTTCTATGACGGGCGGTTGATCGCATTCACGGCAATGTTCGGCCATATGAGTGACATCGGCGGAAAGGTTGTCGGTTCTATGCCGATTAAAGCGCATTCAATTTTCGAAGAAGGGGTCCGTATTCCGCCTGTCAAAATCTGGAAGAAAGGCGAGTACAACGAAGACTTGATGAAGCTAGTGATGCACCAGACGCGCAAGCCGGACTGGTGTCAGGCCGATCTCAATGCGCTGATTGCATCCTGCCGTGTGGCCGCGAACCGGATTATCGAAATGACCAAACGCTTTGGCCCGGACGTCTATTATTCGGCAACACAACAACTGCTTGACCGCAATTACCGCGCTATGAAATCGCTTATCGCCACAGCGATTGCACAAGCACCGGTAACATTCGAAGATTACATCTGCGACGACGGCATGAGTTTTGGTCCTTATAAGATCAAATGCACGATGTGGCGTGAAGGCGAAAAGGTAATTTTGGATTTTTCCGGTACAGATCCGCAATCCGCAGCGTCAATCAATTTTCTGCTCAACGAGAATATGTTCAAGATGTTTTTTGGCATCTATATGATCATGGTTTTCGACCCGCAGATACTCTTCAACGACGGGTTTTACGAGTTGATCGATGTAAGGATACCAGAAGGCTGTTTGCTTAAGCCAGCATTTCCAGCAGCGCTGTCAGGCCGCACTCACGCGCTAGGCCGAATATTCGATATTCTTGGCGGACTTCTTGGCCAGAAAACCCCGGAATTCTTGAACGCCGCCGGCTTCAGTTCGTCGCCGCATTTATTTTATTCAGGCAACGACAATCGTCCAGGTAAGTCGGGAGAATGGTTCCAATTGTTCCAAATCGGTTTTGGTGGAATCCCGGGAAGACCAACTGGCGATGGACCAGACGGGCATTCACTTTGGCCCGGTTTCACCAACGTTCCAAACGAGTTCTTGGAACGCTATTTCCCGATGCGGATTGAACGATATGAAACTGAGCCGGATAGCGGTGGTGCCGGTCTTCATCGCGGTGGCAATGGCATTCGCATGACGTACCGTTTCCTCGCCGATGGTCAGATTGCGATTCATGATGATCGATGGTTTGTTCCGCCTTGGGGCGTAAATGGTGGATTGCCAGGCAAACGAGCGAAGAAGATGTTGGAGCGAGCAGACGGCACTACCGAAATCCTTGGCAACAAAGTTGAAGAAATAGAAGTGACAAACGGCGATCAGCTTCACTTCGTCACATGGGGTGGCGGGGGATGGGGTGATCCGCTCAAACGAGAGCCGGCTCTCGTTGCACTCGAAATAGAACAAGGTTTGGTTACTGCTGCAGGCGCACGCGACTATGGCGTAGTAATCGCTGGTGATGGCAGCGTAGATCTAAATGCGACTGAAGCTTTGCGTTTGCAAATGAAAGTGGATCGCGGTGAACTGCCGCTATTCGATTATGGTCCAAGTATTGAAATGTTGCGCGCTAACTGCCTAGCTGAAACCGGCCTGCCAGCGCCAACGCAACCGCGATGGAATGATAACCTCGAACTGGAGTATGTTGATTGAGTAAGCCAAATCAAGGGGCCTTGTCGGGGCTCCGAGTAGTCGAGTTAGGCCAACTGTTGGCTGGCCCTTTCTGTGGTCAGCTGCTCGGTGATATGGGCGCGGAAGTGATCAAGGTCGAGCCGCCAGGCAAAGGCGATCCCATGCGCGACTGGGGCCAGGGCAAAGAAAAGGTCCAATGGGAAGTCATCGCCCGGAACAAGAAATCGGTTACCGCCAATCTAAGGTTACCCGAGGGGCAGGATATCGTTCGTAAGCTGATCGGTACCGCAGACATATTGATCGAAAATTTTAAGCCCGGTACGTTGGAAAAGTGGAGACTTGCGCCTGACGATCTGTTGTTAGAATTTCCCGGCCTAATTATCGCTCGGATGTCTGGTTACGGCCAGAATGGGCCGTATTCGGCTCGTGCTGGATTTGGCGGCATTGGCGAAGCGATGGGAGGTTGGCGTTATATTGTAGGCGATCCTGATCGTCCGCCCGCGAGAATGGGTATTTCTATCGGCGATACATTATGCGCTACCTATGGCTGCATAGGCGTACTTGCCGCGCTGCAATCACGTGAAAAGACCGGGAAAGGGCAAGTGATCGATACCGCTTTATATGAAGCGGTACTGCAAGTTATGGAAGGTCTAATTCCTGAATATGATCACAATGGCTTTATCCGTGAAAGGTCGGGTTCGATCCTGCCTGGCATTGCACCTTCCAACGTTTATCGCTGCAAGGATGGCCATTTTATGATCGGCGCTAACGGCGACGCTATTTTCGCTCGTCTGGCGCAGGCCATGGATCAACCCGAATTGGCAGAGGATGAACTATACGCCACGCATATCGCGCGTGGAAACAACCAGAAGGTGCTAGATGATATCGTCAATGCGTGGACGGAACGACTCACCGTCGATGAACTCGAACGAGCAATGACTGAATACTCTATCCCAGCTGGTCGCGTTTACACGGCTCCAGACATGCTGGCAGATCCCCATTTTTCCGCTCGTGAAGCGATCGTAGAAGTTGAGACGAAACGGTTTGGAAAACTCAAAATGCAAAACGCCGTTCCTAAATTTTCTGAAACACCGTCTAGTATCCGCAGCCCTGCACCTGCAGTTCCCGGTCAGGATAATGGCGAAGTATTTAGCACACTCTTTGGTTGGGACAACGCGAAGCAGATGGAGCTAGAGCAGAAGGGCGTAATCTAGTGACAGACCAGTTAAAATGGGACGATCATTATGTAGGCCAATTGCAGCCCGGCGATCGGCCAGTCTTGTTGTTGGTCGATATGGTATCTGCTTATCTAGAGACAGATTCTCCGCTGTACATGGCAAGCGCGAATGCTGCTCTGCTCGCAAGTAAGCGATTGTTGGAAGCTGCGCGAAGCGCGAAAATACCAGTGATTTATACCACAGTGCGATACTTGCCAGATGGATCGGATGGCGGGCATTTTTTCAGAAAGGTTCCCGCTCTCTCCGTCTGGGCAGGAAAGAATAAATTCGGCTTCATACCTGAGATATTGGCTCCCCGAGCAATCGAGCCAATTTTCACGAAACAGTATCCCTCAGCCTTTTTCAATACAGGACTCAATGCTCATCTCCGGACTCTCGGTGTGAATACAGTTTTACTAGCTGGATACTCGACATCGGGTTGTGTCCGCGCGAGTGCACTGGATGCACTTCAACACGGCTTTATTCCTATCGTGGCTGCGGACGGCTGCGCTGATCGGAGCAGGCAAATCCATGATGCTAACTTATATGATATTGGTAAAAAATATGCTGAAGTTCAGAATGTTGATGATATTCTTCTATGGTTAAAATAGAATGCTAGAGTTTTATGACGTAAGTAAAATTCTCACTGAGGTTCCAAGCGCTTTGCGCCATCGAGCCAGATAACCTCACCATTGAGCATGGGATTGCGGATAATGTGTTCCACTAACTTTGCAAACTCTCCTCGTCGTCCGAGACGAGCGGGATGCAGGATTTGTGATCCAAGGCTATGATTTTTAGGACTGGGAACATCATCCAACATCGGAGTGCCAAATGGACCCGGCGCAATCCACTTTGCTTGAATGAAATACGGCGCCAGTTCCTGAGCCAGGGGAACGGGCATGGCCGCAACAGCTCCCTTGGACGCAGCATAGGCTGCAAGTCCTCTCTGCCCATCAAATGCTGCAATAGATGATGTGTGTAGATATGTAGGGTCTCGCGAAACATCTTCTGTAAATTCCTGACGTAGGAAGGAGATGATCGAATGACCAAGGAAGACGAACGCGAAGTACAGCGCAAATTACGGATATTGCAACGCGAAGAGAAGATAGGGCATGACGCCAAGACCTGCCGCTATTTTGGCATTGCCCAGGCCAGCTTTTGCAGATGGAAGTCGGCGTACCGACGCGATGGCGAAGATGGTCTGGTCAATGCCAAAACCATTCCTAAAAACCCGCCCAACCGGACACCGCCTGAAGTGGCGGACAAGGTGCTTCATCTCCGGCGCAAATACCACCTCGGACCCGAACGGGATATGTGGTACCTTGCACGTTATCACGACATCAAATTATGCGATGCAACGATATACCGTATACTTAAACGCAACGGTTTGAACTGGCTGCCGCGCGGACCGCACCCTTGTAAGGTTCACACCAAACGCTACAACAAGCAGGTTCCTGGTCACCACATCCAGATGGATGTCAAGTTCCTGACTTTTATCGGAAAGAAGGGCGAGAAGACACGTCGCTTCCAATATACGGCCATTGATGACGCGACCCGCGTTCGGGCGCTCAAGGTCTATAAAAAACATACCCAAGCCAACGCGATCGACTTTGTCGATCACATCATTGAAAAGTTCCCGTTCCGCATTCGTGAAATCAGAACCGATAACGGTCATGAGTTCCAGGCCAAGTTCCACTGGCATGTCGAAGACCTCGGTATCCGCCATGCTTACATCAAGCGCGGCACCCCGCAACTGAATGGCAAAGTTGAACGATCCCACCGCTCGGACCAGCAAGAGTTTTACCAGCTGCTAAGCTATAAAGGCGACGTCGATCTGGAAGCCAAACTCGATGAATGGCAGCGCTTCTATAACTTCCACAGACCCCACGGTGCATTCAAAGGGAAAACACCCTATGAAGCGCTCAGAGAAAAGCTATAATCGCATGTGAACTATGTCTCACCAGTCACTCGATGTTACAATCTCGTCTTGTCGGTTGATATTTGGCAGCTAGCTATGCGTTTCGGGCTTTCCGTCCAACTTCTCGGGTGGCCTGTAAAGATGATAATCTCCCTTCTTCCAGGGCCCTCTCATCGGTCATCCTCGGATTGCTCCCTGAATTGCTCCTGCTGGATCGCGGCGGAAATCGACCATTCCTCGAGAGGGCGCATGCCGGGTACAACCAGAACTCCGCCGCCGCCTTCCTGTGATTGACCAACCCCGGCGTCAGCGCGCAACTTTGCGAGATGGCGGCTGGCTGCGACGTCCCCCTTGGCGGCCTTGCGTTGTATCGACCGCAGCTCGACCTCGGCCATGGTAATAGTCTTACCATTGATCTCGATTTCCTCGTTCGCCACCCGCTCAAGAATCGCGCGCATGTCATTTGCGGGCTTCGGGCGCGGCGGCCGTCCCCTGGGATTGCCAGACTTTCCCTTCTTGAACCGGCTATGTTCTGGGGGCCTGCCGTAGCCAACATTGTATGCCTTGTACTCGTCTTCCATCATATTCCTTTCTGCTAAAGACCACGACATGGAGGTAGAGCGCCCATTATGCACTCATGACATTTCCAAATAATTAGAGTGAGCGGCGCCGGACATACGCCGGCGCCGCTCATGTTCAGGCTTCGAGATCTTGAACGACAACTGCGATTTCATCGAAAGTCGTCCCCGAGCCGGCCAATGTCGCCTTGCCGCCCGTTGCATTCTGCCAGCGCCGAACCGCCACATCGACGTAGCGAGGGTCCAATTCGACTACGCGGCCGCGGCGACCGGTTTGTTCAGCGGCCATGATCGTCGTCCCCGAGCCAGAGAAGGCATCGAGAACGATACCGCCGCGGCGCGAACAGTCGCGAATGGCATCGGCCACCATCTCGACCGGCTTTACCGTCGGATGCATCGCCAGCTCCTCGTCGCGCCCGGCCTTGAGCGAGTTAACACCGGCATAGTCCCAGACATTGGTACGATAGCGGCCGTGCTGGCCCAGGCTGAAATTGTTGATGTGCGCGGCGGTACCATTCTTGAAGACGAAGACGAGTTCATGTTTCGAACGGTAGAAGGCGCCCATGCCGCCATTGTCCTTGTTCCACACTACAAGATTCTTGAGCTCGGAATAGGCGCTGCGGCCCGCGGCCAACAACTCGCCAATGTGCCGCCAATCCATGCAGATGTAATGGATAGAACCATCGACGCTGAATGCGGCAAGGTTCGTGGCAACACGGGTGAGAAAATCGGCAAATTCCGCCTCGCTCATCTCGCCCGAAGCCATGACGAATTCCTCGTGCTGTACCTTGCCGAGCCCGCAGATATGCCCGTTGACGGGAACATTATAGGGCGGATCGGTAAATACCATCTGCGCCTTTTCGTCGCCCAGCAGCCGCGAGTAGACTTCTTGGTCCAGGGCATCGCCGCAAATGATTGCGTGCTTGCCAAGCAGCCACATATTGCCAGGCTGCGTCACCACAGGCGCGGCCGCGTCGATGATGACTTCCTCTTCTGCAGGCTGCGCCTCATCGAGCCCATTGAGCAGGGATTCGATTTCTGCCGGGTCAAATCCGGTCAGCGCCAGCTCGAATTCCGCATCCAGCTCGGCAATTGCTGACAGCTCCAGCGCGAGCAGTTCATTATCCCAGCCTGCCATTTCAGCAAGCCGGTTGTCCGCAATGACATAGGCCCGCTTTTCAGCCTCCGTCATGTTTTCGAGGCGAAGTGTCGGCACATCGGTCATGCCGAGCATTTTTGCCGCCTCGATGCGGCCATGCCCAGCCACGACGGAATTCCTGCCGTCGACAAGGATCGGATTGGTAAAGCCGAAGCGCTGGATACTATCGGCAATCTGTTTCAGCTGTTTCTTGGAATGCGTGCGCGCATTCCGGTCGTGGGGGACCAAGTGGGCTAGGGGAAGACTTTCAAGCCGTTCAGGCCGGGAAACAGGTAATTCTGACATTTGCGAAAACTTTCCATTGGTTGAAGGAAAGTCTCCAATGCTACCTATTGCAGCAATAAGCCCTCACGGTTTTACCGGGAGCTATTCAGTGAGGAAACAAGATTGCGAACAGTTTCCGGAGCCATATGAAACTCTTTTCCAGTTAGTATGCACGCGGCTTCAGCCGGCGCGTGATTAACCGGAAACTTCTTGATACCTCGCTTCCTCCGCTTCAACGCGCGGTCTTGGAGCCAGGCGAGACGGTGTTCATAGGCTGCGGCGATATGATGTTCTTTCAATATCCGCGCGGTTGTACGCTTGCGGCCTCTCTTTGCCTTCAACTTCTTCTGGAGCCCACGAACGATATGGTCTCGAAGTATTTCATCAGGCACGAGTGCAGGGTTTGCCTCGATGATTCGCACAATATCTTCGTTGAGGACTTGGCTATCCTCTTTGGCGCGGCGATGCAGCCATCCCACGCTTGATGGATCAAATTGATAATGCGGACTGTTCGGATCATGCATTGGGATGCCTATTATTTACAGGGGCGCAGCAGCTCACGCAGCTCGACCCCCAGACCTTTGGCGAACTTCTCGGCCAGTACGAGGGACGGATTTCTGAGGCCGCGTTCAATGCCCGAAACGTATGTCCGGTCGATCCCGGCCGCGAATCCGAACTCCTCCTGCGACAAGCCTTTCTCCAGCCGCAGCCGGCGCACGTTTGTGCCAAAGACTTTTCGAACATCCATCATTTGACATGGGCAGCGATTATGTCAATCCGTCTACGGACAATCAGTCACATTTCTCTCGACTTCCCCATGTTGGCAAGCAATTGGGCGGTATGAAAAATGATCAGCCAGACAATTTCAGTTCGTCAGTTCAGGAGAATATTCTCGAACACCAATTCCTGGCGGCACTAACTGCATCGCTGTGGCGACGCGGATTTCGGGATATCGAGGTGCTTCGAGCGGAAGTCGATGCCTTTGGACATGACCTGGTAGTGGAGGCGGGCGGTGTTGTTCGCCACATACAGCTCAAGGCCAGCGGCAGGCAGGCCAAGACCGCGCGGGTGAAGATCAATACCAGGCTCTCCCTCAAGCCAGCGGGCTGCGTGATCTGGTATCTCGACGATCCTGGCACGCTCGAGCTTGGGCCCTTCCGCTGGTTCGGGAATCGGCCCGGAGCCGGTCTCCCGGACCTTGGCAATCGAGTGGCAAAGCACACTAAGGGCGACGGCGCGGGAAACAAGGCTGAGAGAAAGGCCATCCGGGTACTACCAAAAGCCAGATTTACCGTGGTCGAAACCATCGACGAGATCGCATCCCTGCTGTTCGGCTATCCATCAGGAAGCGAGATCCAGCTGATCCGCCAGCAACTGGCGCAGTCCGATCTACCTGATTGCGCACCGGACTGGGTGCACGAGGTTCGCGGCGGCAATCTCGGCGCTGTTCCTGATGCACTGGACTGGAACAATTCAGTGCACTTTGCACATCTGGTCGACGGATACCGCATCTGCGAAATCCTCGGTCTCGGGGATCCGTTTGAATTCGAGGCTTGGATCCTCGAAAATGCCCAGGCTACCGGAATCTGGCCCTGCGGACCAGCGGTGCTCTGGGCCACGCTCTTTCTCGAACACCGGCGTTGGCGAACAGCGCCGATCGACCCTGACCCCGAGACGGTGGATCTTCTAGACCGCCTGTGCCAGCAATTGGGGGGCTCGCTATAAAAGGGTCCAAAAGGCCTGGACCAGCCCATTCCCTGATCGCCGAGTCAGTTTCCCTGTTCAGAGCACAATATTTCCCTGATCTGTCCGATTTAATTCCCTGTTATTGGAAGTAGGGAATTTGCTCTAGAACCCTCGGAAATTCAGGCCTTTCATAGCGAAATTGTGCTGAAAAACCTCTAGTTTTGCATGATTTCCCTGTTAATCGAACATTATCAGGGAAATTCATGGTGAGACCCGTTCGCTGCAGACTGCGTCGCGCACCACCATTTTATCCTTTAAAAACATCTACTTAGATGGAGCGGCATGCCCAAATATTGGAGTCCAGATGCAGATGGATGGATTTGGCGTAGAGATTATTTTGAGGGGTAATTTCCCCTGAGTTTCTAGCTTATGCGAACCCGAACATGATCCGCTGGCTGGGCCAGTCCAGCGGGATGTTGTTTTTCCGCATGTTCTGGCGGCCGGTAAGTTGCGGCGGCTGGGTCCCGTTGATGATCGCTGTTATGATATCGGGCGCCAGATAGCTAAGGCGAACAAGCTGGTTCAAATGGCGCGTGGAATAATGCGCGACCAGCGGTTGCGGGATATTGTGGATCCGATGATCTCGTGCTGCAAAGGCATGCGAAATGAGGCGGAGCAGGATGGGGTCAGCCTCACAGGTTGCCGAACCCCGATCTGGTGCAATAGCGAGTTTCCGTTCGATGCCCCTTGATACCAGCTTTGCCTCGACGCTGAACTTGTGCCTGTCTTCATGATCATTGAGGAGCAGGTCTATCGCAACAGTGTCAGCCGTTACCTGCACTTTCACGTCGAGTTCGAGCAACAGTTTTCGTTTGTCGGATAGGGCTGTCAATCCCGCGCGTTGGTTCGAGAACCACCGTGGTCAAAGCGCGAGTGTAAATCCGCCGTTTACCGGATAAGTCTGTCCGCTGATCCACGAACTCGCATCGGAGGCCAGAAAAAGCGCCATGTTGGCGATATCGTCGGGTTCGCCTGGCCGGCGTACAATATAGCGAGAGAACATTTTTTTCACCCGTTCTGGATCAGCCAGTTGCTGTTCAATCGCGGGGGTGCGGGTGGCGGAGATTGCGATGCAGTTGACGTTGACCTGAAACCGTGCGGCGCTGCGCGCTACGCTGCGCATAAAGCCCGCCGCACCGGCTTTCGCGCCGGCATAAATATCAAGGTCCGCGTCGCCATTGCGCGCAGCGTCGGAAATGATCGTGATGACCCGGCCCGGAGCGTTTCTTTCGATCAAGTCAGGCATGACGGCCGCGGTGCAATTTATGACTCCGTAGAGATTGACACCGATCGACTGGTTCCAGACTTCCGGTCCGGTTTCCCAAAATGGTTTCATCACTTCTGCGGTCGGATTGGCACCCATATTGCCGGCATTGTTAATCAAAGTCCCAACCGGCCCCAGGTCGGCCTTGATTTTTGCAACCATGTCTTTGACGGCGTCGAGATCGGTTACGTCAGACTGAACCGCAATCGCCTTTCCGCCAGCGGCGCGAATTTCTTCGGCCACGGTCTCCGCCCTGTCGAGATGGTAATCGTTTACAGCGACGCCGCCGCTATTATGCGCCGACAAATGAAGAGCGATCTGCCGCCCTACGCCTTGCCCTGCGCCCGTCACCAGTGCAACGCGGCCTGATTGATCGAGAATATCCTTGTCCATTTGTCAATATCCTTTCCTAGGCGTTTATGAATGCTATTTGGTCGATACTATGTCGTTTGAAATAAGGCTTTGGATCCGCTCCACGCTAAACCCGGCATTTGTCAGAACTTGTTGCCAATCACTCCCTCTTGGCGGGATTGCTTGCGGGGCGGGGTTGGCATCGCTCGAAAATTCGGGTGCGGCCTTTGTCTGCAATATGTCATCGACCCGTTGATAGATATTCCTGTGCGCCATATGGGGATGTTCCGCCGCTTCATCGGGAGCGAGGACCGGCGCAAAGCAGCTATCAGTGCCTTCGAGTAGCGATTGCCAATGCGCGCGGGGCTGGCTGGCGAACAGTTTTGTAAATTCATCACGCAGTTCGGGCCAAAGCGACGGGTCAAACTGTCCACGCGTGAAACGCTCATCTCCCTGGAGCCCCAGCCGTTCGATCAGTTCGGCGTAAAATTGCGGTTCGAGCGGAGCAATGTTGATCCAGCCGCCATCAGAACAACAATAACTCTGGCCGGCCCAATGCGAGCTGTCGAATATCTGTACATCCCTTGCGAAATTACCGCCAGTGGACGCTATCATGGACAGCAGTAGATTGAGCAGGTGCGCCGATCCATCGACAATCGCGGCATCAACCACTTGGCCTTGGCCGCCTGATCGAGCGCGTAAAATTGCGGCGAGAATCCCGAGAGCGAGATAGAGCGCTCCACCAGCGATATCGCCCAGAACCGTGGAAGGGGCTTGCGGAGCGCTGCCGGATGCGCCCGCATACCAAAGCGCACCAGACAATGCGGTATAATTGCTATCATGGCCTGCGGCTTGTGCCATTGGACCGGATTGGCCCCATCCGGTCATCCGGCCATAAACAAGTGCCGGATTACGCTCCAGGCAGATATCCGGGCCAAGGCCTAGCCGCTCCATCACACCGGGCCGCATTCCCTCGATCAGGGCATCAGCGTCAGAAAGCAGATCAAGCACGACTTCGACAGCCTCGGGCGCTTTAAGATCGAGCACAATCGATTGCTTGCCGCGATGATATATCTGCTGTGGGCGGGCTTTGCCCAAATCTGCGGCCGGTCGCTCGATGGCGATCACGTCCGCGCCCAGATCAGCAAGCAGCATGCCACAAAACGGTCCCGGACCAATGCCCGAAATTTCAATGATTTTTATCCCGGCAAGCACACCTGTCATTTTAGCAAATGCCGTGCCAGCACCCGGAATTTATGCACTTCGGTTGGTCCTTCATAAATACGGGCAAGTCTTTGGCCGTCATGCCAGTGGGCGAGGGGGCTCTCATATGTTCCACCGGCGGCGCCGTGGATTTGAATCGCGCGGTCGATTACTTTGCTCACCATTTCGGTGCAGACCATCTTGATCATACCGGCTTCTATCCGCGTATCGATACCTTGATCGGCCTTTTCAGCGCTAGCATACATCAGCAAACGGTTTTGCTGAATCTCGATCCAGCTATCGACAATCATCGACTGGATAGCCTGCTTTTCGCTGAGTGGTCCGCCAAAAGCCCGGCGGGTTTTCGCGTGCTCCACCATCATGTCGTAGCAGCGCTGGGCGATGCCCAAGGCCCGCGCTCCGACTTCGAAACGGGCCGCGGACAGCGACTTTTGAGCACCTGCAAAGCCCGCTCCCTCGCCACCGATCAGGGCCAGCTCGTCAACCTTGCAATCGTCAAAAATCAATTGGTGCGTCTTGAATTGACCCAGCATCGGAATCTCTCGTGCCGTTATGCCGGGATTGTCTGTCTCGACGGCAAACATGGAAATGCCGGCGGCTCCCTTACCCTTTTCGGTGCGGGCGACGACATAGACATGATCAGCATTGGCGAAGTTGCTGATCCATATCTTGTCGCCATTGATGACCCAGCCCTCGCCATCATGGGTCGCTTTGGTGTTGATAGACATGGCCGGATCGGCGCCGCCACTAGGTTCGGTCTGAGCAAAGCATAACCGCTTTTCGCCAGAAAGAACCGGATCAAGATATCGTTGTTTCTGCTCGCCTTCCAATCCGTAAAGATTGGGTAGCGGACAGCTCCCACCGAACTGGATTTCCGCAAGGCATTTACATTTTTCTTCGAAAATGGCGAGATAGGTGACAATCGGCAGATCGATTCCGCCAAGCGATTCAGGAGCTGTCAGACCCCAGAGTCCAGCTGCTTTTGCAGCTTCGCATCCAGGTTGATAGTCGGAGGGCGCAAGAACCTCTCCTGCCAATATGCGCTTCTCAAGCGGCATCTGGTAATCTTTGACCAATCGTCGGGTCAATTCGACAATCGCGGCCGTTTCTTCCGAGAATTGGTACATACGCTATTCTCCTCACCTAAATAGACATTGTTCTTGACTTATACTCAAGCATCATATTTGTTGGCTGTCAAACATATATAGGAGCTGAGGATATACTGTCGCGGATCAGTGGATTTGCGAGGGTGGATAAATAGACCTCACCAGTTTGGGAGAGAATAATGAATCTCGGAATTCATTTCGACCGCGCCATTGCTGCTTATAGACACAAGGAAGCAATCATCGATGGCGCTGAACGGATCAGCTATGATCAGCTTGGCGAAAACGCGACACGGCTTGCGAACGCGATGGTAGCGGATGGATTTCGGACGGGTGATCGCGCGGCAATCCTCATGCCAAATTGTCATCAGGCGATTGCGGTTGATGGCGCGGTGATGAAGAGCGGGATCGTGAAAGTGCCGCTCAATGCCCGAGTCTCGGCCGGTGAGATTCAAGCAATGCTAAAGGATAGCGGAGCCTCGATCCTTTTTACCCACGCTGGCCTGGTGGACCTTGCTCAGGCGAGCCTCGACGGCATCGACGGAGTCCGCCAGATCGTGGTGGTTGGCGATGTGGATCCTAGGCTCGGCTGGACCGATTTTGACAATTTCAAGGCTGCCGGGAGCGCTGATCCGGTTAGGGCAGAGCTGGATAAGGATAGTCTGTACAGTCTGAACTATACATCGGGTACCTCGGGAGTGCTCAAGGCCGCGATGCTGACGCACGGCAACTGGATTTGCCTAACCCGTTCCTATCTCATGGCGCAAGGTCAGGATTCCAGCGGATCCGGGCTTGCCGTCTATGTCGCCCCGATCACACACGCCGCTGGCGGACAAATACTGGCCAACATGTTGTCCGGTAGAAGCAACTTGCTCCTTACAAAATTCGAACCATCTGATTTTTTGCGTGTCGTCGAGGAATATAAGGTCACCGATGTGCTGCTGGTCCCGACGATGATCAACATGCTGTTGGAATGTCCTGATATCAAAAGCCGTGACATCAGCTCTCTCAGGAGGATAGTATATGGCACGGCGCCGATGGCTCCTGAACGGATAAAGCAGGCGCTCGCTGTATTCGGGCCGGTTCTTTCACAGGGCTATGGGCAGACAGAATCAACGGGAATCATCTCGACTCTGGGATTGGAGGATCATCTTGTTGTCAACGATCCTGCACTCGCGCATCGGCTAACCTCAGCCGGCAGACCGTCTTTTGAGGTTGATATTCGCATTGTTGACGAGGATGGAGGCGATGTTCCGACAGGTGAAATCGGCGAAATTATCGTGCGCGGCGATATGGTGATGAGGGGGTATTGGAATGCGCCGGAGCTTACCGCTGAAACGATCAGGCACGGCTGGCTCTATACCCGTGACATGGGCCGGATGGACGAGGACGGTTATTTATATCTGGTCGACCGCAAATCCGACATGATCATTTCCGGAGGCTTCAATGTCTATCCGGCAGAAGTCGAAAATGCGCTGATGGAACATCCTGCTGTATTTGAGGTAGCGGTCGTCGGTGTTCCTGACGTCAAATGGGGCGAGGCGGTTAAAGCGGTTGTCGTGACCAAGGCTGACACGAACGAAGAGGAGTTAGTCGCTCATTGTTCTGAACGACTTGCCCGCTTCAAGGCACCGCGCAGCGTCGATTTTGTGGATGCCCTGCCCAAGAGCGCGGTGGGAAAAACGCTTCGCCGAGTCATTCGCGAACAATATTGGGAAGGCATGTCGCGCCGGATAAGCTAGTCGCGCGTTGCGTGGGATCGATCAATTTGGCTACCTAGGTATCGAATCGCAAAAGTGTGTTCTGATATCCACGGAACAGGATTGTCTCGCCGTCTTCCACCCGAAAGATGTAGCAATAGATATTGCTGGACCGGCGGCCGTGGGCTGGACTTTTGTGATTCGGTCTTCCCGTGACTGCGATGGCCTCACGCTCATGCGGCCCTCTGATGGAAGCGATCTCGATCACCAATTTCGAAATGGTGACAAAAAGGTTCGAAAAATCGTGATTGTTTCAGCCTTGCTATAAATTGCTTGCTCCCAGGGGAGATTCAACTCCTTCGGTAGCTTTGAATACATAGGGCGCTTTTCCGGGACGGCCGGGGGAGGGACTGCAATATACCAAGTAAAATCAGGATGGAGCAGCATGGCCAACCACTCGGTATCCTTGTGATCCCCGATGTTCACGAAGGGATGTGGGGTAGTTTCGAGTTCTTTAGTGCTCAACGTCCGCCTCTCCGCTCTCGAATCATATTGTCGAATTAACAAATATATATTGACTGACCAACAAATATCTTTAAACGCATATTCGCTGAATGTACGACGAACATCATAAGATGTCTGGTGTCAGCTTTTTGGGAGAGAAATTATGCGTAAAATTTTCCATTCATCCGTGGCACTCGCTGCTTTGACGCTACCGATGACGGCATATGCTCAGGATAGCGATGCCGAAGACAGCATCATCATTGTTACTGCTCAAGGGCGAGAGCAAGCCTTGCAAGAAGTGCCGGTTGCAGTATCCGCGTTTAATGGGGAGTTGCTGGAGCAGGCCCGTATCACAGACGTTACCAGCCTTCAGACCGCTACTCCAAGTCTCGCGGTTGTGACCAGTAACCGGCCGGGAACATCGACCTCAATTTCGCTACGTGGCCTCGGGACCTCCGGCAATGATCCAGGATTGGAAGCTGCTGTCGGGTTTTCGGTTGACGGTGTTTACCGTAGCAGATCAGGAGCAGGTCTCGGGGATTTTGTTGATACCGCGGGTCTCGAGATTTTGCGGGGACCGCAAGGGACGTTGTTCGGTAAAAACACGACGGCGGGCGTCATTTCTGTCACGACAAGGCGCCCCGATCTCTATGATTTTGACGGCTTCATGGAAGGTACGGTCGGCAATTACGATCTTCTCCGTTTCCGTGGTGCCGCCAATCTTCCGCTTAGCGAAGACAAGGTCGCTGCTCGGTTCAGCTTCGGCTATCAAAGCCGGGACGGTTTCGTCAAAGATCCGTTGCGCAATACATCGTACAATGACCGCGACCGCTTCACCTTCTCGGGCAAGTTCCTGTTTCAGATCACTGACGACATCGAAGCGTTGATCATCGGTGATTATTCCGAAGCGGATGAGTCCTGCTGTCAATCCGTGCGTTTCACAAATGACTCCGTTGCACTGGCTGGCATCCTGGATGGTTTTGCCAGCTCAATCGGCGCGTCTTATCCAAACCCGCCAACTCCGACCGAGCGTGTGACATCGGTCAATAGCCCGGTTTTAAACGCAAATAAGGATCGCGGTATCCAGTTGCAGTTGAAGGCCAATCTGGGTGCAGCGGAGCTGACCTCGATTACAGCCTATCGCAGCTTTGACGACAAGCAGGACGGCGACGTGGATTTTTCTGGTGCCGATCTGCTTAGTCAACAAATCAACTTCGGGATTGACGCTTTTTCGCAAGAGTTGCGCCTGAAAGGCGAAGCCCTTGACGGCCGGCTCGACTGGTTGGTCGGTGGTTTCTACTCCGACGAATCCATTGAATATGATGAATCCATCGGGTTGGGAGTGCATCTTGATCCCTACGCCACCATTTTGAGCGCCGGGCTTGCAGGGCTTTACCCTGCACAGGCAAATGCTTTTGGGACGATGGCCAATCAGGACGCCGAAAGCTTTGCGTTGTTCACCCACAATATCTTCGAGGTGGCCGACGGTCTCAAGCTTACGGCTGGCTTGCGCTGGACCAAAGAGACAAAACAAGCCACCGGTAATCCATTTGCAAATGGCACCACCGGCGGAAATGATTTCCTGTCCATCATAAGGGCTGCGATCGATCCGCTGACCTCCCGGGCCAATTCCTTTGATCGGAGGGTTTCAGACAGCGCCTTCTCCGGCACGGCGGCAATCAGCTATGAATGGACCCCGGATTTCATGACCTATGCCAGTTACTCACGAGGATTCAAAGCCGGTGGCTTCGCTCTCGGCAGGGCATCGGCTGGGCCCGCATTTTCGACAAATCCCGTCTGCAGTGCATCTGGCAATGTGGCTTTAACTTCTCCTCCTGCACCTTTTGTCGTTTATCAATGCGACCCGGCCAATCCGGAGTTCAAGCCGGAGACTGTGAATTCTTATGAGTTGGGCCTCCGGTCACAATTCTGGGATCGTCGCGTAACGTTTAACCTTACGGCATTCCGCTCTGACATCAATAATCTCCAGGTCAATAGCTTTGTCGGTACCGGATTTTTCGTTACCAATGCAGGCACTGCAAGATCCCAAGGCATCGAACTGGAATCTGTGGTTAAAATTGTTCCAGGTGTGTCCATCGGCGGCAACGTCAGTTATCTAGAAGCGCTATACGGCGACAATGTAGGTGTGATTGCAAGCGGAGAGCCATCTGTGAGCGGCGAGCCTTTGAATGCTGCGCCGGAATGGAGTGGATCGGTATTTGCCAATCTTGACCTCCCTGTTTCCGACGAAGTTAGTTTTTTCGCGCGTCCGGAGCTTTATTTCAGAAGTTCGATCAAAACCAGCTCCCGTGTGGCAACCGATGGAAGTCCGCTCACTCTGGCGGGCTATGAACTGCTCAACGTGTCGGCGGGTATTCGTGTGGACGACCGATTTGAAGTTTCGGCATTCTGTCGGAATTGCACGGACAAGACGTACAATGGGCTGATATTCAACTCAGTTTTTCAAGGCGCAAGCCGGGATTCATTCTTAGGGGATCCAGCCGAGTATGGCGTTTCAATAAGGTTCGATTGGTAGAAAATACAGATGATGCCGATAGAAGATCGCGGAACTTTTAACTAGCTCTCCCCAATGGCCCGGTCCCCTTTTCGGGAACCGGGCTGTTTTTTGGCCCAGTTGGATACGCGTTCGTCATACAATTTGACTGTAAATCATTTAGGTATAACGGAATTATATTATTCTATTTGTTGAACAACAAGTAAAAATAAGGCAAAAACGTTAGGCCTAGTGTCTGGCTTAGGAGAATTGCGATGACCGAGATAGAATTGACGAAATCAAATGAGGGAGAGCCGAAGGCTATCCTGCCACATACGGTCGAATATTGGGCTTCCCAGAAACCAGGCGCGCTGGCGTTGGTTGAGGATGAGGAATCGCTGACCTACGGTGATTGGAATGAGCGGGCTGACGCGATGGCGGAGGGTTTGGCACGACTGGGAGTTGAAGCGGGAGACGTCATTGTCACACGCCTGCAAATACGATTGGAATGGGCCATTATTGCGTCCGCTGCCGCAAAGCTTGGCTGTTCGATCCTCGGTCTAAACTGGCGTCTTACGCCCAGCGAAGTAAATTACGTCCTTTCCAACAGTGAGGCGAAAGTGCTCATTTGCGACGATTCTGATCCCGCTGCTCTGCTGCCCGCATTCGAAGGGGTCCCGCTCAAGCTCAAGGTCTCGCTCGACGTACCGGCGGATGCGTTTGTCTCCTACGAAGAACTGTTCGTTGCCGATGCTCCGGAGCGCATTTCTAAAGGCGAGGCACCGCTGATCATATACACCTCAGGCACAACCGGCCTCCCAAAGGGCGTGAATATGAGCCCGGGTGAAGGAGCGGACATGCAAAAGATCATGGAATATTACCAGTCCATTGCTGCTGCCCGACCGCAGGTGCCCGGTGATGTGGTTTTAATCTCGATGCCGATGCATCATGGCGCCGGGCCCGGATTGGTGCGAGCAACCTTGGCCAGCGGCAACATCGGGATTTTACAGCGGCGTTTCGATCCCGAACGTACTCTGCAATTGATGGAGCAGCATAAGGTCACTTTCTGGACCGGTGTGCCGACAATGTACAAACGAATTAACGGACTGCCCGACGAAACACTGAAAAAGTACGATGTGTCTTCGGTCCGCTCGCTCGGCGTTGGTGCTGCCCCAGTACCGGCGTCGCTTAAGGAGTGGATTCGTGCGTTCTTCGGTGAAGTTCTCCACGAAAGTTACGGCGCTACCGAAGTCGGCATGATCAGCGACCTGGCTCCCGAAGAACAGAAGATCAAACCGGGATCGTCGGGCAAGCCACACCGCCATGTTCTTGTCGAAATCCGCGATGAGAATGGCAATGTCCTGCCTGCTGGAGAATCTGGCGAGATCTGGATCAATACGCCTGTCACCATCCGCAACTATGTGAACGCTGACTTGTTGGATAGCGACACGCTGGATGACCGCGGCTTTTTCCGTGTCGGAGATGCGGCTATGCTTGATGAGGACGGCTATATTTTTATCACTGATCGGGTCAAAGACATGATCATATCGGGCGGCGTGAACATCTATCCAGCCGAGATCGAAGCGGCTCTGATCCAGCATCCCGACATTCAGGACGTTGCAGTAATTGGTGTGCCAGACGAGGAATTTGGCGAAAAGGTGATGGCCTTTGTCGAGCTCAAGCCGGAAAAAAGCTTGACCGAGGACGAGGTGCGCGATTTCGCTGCAGAGCATCTCGCGTCTTACAAAAGGCCGCGTGTCATCGAGTTTCGTGACGAATTGCCGCGGAACACCATGGGCAAGTTATTGAAGAAAGATCTGCGGGCACCCTTCTGGGAAGGACGCGATCGCGCAGTTTGATTCCTGGCAAAACCATCGGAGAGGATTGAGATGACGTATATTACAACAGAAACGCATGGCCATATACTGACTATTACGCTTGATCGGCAGGAATCGCGCAATGCCTTTAATCGGGCGATGGCCGACGAGATGGAGCAGATAATCGATGACTACGAAGCCGACACCGAGCTTCGTTGCGCGATCATTTGCGCTAAGGGTCCCACATTTTCTGCTGGCCAGGACTTGAAAGCGGCGTTGAAAGGCGAGTTTGCGGCTACGCCGAAGCGTGGTGGTTTTGGCATTATGAGTATCCCGCCTGAAAAGCCGTTAATCGCAGCGGTTGACGGACAGGCACTGGCCGGCGGGATGGAGCTGACCTTGTGCTGCGATATCATTGTTGCGTCTGAAGAATCCATTTTCGGCTTGGCCGAAGCAAAACGGGGACTGGTTGCAATCGGCGGCGGTTGCTTTCGCCTGCCGCACCGGATTCCGCATAATATCGCGATGGAAATGGTAATTACCGCCGAACCCAAGTCCGCACAGGACATGCAACACTTTGGTTACGTCAACAGCGTCGTAAAATCCGACCAGGTGATGGGCGAGGCGATGCGTTATGCCGAATTAATTGCACGTAACGGTCCGATTGCGGTCAAGGCTTCAAAAGCACTGGCCTATCGTTCTGCTACCGAACAGTGGACAGATGAGCAGGCCTGGAAGGAGCAGGGGCCCATCGTCCAACCAATGATGAGTTCGGAAGATCGAATCGAAGGCATGAAGGCATTCGCGGAGAAACGTGACCCAGTCTGGACAGGAAAGTGAGCACCGCTGCAGCGGCCAGTTCAGAATCCCCCGTAACAACACGACCGTGGCTTACCGTGGCTATGCTGTGTGCGGTTTATGCCTGTAGCCAGCTTGACCGTCAGATCATGGGTATCTTGCTCGAACCGATCAAACAGGATCTGGGGGCAACAGATACACAGATGGGCTTTCTCGTTGGCCTGGCTTTTGCGGTATTCTATACATTCTTGGCTATTCCCATCGCAGTGGTGGCTGACAAGGGTTACCGCCGCAATATCATAGCAGCGTCCATCATCGTCTGGAGTGCGATGACGGCTGTATGCGGTCTGGTAAACACTTATACACAAATGGCGTTCGCGCGGATTGGGGTCGCCGTCGGGGAGGCTGGCTCGTCACCGGCTTCGGTATCCATCATTTCCTCATTATTTGACGAGAAGCGCCGCGCGACTGCCATGGGCGTTTTTGCAATGGGGGGTAGCATAGGTGTCTTGCTGGCCTTTCTGGGCGGTGGATTGCTGCTAGATAATTTTGGTTGGCGCATTACGTTCTTCGTCGTTGCAATTCCCGGTGTCATTCTGGGTCTGATGGTGTTGTTTGTCGTGCGCGAGCCGGACGTGCCGCCGAAGACATCCCCCGAAGACGAGCCCTCTGTGTGGACCACAACGCGGCACATGGCAAAGAGCCGTCCACTCCGTCATCTATTGGCCGGCAATGCTCTCGCGGGATTTGTGGGCTACGGGACTGTGCTTTGGACACCCGCCTTTCTCGTGCGCACCCATGGTTTGTCCGGCACAGAAATCGGGCTGACTTTAGCGGTCTTTGCAGGAATTGGCGGCGCTATTGGGACCATGATGTCAGGACGCGTGACCGACTATCTAGGTAGGTTCGACGAGCGCTGGCGGTCTTGGTCGATAGCCGTTGTCAAGGTTGCCCTTATCCCCTTCTCGATTGCATGGTTCATGATCGACAATTACTGGCTGGCCCTGTGTTTTTATGCCGTGCCGGCGGTGCTGGGTTCGTTCTACCTTGCCCCCTCGACCGCCATGATCCAGAATTTGGTTCGGCCCCGCATGCGCGCGGTTGCATCTGCGATTTCCATCTTCTTGCTCAATATTGTCGGGATGGGCCTTGGCCCGCAAGGCGTCGGCATATTGAGTGATCTGCTCGGACCCACATTCGGGGCGGATTCACTGCGCTATACCCTGTGTATTTTCCTGTTTGTGAATTTGTGGGCCGCATTTCATTTCTGGATGGCTGGAAACCACATGGGCTCACCAAAAGAAGCGATGGAGCGAGCAGTAGGATGAGAGGTCCTGGTTGGCCAGAATGGATTTGCGTTTCTCCAGCCATGCGGGCTGATTGTGCGATCGGCTATGGCAGTTAAGAAGCGGCGTACACAGGCGGAGAGGCGTGAAGAAGCGGAGACCCGACTTCTCGTAGAAACAATCAAACTAGTCGGTGAATGCGGTTATGATGGATTCACACTTGCCGACGTTGCCGAAGCAGCAGGATATAGTCGTGGTCTTCCGGCGCATTATTTTGGTAGCAAAGAAGGTCTTCTGGCCCGCGTCGTCGAGTATGTTACTCAGGATTATCACGACAGCATTGCGAAAAATCCTGAAATTTTACACGGGTTACCAGCGCTGGAAAATTTGGTGCATACCTACGTACGAGTGAACGGTGCACCCATAAGAACGTTTCAAATACTTACTGCTCAGGCTTTGGTGAGGTCTGGGCTCAAAATGACCATGTCGAGGCTGACCAATCAATCGCTGAAATCGATCGAAAAGGAAATCCGCGCGGGCATTGAGCTGGGTAACATCCGGAAGGATATAGATGTGTCTGCGCACGCAGCGATGATATATTCCTTCCTGCGCGGCCAATTGGCCTTTGCGGCATTTGATCGAGATTTCGATCAGGAGGCGGCTGGCAAGGAATTCATCGAGACGATGCGGGCACGCCTTGGTCTCGGCAACTAAATGTCCATCATATTTGTCAAATAGCAAACAAATAACTTGCAAATAGTCTAAGCTGATGCGAAAAGCTATCGGATAATTAGGAGAAGATCATGGATGGCGATACCGACGCGCTGTTTTCAGCGGAAGGGACCGACGCTGCAGCGAATATTCCAGCGCTGATGGGCGGAAAATGCAACGCATGCGGCAGCGTGTTTTTCCCGATGCAGGTGTATGGCTGCGAAACTTGTGGTTCACAGGATCTCGTGCCTCAAAGATTGACCGGTCGCGGCACGTTGATCTGCAGTGCTCCGGTATTCATGTCGATGAACCCGGCTCTTCCCGCACCATTTACTATCGGATCGATTGAACTTGAAGACGGACCAAAAGTCCGAACGATGCTTGCTGTAGAACAAGGTGTCGAACTCAATCCCGGCGACGCGATGGTTGCCTTGCTCGTACCCCAAACGCGCGAAGGGAAAGGCGAGCATGATCTGAGATTTGCTCCAGCCGGAAAAGGAAGCTGAACATGGCCAAATTAATCTCTGATCTCGCGCCGGTCTATGTCGTCGGCGTCGGTTTTCACCGCTACCAGCACGCTTCTGACACAACCTATGTTGAACTGGGGCTAAAGGCCGTTCGGGAATCACTGGCCGATGCCGGGATCGAATGGGAAAGCGTCGAGAGCTCATATGTGGCACATGCACTGCTGGGAATGGCTGTGGGACGCCCCATGCTGAGCCACCTTGGCGCACTGGGCAAGCCGATAGTACATGTTGAAAATGCATCTGCGTCTGGCTCGACTGCGTTCCGGCATGCGTGCATGGAGGTTGCCAGTGGTATCAGTGATGTCGCGCTTGCCGTCGGCGTTGATAAACCACCGAAAAAAGGCGTCTTCCGTTCAGCGACCGGTATCGAGAATCTGGCAGATGACGCGATTCTCCCGTTTACGCATTTTGCTCTTTTGACCGACGAGTATAGCCATCGTCACGGGATTGCTCCTGAGGATGTTGCCCGGATCGCGGTCAAGAACCATGCAAATGGTGCGAAAAACCCCAATGCCCAGCGACAGAAGGTTCGCACTCTGGATGATGTGTTGGGGGCAAACCCCATTTCCGGCACGCTTACCGCGTTGCAATGTTGCCCGATTGGCGAGGGCGCAGCCGCTGTGATCGTCGCTTCGGAAGACGGTATAAAGCGTCTTGGAATTGATCCGTCCCGGGCAATCCGCGTCGCATCGTCAGCGGCCGGCAGCGAAAAGGCAAACCAGGGGCTCAATCCTGATACCGCGCTGAGCAATGAAATCATGATGCGGGCCATTGCCGAGGCACAGATCAAACCGGAAGATCTTGACGTCATAGAGCTTCACGACGCTTTCGCCACAGAGGAACTGCTCTACGCAGAAGCGACGGGCATATGTAAGCCGGGTGAGTTCATCCCGATGCTGAAAGATGGCGCATGGGATATTGGCGGAAAATGCGCGATCAGTCCCTCTGGCGGCCTTCTCGCGATGGGCCATCCGGTCGGACCGACCGGTGTTGGGCAAATTGGTGAGCTGACTATGCAGCTTCGCGGGGAAGCAGGCGACCGTCAACAGCCGGACGCCAAGCATGGCCTTGCGCACATGGTCGGCGTTGGGGCGGTATGTTACGTCCACGTGCTTTCGAACTAGTCGGCCGCGATCAGATCAGGGAATACTTATCATGCTAATTGAACCAAGACTGCAAAGCGATCTACTCAAAGAGAAAGTGGCCATCGTAACCGGCGGTAGCCGTGGTATCGGCGGAGCGACGTCTGAGATGCTTGCTGCCAATGGCGCCCATGTGGTTATCGCGGACGTTGATGCTGACGCGGCCCACAAAGCTGTTGACGATATCAATGGCGCTTTCGGGTCAGACAGGGCCAGCGCATTTGTTGGCGACCTGCTGGCAGAAGGCGCCTGTGACGAGCTTGTCCACGGGACCGCAAAGGAGCGAGGTCGCCTGGATATTGTTGTCAATAATGCTGGCTATGCCTGGGATGGTGGTATCCATTCCATGACCGATGAGCAGTTCCAGGCGATGCTTGATATCCATCTCATCGTGCCGTTCCGGATTTCACGCGCTTGCGCACCAATATTCAGGACTGCGGCCGAAAAGGAGGATGCGAGCGGAGAGGCCGATTATCGCAAGATGATCATGGTTTCCTCGATGGCAGGGCAATGGGGCCTCATGGGCGCGGGTAATTATGCCTCCGCAAAGGCCGGGATGCTAGGGTTGATGCGTACGCTGGCTCAGGAATGGGGTCGTTTTCGCGTAAACTCCAACGCTGTTGCATTCGGAGTGATTCAAACACGATTTGGCCAACCGCAATCCGAAGATGAGGTTATTGAAGTTGACGGACGTAAAATCAAAGTCGGGATGCCTCACAAACAAGCTGCTCGCATGGGAGTAAAGGTCAATCCAGACCACAAGCCCACGCAGGAAGAAATTTACGCGACTAAACCGAATCCGATGATCACGCTCGGCCGGTCCGGCTCGATCCGCGAGGCAGCGGAGTCAATTTTCTGGCTGGCATCACCGCTTTCGGACTATGTTACCGGACAGGTGTTGACGGTTAGTGGTGGTGCACGCGGTGGAATGAGCTGACGATCCACCAAGACGGCATGGATCGTCGGACTGGCGGAAACGGGGAATAGATTGAAGGAGACGCGAAAATGTCCAAGAACATCAAAGCCAATGGCCTGAACCATCTGGCGATTTCGACCAACAATATGAAAGAGCAGATCGCCTTCTATACCGATGTGCTGGGCTTCCGGCTTGTCGCGTTATACTGGATGCACGGCGTAGAGGGATGCTGGCACGGTTTCCTTGAAATGAATGATAGCAGCCAGATTGCCTTCGTGTTCAATCCTGCGAACAAAGATGCCCAGGTTGAATATGGCGTAACCAATCCCGGTCATACAGGCGGGCCTTCAGCGCCTGGCACAATGCAGCACCTTGCGTTTAACGTCGACACACTGGATGACCTACTGAACATCCGCGACCGGATCCGTTCGCGCGGGTACAATGTCATGGGCCCGATGGATCATGGCATGTGCCACAGCATCTATTTCCAGGGACCGGAAGACACGTGCCTCGAGATCGCGACATTCGGCAATGCCGATTATCCGATCGGGCCCGAGGACTGGATCGATCCCGAGGTGCAAAAGTTGGCCGGAATCAGCGACGAGGAATTGGCCAAGTTCACCAATCCGGCTGATTTTGAAGGGCAAGGCGGAAAGATCCCCAATCCGGGATACAATCCGGACAGCTATAATCCCGACCGGCCCGTGCAGCTTCTCCAGGGAATGTTTGCCATGACTGACGAGCAGTTCGCCATGATCCCGATGGAAAAACGACCTCCGTCCATGATGAGCGAGGAAGATCGCAAAGCAAAGCACGCTGCCGAATAAAATTGGGGCTTGCGCGCCAAAAGCTAATGAGAGGAACTTCTGTGACCAAGCCGTCACCAACCCACTATACCGGCGTAGCCAAGTTCCTGCACTGGGCGATCGCTATACTCATCATCATGATGCTGGTTTTCGGTCAGGGGTTTGATGATCCCAAGACCGAAGCGGAAATGGCGTTTTCGTTGAGAGGTCATTCCACTCTGGGATTTACGGCAATTGGCCTGATCGTGCTGCGCATTCTATGGCGCATCGGCCATCCGACGCCAAAGCTGCCGGAGACCGTTTCGCCACTGCAAGCAAAGGCGTCCAAACTCTCTCATCTTCTGCTCTACGCCTTGATGATCTATGTCCCGATGATGGGCCTGTACACGGCCGCAGCGCATGAAATGGCGGTTATGCCCTTTGGAGCCTTCGATGTTCGCGAGGCGCTGAGCTTTCTCGGAAACGATAATTTCGAGGGTCGCCGTTTCCTGCATGAAATTGGTACTTGGTTACTGATAGCCTTGCTAGCCGTACACATAGCCGCCGCATTTCTGCATCAATTCATCCAGAAAGATGGCGTCCTTCGCCGGATGCTGCCGGGTAAGCCGAAGAGCTAGTCGTGATATCAGGACCGCTGTCATTGGGTAACCGAAACAGGCAGAAGATGTAGCATGACCATGAATAAACCCGAAACATTCGCGATCGCCGATCGATTTTTCTCGGCCATCGAGAAGGGCGATATCGACAGCGTGGAAGCACTCTATGCGGATGACCTCGTCGTCTGGCATAGTAATAGGCCTCTTGACGAGCGATCGAGCGGGCAATCGAAATCTGAAAACCTTCAGCTCTTGCGACATGTTTGCGATTTCATTGATGGTATTCACTACGAGATACTCGACCGCCAACTAACCGAGACGGGCTTTGTCCAGCAGCATATCTTTCGCGGACGATCAAAAACCGGTCACGAGGTTGCGTTGCCGGTAGCGATCATCTTCGTCATCAAAGCCGGAAAGATTGTCCGCATCGACGAATATATGGATCCAGCGAAATTTCCGACGAAAAATGCGGGAGTTATTGAATAGATGAACAATGCCTATGACGTCTTGATTGTCGGTTGCGGGCCCACTGGCGCTACGCTGGCTAATCTTTTGCGAATGAGCGGACACAAAGTCGCGATTTTTGACCGTGACAAGGATATCTTTCCGGTGCCGCGGGCGATGATGTTTGATCCGGAAAGCTGCCGTATCTATCAGCGCATGGGCATTCTGGACCGGATGTTCCCGGATGATGCCAAGCCGTTCAAGACCTTTCGCATGGTCGATCACAAGCGCAAGACCCTTGTGGAAATGGACTATAGCAAAGTCCCGCCAAGTTTTGGCCATTCGGGTGTGGGAACCATGTTTCATCAACCAACCCTGGAACGGTTGCTTCGAGAGGATTTCGACAAAGGCATAAAAGTCGACAGTTTCCTGGGCTATGAAGTTCTCAGCGTATCATCGGATGCCGATCAAGCGACATTGAAGGCGAAGAATATCGATACTGGCGAAGAGACCGAATTTACCGGGAAATATATTGTCGGTTCTGATGGCGGCGCCAGTATGTGCCGCCGGTCAATCGGCGCAAAACGGATTGATTTCAACTATCGCCGCAAATGGATCGTCATGGACGTTGCCGTGCACGATCAGGCCTATTGGGATGCGCAGGAGGATTTTTCAGAGTTCATGTGCCAGCCCAATGCTGCCCGGGTGTTCGTTAAGGGGCTGCACAACCACTACCGGTTCGATTTCGAAATTGACGAAGATCTGGCCGATCAATTCACGCATGATGATGCGATGGCCCATATCTCGAACTATATCGACACCTCTTCAGTCGAGATTCAACGCTGCGTGCCTTATAATTTCTACGCCGGAATGCCCGATATCTGGCGCAAGGACCGAATCTTGCTGGCTGGCGATGCGGCCCACCAGACCTCGCCCTTTGCTGGCCAGGGCCTTAATATGGGACTGAGAGACGCCGCTCATCTCAGCTATCTGTTTGATCTGATATTTGACGGCAAAGCTGGTGACCGCATTCTCGATACCTATCACGAGGAACGCTGGCCGCATTGCAAGAAGGTGATCAACCGCGCCTCGCGCACGGGATCACTGCTTAGCACGACCAGCAAATGGGAGCAGGCAAAGCGCAATTTTGGTTTCTGGATCGTCAAAATGGTCCCCAAGCTTGGCAGGGTCGCCAATTCTGATACCTACTTCCCAGCCTATTCGGGCGGTCTGATCGGTACAGGTCACGATTTATGCGGTAGACGATTAAGCCAGCCCGAGGTTGTGGGTGCCTCGGGTCAGTGCAAATTGCTCGATGAGGTGATCGGGGATGGCTTCGTGCTTTTGCTGTCAGATCAGGAAGAAGGCGATGCCATCTCCTGGTTCAGTCAGGAGTTTGGCGGATCGGTTTTCGTGATCGGCAAAGACTTTGAGGATATTGACGGCAAGCTTGGCGAGTTTACCGGAGGCAAGGCGGTGCTGGTGCGCCCTGACCGCTATATTTTTGGCGCGAACGAGAGCGGCAACGCTCTCTGCGCTTCGTTCCAAAAACATCTGCGTCAATATCAAAGCTAGCGACGGCTTTTACATCGCTTCGCCGGTTTCTTGCCGTAGCTTCACGGCCTGACGCATCTTGTCGATATAGAAACCATGACGCTCGCTCGATTGTGCCGCTTTCCAATAGGCCGATAGCGTCGGCAAATCGGCGAGATAATCACTATGTCCGACAATCGGCAACAAGAGATCAACGACGTGCATGCCGGGTATCAGGAAACAGTCGGCATAAGTGAATGTTTCGCTAATCTGATATTCGGTTCGCTTCATCGTCTCCTCGACATCCCGCAATCCGCGCTGTGCCGTTGCGATAGAATGTTTAACCACATCCGAATCGAACCGTTTTTCTCGCAATTCTCCCGACACCGCAAGAAATCCATGCAGAAGATATAGGTCAGCTAATCGCGCCAGCGTCCTGTTTTGCGCAGCTTCCAGTGGTGAGCTCCCGGCAATATTTGGCATGGGATACAACTCATCGATATATTGGGCAATCACTGCGGATTCGTAGACAAAATCTCCGTCATCCGATTCCAGCACAGGAATCCGCTGCATATAGTTGATATGCCCAAACTCCTCCGATCCAAGGCCGCCCGGAGGCATGACCAGCTCATAATCGACCGACTTTGCCTCGAGCAACATCATGATTGAAGTAGCAAAAGGGGAGAGATAGACACCGTAGAGTTTCATATTGGAATCCTGCAAATTCTGGCGGTTAACTGGACAATTTGCTTCAGAAGGCTTTGGCAGCCTCTTTCGCTTCTTTCTTGGCATTGGCAACGATTTCATCGAGCTGAGGTCCTGGCATTCCCGTCGGCATGACCCGGATCAAGCGAATGTCAGTGAAACCGAGGAAGCGGAAAATATGGTCGAGATAGGCGCGCTCGAAATCGGTTTTTGTCCCGTCTGATTCCAGTGGAAAACGATTTTCATACGGACTGCCGCTGGCCAGTATCATCTGCAGCGGACGGTCGGTGATCTGGCCGATATATTCGAACTTCTCGTTCACCATCACCGATGCGCCAACCTGTACCACCAGGTCTATCCAGTGCTTCAGGCGGTAGGGAATGGAGTAATTCCACATCGGCGCGGAAAGCAGAACCTTGTCCGCACTTTTCAGCCGCTCGATCTCTTTCATGACACCGGCCCATTCGCCCTCCGGCTCGATACCGGAGCCGGTGGTCATGAGCTTCATGATATTTTCCATTTTCTGATTGGCGCCTTCCATGCCCAGCGGCGCCAGCTCGGTCTCAAACAAAGGCAGACGCTCGATCTCGTCCTCAGGATTGGCCGCCTTGTAGCTTTCCAGAAATTCATTGGCGACTTGCGAGGAATAAGAGTTCTCCTTGCGCGGGCTGGCTTCGATGAAAAGTAGTTTGGTCATTGGTATTTCCTCCTAACGGGTTGATTATCTAGACTGCAGGGCAGCCGTCACATGTGATGCTGGCTGTTTGTTCAATTCGCCGGAAATCCAGCGACTAATCTCAATCAGCTGTTCCAGATTTACCGAGGTATCGAGCCCCGAGCCTTCCAGCCCGTAGACGAGATCTTCTGTGGCAAGATTCCCGCTGGCACCTTCTGCAAAGGGGCAGCCGCCCAGGCCGCTAACTGAAGAATCAAACGTTCGCACGCCTTCTTCAAGCCATATGAAACTATTGGCCAACGCCTGACCGTAAGTAT
Organism: uncultured Parasphingorhabdus sp.; assembly: GCF_963677535.2. Lineage (NCBI taxonomy): Bacteria > Pseudomonadati > Pseudomonadota > Alphaproteobacteria > Sphingomonadales > Sphingorhabdaceae > Parasphingorhabdus > uncultured Parasphingorhabdus sp. Next base: position 213,415 of record NZ_CAXXUT010000003.1, on the reverse strand, counting down.
CGTGGAAATGGCCTGCGATTTTCTCAACCGGGATTTCCGATTTCACATCTCGGATAAGCTTTCTGGCCTTGAGCGGCGTTCCGACGCCAATGGTATCGCATAGCGAAATCTCATAGCAGCCCATTTCCAACAGCTTATTGGTGAGCTCGATGACAGTGCTCGTCGAAACTTTTCCTTCATAAGGGCAGCCGAGCACATTTGAAATATAGCCGCGCGAACGAATACCATCTTTCTTGGCTGCGTCGATGACGGCCTTGAAACGGCTCATGCTTTCTTCGATTGAACAGTTAATGTTTCTCTGGCTAAAAGTTTCCGAAGCGCTGGCAAATACGGCAATAGTATCTGCACCGCTTTCCTTCGCCGCCTCATAGCCCTGAATATTTGGTGCAAGGACTGGAAAGGAGACGCCTTTCGGACGGTTGATTTTTGCCAATACTTCTCCGGAGTTCGCCATTTGCGGCACTTTTTTGGGAGACACGAATGCGCCTGCTTCGATCGTTTTAAACCCGGCATCCACCAGCCGGTTGATCAGAGCGACCTTTGTCTCCACCGGTAAAGGCAGCTTTTCATTTTGCAGACCGTCACGCGGGCCGAGTTCTACCAGGTTGATTTTATCCATGTTCAAATTCCCTTCTCCGAGAGGTCCGACTGCCCACCTCAGACTATTTTTCTGGTCCTCAAGACATCGATCTGTTCGCTCGACAGATTGAGATAGTCTTCGAGAATGGATTGCGTGTGCTGACCCAATTCAGGTGCGGGTGACCGAACTTGTCCCGGTGTGTCCGATAATTTGGGCACGACATTTTGCATCTTGACCTTACCCAGGCCGGGAGTCTCAACATCAATCAAAGCCTTGCGCGAGAGGAACTGCGGATCGTCAATCATATCCTTGACCTGGAATATCTTCCCGGCTGGTACGCCCGCCTCATCAAGTGCTTGCAGCAAGTCTTCGGCGGCCTGTGGTTCGCTCCACTTCGAAATGATATCATCGATCAGTTCTTGATTTTCACCGCGCGCAACATGGTCACAAAAACGCGGGTCGTCCAAAAACTCATTCCTGTCCATCAGCTCGCATAGCCGTGCAAATACCGTATCCTGATTGGCGGCAATCAATATGCTGTCACCATTTGCGCAAGGGTAGACATTTGATGGCGCGATTTTGGGGAGAATAGCTCCCGACCGATCCCGTTGATGGCCTTCGCCGCAATATTCAGGGACCAGGCTCTCCATCATCGCCAAAACTGACTCATAGAGCGCACTGTCGACTATCTGTCCACGGCCGGTGATATCACGAGATCTTAGCGCTGCCAGACAGCCCAACGCGGCAAATGTTGCGGTTAAGGAATCTCCAATGGAAATTCCGATCCGTGTCGGCGGCCGATCCGGATAACCTGTAACATGGCGCAGGCCGCCCATGGCCTCGCCTATCAAACCAAAGCCCGCACGCCGGGAATATGGCCCATCTTGCCCGTAACCGCTGATCCGTGCCATTATCAGGCGCGGGTTGTCCGCCGACAACACGTCATAGCCCAGACCCCATTTTTCCATTGTGCCGGGGCGGAAATTCTCCACCAAAATGTCCGCGGTCTTGATCAGATCGCGAGCGATTTCCTGCCCTTCTTTTTCACGAAGGTTTAAAGTGATGCTTTTCTTGTTTCGGCCGATGACAGACCACCAATATGACTGGCCGTTGCGCTTCACTTGTCCCCAGTTGCGCATAGGATCGCCGGCGCCCGGCGCCTCAACTTTCAGCACCTCGGCGCCCAAATCACCCAGCAATTGCCCGCAGAACGGCCCGGCTATCAACGTTCCCATTTCAACCACGCGCAGGCCGGCAAGTGGTCCGCCCGTTTTTTGCTCGTCTATATTTTCACTGCTGGTCACAATATTCCCCTTTTTCCTGCGGCACGGGATGCCTCAGGGCATTTGTCCATCATCCATCTTGATGACGCTGCCGGTTGAATAGCCGCCCTCGTCAGAGGTCAGATAGTTGATCATCGGAAGCAGCGCCTTGACCGGCATCATGCGGGATCTTGGAAGGTCGTCGACCATCTTTTTGCCGGCATCGGTCTTAAACCAGCCTTCAACGATATCGGTCATCATATAACCGGGGCACAGTGCGTTGACCGATATGCCGAAACTGGCCCATTCCTTCGCAAATCCTCGCGCCATCATTACCGCCGCCGCTTTGGATGAGCTATAAGTCACGGAATAGGGCAGCGGATTGAGCCCGCCCATGGATGACAATATGACAATCCGGCCGCGCTCGGAAACGTCTGATCCTGCGGCAATCAGGCGCTTTCCCGCCTCGCGGACCGTTATGAAAACCCCGCGACTATTGACTGCATGGACAGCATCAAACTTCTCCATGGATATCTTGGTTGCAAAGCCTTCTTCATTGATGCCGGCGTTGGCGATAACAGTGTCAACTAAGCCGTAGACCTCCTCGGCTTTGTCAAATGCGGCAATGACAGACGCCTCTTCGGTGACGTCGAGCGAAACAGCGATTGCCTGACCACCCTTCTTCTCGATCTGTTCGACGATTGCCGACAGCTTGTCTTCCCGGCGCGCTCCCAATACGATCTTTGCGCCATTTCGCGCCAAAGCAATCGCAAATTCCTCACCGAGCCCCGACGAAGCTCCGGTGATTAGAATTACGCGGCCTTCATGGTTTAGCGATCCATCCAATTCGGTTTCCATTATCATCCATCCTCTCAATTGTTGGTTGGCCGATCAGACCGTGCCCATGGTGATGTTCGGAACCATTGATCCGCGAAGGTTCGAATTTCCTCCTCACATTTCAACACCATAGGCATTCCATTTTCTACAGACACGAGCCGTTCCTTGGCATGACCGGGTACAATGAATGCAAATCGCTGACCGTTGCCTGGGCAAAAGATGATCTGATCAGCTTCCGCCAGTGATAGCGCTGGATCGGGCACTTCGACGGCTCGGCTTCGCAAAGCTCAAAGGCGAGGGGGCTGGTGGCTTGATCGGCGAAATGACGATCGGCAAATAGAAGGCTTTTCCCGCCATCCATTTCGTGAATGTCATGATCATTCCAGATTTTGTCGTTTAAATTTAGTGTCATCTGCCATCATCCAAGACCAGCGCGAAATATCCACCGGACTCCCGCTTAAGGAGGTCGGATATTACTTGCGCGGTTCGCTTGCTTAAAAAGTAGTCAGACATCAAAGCCTTTGCGCTGCAACCAGTCTTGGACCACCGATACCGCTTGCCGTCCCAGATCCGGCTGGTTCTGATAATAGTGGGTAGCCCCTTCTATGTGATGCAATTCCTTGTCATCATGGGCGACACCATCAAACAGGCGCTGCGAATGACTTGGTGTGCAAGCATCGTCTGCGGTATTGTTGATGACGAGCACCGGCTTGGTGATGCTGGCGGCACATTTGGGACCATCACCATTGGCATCGTCATAGCTCCATTGAGAGAGCCAGCTGCGGAGTGTGGACGCGCGCGCAAGGCCTACCGGACTCATGTTGACGATTTTTGGATCGCCCATGTAGCACCAGTTCGGTTTCCGGTCATTTGCATCAATTGCCGGATCAAGCCATCGTGGATCGGCCATGGTGCCATGAACGGTGAATGCAAATTCCTCGTTCTCGCGGCCCGAAGATTCCAGCCAGGCAAGTTTTTCCTTTACCCATGCGGTGATCTTGCGGTTGCGGGCGATTTGAGCGGCACGGTAGCGTTCGACAAATTCATCCGAAAAGGGAGGGCCATTGGCACCGGAATAAATATCCAGATCAGGATCACGATTATACGGATCAGCTTCGTCCGTGATCGATGCATCCAGCCATTCGGTCAATGTGCCGTGACGGGACACGTGAGCGGCCATGAACACGACGGCATCCGCCGGGATAAGTTCCGCTTTGGTAAGATCTGGCCCTGTTCCGCATGGCGAGCTTGTAACCGTTGGTGCTTCAGCCTGTGCCTGATAATAGGAAGAAAGCGCACCGCCACCGCTCCAGCCCAGGAGGACGACCTTCTTGTACCCCAATGTCTCTTTCGCATAGCGCACAATGGCACCAAGATCGGTGACCACCTTTTCCATGTTCAAGCCATTGTCAACGCCGCGATATCGGCTGTCGGCACCGATTACGGGAATGCCCTGTTCAGCAAAAAAGCTCATAACCGACAGGCGTCCTGTGCCGCCAATCGGATGCATGCTGATCAACACCGTGTCTGACTCGGTCTTTGTCTTATAGTAGAGACCCCCGATGAATGCCCAGCCGACTGCTCCGCCATAAGTGTCTTTGAATGCAGCTTTTTCTTCATAGGCTATGCTTAGCGGTATGATTTCAAAGGTCGACGTCTTGGCTGGCATAGATAAGATTTTATTTGTCATGTTGGTCTCCAATTTTTGAATTTATGCTGCTCATCGGCGAAAGCATTCCGGTCATCTTACTCATGCTTGGGCCTCATTCTTTTTAACTGACCTACTGCTTTCGTCCCCGCTCCAATATATCCTTGCGGCGCGCCTCCACCCCCTCGGGAGAAACTTCCGCATTGGCGGTGGAAGCGAGCTTATATTCCATTTCGATTGCGTCACCAAAATTGGCAGCATAGCCGTCATCGATCAGTCTTTTGTAGGTTGCCAGAAACTCTGGATCGATGGTCGTCATCTCGCCAGCGAGTTTACGGGCGAGCGGCAGCAGTTCGTCCGGTGCGACAACATGGTTCACCAGCCCCCACTCAAGCGCTTGCTGCGCATCGATGAAATTGCCGGTAAAGCTCAATTCCTTCGCGCGGCTGATCCCCAGGATCCGGCTGAGCTTTTGCGACAATCCCCATCCCGGAACAACGCCGACCCGGGCATGGGTATCGGCAAAGCGGGCATTGGTGCTGGCAATCAAAACATCGCACGTCAGTGCAAGTTCAAACCCGCCGGTAATGGCCACGCCGTTGATCGCGCCGATAACCGGTTTGCGGCATTGCTCTATCGCCTGGGCAGGATCGTTCTTCTTGACAGGATCGCTTCCTGCGCTGCCCAGGGCGCCCTCGATAGAACCCAGTTCCTTCAAATCAATGCCAGCGGTAAAAGCGCGTTCGCCCGCCCCGGTCAGGATCACCGCGCGCACGGCACTATCTTCATCGACAGTGCGGATCACATCATAGAGCTGCCCACGCAAGGCTATGGACAGTGCGTTCATCGCCTCGGGCCGGTTGAGCGTTACCGTGGCGATACTTTCGCTAACCTCAAGAGTTACCAATTCACTCATCCTGCGTTCCTTCAATATCGAACATCGTTGTTGAAAGCTTGCGCCTCTGGCTGACCGTAGTTTCCAACTTGCAAATCGTGTTTCTTTCGCCTGTTGCGATACCAGGCAAAGCCGCCTAACAAGGGCACAACAAGAATTGCCGCGAACAGCAGGTTGCGCTGCGTTCTGTTCGCGAGGACATCCACAAAACCGAACTTCGTTTCGCACCACCAGTTGCATTCCCCTTCAAAGGTAACGCTGGAGCTCCGGCTGGGGCGTTCAACTGCGTCTGTCACGTGATTTTTACCGGCGAAATTGTCATAAGCTTTGCGCATTTCAGCGAGCAATCCTGCCTGCTCTTCAGCGAGGTTCTCGGTTGCGCTTGGGTCGGCAACGATATCAAACAACTCCCATTCGCCGCTGCCGAACGGCGGATGCATATATTCCGCTTTCCAACGCCCCTTCCGCACCATCCGATTGCCGAACAATTCGGTCACCAGCATCCGGTTGTCGTCGGCCTTATCCTCTTGCAGGATGGACATGATCGACTGACCGGCTGGCTGCAATTTGCCCTTGTAAAGCGGATCCTCGGCCGGATTGATGCCAGCCAGTTCAAAGAATGTCGGGGTCAGGTCCATCACGTGCCCGGGCATCTTGCGGATGACGCCTTCGGCCATATTTGGCCCGGCTATGATAAGGGGCGAACGCACACCACCTTCAGCAATCGTCCCTTTGAACAGGTTGAAGGGCGTGTTGGAATTATTGGCCCAATCGGCACCCATTGTTGTGTAGGATCCCCGAGTGCCCATCGCTTCGTCGCTAAGGTCGAAATTGTCGTGCACCCACTCGCGCGAATTGCCGAGATAGACCAAGGGGGTGGACGCTGAAGCGCCATTGTCCGACATGAAAAGCACGTAAGTGTTGTCGAGCTGTCCGCTACGTCGCAATTGCTCGATGATCCGGCCAAACTGCTGATCAAGCAGCTCGACCATCGCTGCATATATCTCCATGCGCTTGGCATCGGATTTGCGCTCGCTTTCGCTGCGCTCGGTCCAGGGCTTCTTGTGCGAGTCCAGCCATGCGGGCATCTGCCTGGTCTGCGCCAGTTCTGCATCTTTGCCTATCAAGCCAAGTTCGATCAACCGCTGCCGACGTTTCTCTTTTGCTTTGGCCGGACCTTCATCGAACACGCCCTTGTAGCGATCCATCCATTCAGCCGGTACCTGCAGAGGATCATGCGGCGCAGTATAGGCGACATAGGCGAAAAAGGGTTTTTCACCAGCTTCTTGGATATATTCGATGATCTTGTCGGTATATCCGATTGTCGAATAAAAATCACTGGTAAGCGGAACGACTTTCCCGTCCTCGTGATAAGTGACATCTTCCGTCGGCGTAATGAGCATTTGATCGGCAAAGTGGCTTGCACCGCCCTCGACAAGACCAAAGCTGCGCTGGAAACCGCGCCGGTGAGGCCATTGGTTGGCGTCGACAGCGAGATGCCATTTGCCGCTCATCATGGTGCGGTAACCATGTGCGGAAAGCATCTCCGCAACGGTTACTACGCCGCTGTGAAGCTGCGCCGCATATTCAAGTCGACCGTGTTGATTGGGTGACTGCATATTGCGCATCGTGCCGACGCCAGCGGCATGGTTGCTGACACCGGTCATCAACATCGCCCGGGTCGGTGAGCAGGTAGGGGCAACGTAGAAATTGGACATGAAAATGCCGCGTTTTGCCAGACGATCTATGGTCGGCGTGCGAATTTTACTGCCCAGAAACCCCGGGTCGGACCAGCCCATGTCATCGGCGACAACGACGAGGAAATTTGGTCTGCTTTGCTGTGCTAACGTAGGCGTTGTTGACAATGTCAAAATAGCCAAACAACAAACGTTGAACAGCCGGTTCATGCCCTTGCCTCACGGGGTTGAGCGTTGTGCCTATGTGTAATCGCAAATTCCGACACTGGCCTCTCCATTTATCTGGTCGGCCGGTTCGGCGATCCAATTTGCTGCGGGTGCTTTTAGAAAACGATCGAGTCCCGCATCGTTCAAAGTTGCATCATGCCATGTTACAATTCGCTACTCAAGTAATTTGTTATTCGGTCGACAAATAAGATTTGAGGAAAATTTGTCAGCGTGGTTCATCGACCACTGAGAGGCATCATTCTTTGTATTGTCGTAGGTCTCGGATCTAATTCGGTTGGAGCCGGGCGCACATGCAGGAAACAAATTCCTCGCCCGCAGCATTCTGATCGAATGATTTGTTCAGTGCCGCAAATGCCATCTGCCCACGAAGAAACGAATAAATCACAGCAGCGTGGGCCGTAGGATCAATATCTGGACGGATATTGCCTTGTTCTATCCCAATCCTGATTTCTGCTTCGATATTCTTCTTCCCCTCGGCATTGAGCTTGGCGATGGTTTTGCGCAATCGAGGAATCACCAATGCTTGCGTGATCAAAATTTGCAAGGTTCGAATTTCTACCCCGTGGCCTTTCACATATTTGCGTACCAGCGCAACCAGTGTCGGCAGTCCGCGCTCATACGAGGAAATATTTCCCGCGCCTTCGTTGTAAGAACCTATCACATGCTCTGCGACCCGAGCGAGAAGCTCCTCCTTGCTGCCAAAATAATGGGCCGGAAGACCTCTACTATAGCCAGCGGTTTCGGCGACGTCAGCGAGTGTAAAGCCGTCATAGCCGAGTTTGCCAACCAGTTTGACCGCCTGATCGAGCAATCGGGCTTCTGCCTGTTCGCGTCGCTCAGCTTGAGTCCGCCGCTTTACCTCAGCCATATATCAGCCCCGTGTTGTTTGTAACTCCGCTAACTAATCTGGTGATCAGTCTATCGTTCGAATAGGGGCTTCTGAAGGCAGGTGTCAACGCGGCTTGTATCATTGCGGCCAGTATACAAACACCCTCAACAAGGCTGAGGGGATGGCCATTCGAGTATCGCCCAAAGCCAATTTATCGTTGTCGTGTCCGTCGTCAGACAATCCGAGGCATGTGGCGGTTTAAATCAGACGAGTATCTGGTTCCATCTGGTTTTTTGATTTTAGGCGGCGATCTTGTGGTATTGCAAACGCCGATTTTCGATGGCCGTTCGTTTGATCCTTTCTCGATGTTTGATGATGGCTTCCGTCCTGCCGAAGTGGACATCGGCGGGCGTTACGTTGTTCAGGCTTTATGGCAGCGCCGGTGTTAATAATGCTCCACGGATGCATGGACCTGCGCTTCGAGATCACCGGCCAGATAATCCGCAAGTTCACCCGCAACGTAGCTAGGCCCATTGTCCCATAGCAGATGCGGTTTGTGCACCACATGTGCCGGACGCACGGCTTCCAGCTGATAATGTAGCGCGAGTAATCGTCGAGGATCGTCGATAGATAATACCAACCCGAGCCAATGATCTTCAGATAGGAAAAGTCGGTCTGCCACAGCTGGTTGTGCGCCGTGGTCTTGTCCTTGAACTCGCTGGCGACTTTTCATGTATCTTTGACCACCCGCTCCGCGGGGGCTTTCGCGTGTGTTGCCAATTTGTCTATCGATCGCTGACGGGAGACAATGGGGGATCGTTGCGCCATTTGGAGACAGTTTGCGATCAAACTGACTGCCCAAGCTGGGCGTTCAAGAAAAATGGCAGGCCGCTTGGTGGCTTCCAAGCACCTTCATGAGGCTGGGCTCTTCCTCGCGGCATATCTGTTTTGCCATCGGGCAGCGAGAAGCGAAACGGCATCCTTCGGGTATGTTCATCGGACTTGGCAGGTCACCCGAAACAGGCGGAACGAAGCGGGAGCCAGTAGGGCGCGGGGGAAGGATTGCCGAAACCAACGCCCGTGTATACGGATGCGCCGGTGTGTCGAGGACCGCCTTCACGGGACCCCGTTCGACGATCCGACCGAGATACATTACTGCCACGTCATCGGCGATATGGCGGACGATGCCGAGGTCGTGCGAAATGAATACGTAGCCCAGGCCTGTGCGGTCTTGGATGTCCTGAAACAGGTTTACAATCTGTGCCTGCACTGAAACGTCGAGAGCTGCCACCGGCTCGTCCGCGACGATGAGTTCTGGGCCCAAGGTCAGCGCGCGAGCTATACAGATGCGTTGTCTTTGTCCGCCAGAAAACTCGTGTGGGTAACTGTCGACGATGTCGGCTGATAAGCTGACTGCTTCGAGCATTTCGGCGATCCGTTCGCGGCGCTCGCCGCTGCCGCTAATTATCATCGGTTCGGCCATGCTTTTACCGATTTTCATACGCGGATCGAGGGAGCCCATCGGGTCTTGGAACACCATCTGGAACCGGTGACGCAGCGCTTGAAGGCTGCGACCCGAAAGGTGCGAGATATCTTGATCCCCGATTTTTATCTGACCGTCGCTGGGTTCAAGCAGGCGAATCAGCAGCCGTCCAAGTGTAGACTTGCCACATCCAGATTCTCCCACCAGACCCAGCGTTTTGCCGCTGTAGACCTCAAGGTCGATACCATCGACCGCGCGTAACCAGGCCTTAGGCTCTTTCGTCAACAGGCGCTTGCCGACCGGGAACTGTTTCTTTAGTCCTCGAACAGTCATTAATGGACGCGCAACAGGCTTAGTCTTAGGCATAATCGGGCGTCCTGACACAAGCTGAGAAATGGCTAGGCGCGATCTCCCGCAGGACTGGCACCGTTTCGTCGCAGGCCGTGAAGTGATGCTGGCATCTCGTGGAAAAAGGGCAGCCCGGCGGGAGGTCGGTCAGTTTCGGTACCGAGCCGGGAATGGTCTCGAGACGTGGAGCCCCGTTGTCTGTGGGTATCGATCGGATCAAAGCTTCGGTGTAAGGATGGGATGGGGAGTCAAAAAAAGTGTTTACCGGAGCAGTCTCCATCAATCGTCCGCAATACATTACCGCCACTTGATCGGCGAAATTGGCTACCACCCCAAGATCGTGCGTAATCAGCAAAATCGAGAGTCCGGATTCATCACGCAGGTCAAGAAGCAGATCGAGAATTTGCGCCTGAACCGTCACGTCCAGCGCAGTGGTCGGTTCGTCCGCGAGCAAGAGTTCCGGTTCGCAGGCCAGTGCCATTGCGATCATAACCCGCTGGCGCAATCCGCCCGACAGTTCGTTGGGGTAGGAGTGTAAGCGTCGACGCGCATCCGGGATTTTTACCCGATCGAGTAACTCGAGAGCGCGCGTCTGCGCTTCCATCGGAGGCAATCCGTAATGCGCGACCAACGGTTCTGCCACTTGCTCTCCGACCGTAAGGACTGGGTTAAGTGAGGACATGGGATCCTGAAAAATCATCGAGATGCGCCTGCCACGCAATGCGGTCAATTCAGTCTCTGGCAAGGTAAGGATGTTGGCGCCACCGAAGTGCGCATCGCCTTCAATAACGGCGTTTTTTGGCAGCAGGCCAAGCATAGCCATGGCGGTTGTCGACTTGCCCGATCCGCTTTCCCCAACTAGCCCGAGGACCTCGCCTTTGCCGATGCTGAAAGAACAGCGATCGACGGCAGGCAGAAGCTGTCCGCCCGAGCGAAACTTTACCGTCAGGTCGCGAATATCGAGAATGGGGGTAGTATCAACCACGTGTCACCTCGTTCGGGTCGAGCTTTTCACGTAGACCGTTGCCCAGCATGTTGATGCCCCAGACGACCATTATGATTGCGATGCCGGCGCTGTTCGCGATCCACGGTGCGATCAATAAGCGATCGCGTCCTTCGGCCAGAACGTTGCCCCAGCTGGGGGTTGGAGGTGGTATACCTAACCCCAAGAAAGAAAGCGCGGTTTCAGTAAGGATCATTTGCGCCACTTGCAGGGTCGATATTACTATGATGATTGGCATCAGGTGTGGCAGGATATGTTGGCGAACGATGTACCAGCCGCTAGCGCCTTGGGCTTGCACCGCCTCGATGAAGGGACGCTCCTTGATTGAAAGAGTCAAGCCATAGATTACACGGGCATAGACCATCCACGACGAGATCCCGAGTATCATTACAATCGTCAGTAGGCCGCCGCCCAGTGTGGCGACAATCAGAATGGCTAGAAGAATCTCAGGAAAGGCCAGATGCGCGTCAGCGAAGCGCGTGATGAATGCGCCTAGCCGCCCGCCGCGATAGGCTGCTATCACCCCGCAAAATGTACCTATCGTGCAAGATAAAAGCATCGATGTGAACCCGACTAAGATCGATATACGCGACCCGTGGATGAGTCTTGACAGCACATCTCTGCCGTAATTGTCCGTGCCAAGGGGGTGTTCCCAACTACCGCCATCTGCCCACACCGGCGGGACAATACGATTGAGCAGGTCCTGCTGCAAGGGATCGAAGGGCGCGAGCACCGGCGCAGAAATGGCTAGAGCGGCGAGGATGACGACCACTAGCCCGCCAAGAGTGATTTTTAATCCGGATCCCAACATAATGTTAATTCAACTTTATCCGGGGGTCGGCTGCCGCAAGCATAAGACTGACCACAAGATTGGCGAGGATGATCGCCAAACAGGTGACGGTTACGGTGGCTACCACGACCGGGACATCGCGTTGATAGACGGCGCCGATCATCAATCGGCCAATTCCGGGCCAGGCGAAAATTGTCTCGGTGACGACCGAGCCGCCGACTAGTCGGCCAACCTGCATGCCAAAGAAACTGATGATCGGGTTCATTGCATTCGGCAGTATGTGGCGAACCAGAATATAAATCGGGCCCAGTCCCTTTGCTTTCGCAGTGGTAACAAATTGCTCGGCACTCGCTTCTAGCACGGCTGTTCGAGTAATGAGGATCAAGTTGGGCGTAATGAAGGCGGCGAGGGTAGTTGCCGGGAGAACGAGGTGAAGCCAGCCGCCAGTTCCCGATGTTGGTAGCCAACCCAACTGCAGCGAGAAGAGTTGCACGAGGAGGATACCCAGCCAGAAGCTGGGCATTGATTGGCCGACAACGGCGAAAGTTGAGATTGCTACGTCGGCCGCACGATCCTTGTAAATTGCCGATACAAGGCCTCCGACCAATCCCAGCACCAAGGAAAGGAACAGCGACGCAACGATTAACACAAAAGTTGCACCTAGTCGGCCGATTACGATGTTGATTGCGGGTGCTTGGAATTGAAGAGAATGGCCGAAATCAAGGGTAAGAATGTCTCCTAGAAAACGTCCGTATTGTACGATTAATGGCTTATCCAGTCCAAGTTGACGGCGCAGGATGTCCAACTGTTCGGGTGTAGCTGTTGCATCGAGGTACAGCGTTGCCGGATCGCCGGTAAGACGCAGCACAAAAAAGGTAACAGTGATCACCAGAAGGAGGGTGATGGGAACCCAAATTAATTGGCGAATTGCAAATTGTAACATGATGATTCCCGTCGGGCTGTCAGCTGACTGAATACTAGGTTAGATGACCAAAATTTCTTCGTTGTCGAAAGCATCCGATAAAAGCTCCGGCTTACCATCTGTAACGAGATAGAGGTCTTCCATGTGCAGACCTATTTCGCCGGGTTTCCGGATTCGGGTTTCTACCGTACAGACCATGCCTGGCTCGAATGGGGTAATTGAGTGGGGTTTGATCATAGGATATTCGTGCAGTTCCAGCCCGATTGAATGTCCATTGTGCGCGAAAGGGAAGGGCAGCCCGTGTTTTTCGTGCAGCCGGACTGCTTCGTCGAAGACTTTTGCGCCTGTATTGCCGGGGCGCAACATGTCTGCGACAGTGTGATGGATCTCGCGTAAGCTCTTCCAAGCGTCGGCTTCCTGCGCGGTGGGCTTGCCCATCTTGGCAGTGCGACCGACATTGGATGGATAAGCACCGGAATACCAGCCGCCACTGTCGGCTTTCACAATATCGCCCTTCTGCACCTGATAATCAGTGGGCGCGGCATGGGGAAAGCCGGTGTTGGCTCCTGCATTAATGAAGTTGAAAGCAACCATTTCTGCGCCGGATCCAATGATGGCATCGGCCAGTCGGCGAGAAAGGCTGTACTCAGTTTCGCCTACTTGAGTGGATGAAAACGTTGTGAACATCGCCCTTTCTGTGCCGCGGAATGCCTCTTGCAGCGCCGTGATTTCGCGTGCTGTCTTGACAGAACGCACCTTTCGAAAGATTTCATCGCAGGGTTCGACAGAGAGTTGAGGCAACTTTTTTTCCAGTGACTGGAGATACTTTCCTGCAAAATACTCTAATTCCATCCCAACACGACCGTTTGCCAAACCGAGTTCGGATAGAACATCGACCAAAAGATCGATCGGATTTACAAAGAATTCCCGGTATCCACGGACATCCTGAATCCACGTTTTTTGACGTACGTAGGCTTCATCAATATGGCAGAGGATCAAAACCGGATCACGCCCCTTGGGCCAAACCACAAACGCAAGGCGGTCCCGTATGTGTTTTACGGAGTCGATCATCACGTCAGCGGTATACCGGATGTTCTCCGGCGAACTGGCGATAATTGCATCGTATGGGCTGTCCTCTAATGTGGCACACAGGCGGGGGAGATCCCCCATGGCGGTCAGAGCAGTTTTCATAGGTTTTTACTTTCCTTTTGGTCAATGGGGGGCGCTGCTGAATCCGTTTGCCCTAAATGGAGGTTACGTGGGTGAAGAGAGGCTGGCATTATGCATGCGCAAGATCATGTCAGGGGTTGCGCTCCAGTCTTTCAGGTTGCTCGACTTGCCGAAGACAGCAGGTAGGCCGAACAGGAAGATGGCGGGGCATTGCTCGTTCATGATTTCAGTCATGCGGTGATAAGCAGCCAAACGCACGTTCTCATCAACAGAGGAACGGCCTGCGACGAACAACGCTTCGAATTCTTCGTTATCCCAAAAAGAACGTCCAGACGCCTTGGTAAACCAAGTCATTGCAAAATCGGCATCGCCGAGGCTGTGCCAGCCGACCATGTGCATTGGGCCCATGTCCCGCGCGTTTGCCATCTTGGAATATACACCCTGTTCAACAATGTTGACCGAGGTTCGTACGCCAATTTCGGAAAACATGGCTGCAATGACATTGCAGATGTCGACATCGGCCATATATTTTCCGGTCCGTGTCGTGATAGAGGTGTCGAACCCGCTTGGATAACCGGCCTCCGCCAGAAGAGCCCTTGCCTTGTCGGGCGCGTACGCGAAGGGCTCCAGTTCGGGATTATGGCCGAAAGTGTTGCTGGTGATCATCTGCCCCTGAAGGACCGTGCCGCGGCCCATTAGCAGCCGGTCGAGAATAGTCTGCTTGTCTACCGCATGATTGAGCGCGCGTCGCACTCTCGGATCCTTGAATTCTTCTATACGGGTATCGAATGTCAGAATTAGGCCGACTGATGATTCAGCCGCTTCTACTTCCGCTGCCGGAGACTCATCTATAATTTTCAGCAGGTCGATAGGCAGTTCTTCAGCCACTGCAATTTCGCCAGTCAACAGACTTGAAACCCGCGTTGAACCTTCTGGCAACTGACGGAGAACCAGCCGCGCGGTAGATGCCATACCACCCCAGTAGTCCGGGAAGGCATTGAATGTGATCATCTCGCCGGGCGTCCATTGATCCAGGATAAACGGGCCAGTTCCCATGGGTCGGGCCGTCATTCCGTCACGTCCAACCGCTTCGAAGTAATGCTTGGGTTCTATCGCCACATTGGTCAATCCAGCGACCATCGTGGGGAACGGACCGTCGGTCGTAATCCTTACCGTCAGATCGTCGACCACCTCAACGCCCGTAACTCGGGAAATTCGTGTGCGGACACCATAATTATTTCCCGGATCAAGGATATAATCAAACGTGAATTTAACGTCTTCGGCACTAAAAAGCTTGCCGTCTTGAAATTTCACCCCTTCACGCAGATGGAATATCCACGAGGAATCGCCATCCATTTCCCAATGGGTTGCGAGACATGGCACTGCGATTCCGGCAGCGTTGCGCGTAACAAGAGGCTCGAGCATTTGCATTATGACCGACAACGAGGAGAAGCTCGAGAATCCCGTAATGAGAGAGTTAGGCAAGCTTGCGACCGCAACGGCTAGCCCGCTGCCGTTGGATAGGAAGCGTTGTCCGGCAAAGACGAAGAGCGAGCCGGCCCCAGCGGAAGCAGCGAGGAGCCCTCTTCGTGTCATGGATGGGGTATGCGGACGCATTAAACTTCCCTTGAGCTGATCCTTGCAAACGGAAATAAGTGTTCGTTCTTCGCCGGGCGCTGAAGTTTTCCGGCATGGTCCTTTTTCATCCCCCCCGGGGTTCGGCGTTGCATTTTGGTGACAAGCTCTTTTTGGGTATTGAACAACGGGACATCGGACACATCCGAGAAATCTCATTCTGACTTGCAGTAGGCTTCTTTCGTGTCGGTTAGGACGCATAGTGCCGAAAATAGCGATGATTTCGGTTATGGCGGCCGCCATCATGGCGACCACCATCCGTTCTAGTTACGTTTTGGCAGAGATGCGGTAATTTTCTTAACGGTAGCCGAAGCATATTCGCTGCCGAAAAGCTTCGGTTGCATTTGCCAAATTAATGGCGAGTGGATCGCCTGCATATTTTACTTGGAGCCTATCGGACGTAACTCTTTCCATCGGTCAATGAACTGAACAATGGCATTGAGCGTTACTTCGATGTCTAAACGACCCGCCTCTGCTGTAGCCGTCGCAGGGTCCAGTTCGCTCCAGACACCGGTATCGGTCATCTCGTCGGCGGCGGTTCCCTTCCCCGTCGATTTGGCCTTTAATGCCTCGACTAGGAAGATCAGGTTTGCGGTGGGGTCGCCCGCTTCGATATCGGGAATCAAGGCAGTCAAGTGGTCCGGCATGTGCAATTTTGTCTGCTTAGATGCCGCGAGGTCGACCAATTCCGGATGGAGATACATCGTACGGCTGGTTTCCCTAACGCCACCATGACGGTCAAAGGGTTTTGGAGCTTTGCTCTTGTTAGGCTTCATATACGGCTGAGAAGCCTCTCCTAAATCAACTGCAATGCCAGGTGTTTCTTGATTGATGCGATCGACAATGAATTTCGTTGTGGCCCGGTTCCCGCCGTGGGAATTGAGGATCAGAAAACGTTTGAAACCTTGGCCGATCAGACTTTTGATCGCTTCGACATAAACCGCCTGAATCGTCTCCGATGAAAGGCTTACTGTTCCGGGAAAAGCCAAATGATAAGGCGATTGTCCGACATTTAAGATTGGCGCAACCAGAACATCGGTATATTGTGCGGCAAGCTTGGCGACTTCGGTACCGTTCAAATAATCGGTTCCGAGTGGCCCTTGAGGGCCATGCTGTTCGATCGCTCCAATGGGTACGATAACCATGTCGGTGCGCGTCAACAGGTCTTCAACCTCCTTCCACGTCATTTCCGGCAGGAAATTCTTGACTTTTACTCTGTCGGGTGTGGCAATTGGATTGGCTTCAGGTAGCGTAATCCACGAAGCGGATGCCGTGGCTGTTTGTGCTTGAACTGGCAACGAAGTAAGCGCAGCGGCACAGGCTAATAGCATCAAATTCTTTTTCATAACTTTTCCTTTTTGGTGTCCGCATTTTGCGGACCAATTGTTAGGTCGCCCTGTGTACATATTGTGAGCGGTTAATTGTCGAGTTAGAAGCGAACGCGGACGCCGGCAGTATATACACGGCCTATCACATCATAGATCGTGCGCGCGGTACCGAGTTGGGTTAGCGGCGGATCCTTGTCCATCAGGTTCTGGATTCCTCCGAACAACACTAAACGCTTGCTTCCGCTGTCCAACAAGGTGACTTCACCCGAAAGATCGAAATACAATCGGCCGCTAACGCGTTTCACATCGATATTATCATCTTGGGTCAGAATGCCCCCGCTGACAGAACGTCCTGTCAAACTCATCCGATAATCATCCGTTGAATAGCTCACCGTTGAATTCGACTGCCAGTGTGGAACCCCACCAATACCAGCCGTTCCTGTAACTTCGGTATTGCCGGCAAATCTTGTCGTCGTGGAACCATCCACGAGGTCAAGTTTGTCGATATAGGTCACCAATGTGCGCAAGTCGACGTTACCGGCTCCGAGCGGAAAGGAGTAGGCCAGTTCAAAGTCGACACCTGCGGTCTCGGTCCTCTGAAAGTTCGCGGGCGCGGTGCGCACTAGAGTGATCTGGCTTGTTGGCGTTGCCCGGGTTATCAATGAACAAACTTGCGGCGTATCAGTATAGCAACGCGTAACAATCGATTGCGCATTAAGGGTGTTGATAGCATCTTTCAAATTGATGCTGTAATAGTCGATCGACATCCGCAGGCCTGGAATGAAATCAGGTGTAAGAACGATACCCGCGGTAAATGTATCGGCCTTTTCCGGAGTCAAATCAGGGTTTCCGGTTATCAAATTCTGGGCACTATATGTGCTTCCGAGTACCGGATCATTGATCGTGGGCGTAAAATTATTTCCTGAAGCAAACATTTCATCCAAGCTTGGCGCCCGAATGTCGCGTGAGCGCGTTGCCCGGAAGCGGATCGTGTCATTCACCTTGTAGTTGAGACCTGCCTTCCACGTGTAAACGGTTCCAGATGTACTATAATCGGTGATGCGACCCGCCAAATTTAGGTCGAGGTTTTGAGCCCAGCTCTCATCGAGCGCAAGCGGCACCACAACTTCGACAAAGCCCTCTTTCACATTCTGCGAGGCACTCCACGGCTTATTGTTACCGATTCGGAATGCATTGGCGATTGAAAGCTCATCGGACGTGACATCGACTGATTGATGGCGATATTCGCCACCCGCTGCAAATGACACCGGTCCAGCCCAGGTGTCGAAGGGTTCACCGCGAACGGTAAGCGCGACGACTTGCTGCTTGATGTCCCAATCGCGAATCGATTCACCATTCATCCAGGTTTTTGCGGCTTCGCTTACGTTTCCGTAGCCAAAGAAATTCCCGGGGACGCATCCGTTAGTCGGGTCTGTCAGCGTTGACCGGCAGACGATGCCGCCCGTCGCGGGATTGACAACCGCATCAACCGACTGAAGCCAGCGATCGGTAATCCGATCCTCCGTGTAGCGAGTAGCCACTTTCGACTGACCAAGCGCGCCATAGAAATCAAACGTCCAATCGTCTGTTAGCGCTCCCTCCAACCCGACTGCCGCTTGCCAAGTCTGCGAATGAATGTCGAACAACCCTTGAGCATAATCTTCGAAGCCACGCCCCATTGTAAAGGATGAAATACCTTCGGCTTGCATTATCGCACTGATCGATTCTGGCAGATAAGCATTGTCTGCTTGGATGGTAATCTGATCAACGCGAAGGTTGCTGCCCGTTTTGACTTCTGTGCTCGCATATCCAAATTCTGCAGACGCGGTGATGTCCGAGGAAATTTCGTACGTTAGTCTGCCAAAAGCACTGTAACGTTCGATCGGACTTTCAAGAACGCGAACGCCGTTTATGGGAATTCCGTCTCCGCCGTCCATCTGTGAGCCGGTCGCATTTGCGCCATAGGTGAAAGGAACCGGCATTCCGTTATCGTCGAATTGAATCCCTTGGAGTATTGAAGGCGAGTTGATGACGCCTCCCACTGAACCATTTGATGCACGCGCATCTGAAACGAGCAGGTATTGGGGTTCGCCATTGGTTGCTGTATAGGCGGGGTTTTGTATCGCCCCAGCATTCCCCCAGCTACGGTCGCTCAGCGCGCCGACGCCGCTGTTCGTTGCAGCCTCTCCGCCGATTACAAAATGACCACGCCCACCTCCAAAAGACGTTCCATAGGCCATCGAGGCCAGATAGTTGCGATGGTCATTGTGGTCCGTAATTCCGCCCTGAAGACTCCCCTTAAAGCCTTCCAGCGTGGAATTGATTCTTAG
This sequence comes from uncultured Parasphingorhabdus sp., assembly GCF_963677535.2. Classification (NCBI taxonomy): domain Bacteria; kingdom Pseudomonadati; phylum Pseudomonadota; class Alphaproteobacteria; order Sphingomonadales; family Sphingorhabdaceae; genus Parasphingorhabdus; species uncultured Parasphingorhabdus sp. The sequence goes on along the minus strand of NZ_CAXXUT010000003.1, from coordinate 194,430 downwards.
ATTGACGACGCCTGCCACAGCATCGGACCCATAAGCCGCCGATGCACCACCGGTCACCACGTCAACGGATGAGATCATGGCCTGGGGAATGACGTTAATATTAAGACCACCCGTTGTGGTCGTCGGTACATAGCGCTTTCCGTCGATCAATGTCAGTGTACGCAAATATCCTATGCCGCGCAAATCGAGGAAGTTTCCACCCGCGGCGTTCGAAAGTGCCGTGGAAGTCGACGGTGTTAATGCCGAACGTAGTGCCGGCAATTGGTTGATTGCATCTGCAATATTGGGTGCTGCGACGCGCTCAAGATCAGCCGTTCCGACTGCCGTTGTCGGGGTCGCTGCTTCAAAGCCGCTGCGCTGAATCTGTGACCCCGTCACAACGATTTCAGCTGGTTCATTTACATTGTCTTCATCCGGCGTCGTGATTGTTTGCGCGTGGGCGGGCACTGACAAAATTGCGATCAAGCTCGCTGTTGCAAGGAGCCGACCGGGCGCCCCTGCGGCATGATTGCCAAATGATCTTACGGTATATATGCTCTTTTTGTGTTTAGCCATGTTGGTTTCCCCCTTATGGTTGATCCGCTGCCCAACATCCTCCTGCCCCAAAACATTTCGTTTTTTATCGTCTGACAAAGCTCCCCTAATCGAAACGCGTAAAACAGAGCCAAGAACAATCGCCCCTGTTGCGTAATGCGCAACGGGGGTGTAAAGTTGTCAGCCGGTTTCCGACGCAGATAACCGCGTGACCTCTTTTGATTTTCCGTTTTATGATAGCGTGATTCAGCAACGAGGTTTCGCACTCACTTCCCTTAGCCGCCCTAATATATTGCAGCGCACAACTTGCAACCCACAGTGTCACGCTTCATACATGGGGCCCCTTATGGAGGCGAAAACATGTTCCCAGATCCATTGCGTGCTTTCCGTAGTGTCGTAATAAATGGCTCGATACGAAAGGCGGGAGACGCGCTGGGACTCGCGCCCTCTTCAGTCAGTCGTCAAATCGCGATCCTGGAACGGCAAATGGGCACGGCCTTGTTTGATCGAAAGGTCAACGGGCTTCAGCTCACCTATGCTGGGCGATTGGTTTCTGACTATGCTGAAGACGTTGTAATTGGTTTTGACTCTCTGCGCGCCGATCTCGACGACCTGCGCGGAAGCCAGCGACTGATCAAGTTAACTATGGTGGAAAGCGTGGTATCGGCTGGCCCTGCTCAGGCTATATTTGAATTCAGCAAACAGTATGAGCATGTGCACTTCGAATTTGAGATTGTTCCCGCCCCGGCGGTTTTGGAGGCGGTACGCCAACAAAATTGTGATGTCGGCATCACCCTTTGTGCCGAGCCCAGCGACATGATTGCGACCGTCGCGCGCGTTCCCGAGCCCGTGTTCGCGGTCGTTCCCTACGATCACGCCCTCGCGCAGAATTCCGAAATATCGCTGGCAGAAATCAACGATTACCCAGTCGCGCTTCCCAGTACCGATTTCCGTGTTCGACGCATTTTTGACATTGCTCTCGCCGAAGCGGGCGTGCGATTGCAACCCCATTTGCAAAGTAATTCGTTTGAGGCGTTGCGTGATTTTGTCAGGTCGGGAGCGGGTATTGCGGTATTGCCGAAGGGCGCTTCGCTTCGTGAGCAGCAAGCGGGTCGCGCGCACTGCATCCCCTTGCAAGGGGACGCATTCAAGGAAAGTACGCTTGATCTGATTGTATATAAACAGCAACGCATTCCTCGCTTGGTGCGACTTTTTATCGATACTTTGCGCCATTCAATTGAGGCTGATCGCTGATATTAAAGCCTCCGCAATGCATGCGGAGCAAGCCTGGCAGAGGATTGCCGGTGTTGCGTAGTTTGCAACGGGGTACATCACTCACTGTACTATCGCATTGCATCGCTTTCCACGAAAGATCGTTCTTGATTACTCGAGACAAGGACACGGAGCCTAATGAAGCGTGCTGCGATATTCGGAATGGGGACAATAGGGACTTCACTAGCCATAGACTGGATGCAACGTGCACCGTCGGGTTGGGTACTTGATTCCGTTTGTTCGCGGCGCGATTGTTTTCCAGCGCTGCGGCAACTTTTATCCGAAAACGTTGCAATTACGGATGATCTCGGAGAGGTTTTAGCGCAATCGCCCGATGCGGTCGTGGAAACAGCCGGTCATGCATCTGCTCTCCAGTTCGGCGCGGAAATTCTGCGAAATGGTAGCGATCTTTATTTGCTGTCGTCAGGAATCCTTGCCGACCCCAAAACATACGACGACTTTCTGTGTGCAGCTGACATCGGTCAGTCAAAAATTATCATTCCTTCGGGTGCTCTTGCCGGTTTTGATGGGTTAATGGCGTTGTCGCGTGCGAGGCCTGCGACTGTCACCTATCGATCGACGAAACCAGCAAATGCATGGCGGGATACTCCAGCCGAAGATCAGTTCGATTTGGATGCGCTGGACAAGCCTACGGTTTTTTTTCGCGGTTCGGCACGCGAAGCTGCGCTAATGTTTCCGAAAAACGCAAATCTGGCAGCGAGCGTCGCGCTCAGCGGCGTTGGTTTTGAACAGACAAAGGTCGAGCTAGTTGCCGATCCTAACGGCGTCGGTAATGTGGCAGAGCTTGAAGCCCGGATTAGCAGTTGCACCTTGAAAGTGCAGATGACCAGCCAGCCTGAACCGCTAAATCCGAAATCCTCTGCTGTAGTCCGGTCCAGTGTCTTTGCCGCACTAGAACGGCAGGAAAATAGGTTGCGGCTGGGATAGATGGAGAAAGAAGCGGGTTGCATACTCTCCGATTTAGCCTAATTTGGCCCAACCAATCCAATAGGCAGAACAGTTATGAACGCAAATCTCGATGAGTTAGCGGACGCAATCCGTAATCGCCGCGCGATGCTGTTCGCGGGCGCGGGCGTTTCGATGAGCGTGGGCTTGCCATCCTGGTCTGAACTAGTGGAACATCTCCAATCGGAGCTGGGGCTGACTGCGGTTGATCCAAAGGTTACTTATCATACGTTAGCTGAATATTATCGCCTGAAACAGGGCAGCATCGGCCCGCTACGAAGCTGGATGGACCGGACATGGGCCGTTTCGCACGACGACGTCGCCAATTCGGTGGTGCATCGCTATATTCTTGATTGCGATTTTCCGATAATTTACACGACAAATTACGATAATACACTCGAAGTTGCATATGAAATTCACGAACGCCCCTATTTGAAAATCGCGAATACGCACGACTTAATTGCCATTGATGGTCAGAAAACCCAGATCGTTAAGTTCCATGGTGATTTTTCTGACGATTCCACGCTCGTCATCGCTGAAACCGACTATTTTAAAAGGTTGGCATTTGAATCTCCGCTCGACATTAAATTTAAGGCCGATGCATTGGGGCGGACATTGTTGTTCATCGGTTATAGCGTATCTGATCTCAATATCCGGCTTCTACTTTACCGGCTGTGGCAAACATGGCGCGAATCTGGACGCGAACGCGAGCGACCCGGCGTTTATGTATTCACCGCAAATCCTGATCCTATTCAGACCGCTGTGCTTCAGCAGTGGGGAATTACGGTGATATCAGGAACAGGGGATCCGCAGGATTCGCTTATCGGTTTTCTCAGCGAACTGACCGAAGCCGTGCAGAAAAAATCAGTTTCTGATCGACCGCGCGCCAAAATTGAACCGATCCGCCAGCGATTTGCGAACGAGCCCCACCCAATCCGACCAGCCAATCCGCAAAGTAACATTTAGCCCCTGTTGCACGATACGCAACACAAGCGACGCGCCTGCGTGATTCCGTCTACACCATTCCCTGATAAGGTTGATCATCGGGATCAAAATGATCACCGCAGGCAAGACAGACGGGGAATTCAGTGATATCAAATCCAAAGCGTTTTTCATGGATCATCTTTGGTTCTTTGGCGTTCGGCGCGCTCGTTGGTTTCGTACTCAACGCAACGGCGCAAACTGCTACTATTGAAGGCGCTACTACGGTGTTCCGCACAATCAGCACCGTTTTCCTCAACCTGATCAAGATGGTTGTAGCACCGCTGATTTTCGCGACGCTGACCAGCGGTATCGCCAGTTTTGGTGATGGGAAATCGGTACTGCGCGTCGGCGGTAAAGCGATGCTTTGGTTCCTGGGAGCGTCTGTGATCTCGTTGGGCCTAGGCACGACGATGGCCTTGCTACTGCAGCCCGGTGCCGGTCTCGACATCCCGTTGCCCTTGGACATGGGCGATGCGGCGCTGGGCTCCGAGCTATCGGCTGAGCACGTTATCACTGGGGCATTCCCAATATCCGTAGTCAACGCTCTGGCTACCAATAACATTCTTCAGATCGTCGTCTTTTCGGTATTTGCAGGCCTAGGACTATCGGCGATGGGCGAACGCGCGGCAACGCTTCGTCGATCTATATCGGAACTTGCCGATCTCATGTTGACGATCACGACCTATGTCATGCTGTTCGCGCCGCTCGGTGTTTTCGCTGCGGTCGCTGGTACAGTCGCAAAGGAAGGCATCTCGGTGCTGGGCTCCCTCGCATGGCTTGTGATTGGCTACTACATGGCATTAGCCGTATTAATTGCCGTGCTAGTCGTTATCGGCTGGCTAATGCTGCGCGGGCGCTTGCCGTCGCTGTTAAGTTTGTTACGCGAGCCGGCAACCATAGCCTTTTCAACCTCAAGCTCCGAAGCGGCCTACCCGCGCTTGCTGAACGCGCTGGAGCGTTTCGGAGTGCCGCCACGAATCGTTAGCCTCGTCCTTCCTTTGGGCTATTCCTTCAATCTCGACGCTTCGATGACCTATTGCACTTTCGCGTCGCTTTTCATCGCCCAAGCTTATGGTATCCATATGCCGCTCGGCACGATTATTGTCATGATGCTGATGCTGATGCTCGCGAGCAAGGGAATAGCCGCCGTTCCCCGAGGCTCTCTAATCGCACTAGCAGCAGTGTTGCCTCAATTCGGGTTGCCTGAAGGAGGTATATTGCTGCTTCTTGGCGTCGACCATCTGCTTAATATGGGGCGGTCGGGGACCAATGTACTTGGTAATGCAGTTGCCGTGGTCGCTGTCTCGCGATGGGAGAATGACGAAACGCCAGATGAATCCGGTGATAATTCTAAACTGGCGGCAAATACCCGATAGTGGGGTGTTGTCAGAGCAAATGCAGAGTGATAGCTACCAAGTGATCGTCCCATCATCATCACTCTACCAGCGTCAACATCTTTGCGCGTTGCCAAGTAGTCATTTGTCGCGGCGGCACGCTTTTCAGCATTCTGAATCGTCGAAAGCCGAGCATAAGCGATCAGAAACGCGGCGGTGAATTACTGGGTTACGCTTTGCGAATAGTTGCCTGTCGTCAGACAATTTGAGGCACGTGGCCGTTCAAAACAAGTAGGCGTTTGAGTTCTCCTGGTGATTGATCTCATTTCTCAACCAATCAGTTCTGGTGACCGAAACCGGGCGGTGACCTTCCCCCCTTAGAAGTGGTCCGGCTTGAGAGTTAGAGATACGGCTATTTGTCTTGAGAAAGAAAAGATGGATGGCACGTAAAAGATATACGGCAGAACAGATAATTGCGATGCGCCGGGAAGCTGAGGTTCGGCTTGCCGAGGGAGAGAAGACGGGATCGATATGCCGGGAGCTTGGTATATCGGAGCAGAGCTATTACCGCTGGCGCCATGAATATGGTGGTCTGAAAGTTAGCCAAGCTAAGGCGGCTCAAGGAGCTGGAGTAAGAGAACCAGCGACTCAGGAAAGCCGTCTCCAACCTGACGCTGGATGCGCTGATATTGAAAGAGGCGGTTGAGGGAAAGTATTAAACCCTTCACGTCGCAAAGATGCAGGGTTATCGGTCAGCACCGTTCTATCCAGCGCAGACGGGCTGTGGTCAGACCGGATGAGAAACCGCTAACGGCTGAGATCATTCGGCTGGCATGTAAACGCCTAGCGGGTGGAACGTATCTGGAGACGTGAAGGGCTGAAAGTACAGAAGAAGTAACCAAAGCGGGGAAGGCCATGGTTTAATGATGGCTCCTGCGTCAGGCTCCGGCCGCAGTATAAGGGGCATGTCTGGAGCTATGACTTTGTCGCCGACCGCACCCATGATGGCAAAGCGTTCCGCATGCTCACCGTCATTGATGAGCATAGCCGGGAGTGTCTGGCCATCTATGTGCAGCGCAAACTGAACAGCGATGATGTGCTGGCTGTTCTCACCGAGTTGTTCACCCGGTACGGGCCGCCAGCGCATATCAGATCAGATAACGGCGCTGAGTTTACCGCCCACGCTGTGCGCGACTGGTTGGGCCGGATCGGTGTCAAAACACTTTACATCGAACCGGGTAGCCCATGGGAGAATGGCTATAACGAGAGCTTCAACGGCAAACTCCGCGATGAGCTGCTGAACGGAGAAACTTCTACAGTCTAAAGGAGGCAATTATCGTGATCGAACGCTGGAGACAGCATTACAATACCGTGAGACCGTACAGCTCATTGGGCGGTAAACCACCCGCACCACAAACAATCTTGCCTTGTCCAACTGAACTGCCCGACGCTGCGCTCCGGTCAGTCCAGATGGATGGCTTTAACCGCCGTGCTCTAACTTGAGCACTGAACCACCTACTGGGGGCAGGTCATCCCGACTTCGAAGACGACACCGGAGCCCCCGTGACCTAAAACTGCAGCAGAAGGAAAAATCGCTACTCCAGCATCGCGGGCCAACATATTCGTATGATAAACGCCCGTATTGGCGATCTTTATCCGAATTTCATCGTTGTGGCGGCTTGATTTCGATTTCCTGAACATTGAGATCCTTGCTGTTGATCTGCGCGACTGCGGCCAAGATGCCCATGCAATATTCACCGGTTCTGGATTGTAAATTTAAATCCGACTAGAACAGAAACGCTCACCCTGAATAATCATACTATTGGCAGTTGTGATTCATTTGAGACCCGGAAAGAACATCCATCTGTTATTTTGCTCTATCGGGAAGAAGATGAAAAAATTTACGCATTTCATTCATGGGAAGCCGTTTGCCGACCCGAAGGCGAGTATCTTTGTAAGCAACTGTCCGCACTCCCGTCGCGCTGTAGCCGAGATCGCACTGGGCGACGCGGAAACGGTTGACAGGTCAATACGTTCCAATCTGGAGGCATTTGCCGAATGGCGAGACGTGGAACCTTTGCGGCGCGGACGGATATTGATTGATATCGGGCGCAAGATCAGAGAATCTGCCGATATGCTCGGCAAACTCGATGCAGAGCAAGCGGGAAAGGTACCGAAGCAGGGGCCGATAGAGGTGGAAGCGGCCGCGCAATATTTTGAATTTTATGGCGGCTTGACCACGCTGGATATGGGGGCAGTGATCAATAATGGTTCGGGCTATCATGCCTTCACCATGCGTGTACCCTATGGCGCGATTGGGGTGGTGACCCCTTGGAATGTTCCTCTGAACCAGAGCGCCCGCGGTATCGCGCCGGCGTTGGCGGCTGGCAACGTGGTGACTTGTAAGCCTTCGGAATATACATCCGGTACGGCCGTTGAACTCGCTAAGATCGCTGTGGAATGCGGATTGCCCCCCGGCGTTCTGAACGTGGTTTTGGGCACCGGGGCCGAATGCGGAAAGGCATTGGTCTCTCATCCCGATATCAGTAAGGTCACCTTTACGGGAAGCGTCCGCACCGGTCAGGAAATTGGCCATATCGCAGCCGACAGGATCATCCCATTAACCCTCGAACTGGGAGGGAAGTCAGCCAATATCATTTTTGAAGATGCCGATATCGATCTCGCCATCAAGGGCTCGCTAGCGGCTTTTACCAGCAATGCTGGCCAGATTTGTAGTGCAGGTTCAAGGCTGCTGGTAGCCCGTCCAATCTACGATGAGGTCGTCAAAAAAATCGTCGTAGCAGCAAGAAAACTGAAGATTGGTTCGAGTGATGATGCAGACGTGGGTGCAATTACGACCGAAGACCAGTTTCGCCGCATACAGGGGTTTTTTGCGATTGCCGAAAAGGATGGCGCGCGGCTGGAATGTGGCGGCGCGGATATGGGCGAAAAGGATTGGGGGGACGGTGCCTATATACCGGTTACGATTTATTCCGGTGTCACGCCCACAATGCGGATTGCAAGGGAAGAAATATTTGGTCCGGTACTTGGTATTATCCCGTTCGATACCGAGGAAGATGCAATCGAGATCGCAAATGATAGCGACTATGGTCTGGCAGCAGGCTTGTGGACAGAGAATTTGCGCAAGGCCCATCGCGTGGCGGCATCTATTGATGCCGGCTATATTACAGTAAACCACTATGACCCTTGTGTTCTTCTTCCATTCGGAGGCTTCAAGAAAAGTGGTTACGGGCGCGAGAAGGGCATTGAAGCGCTCCACCATTATTGTCAGATCAAAAGCATCAATATCAAGTTGTGATGCGATATCGTTATGCCAAGGGCAGACCAGCAGGTTTTTTGGAGAACGGATAATGCAGCCTCTCGAAGGAATTACCATTCTGGCCTTTGAACATGCTATCGCGGCACCATTTGCGTCGCGTCAGCTTGCAGAGCTTGGTGCGCGGGTTATCAAGGTAGAACGACCAGAGATCGGGGATTTTGCGCGAGGATATGATACGCGGGTCGACGGCCTTGCTTCTCATTTCGTCTGGACGAACAGATCGAAAGAGAGTTTGGCGCTGAATATCAAACATCCCGAGGCAGACAATATTCTGCACAGACTGCTGGAAAAATCCGACGTTCTTTTGCAGAATTTGGCGCCTGGCGCTGCGGCTCGGCTCGGGCTGTCTTTTGAATCGCTCCACGCCCAATATCCACAGCTTATCGTTTGCGATATTTCCGGATACGGAAATGACGGCCCCGACAAGATGCGCAAGGCATACGACCTACTCATTCAGTCTGAATCGGGCTTCTTGTCGATCACCGGGACAGAAGGGGAGACCGCCAAGGCGGGCATTTCCATCGCTGATATTGCAGCGGGAATGTATGCCTACACCAATATCCTGACTGCAATTATCCAGCGTGGAAAAACCGGCAGGGGCAGCCATATAGATATATCCATGCTTGAAGCGATGGCGGAATGGATGTCCTATCCCATGTATTATGCCTATCAGGGTGCTCCTCCACCGCCGCGTGCGGGGTCCTCCCACGCCACGATATTCCCCTATGGAGCATTCCCGACTCGCGATAACAAAAGTGTTTTTATCGGTCTTCAGAACGAGCGGGAATGGGCGGTTTTTTGTGAACAGATCCTCAGTTGCAAGGATCTGCTGCAGGACCCCCGTTTCAAGGGGAATGGTCTGCGCCTCGAACACAAGGACGATTTGACAAAAACTATCGTCGAAGTGTTTTCGAGTATAGATTCCGATGATCTGATTAACATGCTGGATGAAGCGGGTATCGCCAATGCACGGATGAATGATATGGCAGGGCTTTGGGAGCACGCTCAGTTAAAGGCACGCGACCGCTGGCGAGAAGTTTCAACGTCAGCCGGTTTGATCCCGGCGCTAAGGCCACCCGGCGGACTGGATGGGATGGAACCAGATATGGGAGCTGTTCCCGATGTTGGCGAGCATAGCCAGACGATATTGCTGGAACTTGGCTACTCGGCGAGCGAGATCGACGCGCTCGCCGAGGCAGGAGCAATATAGCGCGCCTAGCTGCGTACCAGTCTTCCGGGGCGCTCTCCCGTATCCTGGTCATTCTCGCGGATCATTACGCCGTTGCAAAATGTCGCCTTATAGCCGGTTATCGGCTGCATCAATCGCGTACCGCCTGCGGGCAGGTCATGGTGCGCCACGGGCGGGGCAACCGACAGATTTTGATAATCAATCACGTTGATATCTGCGCGCTTGCCCACCTCCAGCGACCCGCGATCATTAAATCCATAGAGCGCAGCATTACGGGCGGTTTGCTTGTGAACCAGATATTCAACCGGAATTGTATTCCCTTTTTTGCGGTCTCTTGACCAATAACTGAGTTGGGTCGACGGCATCGTCGCATCGCAAATCAGTGTCACATGAGCGCCGGCATCGCTAAGACCCGTGACCGTATCGGGATGTGTCAGCATTTCGCCAATCACGTCAAGGCTTTCGGGCAGGTTCGCGCGACTGAAAGATGCAAATTGAGTGCCGTCGCCTTCGACCATATAATCGTACAGATATTCCAGCGGTTCCTTATTTACCGCTTTTGCAAGATGACCGATCGAAGATTCTGGACCAGCCTCCAGATCGATAGGATTGGCCATCGGATATAATATGTCGGCATTTTGCCGAAACAGACCCGCAACATGTTCCATCGACCCTGGAGCTTCATGAGGCACGGCCTTTTCAGACATGATGATCCGTTTCATCTCTGGATCCCGCATGGCTTTGGCCCGTTCGGCAATCGGCAACTTCGCCATTTTCTCCATATATGTCGGCGCGCGCATGAAGGCGTGATAGGAACTCAGCCCATGCAAATAACCGATAATCCGCGAAGGTACCTGAGGAAACAATTGCGCGCCTGCGGCATTGGCCTGATGAGTTTTTTCCAGCAGGTGGCGCCATAGGTCGGGATAATAATCGCGAGTTTCGACCAAGGTGAAAGTTACCGGTCGACCACTTTCCTCGGAGCATCGTCGCAGTAACTCAAGCTCTTCTTCAGGCGCATTGCGCTCGCCGCCCAGCATGGCTAGTTCACCAACCGCTCCGGCGGGAATGGCTTCAATCACACCCTTGCCGAGCTTTCTCATTCGGCGTGCGATTTCCAGCAGCTCCTCGTCAGCGGCAAATGTTCCCGGAACCGGCTCTCCCCAAAGAGAACGGTGCCCGATGGTGCGGGACGTCGAGAAGCCGACCGCACCTGCATCGATAGCCTCTTCGACCAGCGTCGCTATATTGTCAATTTCCTCGGGCGTGGCATCTTCGTTTGTCCGCCCGCGTTCGCCCATGGCATAATAGCGGACGGCACCATGCGCAATTTGTGCGCCGACATCAATCGCATATTCCCGCGATCCGATATAATCCATATAATCGCCAAAACTTTCCCATTTGCCCCATTCTATACCTTCATAAAGTGCTGTGCCGGGAATGTCCTCGACGCCCTCCATGAGTTCGATCAGCGCCTGCTCTTTCCCGGGTCTGACCGGAGCAAAACCAACGCCGCAATTACCCATGACGACGGTCGTCGTACCGTTGTGGGAAGATGGAGCAAGTTCATCGTCCCAGCTTACCTGTCCGTCATAATGGGTGTGAACGTCGACCCAGCCAGGCGTGACCATAGCGCCTTCGGCATCAATCGTGCGCTTGGCTTCGCCTTTTACCGAAGGGCCAACGGCGGTAATCTTTCCGCCGCTAATGGCAATGTCGCCGATATAGGGGGTGTCGCCTAGTCCGTCGACTATTTTGCCGCCGCGAATAATTACATCATACATAGTGTGGATCCTGTCTAGATAGTCGATTAGCGCGCGAGATAAACGGCTTGCGGCGCCATATATTCCAGCAGCCCATCCATGCCGTTTTCAACGCCAAAGCCGCTTTGTTTATGTCCGCCAAAGGCTGTGTCGGGGCGCAACATAAGGTTCTGGTTGATCCAGACAGTACCCGTCTCAATACGCCGAGCGATCTCCATCGCCTTGTCGGTGTCTTTTGACCATATCGCCCCAGCAAGACCATAGTCGCTGTTGTTGGCGCGTTCGATGACGTCATCAATATCAGAGAATTTCAGCATCGGCAAAATCGGTCCGAAGGCTTCTTCCTGCACTACCCTGGAGTCTTCAGGTGGATTATCGACAATCGTGATTGGAATGAAATAGCCACCATTTTTCGGGACTGCCGACCCCTGAATCATCGTGAGCTCGGTGTCGCGGGCGTCTTTCATCAAATCAAGTACCCGCTCATACTGCCGTTGATTCTGGATCGGTCCGAGCACAGTTCCCTGTTCTGTGCCATCACCTACCTTTGTGGCCTCAGCAATGGCGGCGAGCCGGTCGCGCAAATCGTCATAGATTATCTCGTGCACATAGAGCCGCTTTGTCGCAACACAGATTTGTGATGTGTTAAAAAATGCGCCAAAGAAAATTTTCGCTGCCACCTCATCCAGATCAACGTCCGGCATGACAATCGCTGCATCGTTCCCGCCGAGTTCCAATGTGAGCCTTTTTAGCCCTTTTGACGCGGATTCCATCACTCGCTTTCCGGTGGCAGTCGAGCCCGTGAATGATATTTTCGCAAAGCCGGGATGCGATGTCATCATTGGCCCCAAATCATCACCACCAGAGATGACGTTGAAAACGCCGGGGGGGAATATTCCGTTGAGCAACTGTCCGATTTTCAATGTGCACAGGGGCGTAAATGGCGATGGTTTCAAAACCATCGTGTTCCCTGCTACAAGAGCGGGCGCAACTTTCCACATCGCGAGATTAACCGGAAAATTCCATGGCGCAATAGCGCAAATAACGCCCAATGGAACATAGCGTGTCTCGACAAACTCTGTTTCCGTATCCGCCGAGACGTGCACCGGCGGGGTCATTTCCGCCACGGCATGCATCCAAGTGCCTGCACCTTGGATCTCCATTGCGGCCGCATCAACAGGCCGTCCCTGTTCGCGGGTAAACAAGCGGCTAAGTTCCGCGGCGTGTTCGATCAACAGATCACCCGCCTTGCGAACCATTGCCTGGCGCTCCTTAATCGGCGTATCGCGCCAGTTCCTGAAAGCAGATTGAGCGGCGGTGACGGCTTCATCCAGTTGTTCGGCGGAACAGTCAGGCGCTTCGGCAAATATTTTGCCATTGGCCGGATTAATGACTTTTATCACCTTCTCAGATAGCACCGCCTTGCCGTCGATCGTCATTGCATAATCGTCATTCACAGTCATTCTCCATGGGTAATTTCATCGTTGGAAAGGTCTATCCGGATCACTTTTGGTCAGAGTCGCTTTCATTCGGATTTGCGCACGCCAGAAGTGAAACGCGCCCCAGATGTTGAACAGCGCCAATATTGCCAAGGCTTTCTGCAAAGAACTTGCTTCTACCTCCGCCGCCCCGCCTGAAAAAATATCCGATACGACACCCACAAAAACCGGGCCTAGGCCCAAACCGAACAAGCCTGCGAAGAGCAGCCAGATGGCCATCGCTAATGCCCGTGTCTGATCGCTGGCAAGCAGTTGGATAGTGGAAAAATTGGGGCCGTAATTGAAGGTGAAAGCAAAGGTGGGGATTGCGAGCAGCAGAAAAGCGATATTGGCCGATGGGGCATAGATTGCAAAATACATTCCAGGCGTAGCTGCGAGGAGGATAACGGCGCTGGCAAGCAAGGATCCTGCGGGCATTCTGACGTTCAAATAATCGCCGACCTTACCGCCTATCCAAGCTCCGCCGCTTCCGGATATTGCGACCATGACCCCGAGCTTCCATCCCAGTTCCGTATAGCCAATGCCGTGCACGCGGACGAACAGCCCAGCATAAAAACTAGCGAGGCCATAGGACACGAACGAAATGATGATGCCGGCACCAACCAGATGCCAATAGGCTGGTTTTCTGGACAGTTCTGAAATCGCCGTGCGCAGGCTAGTCTCGCTCTCCTTCGGCTTGAAAGCGTCCGCTAGGCGCGGCTTTCCCCTAGGGTCTGGTACGGTAAACCACATCAGCGCGGCAATGAAAAGTCCCGGTATTCCGGCAATGACGAAAGCCATGCGCCAGCCGATGTTTTCCACCATCCATCCACCGCCGGTATAGGCAATGAACGAGCCAATCGGTACCGACATGCCCAGAATTCCGAGTGCGCCTGCGCGCCGTTCGGGAGGAAAAAGATCTGCAATCAGTGAATGGGAGGCTGGTGATGATCCCGCTTCTCCGACCCCAACACCAATTCTTGCCACAAACAATTGCACGAAGTTGACTGCCACGCCGCACAATATAGTCATGAACGACCAGATCGATATGGCAATTGCAATGATCCGGCTCCGGTTCCAACGGTCAGCAAGTGCTGCCACGGGTATAGCCAGTGTTGTGTAGAAAAGTGCAAATGACAATCCCGTCATCAAACCGATCTGGCTATCGCTGAGACCCATATCCCGCTTGATCGCCTCGGCCAGAATCGAGATCATTTGCCGGTCAACAAAGTTGAGCATCGTTACCAGAAAAAGGACTGTCAGCACATAATTAGGGCGTTTGTTTTTCGCGATATCGAGTGTCTCGGCTGGAAGGGATGAGATTGGGGGGATGACTTTGTTGGGAAGGCTTGATGCTGCTGGTGAACTGCAACCCGTTCTTGTATCACTGGGATTTTGCTGATGGAATTTCATATTCGATTTTCCGATCTCTTGGTGTGTGGTTTAACCACGGGGGCGGAGCGGGATTGCTTATCCGTCCAAGGTGATTGTAGGCGTCTCGAAATCGTACAAGTCCCAACGGGCATACTATTAGAACTATATATTCCAGCCTGCGCCGGGCAACGGAATCTCATTATAAAACGTGCCGTTAGCGAGGCTCCAGAACGAATGGAATCGAGCAATATCCTGCGATTTGCCTCAAGGGTCGCAGTGATTCCGCCTCCGCCAAATCGATCTGCGTACTTTTCCGGGCTAAGCATGGCCCGACCAATATTTTTTCCTGATTTCCTGTTTATACAGCTTGCCGGTCTCGTGTCGGGGTAGTTGGCGTTCAAAATCTATCGACTTGGGACATTTGAAATGACTCAGCTTTTCCCGGCAATAGCTGATCAGCCTATCGGCCAATTCGTCGCCTTGAGCCTCCCAGTGGACAGGTTGTACGACCGCTTTGACCTCTTCGCCCATTTCGACGTGGGGAATGCCGATAACCGCTACGTCCGTGACCTCCGGATGCTGGATCAGCAGGTTCTCGACCTCTTGAGGATAAATATTGACGCCACCCGAAATGATCATGAAACTCTTGCGATCTGTCAGATAGAGATAAGAATCCTCATCAACCCTTCCGATATCACCCATGGTCGTCCAGCCATTGTGAAACGGATGTCGAGCTTCGCGCGTTTTCTTTTCATCGTTGTAATAAGCAAATTCGTTACCGCCTTCGAAATAGATCAGACCGGCTTCACCAGTAGGTAATTCATGACCAGATTCATCACAAATGTGGATCGGTCCGTTGTCCGATTTTCCGACCGACCCTGGCTTGCGCAGCCATTCCTCGGGACCGATTGACGTGCTCCCATTGCCTTCTGAACCAGCGTAATATTCGTAGATGATCGGCCCCAGCCAATCGAGCATCGCATGCTTCACTTCGATTGGGCAGGGAGCGGCGGCGTGGAGAACGGCCTTCAGCGACGAAATATCATATTGTTTGCGCGCCTCTTCGGAAAGCTTGAGCAAGCGGATAAACATGGTCGGGACCATCTGAATGAATGCAACCCGATATTCTTCGATCCATTGCAGCATTTGCTCCGCATCGAATTTTGGCATCAAAACAATTTTCGATCCCGCTCTTTGCGGCATAGTTGAAAATATCAACGGTGCAGCGTGATATAGCGGGGCCGGCGTCAGTAGTACGGCTTTGTCGTCAAACCCATATTGCCGGGCCAGAGCTTCCGCCCGCGGTACGGCGGCAGTGGCAGGCATGTCAGGTAGAGTTATCCTGACTCCTTTCGGCCGGCCGGTGGTGCCGGACGAGTAGACCATCTGCACGCCAGCCAGTTCGTCGCTGATCGGAGTAATCGGAAACTTGGCAATCGTCTTGCTCCAGTCGCCAAGGTTGAGACGAATTACGTCTGCAATCGACTCTTTTTCATCCTCCAGAATATGATCGGCGGCACTGACGGCCGGATCACAAATCAGCAATTTCGCGCCGCTGTCATTGATGATATAGAGAGCATCATCGATGGTGAACTGGGTCGATATAGGCACGATGAACAGACCGGAGCGCTGTGCCGCCCAGTAAATCTCGAAAAATTCTGTTCTGTTGGTCATCCAGAGCGCCATTGCATCCCGGTTTTGTAATCCCAGTGAACGGAAATAATGCGCGCCCTGATTGGCTCTGTATTCAAGATCCCGATAGGTGAGGGCGCCAGACCCATCGCCCATTATGGCAGCGATATTTTCAGGATGGCTGTTTGCAAATACGCGCGGGTGCATGGACTATATCACTCCTTGCAGCTTTGCGTTACGCAAGCTGTCTGCTTTGAAGGTTGCCGTTGCCATCAGGCTCATTCCAACGGCGAGCATGATTACGACGAACCAGCCCAGAGCACCGAATCCGCTCGCATCAGCAACCGCGCCTGCAGCTACTGGCCCTAGAGCGCCGCCCATGGTTGCAAAGGCGGGTTGGGCTCCGGCCAGCTTTCCTGTCGGATCAACAACCGAAAGCCCCCCAAGGAAAAACGGCAGCAATATCGCTGGCAATACCATGATCATCGGTACGCTGAGATAAAAGCCTAATTTGTCACCTCCTGTGGCAACAGCAAGAACGGCCACGCAAAACAGAAAACCAATCAGAACCAGGGGCTTCGTAGATCCAAAGCGCGGGCCAACCATACCGGCGGCAATCGGTCCGACAATTGTCAGCAGCCCGCTAAAGAAAAAGATCGTTCCTAACGTCGCCAAGGAAACATCTATTCTGGCACCTATACGCTCGACAAACGCAGCAATGCCCGCTTGTCCGAAAAAGAAAATCCCCAGTCCCAGCAAGGCAATCCAGCCAGTATGTTCTTGCAGCCTGCCCGATGCTCCTTTGCCGCGCGAAGTGGCTGACGGCATTTCATGAGGAGGTGCCTTGATGTTTGGAACCATCGGGACCAAGAGCAATGCCAATAGTGAAAGCGTGGTGTACAGGCCATAAGCTCCGTCCAGTCCATCGCGCAAAATGAAATAGGGTACGGTCAACCCCATCATGGAGATAAAAGCACCTGCGCAACCGTTGACCCATCCAAATGTCATCTCAGGTTTGGGTGTGCGAGCGGCGGTTGCCATAACTGCGCTGATCACTGTTCCTATACCAAGTCCGGCAACTATCCGGCATCCGATCATGGCCGGAATGCTCTCCGCGACTAGGGTAAGGACATTGCCCGCAGCGACAAAAGCAAGCCCGGCAAATAATAATGTTCTCAGATAATATTTGGATATCAGTCGGGAACAGACTAACGCGGCGATCGATACTGCGATCCCTTCTGCCGATATCACCAAGCCAGCTTCTACGCGGCTGGCACCGAAAGCCGAAATTATGGTCCCGATATTGAACGCCACGGTTAGCGGAGCGGCAAAAGCGCACATAAATAGAACAAGCAAAGCGGCCAGTTGACGGGGTTTTAGGGTTACAGTCGATGCCTCGGTCAAAATGCAGGACTTTCGCAGTTCCGGTCGTAGCGATATGTCATGTAAAACCCTTTGTAATAGCTGACCCAAGTTGGAGAACCCGGCACGCTCCTGAACGCCAGACATCTAGCCGCGAAGCAGTTGCCCCGGTCTTGCGCCGGTGTCCCTGTCGTTTTCTCTGGTTTTGACGCCATTTACGAAGGTTGCGATATAGCCTTTTGCCGGTTGTAATATGCGTTTGCCCCCGGCTGGAAGATCGGCCTGAACCTCCAGGCCAAGCAGCTGCAGCTCTTCAAAATCTATGACATTGATGTCCGCACATTTGCCGACTTCCAGTGATCCCCTATCATGCAAGCCATAAAGCTGGGCGTTCTTGTAACTCTGCTTCTGCACGATAAACTCAAGCGGGATTCGTTGTCCCCGCGTTCGGTCGCGACTCCAGTGGGTCATTTGATAGGTCGGTGCCACACCGTCGAATATCAGGGTCACATGCGCCCCAGCATCGCTAAGGCCTGTTACCGTTTCGGGATGCGACAGCATTTCATAGATCGCATCATGGTTATAGCTGCAGAAATTGCTGCTGAGCATGATAGCAAAACGGGAACCGTCATCCTGAATCAGGAAATCATACATATATTCTTCATAGTCCTGATTTGCCCGTTTTGCCCGTTCCGCAAAACTCTTGTCGGGTGTCGGCTCATAGTCGATTGGATCTTCAATCTCGAACAGAACAGCGCCGGCAATCTTGAAAACCTCGTGCACGTTTTCCATCGTGCCTGGTAACTCCGGTTTGATGTTCCTGTCGGATAATATCGCCGCACGGACATCCGGTTTTTTCATTTCTGTCAACATTTCATCGAAAGGCAGTTCTGCCAGCCGCAGAAAGGTCTCGCGCCGTTGAAAGAGGTGGTAGGTCTTGAGGTTGGTTACCAACCCGATTGGGCGCGATGCGACTTGTGGATGAAGATTTGCGCCGTTCTGATTGGCGGTCGAGACCTGATCCAGTATTCGTCGCCACTCTTCTTGCGCCTCGGCATGCTGGAGCAGTGTGAACGTGACCGGTCTCCCGGTCGCTTTGGAAATCCGAGTCATCAGATCCAGTTCTTCTTCGGTGCTCCGCTGTTCGCCACCAAATTGTTCGAGATCGCCAATCACACCGGCCGGGATAAGTTCAAAAACTCCCTTATCGAGCGACTTCATAGCGTCAGTGAGGGCAATCACCTCCTCTTCCGCAGCAAAGGTGCCAGGAATGGATACTCCTTTGGTCGACCGATGACCGATGGTGCGTGATGAGGAGAACCCGAGCGCACCTGCCTTCAGGCCTCCGGCTACAATGTCTCTCATTTTCGCAATGTCATCGGCCGTTGCCGGTTCATTGGTACGGCCACGCTCGCCCATAACATAGTTGCGCACCGCAGCATGGGGAATCTGGGTCCCAATGTTCAGCGCATATTTACGGGAATCGATATAATCCAGATATTCGGGAAAAGTCTCCCAGGCTCCCCATTCTATGCCCTCGTAAAGGGCGGTGCCGGGTATGTCTTCAACGCCCTCCATCACTTCGATGAGATCACGTTCCCCACCGGGAGAGACGGGCGCAAACCCAACCCCGCAATTCCCCATAACGACCGATGTCACGCCGTGACTGGCCGACGGATTCATCTCGTCGTCCCAGCTGATCTGGCCGTCATAATGCGTGTGAATGTCGACAAAGCCGGGCGTCACTATTGCACCTGCGGCATTGAGAACTGCTTTGGCGTCGGCCACGATGGCGTCCCCCAGTTCGACGATCAGCCCATCCTTGATACCGATATCGCCAATCCGGGGCGCGCCGCCCAGGCCATCGACTATCGTGCCGCCTTTTATCAGAGTGTCGAGCATTTTCATCCTTTCAATCCGCACTCAACCAACCGAAACCGATTACGGCCACCGGGAGGGAAAGCACGCGCTAGTTCACATCGGACAATTTTGTTTTGTCTTGTGCCGATTTTTTTGAATCCGTTTGTTCTGTATTTTCGGGTAGCATCATGATCTTGAGCATTGTTTCGATATGCTGTTCGATCACAGCATCATCAAAAACATCAATATCAAATGTCCGTTTGATTTCCGGTGCCATTAGAAAGATGTTTTTGGCCGCAGCCACATTGATATAGTGTAAGTGCATCGGAGGTACGTCGCTGTTGTAAACGCCTTGTTCCTGGGCAAGCGCAACGCGAGCAATGGCCCGGGATGTAAAAGGCCGGATGAAGTTTTCCGTCAGCCAATCAAGTCGTTCACTTTCGTGCATCGTCTCGAAGAATATAATACGGCTCAATTCCGGGTGGTGCGCCGAGAAGCGAATGTAATGCGTGGCGCTGTTGATAACCTGCTCGCGCGGCGTCATGTCTTTCCATTTTGCTTCATCCTGATGGACCGATTTTTCGAGTTCGCCGTAAAGATAGGCAACGGTGGCTCGCCACAGTTCATCCTTGCTCGAATAATGATATTTTATCGAACCATGATTGACCCCGGCTTCATCTGCAATCTTGCGTACGGACGTTCCGGCAAAGCCAAATCTTCCAAATTGCACGACGGCTGCTGCCAGCAGTTTTGAGCGTGTATTGAACTCTAGTCCGGTTTCCATAATTTCCTCGCAATCGGTGGTAGGTTTTCCCTTCCACCATGCTTTTCTAGAATCCCTTTGTCACCCGAATACCCCATTGTTGCGGTTCGCCGACTATACGGTTGGAGATACCACCAAACAGACCGAGTGCGACTCCACCAACATAATATTCCTTGTCGAGTATGTTGGTGCCGAAAACGGCGATGTTGAGGCCGCCCCATTGTTCGACATCAAGATCAATCTGGCCATTTAGAAGGCCAAAAGATGGAACAGACCCTTCTCCTGGAGCCAATATGGCAATAACCGACGGTGCTGCGAGAACGTCTTCTCCGATCCAGAAATAATTGGCCTGGATTCCAAGCGTCGCTGAATCCGACACATAAAATTCATATCGACCGTTCAGGCTATACTGCCATTCTGGGCCGCCCAGCGGTTCGTTTGTACGATCGATCTGGTTGCCGGCCGCATCGAAATCGAGAAATTCGTCGAACTGGGCATTTGTATAGCCGACGGTGGCGCCAAAAGACAAACCGTCAAATGGGGCGACGTGAAGCTCCCCTTCAAACCCCCATATGGTTGCTTCGGCGGCGTTGCGCAGTACCGTGGTAGGTACACCAGTCGTGCCAATGCTATCCGGGTCAAAGGCGGTGCGTTGAATATCGGTATAATCGCTATAAAATACGGACGAATTGAAGCGCACGCGATTGTCAAACAGGTCAGCTTTGAGGCCTAACTCATAATTCAGGACATATTCCGGGTTGACTATGGTCGCCAGATTGTCCTGATCTACAGCGCCGCTTCGAAAGCCGCGAGATACGCTGGCATAAAATAATGTTTCGTCGGTAGGCTTGAAGTCGAGGCTGGCTAACCATGACAATGCATCGAAACTGGCACTATTTTGTAGCAGCCCGGTTACGACCGGCGAAATATCCCGAACTTCTCGATCTTCGTTTGTATAGCGAAGGCCAAGGGTAAACTGTAATTGGTCGGTGATCGCAAAACTGTTTTGCGTGAATAAAGACCAGCCCTCATTTTTGGCCGCGGTGGTTTGGAAACCACCCACATTGTCGATATCTTCACCAGTTTCCGTCGAGTAAAATCCTCCGACCTGCCACGTCAACCGGTCGTCGAATGCCTGTCCCGACAACCGGATCTCCTGAGCAAACAGATCTGAATTTTGCCCTAGTGTTACGGAAGTTGATGGCGCAGATTGTACCAGAGTCAAAGAATTTTGTTTGCGATAGCTTGTAATGGACTGCAGATTGGCATTGCCAATTTCAAGATTAGCGGTGGCGTTGATATTGAATTCATCGGAGCGGGCAAACGGCGCTTCCGTTCGGAAATCACTGCCAGCGTAAAAATCGGGGTCCGTTGTTTCCAGCGCAATCGGTATGACGGCAAATCCGAGATCAAGAAAAGCCGATCTCAGCGACCGGAAAATCGAAATCGATTCATCAACGTCATGATAGTCGGCGTTAACGCGAACAGAGAATGTGTCGCTCGGTTCGTACAACAACGAGCCACGGAGAAATATTTCATTATCATCTGCCAATTCCCGACCGGTAGCTACGCCGCGACCAAAGCCGTCACGATGTGTCAAGGCGGCGCCAAGTCGAATGCCAAGCTGATCCTGGACAAGTGGGATATTGGCAACCAGTTGGGCATCGGTACGGTCATACGACCCATATGTGAATTGCCCATAGCCGTTAATTTCATCTAGCTCGGGGCCCTTGGTCACAACATTGACAGCGCCACCAGTCGTATTCTTGCCATACAGTGTGCCTTGCGGTCCCTTCAAAACCTCTATCCGTTCGATATCAAAGAGATTTGTGAACAGGCTTGTGCCGCGTGTGATCGGCGCGTTGTTGATGGAAATGCCCACGGCCTGATCGGCGTTGAGCGTAAGGAAGCCGGAGGTTTGTCCGCGAATGGTAAGATTGGCGAACAATGCTCCGGTCGTGCCGCGGGGGCGTACATCAAAATTGGGAGTCAGTCGTGAAATATCTGAAAATTCGGAGAGTCCGGCTTCTTCAAATGTCTCGCCCGAGAAAGCTGTCACGGCTACCGGCACATCCTGTAGATTTTCTTCTACCTTCCGCGCAGTCACCACGATTTCGGTGTTTTGCGCAAGGGCAGGTGCGCTCGCCGTCGCTACAACAGTGCCTGCTGCAAGCGCTAAAAGACTTACATGTATTTTTCTTGTTGATACGTGGTGCATATATTTTCCCCTCCTAAAGTTCGCGGTTGATTGTCCAAAATCTCCCTTGTTTGCCAAGTGTCAGATATTTGGTGCAACGTGATATGCAGCCGTGAACTATTCGAGCGTTGAGCTATCTTGCCAATTTCCTAACCACCACTAGCATTATTGATACAGATGGATAAATATTAGCGGAGATGGTTCAATTTGATCGTGAAGAATGAGGAGGATCTACCAGGATCGGACCCATAAGTTATTCTGACGGAAAGTAATGTGGTCAGTGAATGGATTTATTTATTTGGCCTAAGCGTCAGCGCATAGGTGAAGCAGGCATCAATCCATCATCTGATGGGTTGCAGATTTTTTTGCTGGAAAGTGGGTTGGTCAACGTTGATTACAGAGGTTGGAAGCGGTGGTTGACCGTAAGTCAATTCGCTCATCCTGTTCAGGAAGCAAAATCTGAAGCCTGAGATACTTATCGCCCGCACTCGATTTCCAAATTGTGTGCTTGTCATGGAATTAGCTAAGTTACACAGCAATACTATCCGTTGAACAAAGAGGCCCTTCAATGGCGAAACGCGGAACTACGGTCTTCGGTGCGAATGGTAGCCACATCTCCACCGGTTTTTCGCGTTGGCCAACCAGAAGCAGACAGTCCGCTACCAGCCCATTTCTTGTTCTCAGGTTGGCCGTGTTTAAGGCACTTTTCTTTCTATCGGCGCGCGGATCAAGATCTATAGTGCCTCTCGATGGTTGGCTCACAATCTTGGTTGGCTGATGCACCGCATCACGAGAACCTGAAACACGTCACACCCGCCAAAGTCTAATGTGGCAGGACAGAATCTATCATCAAACAGCGAGAAAGGATCAGACAAAACGCCATCGAAGATCGGCGCTTGCGATACCGCACGATTGCTACCTAAAATCGACCAACAGATGGGGCCAAATACTCGCCTCTTCTTAAAACGCCATATGTCTCAAATTGTGTGATGAGCGACAGTCCGAGAGATGCGCGCCGCTACTGCAATGGTTCGGTTGCCAGAGACGCTCTGGAGACCGCCGATATATCGGGTTTTCATCGATTATCTCTATGGTTCAGATCTTGGGGACGAGATGCAGACGGATGGATTCGCTACGGAGATCGTTTCCAGGGCGAATTTCTCCTGAGTGCGCGGCTTATCCGAACCCGAACATGATCTGCTGGCTGGGCCAGTCCAGCGGGAGATTGTTCTTCCGCTTGATCTGGCGTTCTTTCCTCATTGCAGGTGAGGGGGCGAAGGGGCGACACAGGCGATCGCCGGCTTGTTAACGTGAAGCCCCGGCCCGCTCAGCACCGGTATATCCCGGGCGTTTGATCCATATTCCATCCACAATCATATCCTATCGACAACCACATTCCTGTTGCATGCGGAGAACCGATAATGCTGACTGACATTGAGAAAAGTCTGCCGTTGTGGGCGACTTCAAGCCTGCTGATATTGGCATTGTCCGGATGCGGGGGCGATGGATCGAGCAGTACGGACGCGTCGGTTACTTTGCCCGGAACATCGACGCCAACGCCGACCCCGACGCCAACTCCCACCCCGACCCCGGACAGCGTCAGCACCGCCGATGTGGATTGCTCCTATAGCGGCAGCTATATGGGCGACTATAGCGATGCTGGCATGTTGACCGCGACGTGGAGCTGGACCTGCGATGGAACAAATCGCAGCCTGACCGGAAATGGTTTACCCGATCATGGCGTTGGCACATTCCCCAACCCGGGCAATCCGAACACTATCACGACCCAGACTGTCAGCGGTTCGATGACGCTAACGCCAGTGATGGGCAGTGCTAATACCCAGATAGGAGGCCCGGGCGGAGCCTCGGCCTATGCCCGGAACAGCGTCAAATTTGATCCCGGAACGGGTGGCACTTGCGCAAGCGATATTGCCGCGACATCCGAGTGTGATCTGGGCGGGAATACCGGTCAGTGGCGGATCGAGGCATTGGGACAGGACACGTTTGATTTTGGCGAAGATGCCAACAATGCCCATGTGCAGCCCGGCGGCATCTATCACTATCACGGGATGCCCGAAGGGCTTCTGACCAACGCAGGCGCTTCCGACAGCAACCGGAAAATGGTGTTGATCGGCTGGGCCGGCGACGGCTATCCGATCTACGGGCGCTATTGCTATGCCAGCGCCATGGACGCGACCAGCGAACTGAAAGTCTGCACCGGCAGCTACATCAAGGATACGGTCGCCGATTCCGGCCGACCATCGACGAGCCTCGTGCCGCTCGGCGCGTTCCTCTCGGACTGGACCTATTCCGCGGGCTCGGGTGATCTCGACGATTGCAACGGCCGCACCGGCGTCACGCCGGAATTTCCGGACGGAATCTATTATTATATGGCAACCGACAGCTACCCGTACATGAGCCGCTGTCTGAAAGGGAATATCAACTGATATGAAACATGTGAACCAGACCACCTTTGGCATCGCCTGTATGAGCGCGGCGGCAGCGCTGGCGCTGTTCGGCGCAACCCAGATCAATGCCCAGCGCGATCAGGATCGCGGGCCTCCAGGTGGCGGCAAAAAGCCGACCGAAGCGATGCTCAAGGCCTGTACCGCAAAAAAGGCCAATGATGCCTGCTCCGCGGAAGGTCCGGATGGCAATGTCGTGGCCGGCAGCTGCTTTGCACCGGCCGGCCTGCCACTAGCCTGCCGGCCCGCTGGCAGGCCGGCGCGAGGAACGGGGCCCGAGGGTCAATGATACAGAAGCGGCGCGCAGCGCTCGGCACGGTGGTCGTTGGCGCCACGACGGCGCTGGTCATGCTCGGAGCGGTGCAGATCAATGCGCAAAGCGGACCGGATCGGGGCCCGCCTGGTGGTGGTCAGAAACCCAGCGAGGCGATGCTCAAGGCCTGCTCCGCCAAACAGGCCGACGATCCCTGCTCGACGGAGGGTCCTGAAGGCAAGGAGGTCGCGGGCAGCTGTTTTGCACCGGCCGGCATGCCACTGGCCTGCCGCCCATCAGGCGGTGCCATGGGGCCCGCCAATCGTCCGCCCCAGGGGCAAAACAATCTCGGTACGCCGATTGAATCGACCCGGGCCCAGACTTTCGGTGTGCTTTGCGGCGCGCATACCGATATCCCGAACGAGCAAATAGGCCTGCAGAGTGAAGCCAAATGGTCGTGCGAACGTGGCCAGCGCTTGCTGGTGTCAAACGGTATACCCGATCATGCGATTGGTGTTTTCCCCAATCCGGGAAATCCGAACAGCATCAGTGTACAATCGTTCAACTTTGCTGTTACGGTCGAGCCGGTGGCGCATACCGGCAGCGGCATGCGGGTCAAGGATTCCGGCTTCGCGCTCAATGGCGTGCCGTTCGATCCGGGAACCGCCGAGCGCTGCCCCGACGGCGCGACTGATGCGCAGGACTGCAGAGGGCAGGCCGGCAAATGGAGCATCGAGGCACTGGGCCAGTCTGTCTTCGACTTTGGCACGGACGAAAACCACGCTCACGTCCAGCCGGGTGGCAAATATCATTATCACGGTATCCCCGAAGCGATGCTGTCCGCGCAGACGCGCATGGGAAAATCGATGCAGCTGATCGGCTGGGCTGCTGACGGATTTCCGATCTATGCGCGCTACGGCCATGATCTGGCAAAGTTCATGACCAGTGCGCTGCGGCCGATGAAGTCGAGCTATCGCCTGAAGCCGGCGGCTGATGCAGGGCGTCCGAGTACGGCAATTATAGCGATGGGCGCCTTTACCCAGGACTATGAATATGTCGCCGGTCTCGGCGATCTCGACGAATGTAATGGCCGCTTCGGTGTTACACCCGAATTTCCCGAAGGCATTTATCATTATTATGCGACCGACAGTTTCCCCTTCGTCCAGCGATGTGTGAAAGGTTCCACTGACAGTCAGCCGACAGCCCGTCGCGAGCAGCAGCGCGGCGAAGGCGGCGGGAGACGCGGCAAGGGGAACGGAAAGCGTCCGCCGCGGGGAGAAGGCAGACGATGAAGCGCCTGTTGCTGGCGTTCTGGTTGCTGCTTTTTGCCGGAACCGCGCAGGCCCATCTGTTGCCGAAGCAGAATGCGACGATGAAAATCGTCGACAATAGCGCCAATTTTGTTGTGTCTGTTCCGGTTTCGGCCCTGGACAATGTCGACGATGATCAGGACGGGCTGCTATCCGCCCGGGAAATCCGGCTGCACAACCGGGATATCGAACGGCAATTTGCCGAACGTTTCGGCGTCACCAATTCCGGCAAGTCCGGCAATGTGTTGATGACATGGGTTGTGCCGCCCCAGACCGATGGAGACCCGCTGGACAGCGACTATGTGGTTGTATTGCACCGCGTGCAGTTTGATGAGCCGCCTCATAATCCGCTGATCGAAACCGACCTGTTCGGCACTCGTGACGGCGAAGCGCAAATGACGATGCGCGCCACCCTGGATGATGATCAGGAAGTTGCGATTCTTACGGCAGCCAGTGGCAGACACCAGTTCTTCCGCGGACCACTGGCGCTATTCGGTGATTTTGTCCGGCTGGGAATTGCGCATATTCTCGGCGGGCTTGATCATCTGCTATTCCTGCTCACGATCATCATCGCCGGCGCTGGCTGGCGCTACTGGCTCACTGTGGTGACAAGCTTCACGGTTGCCCACAGCATCACCCTGACCCTGTCTGCACTGGGCATATTCTCCATACCTGCGACAATCGTCGAACCGGCCATTGCTGCCAGCATCATATTGATGGCGGTCCTCAACCTGAAAAATGGTCCTGGTCGCAGCGACCGGATGGACTGGGGCAGAATAGCCATCGTGTTCGCATGCGGACTGATTCACGGTTTTGGCTTTGCGTCTGCTATAGGCGGGATGCTGACCGCGAGTGAAAGCCTATTGGCGACGCTGGCAGGATTCAATATAGGTATCGAGATCGGTCAGTTTCTCTTTCTGACCGGTGTCCTGTTGATCATCCTAACCGTCCGCAAAACCGGCTTTGGTGATCGGATCCATCTCGTGCCGCATCTGGCATCGTGGATCGCGCTGGTTGCCGGCACGCTGCTCTTCATGCGCCAGACCGAAATGATTTGAAAGGGCTGGTGCCATCCGGGGGGCGACATTTAAATGGGAAAATATCGGGGCCAAATGATCAGGAACACGCTGCTATTGTCGATATCGTTGCTGCTGGGATCATGCGGTGCCCATCCTCCGGCACCGACGGATATCGCGCCGGTTGATCTGGCTGCGCTTTCCGCCGCCGAGCGGGATAGTTATCTGCGGGAAGCTGCAGCCTTTTTCGAAAAGGCCAATATTGTCGGTTTGCCCTCGCTCGTCGAATG
The DNA here is from genome assembly GCF_963677535.2 of uncultured Parasphingorhabdus sp. Lineage (NCBI taxonomy): Bacteria > Pseudomonadati > Pseudomonadota > Alphaproteobacteria > Sphingomonadales > Sphingorhabdaceae > Parasphingorhabdus > uncultured Parasphingorhabdus sp. Next base: position 167,048 of record NZ_CAXXUT010000003.1, on the reverse strand, counting down.
CACCCTGTCCGGAGGCGCGAAAACGACCTGTTTTTCAATCACCGTGAAGCCTGTTCCCGGCGATTACACGCCAGGCCCTTGGTGCCCGCGCAACATCAGCGATGGCAAGGAGAAGTCCGGCATCTGGTTGGATGAAGGCAAGATTTACGATGCCGACGGAAAGTTCCTGCAGAATTTAAGCGACTTTTACGAGGACGATGAATGGCAACTCTTCGATCCCGCGACTGGTCGCGTCAACGTCACTGACAGCAAGGAAAAATGCGCGGCTGCGGCAAGGCCTGATGTGGACGAAAAATATAATAATTACTGTGTCGAATGCCAGCTCGACTATATGCCGGCGGAGAGCAGCGTTACCTATGTCATTCCCGTAAGACCTGTCGCATCAAGCAACCGTTCGCGCACGCATGGCGGAGCGGGTGTAGCGATAAACGGTATCCGTCTGGATGAACCGGCTCCTCTCGATGCCATTCTGGATGCGCACACGCTTGCGCCGTTCGATGATTGTGGTGGTCATGTCAATCTGCATGTCGGCTATCACTATCATGCGGTGACGGACTGTCTTGTCGACAAGTCGGGCCGGACCTCCGGCAAATATGATGCACCGGTGATCGGGTTGGCGATGGATGGATACAAGATATTGGCGCACAGGCTCGACAACGGAGAGCTGCCCGGGCAGCTCGATAGTTGTCAGGGGCACAGTAGCGCAGAATATGGGTATCATTATCACGCGGGTGCTGCGGGTTCCAACCGGATACTCGCCTGCCTGTCCGGCCAGCAGGGATGCTCGTTCGAGGGCAGCGGTGAAACTTGTGACGCGTCTGTCCGGCGTGGTCCCCCGGGTGGCGGAGGTCCGCCTCCGGGTGCGACCCGGCCTCCGCCAGAACCCGGCTGAACATCGGGCGCGGGGCTGCCAGTCGGCTAGCCGCCTTCGAAACGATAGCCGGCACCGTAAACCGAGGTGATGCAGCCGGCGTCGGGATCGACTGCCGCAATCTTGCGGCGGATATTCTTGATATGGCTGTCGATCGCCCGGTCGCCCGAACTCAAGGACTGTTCGCCGATCTTGTCGAGCAATTGATCCCGGGAAAATACCCGGCCCGCATTCTGCATCATTGCCGATAATATGTGATATTCGGATATTGACAGCTTCAGCCAAGTTCCCTGCCAGGCGATCCGCTGTCCGGCGCTGTCCACCAGATATTTGCTGGCTGCGGGATCGCTGGTTACCCGGCCCTCATATCTGCGGATCAGCGCGTTCACCCGCGTGACAACTTCCCTTGCGCTAAAGGGCTTGGTGACATAATCATCCGCACCGTCGGTCAGACCTTGCAGCTTGTCCATCTCGTCGGTCCGTGCGGTCAGCATCAGGATGGGCACGGCGCTGAACTTGCGCAACTCCCGGCAAATCGTCATGCCATCGGAGGCCGGTAACATGAGATCCAGTACAACCGCGCTGGGCGGGGATGACCGGACGGAAGAAACCACCGAGCGGCCATCGGGAAAAGTTTGCGGATGGTGGCCTGCGCTGCAGAAATAGTCGGACAATATCGCGGCGATCTTGTGATCATCCTCGACGATGAAAATGCTGCGGTTCTTGATCATGGTTGGTGCCGCTCCTGTGGCAGGTTCAGTTCAATCGATAATCCCCCCAGTCCAGAAATATTTGCAGAAATCCGTCCCCCATGGGCTTCGACAATGGCCTTGCATACCGCCAGGCCAAGGCCGCTGCCGCCGGAGGATCTGTCGCGGGCCTCGTCTACGCGGAATAGCGGTTCAAATAATCGCGGCAAAGCATAATCCGGGACGCCGGGCGCGCTGTCCTCCACCGAAAGAATGACCCGATCCTTCTGGTTCCGGAGCAGGACCTGCACCGTTCCCGGCGTATCGGTATAGCGAAGCGCGTTGGTCAGCAGATTGCCCAGCAATTGCTCTATTCGCTTGCTATCCCAGACAACGGCCAGCGTCGAGTCATCGCCAAGATCGACCTCCAGCTCCAGTCCCGCTTTCGTCAGCAACGGCCGGAATCGTTCTGTCACATCATGTACCAGTCTGACCGCGTCATCCGAGGCAAAGCGGTGCGGCGCGTCAGTAAGATCGGACACCGCCATGAAATGCAGGTCTTCGATCAGATCGCCCAGGCGATCCGTTTCTTCCAGCAGCGAACTGACCGCTTTCTGGTCCAGCGGTCTTATGCCGTCTTTCAGTGCCTCCAGCTCACCCGACAAGACGGTCAGCGGGGTGCGCAGTTCATGGCCGATTTCTGCAAGCCAGCCCCGTCGCGCCTCGTCTGCGCGGGCAAGGCTTTCTGCCATCTGGTTGATATTCTGGCCCATCGACGAGATTTCGTCGGCACCGGCTGCATTGGTGCGGACCGCAAAATTGCCATTGGCAATTTCTTTTGTCGCGGTTTCCATGCCGGCCAGCCGCCGCGTTCCGGCGCGGGCGAAACCCCATGCTGCCAGCGCTGCGAATATCATCAGTCCGCCAACCAATAGGGCAGCGCTGATATATTGGTTGCGCAGGAACCGTGTCGCGACACCGCCCGGCGCCGGAGCATGCGGTATGATCTTCGTCGTGCCAACCCGCTCCCCGTCCACAATGATTGCGCGTTCCGCCATTTGCGGCCCGCCTTCCGGTGGCGGAGGCGGACCGGCTATCTGCACGTCATTTTTGTCGAAAATCAGAATTCGGGGTGCTCGGGAAACCGGGATGCCGGCACCGGTAGGCGGCGGTGGTGGCGGCTGATCCAGCCTGCCGCGCGGAAACCGGGGGCGGGGCCCGCCGGGGAACCGCGCGCCGGGCCTGAAATCCGGTGCGCCTTCGGCGATGAAGCCTTCGGATATCAGTTCCTCCTGAACGCCAAGCAGACTGACCGTCCCCGATTCGAGTGCCGCTAGTCCGCCACGCTCGCTCAGTTTTTGCGAAACCAGCTGTGTGTAGGATTCGAGAATTTCTGCATCCCGTGCCTCGAGATAATCCCCGAAGCCACGATTCAGATTCCAGGCCATGGTCGTCGCCATCGCCAAAGCGGCAATAAGCGCGGTTACCGCAACCAGCAGGAACAGTTTGTGGAACAGTTTTAACGTCATGAAATGCTTATCTATCCATCCAATCCTGATTGATAGGGCTTAATTGTGGTTATAAATTGAGCAAAAGCCCCGTTGATCGGACCGACCGGACCGCGCGCCTTGTCAGCAAAGCGGGGCCGGTTTGTCGCGAAGACCGCTCATTGACAAATCATGTGCAGCGAGATGGCGTCAGTTTTAGGTATGCAAAATTGGTATGACAAAGAAAATATCAAGGGTATACTATATAGGTTGACAAAAGGGTTAGGCCAAGGCAATCCCCTGCAAATAAAAAAGTGCAGGGGAGAGGATTAGATGAAAAAGGCGAATATTTCTGCGTGCGGCAAAGGTTTGCGGCGGCGCATGTCGGCGATTCTGTTGGCGGGAACGGCAATGAGTCTGGCGGGCACACCAGCTGTCGCGCAGGAAGCAGAATCGGATCAGTCAGAAGACGATGTAATTATCGTGTCCGGCATCCGCGGCTCGCTCGCGAAAGCGCTGGATGAAAAGCGCAATGCGGAAAGCCTTGTCGAAGTCATTCAGGCCGAGGATATCGGCAAGCTGCCCGACCAGAATCTGGCCGAGGTTCTCGAGAATATTACCGGCGTGCAGATCACCAGAGAGGCTGGTATCGGAACCGGCGTCCAGATCCGTGGTTCCAACGATAACCGCATCGAGATCAACGGGGTCGGTACCGTCGGGTCCGGTTCGGGGCGCAGCGGTATCAATTTTGAAGATATTAACGCGGCAATCATTTCTTCGCTCGAAGTTATCAAGGCGCCAACAGCCATGACCACCGAAGGTTCTGTTGGTGGCACCATCAACCTGCGCACGATCCGCCCTCTGGATCTCCGGGATACGCTAATCGCGTTCCGCGCCCAGGGCGAATATAGCGAGCAGTCGGAAAGCGTTCAGCCCCGTATATCGGGCAGTTTCGGCAAAAATTGGGACACCGGAGCGGGTCGTATCGGTATCGTGCTCAGCGGGAGCTATGCCAAGCAGGATGCTTCGTCATCACGCCCTCGCGTCGACCGGGATACCCTGATTCCCCAAGGAACCAGCGTGACCGCAGCGGGTGCCCCCGGTCCGGATTTTGACTATCTTGGTATCCAGTTCCTGAATCAGGAATTCGAGATTTTTAATTACGAGACTTATAATTTGGCCGGTTCGCTCGAATGGGCGCCGTCAGACAATCTGAAATTATATGTCGACGGATTTTATAACAAGCAGACACGTAAACAGCAGAGCACCAGAATCCAGGGGTCAGGCGTGAGCTCTGTCCGCAACACCAACGTCCCGGATACGTTTGAAACGATCAATTTCGGTTCTCTCGGCGGTGTCGATCTGGGCAGCATCCAGGCGGCAGAAACCGGTACGCTTCAACCGAATGTCCCGAATGAGCCCAATTTGCGCTTCTCGAGCGATACCGGCGCCCGGCTGACCGAAAGCAACCTGATACGCGCTGGCGGCGAATGGGAAAGCGGACGGTTCAAGGCGCGGATCGAAGGTTCGCGCACGCTTGCCAGTTCGCGCACGCCCGACCTCAGCACGACGCTGAATTTCATCAACCCGAACACACCGATTACCGGATCCGCGAATGATAACGGCACTCCGTTCGCTTACGATCTCTCTGGCGGTTCGCTGACATTCGGAATAGATACCAGTTCGCCCTTTGCTCCGACGGTTGCGCAGCTGCTCGATCCGAACAATGTCGTTCTCGATGCAGTGTCGGTCAGCGACAATAGCAACAGGAATGTCGAATATACCGGGCGCATGGACTTTACGCTCGATCTCGAAGATCTGACCGGTTTCCTGACATCCTTCAACTGGGGCTATCGGTATAATGACCGGTCGACGGAGTTTAACGAAATAACGTCCAGCATCGGTCTGTCAGCATTGGCCGACAGTCCGAACGGGTCGGTGTTTTCCCAGCTGCTGGTTGCCGGGCCCTCGAATTTCGGCAAGGCCGATGGCCGGTCGCTGTTCTTCGGTGATTTTCTGATCATCGATCCGAATCTGGCCTATTCCGATCAGGCGGGAACGCTGGCCACATTACAGGCCGCGTTGCTGGCCGAGCCCGGCGGGCGTGTATTGGCGGATCCCAGCTTTAATCCGGCTTCCTTTTACCGGATCACCGAACAAACCCACGCGGTTTACGGCCAGCTCAATTTCGAGGCAGGCATTTTTAGCGGGAACGCTGGCTTGCGCTACGTCGACACCATCATCAATTCGGTGGGTAACAATGTCGATGCCGGCGGCAATATAATCAACCAGACCAATACGCCGGGTAAATATCGGTTCCTGTTGCCGCGGGTCAACCTCGCGGCCGATCTGACCAGTGATATCGTGCTCCGGGCAAGCTATGGTCAGGACATCAACCGCCCCGATTTTGATTCCCTGAAAACCTCGGTCCGGTTCGGGACCGGTCCGAATACGGCGGTCGAAATCGGTAATCCGGGTCTGGTGCCGGAAAAAGTGACATCTTATGATGCTTCGCTGAGCTACTATTTTGCTCCTGCGGCTGTGATCAGCGTTGGTGTCTTCCACAAGCGGCGAACCAATCTGTTCGTAACTCTGGAAACTGCGCCCTTTGCCGATCCGGTCACCGGCTTCAAGGATATTACCGCACCATGTGAAGGTGGCGGGATATATAATCCGATCGCGGATCGGAACGTATTCTCCGCCACGCCTGGCAACGGGCTGTGTGTGCCGGTCTCGACCACGATAAACGATGCGGGCGTGACCAAGCAGACCGGTGTCGAAGTTGCTTTTCAATATAATCTGTCAGCGTTTGAAGATAGTATCGGCTTTGCATCCGGTTTTGGCGTGGCGGCCAATTATACCTATCAGAAGTTCAGCGGCGGGCAGGCGACCGACACATCCGATGCGGATAGTCGCGGAACGGCTATCCTCGAATCGAGTAGCGGTCTCACCGGTCCCTTCACCGCCGTCCAGGGCTTGCTCGATTTCTCGCCGCATGCCTACAATGTCACGCTTTTCTATGAGAAATACGGATTGTCGGCACGTGCGCGTTACACATGGCGAGATGCGTTCCGCACGCTGGACACCGCTGGTGGTGCGACCCAAGGTAGTACAATTGGTTTTCCGGTCACCACTGCGGCGCGGGGGCAGCTCAACGGTAGCATTACCTATGACCTGACGGATCATATCAATATCGGCATCGAGGGCGTGAATCTCACCAAATCGAAGATCGAGCAATATTGTGTGAATGACGGCGCGTTGCTGTGCTTCCAGGGCCTGCCGGACCGAAGACTCACGTTCGGTGCCAGCATCAAATTCTAGGGCCACGCGCCGGGTGGCCGGCATAGGATTGAAAATTTCCCGACCCCAACGGGACCGGAGCGCGGCGGGGGCGATTCCCGCCGCGCTGTTCCAGATGAAATATTGATCCATCATCTCATTGGTATGATGGATTTAATTTAATTGGTATGCATTAGGGGTTGACATATAGGTAGGCGGCAGGCAGCTTGCCAGAAAAATATAAAGACAAAACAGAGAGGATCTTATGAAACAGGCGGCGGATTTTGCGCGCGACAATGGATCGCGGCGGCGTTTTTCAACAGCACTTTTAGCGGGTACGGCGATGACGATGATCGCCACCCCTGTCTGGTCGCAATCGACCCAGCCGGATGAAGGCGCGATTGTTGTTACCGGTATCCGTGCCACAATCCAGGATTCTATCGAGGCCAAGCGTGAATCGACTGAAGTATTCGATGCGCTGTCGGCCGAAGAGATCGGAGACATCCCGGCACTGTCGATCGGTGAGGCACTGGAAACCCTGACCGGCGCGGCTTCCCACCGGGAGCAGGGCGGGGCTACCGAAATTTCGATCCGTGGTCTCGGACCCTTTCTGGGTTCAACCGTGATCAACGGCCGCATCGCATCCAATGGTAGCGGGGACCGCTCGGTCAACTTCAGCCAGTTCCCTTCCGAACTTTTCAATAAGATCGGTATCTACAAGACGCAGGCTGCCAGCTATATTGAAGGTGGCGTGGCCGGCCAGATTGCCCTCGAATCCATCAAGCCGCTCGACTATGGCAAGCGAAGGTTCCAGGGAAATTTCAAGCTGAATGCGAATCCCGACAATCTCGATATTGATGCGGATCAGCGGTTCCAGAAATTTGGCTATCGTATTACCGGCAGCTATGTTGACCAGTTCCAGCTGGGTGATGCCGAGCTTGGTATCTCGCTGGGCTATTCCCGCAACAAGACGACCAACCCCGAACAGGAGGCCAATGTTTCCAACACCATCCGGGCCTGTGTGGTTGATCCAACAGACACTGGCGATGGCGTGTTTGATGATGGCAATTGCGATACCAGCGGCGGTACGATCGACGGTCTGCGCGATGGCAGTGTCACCGACGATTTCGTCATTGCCCGGAACAGCTATGCGTTCCGGTCCAATATTACCGATGATACGCGCGATTCCTTTTTCGGCGCTTTGCAGTTCAAGCCAAGCCCCGACGTCGACATCAACGCGGATTTCCAATATTCGAAGCGTCTGTTCAAAGAGCAGCGCAGCGACCTGAATTTTGCCGAAGGCCGCCGGATTGACGGTCTGGGCGATGCCAATGCCATTCCGGGATATCCGCTTATTTATACAGAAACCGGCGCGTTGCGGCAGTTTACCAACGAACAGCGGATCGAAGCGGTCAGCGAATATCTGGAGCGCGGCGAGGAATATTATGGTGGCGGGCTCTCGCTGGACGCGCAAGTCAGCGATCGCGTGAAAATCTCGCTCGATGGCTCCTACTCGAGAACCCAGCGGGTGGAGCAGGCGGTCCAGATCCGCTTCCGTACCGAAGATAATGAAGATATCACGGGTGCCGCTGCATGGCCGAATGCGTTTGAAAGCGATGGCAGCCCGACCAATGACCGGGTTGAAACGGCTGTCCAGATTCTCCAGAACGGCTCGCAAGGGTTGAATTTTGTCACCCAGAATTTTGATGTGACCAATCATGACCTGTTTGCCAATGATCCGCGACTGCGCGCTGATCTGGAGCAGGACCGGTTCAATAGCGTCTGGGCATTCCGCGGCGATGTCGAATATCAAATGGACGGTTTCATAAACACAATCCAGGCCGGTGCCCGCTATCAGCAGCTGAGATACCGCGACGTTCCGGGTGCACTCGGCGCCAGCCGGTTTGAGAACAGCTATAATGACACCGACGGTACCGGCGCTCTGGCCGCTGCCAACCGGGAATGCCGGACGAGCTTTCCCGAAACCGGGTTCCTGTCTTCCATATCCGGTGGAAACCCGCTTATTACCAATGTCGACGCGTCGGGCAATGTGATCGGTACTTCCAACAGCTATGCCACATTCGATGCGCTGTGCATTGCGCAGGTTCTCGAGCGCGAGGATCCGTCGGGTCTGCAGTTTGATGACGATGGCGTTCCGATCTATCCGTCCGGAAATTTCGATTCCGCGCAAAATACGGATGTGACCGAGCGCAGCATGGCTGCCTATATCCAGGCCAATTTTGATGGTGATCTTGGTGACACCCCAATTCGCGGAAACGCGGGCTTGCGGGTAGTCAAGACATTGGTGAATTCCACCGGCTTCCGTTCGGATTTCAACGTTGTTGTCGATGATGTCGATGGTGACGGCACCGCCGGATTTGTGCTGGTCGAAGATACCACCAACCTGATCCAGCGGCAGACAAAAAATTCCTACACGGAATTTCTGCCCAGCCTGAACATCGTTGCAGAATTCCAGCCGAATCTGCTCGGGCGCTTTGCTATCTATCGTTCCCTGTCGCGTCCTGACCCTTCGTCGCTCGGCGATGGCCGGGTCTTCAGCTTCAATGACGATGACGAATTTGCAACGCCGGCAGATGCCATTGCCGGAGGCTTCAACAATGTCAGCGCGACGGGCAATCCGCTGACGGAACCATTGCTTTCGTGGAATTTCGACGCTGGTCTCGAATGGTATCCCAACGAGGATACGATCCTGGCTTTCAACGCCTATTACAAGAGTTTCGATGGCGGATTTGATGCAATCGGCTTTACCGAGACGTTCACTATCAACAATCAGGACGTCGATCTCTTTACGACATCTGTTGCGACCAGTGACGATACAAGCAGAATTTATGGCGTCGAGATCACCGCTGCGCATCGCCTGAGCTATCTGCCGGCGCCGCTTGACGGTCTGGGTTTCAAGATAAGCTACAATTATGCGGATTCGAATTTCGAGTTCGAAGACGATACCCTGGGAGCAATCACAACCCCGACCCCGACTGGAACGACGGTTAGCAACGGTCTGATCGTGCCTTCAAACCTGTTCGGTTTTTCCAAGCACGTGCTGGCGGCGCAGCTATATTATGAAATCGGTCCGTTTGATTTCCAGGGCGTCTACAAATATCGCAGCAATTACTTCCAGCAGTTTGTCGCGACGCCGGGACGCGTCCGATATGTTGACGATGTCAGTGTGTTCGAAGCCCGTGTTTCTTTCCGGCTGAACAACAATGTGAAGTTCACGCTCGAAGGAATCAACCTGTTCAACGAACCGCGGACCAATTATCGCGGCGCGCCAGATGATTTCGGCGCCATCCAGGTCTATGGGCCACGCTATTTTGCGGGTGTGCAGTTCAAATTCTAGCTTCGTACGGGGGGTGGCGTGGCGGGAGCTTGAACCCGCTACGCCATTTTTTGCAACAAGACTAGTCGAGGCTGGAGTAGACAATTGGTATGCAGCTGGGCTAATAGAAGGAAACGATGGCGAAGTAACAATCTTTCAATGGGATAGACAGGGAATATGGGCGAAAAGCGACTTTTCCATAGCGTGGCGGAGCAAATCACCGATCTGATCAAGGACGGCGTGTTTCCGGTGGGTGCGCGGCTTCCCGGTGAGCGTGAACTGGCTGAGCGATTTGGTGTCAGCCGGGTTACCATACGCGAAGCCGAAATTGCGCTCCAAGCGATTGGCCGGATCGAAATAAAGACCGGTTCCGGTGTCTATGTCAGCGAAAAACAGCCTGGTGACGACAGTCGTCTGCCAGACGTCAGTGCCTTTGAATTGACCGAAGCGCGGTCGCTCTTTGAAGCCGAAGCAGCGGCTTTGGCTGCCCAGAATATTACGGATGAAGATATCGCCAAGCTCGGCAGATTCATCAAGGAAATGGATTCGAAAGACGAAGAGGTCTCCACCCAGGCGGATCAGCATTTTCACATCACGATCGCCGAAGCATCCGGCAATGCGGCGATCGTTCATACGATAAAAACGCTTTGGCGGATGCGGGAAGAGCTGCCCGATGTGAAGGCCGCGTATGAATCGGTTTGCGAGCATGATGTCCGCACCAGAACCGACGAGCATCAGGAAATTTATGATGCTCTGGCATCACGCAATCCGCTGGCGGCACGACAGGCCATGCACAGCCATTTCCGGCGCCTGATCGAGGCGATGCTGGATGCGACCGAGAAGCGGGCGCTGGAGGAAGTGCAGCAGCGTGCCAATGAGAGCCGCGAACGCTTTCTGTCCTCGGTCAAACTCGGCTGACAATTACCCAATGGCCAAGTCCTCATACCAATTGGTATGAACAAATATTGGATTTGGTAGCATCAATTGGTTGACTCCAACCGACTCTCCTGATAGCCCGTTCCCAGATAATAAGAGAGGGTGACGGGGAATGTGGACAGGGCGCTGTCTTGCTGGCTTTTGCATTGGGCTGATGGCGGCCCCCGTGCAGGCCGAACAATATTTCGTTAAAAATATCGACGAATATAATGTTGCTGCGAAGAAGCTCGTGGCCGGCGATATCATCATCCTCGCCAATGGCAGATGGCATGATTTCGAGATCAAGATTTCCGGCAAGGGTACGAAGGAAAAGCCGATTACCCTGATTTCCCAGGAACCCGGGAAAGTCGTGATTACCGGTCAGTCTAATCTGCGGATCGGCGGCGAATATATTCTGGTCACAGGTTTGGTGTTTTTGAACGGCTATAGCCCCACTGGAGAAGTCATTTCCTTTCGCCGGTCCAAAGAGGATCTCGCCAGCAACAGCCGCGTCACCGAGGTGGTGATCGACGGGTTCAGCAAGCCCGATCGATATGAGTCCGACTATTGGGTCGGGATGTATGGCAAGAACAACCGTTTTGATCACAATCATCTGGCCGGCAAGACCAACAAGGGTGTGACCCTGGCGGTCCGGCTGGACAGCAAGGGTAGCCAAGAAAACGGTCATCGCATCGACCATAATTATTTTGGACATCGGCCTGTTCTCGGTTCGAACGGTGGCGAGACATTGCGGATCGGGACCAGCAAATATTCGATGTTCGATTCCAACACTCTGGTGGAGAATAATTATTTCGATCGCTGCGATGGCGAGGTCGAGATCATCTCCTCGAAAGCCGGCCGGAATGTCTTTCGCGGCAATATATTCTATGAATCCAGCGGCACTCTGACGCTGCGGCATGGTGATGGCAATCTGGTCGAGAATAATGTGTTCCTCGGTAACGGCAAGGACCACACCGGTGGCATCCGGGTTATCAATCGTGATCAGACGGTGCGAAACAATTATATGGAAGGTCTGCGCGGCACAGGCTTTGCCAGTGCCCTGACGGTGATGAACGGCGTGCCAAACTCGCCCGTGAATCGTTATGTCCAGGTCGACAATGCCGTCATCGAGAATAACAGCGTCGTGGACAGCACGCGCATCACATTCGCGGCGGGTGCCGATGCGGAACGATCCGCAGCCCCGGTTAACAGTCGCTTCGAGAACAATCTGCTCGGCGGTACTGGCTCCGGTACCTTCTTGAAGGTCCAGGATGATATAAGCGGCATCGCATTCGCCGGAAACATGCTCGTTGATGGCAAGCTCGAAAAGCCAATAGCCGGGATTTCAGAAAGCGAAATCACTCTCATCCGGGCGGAAAACGGTCTGCTCTACCCGGAAGGCTCCGAAAGGGGCGTATCGCGTGATCTGGATCCCGTTACACGCGATCAGGTCGGAGTCCACTGGTATCCCAAACCGCCTGCAGGCGACCGTTTCGAAACCGGCCAGACCGTATCCGTGCGCCCGGGCGAAGACACGCTGACCGAGGCTTTTGCCCAAGCCTCCGACGGTGATCGACTGATGTTGAGCGCCGGCGACTATCTGGTGAACAAGATACTGCCGCTGGACAAGGTCCTTTCGATCGCAGGGCCCGAAAATGCCGGTGCTAGAATCCGTTTTGCCAGGCCCTCGCTAGTCGAAATCAGGCAGGGCGGAAGTCTGCGCCTCAGCAATCTTGTTATTGACGGAGAATTGGCCCCGGATTCGGTTGGCAATGCGGTTATCCGGACAGCGATTTACCCGATCCAGTCCAATTTTCTGATCGAGCTTGACGGCGTTACCGTGGCGAATCTGGACGTCAACAAGTCCTTCCACGTCATCGCACTGGGCAAAAGTTCGTTTGCGGATCGGATCAGCATCAGAAACAGCAAATTTGCCAATATTTCCGGATCGGTCTTGCAGGCGGCGGCGGAAGCCGAAGATTACGGCCAGTATAATGTCGAATATGTTGCCGTGGCGGATTCCAGTTTCAGGGATATCGGCGATACTGTTTTCAATATTTACCGGGGTGGTCGGGACGAGAGTACATTTGGGCCGCATTTTTCCCTGACCGGTTCCGCTTTCATGAATGTGGGGCGCAGCAGCAACAACGCCACAGGATCATCAATGGTTCTGCACGGGGTGCAATATAGCGATATCAACAACAATAGTTTCCTGAATGCCGCGCCGATCAAGATCGTCCACACTGTCGGTCGACCGCAAACCCGGATCACCGGCAACCAGTCGAAAAATATGCCCGCACCGGTTCTTGAGGAACTGGATTTTCAAGGCGCGCATCGCGCGATCCTTGCCGACAATCAGTTTGAAGGCGCAGCAAGGCCATGAGAACCAGGCTCATCGCGGTCGCACTATGGGCTGCTGCATCTTCTGCCGCCGTGGCCGGGCCGGTCGGTTCCTCCCCGACTGAATCTGACGCGGCGGCACAAAGATATGCGCCGCTCTACGAAAGAGAACTGGATCGGGCCCGGGCTTTTGTCGATCAGATGATGGATGCGGGCGTGGTCGTTCCTGTGCCCAGGGATCCTGGTGGTGGCTACACGCACGAGCAGCACAAGCGTAATTACAAGGCGATTTACGAAGGCGGCCAGCTTTACCGGATTACCGGCGAGCAGCAATATGCCGATTATGTTCGCGACATGTTGCTGGCCTATGCTGATCTCTATCCCACGCTGGACGAGCATCCGGCGCGCAAGAACAGCCAGAGCTCCGGGCGGATTTTCTGGCAGGTGCTGAACGATGCGATGTGGATGGTGCACGGTATCCAGGGCTATGAAGCCATTCGCGACAGCCTGTCAGAGGCCGACCGGAAAAATATCGACGACAATCTCTTCCGCAAGGCAGCCGAGTTCCTCTCCACCGGCTCGGCGGTGACGTTCAGCAAGATCCACAACCATGCGACATGGGCCACGGCCGGTGTCGGGATGACGGGCTATGTTCTGGGCGACAGGGAACTGGTCGATATCGCTCTGCTCGGATTGGACAAAAGCGGCGAGACCGGATTCTTGCGGCAGAGCGAACTGCTCTTTTCCCCCGACGGCTATTATACCGAAGGGCCCTATTATCAGCGCTTTGCATTGAAGCCCTTCGTGGTTTTTGCCGGGGTAATCGAAAAGAACGATCCGGCGCGCAAGATTTTCGAGCATCGTGACGGCATATTGCTGAAGGCGCTGCGCACCACCATCCAGCTGACCTATGATGGCTATTTCTTCCCGTTCAACGACGCCATCAAGGACAAGAGCCTGCAGACCGATGAGCTCTATCACGGCGTCGCCATCGCCTATCGCAAAACCCGCGATCCCGGACTGCTGTCGATTGCCCAGTGGCAAGGACGGACCGTGCTGACCAATGACGGCAAGCTGGTCGCCGATGATCTGGCTGCTGGCAAGGCCATGCCCTTCTCTTTCAAGTCGCTGCTGTTGAGTGACGGACCCGAAGGCGAACAGGGCGCGGTCGCCATCCTGCGCGAAGGGGACAGCACAAGCGGCCAGGCGCTGGTTGCGAAGAATAGTTCGCAAGGCATGGGACACGGCCATTTCGACAAGCTGAGCTGGCAATATTATGACAATGGCAACGAGATTATCAGCGACTATGGCGCGGCGCGTTTCCTGAATATCGAGGCCAAGGACGGCGGCCGCTACCTGTCCGAGAATGAAAGCTGGGCCAAGCAGACGATTGCCCACAATACGCTGGTGGTCGATGAAAAAAGCCATTTCGATGGCGAAGTGAAGGTCGCGGATTCGATCGCACCTGAGCAGCTCTATTTCTCGGATGCCGAAGGCGCGCAAATCAGTTCCGCCGTGATCGAGGGCGCCTATCCCGACACCCGCTTCATCCGGACATTGGCGCTGTTTTCGGTCGACGGCCTATCTGCGCCGGTCGCTCTGGATATCGTGCGCGTACAATCCGACAGCCCGCATCAATATGATCTGCCGCTGCATTATCAGGGGCATATCATGCGGGTCGGCTTTGACACCGAATCCCATATCGCCGCGCGACCGGTGCTGGGAACCGGCAACGGCTATCAGCATATCTGGGTTGATGCGGTCGGAAAGCCGCAAGGGCAGAATGGATTTGTCACAACCCTGCTCGATGGACGATTCTACACCTACCGATTTGTACCGCAACAAGGCGCGGAAACCATTTTGGCGGAAATCGGTGCCAATGACCCCAGTTTCAATCTTCGCCGCGAGCCGATTATTATCCAGCGGACCAGGGACGCGCAAAATACGACCTTTGTCAGCTTGTTGGAATCGCACGGTCGCTATGACGGAGCGGCCGAGCAGACGGTTGGCAGCGACAGCCTGATAAAATCACTCAGCCATGAAAGCGTCAATGGTTCTGACATCGTCATCGTGGAAAAATTGGACGGCAAGCAGGTCGCTCTTGTTGTGTCTTACGATTCCGATTCCGAAAAGAAACATTCGGTGAAGCTTGGCGATCAAATGTTGACCTGGACCGGATTCGCCGCACGTATTGACCTGCCAGCGGGAAAGGCAAAGCGATGACCGCACCCTCACAAAATTGCAGCGAGACATTCGTCCAGGCCTCGGATGTCCCCGTGGAAACTGTCGGCGAAGGAATTACACGGCAAATCCTCAGCTATGGCCCGGATCTCATGCTCTGTCGCTTGTGGTTCGACACGGGATCCGTCGGCGACGTGCACCGGCATCCGCATAGCCAGATCAGCTATATCGAATCGGGCCGTTTTCTCTCCGTCGTGAACGGCAGGGAACAGGAACTGGATGTCGGCGACAGCGTGATTGTTTCGCCCGACACCGATCACGGAATCAGCTGCATCGAAGCGGGCTCGCTGCTCGATATATTCAATCCGCAACGGGAAGACTTTTTGGCAACGGGGGAAGAAAAATCGTGAGCGCTGTGAAAAAAGTCGGAAATCTCCGCTGGGCCATTGTCAGTCTGGTCGCCCTGGCGACGATCATCAACTATATTGACCGCGGCGCTCTGGGGTTTTTGTGGCCTGAGATTTCTGAAGATATCGGCCTTACCAAAACCGACTATGCGATCATATTGAACGTCTTCACTTTCGCCTATGCCTTCGGCCAGACGCTGTTCGGCAAGATATTTGACTGGATCGGGACACGTCTTGGCTTCGTCCTGTCGATCGTCGTCTGGTCCGCTGCCACGATGTTGCACGCCGCGGCGGCCGGTCTGATGAGCTTCGCCGTGTTCCGTGGTCTTCTCGGCCTGTCCGAAGCTGGCAACTGGCCGGGTGCGACCAAGGCCAATGCCGAATGGTTCCCGATCAACGAACGTGCGCTCGCCCAAGGTGTTTTCAATTCCGGAGCTGCGATCGGGGGCATTATATCGGCGCCGATCATCGGCATCCTGTTTGTTTTTCTGGGCAGCTGGCAAGCGACCTTCATCGCCGTCGGCGCCCTTGGGTTCCTGTGGCTCGTGCCGTGGCTGATCATCTACAAATCCGGCCCCGAAAGCCATCCCTGGCTGACGGAAGACGAGCGGCAATATATCCTGACCGGCCAGAAAAATGCCGAGACCAACGAAGCGGCTACCTATGCGCCGAACTCGGGCGAAATTCTCTCGCGCAAGGAAAGCTGGGGCGTTATCATGGCATCCTTCTTCCTTGACCCGATCTGGTGGCTGTTTGTCGGCTGGTTGCCGCTTTATCTGTTCGAAACTTATGGTTTCGGCGTCGAGGAAATCGCGACCTATGCCTGGGTTCCCTATGTCGGCGCGATGTTCGGCGCATGGTTCGGCGGGCTGCTCGCCGGCCGGCTGATAAAAGCGGGCTGGACCGTCAACAAGACGCGCAAGCTGGTGATCGCACTGGGCGGGCTGATCATGCTGGTGTCGCTGTTGCTGACGATTGTCGCGGCTTCGCCCCTGATCGCGGTTTTGCTGATGGCGGCCATTCTTTTTGGTTTCCAGACGGCGGTCGGAAATATCCAGACATTGCCGAGCGATTTTTATAGCGGGAAATCCGTTGCTTCGCTGGCTGGTTTTGCCGGCACCGCTGCCAAGCTGGCCGTGGTGGGGCTTAACTTCCTGATTCCGGTCATCACGGTCAACAGCTACGCGCCGGCCTTTGCCGTCGGCGCCGGACTGGCGATCATGACTGTCCTGTCGGTTCTGGTCCTCTGCACCGACATCAAACCTCTGAAACCGAAAAATATTTGATTACTTCCTCCTCCTCATTTGAAAAACAGGGAAAAATATATGACTAAATTCAAGGGCAAGACTGCGATCGTAACCGGTGGTAGCCGTGATATCGGCCGCGCCGTTTCTGAAAAACTGGCTGCCGAAGGCGCCAATGTTGTGGTTAACTACTGCAACAATGAAGCCGATGGGCAGGCCACTCTGGATGCGATCAAAGCCGCCGGTGGCAGCGCGATACTGGTCCAGGCCGATGTGACAAAACAGGCCGATGTTGATCGTCTGGTAGCTGAATCGATTGCGGCCTTTGGCGAGACGATCGACATTCTGGTCAACGTCACTGGCGGACTGGTTGCACGGAAGAACCTTGCCGAGATGGATGAAGAATTTTTCAATCATGTCATGCAGCTCAACGTAACCTCGACATTCATGATGACCCAGGCCGTGGCCCCGCATATGCCGGAGGGCAGTGCGATATTGAACTTCGCTTCGCAAGCCGGCCGTGATGGCGGCGGCCCCGGCGCGGCGGCTTACGGTACATCAAAAGGGGCGGTGATGACCTTCACCCGGGCGATGGCCAAGGAACTCGGACCCAAAGGCATCCGCGTCAATTCGCTGTGCCCCGGTATGATTGCTACGGCTTTCCATGACACATTTACCAAAGACGAAGTGCGGACCGCTGTAGCTGCCGGTACCCCGCTCCGGCGTCAGGGCAATTCCGAAGAGGTTGCGCGCACGGTAGCCAATCTGGTGTCGGATGACAGCAGCTTTATCACCGGCGCGAATATCGATATCAACGGCGGAACTTTCTTCTCCTGACCCAAAATTGCGAGCGTGAAATGACCAGCGAAACAAACCAGATACTAGAGGCGAAATTTGCCGCTGCACCTGTGGTGCCCCTGATCGAAGCCAGTGATCCCCGGGTTGCGGTTGCGACCGCGAAAGCGTTGCAGGCAGGTGGTCTCGATGTCGTCGAAGTCGTTCTCCGGACCGACGCGGCGCTCGATTGCATGGCGGCCATTATCGCGGAGACAAGCGGCATCACTGTCGGTGCGGGAACGATATTGACCGTGGCTGATGCAAAAGCCGCCGCTGCCCGGGGGGGCCAGTTCATCGTGTCGCCGGGGCTGGTCGATGCGGTGGTCAATTTCTGCAAGGAGGAAGATCTTCCGGTTTTCCCGGGAACGATGACGCCGGGCGAAGTGCAGCAGGCCCATAATCTCGGTCTGGGCATAGTGAAATTCTTCCCGGCCAAGCTTGCCGGCGGGGTGCCGATGCTCAAGGCATTGAGCTCGGTCTTTCGCGATATGCGTTTCATGCCGACCGGCGGTGTGTCTGCGGATAATCTCGGTGAATTTCTGGCTGTGCCGTCGGTAATTGCCTGCGGCGGTAGCTGGCTCACACCGAAAGCGGCGATCGAGGCCGGCGATTACGATGCAATAACCAGCCTGGCGCGCGAAGCTGTCGCTCTCGCACGTGCCGGTAGATCATAAGGAATTCGGAAATGGCAGAATATTTGTCCTTCGGTGAAATCATGCTGCGGTTGAAAACACCCGGGCATGAACGTTTTTTCCAGTCACCGTCATTTGAAGCAACATTTGGCGGCGGCGAAGCCAATGTGGCCGTTGCGCTGAGCAATTACGGGTTGTCATCGGCTTTTGTTTCGGCGCTGCCGGACAATGATGTCGGGGCCTCGGCAATTGGCGAGCTCAAGCGCTTTGGCGTGGATACAAGCCACATTCGCCGCTCGGGTGACCGGGTCGGCATCTATTTTCTGGAAACCGGCGCTAACCAGCGACCGTCCAAGGTGATTTATGATCGCGCCCATTCGGCTATCAGCGAGTGCAAGCCCGGAGATTTCGATTGGCCGAGCATTTTCGCCGGCGCCAAATGGCTTCACATTACCGGCATCACCCCCGCCTTGACCCAGGATTCTGCCGATCTGAGTATTGAATGTGTGAAAGCCGCAAAACAGGCGGGCCTGACCGTTTCCTGCGATTTCAATTTCCGTGGCAAGCTCTGGAAATATGGCAAGAGCGCGCCAGAAATAATGAGCGAACTGGTCAAATATGTCGATGTCGGCATTGCCAATGAAGAAGATTGCCAGAAATCGCTCGGCATCAGCGTTGATGTCGATGTCGAAGCCGGTGAGCTCGACACCAGAAAATATGAAGCGCTGTCGGACAAGGTACTCGATCTCTACCCCGACATGGCAACCATCGCGATCACGCTGCGGGAAAGCCACAGCGCCGACCGCAACGGCTGGTCCGCTTGCCTGCGCGACCGGGGTCAGGGGTTCAAATTGTCCCGCCACTATGAACTGACCGATATCGTGGACCGGGTCGGTGGCGGCGACAGTTTCGCTTCGGCGTTGATCTATGGGCTGAATGCCTATGACGACCGACAGCAGTCGCTCGAGTTTGCGGTGGCGGCAAGCTGTCTGAAACATTCCATTCTCGGCGATTTCAACCGGGTCACGGTACCGGAGGTCGAGAAACTCATGTCCGGCGACGGATCTGGTCGCGTGCAGAGATAGTCACCGGATGTTGTCGAGCAAACTCAATATGTCTGTCGGGGGCACAGCGTCGGGCAACCCTCGTCAAACCAACCGGGTCGCTAACGACAATCCTTCACGCGAGCAGATATTGTTCGAAAAATGCGTGCAGAGAGAATTGGGCGGAGCGAGCCGGGATGGCGGCACGCCGGCCTGCCGTGATCACGGGAAAGCCGATCCGAAAGCTTAGCGAAGGGCTGATGCCGCCAGACATTCAAGGATAGCGCCTTTTGGCCGCCGCCACACTGGTGGCAGAGCGGTCTTGTGGTCCAGGGTCCGGGAGACCATGTCAGCGGCGGGGAGCCGCGCGCAATGCGTTGCCGATGGCGGTATGCATTTTCTTCCGCTGCCAGCGATCATCATAGGGGTGACCCCGCAAGGCCAGACCGTCGGCGCGCCTTTTATAGTCCGGATAGCCGGGACGGTTCATATAGCTGGTGGCATCGGTCAGTGACCATAATATGATCTGCTTCACATTGGCGAAATCCAGCGTCAGGTCGAGATAGCCTCTGGTATATGCTGCGGTCTCTGTATCGCGTCGGGCCTTATCCGGATGGTCAACATTGCGATCGCTGCAATCCAGTTCGGTCAGGATGATATCGAGCCCCATGGCCTTTACCTCCTCCAGAAACAGCCGCCAGCCGCTCTCGTCCCTTGGCCTGCCCAGCGTATTGCCAAGGTGGCTCTGAATGCCGAGCGCATTGATGGGGACATTGCGCGACAACAGCCGTTCGAGCAGCCGCAAGGCTGCATTGCGATGCAATGGCGATGCATCCCAACTCATCGTGTCATTATAAACCAGCTGTGCTTTGGGCGCTTTTCTCTTCATCATCTTGAACGCCAGATCGATGAACTGTTCGCCCATCAGCCGGTGCAGGGCGGTGTCGCGGACATCACCATTTCGCGGATTGATCGCCTCGTTTACGACGTCCCAGGAAGAGATATCCGGGAAGACCCGGCCAAGATAGGCTGCATGCCGCCACATGCGGCTTGTCAAGGGTCGCCGGTGACCAGGGCGCAACTCGCTGGTCATTTCGACGAGCCATTGCGGCATGCGATTGTCATGATTCCAGACGAAACAATGGCCGCGGGTGGCGAGTCCTTGTTGTCGGGCGAATTCCGCAAGGGCTTTCGCCGGCGCCGCCTTTCGACGACTCCGGTCCGGCTCCAGATATTTCCATTTCAAGCTGTTTTCGGTGGTGATGGTATCGCATTCGCGGGCGATCAGGCCGGCGAACCTGTCATTCCCCAGCCATCGCGCCGATATCGCGCTGCCGAAGGATAAGCCGCGGCTTGCCGCGATCGCGGATAGGGTGTTGTCCGGTCCGGCGGACGCGAGAGCGGGAAGGGGGCTGCCGAGGGCAAATCCGGCGCAGACCGTGCCGTGTAGCACCCCTCGGCGGGTGAATTGCGGCTCTATCGGTTGGCTGTCCCGTCGCATGGTGAAGATTAAGCTGATATAGCCGCGGGAAGTCAACGGCTATCGAATTCCGGAAATTGCTGTTCCAGACCCAATATCAGCTGGGGAGCTTGCCAATAGTCTATGCTACTGGCAATCTCCGGGCCGGTATCGAAAATTTTATTCCGACCGGAAATCATCTTGGAGAGTCCATCATGCTTCATCGCGTCCGCGCGCGCGCGAGTAATTTTCGGCAAGGCTGGTTCGCTCCGCCGTCCTCCGATCTACGGCCGCTGGCTTCTCCTGCCCAGGCAAAAGCGGCTGACATCATTGTTTCCTGCTACGATAACTGGACCGATCATCGCCACGGAGGTTGGGGCAATCTGGTCGATGCTGCACGCCGTGCCACACCCAATGGGAGCTGTGTTTGGGATGGGGTCGCGTTCATCCGCGGGGAAAACCCGGCCCCTGATTGGCACCTGATCCTGAACAATCTCGATTGGGACAGAAGGGATTTGCGATTCTGGGGACGACCGAACCGTACCATTCTCGCGGTTTGCGAGCCTCCAACGCCGACGCATAAGCCTTGGCACCGGGGCCAGGGAGATGGTACCATCGTGCTGACCTGTGATGCCGATATTGTGGCCAGCGCATCCCCTGCTCGCCGCTATCA
The DNA here is from genome assembly GCF_963677535.2 of uncultured Parasphingorhabdus sp. Lineage (NCBI taxonomy): Bacteria > Pseudomonadati > Pseudomonadota > Alphaproteobacteria > Sphingomonadales > Sphingorhabdaceae > Parasphingorhabdus > uncultured Parasphingorhabdus sp. The sequence continues at coordinate 145,654 of NZ_CAXXUT010000003.1, read as the reverse complement.
GATTGAAAATTCTCTGACGCCGATGTGGACGGTTGACCGGTCATATGACTATCTTTCATCCTGCGAAACGCCTGACAAGACCCGCGCATTGTCCTGGATATGTTCGGCTGAATCGATAATGGCCGGACATCGATATCGGTTGGCTTTTCTCGAAAAGTTGAAACAGAATGTCGCATTCGACCATTTCGGGAGAGGGTTTCGTCCTGTCACCGACAAATGGGACGGTCTCGCTCCCTATAAATACAGCATTGCGTTCGAAAATTTTCGGGACGACTGGTATTTTACAGAAAAGCTGGGCGACTGTTTCGTGGCGGAGACGATGCCGATCTATTACGGCAGTCCGGCGATCACGAAATTCTTTCCCGCGGAGAGTATGGTTATCCTCGATCCGGAAGACCCGGATGTCTTCCAGATCATTGCGGATGTTGTCAAATCCGATCGCTGGGAAAGAAATCTGGATGCTATTCGAGAAGCAAAACGGCTGGTTCTGGAAAAATATAATGTATTTGCCAGACTGGCTCGCTTCGTCAAGGCCGAGAGCGGCAAGCCGGACCGGAGGCGGCCTATGCAACTGACGAGAATTGATCTTAATTATGGTTCCCAGGACCAGTGAACAGACGGGCGTTGTCTGGTGAGGCGGTAAGGTCCGAGACTGTCCGCCTCGTCCGTAAAAGCAGCCTCGCGGCTGTCAGTAGTGATTAAGTCGCAACGCGCATCTGCCGGTGAAAAACGGTCCCACTGCCTGGATGTGCCGTCTTATGGCGAAGATTGCGCCGACTTGTTCTCCGGCAGTCAACGACGATTGATTCCCGGCAAATAGTGAGAAGATTACAGAGGCTTAGTCTACCAACCGCTGAAACCAGCGCTGCAAACGCCGTGAAAGCTAAATGTAAACAAGTCTAACAGAATGTAATTTGCCATTGTTGTCGTCGCCGGAATTCTCCAGACCAAAGATGCGCAGAGAGTAATTGCGCTCCAGTAGTAACTGGCCGGGATGCTAGCCCGATTGAACGATAATCTTTGAAGAATGGGGCCTTATCTTATGAACGGCAAAAAAATACTTGTGCTTGGTGGTGACGGATTTTGCGGCTGGCCGACAGCCTTGCATCTGTCTTCCCTGGGTCATCATGTGACCATCCTGGACAATCTGTCGCGTCGCAGGATTGATCTTGAACTCGGTATTCGCAGTCTGACCCCGATCGAACCGATCGATATCCGGGTCGAGGCATGGGAAGAAGTCTCCGGCAACCGGATTGACTATGCCGTTATCGATATTGCCCGGGAATATCAGGAATTTTGTGATTTTCTCGCGGAACTGCGGCCGGATACGATTGTCCATTTTGCCGAGCAACGCGCGGCACCTTATTCGATGCGCGGCCCGAAGGAAAAACGCTATACGGTCGATAATAACCTGTCGGCTACGCATAATGTTCTGGTGGCACTAAATGATCTGGGGCTGGACACCCATCTGGTGCATCTCGGCACCATGGGTGTTTACGGTTATTCCGGTGCCGGTTTCGAATTGCCCGAGGGCTATCTGCCGGTTGAAGTGACCGATGATCAGGGACAGCGGCACAAGCGCGATATCCTGTATCCGACCAATCCGGGCAGCGTCTATCATCTGACCAAATCGCTCGATCAGCTGCTGTTCCAGTTTTATGCCAACAACGACAAGATGCGCATCACCGACCTGCATCAGGGCATTGTCTGGGGTACCCAGACCGACCAGACCCGTCGTCACCCGGCGCTGGTCAACCGGTTTGACTATGATGGCGAATATGGCACGGTGCTGAACCGGTTCCTGGTGGAATCCGCAGTCGGCCACCCCCTGACGGTCCATGGTACGGGCGGCCAGACGCGCGCGTTCATCAATATTCAGGATACGGTTCGCTGTGTCGAACTGGCCGTCAACAATCCGCCGGCAGCCGGCAGTCCGGTGAAGATCCTCAACCAGGTTGCGGAAACCTTGCGGGTCAAGGAACTGGCGCAGCTGGTTTCGTCGATCACCGGTGCGGAAATTGCCTATGTGCCCAACCCGCGCAAGGAAGCGGAAGAAAATGACCTGAATGTCAGCAACCGGCATTTGCGGGCGCTGGGCCTCGATCCGATCTTGCTCGCGGCGGGACTGCTCGACGATACAATCGAAATATCATCGCGCTACAAGGACCGGATCAATCTTGACAAAATCCCTGCACGCACGGCCTGGAATGAAGACCGGTCGAATGCGCTGGGGGGACAGGAAAATGCAGATACCGAAAGCGGCGATGACGACCCGCAGGGCCAGCAGCAATGCCAAAAAGCAGCTTAACAACAAACCGAAAAGAAATATGAGATGAGATTAGTAGGTGTAGGATTGCTGGCTTTCGTGCTGGCCGGTGTGCTCATTTTATTGGGCCAGGGCGGCGCATTCAAATCCGGCTGGACCAAGCTGAGTGGCGGCGAGCAGCAGCAATTCTCCAACTATGAAGGCGCGTCCGGTCTCGGATCTGATACCAGCGGGACCAGCGTTTTCACGACAGGGCAGGATTCCGACGCGCCGCTCATTCTCAGCGGGCTGCCTTCCTACACCGGGCTGGTTTTCCACTTGCCGACCGATGCCCGCCCGGTCAACGGGCGGTATGAACTGCTGTATTCGAGCCGGGTCGCCGAAGGCGTTGAAGGTGTTCTGCGGGTGTCGATCAACGGGGTCAAACGCGCCGACATTCTTCTAAATCAGGTCAAGGGCGAACAGAAAGCCCAAATCGAACTGACCGCCAGTGAGTTGTCCTCGGGTGCTCTTGACGTTGGATTGAGTCTGCAGGGTCGTGGCGAGATTGCGCAATGTTCTCCCAATGACTCCATCGCCGCCGTGGTCGAGATCAAACCCCAGAGCGGGTTGCGGCTCGAGCTTGCCAAGGCAGTCGAGACGACAAGCGATCGACTCGCCTTGTGGGGCGGCCGGGTGCCGGTTTCCTGGAACAAAAGCAACGGAAATGAAGAGGCGCTGGTATCGCTGGTGCATGGCGCCCGGCTGGTGCAAAAGGGATATTTGCTGCATTTCGGTCCGAATGGTCTGGACAGCGCGGCTCTGACGAAGCTCTCCGCAAAAGCGAAACCCTATAGCGATGTGTTTGTCCAGCCTGCCTATCCGATTCCGTTTACCGGCAAGAATGTCAATCGCGGCATGCGGAAGTTCGATCGCCAGACCAGCTGGCGCTATCACTATAGCGTTACGGATCTGCCGAACCAGAGACTGCCGTCTGCGCTGGACCTGCGTCTGGCTGTGGGACCAGCTGGCAGCAACACCCCTTATGACCTCACCGTCGCGCTCAATGACCATATGCTGTTTTCGCGGCGGCTGTCGCCGCAAACCGAACGAGTCAGCCAGTCGATAGCGCTGCCCGCCGATTTTCACAAAGCGGACAACAAGATCGAGATATCGCTGGCCTCGGGAGACGGTAACTATAATCGCTGCGGCACCGACCGGCAGTCGGTTGCCGAGTTGCTGCCGGCAACCGTGCTGAAAGGCGGAGAACAACGCGCGTCGGATAGCCTTTCGCTTTTGCGCGCAAAACTGGCGGCTGTCGATACGGTTGCGCTGCTTGGCGAAATGGAGACCGCGGTCGACGCTCAGGCTGCCGCTCAATTGCTGGGGCAACTGGATCCGCGTGGCCTGTCCTTCGTCACTGGCCCTACGGCTGCAAAAATACGCATTGTCAGCGGTGACATTGTTGCCGCAATCGCAAAAGAAGGCGTTCAGCCCGGTGACTGGATTGTCTACAAGTCGCAGGATCGCAACGGCGGCGTAATCGCCCGACCGGTCGGGGAGATCGTGACGCTGTCCAGCTCGGCTGTGGCACTCCTTGTGTCCATAGCCGGCGACGAAGCGCTGCCCGATACTGCAGGAATTGATGGTTGACCATACCGCTCACCAGTGATTCCAGGCGTGAGGCCCAATTCGGATCGGTCGACAGTCGCCCGCGCGGACTGGCTGCCTCGGTATCGCCGTTGCGCGTGCCGGCCATGCTGCTCACCTTTTGCCTACTGGCCTTACTCCAGCTCTGGGCCTTTGGTACGGGCCGGTTCGACTGGCTTTTCCCTCAGCGGGATTATATTTTTGCGCCTTATACCGGGCAGCATTCCATAGCGATCCGTACCTATATCGTTTCCTTCTACATCGCCTTTGCCTGCTTCGGCAGTGGTTCAGCCGTTGCGCGGCTGCTTTTCGCCTTCGATCTTGTCCTGCGCTTTCTGTTGATCTGTTGTCTGCTCGATCTGCTGAACACGATTTTCCTGTCGCTCTTCGGCGACCCCTATGCCCTGGCCGTCGTGCAGATCATTGCCGGGCTGATCGGTTTCGGCCTGTTTTCGCTGATGTTGCTGGAGCGCGGGTCGATGCCGGAGAAAGCGGACATGGAAATCGGCGAACATGAAAACCTGCGCCCGGTTCTGCGACTGGCTGCGACGGCTGTCATTGCAGCGGCCCTTTCCGGTTTTGTCGGCTATTCCGATTTTGCCGTGGTAAAGGGATTGCGGGATATCACCCTGCTCGGCGGCATTGGTCCGGGCGTCCTCCTGTTTCTGCCGCTGCTTTTTTTCCAGCTTTATCTGATCAGCATGATCGAACGGCGGCTGGATGCCGAGGATGATTTCCGCTCGCCCGTCAGCATCATCGTGCCGGCGTTTAACGAGCGCTATATCATTGCCGAAACCATCCGGCACATCGACGCGGCTGCCCGGCACTATGGCGAAACTGTCGAACTGATCATTCTCGATAACGGCTCCACCGACGAGACGGAAGCAGTAGCCCGCCAGGCGATCGCAGAAGCAACCGCCTTGCAGGGACGGATCATACATGTCGCGAAAAGCGGCAAGGCCCATGCCCTCAACCGCGGGATAGCGGAAGCGAGTCATCCGATCACCATCCGTATCGATGCCGACACACTGATTGCACCGGACAATATCATCCTTGCGGTGCAGAATTTTTCCGATGCGGAAATAGGCGTGGTCGGCGGTATTCCCATGCCGCCCGGTGGCGCGATGTTCGACCGCGCCCGGCTGGTCGAGGTTCTGGTGAAACATGGCTATTATTCACCGGCGCTGAGCGCGCTTTGGGGGCTCGTCGGAGTGCCCGGCATGTTCGCTGTCTACCGGACCGAACCGCTGAAAAGCGTAGGCGAATTTGCTTCGGGGATGAACGGCGAAGATACCGATATGTCATTGCGGATCGGCGAAATGGGATATCGGGCGATTGTCGACCATCGGGTGCGCTATGTTTCGGAAGTTCCGACCAGTTTTGCGCATCTGCGCGAGCAGCGGCTGCGCTGGTTCCGGTCGGTCTATCATGTCTCCTCGCGCTGCCAGGATATCATCACATCGTCATCCATGACCATCCGGGGCAAGCTGGTATTGCCCTATATGCTGCTGAATTCGGCCCGCCGTGCGATGATGGTGCCGATCCTGCTATTTGGCATATTCCAGTTCTTCACCGATACCGACCCGACCAGTCCGTTGGTCTGGCAGGCTATTGCCGCCGTGCTGATCGGCGCTCCGATGCTGGTGGCGGTGGCCGCCATCCTGATCAACGGCAAGCCCGCAGCGCTTCTGGCGCTACCCGAATATATCCTGTTCCGGGCCATGCGCGCCTGGTTCACCCTAGAATCCGTCTTGACCATTCCGATCAACCGGAAGGCCAAATCGTTTCGCCAACCTTCTCTCTCGACACAAAGTGACACAAGCTCATGAAACCAGCATTTCCGATAATGACACTCGCTATCGCGGCAAATTTCAGCGGTGCAGCCATGGCTGACGACGGCGAGTTTTTTGCCACGGTAGAAGTCGCAGCGGGGCGGGATGTCGTACCGGCCGATATTATCGAGAACGGCATTGATCAGGATCGCATCGCCAGCGTCCTGGAAAGCGAAGTCCGGCTTGGCTACGACATGGGGCCGTTGCTTCTGGACTTCGGCGCAGAAGTCGCCGTCTATCCGGAAGACAGCCGTTTCAACCGCTATGCATTCGGACCTGGGCTGCGGGCCGACTTCCCGCTCGGAGAGAATGCGGCAACCAAACTGCGGCTGGGCGCCGAATATCAATATGTTCTGGGGGATGACGGCCGCGTGTTCGATCGTCCGCGGGCAGAAGCGCAGCTCATCCATCGGCACTCCCGGGAGCATACGACCACGGCGCGCCTGCGCTACGGTTTCCGCAACCAGTCCGAGGATCGCTTCACCGGTTTTGACCAATCCGAGTGGCTGGTCGAATTGCGCCACAACTGGCGCCCCAAGGGCGGCCCGACCTCCTTCAATCTCTCATTGCTTGGACTGAAGCATGACGCAGACGACAATCGCTTTAGCTATAAGGGATATGGCTTTCGCTTGGTCGGCCGCACGCCGCTGGCCGAAAGCCTCACTGGCTTCGGTCGTATGTCCGTGGTGCAGCGCGACTATGAGGATGATTTCTCGCAGCTCTATCCGGCCAAGCGCTCCGACACCCATATCCGCGCCGTTGCGGGGCTGGACTATCAAGCCTGGGACCAGGTTTCGCTTTTTGCCGAAGCCGGCTTTGTCAGCAATGCATCGAATATCCCGGTGCGCGATTATGACGGATTTGTCGGCCGTATCGGACTGCGCTATGCCTTCGAGTTCACGGACAGATAGTCCGGACACATTGGCCGGGACGGCACCCCATTCGACAAGAAACTGAAGCCGGACCGGATACTGGTTCCCGGGAAAACCGTGAGGAAGCGGTTGTGGATATTATGCCCGGTGACACGACTTTTCCGCCGGTCAGGCTGGCTGTTCCCATTGCCGGGGGTCCGGATAGCGTCCCAGCCCCAGCAGTGCTGCTGCTGCAATGAATAGGGCACCGACAACCGCGAGCATGACGCCGGATGGGCCAAGACCTGTTTCCAGGAAATAGGCGATCGTGATTGATCCCGTGCCGGTCGAGAGAGCAAAGCCGGCCCAGAGCCAGGCGTAGATGCGACCATAAGCACGCATGCCGAAATAACGGGCGCAGAGGAAAGCGATCAGGTCAAACTCGGCTCCGGCGGCTACGCCGAGCGAGATGACGGCGAAGGCCGGTGCTATGCCTTGGGAAAGTAACCCGCAGGCACCGGCTGCGATCAGAACCAGCATGGCAGCCACACCGGGGGCCCAGAAGCGGTCGATCAGATAGCCGCTGATCAGACGGCTGATGATAATCGCGATGCCGATCAGGCTCACATAATAAGCGGCCTGTCCGATCCCCATTGTCTGCATGATCGGCACAAGATTGGGAATGGTTCCGCTCACGGCGAAGGTGATCGTGCAAAATGCGAGGAGAATCAGCCAGAAATAGCGCGTCAGAAGCGCCTGTTTGAAGCTCAGCCCGGTCAACGGGACTGCTGTCGTCGCGGCTCCGCGTGCTTCCCTCTGGTCAGAGATCCGGAAAAGAAACCATGTGGAGGGAATTCCGATCAGGGTGACGGCGCCAGCCAGAGCATAAAAACCCGCGCGCCATCCATATGCCTCGATAATCGCTTCGATCAGCGGCGGTCCAGCAAAGGCAGTGATACCACTGCCCGACAGGGCAATGCCGAGGGCAAGGCCACGACCGCTTTCGAACCGTTCGACTATGCCGCGGGACCAGCTCATCGGGGACGTTCCGATGCCCAGAAGCGCCAGTATGAACCAGTTCAACTGCCACAGCCAGAGCGAGCCATCCTGCAACGCTAGCAGCAGGAAAGCCAGAGCAAGGCCCGCCTGGCTGAGCAGGGCGATCTTCCGTACGCTGTAGCGGTCGATCATCCAGCCCGCCAGCCAGGCCACCAGCACGGTTCCGGCCATCTGGAAAGTCAGGCCGGAGACAACCATCGTTCTGGACCAGCCGAAATCATTGGCCACTGGCTGCACGAAAACGCCCAGAGTGTAGAAGGGAAGGGCGCTGATCCCCAATATCATGCCGATGACGCCGGCCAGCAGAATCTTCCACCCGCCGCTGCTGGCTTCTCCCAGAAATCCCCCAGTACGGTCCAATTTGGTCACCTCTCTTGCGGGGAATGGATCATTGGTGACAGGCTCGGCTCAAACGGTCTCTGTTCGAAATAACAGGAAAGGACGGAAGAAAAATCCATTGAGCAGGGTTGCCCGATCCCGTGCCGGCGGGACAGCGATAACGGGATATTGTCCGCAGGGTGGCTAGCTGCGGCGGGTCTATTTCGATACGAAACAGCCTACCGATGTGAATTGTCCGAAGCTGCGCCCACCCGTGACATTTACCCGGCCTGATACAACCCAAGCATGGGCCTTGATCGCACCCCTGTCTTCCTCCTGTTTGCTACGCGTCACGCCGAAAAAGAGGGCATAGGGGATATCATACAGGCCCAGAATCAGCCGGGCGGTGATCGCCTGGGGGAAGCAGTTGGCCTTCCATGGCGCAAATTTGGCCGCGACAATGATGGCGCTGCTGATCGCTCGTGCGCGTTTTGCCTGTTCTGCCGTGGTCAAGGGGGTGCGCGGGGCGAGGCCATCGTGCAGCCCAAGCCAGTGCGCGAAACGCTTGAACGTCACCGTGAGAATGACCAGCCGGCTCAGCCCCAGCAGCACCCATGCCGGGCCGAGCCAGAGGTAGAATAACAGCGGCATCTGCGTAGCCGTATCAAATTTTCGTTTCAGGGTTTTGATCATGTCCGTTGCAACCGGAGAGAAACCCTCCCTTCCGCTACGCTGCCAGTTGCACCAGATTGCGTGCGCGCAAATCGGTCAGTAATTCCATGACGTCGCTCCGGCAGGTAGCAAGGTCGATGTCGAAATTTTCGGTAACCCGATCGCACAGGGCGGTCACGCTGACAGGTTTTTCCATGGCTTCCCACAGATCGGAGCCCACCGCATTCAATCCATAATAGGCGCTGTCTTCGATACTCATCATTACCATTTCGCCATCCATGTCGGCGGACACCATTTCAGGATTGCGCTGGACGACACTATCGAAGTTTAATTCGCTCATAAAAGCCTCATATGGTTGGATTTGCTATCGCAATATCAAAGCCAAGTCTGGCTGGCAATCAATACGAGCGGCGAGCGAGAAGGAGCGGTAGCGGGACGTGAAAAGCGCTGGCATGCAAGCAGATATCGCCCTAGTTGTCTCGCGGGAATAATCAATACAGGTGTGCCCCGATCTATGTTTGCCGGTCTGCTTTGCTATGACAATTCTCCGCCGGTCGAAGCATGGGTTGCGCCGGAGGTCTGGATTTCCGCCCTTTATCCCCGCTGTAAACCGGATGTGAGCGGTTTCCGGCGCGACGAACACAGCCTGCTGGTTGAGGCGGATATATATAACACGCCTTCGTCGCATCATATCGATGCAGTACCCTTGGTGGCAGACCGGTTCCGCGTCGCCTTCTGGGGGCGGCTGGACAATCGTGACGAACTGGCGGCCCAGCTGGCGCTGGACCGGCCGCTTGATGAAACGCCCGACGCCCGGCTGGTTCTTGCCGGCTGGCTTGCATGGGGAGAGAGCCTGCCGGAAAAGCTTGCCGGTGACTTCGCGCTGGCGATCATAGATAGCGAAAAGCGCACGGCATTTCTGGCTCGCGATCCGATCGGCATAAAACCCTTCTACTACTGGCCGCATGCACAGGGTCTGGTCTTCGCTTCTACGCCGGCGGCGTTGCTCAAGCTGAAAAATGCCCGGCCCACGCCCGATCCCGGCTGGATTGCGCGCTATGTTATCGGCCAGTCAAAAAGCCAGGATCGCACGGCTTTTCACGAAATCATGAAATTGCCGGGCGGCCATTCGCTCAGCATCGGCAATGGCCAGCCGGAATTGCGGCGCTACCACCATTGGCGGGATGATGCGCCGGATGTGTTCACCCGCGACCCGGCGCGTGTCGAGGCCTATCGCGAAATTCTCGAGGAGACGATGCGCTCCCAGATGGTCAGCGATTATCCGCTCGGGACGGAGAATAGTGGCGGAATCGATTCCGCGACAATCACCGCATATCTTGGGAAATTTCTTGGCGTGCCGGGGGACCGCCTGCACAGTTTCGGCTTCGCGCTTTCAGAAGAGGAACCCGCCCATATCCTGGAAACCAGCCAGGCTGTGTCAATCGTCCACAACCATATCAACACATCCAATTACGGGCAGATCAACTATGCGGACGAGCATATCCGGGAGGATCTGGAAATTCTCGGCTATCCGGAAGAGCATGGCAATGCGACGACCCACCGGCCTTTCTATGATCAATGTCGAATTTACGGCATCAGGACGTTGTTCTCCGGCTATGGTGGCGATGAAGTGGTCACCAACTATGCCAACCATATCCAGAGGGAACTGGTCGACAAGGGCGCCTACAAGGCCGCGATAGAGGTGATGAAGGGCAATTTGCCGATGCGGATATATCGGCTGCTCAGGCGGATCTATGCCGAGCGGAAAAACGACGGATACAATCCGACCTTCCTTGCCGTCTGGAAGGAAAGATGGCCCGAGCAGCCTTTGCGCGACGAGATTGTCGCCCGCTATGACCTACATCGGCAATATATGGAAACCGCCCGCTATGATGCTGTCCATCGCAAACATAATGACTGGATCATCGGCGGATTGTTGAAGATGGCCTATGTCCCGACGCGGCTCGAGAATTGCACATTGATGGCTGCATCCTATGGCATCGACTATCGCTGGCCGCTCTGGGACAAACGGCTGGTGCAGCAATATCTGTCCACGCCGATTGTCGAACGGGCGGGGCCGGGCGGGATGGGGCGCTATTTGCATCGCCGGGCCATCACCGGAACGGTGCCGGATCGGGTGGCGTGGAAACGTTCGAAATATATGGGAGAACGCCAGGCTCTCCCTATTCACGATACCAGCGATATTGTCGAGAATATGAAGCGGGTCGATGCCGATCTGCACCCGATGCTGGCGGACATGATCGATCACGAGAAATGGCGGACAAAGATCGAGCGAATCGAGTCAGGCGGTTGTAATGAAATGGAAGGCATCCAGATCAGGCGGCAGACAAACTCCCTGAAATGGCTAAACATCTGGCTGCACGGTCTATCGGTTGCCTAGCGGATGGGCAAAACTGTGCGGCGTGCTTCGCCGGGAACTGTGGCGGCGCAATATACCGCACGGGATGATCAGCTGGCGCTATCTGTTTGCAAGTAGCCCGCAATTGGCAGCGCACAGGGAAATATTCTGGACGGCATTGCCGGGTCTGCCAAAACCACTCTATCTGATTCTGGAAATAATATTGTGGCTGAAATGGGCCACTTTGTACGGCTGGTTGGCGCTGTTCCGGGTGCTGCGCCGATATGGTGGCCTGGTTCGGGACGAACGCGGCATTCCGGTATACCGTCAGTTTTTCCGGCTCGTCCGTCTCAGCATCGGAGCCTGCATGCCACCCGCCGATGTTTATCGCTTCGGGCTTGTCGAACACCCCGGATGCTTGTGGAATTTTGTCAGCGATCGCCATATCGCCGCTTTTCACCGGTGGCGGAACAGTCGCCAGCCGATATCGTCGCACGAATATTCGCGGCTGGGAAACAAGGCTGTCACGACGGGCATCCTGCTGTCACGCGGGATACCGATGGCGCCGATCCTGGCGACCGTTTCGAGCACCGCAAGCTTGGATTTTCTCGATGCCTTGAATGCGCATCGCCACCTGTTCTGCAAAAGCAGGTCGGGCAACCGCGGTCTCGGGGCTTTTGAATGTTGGCAAACCGAGCAGACGATTGAAGGCCGGATGTTCGAGGGAGAGGCGCTGCCGGACCAGCAATCGGTAATAGCGGCGTGGGAATCCTTGCTGGAACGCGATCATGCTCTGGTGCAGCCGGCGCTGCAAAATCATCCGCAGCTTGCCCCGCTGGTGCCGGACGGGCGTGCAATCACCGTCCGCTGCATCACCTTTCAAGACGGACGGGATATCGCGATTATGTGCGCGTCACTGGAAATCCCGGCCGAGCGCAAGCCGTCGGATCGCCCCGATACCTATGTCATCTTGCCCGTCGACGCCGACAGCGGACTGGTGCAGCCGCTGGCTGGAAATTTGCCGTTGCCGGAGCCAGTGCGGCAGAGTCAGCGGGATATGCTGAAAGCTATCGGTGGCCCGCGGCCGCTGCCTGATTGGCAAGCTTTGATTGGCCACAGTCTGTCGGCCCATGGCGCTTTTTCCGAGTTCTGGGCGATCGCGTGGGACTGGGTGCTGACCCCTGACGGGCCAATATTGCTCGAGGGGAATACTGGCTTCGGCGGCAGTCTGCCGCAATCATTGACCGGCGGGTTTCTGGCGCAGCTCTAGGCGGATGGATCGCCGGACCGCGCGACCCTATGCCCGGAGTTATTGCGGGACACCGCTCTGATCAAGATAGTTGAACCGCCGCATCACCGGTCCGTGGTCGGCGATAATCTTGGCGATCTGTTCCTCGTTCAGTTCGTTGCGCCAGCCGCCGGCCTTGCCTTGCCTGAAGAAGGAAGGAGTATTGGCCGGCTTTTCCTTGAACCCGTCTGTTTTCTCCTGTTCCTGCAAGCGATCGAAACGGCTGAAATGAAGAGCTTTTTCGACCCGCGGGCGGTCATGCGGCAATTCCAGAAAGCGTGCTGCCCGGGTGAAGGTGGCCAGGCTGTCGCCGAGCATGTCTTCATAGCGCAGAATCTCCAGATTGAGCCCGGGGGCGTCGACCCAACTGAGCACATGGTCGGACCAGCTGAGCAATTTCTGCCGGACCTGATTGTTCAGCTTTCTTTCCGATTTGACAAAGCTCATGTCCGGCGAAGCCATCCGCTCGATCGCCTTGTCGACGCTGCACTGTAAATGATTGGCAAAGGATGAGGCCAGATCAAGCGGATTGCGGACAAAATAGACCGCGCCGCGGGTCGCCTTGCTGCTGACCAAAGGCTCTCCCGAGGGCAGGAACGTATAGGCATCGTGGATCTTGTGATATTCCAGATCGGGTGACTGCAGGCTCCATTCATATACAGCAGGCCGCAAGGCATCGATATCGTCGTGCCGTAGGTCGGCCGTATCAAAGCCGAGAACTTCGTCCAGCCAGCTGCGGCCGCTGGCAATCGACCCGGTATGCAGTTCGTTGATGTCGACCGGCGCATCGCCATCTTGTTGCAGGTTCTGCAGAAACGCACGGAACCATGTGTTGCCGGATTTGGGATAGGAGGACAGCCAGTAGATCGCGCCCACGTTCAGACGCTTTCGGACAGGTCAGCCAGAATATGATCGACCAGCTGATCGATTTCAAAACCCTGGCGCGGGCGCAAGATCCGGGTAATCGCCGTTTGCCCGGCGAGCTTCCCGCAAAGCTTAAGATGATCGGACCGCAAATCCATGCTGTCGAGAAATTTCTGGCGGTACGTGTTTGCGTGCAGCGCCGGGAATTTTTGCAAGCCCTTGATGGGGGAGGAGGAAAAACCCTTTTCGTCATCGCTGCGCAAAATATAGATATGCTTCACGGGCAGCGGCTTGGGCACAAATTTTTCGGTAATCGGTAGATTGAATTTTTCCATATCCGGACGGATCCGGCTGAGGGACGTCGTGTCGATTTCCAGCTTGTCGGCCGCATCCTGCCACAGCTTGATCCGGGGAAAGCCGGGGATGGCATGACAGTCATTGCCGATTGGAACCACATCATCGGCAAGCAGGTTATAGCCCCGCTGCATGAATGCGGCAGCGAGCGTAGATTTTCCCGCGCCCGAATGGCCGACACAGATGATGCAGCCGTCGCCAATCTGTACAGCATTGCCGTGCAGAACCAGATAGCCCCGCTGGAATAGAAGCGCACCCAGCGCCGAGCCGAGCATGAATACCCGAACGCTGTCCTCATCAATCCCCGGTGCCGGATCGTAAAGAATGGTATTACCGTTGCTGACCAGAAAACGGGCCACATCCGGAATGTGCAATTGCAGGGCAGTGGGGGAAACCCACAAGAAGGGACCGACCTGTTCGGCGCCGTCCAGTCCATCCGGATCGACTGCGCCTTGCGCGATGCGGACATCAATCGCTGTCGGCCGATCGGGCAAGGCGACCATTTCGGATAAGGGCATTTCGCTATCGATCGCGAGATTGTAGCAATTGTAGAAATAGTTCATCTATGTCTGTATCTTTACGTAATTGGGGGTAAAAAGACGGTTCGCGGATCCTCAAGTCCCTAACGGTTTGGCGCGAGCAATCAAGTTTGTACATCTTCATCCGCACGATTTCGAAAGAGGAGCTTCAGAGAATCCCGGTCGATCTCGCGTCGAGGAGGGAGACATGGCAGAATATGTGCAGACATTTCCTGCATTTACGGGCCGGCAGGCCGATCGCAAAGTCTCTCGTTTGAGAGGTCCGGGTTCGCGACATTTTCTGCTCCCGGTTCATGACCAGTAAATTAATGAGAATCACTTGCAATAGCAATAGGAAGCTGTAATTGGCCTTTTGTCGATGCGAATGATTCGCATGAGACATAACAGCTGGCGAAAGTGGTCAAGAGACTTATGGGACATGTTCTGAAATCCGTTGCAATTGCAGTGTTGCTGGCACCGGCGGCAGCTGCTGCCGCTTCCCCCTCGACAATCCCTGTCGAACTGAGCGTAGGCGGCATGTTCGCTCAGGCGGACTGGATCGTGAAGCTCGTTATCATCGGCCTGATCATCGCCTCGCTGGTCAGCTGGACGATATTCATTGCCAAGCTTTCGGAATTGCGCAAGGCAATGGCTGCGGAAAGGGTCGTGCACAGGCAGGTCGCAAGTTTGCGTTCGCTGGAAGACGCCAGCAGCGATCCGGCACTGTCCCAAACGGTTCTGGTTCAGGAAGCGGCAACCGAACTCGCCCTGTCTGCCGATGCCTTGCAGGACGGCGACGGTGTCAAAGAGCGTATTGTCTCCCGCTTCGAGCGCTATGAAGCGGCTCTGTCCCGGAAGATGACACGCGGCGTCAATATTCTGGCAACCATCGGCGCGACGGCTCCCTTTGTCGGACTGTTCGGCACGGTCTGGGGCATCATGAACAGCTTCATCGGCATCGCCGAGAAGCAGACCACCAATCTCGCGGTAGTGGCGCCCGGCATTGCAGAAGCCTTGCTTGCGACGGCGCTCGGTCTCGTTGCCGCCATTCCTGCCGTTGTCATGTACAATCATTTCTCCCGCCAGATATCTGCCTATCGCGCGCTTGTTTCGGACACGGCCGCTGCCATTTTGCGGCTGGTATCGCGCGATCTCAGCCGCGGTACGGTGAAGATCAAGAAGGATTGATGCGATGTCGATCCGGCTTAACGATAATAGCGATGACCTCCCGGTAAATCACGACATCAACGTCACGCCGTTCATCGACGTGATGCTGGTATTGCTGATCATCTTCATGGTGGCTGCGCCGCTGGCGACGGTCGACGTGAAGGTCGATCTGCCGGTCTCAACCGCCAATGCGGCGCCCAAGCCCGACAAGCCGGTTTTTCTCTCGATCCAGGCCGATGGCAATCTTCTGGTCAATGAAACACCGGTTTCCGAAGCCGGTCTGGGGGCGGCGATCGAAACCGCCACCCGGTCCGACAGAGAGCAACGCATTTTTCTGCGCGCTGACAAGAGCATCACCTATGACACGATCATGGGCGCGATGAATTCCTTGCGTTCTGCTGGTTATCTGCACGTTGCTCTGGTGGGCGCAGAATCGGGTTCGGCCAAATGACGATGGTGACGCTCAGTACAGACGAAAAACGTCGCTGGGTGGTCGCCGCTACCATGGCTGTGGCCGCTCATGCCTTTCTCGGGTTGGCGGCCATGGCGTGGAAGGCTCCGCACGACCGCCCCATCCCTGAACCGGTGGTCCTCGTGGAGCTTCCCCCTGCGAGTGCGAGCGAGGCCATGTCTGAGCCGACGCCCGCATCGCAGCCGGAATATATCCCGCCGCAGCAGGCCCTGCCGTTCGAGGTCCCGCCGGCGCGCGCACCGTTGCCGGATGACGCGGTCCTGTTGCCACCCGAGCCGAAGCAGAACCCGACCCCGGTCAGGCCGGTCCAGCAGGCCGCCATCACCCCGGTTGCAGTCGCGACGCCCGCCCGAAGCGAGGCGCCACCGGTTGCCGCGGCCAGATCCGCTCCCAGCGACAGCGCCGGCAACAGCCCGAAGGCCAGGAAAGAGCGGGCCAATTATTATGCAATGGTCAGCGCGCATCTGAACCAGCGCAAGCAATATCCCACCGAAGCCCGCAAGGCCCGGCAGCAAGGCGTGGTCAAGGTCCGCTTCACGGTCGATCGCACCGGCAATATTTCCAATGTGTCGATCACCGGATCCAGCGGCCATGATATTCTGGATCAGGCCACTCTGGCGCTGATGCAGCGCGTCGCGCCTTTGCCGGCAATGCCCGAATCCATGCAGCGGGACAAAGTGACGATCTCGCTGCCGATTGATTATTCCCTCCGAACTCGTTGAAACAAAGGAAGATTCACGATGAAAAAAGACATGTCCCAAATGCAGAGGCCGACAAGCCTGCGGCGCTCGAGCTTCAGCAAGCGCAGTGCGGTTGTTGCGCTTGGCTTGACCACGGCGCTGTCGACCGCGCCGGCCCTGGCGCAGGATGCCGAACCGGAAGAAGTGGAGCTGGAAACGCTCCAGATCGAGGATAATGCCGCTGACGTGAATCCCTACACCCAGAAGGGTGCCCCCTATAAAGCACGCGTTTCGGGCGATCTGCGCCGGGTGAAGCCGCTGTCGGAAACGCCGGCAACGATCACCGTGCTTACCGAAAGCCAGCTCGACGAGCAGGGCGCGACCAATTTGCGCGATATTCTCGATAACCAGCCCGGTGTCACCGTCGGTACCGGTGAAAACGGCAATGCCTTTGGCGACCGTTACATCATCCGCGGTCACGAAGCGCGCAGCGACGTTTTTGTCGACGGTTTGCGCGACCCCGGCATGACGACCCGCGAAACCTTTGCGGTCGAACAGATTGAAATCACCAAGGGCCCAAGTTCTTCCTTCGCCGGTCGCGGCTCGACCGGCGGCGCGGTGAACTCGATCACCAAACAGGCCAGCACCGACTATAATTTCAACCGCATCGACCTGGGTATCGGCACCGACGATTTCTATCGTGTCACCCTTGACAGCAACTGGGCGCTGAGCGACGATATCGCGCTGCGAGCCAATCTGCTGTACGGCTATGACGAAGCGCCGAACCGCAATTTCTCCGATCGCGAGCGCATCGGTGCGGCAATTTCGGGTAGCTTCCGGCTGAACGATACGGTGCGGGTGCTGCTCGACTATTATCATCTGGAAGCCGACGATACGCCGGACCTGGGCGGTTATGTGCCGCGGCCGACCGGCACCGGTCCGGACGATGTAACCGTATATGGTCCGTGGAACGATGTGCCGAACTACACCCAGACCGGAGACTTTCTCAACACGAACGTCGACACGTTCACCGGCCGTATCTTCATTACGCCGTTCGAGGGTTTCACGATCGTCAATTCCACTCGCTATGGCGAAACGTCCAACGGCTATGTGCTGACCGGACTGCGAGGCGGAGCCTATGACGCCGATACCGACACATTCGCGCCGGTTACGCTGAGCACCCACCAGGGCAATCAGGAGGTCGAATATTTTGTCAACCAGCTCAACATTCTTGGCGAGTTTGAAACCGGCTCGATCGCGCACAGTCTGGTTGCCGGTGTCGAATATTCCGATCTCAAGGTCGCCAATGGCACCTATGACCTGACCAATAACGGAGCGACCAATTGTGTCACATCCGGACGCGGCGGATTGAGCCCATCCTATTGCATCACCGATGAAAACCGGGAGCTGATCGTCAGCGATATCCACAATATCGTGCAACGTGATATCGCTTTCGGTTCCGTCGACAGCAACTGGCAGGTGGAAACCATGTCCGTCTATCTGATGGATACGGTCGACATCAATCCGTGGCTGTCCGTTCATGGCGGCGTTCGGGTCGATGCGTTTGACTATAACAATGACGTGGTTAGCCAAGGCACCGAAACCGGCTATCGCTATCACGACACATTGTGGAACGGCCATGCCGGTATTGGTGTGAAGCCGATGGAAGAAGTCTACGTCTATTTCAACTGGGGGACGGCCAAGAATATCAATGGTGGTGAATCCGATCTGGGCGGAAACTGCGGCTATGGCGGAATCTGCGTCGATGACGGAACGGGCATTGGTGACGGACGTCCGGAAAGCTCGACCAGCTATGAACTGGGTGTGAAAGCGGATCTGTTCGACGATCATCTGATGCTCACCGCTGCGGCCTTCCAAATCACCAAGAGCGATGTGTTTGAATCGGCCGGCGACGATTATGCAGCGGGCGGAAGCCTGAATACCGGCGAGAACCGCGTACGTGGTATCGAACTGGGGCTGGTCGGTAATATTACGCCGAAACTGTCCGGTCAGGCGTCGGTAACCTTCATGGACTCGGAAATTACGGACTCGAACGACGCCGACAAGATCGGTCGCCGCCTGAGCAATTTTGCCAACACCCAGGCCTCGGCACAGCTCCGCTATCAGGCGACAGAGGCCTTCGCCTTCGGCGGGACGGCAACCTACAAGGGGGAAATGTTCACCGGTCAGCCGGATGATGCGGCAAGCTATGACAGCACGCTGGAAGTCTATACCTACCGCGTTCCGGATTACTGGACCTTCGATGCGTTCGCCAGCTACAAGGTGAACGAAAATCTGTCGGCCCGGGTCAATATGACCAACCTCACTAACAAGGATTATTATCTTGCCGGTTATCGCAGCGGTCACTTCCTCTACAAGGGAGATGAACGGCGCGCGACGCTAACGCTTACCGGACGTTTCTGATAGGAGAAAAGGGGGGCGGCGATTCGTCGCCCCCCTTTCAATCTAACTCACGGCTGGCCCCATGCTCACAATCATCGAAAATATTCTGGACGAAAAGCAGGTCCGGGATTTCCGACAGAAGCTGGAGGCTGCGGAGTGGATCGACGGTGCCGATTCAGCCGGTACGCGCTCGGTCAGGGTGAAGCAGAACCTGCAACTGCCTCGCCAGAATCCGCTGTCGGTCGAACTGGGCAATGTGATCTTGCGCAAGCTTGGCAACGATCCCCTGTTCATCTCCGCCGCTCTGGCCGAGAAAGTCTGGCCGCCGATTTTCAATCTTTATCAGGATGGTGGCCATTACGGCACGCATAGCGACGCCGCTTTGATGCGCCTTCCCGAAGCCAATATGACCATTCGCAGCGATCTGTCTGCCACCATTTTCCTCTCCGACCCGGATGAATATGACGGCGGCGAACTGGTGATAGAACAGCAATATGGTGCGCAGCCGGTCAAGCTGGCGGCGGGCGAGATGGTGTTATATCCCTCCTCCAGTCTGCATCAGGTGATGCCGGTTACCCGGGGCAGACGGATTTGCGCGATCACCTGGATGCAGAGCGCGGTGGCCGATGTCTCGGCGCGGGAGCTGCTGTTCGACCTCGACCAGTCGATCCAGGCGCTGACCCCAGATCGGCCGCATGACGATCCGGAAATCAACCGTCTGATCCACGTCTATCACAATCTGTTGCGGCGCTGGGCCACGGTATGAAAAATCATGTGATCAAGGGCCTGTTCTGGCTGTTGCTGTCGCTTCCCGCGATTCTGATGGTCCGCTCGTTTTTGCAGGACGATGTGCTGGCGATGGACATGCTGCACCCCAGCGGCGAAACGGCGGTGCGACTGATGATCCTGGCCATGTTGCCGGGGCCTTTGTCGGAATTTTTCGGTCTCAACCGCTTTTTCAAAGGCTGGCTGAAGATCCGGCGCAACCTCGGCGTGGCTGCCTTTGGCTATGCCATGCTCCATCTAATATTCTACATATTCGACATGAACAGCGTTGTTGCGATGCTGGAAGAATTCACGATTCCGGGTATCTGGACGGGTTGGCTGTCGTTGCTGCTGATGCTCCTGCCGGCGCTGATCAGTTTCGATTTTGCGATGCGCCGGTTGGGGCGGAACTGGAAAAATATCCAGCGGCTGGTCTATCCTGCGCTGATTATCGGCCTGGTTCA
The DNA here is from genome assembly GCF_963677535.2 of uncultured Parasphingorhabdus sp. NCBI lineage: Bacteria > Pseudomonadati > Pseudomonadota > Alphaproteobacteria > Sphingomonadales > Sphingorhabdaceae > Parasphingorhabdus > uncultured Parasphingorhabdus sp. The sequence goes on along the minus strand of NZ_CAXXUT010000003.1, from coordinate 125,693 downwards.
CTGGATTTTGCTCGACTGGGCGTGGCAGCCAGCAATGGTTCATCTCGCACCGCTCATGATAGCGTGGATTTTACGTTATATTGGCCGAAGACGCCGACACCGCACGCAACGGAGCATGACATGAAAAAAATTTCTCGCAAATATACCGCCGCAGCAGCAGTGATTGCCACCATGATGCTGGCGCAACCGGCCTATGCGGATGGCGATATCAAATGCGATTCCGGCCCGACCAAGGACTGGAAGTCGATCAAGAAGCTGAAGAAAAAAGCCTGGATGGAAGGTTGGGAATTGCTCAAGACGCAGGTCGAGGGTGACTGCTATGAAGTCTATGCCCGGACCGATAGCGGACAGGCCATCGAAGCTTTTTTCCATCCGGTAACGCTCAAGAAGCTGGTCGTGTTCCGGCGCGGCACCGAAATCTATCGCGCGCCGGGTTTCAAGGGCTAGGGTGCAACAGGCGCGGGCCGATCGCGCCCGCTATATTTCTAGCGAAGTTCGACCGCTCGCCCGTAAGCGGCCTCAAGCGTCCCGCGGATCAGCGCGGAAAATTCGTTCTGGCCGTTTAGCGCGTTAAGCCCGGCGGCCGTGGTGCCACCCTTGCTGGTGACATTGTTGCGCAATTGCTCGAGCGACAGGTCGGAGTCCAGGGCCAGTTCCAGCGTCCCGCGGACCGTCCCCAGCACCAGATTTCTGGCATCTTCTCCACTGAAACCCAGCTGTTCGGCGGCTTCGACATAGGCGCGCAAAATCTCGAACACATAGCCGGGACCGCTCCCGGCCACCGCGGTCAGGCGATCCAGCATATCCTCGCTGTCGACCCAGACGATATCGCCGGAACATGAGGCAAGCTGCTCGATCTGGCTGGATGCCGCTTCCGGTACGGAGCCATGGGCATAGAGGCCGCTGACACCTTTTCCGATGACGGCGGGCAAGTTCGGCATGATCCGGATAACCGAGCGCCCCGGTGCATGGGCGGCCAGCTTCGCCGCCGAATATCCCGCGGCGATCGAGCTGATCGTGCCTGACGGTTTCAGCCTTGGCAGATAATCGGGCAGCACGTCGTCGATCAGCTGCGGTTTCAGTGCAACGATGAGATAGTCAAAATGCTGTTCGCCCAATTCGGCCACCGAACCGACCAGCGTCACGCCGTCCGGCAGATCGGGACCGGCCGGATCGGCCACGGTAAAGTCATGATCTGTGTTGGCGGCCCATGCCTTGAGCAGCGCACCGCCCATGTTTCCGCATCCTAGGAGCAATATTTTTGTCAATTCAATCTCTTGTTTTCAGGTGTCAGGGGGGTCTGCGATATGCTTAGTATTCAAATTAGATATGTCAACAAATGCTTATATTATGGGGATTTCATGCAAATTTAAATATTTTGATCACTAAATTATTGCACTGGTCAGCTTCAATCCCTACTTCCATCGCTGAGTAATAAGGGCATCACGTTACATGGTTCAAGGCAAAACAATCGTAGTGAAAATCGGCTCCAGTCTGCTTGCCAATGAGCAGAGGCTCACGCCGCGCTGGGCTGTCATGCACAATCTGCTCGAGGATATCGCCCGGCTGCGGGAAGGTGGCGCGAAAGTCATATTATGTTCGTCCGGATCCGTCGCGCTGGGCATGAACATGATCGGCGAGCGGCCGGAAACGGCCGGTCTGCGCGACAAGCAGGCGGCAGCAGCCTGTGGCATGCCGCTATTGCTCAATGCCTACAAGCAGGTGGCCCACGAATATAGCTTCGAAATAGCGCAGGTACTGGTGACCTTGCGCGATCTGGAAGACCGCAAGCGGTTCCTGAACACCAAGAATACGGTCGACCGGCTGCTGGATGCCGACATCATGCCGATCATCAACGAGAATGACACGATCACCACGGAAGAAATCCGTGTTGGCGACAATGACCGCCTGTCAGCGAAAATCGCACAAATGCTGCAGGCGGACGAACTGATCATTCTGACACAGGTTGACGGTCTGTACGACAAGGACCCTTCGGAACCGGGCGCCCGACTGGTCGAGGAGGTCGCCGATGTTTCGCCCTATCTGGCGGTGACAGAAGGCGTCAGTAGCCTCGGCAGCGGTGGCATGCTGACCAAGATACAGGCGGCCCATATGGCGCAAAATGCCGGTTGCGACACACGTATTGCCCATGGGGAACACGAACATCCGGTAACCTCGGTTCTGAAAGACGAGAGAAAGCATACGCGTATTCTGGCCAACGAGCGGCCCGAGTCCGCCTGGGCAAACTGGCTGTCCGACCGTCTGCAAATGGCGGGCAGTATTGTGGTCAACGAAACGACAGCGGAAGCGTTCAAATCCGGACGACGGAATATCGGACGGGAGGATGTCCTGTCCATTCACGGCCCTTATGTCAAAGGCGATGTCATCCATATCTACGGGGAGTCCGGTGACGAGCTGGCCCGTGGCCTGACAAATTTCTCGTCCGACGAAACCATGGCCCTGGCGCGCAATCCGGCTTTGTCAGCGATGCAGCTGCTGGGTTATAAAACCCTGGGTACGCTGATCACCGACAAGAATATGGTTGTGCTGGATGATCGCCATCTGACGTGGGACCTGCCGGCAGATGAAGTCATGACCGACGTCATCCCGCAGAGCTAGATTTCGCCAATCTCGAGGATCGGGGCGGATTCAATCTGGTTCGCGTCCATCATTACAGCGATGCGCTGAACCGAGGAGATCAGCAGATTCTGCTCCCACGGTTCCAGTTTCGACAGAGCCACCAGGAAATCTTCCTGCAGCAGTTCCGGCGCGTTTTCGATGCATGTGCGGCCCTTGTCGGTCAGTACGATTTCCACCGAGCGCCGGTCGTCTTCGCTGCGTTCGCGGATGACCATCCCGGATTTCTCCAGCCGGTCGACGATCGACGTCACCGTGGCATGCGACAGGTGCACCGATTTGGCGATGACCGACGGTTTTGCACGGCCGTCCTTTTCCAGCGCCTTTAATAGCAGAAGCTGAGGCGTTGTCTGGCCGGTTTCCCGCTCCAGTTTCTTGGACTGCAAGTCGATTGCCCGGTTGATCTGCCGCAAGGCGACCAGAAGTGCGTTTGAATTGGACATGGGAGGTCTGATACAGATTTTTCCGGCAATCGCCCAGCATATTGAAAATTTCCTGACCGGCCCGTGACCGGAACGGTCATTGCCAGACGGAAAGGAATCGCGCCTTGTCGCCGACCAGGTCGGCGAGGGTAAAGCCGTCGAGATGCCGAAGAAAGGCCTCGATGCCGTCGGCCAGTATGTGGCGCAGGCCGCAGACAGGTGTGACCACGCAGTCGCCGTCCCCTGCATCAAAGCATTGCACGAAGGCACCATGGTCCTCGAACGTGCGAACGACATGGCCGACATTGATGCTCTCGGCCGGCTGGTGGAGTAACAGGCCGCCGTTCCGCCCCTTCACGCTGTCGACGAAGCCCTCTGTCGCCAGCCGCTGCGCCACTTTCATCAGATGGTTTTTCGAAATTCCATATCGCCGGGCGATTTCGGCGATCGAATGGTGGCCTTCGTGCGCCGCCAGATACATCAATGTGCGCAGCGCATAGTCGGTTTGAACGGACAATCTCATAAAAGATGTATATCATATATTGCATTTAGATGCCAAGCGGGATAAACGGTGCATATGGAATACATCTTAAGAAAGTCGAGACGATGACCGAAGCCAGCTATGCGGAACGCGCGAGAGCGAAGAAAATGGCCCAGGCCCATGCGCTGGAAATTGACGACGTGCTGATCTCCGATCTGGTGGAGACATTCTATCGCGCGATCCGCGATGATGCGCTGCTCGGTCCGATATTTGAAGCCCATGTTACGGACTGGCCGCCGCATCTCGCCAGGATGAAGGATTTCTGGGCATCGGTCACGCTGGAGTCGGGCCGGTTTCGCGGCAATCCCATGCTCAAGCATATTGCAATTGGTGGCCTTGATGACCGGCATTTCAACCGCTGGCTGGTGCTGTGGAACAGGACGCTGGACAGCATCGCGCCGAATGATGCGGCCGCTCAGGTCTTTCGCGAAGCGGCGGAACGGATCGCGGTCAGCCTGCTCACCGGGATCAAGGTTCAGCGGGACGGCCTGGCGGGCGTTTCGCGAGCGAAGGAGAAGCAATCATGCTGATGGATTTTGAAAGCGCAACCGGACAGGCGGGCAGCGCGGAAATCAACGCGGGCATAGAGACGTCGTCCCTACCGGTTTTGCCAACGGTCTTCGCCGGCGCTCTTGCCGTCCTCCGGGGGCTGGCCTGATGGCCGGCGGACCGGCGGCCGCGGTCCCCTATGGCGCTTCTCCGATATTCGACGAGAATAGCCTGCCGGACAAGCTGCGCAACGAGCATAGCACCAAGCAGGGGACATGGGGCCTGTTGCGGGTGCTGGAAGGGACGGTCGAACTGGTTTTCGTCGATCCACCCTCTCGGCACGTGGTTACCATCGACAAGCCCGCACCGATCCCGCCCGGAGAGCCGCATTTTGTCCGGCTGTCCGGGCCGGTGAAAATGCAGGTGGAATTCTACCGCGAACATCCCTTGCCCGAGCGAAACCGGTCCGTGCGATAATCAGCCGCCGGCCTCGGCGTCGGCGCGCTTGACCTGCTTGTGGTCGTCCTCGATCAGGCCGCGCTTCCAGTAGCTTGAAATATAGAGGCGGTCCGGCCCAAACCCCTGCTCGACGCGCAGAAATTGACGCAGCAGCTTCATCGCCTCGAATTCGCAGGCAACCCAGGCGTAGGCCAGCTCCTCCACCGCCGGCAATTGCCGCGCGGCATCGGCTAGCAGCGCGGGATGCGCGCCCAGTTCGGCGTCGACCAGCCAGTGGACCGTCACGCCGTCAGGCTTGGCCAGAGTCTGCTTGTCTTCTTCGTCGCGGACAAGCAGGATTGCATCTCCGGTCGCATCGGCGGGCAGACCTTCCAGATTCACCGATATGGCTGGCAGCGCCGTCATGTCGCCGACCAGCAGAAACGGTCCGCGCCCTGTCGGCAACGGCTTGGCATCGCCGGGACCGCCAAGTCTGATCAGGTCGCCCGCCTGCGCCTCGAGGGCCCAGCTTGTCGCAGGCCCGGAATCCTCATCCGGTCCGTGCAGGGCAAAATCGATCGCTATTCCTGTTTCCGATTGGCTGCGGATGCTATAGGTCCGCATCAGGGGGCGGCCGCCGCCGGCGTCGGGCAGCATCAGCTTGACATAGCCGCCGCTCCGCTCGGCCGGAAATCCGGCCAGCCCGTCGCCGCCCAGTATCACCCGGTGCATATTGGGGGTGAGGCGCATGCTGTCGATTACCTTCAATATTCTCGGTTCGGGTCGTGCCATATTGTCATGTTCCGTTGATTCTCTGGGGGGGGGGGGTATATTTTGGTTCACCGGGAAAGGCGGCATCGGGGAAGGGGCCGGTACCCGTTACGCCATTGGCCGTTTCTCCCGCAAAACGCCCGGCATCGCGCTGCTATCGTCAGGTCGGAGCAGCGGTCGAAAACAGACCGTTCCAATATTCTATCGCGCGTCGCTTGCCCTTATATTCCAATATGGTCAGGGCAGGGATCAGCAATTGCAGGATGATCGCGCCAAACAATACGCCGAAGCCCAGGCTGGCCGACATCGGGATCAGGAACTGTGCTTGCAGGCTGGTCTCGAAGGTAATCGGAGCAACACCGAGGAAGGTGGTCAGCGATGTCAGCATGATCGGCCGGAAGCGCGATTTGGCGCCGGCGAGTATAGCGTCTTCAATCGCCATGCCGTCGCGCAGATTTTCGTTGATAAAGTCGATCAGAATCAGAGAGCCGTTGACGATCACGCCCGAGAGGGCGATCATGCCAAACATGCTCAGCACGCCGATCGGCAGGCCGAGAAGCAGGTGCCCGATCAGTGCGCCGATGATTCCGAAAGGGATCACCGTCATGATGATCAGCGGCTGCACATAAGATCGGAACGGTATCGCGAGCAGCGCATAGATCATCAGCAAAGCAGCGGCGAAAGCGATCCCGAGATCGCCGAAGCTATCGGCCTGTTCCTGCTGTTCGCCGCCAAAGCTGTAGAGCAGCTGCGGATAATCCGCCTGCAACGCGGGCATGATTTCGTCGGTCAGCGCCTCGGCGATTTCCTGACTGGTGACGATATTGGTGTCGATATCGGCGGTCACAGTGGTGATCCGTCTGCCGTCGGTCCGACGGATGATGGCGGGAGCCTGACCAAAAGATACGTCGGCCAATGTGGCGAGCGGAACTTCGCCGCCCGGAACGCGCACGCGAAAGCGTTCGACGTCGATGATGGAATTGCGCTCTTCTTCCGGCAGACGGATATAGACACGCATATCTTCCTGGCCCCGCTGTACGCGCAGCGCTTCGCTGCCGAAGAAAGCGGCGCGGACCTGAAGCGCGACGTCCTGCAGGGTGACGCCGAGAGACCTGGCTTCCGGTTTCAGCCGAAGCTGGATTTCCTTCAGGCCCTGATCCTGGTCGCTCTCGATATCGAACACGCCGGCGAAGCGGTTCAGTCTCGCCATGAGTTTGGTCGACGCGGCTTCCACCACCGCCGGATCGGGATCGGACAGTTGCACGTCCACCGGTGCGCCGATCGATATCAGGTCGGAAGCGAAAACCAGCGAGCGCGCTTCGACAATTGGTCCGACATTTTCGCGCCAGGCATTTTCAAAATCCCGCGATGCCAGAGAGCGCTGGTCACCGGGAATGAAGCTGAACTGGATGCTGGCAATATTGGTGGCAAAACTGCCCTCCTGGGCATTGGGGCCCGTGCCGCGCGGCTCCTGCCCGACCAGCGTGAATATGCCGCGCAACGGGGACGGTTCATCCTTTTTCTTTTCCTTTTCGAACCGGGCGTAGGTTTCGCGTCCCATCTCCTCGATAAACCGCGCCATTTTTTCGGTCTCGGCTATCGTCGTACCGGTCGGCATTTCGAGACTGGCCGTGACGACATCGGCCTCGATTGCGGGAAAGAAGGAGTTTTTGATGATACCGGCCGGGACCAGCGATCCAACCAGGATCAGCAGGGCGACGCTGCCGGCCAAAATGATGAACGGCATGCGCACCGCATAGCGCACAGCCCGGTCGAGCGGTCCGTCAACAAACCGCTGATATTGCACGTCGACGCTGGCCTGCACCCGTTCGAAAAACCGAGTGACGGGATTGCGCGTCGGCGCTCCGGGAGGCGGCAAATGGCTGAGGTGATTGGGCAGGATCAGCAGGCTTTCAACCAGCGAGAGAAAGAGAACCGAGACCACAACAAGAGGGATGTCGGCCAATATCTTGCCCATGATGCCACCGACCGCAAACAGCGGTGAAAAGGCAGCGACCGTTGTCAGCACAGCGAAGATTACCGGCATGGTGACCCGTCGCGCACCGGTTACCGCCGCGCCCATTCCGGTGCGCCCTGCTTCCCGGCGGGCATAGACGCTCTCGCCAACGACAATGGCATCGTCAACCACCAGTCCCAGGGCGAGGATGAAGCCGAACAGGGAGAACATGTTGATGCTCGATCCGGCCAGATCGAGCAGGAAGATCGCACCGACAAATGTTACGCCTATGCCGAGCGCCGTCCAGGCCGCGAGCCGGATGTCGAGGAACAACGTGAGTGCGATCAGCACCAGGAACAGGCCGATAGCCGCATTTTCCAGCAGCAGGGTCAGCCGGTCATTCAGCAGTTCGCTATCGTCGCTCCAGATCGCGTAGGAAATGCCCTCGGGCAGCGAATGGGCAAAGGGGCCCTCAAGATATTCCCGAGTGGCACGGGAGACATCAAGGACGCGCTCGTCACTGGTGCGGAACACCTCGACGAAGGCTACAGGTTTGCCGTTATACAGGGAGATAAGGGCAGAATCCTCGAATTCGTCGCGGATATTGGCAATCTGTCCGAGCCGGACCATCGCGCCATTTTCATTGCTGACCAGCACGATATCCTCGAAATTCTGCTGGTTGTAATTCTGTCCGATGGTGCGCACGCGCACTTCTTCACTGTCGGTGTCGATCGAGCCGGCGGGGCTGTCCAGGCTACTGGCGGCAACGGTGCGCGAGATGTCATTGAGCGAGAGGCCAAAGGCCTGCAGCGTGTCCTGGGGCACTTCGATCGACACTTCGTAATCGCGGATGGAGCTGGTGTCGACGAAGGAGATTTCCGGCAGTGCGGCGAGAGAGTCCTCGAGCCGGTAGGCGGTTTCCTTCAGCGCGCTTTCCGACACGTCACCGAAAATGGCGATGCGCACGACGCTCTGCCGCGTGGTCAATTCGCGAACGCTGGGTTCTTCGGCATCGTCGGGGAAAGACTGGATCTGATCAATTTCGGCTTTGATGTCATCAAGCGCCCGGTCGATATCCGTGCCCAGTTCCAGTTCGATCGAAACCGTTCCGATATTTTCGGCCGCACTGGATTTGATCTCTTTGACATTTTCAACCGCTTCGACCGCTTCCTCGATTTTCTGGACAATCGACTCCTCGACCTCGTCGGGCGTGGCACCGGGATAGGCCACGCTGACCTGAATCGTGTCGAGGCTGTTCTCCGCAAACACCTCCTGGACGATCGTACGGTAGGAGGCGATGCCGGCCACGAACAGAAATATCATCAGCAGATTGGCCGCAACGCCGTTGCGCGCCATGAACGCGACAACGCCGCCTTGCTGCAAGACTTCCTTGCTCGGCTGTTCCGCCTGCGGCAGATCCGGGCTGGATGGTTCTGTCATTTAACCGCTTCGGCCTTCGGTTTCGCTGCGGTGGCGGTTGTCTGCGCCCCGGCAATCCTGACGCGCAGGCCTTCCGTCGCAACCTTCAGATTGCCGGTTACGGCAACCGGATCGGGACCCAGACCACGCGTGCTGATCAGCGCGCTTGTTTCGGTTCGCTGATAGATTTCCACCGTGACGATATGCAATTTTCCGTCCCGCACCAGCCAGACCTGATTGTCCGCTTGCAGGGCGGCCAGCGGCAGCACGGCATATTCTTCCAGCGCCCGGCCGTTGATTTCTGTTTCGACAAAACTGCCGACGAACAGGGGCGGTGCGGAAGATGCCGTGGCCGACTTCCCGCTATTTTCCGCAACCGCCGCCGGTGCGCCGCCCCGCAACGGGTTGGGAATGCGCAAATAGACGTCGATCGTACGGGTCTGCGGATTGAGCACGCCGTTGACACGGTCGACATAGGCGGGCCAACGATAGCGGATCCCGCCATAGTCGGAATATATCGAGGCCTGGATCCGGTTTCCGGAACCTGCACGGAACAATTGCGGAATGAGCGCTGCATCCTGTTCGGAAAGCGGGATCACCGCTTCATAATCGGCGGTTCCTACCAGTGATCCCAGCGCCTGGCCGGGCTGTACATAACTGCCCACCGCGATGTCCTCAGTGCGGACGATGCCGGAAAATGGCGCGCGCACCACGGTGCGGCGCAGGGCTGTCTGCGCATTGGCCAAATTGGCCTGTGCCCTTCGCAGACCGGCCCGCGCGGACTGTAGTTGCGGCTTTCTTGTCGCCAAACTGTTGGTAGCAATATTCTGGCGGGCCGGCGGTCCGTCATCAGCCGCTTTTTGCGCCAGTGCATCCGGGGGCAGAATTCTGGCTGCATAGTCGCTTTTGTCGACGCTGGCATAAGCATTGCCGCCACTGACAGCGCGCCGCTGGAAACGGTCGAGCTCGGCTTTGGCGAGTGCGACTTCCTCTTGCGCCTGCAGGACGGAGATGCCTTGGGATGCAACATCGGCCTGCGCGGTCTGCACCGCGTTGCGGTAGTCCGATGTATCGATGCGAAACAGCACCGCGCCGCGGGCGATGCGCTGGCCTTCCCGCAGGTCAGGATTGACATAGACCAGCTTGCCGGCGACCTCAGAGGCCAGAGTCAGCTCTTCCCGGGCACGGACGGTACCCGCGCCCCTGACCATCAGATTACCCGAACGGATTTCCAGCTTTTCGGCCTGTACCAGCGGAACGAGATCCTCCGGCGGCTTTTCTGCCGGTTCGGAACGGAGCAGGATCAGGACCGCGGCGATCAGAATCGCTCCGAGCAGGATCAGGCCGCCGACTACGCGTTGCCTTTGCACTTAATTTTCTCCCTCAATGGCTGGAGGTTCGGCCATGATATCCGGTGCCGGCGGTGTATCGTCCCAGCTGCCGCCTAGCGCCCGGTGTATGCCAAGCCGCGCCAGTGCCACGTCACGCGCTGCGGACGAAAGCGATGATTCCACCTGAAATTGCGCCCGCAACGCATCGAGATAGTCGACATAGCTGCCGACACCGGTGGCAAAGCGGCGGGATTGCAGAGCGGCAGCGGCCTCGGCCTCGTCGCGTTGGGAGAACAGGAAACGGTAACGCTGCCGTTCTTCCTCATAACGTTCGATCGCTGTGGTAACTTCCTGATAGGCGGTCAGAACCGTGCGGGCATAAACCGCTGTCTGCTGCGCATATTCTGCATCTGCTATCTCGATATTGGCCCGTATCCGCCCACCCTGAAACAGCGGAGCGGTCAGGCCGGCTCCGAGATTCAGTACCCATTTGTCGAATATGTCGAGCACCCCAGGTGGCGATCCGGCCTGGCTGCCGGTGCCGGCGGAAAGGCTGAGCGCGGGAAAAAGTTCCGCCCGCCGCGCGCCCAGATTATACCGTGCTGCCTCGAGCCGCTGGCTCTCTGCAAAAACATCCGGCCGCTGGGCCAGCAGGTCGATTGGCAGGCCTGCGGGGACCGGATCGAAAGCCAGTTTGGGAGTCAGATTCCGGCCGATGAGGTCATCCATATCATTGGAATACCGGCCGACCAACACGGCCAGCTGTCCCTCGGTCGCGGCCAGCTGGCTTTCCCGCTGCGGCAGACCGGCCTGCACATTGCGGAAGTCCTGTCGCACCTGATAGAGTTCGAAGGAGGTGATCAGGCCGCGGCTGTAGCGGTTTTCGCTCTGTTCGACCCGGTCGCCGAGTACATCGATAATCCGGGTGGTCAGCGCAATCTGGTGGCGCGCGTCGACAATGTCAAAATAGCTGGTAATGACTTCCGCCATGACCGCCAGACGCGCGGCCTGCAAATCGGCGGCCGAGGCGATGGCATCGGCGCGGCCGGCCCGCGCATCATTGCGCAGTTTGCCCCAGATATCCAGTTCATAGGAAAAGGCGAGGCTGGATGAATAGGTTTCGCTCTGCAGCCGCGCGCCGCCGGCGATCGCGCCAAAGCTGGTGCCGGCCGTCGGCGAATCCGAATAGCTGCTGTCCAGTCCGGCACTGATCTGCGGGAACAGGCCGCTTTTCGAGATACGCGCCCGCGCTTCGGCGGCGCGCAATCTGGCCGATGCTTCCGCCAGATCGAGATTCCTGCTCAGCGCTTGGTCCAGCAGATTGTCGAGTACCGGGTCCTCGAAGGAAGCCCACCAGCGGGCGGACTCATAGGGGGTGCCGGATTCGCTCTGGTCAAAAGCTACAGGCATGGCGGCGCTGATGTCAGGCGCCGTCGATTCGGGGGCCATGCTTACGCAGCCATTGGTCGCGAAGAATAACGCAACCAGCATGAATCGGGAATTGGTGAATCGATTCTTCAAGGAGACATCCGGGGTTTGACCAGCTTGGACTTTACCAAGCCTCGATAATATGTCATCAACGAAAATGAACGTCAACGTTTAATTTGAACGCTATCGTTCATTATATTAGTCGCGTCGAATATGGAAGGAAACGGCCGTGGAAAGCACGGATATTGTAAAAGAGCGCGCGGATCGGCCCTCAAGCCAGCGTAAAATTGCCAAGATCCTCACTGCTGCGCGCACGGAATTTTTTGCCAACGGCTTTTCCGGAGCGAGCATCGAATCGATTGCAGCGCTCGCCGAAGTTTCGAAAGTGACCGTTTACAACTGGTTCAGCACCAAGGAAAATCTGTTTGCAGAAGTGGTAAAGGCGGAATGTCGCCATATGAGTGAGAGTCTGGTCGGCGAGAATTCGAAGACCCGCAGCCTGCGCGAAACCCTGATTGCTGTGGCCGAGCGCATGTTGGATTCGCTGACGAAAGAGGAGAAGGTTCGCTTCGACCGTGTTCTGGCTGCAGAAGTTGACCGGGACCCCAGAATTGGCCAGTTTTTTCTCGACAACGGTCCCCGCACGATATTGCAAAATATCGTCAATTTGCTCAAAATTTCGCAGGAAAAAGGCGAAATCCAGAGCAACGACCTGACCTCCTCGGCGGAAATGTTCGTCAGCCTGGTGATGGGGCGGATCGATCTGTTTCTCCGCTATGGCGAGAATATCAAGCTGACCGCAGCGCAAAAACGGGAAAGGGCCAGAAAAGCCGTCGATGCCTGGATGCAAATCCACCAGATATAAAGAGTTCCCGCGCCTTATTCGCGAACCGCTCGTAGCGCCGCTCCGGCGGCAAGCGGTGTGATCGCGACCAGCAATAACGAGATAGCGGACAAAAACAGCAAAGCGCTGGTGCCTTGCGCGGAAAGACTGCCCGCACCGAAGATCAGCAGCGGAATTGCCAGCGGTACCAGCAGCAGCCCACCCAGCGCGCCCGCGCCTTTCAGCCCGGCGGTCAGCGCAGCGATCATCACGGCCAGACCGGCAAGAGCCGGTGTCGCAATTGCGAGGCTCGCCAGCAATGTACCGAGAGCGGGCCCCTCCAGCCCCATCAATCCGCTGGCCAGAAAAGCGGCGAGCAGCAGCGGTGGGCCGAAAGCCAGCCAGTGCGAGATCAGCCGCGCGGCAGCGATCATCTCGTCGGACAGGCCGCGTACAATCATTTGGTCATAGACGCCATTTTCCAGATCGGGCTGGATCAGCCGGTCGAGCGGTAACAGGGTCGCCAGCAAGGCGGCGATCCACAATATCCCGCCGCCGGTCTGCAGCAGCAATGCGCGGTCCGGGCCGACGGCGAAGGGAAATAGCGTCGCGGCCGAGAGATAGAATATCACCGGCAGCCAGGTCCCGCCGCTGGCGTAGCTCTGCCGGACATCGCGCCAAATGATCGAGGCGATGCTGCCGGTCACGAATATGCCTCCAGTGCTTCCAGTGGCTCGAGCGCCAGCGTGCAATCGAAGGCAATCGGCAAAGGGATATGGCTGGCCGCGAGAATGATCCCATCATGGTCAAGATGGCTTTGCAGCACCCGTCCGAGCTGCTCTACCGAAGCGGTATCGAGTCCATTGGCCGGTTCGTCGAGCAGCCATAGTTTCGCATCCGCCAGATAGGTGCGCGCCAGCCGCGCTCTCTGCCTCTGTCCGGTTGAAAAATAGCGCACCGGCACTTCCGCCAGATGGCTTAGGCCAGCGCGCTCCATCGCCCCTGCCGTAGCTGCCCTGTCCTTGCCGTCCAGTTTCGCCCAGAAGCCAAGCGCCTGCTCGAGCGGCAAATGTTCATCCAGCGCCAGCCGGTCGTCGCACAGGGCTTTGGTCTCCGGCGCATTGCAGATTCCTGCCACTGGCTCTAGCAGCCCGGCGAGCAGTCGCAACAGGCTCGATTTGCCGACACCATTGGGGCCGGTCAACAATCCTGCCTGGCCCGGTTCCAGCGTGAAATTCAGATTGCGAAACAATGTGCGCTCGCCGCGCACACAGTCGAGGGACTCGGCGACCAGACGATTATTGCTTCCGGTTGACTGGCTCTTGCTCATTGCACAGACTTAAGACATGAATTGGTAAGAAAGCCAAGCAAGGAGCGATAATTATGGTGGCGCAACTGACTGAAGACGAGCGCGAGGCGCTGCTCGCCGAGCTGTCGGACTGGCAATATGACGAGGAACGCGATGCGATCAGCCGTTCGTTTAAATTTGCCGATTTCACCGAGGCCTTTGCTTTCATGACCCGCGTTGCCCTGCACGCGGAAAAGGCCGATCACCATCCCGAATGGTTCAATGTCTATAACCGGGTCGATATCCTGCTCACGACACATGATGCGGGCAACAATGGCGGATTGTCGCAGCGCGATGGCGAACTGGCCCGGACGATCGAAAAAATGCTCTAGTTTTTGGATTCCGCTCCGGCAAGCACATCCCCCATGTCGGCGAGCTGGGCCTGCTGCTTGCGCAAACGTCCCGGCATCCAGCGTGCGGCAAAGGCCAGTTGCTTGGCCATTTTGTTGACCGGCGTATGGACCTTTTCGCCGTGCACGGCCTCCCAGGCTGCCGGACCGATGATCGAAACGGGGCTGACCATCACGCCGGCCTCTTCCAGCCGTTCCTTGCCGGTCTGATTGGTGCCTTCAACGACGTTCGAGATGATATTGGTGTCGACAAAGCCCGGCATCAGCGACCGGGATTTTATGCCATGTTTGCGCAATTCGATATCGTGCGATTCAGCCAGCCCGCGCACTGCAAACTTGGTTGCGCTATAGACGCTCAGATCCGCGACACCGTAGATGCCGGCTGCCGAGGCGGTGTAGAGAATGCAGCTGTCCGGGGTGTTCTTGAGCATCTCGAAACAGGCACGTGTCCCGCTGATGACGCCGGTCAGGTTGATCGCGATCATCAGATCGATATCTTCGTCCGGCATCTGCTCGATCGGGCCGCCTTCGCCAATGCCGGCATTGTTGAACAGGACATTCATCCGGCCACCGGTAATCGCGCCAAATTCGGCAACCGCCTGCTTCCATTGCGCGCGATCGGTGACGTCCAGCTTGTGGGTCGAGCTTTGTCCTTCGGGGAGGAGCGCTGCCGTTTCGGCCATGCCTGCGTCATTGATATCGGCAATTCCGACAAACCAGCCCCGCTCGGCGAAATAGCGACCGACTTCGCGACCAAGGCCGGAGGCGCCGCCGGTGATGAAGATCGTCTTTTGCCCAGTTTGATAGCCCATGAATCCGCTCCCACGTCGTTATTAACATTGATGTTCATTCGAGCGGTTTTTGACGCGAACGTCAAGTGAAGTTGGACATGCGCGGCAAAGCGCGTCACTATATCGGCCTATGCCTGTCTCCGGTCCTTCCATCCGGCTGAAAAATATCAGTCGCCATTACGGGAAGGTGTGCGCTGTTGACGGGGTTTCGCTGGAAATTGCCGCGGGCAGCATGGTTGCCCTGGTCGGCTTGTCCGGTTCGGGAAAATCGACCCTACTGAAGATGATGAACCGGCTGGTCGAGCCGGACGGTGGAGAGATTATCATCGGCGCCGATCCCGTCGACTCGGTCGACCCCCATATCTTGCGTCGCCGCATCGGCTATGTATTCCAGAATATTGGCCTGTTTCCGCATATGACGATCGCCCGCAATATCGCCATCGGGCTGGAACTAGCGGGCGAGACAGAGGGCAGGAGAGAGCGGATTGCCGAACTGCTCGAACTCGTGGAGCTGCCGCAGGAGATGGCCTCGCGCATGCCGGACCAGCTGAGTGGCGGCCAGCAGCAGCGCGTGGGTGTGGCGCGGGCTCTGGCGACCCGGCCCGGACTGATGCTGATGGACGAACCCTTCGGCGCGCTTGACCCGGTGACCCGCGACAGTCTGACCGATCAATATAAGGCGCTGCACCAGCGTCTCGGGCTGACCACGATCATCGTCACCCATGATATGGCCGAAGCGCTCTACCTCGCTGACCGCATCCTCGTGATGGAGGCCGGCCGGATCAGGGCCGATGCGACCCCCGCCGAGCTGGTGTCCGGCAATGTTGGCGAGGAAGCCGAGGCGCTGGTCGCCATTCCCCGCGCGCAGGCCGCCCATCTGATCGCACTGGGCAATAAATCATGACCGAGGCTTGGCAACAGGCCCTGTCCCGGGTGCCGGAATTGCTCGCAGCCCATGTGCAGATCAGTGTCTCGGCGCTGGCTCTGGCGATGCTTATCTGTCTGCCCCTGGCAATATGGGCCGCGCGCTCGCCAAGAGTGGCTGCCGTCACGCTGACCATTGCCAGCCTGATCCAGACGATCCCGGGACTGGCGTTGCTGGCGCTATTCTATCCGCTGCTGCTCGGGGTGTCGGCCTTGATTGGCGACGGCATCTCCGCTTTCGGCTTCCTTCCGGCGCTGCTCGCGCTCACCCTTTACGCGCTGCTCCCGATCCTGCGCAATGCTGTGACCGGATTGACCGGTGTCGACCCGGCGGCGCAGGAGGCCGCAGACGGTCTCGGCATGACCGGCAGCCAGAAATTATATTATGTCGAAGCGCCACTGGCCGCGCCCACGATCATGGCCGGTATCCGCACCGCCGCGGTCTGGACCATCGGCGCAGCGACGCTGTCCACCACCGTTGGCCAGCCCAGCCTGGGCGATCTGATCTTTGCCGGATTGCAGACGCAGAACTGGACCCTGGTACTGGCCGGTTGCCTGTTCTCCGCAGCTCTGGCTATTTCGGTCGACCTGCTGCTCGGACTGATCGAGCGAGGCATCCGCGAACGGCGCCGGATATGGGCATGGGCCGGGCTGGCGATGATCGCCGCGGGGCTGCTGGTCGCGACGCTGCCGCTGATGATCGCCCGCGACAATATTGTGGTGATCGGGGCCAAGGGCTTTTCCGAACAATATATATTGGCGCGGCTGATCGGCTCGCGTCTGGAAGAAGCTGGCTATGCCGTGCGTTATCGCGACGGGTTGGGATCGGCAGTGGTCTATCAGGCTTTGTCGGAGGGCGATGTCGATGTCTATGTCGATTATTCCGGCACGATCTGGACGAACCAGATGCAGCGCAGCGACAACCTTCCGAAAGCGGAGATGCTCGAAGCGATCGCGCAATGGAGCAGTCACAGTCACGGGGTGAAAATGCTTGGCGCACTGGGCTTTGAAAATACCTATGCATTCGCCGTCCGGCCGGAAGACGCCCGGGCAAAGTCGCTGCGCACCCTCGACGATCTGGCGCGGGTGTCGAGCGATTTCAATTTCGGCACCGATGTCGAATTTCTCGAACGGCCGGAATGGCAAATGGTGCGCGACGCGTATCCGATCCGCTTCAAGAATGCCCGCTCTTTCAGTCCGACATTCATGTATCCGGCGCTCGTCAGCGGCGAGGTAGACGTGATTTCCGCTTTTTCCTCCGACGGACGGATCGCGGCCAACGGACTGGTCGTGCTTGCAGACCCGAAGGGCGCGGTGCCAGCTTATGAAGCGATCCTGTTGCTGGCGCCTGCCCGGGCCGGTGATCAGAAATTTGTCGCCGCAATCAATCCGCTGATCGACGCAATCACTGTGGATAATATGCGCGAGGCCAATTATATGGTCGATCGCGAAGGGGACAAGAAAACCCCCCGGCAGGCCGCTCGTTGGCTGAACGAAAAACTGAGGGAATGAACGTGAAATCTGCTTTTGCAAATCTGTTGAGAATGGCCGGTCTGGCCGCGCTGCTGTTCATGGCAAGCTTCTCGGTCACGGCGCGCGCGGAAGTGACGGTCACTTTCTATTCGCACGATTTCGGGAAGAATTTTCCGCATGCATTCTTTGTCGCCAAGGGAGAAATGGCTGATGGCAAGAAGGTCGATACCGGCTTTGGTTTCACCGCGGTCAATGTCTCGCCGGGCATTTTGTTCGGCTCGGTCAAAGGCCATGTGAAGGCTCCGTCCGCCGACTATGTCGCCAGCAGCAACCCGCATTTCACCGTGAAAGTGAGCGACAAGAAATATCGCGACCTTTTGGCCGTGGTGCAGAAATGGCAGGCTATTCCACAAAAAAGCTACAGCCTTAACAAGCGCAATTGCGTGCATTTCATCAATGATGTGATTCAGACGCTCGACCTCAAGACCAATCTGAAAACCGCCAACTGGAAGAAGCCGCGGTCCTTCATGGAAGAAGTGATGAAGCTCAATCCTTTCCTCAAATGACAAGGCGCGCACTATGACGGATGTTTGCATGATAATCGGGGCAGGGGCCGGTATAGGCGGCCATGTCGGCCGGCGTTTTGCAAAGGATGGCTATCATGTCGCGCTCTGCCGTCGCAGCGATCAGGATGGGCTCGACAAGATGGTCGGGGAAATTGAAGCGTCAGGCGGCGAGGCCTCGGGCCATTTGCTCAACGCGGTGGACGAGGGCGCGATCGAGAAGCTGATCGACGATGTCGAGGCCGATATTGGGCCGATCAATGTGGTGGTTTACAATCTCGGGGCGCAGATCGGCAACCGGGCGCTGGCGGATACGCCGCTGAAGACCTTTGAACTGGGCTGGCGGATGGGCGCGCTCGGCGTGTTCCGGGTGGCGCAAAAGCTGTTCCCGAAGATGGTAGAACGCGGGGGAGGGGCGCTACTGGTGACCTCCGCGACCTCGGCGATGCGCGGCAATGCCGGACAGCATAGCCATGCGGCGGCGATGGGTGGCCGGCGGATGCTCTGCCAGTCGCTCAACGCTGAGTTCGCTCCGCAGAATATCCATGTCGCGCATATATTGATCGATAGCGCAGTCAATGCGCCGGACACGCTAGGCAAGCTGCTCGGGCCGGAGCGTTTCGCCAAATTGCGGGAAGCCAAGGCCAATGGCAAGGACGAGATCATGGAACCGGCGGCAATTGCCGACACCTATTTCCATATCGCCCACCAGCACCGCTCGGCCTGGACGTTTGAGCTCGACATGCGCGCGTTCACCGATGCCGCCTGGTGGAATCATCCGGTCGATCTCTAGCCGCTACATCACCATCACATGATAATGGTGCCAGGTGAAGATCGCTACGGCGCCGCGATGCGGGGACCAGCTTTCCGCGATATCGCGCAGCTCTTTTTCCGAAGGCCGCTCCGGCAGGTCGAGAAAATTCCCGACACCGACCTGTATCGCCAGATCGCCCGCCGGCCAGATGTCCGGGCGGCCCTGCGCGAACAGCAGATAGATTTCCGCCGACCAGCGGCCAATGCCCTTGATTCGGGTGAGCAGAGCGATCGCCTCTTCATCATCCTCTGGCAGATTTTCCAGATCCACACTGCCGGAGAGAATCAGCTCCGCAAGGCTTCTGGCATAGCCCTGTTTCTGCCGTGAAAGCCCGCAGGCGCGCAGTTCGTCAAATTCCGTGGCAATCAGCGCTTCAGGAGAACAACCGTCACCCAGTCGTGCCTCCAGCCTGGTCCAGACCGCCGCCGCCGAAGCCACGCTGACCTGCTGGCCGACGATGGTGCGGAGCAATGTTTCATAGCCTTCCGGCCGGATGCGCGGCTCGGGATAGCCGGACGTTTCGATGGCGGCTGCCAGCCTAGGCTCGAGGGCCGCGGCATGGTCCAGCCCGGCTTTGATTCCTTCTTTTGATAGGCCCATCGAATATCGGTCCTCGTTTCGGCCCTTGATTCTTTTTGAAGGTCCAGACATAGCGTGCGGGATTTTTAATGAACAGTCACTAAGGGGTAGCTATGCCAACGATTCACGTAACCGGCCGCGATGGCGAAGAAAAAGCAGTTTCCGTCGATGCCGGAGTCAGCGTCATGGAAGCGATCCGCGACAACGGCTTTGACGAATTGCTTGCTCTGTGCGGCGGCTGCTGCTCCTGCGCAACCTGCCATGTCCACATCGATGCGGACTGGAAGGCCAAATTGCCGGAAATGAGCGAAGACGAAGATGATTTGCTGGAAAGCAGCGACCATCGTGACGAGTTCTCGCGGCTCAGCTGCCAGATTGAGCTCTCCGACGAACTCGATGGCCTGAAAGTTCGGATCGCCGAAGAAGACTGATTTCTTCTGACCGATTGCAAAAAAAGGGGCCGCTTTTCAGCGGCCCCTTTTTTTGTCTGGTTCAAAATCTAGTTGGCCAGTTTGACAATCGCGCGCGGGCTTCCTTCCGGGCCGCTCGTCGCATTTACCTTCCAGTGCATGTTTTTCAGGGAACCATCGACGGTCAGGCCATCTTCGGTATTGTTGGACAACACGGTGCCATCGGTGACGATGGTGAAGGTTCCGTCGATCAGTTGCGCTTTTGATTCGTCCGATGGACCGCCCAGCGAAGGCGGGCGCAAATTGCCCACCAGTCCGCCAGCGCTTGCCATGGCCGGCGTCAGTATCTCGAGTTCGCCCTTGTTGCGCCTGATGACCTGGACGAAGGGAAATTGCATCGTTGCCCCCGGTATCGTCGGAAAAGCAAGCATCCGGTCGAATTTGCCGCTGATGGCATATTCGACCTCGAACATATTATCACCGATATATTCGACTTTGTTCCAGCCATCATATTTGGCGAGCTTCGCGGCAAAAAGCTTCAGGCCTTCATCATCGCCGGGCACCGCGCCTCCGAAAATCGAGCGCATCGCTGCGTTTTTCTGGTCTTCCTCGCTTGAACCGCTTCCAGCCTGCTCGCCATCCGCGATGCCGGACGGCGAAGACATTGCATCATCACCACCTTCAGCGAGCTGCATCTGCCCGTTATAGACAAAGCTATAAGTGCCGTCGTTCATCAGGCGGAGTTCTGATTCGAATTTGCCCGGAATGAGCAAGCAGCCGGCCAATAGCAGCGGCGCGACCAGAGCCAGCAGCCATTTGCTATATTTCCCCACGACTATTCCCCTTTTTTCCTTGTATATTCAGCATATAGCGCAATCGCGGCGGCATTGGAAACATTCAGGCTTTCCATCTTGCTGCTTATCGGCAGCCGGGCCAATGTGTCGCAATGGCCGGCAACATTCTGCCGCAGGCCTTCGCCTTCCGCGCCCATGACCAGCGCGATCTTGCCGGACCCCATGGCCGGTTCAAGTTCGTCGACCGCCTCGCCGTCGAGCCCGATTCGCCAGTATCCGGCTTCGGCAATGTCGTCGAGTGCGCGGGACAGGTTGACCACGCGTATCCACGGCACAATTTCCAGCGCACCGGAGGCGGATTTAGCCACGACGCCCGATTCGGGCGGCGCATGGCGGTCCTGGGTAATGATGGCCGCTGCGTCAAAGGCCGCGGCGGAGCGCAATATCGCCCCGACATTATGCGGATCGGTCACTTGATCAAGCAGCAGCAACGGCCGGTCGCTCAGCTGGTCGAGAATGTCGCCCAGCCAGATATCGGGCAGGGGGTCGACATCGGCGACCATGCCCTGATGCGGCGCATCGCGCGGAATCACCCGGCCGAGATCGGCGACATCGCTGATAACCACTGGGATATCGTCGGGAATCTCCAGCGTTGCCAAGGCCTCGCGGGTGATCGAGATTTTCTTGATCACCCGTCTCGGATTGTCGAGCGCGGCTTCGACCGCGTGCCGTCCCCAGAATTTGAGACCACCGCCGGTTTTCTTAATAGATCTGTTCTTGCGTGCCATATTGGCTCTCTAGACGCTATGGCTGCTGCCGACAGCCTTTTTTTCTGCAAATTTCAAAGGGCAGGCATTGACAGTTTGCCATCCCTTCGTCATTGAGCCGCTCTTGTCGCCGATGGCGGCCTTGGGTACCCATATGGACAGGTGGCCGAGTGGTTAAAGGCAGCAGACTGTAAATCTGCCCGCGTAAGCGTACATAGGTTCGAATCCTATCCTGTCCACCATCCCGTCTTGACGCGTCAGAGCCCGTGAGCCATGCGCTGGCGATGCGATTTTTCTCTGATAATGCCGCGCCGGTGCACCCGAAAGTTCTGGAAGCGCTCGCCGCCGCCAATGGGCAGGATACGGCCTATGATGGCGATGCCCTGAGCGGGCGGCTGAATGCCGTCTTTTCCGATTTGTTTGAAACCGAGGTCGAGGCGCTTTGGGTGGCGACCGGCACGGCGGCCAATTCGCTGGCGCTCGCCGCGATGTGCCAGCCGCACCAAGGCGTGATCTGCCATCGCGAAGCGCATATCGAGCAAGACGAGGCCGGCGCGCCCGGTTTCTTTACCGGTGGGGCGAAGCTGATGCTGCTCGACGGCGAGGGCGCCAAACTGTCGCCGGAAAGCGTGGAAGCCTGTTGCAGGGCGATCCGCGACGATGTCCATCAGGTCCAGCCGGCGGCGGTTTCGATCACCAACGCCAGCGAATATGGTCTGGTCTACCGGCCGGACGAGGTCGCCGGACTTGCCGAAGTCTGCAAGGCGCGCGGGCTTGGTCTGCACATGGACGGGGCGCGCTTTGCCAATGCGGTGGCGACGCTCGGTTGTTCGCCCGCCGAGCTGACCTGGAAGGCTGGCGTCGATGCGTTCAGCTTCGGTTTCGTCAAAAATGGCGGCATGAGCGCTGAAGCGCTGATATTCTTCGATCGCGAAATGGCGGCCGACACCCATTATCGCCGCAAACGTGCTGGGCATTTGCAGTCGAAGGGCCGGTTTCTCGCGGCCCAGATATTGGCCATGCTGGAGGATGACCTGTGGCTCGAAAACGCCGGGGTGGCCAACGCCGGTGCGCAGATCATCGCCGAAGCCGCGGGTGACCGGCTGCTCTACCCGGTTGAAGCGAACGAGATTTTTATCCGATTATCGGCAGACGAAGCAGAGAAACTGCGCGGCGCCGGATTTGATTTCTACGACTGGGGCGAGGGGCAGGCCCGGCTGGTGACCAGCTGGAACCAGAGCGCGGAAAATATCCGCCCGCTGGCCGAAGCGATCGCATCCCTATGAACACAGGTGAAGAGAGCGAACCAAGCCTGCTCGCTCCCCGAATTTTGGTTCCGTTCCTGCTGGTCTCGCTGATCTGGGGATCGACCTGGCTGGTGATCAAGGACCAGATTTCCGAAGTGCCACCCGGATGGTCGGTGAGCTACCGCTTCCTGATCGCGGCTGCGGCGATGTTCGTGCTGGTTGCCTACAGGCGCCTGTCATTCCGGCTCGATCGTACCGGCTATCTGTTCGCGCTGATCCTCGGCCTGTTCCAGTTCACGTTCAATTTCAACTTTGTCTACAATGCCGAGCTGTTCATCACCTCGGGGCTGGTCGCGGTCCTGTTCGCGCTGCTGATGGTCCCCAACGCGATCATGGGTCGTATTTTCCTCGGCCACAGGATATCCGGCCCCTTTCTCGGCGGATCAGCGATTGCCGCGGCCGGAATCGCGCTTTTGTTCTGGCACGAATATCGAGCTTCTCCTGCCAGCCTCGAACAGGTGCTGATCGGCGCGGCGCTGGCTTTCGGCGGAATCATGTCGGCCTCGATTGCCAATGTCATGCAGGCGGGCCAGCGGCTCAAATCCTATCCGATCATCACCGTCCTCGCCTGGGCGATGCTGTTCGGGGCGCTGATCAACGTGCTGTTGTCCTGGGTCACCGTTGGTCCGCCGGTCTATGAAACGCGCGCCGCCTATTGGGGCGGGATCGTCTATCTCGGCGTGATTGGCTCGGTCGTGACCTTCCCGCTCTATTTTGCGATGATCCGGGAAATAGGACCGGGCAAGGCGGCCTATTCCAGCGTGCTGGTGCCGGTGGTGGCGATGATATTGTCGACGGTTTTCGAGGATTATGTCTGGACCTGGTTGCCCGCCGTTGGCGCGCTTCTGGCGATGGCCGGATTGCTGGTCGCGCTGCGTGCGCGCAAGCCGAAGACGCCGCGGATCGCGGCCTGACCATCACTCGAGCAGCGACTGCAGCCCCGCTTTATAATCCGGATATTGCGGTTGCCAGCCGAGTAATCGCTTCGTCTTGCCATTGGCAACGCGGCGGTTCTCTTCATAAAAACCGAGCGCGGCCTGCGACAGATTGGCCTCCTCCAGCGATAGCAGCGGCGGAACATCCATGCCCAGCAGGCGCGCGGCATGAGCGATCACTTCATGTTGCGGCGCTGGTAGGTCATCGGAAATATTATAGACGCCCGCCGGCCCGTCGAACGAGGCGATCGCCGCGCTGACGATATCATCGACATGGATACGGCTGAACACCTGTCCGGGCATATTGACCCGCCGGGCCTTGCCGCTGCGCACCCGGGTCAGTGGGCTGCGGCCCGGACCATATATGCCCGGAAGGCGCAGAACATGCACATCATCGCGCAATCTTTGCCAGCGCTGGTCGGCCTTGCTGCGCGCCTTGCGGCGACCCGAGCCGGTTGGCGCGCTTTCGTCCACCCAGGCGCCGTCGACATCGCCATAGACGCCGGTTGCGGAGAGATAGCCGCACCATTGCAGCGAAGCGGCCCTTATCGCCTCGCCATATTGCTCAAGCACCGGTTCGCTGTCATCGCTCGCTGGCGGAACCGAAGAGAGGACATAGCTCGCCGATTCCAGCGCGGCCAGCACAGAGGGGCGATCGTCAAATGCCAGCGCCCCATCTCCTGCTTCCCGGCGGGTGCCGATCACCTCATAGCCCAGCGCCCGCAACCGGTGTGCCAGCCGCGAGGCGGTGTAGCCCATGCCGAAGATCAAGACGCGCTGCATCGTCACCTATTCCTGTTCCAGCTTGCCGGGGTTCTGAATTACCGGATTCTCGATATTGTCTGCCTTCCACTGCATCGCCATCCGGACACGCGTGGCGCCGGAAGGATGATCGAAGAACAGCATTTCCTCGACCGGACCCGGTTCGATCTTGCGATATTCCGATAAGCGCATCGCCACCTTGGCAAAGCCGTCCGGTTCTCTGGCCGTATCCAGCCCGAACTGGTCGGCATCGCTTTCGGTAATCCTGACGAGGCTATGCAGTGCCGGCGTTGCGGCAAAGAAATAGGCCGTGAGGATAAGGCTGAGTATCGGAATCGCTGCTGGATCGGAAATGGTACGAACGCCCCACTTCGCGCCATGGCGTTCGATCAGCCGCGGCGCGAGCCGTGCGACAACGAACAGTCCCAGTCCGATAATGAGCGCCAGGATGAAGATCGTGCGCCACGTGTGGCCGAGGACATAATGGCCCAGTTCGTGCCCCATTACCGCTGCGACCTCGTCCGGATCGGTCCGTTCGAGCAGATTGTCGTTGAGCGAAATCCGGATCGTCGGTCCGATACCGGAAACATTGGCCGATATTCTCTTATGCTGCTTCGACTGGTCGAACACATAGATATTCTCCGCCGGAATATCATATTCTGCGGCCATCGCGACAATCCTGTCGCGCATCGGTCCGTCCGCCATCTCGTGATAATCGTTGAACAAGGGCGAAATGAACACCGGCCCGAGCATCATGCCGATGAACAGGAACATCGAAACCACCCCGGTGCCCCATAGCCACCATGTCTTGGGGGCCCGCCGGATCACCGCGAAAATCGCCATGACCAGCAGCGGGAATATGAGCAGCGAGATGACAAGACCGATCATCTGCTCGCCGAACCAGCCGCTGAAGCTCTGGCTCATCAGGCCATATCGCTGCTCCCGGAAAAAGCCGGTGTAAATCGTCCATGGCAGGGTGAACAGAAATCCGGCGATGACATAAGGCAAGGTATAAAGCGCCGGTTGCAGCCAATGTCGCTTGGTGACCCGTTCGGCCCAGTCGCGGAATCGGGCAGAAAAACGGGACTGTAGAATGAGGAAATCGACCAGGATACCAATCAGGGCTCCCCAAAGGATCAGCCAGTAGCCGCCTTCAAAATAATTGTTCGATTTTTCCAGCTCTTCGCCCTGCAATGTGTCGATATAGGCGCGGCTGGCCTGCTCGACGTCAAAAGGCGCGCTGCCGGATTGCGCAAAAATAATGTCCGCTGGCAAGCCAGCGACCAGCAGACCGGCAAAGACGATGAACAATATTCTGGACATGACCCACTCCCTTTCATTCCAGCCATAAACGCAATTGCGCGGGGTGCAAATGGCTCTTATGGCAAGGCCCATGCTTGATATTCAGAAATCATCGAACGACGAAATGGCCGATGCCGCGCCAGCACCCCACGATCCCGCGACGATCCGCCGCGAGGATTATCGCCCGCCCGCCTGGTTCATTCCGGAAGTCGACCTGGATTTCCAGCTCGGTCTGGAGCACACGCTGGTCCGTTCGAAACTGGATGTCCGCCGGTCAAAAAGCGCGAAGGCTGGCGAACCGCTGGTGCTGCAAGGCGATGATATTTCGCCGACGGCAGTCCGGGTGGACGGCGCCGCGTTTACCGATTGGAAACTGGTCGAAGGCGATCTGGTGCTGCCGCTGGACGGTGCATCGCACAGCGTCGAGATCGAGGTTGAACTGGATCCGTCGACCAACACCCAGCTGATGGGACTATATGCATCGAACGGGATGTTGTGCACGCAGTGCGAAGCGGAAGGATTCCGCCGGATCACCTTCGCTCCCGACCGGCCCGATGTGCTCAGCCGCTATCAGGTGCGGATGGAAGCCGACAAGGCGAAATTCCCCATATTGCTGTGCAACGGCGACAAGATCGCCGAAGGCGATGGCGAAAATGGCCGCCACTGGGTGCAATGGAATGACCCTTGGCCCAAGCCGAGCTATCTTTTCGCACTGGTTGCGGGCGATCTGGTCGCCAACAGCGACAGCTTCACCACCCGTTCGGGCAAGCCGGTCGAACTCAATATCTGGGTGCGCGACGGCGATCTCGATCGTACCGGCCATGCGATGCAGGCGCTGAAGGACTCGATGCGCTGGGACGAAGAAACCTATGGCCGCGAATATGACCTTGGCCTGTTCAACATTGTTGCCGTCAGCGATTTCAACATGGGCGCGATGGAGAACAAAGGGCTGAATATTTTCAACTCCCGCTATATTCTCGCCGATCCCGAAGTCGCAACCGACGCCGATTTTGACGGTATCGAAGGCGTGGTCGCGCATGAATATTTCCACAACTGGTCCGGTAACCGTGTCACCTGCCGTGACTGGTTCCAGCTCAGCCTGAAAGAAGGCTTTACCGTTTATCGCGACCAGAGCTTCTCTGCCGACATGGGCTCGGCGGCGCTGAAGCGGATCGAGGATGTGCGGATATTGCGGGCAGCGCAATTCCCCGAGGATGCGGGGCCATTGGCCCATCCGATCCGTCCGGAAAGCTATCAGGAAATCTCCAATTTCTACACCGCGACCATCTATAACAAGGGTGCGGAAATCATCCGGATGATGAACACGCTGATGGGGCCGGAGAATTTCCGCAAGGGTACCGATCTCTATTTCGACCGGCATGACGGCGAGGCGGCGACCTGCGAGGATTTTGTCACCGCGATGGAAGACGGCGGCGACATCGCCCTGAAACAGTTCCGCAAATGGTATGAGACGCCGGGCACGCCGCGGGTAAGCGCGACGCTGTCCCACGACCCGCAAACCGGCACGGCCACAATCCGGCTGACGCAGAGAATTGCGCAAAATGGCGCAAAGCCGAAGCCGTCCGAACTGCTGATACCGCTGCGCACGGCGCTGCTCGATCCGGAAACCGGCGCGCACCAGGGCGAACAGCTGCTGTTGCTCGACCAGTCCGAGAAAAGCTTCGCGCTTGAAGGCCATAAGGAACGGCCCATCCTGTCGATCAATCGCGGTTTCTCCGCGCCGATCATCTTGGACAGCGACCAGACCGCCGAGGAACTGGCCTTTCTGTCGGCGCATGACGACGACCCTTTCGCCCGGTTCGAGGCGATGCAGCAACTGATGACCAATTATCTGACGGCCAGGGTTTCGGGCACGCCGGTTGATCGCGATATCATCCTGCTGGCGGTCGCGAAAATACTCGCCGACACGTCAATCGATCCTGCCTTTCTCGCCGAGCTGATCCAGCTGCCCAGCGAAGCCTTTCTCGGTGACCAGATGGTCGAGGTCGATCCGCAGGCGATCCATGAGGAGCGCGAGAAATTGCGCGGCAAGATCGCGGTGCAGTTCGAAAAGCAGTTCCGCAAGCTCTACAAGAGCTGCTGGCCCGGCGAATTCTCGCTCGACGCCGAGGCGCGCGGCAAGCGTAAATTGCGCAACGTGACTCTGGCCTATCTGGCCGCATCCTTTGCCGAAGATGCAGCTGAGCTGGCCTTTGACCAATATCGAGATGCGGACAATATGACCGCCATGCAGGGCGCGCTGGCGGTATTGTCCAATCTCGAATCCGAAGAACGGTCCGCGGCCTTTGACAATTTCTACAAGAGATTCAGGGACAACGCGCTGGTTCTCGACAAATGGTTTAGCCTGCAGGCAATGTCGCAGCGTCCCGATGCGCTGAAACGGGTCGAAAGCCTGTCGCGCCATCCCGACTTCACTCTGTCCAATCCCAATCGGGTGCGCGCGCTCTATGGAGCGTTTACGGGCAATCAAGCCCGCTTTCATGATCCGTCGGGCAAAGGTTACCAGTTGATCGCAGACATGGTAATCGCGCTGGACAAGCAAAATCCGCAGACCGCGGCCCGATTCATCCCGCCGCTCGGGCGCTGGCGGCGCTACGAACGGGGGCGTTCGGACCTGATGCGGCTGGCGCTGGAGAAAATTGCGGCGCAGCCGGGCCTGTCGAAAGATGTCGCCGAACAGGTGCACAAGAGCCTTGCTTGATATCGCGACCTCTCCACTGCTCAAGGGCGTGGAACATGGTTTCCTCGGCCGGGCAGGGGGTGTCTCGAAAGGAATCTACAGCGGGCTGAATATCGGTCTGGGCAGTGATGATGACCGCGAGTCGATCATGGAAAATCGCCGCCGCGCCACGGAAGGCGTGTTGCCGGGTAGCGAACTGGTGACCGTGCACCAGATCCATAGCGCAGAGGTTGTCACCGTGACCGAACCCCTGCCGCTCGAGCAGCGCCCACAGGCCGATGCGATGGTGACGGACAAGCCAAACCTGCTGCTCGGGATATTGACCGCTGATTGCGTGCCGGTGCTGTTCTATGACCCGCAAGCCAAAGTGATCGGCGCCGCCCATGCCGGCTGGAAGGGCGCTTTGGCCGGGGTTACCGACAATGTACTCACAGCGATGGAAAAGCTGGGCGCGGATCGCGGCAATATTGCCTGTGCCATCGGGCCCTGCATCGCGCAGCCCAGCTATGAGGTCGATGCGGCCTTCCGGTCGCGGTTTCTCGAAGCCGATACGGATAATGACCGCTTCTTCGCTGCGGGCAAAGCGGACCATTTCCAGTTTGATATAGAGGATTATGTCGCTGCCCGACTGCAAGCAGCAGACATTAACAAGTTCGATAAACTCGGTCTCGATACTTATGCCAACGAGAACCGCTATTTCAGCTACCGCCGCTCCTGTCACCGCGATGAAGCGGGCTATGGCAGGCAGATTTCGCTGATCGGCCTTGCGGAATACTATTGATTTCCCCCGTCACCCCAGCGAAGGCTGGGGGCTGAACCAATCTGGCCATTAACAAAGGCCAGCCGGTTTGCACGCCGGCGCAGACTGGGAGAACGGGATACGGGGGGGAGAGGGCATGAACGCACAACGCATCGGTCTATGGGCGGGGCTCGCCGGATTTGTCATCATGCTGCTCGTGCCCGCTCCGGAAGCCATGTCGACGCCGGCCTGGCAGGTGGCTGCGCTGACCCTGCTAATGGCGACCTGGTGGATGACCCAGGCGGTGCCGCTGACCGCCACGGCCTTGCTGCCCTTCTTGGCGCTGCCGACGATGGATGTCATGTCGGTCAATGAAACCGCCAGCCAATATTATTCGCCGATCCTGTTCCTCATCCTCGGCGGTGCCTTTCTGGCGCTGGCCATCGAGCGGGTCGGACTGCACAAGCGGCTGGCGCTGGCGATCATCGGCCTGTCCGGCAAGACCGCCTGGGGCATATTATTTGCCTTCATGATCGCCACCGCCTTGCTCAGCATGCTGATTTCCAACACGTCCTCGACCCTGATCATGATCCCGATTGCGGTGGCGGTACTGGTCGCTGGCGGGGTCCGGGATGGCGAGACCGAAGGGTTCGCCGGAGCGCTGGTCATGGGCGTGGCCTTTGCTGCCTCTATCGGCGGCCTCGGCACATTGGTCGGCAGTCCGACCAACGCGATTGCTGCGGGCCTGATCAACAAGACATTGGGCATGGATCTCAATTTTCTCAGCTGGCTGAAATTCGGTATCCCGATCGTGCTCATCGGCATCCCCGTCCTCGCCGCCATTCTGATCGCGGTACAAAAGGTTGGGCGTCACAGTTTCGATGGCGTCAAGGCAAAGCTGGCGATCGGTTCGCCGGGCCCCTGGAGCGTGCCGGAAAAGCGCCTCGTTCCGGTCGTTGCTATCGTCGTGCTGGGCTGGCTGTTCTTGCCGCAACTCAAGACGATCTTTCCGGAAGGGGCGCTGCACGATGGCAGTATCGCCGTTTTCGGCGGACTGCTGCTATTCTCGTTGCCCGACGGGACCGGTCGGCGGCTGCTCAACTGGGATGAAGCGGACAGGGCGCCCTGGGGCGTGACCATGCTGTTCGGCGGCGGTCTCGCGCTGGCCGCGGGGATCATCGAGTCCGGTCTGGCCGAATGGCTGGGCGGAGCGCTGGAACCGCTGCAGTCGGTTCCGGTACTGATCATCGCCATCGCGCTGGTCGCGCTGGTCATTCTGGTCACCGAATTTGCCTCCAATGTCGCCACCGCCAGCGGCATCATGCCGGTGGTCGCCAGCCTGATCCTCGCCACCGGCGTCGATCCGGTGCTGCTCGCTGTGCCTGCCGCAATGGCCGCCAGTTGGGGATTCATGCTGCCTAGCGGTACCGGTCCCAATGCGATTGCCTGGTCGACCGGTCATATCGAGTTGCCGAAAATGCTGAAATCCGGCCTGCTGCTCGACCTTGCCGGCATCCCGATCATAATCGGCTGCATCTGGATGGTTTCCGTTGTAACCAGTTAGATTTTCAGGCAAGACTTCATGCAAATATTTGATGTGGAGAGACAGACATGGCCAAGCAAGATGATCCCAACGCAGCCGTCCCGGTGACCCGCCGCATGCCCAAGGCACCAATCGAGAAAATCGGCGGCCGCAAGCTGAAACCGGCTACCCTGATGATGGGCCATGGCTATGATCCGGAGCTTTCGGAAGGCTCGCTCAAGCCGCCGATCTTCCTGACCTCAACCTTCGCCTTCGAAAATGCCGCAGCCGGCAAACGTTTCTTCGAAGGCATCACCGGCAAGCGTCCCGGCGGCTCCGATGGTCTGGTCTATTCACGCTTCAACGGTCCCAATCAGGAAATTCTCGAAGACCGGCTGAGCATCTGGGACGAAGCCGAGGATGCGCTGGTTTTCTCCAGCGGCATGTCGGCGATTTCGACGGTGTTGCTCGCCAATGTCAACCAGGGCGATGTCGTGGTGCACAGCGGGCCGCTCTATGCCGCGACCGAGACGCTGATCAACAAGATACTCGGCCGCTTTGGCGTCAGCTTCCTAGACTTCCCGGCTGGTGCGAGTCCGTCCGAAGTTGCAACCTTGCTCGAAAAGGCCAAGGAACAGGCCGCGGCCAATGGCGGCAAGGTCGCGATCATCTATCTGGAAAGTCCGGCCAATCCGACCAACGCGCTGGTCGATATCGAGGGTGTTGCAGACGCGCGCAAACAGGTCTTTGGCGAAGAGGGCCCGCCGCCGATCGCCATCGATAATACCTTCCTCGGCCCGCTCTGGCAGCAGCCGCTGAAACACGGCGCCGATATCGTCATCTACAGCCTGACCAAATATGTCGGCGGTCACAGCGATCTGGTTGCGGGCGGCGTGCTCGGCAGCAAGGCGCATATGGACCCGATCCGCGCGATCCGGAACACCATCGGCACGATCTGCGATCCGAATACCGCCTGGATGCTGATGCGCAGCCTCGAGACGCTGGAATTGCGCATGACCCGGGCTGGCGAAAATGCGGAAAAGGTCTGCGCCTTCCTGCGCGACCATCCGAAGGTCGATGGTCTCGGCTATCTCGGCTTCATCGACGACGAAAGCCAGCAGGATATCTTCGACCGCCATTGCAGCGGCGCCGGTTCGACCTTCTCGCTGTTCATCAAGGGCGGCGAGGCGGAGGCCTTCCGCTTTCTCGATGCGATGAAGATCGCCAAGCTGGCGGTTAGCCTCGGCGGCACCGAAACGCTGGCCAGTCTGCCCGCTGCGATGACCCATATTTCGGTCCCCGACGAACGCCGCGCCGCGCTCGGCATCACCGACAATCTGGTCCGCATTTCCATCGGTGTCGAAGACCCGGACGACCTGATCGCCGATTTCGACCAGGCGCTCGCGGCGGTGTGATCGCAGACTGAACGCTTCTCCAGATTAGCGCTTTCCGGTTCAGGCCGGACTGCTATATCGGGGCTATGGCAATGCGACCCGTTTACCCCGTGATATGCACCGACCTGGATGGCACGCTGCTTGATCATCACAGCTATTCGGCCAAGCCCGCGGACGGGCTGGTCGCTGATCTGGCCCGGCGATCGCTGGCGGAAGTCGTTCCGGTTACCAGCAAGACACATGCGGAACTGCTTCACCTGCAGCAGACACTGCCCCTGCCATTCTCGCTCTGCGTGACCGAGAACGGATCCGTCCTACATGGTCCCGAAAACTTCATTACCGGCGAGGACGACCCCTCCGGCAGGATCACCATGGGAGTCGCTTATCCGGCGATACTGGACCAGATCGGCAAGCTGCCGGCCTCGTTGCGCCGCCATTTTCGCGGATTTTCCGACATGTCTGTCGATGCGGTGGTCGAGGCGACCGGGCTGGCCTACGGCGATGCGCGGCGGGCGAAGGACCGTCAGGCGACCGAACCCTTTCTCTGGTCCGGCACAGACGGCGAGCTGGAATCGCTTGCGTCCGTCGTCGCCGAATCCGGTCTGCGGATCCAGCGCGGCGGACGGTTTTACCATCTGACCGGTCACGCGACCAAGGAGCAAGCGATGGCCCGGATCATCGAAACCATCGCCGGACGAAAACCGGACTGCGACATCCTTTCGATCGCTCTTGGCGACGGGCCCAATGACCTGGGGATGATAGAGGCGGCCGATTTTGGCGTGATCATGCCCAATCCGCAGGGCGTCACAATTGTCTCCGTCAAGCCCGGTGTCCGCACCGCCCCGGCGCCGGGCCCGGAGGGCTGGGTGAGCGCGGTCACGGAAATTCTGGCAGAATTGGGTTTAAACCTGCGCCAAAGCTGATTAGGCTCGTCTCTCGGCAAACACAGGGACATCTATGGCTGACTTTCATCAAAACGGTTCAATTTCCACGCTTCACAATCTGTCCGGTCGCTCGGTCGATTCGCTGGAAGCCGATTTGATGGGCTTTCGCAAAGCCAATCCCATGGCCCTGGTCCTGCCCAGCCTGTTTTCCGAACTGGAAGGCCCCGCGCTCGAAAATATCGTCGATGAACTGTGCCAGGTGCCCTATCTAGACGACATCATCATCGGGCTGGATCGCGCCGACAAGGAGCAGTTCGAATATGCGAAACAATATTTTTCGCGGCTGCCGCAACGCCACCATATCCTCTGGAACAGCGGCCCCCGGCTGACTGCGCTCGACGCAGAGCTGAAGGAATGCGGCCTGTCACCGGCGGAACCGGGCAAGGGCCGCAATGTCTGGTTCTGCTTTGGCTATTTCCTGTCGGCCACCAACGCCCAGGTGGTCGGGCTGCACGATTGCGACATTTTGACCTATGACCGGGAATTGCTCGCGCGGCTGATGTATCCGGTGGCCAATCCGACTTTCCCCTATGTCTTCTCCAAAGGCTATTATGCACGGACGACGGAGGAAAAGTTCAACGGTCGCGTGGTCCGCCTGCTGATCGGCCCGTTGCTGGCGGCGCTCAAGAAAGTCTGCGAACCCAATGACTATATCACCTATCTGAACAGCTTCCGCTACGCGCTTGCCGGAGAGTTCGCGATGGGCCGGCAGGTGGTCAAGAATATCCGAATCCCGTCCGACTGGGGCCTGGAGGTCGGGGTATTGTCCGAAGTGTGGCGCAACCAGTCGACCCAGTCGATCTGCCAGGTCGAGATCGCCGACAATTATGACCACAAGCACCAGTCGGTTTCGCATGACAATCCCGAAGGCGGTCTGTCGAAAATGAGCATCGACATCACCAAGTCGCTGTTCCGCAAGCTCGCCACCGACGGTCAGGTCTTTTCCGCCGGCACCTTCCGCACGCTGAAAGCGACCTATTTCCGGATCGCCCTCGACCGGATCGAGACGTTCTATAACGACGCGGTGATGAACGGCCTGACGCTTGACCGGCATGAAGAGGAGACGACGGTCGAACTGTTCGCGCAGAATATCATGACCGCCGGTGAAACATTTCTGGAATCGCCGAACGAAACACCCTTCATGGCCAACTGGAACCGGATCAACAGCGCCATTCCGGATTTCACCGACCGGTTCAAGGAAGCGGTCCGCCTGGATAACGAAGACTAGCTCTGGGACGTCTCGGCCGGGTCGGGCGCGACGTTGCTGAACCAGACGGTCCGGTAGGGAGACAGGCTGAAATCCCCCTCGATGTCGGCAATGATATGGCCTGAGATCAGGTCCCACCAGCTGTCCCCGGCGATCAGATTAACATCGGCCAGCGACAGCATTTTTTCTTCGTTGGTTACATTGGTGATCGCGAAGATGCTCTGTGTCCGTTCGCGGCTCTGGCGCCAGATGCCGAACAGGCCTTCGGGCAACGCCAGCGTGAATTGCACCGCGTTGGGGTGAAAAGCCGGCTGCCGTTTGCGGGTTTCAACCAGCGCAAGAAAACGCGAAAAGACCTGCGCCTCGACGGCTTCCGGATCGGCGAGTTTCGCACTGATCGTGTCATAGTCCAGCTGCGACCGGTTGATCGACCGGTTATGGCCGGTCCGGTTAACATCTTCATAGCCGTTCGGCGTCGCCAGCAGGCTGTGGATATAGATGGCCGGAATACCTTCCAGCGCCAGCATGATCGCCATCGCCGCCATGAACCGGTCGATCTGATATTCGTCCGGTCCGTCGAGCGTGCCCTGCATCGCTTCGAAAAAGGAGATGTTCATCTCATAGGGCTTCTCGGTGCCACCCGGCCCGCGCCGCATCGACACACGCCCGCCAAAGCCCTGGATACAGGCCAGCATCTGGTCGACCTCGCCCTGTGGCAGCGCCCCTTCGGTCGGACGCAGACCGATCCCGTCGTGGCTGGCGGTGAAATTGAGATAGGTACAACCGGTCAATGCCGGCGGATTGCTCCGTGTCAGCCGCTTCAGATAAAGCGCGTTGCCGGTCAGCAGCGCATGGACCAGCAGCGGCGGCAGCGAGAAATTATAGATGACATGCGCTTCGTTCTGGTTGCCGAAATAGGTCAGATTCTCGTGATTGGGGATATTGGTTTCGGTGATGATGACCAGCGTCTCGGCATGATGGTCCATCAGGGTCCGAAGCAGACGGATGATCTCGTGGGTTTCGTCGAGATTGATCGAGGGCGTGCCGATTTTCTTCCACAGGAACGCGACCGCGTCGAGCCGGAAAATCCTGACACCATGGTCGATATAGGCGGCGATGATCTTGACAAATTCGATCAGCAGCTCGGGATTGGTAAAATCGAAATCGAGCTGGTCGCTGCTGAATGTGCTCCAGACATGGCGGTTGCCGGAGACGGTGCGAAACGGTGTCAGCAGCGGATGCGCCCGCGGACGCACCACCTGCCCGAGATCGGCGGCCGGATCGGCGGTATAATAATAGTCCTTGCCCGGTGCTTCATCGGACAGAAATTGCTGGAACCAGACGGATTTGCTCGATCCGTGATTGATCACCAGATCTCCCATCAGGCGATAGTCGCCGGCAATCGCCTCGATATCGGACCAGTCTCCCAGATCCTCGTCGACCGCGAGATAGTCGATCACCCCGAAGCCGTCATCACAGCTATAGGGAAAGAAAGGCAGGATATGAACGGCGCCGATGGTCTGTCCGATATGCTGCTTCAGGAATCGGTGCAGCGTCCGCAGGGGCCGCTCGCCATCCGACCGAATCGTGCCTCCATAAGTGATCAGTGCGATATCGCGTTCGTCCCACAAATGCTTGTCGGCGATTTCCGATCGCGGGATCATCTTGCTCTTGTCGGGCCAGAACAGGTCGACAATACGCTCGGCCAGTGCCTCGCAATCGTGATCGGGATAGACCGCACCCAGATGCGCCGTCAGCCGTTGCAGAAGGTGGTCGATAGTGGCGCGATCATTCATGGCTTCTTCTGTCACTCCGAAAATCTTCTTGACCCCGGCGGAACAATCGGGCCCTTATTGTGCAGTGCATCAAACAACAAATCCCGATTCAATAAAAGCTTTTTTAGAGGATCTCTATTTGCAGGCGCTGCAACCCGCGCTGCCGGCCAATGCGATGCGCGATGTCGATTGGCCAAAAGTGCCCGGTCGGACCTATCTGCTTTCCATCGGCAAGGCAGCCACCCAGATGGTCGCCGCTATCCTCGATCGCTTGCCGGAAAATGTCGAGGGCCTGATCGTCACGCGCCAGGGCTATGTCGAACCCGGCTTTGCGCCGGATAATTTGAAAATTGTCGAAGCATCGCATCCGGTCCCTGATTCGGTTGGCGCCGAAGCTGCGCAAAGCGCCCTGCAGGCAGCGGACGCGCTTGGCAAAGATGATCTCTTGCTGGTGCTGATGTCCGGCGGCGCCAGCGCGCTGCTGCCCGCGCCGGCCGAGGGCATATCGCTGGCCGGGAAACAGGCCGTCACCCGCGCCCTGCTGCGCAGCGGTGCACCGATCGGTGAAATGAATATGGTCCGCAAGCATCTTTCGGCGATCAAGGGCGGACGGCTGGCCGCTCGTGCCTGGCCAGCGGCAACCCATATGATTGCCATCTCCGATATTCCCGGCGACGATATCGCGATGATCGGCTCGGGCCCGACGGTCGCGGACAGCTCAACCTGCGCCGATACGCTGGCGATTGCCGCAAAATATGACATTGTCCTTCCGCCCGCGATCCGCAGCCAGTTGCGTTCCGGCGCTCTGGAAACGCCGAAAGCAGACGATCCGAAGATGCAACGCGTGACCGCCGATCTCTGCGCCCGGCCTGCCGACATGTGCGCAGCAGCGGTCGAAGCCGTTCAGGCGATGGGCTATGAAGCGGTGATGCTCGGCGATGCGCTGGAGGGCGACGCGCTGGAACTCGGGCGCGACCACGCCGCACAGGCGCTGGCGATCAAGGCAAGTGGTCGCAAGGCGGCCCTGATATCCGGTGGCGAAGCGACGGTGATGATCAGCAACCGGGATGGTCGCGGTGGCCGTTGTACCGCTTATCTGCTGGCTTGTGCCTTGGCATTGAACGGCGAACCGGATATTTGCGGCTTCGCCGCCGACAGCGACGGCATCGACGGTTCGGAAGACAATGCCGGAGGCTTCTTGTGGCCCGGAATCGTCGAGCTGATGGGGGGAGTAGGCGAGGCGCGCCATCTGCTCGAACAGGATAATAGCTATCTGGCTTTTGAAAAGGCGGGCGCTCTGTTGATGACCGGTCCTTCAGGCACAAATGTGAACGATTTGAGAGTGATCCTCGTCGGCTGAACCGGACTCTTCTACAGTGGCGGGGATCGCTTGTCCTCGGGCTGGCTCATTGACATATCGACCGGAAAATCTGCGGTTTCCGGCGCATAAATCACAGAAAATAAAAACGGCATATTGAGTCAGGCGGGTGGCGATCCATCACCGGGACATTTTTCCGCGGCTTTTGTCCGTTGGCCTGGCTCATGACTGCGGGAGCACCGCAATGGACAGTATCTCGATGGCATCCTCTCGTCCGGCAAAATCGCCGAAATCGCCCGGCTCCATTCCCATCAGGGCACGGCTGACCGGCGCGGAAAAGGAGACTCGCGCGCTGGCCGGATCGGCTTCGTCATCCCCGACGATCGAGAGAGTCTTTTCCCTGCCATCGAGAAGGAAAGTGACCCTGGTGCCGAATTCGACTCGTTCCCCGCTCGGTTTCGGCGGCAATTCCGCCGTTGATTGTCTGGTGCTCCAGTAGCGCAGGTCGCGCTTGGCAATCTTCAGGGCCGTCTCGTCGGTCAGTTTGGCGACCTCGGCCTGCAATTCCACGACGCGCTGCTTGATTTGCCGTAATCCGCGCGCGGTAACCAGATTGGGCCCGACGGGGATCGGATGCTCGAACTTGGGCTCGAGATGCTCGTCATCACCTTCTCTGCGGAAAGCAACGCTCATCGATCAGGTCTTGGCTGTCTTGGGAGTAACCCAGATCGAGACCGGCGCGACAAATTTGCCGTGCGCTGGCGTGCCGACGTCGATCCGTTCGGCGGTCACCAGCTCGCCGCTCTCGAGACTGAAGGAGGCCCAGGGTTTGGGCATGCGGCCAAAGGTCATTTTCTGGATCGGTTGACCTGTGCTGCTGTTCATGATGGTTGCGATAATTGCCATGCCGCGCCACCTGCGACGGCAGGGCAGAACTGTCAACCACCGGTTGACGCCCGGAAGCCAACGATCAGTGTGCCGGGATCGTGTCTGGCCGAATATAGGGAAACATGTGCGGGATATAATCCGCTTTACCGAGTTCGATCATCTCGCTGCGCAATATCGCATAAGCGGTCATCAGGTGAAAATAGAACTGTCCCAGCGTCCAGTCCCGGGCATATTGCTCCGCGGTGAGATCAAGCACCATGCCGTTGGGAAGTTCGTGCGCGACCGGGGCGCCCGGGTCTTTGTCGAGCGCGCCGGGGATCAGACCTTCCAGCAAGGCGATGGTTTCGTTAATCCGCGCCTCGGCATCGGCGAACGAACCGGGCTGTTCTCCTGCGTTGCGCCCTTCATCGACAAGCGCGCCTAGCGAAGAGGGGAATGTTTCCCCCTGCAGACGGAATACTGCCTCCTGCGCTTGCACGCAGGCAAAGCGGATCTGGGTGGACAGGGGAAACATGTCGGGTGCGAGACGCGCGGACAGCAGCGCACTCGCGTCCGCTTCCGGAAGCTGATCCTGTGCCTTCCCGAGCCAGCCCTGGAGAGCCCGCAGCATTTGTGTATAGGTCGGTACGAGCAGTTGCGTGAATGACATATGTTGTTATCTCCGAAAAAGCAGGGTCAGCTGGTCATCCTGTCGATCTGGTTCATCGCTGCTTGTCTGTCCACCGGAATCGGGGTGCTGATTGTGGCGAGATCAGTTTTTCGTCTGTCGCTCCGGGCGATTCGTTCCCCCCGGATCAGCGCCAGTCGACGATTTTCCAGCCGCGCAGCCGGGCCAGACGGCGCAATTTGGGGGTCGGGGTGGTGGCGATGGCCTCGTCAGCAAATTCCAGCATTGCCTCGTCGCTGACATGATCGGAATAGGCGCGGACATGAGCCTCTCCGCGCTGCCAGCCCTGTGTGGAGAATAGCTGCTTGATCCGGCCGATCTTGGCATCGTCGTAGCAATTTTCGCCGTTGATCTGTGGCAACACGCGCCCCTCTCCGTCGACCACCAGCTGCGTCCCGATCAGATGATCGAACCCCAGACGCCGGGCAATGGCCCCGGCATATAATTCGTAGGAGGCGGTCACCAGCACCAGTTTCCGTCCGTCCGCGCGGTCTGCCTCTATCTGATTGATCGCTTTTCGGTGTCGATTGTGGCGCAAGACACCGTCGGCGAACCGTTCGATATGCGGCTGCAACGTCGAAAGCCTGGGGGCGCTGCCGAGCAGCCACCGCTGGTTGAAGGTCTTCAATTGGCCGCGGCTGATCAGCTTGAGCGCATAGGCGATAAAACCGAACGGCAGGATCGGCAGGAAGATCAGGCGCCACGGGGCGAGGGCGAAAACCATGTGGAACAGAAACGGTGTATAGGTTCCGCGCACGGTGATCGTGCGGTCCATGTCGTAAAGCGATATTTTCTGCATGGTGTCCCGATAGTTCCGTTTGCGCCGCCCATAGCAGTCCGCAGGCAAATGCGCCAAATATTTGAACCGTTTAATCTCTTGAGCTTTGTCGCAATTTCCGTCACCTATGGATGCGATGTCGATAGCGAGCGATTTTGTCGAAGAGACGGCCGAAGATGGTGCGGTTACGCTGCATTTTTCCGGCGACCTGTCGATTGCCAGCATTGACGATCTACCGGAACGGCTCAGGCAATATGACGGCGAGGCGCAGCGTCTGGATATTTCCGCGACCGGCTATGTCGATACCGTTGGTGCGTGGCTGATCCATCGCACCGCGCGGGACTGGCACGCCGAGATAGTCGGCGCCAATGATGATGCGGAACGGCTGATCGCCGCGGTCGCCTCCGCCGATCAGCCGACCGAAATCCGTCCGGAACCGGCCAATCCGGTGATCCGGGTGCTGGGCGAAGTCGGTGAGGCGACGACGATTGCCTTTACCACGATGACCGGACTGATCGGCTTTTTTGGCGCGATCATGATCGGCTTCCTGCGGCTCATCCGGCATCCCGGTCGTATCAGATGGAATGCGGTGATCCAGCGTTTCGACGTGGTCGGCGTCCGCTCGCTCGGGATTATCGGGCTGATGAGCTTTCTTATCGGTCTGGTGATCGCGCAACAGGGCGCGGTGCAATTGCGGCAATTTGGCGCCGAAGTATTTACCGTCAATCTCGTCGGCCGGCTGACCTTGCGTGAGCTGGGCGTGCTGATGACCGCGATCATGGTCGCGGGCCGGTCGGGCTCCGCTTTTGCCGCCCAGATCGGCACGATGAAGCTGACCGAGGAAATCGATGCGATGCGCACGATCGGAGTATCACCGATCGAGGCGTTGGTGCTGCCGCGGTTTATCGCCGCCATCGTCATGTTGCCGCTGCTCGGCTTTTACGCATCCATCGTCGCGATCATCGGCGGCGGCCTGCTCAGCTGGGTCGAACTGGATATTCCGCCTGCGACCTTTTTCTCCCGCATCCGGGAAGTGGTCCCGCTGACCGATGTCTATGTCGGGCTGGTCAAGGCCCCGGTTTTCGGCGCGATCATCGCGGTGACCGGCTGTTACCAGGGCATGCAGGTCAAGGGCAATGCCGAAGATGTCGGTAAACGGACCACTGCAGCCGTGGTGCAAGCCATTTTCCTTGTGATCGTGCTTGATGCCTTTTTTGCTGTCTTCTTTACCTGGATCGGATGGGACTGATGCTCGACTCTCAAACCATCGCCTATGATCCGGATTATGAAGGCCCGATCGTCAGTGTACACGGCCTGCGCAACGCCTTTGGCGAGCAGGTTGTCCATGACAATCTCGATCTTGATGTGCAGCGTGGCGAAATTATCGGTGTGGTCGGCGGGTCAGGAACCGGCAAGTCGGTGCTGATGCGCTCGATCATCGGTCTGCAGACGCCGCAAGAAGGCGAGATCAAGGTGTTCGGCGAACCGATTTTGGGCAAGTCCGATGCCGAGACAATCGAGATCCGCAAGCGCTGGGGCGTGCTGTTCCAGGGCGGCGCGCTATTTTCGACGCTAACGGTGGCGGAAAATGTAATGGTGCCGATCCGCGAATTCTATCCGGATATGGACCGTGATTTCCGCCGCGAAGTGGCCAAATACAAGGTTTGCCTGTCCGGACTGTCGCCCGACGCCGCCCCGAAATATCCGTCCGAACTGTCCGGCGGCATGCGCAAGCGGGCCGGCATCGCGCGGGCGCTTGCGCTCGATCCGGAACTGCTGTTTCTGGATGAGCCAACCGCCGGGCTGGACCCGATCGGCGCGGCCGCATTTGATGCCCTGACCAAGGAATTGCAGCAGACCCTTGGCCTGACGGTGTTTCTGATTACCCATGATCTGGACACGTTGCACGCCATTTGCGACCGGGTGGCGGTGCTTGCCGATCAGCGGGTTATCGCGGTTGGCACAATCGACGAGCTGCTCGCGCTGGACCATCCATGGATCCAGGAATATTTCAACGGCCCGCGTGGCCGAATGGCCTTTGCAGGTAAAAAGGTGCCGGCATGAGAGCGGGCAAGCGGGTCAGAGAATCGTTGCAGCTGGCGGCACGGCCCGTCATAGAGGTGAAATAGATGGAAACGCGCTCCAACCATATCCTTGTCGGTGTTGTCACTTTGGCGATGCTGGCCCTTGTGGCCGCCTTTCTCGTATGGATCGTCCGCTTCGGCGACGGCACGACGAAGGAATATGATATATTCTTCGCGCAATCGGTGGGCGGGCTGGCGTCCGGGACTGGCGTGACCTTTGCCGGCGTACCGTCCGGGCAGGTGCTCAAGGTCGAGCTCTGGAAAAAAGATCCGAATTTCGTTCGCGTCCGCATCGCTGTCAGTGAGGACACGCCGATCCTGGAAGGCACCACCGCCACGATCCAGAGCGTCAGCTTTACCGCTCCGCCGAATATCCAGCTGGATGGTGCCAAAAAGGGGGCGCCGCCGATTTCCGATCTTGGCCCCGAAGGGGTGCCAGTTATCCCGACCAAACCGGGCGCGCTCGGCGAATTGCTCAACAGCGCACCCTTGGTGGTGGAGCGACTGGCGACGCTGACAGACCGGCTGACGCTGCTGCTGTCGGACGAAAACCAGAAATCAATCACCGGCATATTGGCCAATACCGACAAGCTTACCGGGAGCCTCGCGCAGCAGGCGCCGGCTCTCGAAGCGCTAATGGAAGAATCCCGTATTGCCATTCGCAACGCGGGACAGACAGCCGAGAAACTGGGGCTGGTAGCGGATAACACCAATGCTTTCCTGACCGACAATGGCGAGCCTATAGCAAAAAATCTTGCGACCACATTGGACTCCGCTTCGAAAAGTCTCCTTGCGCTGGAAGGCGTGTTGAAAAATGCGCAGCCCGGTGCGGAACGGTTCTCGAAAAAGACACTGCCGGAAATCGATCAGCTGGTCGAAGATATGCAGGCGCTGACCAAGTCGATGACCAACGTGACCGAACGGCTGGATCAGGGCGGGGCAGGATCTTTGCTCTCGGCACCGGCGCTGCCCGATTATGAGCCAGGAAAATGAAGGGACCGATATGATGAGCACAATCTGGAAATCCGTCGGTCTGCTCGGTGCCACCGTTGCGTTGAGCGCTTGCGTCAGCTTTGGCGGAACCGAGCCGCCGCCATCGCTGCTATCGCTCTCGCCGGACCATAAACTCTCGGCTGGAGCTGTGCGCAGCGGACCGCAGGCCGGCTCGCTGGTAGTGGCCTTGCCCGCCGCACCGCAGAAGCTGAACACGATCCGCGTGCCGGTGCAGACGACCGGCACGGGCATAGCCTATCTGAAGGATGCTGTCTGGGTCGACAAGCCGGCGCGCCTCTTTCAGGATTTGCTGAGCGAAACCATTGCCGTTAAAAACGACCGGCTGGTGCTGACAGCAACGGAAGCGGGCGGCAACGCGCAAATCTATATCACAGGCGAACTGGTTGATTTCGGCCTCGACGGTCCCAGCCTGACAGTTACCGTCACCTACGACGCAGTCAAGATGGTCGCGGACAAGCCGGTCGAGAAAAAGCGGTTTCAGGCTAGCGAAACCGTCTTTGCCGCCGAACCCGATCCGGTCGGGGAAGGCTTGAACCGCGCGGCCAATACCGTAGCCGCGGAAGTTGCCGAGTGGGTCGGATAGCACACTAGCAAGTTCGGCTATTCCTCTCCGTAGCTGAAACCCTCGGGCTCCGGCCAGTCGATCGAGGTTGCCGACATCACGCGAAACAAACGGCCCATCTCGTCCACATGGGTCAATCGCTGGTGAGCGGCAGCAATCGTGTCGGTTTCTTTCGGCGAGGCTGCCATCAGAGCCTCGGCGCGCTGGTCGATACCCAGCGATTTCAGCCATTGTCCCTGTTCCGATGGTCCGTGGATTTTCAATATTCGTGTGCGCGCGATATTGGCCAAGGTGTGAAAATCGACATGGGCCGTCAGGTCGGAAGCACCGGGACTGTCG
This sequence comes from uncultured Parasphingorhabdus sp., assembly GCF_963677535.2. NCBI lineage: Bacteria > Pseudomonadati > Pseudomonadota > Alphaproteobacteria > Sphingomonadales > Sphingorhabdaceae > Parasphingorhabdus > uncultured Parasphingorhabdus sp. The sequence continues at coordinate 82,386 of NZ_CAXXUT010000003.1, read as the reverse complement.
AACGGGCTGATCGGCATATGGTCCTTCACCGCCTGCAACGTGCTGCCGGTGCCTGGTTTTGTATAGCCATAGTCGATGACCAGCAGGGTACCGCCCTGTTTGGCAACCCGGCTGGCGATCTGGCCCGTCATCTCCACACTGACCGGAGAACGCTCGATGATCGTGTTTTCGGGGAATCCGCTCATACTGCCACCCACCCGCTCTTCGGCTACATCCTCGCTCAGGACCGCGACGAATTTGCTGCGGTCCCGCGCGACCATCTGCCGCCGCCAACCCTTCGATGTCGCGACGAACTGCTCGACCGGCAGCGCATCGAAAAATTCGTTCGCAATGATCAGCAATGGCCCGTCTTCCGGCAGGCTGGCCATGCCGTCATGCCATGTGGCGTCAGGATGCAACTCGGCCTGCCGGGTTTTCAGAACCGGGCTGGTTTCGACGAAATGAACCGAAGGATGACAGCCGAATTTGCGCATAGCGCGCAGCGCGTCTCTGGCCAGAGTACCGCGCCCCGGGCCCAGTTCGACATAATGACAATGGCCGGGCGATCCCTTGCGTAACCATAAATCAGCCAGCCAGATGCCGATGATTTCGCCGAACATCTGGCTGATTTCCGGAGCGGTGACGAAATCACCCTCTTCGCCGAGCGGGTCCTTGCTGGCATAATAATAGTCATTGGCGATCGCCATATAGTCGCCGAGCGGGATCGGACCTTCACGGTCGATCCTGTCCGCGATTACATGCGCTGCGCTGGGGAAGTCTGCCTTTATGCCGTCAGGCAACGCTCTTGTCTCCAGCCACCGGTTCAACCCGCTTGCGCCGCCCCTTCGCGGTGAGCACCAGCCACGCGCCGAGCAATATCATCGGCACCGTCAGCCACTGGCCCATGCTGAAACCGGACTGCTCGACCAGCCAGATCAACTGGGCGTCGGGCTGGCGGAAAAACTCGACGAAGAAGCGGCTGCAGCCATAGACCAGCAAACCGGTGCCGACCAGCTTGCCAGGCTGGTAGCGGGCATCGGTTTTCCAGAAGAGCAAGGAGAGAATGATGAAGTAGAGAATGCCCTCAAGCCCCGCTTCATAAAGCTGGCTGGGATGGCGCGCGACATTGCCGCCCATCGGGAAGACAATAGCCCAGGGCACATCGGTCGCGCGGCCCCACAGCTCGCCATTGACGAAATTGGCCAGCCGCCCGAAAAACAGGCCAAAGGGAATGACACAGGCGATATAATCGCACATACGCAGAAAATCGAGCTTCTCCCGCCGCGCGGTCCACCACAGGGCGAGCACAACGCCGATCGTGCCGCCGTGAAGCGACATGCCGCCGTTCCAGACCTGCAATATCCTGACCGGTTCGAGCAGGATTTCGGGTGCGTAGAAAAACACATAGCCGAGACGGCCACCGACGATGATACCGAGCGTTGCCCAGAAGATCATATCATCGGCATGGCGACGGGCCATGGGCGAGCCCGGCTGATCGACCAATTTGGTGAGATACCAGTAACCGATCAAAATGCCCGCGAGATAGGCCAGCGAATACCATTTCAGCTGGAAGTCGACACCAATCAGTTTTTCAAGATCCAGAGCATTTGGAGATAGGCCAAGATCGGTAAACTGCGTAAACTGTGCCGCATTGGCCAATATAATATCAATCAACTCTTTTCCCCGCGTGGTTTCCTGTCCATATAAAGGGAAATTCCCCTTTACCAAGAGGGAACAACGGGAGACTTGAATAATGGCGACCTCTGAACTGGATCTGGTAATCGACAAAACGCTGGAAGCGCTGACCCAGCCTGGTCAGTTACTGGAACTGGACACGATCAACAAATTCGGCGTCGACATGCCGATTTTCAAAAACGCGCCACAGAATGTTTCGGATTATTTCGCCTATTTCTGCAATCAACATGCGGACAAGGAATTTCTGGTCGACGGTGATATCCGGCTGACTTTTGGCGAGACTTACAAGGCCGCCCGCGTTTTGGCCGGCGGACTGGTCGAGGGCTATGGCGTGCAAAAAGGCGACCGGATCGGTATTGCCGCGCGCAACTCGGCCAACTGGGTCGTTCTCGACATGGCCATCACCATGGCGGGCGGCGTCTCGACCAAGCTGAACGGCTGGTGGCAAGGTGACGAGCTGGCCGACGGGATCGAGGATGTCGGCTGTTCCTATGTTTTTGCCGATTACCAGAGAGCGCAGCGTCTGGTGGAGTCCAAACGCGATCACGGCGCGGAGTTGCTGATTTTCGAACATGACAAGATGCCGCTCGAAGGCCTGAAAATCATGCTGGAAAAAGGGGGTGGGGCAGAAACGCCGCTGCCGCAGATGGCGCCGGAAGACAATGCGACCATCCTGTTTACCTCCGGATCGACCGGCCGCTCGAAGGGCGCCTATGCCGAGCATCGCTCGGTGGTGCAGGGCGCGATGAGCTTTGTCGGTACCGTGCTGGTGCTGGTCCATATCATGGAGAAACAGGGCACGATGCCCGAGGGACAGCCGACCGCGATGGTCTGTGTGCCGTTGTTCCATGTCACCGCGTCGGTACCACTGGTGCTGGTCAGCTATGCGATCGGTCGCAAGCTGGTGTTCCTCAACAAATGGGACGCGGAAGAGGCGATGCGTCTGATCGAGAAAGAGCGCGTAACCTATTTTGTCGGCGTACCGCTGATGAGCATGGAAATCTATTCCCACCCGCATTTCGACAAATATGATCTGAGCAGCTGCGTTACCATGGCCGCCGGTGGCGCGCCGCGTCCGGTCGAACATGTCCGGCGGATCAAGGAGAAGATGGGTGATGGCTATCCGGTGATCGGCTATGGCCTGACCGAAACCAATGGTGTCGGCTGTTCCAACCAGAATGAAAATTATCTCGCCAAGCCGGACAGCACCGGCCGGGCCACGCCACCGATTGTCGATGTCGCGATCCTCGACGATGACGGCAACCAGATGCCGCAGGGCGAGCGCGGCGAAGTCTGCATCCGCACCGCAGCCAATTTCACCGGCTACTGGAACAACGAGGAAGCAACCAGAGAAGCCTTCACCGACGACGGCTATTTCCGCACCGGCGATATCGGCTATCTCGATCCGGAAGACTATCTGTTCATCGTCGACCGCAAGAAGGAAATCATCATCCGCGGCGGCGAGAATATCAGCTGTCAGGAAGTCGAAGCGGCGGTCTATGCCAATCCGGCGGTGGCCGAAGCCTGTATTTTTGGTGTTCCCGACGAACGGTTCGGGGAGGTGCCGGCTCTGGTCTATCACACCAAGGATGGACACAGCCTGACCGACGAGGAACTGATGGAGTTTCTCAAACACCAGCTCGCACCGTTCAAGCTGCCCGTCCATATCTGGCAATATGACGAGCCGCTGCCGAAACTGGGCACTGCAAAAATCGCGAAAATCGTGCTGGCGAAAAAGCATCGCGACGAACTGGCGGCAACAGGATGAATATTCGGGCTGATATTCCGGCAGCGCCAGCAGATCCGGGCAAACGGATCGTCCGGCAGCGGGATATCGTCAACCGGCGTGAGCTGGCGGAAGAGATTGACGCGCTGATTGCCGAATATGGCATGCCCAAGGCGCGGGAGAAGATTCTGCCGGTCCTGCAGGATGCTCTGGCATCGGGGCGCGCGGAAATCAGCAGGCGGCTGCTGAAGAAGCCCTCGGCCGGGCACGAAATGGCGGCGGCCCAGTCCTTTCTGGTTGACCAGCTGGTCCGCCTGATTCACGATATCGCCGTCTATCACCAATATCCGGTAAGCAATCCATCGTCCGGCGAGCGTATCGCGGTGATGGCGGTCGGCGGCTACGGCCGCGGTGAAATGGCGCCACACAGTGATGTGGATATCGCTTTTCTCACACCGCACAAGACCAACAGCTGGACCGAGCAGGCGGTCGAGGCAATGCTCTACTGGCTCTGGGATCTCGGCTTCAAGGTCGGGCAGAGCAGCCGCTCGATCGACGAAATGGTGCGTATGGCAAAGGAGGATTTGTCGATCCGGACCGCCTTGCTTGAAGGCCGCTATATCTGGGGCGATACCGGCGTCTACGAAGAAGCCAAGCAGCGTTTTTTCAGCGATGTCGTCGCCGGTACCGATAGTGCCTTCGTCTCCGAAAAACTGGCCGAGCGCGATGCCCGGCACGTCAAGATGGGGGACAGCCGCTATGTCGTCGAACCGAATGTCAAGGAAGGCAAGGGCGGCTTGCGCGACCTGCAGACGCTCTACTGGATCGGCAAATATATCCATCGGGTAACATCCGCCGAACAGCTGGTCGACGTCGGCTTGCTCACCGTCGATGAATTCAAGCGCTTTCGCAAGGCCGCCAATTTCCTCTGGGCGGTACGCTGCCATATGCACGACATCACCGGTCGGGCGGAAGACCGCCTGACCTTCGATCTGCAACCCGAAGTGGCGCGCCGGATGCGTTTCGCCGATCGGCCCGGCAAATCGTCGGTCGAACGGTTCATGCAATATTATTTCCTGAACGCGAAGGTCGTTGGCAATCTGACGGGCGTATTCCTCGCCCATCTCGATGAAACCCATAACGCCGGCGTGCGGCGTTTCCTGCCGTCGCTGACCCGCAAGCCGAAAAAGCTCAAGGGGTTCGTGCTGGATCGCGGTCGGCTGGCCTTGCCCAGCGAGGAATTTTTCGAGGAAGACCCGCTGCGGTTGCTGGAAATCTTCTGGCTCGCCGACAAATATGAACTGGAAGTCCATCCCATGGCGATGCGGGCTGCGCGCCGGGATGCCAAGCTGATCGACAATAAAGTCCGCAAAAACGCGCGGGCCAACAAGCTGTTTCTGGACATACTCTGCTCGCCGCGGGATCCCGAGCTGGTGTTGCGCTGGATGAACGAGGCTGCAATCTTCGGCCGCTTCATTCCCGACTTTGGCCGGGTTGTGGCCCAGATGCAGTTCGATATGTACCACCATTATACGGTCGACGAGCATACGATCCGTGCCATTGGCCTACTGGCAAAGATCGGACGGGGCGATCTTGCGGACGATCATCCGAACAGTACGGCGACGATGGAGAAATTGCAGAACCGGCGGGTGATATTCGTTGCAACCCTGTTGCACGACATTGCCAAGGGACGAGGCGGCGATCATAGCGTGCTGGGTGCGGAAGTGGCGATGGAGCTTTGCCCGCGACTGGGCCTGAAACCGCATGAAACCGAACTGGTTGCCTGGCTGGTCCGCAACCATCTGCTGATGTCGGCGGTAGCGTTCAAGCGCGATCTTTCGGATTTCAAGACGATCCAGGATTTCGCCAGTCAGGTGAAAAGCGTCGAACGGCTTCGCCAACTCACGGTATTGACTGTCGTCGACATTCGCGCGGTAGGGCCTGGCGTGTGGAACAGCTGGAAACGGCAGTTGCTGACCGACCTGTTTGAAGCCGCGCAGGAAATGCTTCTGCTCGGCCACAAGCAGCGTGGTCGCAAGGATCGGGTCGAGGAGAAAAAGGCAGTTCTGGCAGAGGCGCTGAAATTGCCGGAAGCCACATTCAACGATCTGGCCGCGCGCTTTACCGATGCCTACTGGATTGCCGAGCCGGACGATATCATCGTGCAAAACGCCCAGCTGGTCCTCGAAGCCGGTGATACGGATCTCGCGATTTTCGCGGATGTCTATCCCGAACGCGGCGCGACGCTGATCACCGTCTATGCCGCTGACCATCCCGGGCTATTCTACCGGATCGCCGGGGGCATCCATGTCTCGGGCGGCAATATCATCGACGCGCGCATTCATACCACCCGCGATGGCATGGCGCTGGACAATTTTCTGGTACAAGACCCGCATGGCAAGGCTTTTTCGGAAAAGGCGCAGCTGGAGCGGATCAAGCAGGCGGTCGAGGATGCCTTGGCAAACCGGGCCAAGCTCTCGAGCAAACTGGAGGCACGCCCGCTGGCCCATTCGCGGGCCGGGGCGTTCAAGATCACTCCCTTTGCCCTGGTCGACAATGAAGCTTCCAACCGGTTTACCGTGATCGAAGTCAATGCCCAGGATCGCCCGGCGCTGCTCAACGAACTGGCCTATGCGCTGTTCGAATCAAAGGTCACCGTGCACAGCGCGCATATCGCCACCTATGGCGAGCGGGCGGTTGATACATTCTATATTACCGACCTTCTCGGCAGCAAGATCACCAGCAAACAGCGGCTGAACGGATTGCAGAAGCGGCTGATCAATGCAGCGGCGATCAAGGATGACAAGGAAACAGCCTAGGGCAGCTTGTCCTTCAGCGCTGCCAGCGCGCCAAAGGGCCCGGCTTCTTCTTCCGATTTGAGCACTTCCTGTGCCACCGCATCGGCATTGGGGCCGCGCGGAAAGGGATCGAGCGCAAGGTAGAGCGTCTGGGCGATCGCTTCGCCGAGATCGAGCTGGCCGTTTTCATATTCGATGATGTCGCAATCTTCTTCGGTCAGCTCGATTTCTTCCTCCGCGCCGGCGATGTCCAGTTCAGGCACAAAGGCGATATCGAAATCTTCGCGGAGCCGGACCTGAAAGCTTTCCCCGGTAACGACACAGCGCTGCTGCAGGTCGGATTCCAGTTGCCCGGTAAAGCCGATACGGTCTTCGCCGGCGAGCAGGCTGTAGCTGGCTTCCAGCCTGCTGATCTTCGGCAGATCAAACCGTCGTGCCAGCTTTCTCCGTTCCTCCTCGTCGGCAGACAGCTCGCCGCTGCGCGCGGTGGATCCAATTTCCGACAGCCTGACGATACGCGAGAATTCCGGTTGTTCCATCATATGGCCGTCCCGCTGGCGGGCAGTTGTCCTGCGATGATCGCTTCGGTGCCGCAAGCACCGAGCGCGGCATGATAGGCCGCGAGGCGGCGGGCAAGAATATCCAGGGCCTCGTCATCCGGTTTCTCGCCGCGGAAAATATTACGCACGATTGCGTCCTTCAGATCGGCATCATTTTCCAGCGCATCACGATAGGCGCCGACCCGGCCGCCAAGCGCGCCCATCAGCCGGCCGACATGCTTGCCCACAACCATGTCACCAATACCGATCTGGCGCAGCTGTCCTTCCATATCACTGATGAAAATCTCTGACAGCCAGGCGATGTCCTGACCCCGGGACTCGTCCTTTTCCAGACGGATCAATACGAGTGAAAATATCGCCGCGATCATGTCAAACCGGCCATCGATGCTGTCGGGCACTTGCGCCTCCTCATACCAGGCCAGTTGCCGCCCCTCGCTGACGATCGCATTATATAATGACTGCATCTTGGCATTGGGGTTGTCACGGGAAAAAATCTTGCTGAAAAAGGACATTGCTGGTTCCGCTGGTTGGATCGCAAGTTTATGGACGATCGGGCCGGTTGTTAAGTCTGGATACAGGGCATATTGATATTTATGGCGCGAGATGCAATGGGCGATGATGAGTCAGGCACCGATACGGTGCTGGCTGGATAGTGGAGAATGAGTTTGATGGTCGGCAATATCAAGAAATACAGTCTGTGGCTGGGGCTCATGGCCGGCACGATGACGATCGCCGGCTGCACGCAGGTGCGGGGCCATCAGGGATATATCGCCGACGAGGTGTTGATGTCCGCCGTTCAGGCTGGCGTAGACAATCGCCAGTCGGTAGAAGCTTCGCTCGGCCGGCCGACTTTCACCGGCCAGTTTGACGACAGCACCTGGTACTATCTGTCCCGCGACACCCGGCAATATGGTTTCAACAACCCGCGCCCTCGCGAACAGCAGGTTATGCGGATAATTTTCGATGCAGACGGTAATGTTGCTGCGGTCGACCGGACCGGTCTGGAACTGGTTGCGAGTATCAGCCCGGATGGCGACAAGACGCCGACGCTCGGCCGCGACCGCTCCTTCTTCGAGGAATTGTTCGGCAATATCGGTGCGGTTGGCGCGCCCGGCGCGCAAGGCGCAAGCAACGATCCCACCATGCCCTGACGGGCCGGCGGGTCTGGGACCCGGCGGTCGCTACTATTTCGCGATACCGCTGGCAGCCAGCACGGCGAGTGTTACCAGTTCGGACGCCGCCGATGCCATGGTGGCAATCTGGACCGATTTTTCCAGACCGACAAGCATCGGTCCGATGACCGAGTCCCCACCCAGTTCGCGTAACAGCTTGGCGGACAGATTGGCTGATTGCAGTCCTGGCATGACCAGCACATTGGCCGGCTGCGACAGACGGCTGAACGGGTAATTGCCCATTAGTTTCGGATTGAGCGCGACGTCCGGCGCCATTTCGCCTTCATATTCGAAATTGACCCGACGCTGGTCGAGCAGCGCAACCGCTTCACGCAGGTTTTCCAGCCAGCGGCCTTCGGGATTGCCGAAGGTCGAATAGCTGAGAAAAGCGACGCGCGGTTCGTGGCCCATCTGCCGGGCAACCGCGGCTGTCTGTTCGGCGATATCCGCCAGTTCATGCGCAGAGGGCCGTTCATTGACCGTCGTGTCTGCCATGAATACCGTGTGATGCTGGCCGACCATGACATGGATGCCGAGTGCCGTACGACCCTTCTCGACATCAATCACCTTGGCGACATCGCGGAAGGTCTGCGAATAGGGGCGGGTTACGCCGGTGATCATCGCATCGCCCTGATCCATGGAGAGCAGCGCGGAACCGAAGATATTCCGGTCCTGGTTAACCATGCGCTTGATGTCGCGCTCCATGAACCCGCGGCGATGGAGACGTTCATAAAGCATGCTGACCATGTCTGGAACCAGCGGACTGTTGCGGCTGTTGTGTACCTCGAAACTGTCCGGATCGCTGACGCCCAGTTCGGCAAGCTGCTGGCGAACGCGATCTTCGCGCCCGACAAGAACCGGCGTGCCATAGCCGCCATCGCGGAACTGGATCGCTGCCCGCAATACCACAGCTTCTTCGGCCTCGGCGAAAATGACGCGCTTCGGAGACAGCCGGCAGGCTTCATAAGCCTGCGTCAATACCGAAGTGGTCGGATTGAGACGCGCCTTCAGGCTCTGCCGGTAGGCGTCGAGATCCTCGATCGGTTTCTGGGCCACGCCGCTGTCCATCGCGGCCTTGGCGACGGCGGCGGATACCACGTCCATCAGGCGCGGGTCAAAAGGGGCGGGAATGATATATTCGACGCCAAATGTCGGCGCTTTCCCGCCATAGGCCGCGGCCACCTCTTCCGGAACCTGTTCGCGCGCCAGTTCGGCAATGGCATGGGCTGCCGCGACTTTCATTTCCTCGTTGATCCGGGTTGCGCGGACATCCAGCGCACCCCGGAAAATGAAGGGGAAGCCGATGACATTATTGACCTGGTTGGGATAGTCGGAGCGCCCGGTTGCGATAATCGCGTCGGGACGCGCTGCCTTGGCATCGGGCGGGGTAATTTCCGGATCGGGATTGGCCATCGCGAAGATGATCGGCTGCGGCGCCATTTCCTTCACCATTTCGGGCTTGAGCGCACCGGCAGCGGACAGGCCGAGGAAACAGTCGGCACCCTGCAACGCGTCTGTCAGGCTGCGCGCATCGGTATCTATGGCGTGCGCCGATTTCCACTGGTCAACATCGTCGCGGCCCCGGTAGATCACGCCTTTGCGGTCGCACATGGTCAGATTGTCGTGCGGTACGCCGAGGCTCTTGATCAGCGACGCGCAGGCAATGGCCGCGGCGCCGGCTCCGTTGACGACAACCTTGATATCCTCGATCTTGCGGTTGGTGAGCAGGCAGGCGTTGATGAGCCCGGCGGCGGCGATAATCGCGGTGCCGTGCTGGTCATCGTGGAAGACCGGGATGTTCATCCGGTCGCGCAATGTCTGTTCGATGATGAAACAGTCCGGCGCTGCGATATCTTCCAGATTGATGCCGCCAAAACTGGGCTCCATCAGCTGGACAGCATTGATAAACGCGTCTGCGTCTTCGGTATCGAGTTCCAGGTCGATGGAATCGACATCGGCGAAGCGCTTGAACAATACCGCCTTGCCTTCCATCACCGGTTTGGAAGCAAGCGCGCCGAGATTGCCGAGACCCAGGATAGCCGTACCGTTGGAGATCACCGCGACCAGATTGCCCTTGGCGGTATAATCATAGGCTTTCGACGGGTCTTCGGCGATGGCGCGGACCGGGACGGCAACACCGGGTGAATAAGCGAGGCTGAGATCGCGCTGGGTGGCCATCGGCTTGGAGGCAATAATCTCGATTTTCCCTGGACGACCGTGGGAGTGAAAGAGCAAAGCTTCCCGTTCGGAAAATTCTAGATCATTGTCGTTCTGGTCGGCCAAATTCTGTCTCCGGATATGCTGAGAGCGGCTCGATAGTACCGATCACAGGTTCAAGTTTCGTTCGGGACCTACTCTTTTTGTCCCTGAGCCGCAATATCAAGTAAAAATCAATAGGATGCGATCGCTACTCTTTTATGTCCAGCCGCAGTCCGCTATCGCAGGGCCATGGCAATCCAGACTCGGGACAAAGCAGACAAGACGGCAAAAGAGCCCGCGCCGAAAGCGGCCAAGGTCACGCCGATGATGGAGCAATATTTCGGGCTGAAGGAAAAGGCCGGCGATTGCCTGCTATTTTACCGAATGGGCGACTTTTTCGAGCTGTTTTACGAGGATGCAAAGCTGGCTGCAGCGGCGCTCGATATCGCGCTGACCTCGCGCGGCAAAAATGCCGGAGATTCGATCCCGATGTGCGGGGTGCCCGTACATTCGGCCGAGGGCTATCTGGCCAAGCTGATCCGGTCCGGATTCAAGGTGGCGATCGCCGAACAGACAGAAACCCCGGCCGAAGCCAAGGCACGGGGTGGCTACAAGGCGCTGGTTGCGCGGGATATCATCCGCTATGTGACCGCGGGTACCCTGACCGAAGACAATCTGCTCGATGCGCGCAGCGACAATATGCTGGTCGCGCTGGCCGAGGTGCAGGGCGAGATCGGGCTGGCCGCGGCGGATATTTCGACCGGCAATTTCGAACTGGCGACGATTTCCGACGATGCGCTTGATGCGGAACTCGCCCGGATCGCACCATCGGAAATAATCTGTCCGCCATCGCTGCTGCCACGGCTGCACAAGGCAACCGGCTGGGCGAAAGATAATTTCGACAGTGGCCGGGCCGAAAAACGGTTGCGCGAACATTTCGGAGTGGCGACGCTCGATGGCATGGGCGAATTTTCGCGGGCCGAACTGGCCACGGCCGGTGGTCTTGTCGCCTATGTGAATCATGTCTCGCAAGGCCATGCGCCCTATCTGCATCCGCCGAAAAGGCGGGAAACGCGGGAATTTCTCTCGATCGACGGCCCGACGCGGGCGAGCCTGGAGATCGACCGGACGCTGGCCGGCGGGCGCGAGGGCAGTCTGCTCCATGCCATCGACCGCACGGTTACACCCGCCGGTGCCCGCTTGCTGGCACGCGATCTGTCCGCGCCCCTGTTTGCCGAACAGCCGATCAATCGTCGGCTCGGACTGGTTCAGTGGTTCCATGACGGCTCGGCGATCCGCGACGATGTCCGCACAGGTCTGAAGGCTTTGCCCGATATCGGCCGCGCGCTTGGCCGGGTGTCGGCAGGGCGAGGCAGTCCGCGCGATCTGGGGCAGATTCGCGATGGACTGGCCGGGGCGCGGCTGTTGCGCGAACGCCTGGCACAACTGGCGGGTCTGCCCGAACTGCTAGACAATATATTGCCGGCGCTGGACGGCCATGCCGCGCTGGTCGATCTGCTCGAGCAGGCGCTGGTCGAGGCGCCGCCCACCGATATGACCAATGGTGGCTATATTGCTACGGGCTTCGATCCCGCGCTCGACGAACTGCGCAGCGCCGGTTCCGACGGTCGGCAGGCGATTGCCACGCTCGAAGCACGCTATCGCGAGGCGACCGGCATCAACACGCTCAAGATCAAGCATAATGCGGTGCTCGGCTATTTCATCGAAGTTCCCACCCGTCATGGCGACAGCCTGATGGCGGAAAATTCCGGTTTCACCCATCGCCAGACGCTGGCCGGTGTGGTGCGGTTTAACTCGACCGATCTGCACGAAGAGGCGGTGCGCGTGTCGCAGGCCGGTGCCCATGCGCTGGCGGCAGAAGCGGCCCATTTCGAGGAACTGGTCGACAAGGTGCTGGCCCGCAAACAGGAGATTGGCGAAAGCGCCGACGCGCTGGCCCGGATCGATGTCGCGGCGGCGCTGGCCGAACGCGCCGCCGAGGGGCAATGGTGCCGTCCCGAATTTGTCTATGGCAATGTGCTTGATATCCGGGCCGGTCGTCATCCGGTGGTCGAAGCGGCGCTGTCGGCCAAGGGCGATCCCTTTGTCGCCAATGATTGCTGTCTGGCACAGGACGAACGGCTGTGGCTGGTGTCCGGCCCCAATATGGGCGGTAAATCGACCTTCCTGCGCCAAAATGCGCTGATCGTCATCCTCGCGCAAGCCGGCGGCTATGTGCCGGCAGCCTCGGCGAGGCTCAGTCTGGTCGACCGTCTGTTCAGTCGCGTCGGTGCATCGGACAATCTGGCGCAGGGCCGCTCGACCTTCATGGTCGAGATGGTCGAAACCGCGGCGATCCTGTCTCAGGCAACCGAGAATAGTTTTGTCATTCTCGACGAAGTGGGCAGGGGGACCTCGACCTATGACGGGCTGGCGCTGGCCTGGGCGGTGGTCGAGGCGGTGCACGAGACCAATCGCTGCCGCTGCCTGTTCGCCACCCATTATCATGAACTGACCCGGCTGGCCGACCGGCTTGATGCGCTGTCGCTGCATCATGTGCGCGCGCGCGAGTGGAAAGGCGATCTGGTGCTGCTGCACGAGCTGGCGAAAGGCCCGGCGGACAAAAGCTATGGTCTGGCCGTGGCAAAGCTGGCCGGGATTCCCAGGCCGGTGCTCAACCGCGCCAAGGCGGTGCTCGACAAGCTGGAGGCCGGCAAGGCGGAAACCGGCGGCCTTGCAGCGGGTCTCGGTGATCTGCCGTTATTTGCCGCAAGTCTTGCGGAGGGGGAAGAAAAGTCCGACGGTTTGCGGGAGGCTCTGGGCGCGATCGATGTAGACGCGCTGTCTCCGCGCGAGGCGCTGGACCAGCTCTATGCGCTCAAGGCGCAGCTCGAACAGGAATGAAGATATGAAAAAATGGATCGTAATCCTGCTCGCCGTGGCGATCATCGGCGGCTCTGCCTTTGTCTACAACACCCGCAGCGCCAACGCAGAACCGCTGGAAATCGGTGCTACCGCTCCGGATTTCACCACCACTGGTGCCCTGGCTGGCGAAGCCTTTGCATTTTCGCTGTCCGACAAGCTGAAAAACGGGCCCGTTGTGCTCTATTTCTTTCCCAAGGTCTTTACCGAGGGCTGCACGATCGAGGCCAATATGTTTGCCGAGGCCACCGCCGACTTCAATGCTGCGGGCGCAACGGTCATCGGCATGTCGGGCGATGATATCGAGGGCTTGAAGAAATTTTCCGTTTCCGAATGCCGCAACAAGTTCGCGGTTGCCCGGGCGGACGAAAAGATCATCAACGGCTATCAGGTTCGCATGGCACCCGGCCTCGCGATGACCAATCGGACCAGCTATGTTATCGACCGGCAGGGGAAAATCGTCTTTGTCCATAGCGCGACGAAGCCGCACGGCCATGTGGCCGGCACGCTGGAAAAAGTGAAAGCCCTTTCCGAAAGCTGATTTAACGCTTGCATTTGCGCTGCGCCTGGATTGAAAGATGCCCATGACTGATCACGCACCCGATCCCGCCATGCTCGCCAAAGCGGAAACGCTCACCGATGCCTTGCCCTATCTGCAACGCTATGCGGGCAAGACCTTTGTCGTCAAATATGGCGGCCATGCCATGGGCGATGCGACGCTGGCGCGCAATTTCGCGCAGGATATCGTGCTGCTCAAGGCGGTCGGGATCAACCCGGTGGTCGTGCACGGTGGCGGACCGCAAATCGGGGCGATGCTGGCGCGGGTCGGCGTGGAAAGCGAATTTGTCGACGGCCTGCGGGTCACCACGAAGGAAACCGCGGAAATCGCCGAAATGGTGCTCTCCGGCGCAATCAACAAGGAACTGGTCAGCTGGATCGGACAGGCCGGCGGCAGCGCCATCGGCATTTCCGGCAAGGATGGCGGTTTTGTCAAGGCGTCCAAGCTGCGCCGCACCAATCGCGATCCGGACAGCAATATCGAACGGATTATCGATCTCGGCTATGTCGGCGAGCCCAGAAGAGTGGATCGCAGCGTGGTCGACCGGATTTCCGCTGCCGGAATGATCCCGGTCATCGCGCCGATCGGCGTGGGTGACGATGGTGCGACCTATAATATCAACGCCGACACAATGGCCGGAGCCGTGGCCTCGGCTCTGCGCGCGGCGCGCCTGTTCCTGCTGACCGATGTGCCCGGCGTGTTGGACAAGCAGGGCGAGTTGCTGACCGATCTCGACCCGCAAAAGATCCGGGCGCTGGTCGACGAGGGCACGATCTCCGGCGGGATGATCCCGAAACTGGAAACCTGCGTCAATGCGGTGCAGGGCGGGGTCGATGCGGCGGTCGTGCTCGACGGCCGGATTCCGCACGCGATGCTGCTCGAGATCTTCACCAGCAAGGGTGCTGGTACGCTGGTCAAGGACGATTTTCTGCCGGTTGAATAATCCGCCCGCTGTCTTATATTGGTGACACAGTAAAATTCTGGCATAGATGGTGACAAAGCTCTAGTCGCTATGGCAGATTATCGATAAAGGGTCCGACCATGGCATTCGCACTTCTCCAAATTATTTCCATCCTGCTCAATGTGGCGATCACCGTGATCATCGTGCAGGCGATCATGAGCTGGCTGCTCGCATTCAATGTGATCAATCTGCAAAATGACATCGCCCGGGCGATCTGGACCACCCTCGATGCGCTGACCGCGCCGATCTACCGCCCGATCCGCAGAATCATGCCGGATTTCGGAGCCATTGATCTGACCCCGATGGTAGTGATCATCGGTATCATCATCCTGCAGGACGCCATTCTGCCGCCAATCGCTCAGGCGCTTCTCGGTTGACCGCCGCGCAGATCATAGACGGCAAGGCGTTCGCCGCCGGCCTTCGCGAACGGATCAGGGATGCCGTACCGGCCTTTGTGAAACAGACAGGCCGAGTGCCCGGTCTGGCCGTGGTTCTGGTTGGCGAAGACCCCGCCAGCCAGGTCTATGTCGCCTCCAAGCACAAGGCGACCATCGCCGCCGGCATGGAAAGTTTCGAACACCGGCTGCCCGCCAATGTCGCGCAGGAAGAGCTGATCGCGCTGGTCGAGCGTCTTAACGCCGACGAGACCGTTGACGGTATCCTGGTGCAATTGCCGCTGCCCGAAGGTCTCGATGAAAAAGCCGTGGTCATGGCGATCGATCCGGACAAGGATGTCGACGGTCTGCACGTAATCAATGCCGGCCGGCTGGCCAATGGCGAAGATGCGCTGATTCCCTGCACGCCGCTGGGCAGCCTGATGCTGTTGAAAGACACTTTGGGTGACCTCACCGGACTGAATGCCGTCGTGGTTGGCCGCTCGATTCTGGTAGGAAAGCCGATGGCGCAGCTGCTGCTTGGAGAAAATTGCACCGTCACCATGGCGCATAGCCGGACTCGCGATCTTCCGGAAGTCGTCCGCCGTGCCGATATCGTTGTCGCCGCCGTTGGCCGGGCCGAAATGGTCAAGGGCGACTGGCTGAAAGACGGTGCCGTGGTTATCGATGTCGGTATCAACCGGCTCGCCCCCGAACCGGGCAAGGACAAGGGGCGTCTGGTCGGCGATGTCGCCACCGCCGAAGCCATCGATCATGTCCGGGCGATTACGCCGGTTCCGGGAGGGGTTGGCCCAATGACGATTGCAGTGCTATTGCGCAATACACTGGTCGCTGCATCTGCGCGCGCCGGACTGGAAAAACCGGAAGGTCTCTAATGCGAATATTTGCCGTTATCGGAATCGCGCTGATCCTGACGAGCTGTGCGAGTGGTGGCGGGCGTCCAAGCGACCGGGAACGCTATGACAGGGTGATGGGCAAGGCCGTCGCCAATCCCAGCGCAATCGTGAAGGCCGAACTGTCCTTTGCCCGACTGGCGCAGGAAGAGGGGCAGTGGTCCGCCTTTCGGAAAACCGCTGCCGACGAGGCGATCATGTTCACGCCCGGTCTGGTCAACGCGCAGCAATGGCTGAAAGGCAAGGCCGATCCGGCGCAGGCCGTCGACTGGCAACCGCATAAAATCTATATGTCCTGCGACGGCAGCATCGGTGTGTCCACCGGTGCCTGGCAAAGCGCGAGCGGAACCACCGGCCATTTCACTACCATCTGGCATCAGGAGAATTTCGGCAAGCGCAAGCCCGGAAAGGATGTGGAGTGGAAATGGATATTTGATGATGGCGTGCCGTTGACCGCGCCGCTGGCAGAACCGGATTATGTCGAGACCGAGGTCGCTTCGTGCAAGACCAAGGTTCCGGCCGGCTTCCCCCCGACAGAACAAGCCGGTGCGGGTCGGTCAGGACGGTCTGCCGACGGCAGCCTGATCTGGAACGCTTCGTCTGTTGATGGCGGCGGGCGCATCGTTTTTGTAGACCTTGCGCAGGATGACGGCAGCTTCAAGCGTGTGCATGAATATAAGGTCGACGCACCGGCACCATGATCGAACTCTTCATCTCTGCCTTCATCACTTTTTTCGTGGTGATCGATCCGCCCGGCTGCGCGCCGATCTACGCCAGCCTGACCAGCAGCGCGCCGCCGCGCGATCGCCGGATCATGGCCATTCGCGCCATTTTTGTTGCCGCGATCATATTGCTGGTCTTTGCCCTGTTCGGCGAGCAGATGCTGAGCGCGCTGGGCATCAGTCTGGACAGTTTCCGCATCGCCGGCGGGATCATGCTGTTCCTGATCGCGCTGGAAATGGTGTTCGAAAAACGGACCGAACGGCGCGAAGACCGGGCGCAGGAAATTATCGAACAGCCCGAGATCGAGGATGTCTCGATTTTCCCGATGGCCATGCCGATGATCGCCGGACCGGGGTCGATTGCCGCCGTGATGCTGCTGACGTCGCAGCATGACGGTATCGACAATGCGCTTGTGATTCTCGGTGCCTTGGCCACGGTTCTGTTGCTGACCCTGTTCGGTCTGCTAGCAGCCGGCCCGTTGATGCGGGTTCTCGGCAACAAGGTCGAGGCGGTGATTACGCGTGTTCTTGGTGTGCTGCTTGGCGCGCTCGCGGTGCAATTTGTCGTCGACGGGCTGAACGCCAGTTTCTGACGGGACAGGCGATGGTGACGGGCTAGGAGTGGCCGGTCATTTGTTGATCACCCCGGTCTGCACCAGCACCTGAAAAGCCCGCTCGGCCAGCACCGGATTGGTGATCAGCCGCTTGAGCAACTGTTCCTGGCTTTCATCAGAATCATTGCCGTAGGTTGCAACCAGCCGGTCCCATGATGCGCGCGAATCCTCGATCCGGCCGTTCTTGGCATAGACCATGGCCATTGCGACGTCATAAAAAGGCCCGACGCCCGTGCTGGACGGGACAATTTTTTCCGCGACTTCCAACGCCTGTGCATCCTTCCCTTCCGCCAGCAGCATCAGCACGAGAGCCGTTTCCGCCAGCAGCGACCCGCGGGGATCCAGCGCGATTGCGCGTCTCAAATAACGGGTGGCGTCGGGGTCCCCGCAAGCAAAAAGAAAAGCGCCGGCCTGTGCCTGTATCGCGGCTTCATATGGATCCAGTGCCACGGCCTTCTCGGCGAATTCCTTGCCCCTAATACAATTGCCATTGAAAAAGCTCGATCGGGCGAGCGCAAAATTGGCCGACGCATTCTCCCTGCCGCGCACCATGGCGCGCCGCGCATATTCCAGGCCCTGCTCGGGATCGGGCTCTCTGCCGGTCGCTTCTTTCCGCAGAAAGGCAATGAACGAGGCGGCCGCGAGAATCTCGCTGTCATACGGGTCGATCGCCAGCGATTGCGTGATGCAGGATTCTACCACCGGCAACAGGTCAGGATCGCGGTTGGCCCGATAGCTGTCGAAGCGAAGCAGGCAGGGATAACCGATCATCGCGCTATCCGGCAGTCTTTTACGCTGGTCGGTCGCTACCAATCCGAAAATGCCGGTGATCCGGCTGGAAACAGGGCCGAGCTGGTCCGGATAATCCGCCGGCGAATCCGGCATTTTCACGGTCGTTGACCAGATGGTTTCGCCCTCAATCAACGACGTCAGCTGAAATTTTATCTCCGGGCCGCTCCGGCCCGGGACGACATGGCTTTCAAACAGATAGGCATTCTGCCCCCTGATCGAAGCGACATCCGGTTCGACAGCCGCCGCCAGCCGCACTTGTGAGGAACGGGCAAATGTCCCTTCAAAAAATTCCTCGATTCCGGCGGATCTGTCGTCTTCTGCTATGTGGGGTTCGGCATCTGAGGCGGCGATATATATTTTCGGCGGCAGGGTGTTGTGTTCCGTTAACATACCCGTCCGGTTGTCGTCCGGGTCGGTCGGTTTCAGTAGCCAGATCAGGCCTGCCGCTGCGATCAGCAGGAGGATGGCCAGCGCGATCCGGATCAGCCGATTGTCGAACCAGCGGTCCCGACCGCGCTCGGTGGGCGACGGCTTGTCGGGGGCGGAGTTTTTCCCATCCGTCGGCTGCGGCCCCTCATCAACCGCAATTTTTACGGCATAATGGCCGATCGGGATATGTAGCCGGGTCGCGCTCTTGTGCGCGCTATAATAAGTGCCGAGCATCTTGCGCAGCCGGCCGACCTGTACGCGCGGGTAACTGTCGGCCTGGACGTCAAAGTCTTCGCTGCGACCGAGTCCGTCTACGGCAACCTGATAGGCCTTGGGCGGGGTGTCCGGGTTGGAAATTGATTCTTCGACCAGATAGCTCAGCAATTGTGACATGACTGGCGAGCGGATGAAATCCGGCGATTGCAACAATTTATGCGTTTCAGCGCGGAGCAGCTTTACCCGTTGCTCTTCCGTAATCGGTGAGGCCACTACTCCGGTCTCCCTTTGATCGCGGCCTTATCAGAGCGGTTCGACAGCTGCACCATCATTTTGGTCACTCGAACGACACCCAGTCGCGCAGGCTGATCCAGCCTTCGCTGCCGACAATGATATGGTCGTGGACGGTCAGCCCCAGTTCCTTCGCGGCCTTGAGCAGCCTGCGGGTTGCGTCGATATCGCCTTCGCTCGGTTCGGGATCGCCAGATGGATGATTATGAGCAAGAATCAGCGCGCTGGCATCCACGGTGAGCGCGCGCTTCAATATTTCACGGGGATAGATAGGGGCTTCGGATATTGTGCCTCTGCTGACGACTTCGTCGCGAATAAGGCGGTTCTTGCTGTCGAGAAACAATACCCGGACTTCCTCGACCGGGAGGCGTGCCATTGCGACAATCAGATATTCGATCACGTCATCGGCTCTGGATAGGCAAACCCGGTCCAGCATCCTGTCTTTCGAAGAAACCAGCATGGCCTCGCGGACCAGCGACAGAATGGCCTGGGCAGTCGCGCTTTTGGCCGGCCGCGAATCGGAATGCAGAACCGCACCAATAGAGCCGAACTCGGCAATCAGTGCCGATGCAACCGCCGATGCATTGTCTATTTTGGCAAGCTGGAAAAGTCGCTCCAGGATCTGTCGGCCCCGAATTGCCGAAGCCGTTGCTGATGACGGTAGGTGCCGATCGCCAGCACAATCAGCATCGGATAGGCCCAGATTGCCGCCACCGCTCCATAGGCCTGCGGCAGCAGCTCCGGAATGATAATTATCGGTAGATGCGTGAGCACCTGTATCGATTGCATAGCGCATAACCATATTGTCCAAAACCTCTCAGCGTTTAGGGCAAGGTAGAAAAAGCTGGCCAACATTGCGGTATCGACGAGAAGGATTCTCACTTCCACGTAAGAAAAACGCTCAGAAACAGGGGCGGCCACCGCGATCGTCAGCAGAAAGCCCACCATTATGATGATGACAGCATATCGCTCGGGCCGACCGCCCCATATTAATCCGTAGCCGCAACATAAAATCAGCAGCATCTGAAATAATTGAATTCTGACCATGTCTTACTCGACCAAAGAATGTCGGACCGGTCAAGCTCAGCTTGCCTTACGCGTTCGGAACCGCGCGCGGATAGATGGTGTCCTGATCAGCCAGTCCGGAAGGTGGTGGTGGGCATTCCAGTCCGTCGCCCCAGCTGACGGTACGGAGACCGGCATCCTGCTGGTCTTCTGCAAGATGCGCATGCGCCTCGACGACTTCGCGGTACGACCGGGCCGTCTGGGCGGCGGCCGCGATCAGCTTCTCGGAAGCATCAACGCCTGCGGTCAGCGAAAAACGGGTGCCGGGGGCCATGCGAGCAGCGGCGATGTTGCTCATCAGTTCGCCTATCTGGACCATGGTCAGGTTGAGGGATGTTTCGACTTCCTTGATCTTGGTGGCAATCGGACGGGCGGCTTCAATACGTTGGTTCAGCATGTGAATCTCCGGACGCCGGCGGGTACCGGCGCTTAATAGTGACAAAACATACAGAGATTCAGCTCGGATCCAGCAACCTGCTCACAACCATTGCGGCGAGACAGACGAAGGCAAATGAGAAGGCAAGTTTGACCGACAGGTCGGCAATTGCCCAGATTCGCGCTTCCTTGCTTAGATCGTTACTCGTTTCTCCCTGCTTGCGGAACGGCACCGAAAGTAACGAGTTGGAGAAAGTGGAATATGACTGATAAGCCGATTGCACTTCCCTGACCCTGTCCGGTGTCGCTGCCTGTTGTCCAGGCAAGGGATAAATTGCGTCGGATTTCGGCTTTTGCACAATCCCAATATTCTTGGGCACAAAAAATTTGGGTGCCAGATTTTCATGATCGGCGAGCATCCGGGCCGCCGCCTTGCTGCTCGTAACCTGCAGTTTCTGCCGCGCCGAGCGTAGCCGTTCGTTGATGACGTTGGGAGTCACGTCAATCTCCTGGGCCGCGGTTTTCGCATCATGGCCCAGCAAAAGAAGGTGAAGAACCTCCTTTTCTTTGTCGTTCAAATTGTCGCAAGCGGCTTTTGTCATTTTACAATCTTAAATCAGGGGCGATCATTTGGCAAAAAGATTGGTCGGCTAGATGGCTAACTGTCCGATCTCATTGGGTAACAAATATATTCCACCGGGTTAAGGAGGGGTAAAAGCCGATGTTACCGCTACAAAGCGTAAACGAAACTCACTAATTTAGCATTAACTCCCCCGAATTTCTGCCGGTTCTCCGTGGGTAACGTTAACGTGTTACACCATGGGGACGGTGACACGGTTTGAAACTCATGTTTATCCGTCCAGCGGTGCATATTCATAGGCGTTCGGCAAGGAGCCCCTGGCGGTGGCTGGTTTGGAACGGCAACATTTGAGTCTCGCTTTGCGGATTTCGAATCTGTTTCCCACCAAATCCGTCATCGGATGGAGTGAATGGAATATTCTGGTCAATATTCTCTCGCTGCATCAGGGTTTCGGGCCAGTTTGAAGGAAGTTTTTTCACCCGTTTGGCTTCGTTCAGACATTCCAGTCCGGGTTGATCCATTACCTCCCATGATGTGGATCAACCCGGAGATGGATTTAACGGTCCGTACCGAGCGGACGAGATAGCTTGGCGTTTGGCAGTTCAGAGTAGTGTAGTGAATATGAACGTATTGAATAGATTGCAGCAAAAGGCATTGAGCCAGAGAGAAAGAGAATTGATTCTCGGGAATCTGGTGACTTGGGGCTGCATCTTTTCGGCTGTGGCACTGGCGATTGCCTTTGTTCCCTTGCTTGCGGCGGAAACCGAACATAATGCGCTCACCTCCAGCGCCGAAGCCCTTCAGTTGAAAGCGGACAGCGACCAGAGCTGACTTTCGGCAGGATGATCGAGGGCAGGCAGCCTCTGCCCCTGACCCATTTCACGATCGGAGCGATTCGCAACCCGCCGAACAGCCTTGTCCAGCGCAGAGCAGGGCTGATATCCGGATCGATTCTCGAATATTCACTGGCGGCCAAAAGTTAGCCGGTTTGAGGCCGGTCTATAGCCGGCGCGCCTCTTCCACCAGCATCACCGGAATGCCATCGCGAATCGGATAGGCAAGCCCGGCGGCTTCGCTGATCAGTTCGCTTGCCTCCTCGTCATGCACAAGCGGTGTCCGCGTCATCGGGCAGACCAGAATTTCAAGCAGTTCGGGGTCGATACGCCGCTGCCGGTCGCCGGAGGGCGCAGGCGCACGGTTGTTCATTGCAATGTGACCCGGTTATCGTCGCCGTCCTGCCGTCCGAAAAACTGCAGCAGCTGGATGATCAGTTCGGCGCGGTTGGCCAGCCCGTCGACTTCGAGCAAGGCCTGTTTCGACGCCGCATCAAAAGGCGCGATCTGGGCAATGCCGTTGACGAACGCCATATCGTCGAGTCGGCCGATACTGTCCCAGTCCACCTGATAGCCCTGCAGCTCGGCAAACTGGCGCGATTCGAGTTCCAGCGCAGCGCGTTCCGCACTCGCCAGAACTTCGCCGCGTTCGAGATCTTCCTCAATCTCGGCCCGGACCTGACGAAAAGCCGTGGATGCATCGATTTCTTCGGTGATGCGAAACCGTGCCACCCCTTCCAGCACAACATTGAAACGCCCGTCGTCAAGCGCCTCGATGTCTATGATCTTGCCGAGGCAACCAACGTCGAACAAAGCCGGGTGGTTGCCCGCTTCTTTCGGCTGGACCATACCGATCTGCCGGTCCCGCGCCATCGCGTCATTGATGAGCGCGCGATAGCGTTCCTCGAAGATATGCAGCGGCAGGTGCATGCCGGGAAACAGCAGCGCTCCGGCCAGCGGAAAAATCGAGAGCCTTTTGGTTTCGCTCATCCGAACAGCACGGCGCTGAGCTTGCGGCGGGTCGCGGCGACCCATTCGTCTTCCAGGCCAACCATTTCGAACAGCGACAGCAGCTTCTGGCGCGCGGCGCCCTCGTTCCAGTCCCTGTCGGCGGCGATGATCGACAGCAGATGCTCTGCGGCGGCATCATGGTCGCCGTTGGCGATCAGCGCGCCGGCCAAATCAAAACGCGCCTGATGATTCTTCTCATCGGCTGCTACGGCCGCCTGCAGTGCCTCCAGCGCGCCGGCGTCCGGCTTGTCCTTGGCCAGTTGCAGCGTCGTCTGCGCCCGTTCGATAGCCGGATCGCTGCGCAACTCTTCCGGCAGGCCGGCCAGCGCGGCTTCCGCCTGCTCTATATGGTCAGCGGCGACCAGTGCGCGAATCAGCCCGCCGACCGCCTCGACATTGTCCGGCGCCATGTCGGCAATCTGGGCGAACACCCCGGCGGCGCGCTCGGCGTCGCCTTCGGCCAGCACGTCCTCACCCATGGCGAGTAGGGGCGCGATATCCTGTTTCGGCTCTTCGCCGCCGCCGACCGGCAATTGTGCGAGCAGCTGGTCCAGTGCGCCGGTCAGCTGGCTTTCCGAACGCGCGCTGGTCAGATCTGCCACCGGCTTACCCTGAAAAATCGCATAAACAGTGGGAATCGACTGCACCTGGAACTGGGCAGCGATAAATTTATTCTCGTCGACATTGATCTTGGCCAGAACGACGCCCTTGTCCGCATATTGGGCGGCGACCTTTTCGAGCATCGGGGCCAGCGCCTTGCACGGACCACACCATTCCGCCCAGAAATCGAGAATCACCAGCTTGTCCATGCTGGGTGTCACGACCTCCCGCTGGAAGACCTCTACCGCTTTCTGTTCTTCAACTGTCAGTCCTGCTGTTGCCACATCTTGCTCCTGTTATGGCGCGGGACCAAATGCCCGGACTCGCGCCCAAATCGTTTAACTTGTGCGCTTTATGTGGGGTCAGAGGAGGCAAAGCCAAGGATATTTTTGCATTTGTAGCGATAGAGAGGTGAATTGGGGCTTGCGGGGTATAAAAACCCATGCTAACCGCGCGCCTCAACTGCTGCTGACCAAGTGATTACCCGAGTGTCGCAGCAACGCCGAGCGGGCGTAGCTCAGGGGTAGAGCACAACCTTGCCAAGGTTGGGGTCGAGAGTTCGAATCTCTTCGCCCGCTCCAGTTTTTCAATGACTTAGCCATAAATCCGATTCTATCTAATATCCGTTAGGTAGAATATAGGGAACCTATGGCACTATGAGATGCAGTGCGCCTCCATAAGAAGCTGATTGTCAGCGGCCTAACTTTTTTCAAAGCCTATCGCTCCATCAGCGTTCACCTTTGATGCCAACGGCAATCTGACCAGCGATGGGTCGGTCAATCTCACCTATGATGTGGAGAACCGGCTGATCGCCGTCACATGTTCGACTACTGGCAGGGCAGCATCTCCGCGATCACCGACGCGACCGGCAATGTGGTCCACGTCAACGCCTATGACGCCTATGGCATTCCCAATGCCATCAACCTTGGCCGGTTCCAGTATGCGCGAGCATGCGCTGTGTCCGGCGGACATGGCGGCAAGCGGAGCCAGATACTGATCCCCGAGATCGGCATCTATCACTATAAGGCGCGAGCCTATTCGCCTTATTTGGGGAGGTTTTTGCGGACCGATCCTATTGGCTATGATGAATGATCCGATGAACGCTAGGGATCCGACGGGAATGGATATCGCTTGTGGTCCGACCGGAGAAAATTGCAGCGACCCGGTATATGGTGAAATTGTGGTTATCGGCCCGGAGTTAACAGACAATTCTCAAAATGATGTTGGAATATTGATATCAAGAAATTACACGGGGCCTGAAGTTAGAGAGGATGATTTGCCGCAAAATAAGGAGGATGACGACAGCCTTGTCTGTCGAGTCCTAGGTGCTTTGCCAAGTGACGGTTTGCGGCTAGGCTTGAGAGGCGGGGGCGGTCTAGGCTTTCTGTTCGTCGGAAGTTCGAGCGTGCGAGCATCGGACGCCGGGAGGATATCCATTAGCACATCTCTCATCGCAGGTTTCGGCGCTGGTATCATCGGCCCTTCGGTTGCCGGGCAGTCTTCTCCCGAGCCGACAGACGGAATAACCTATGAATCCGGCATCGTAGCCGCTTTCTCTCCAGGTGCTGCCCTCATTGGGGGAGCTCAAGGAAAGGGTTCTAATGTGGGTTCGCTAGGCGGGTATCTCGGCTTTGGCGAGACGAGAAATGAGACCTTCACGATTGCTGACTTGGAGTGCGAGTGATGAGTCATGAACAAGCACGGCTGTGGGTAACGCTCGCTATTTTTGGGGCACCAATTCTTGTACTTACAGCTGCTCTAATTGTAGGATTACATGCGACTGAATTTGCTTCAGCCCTTGTCCTTTTGATAATTGCTGGGGTTGCGAGCGTCTTTGTGGGTCAAGTGGCCCTCATCCTTATGACCGTCTTTTGGAAGTGCGGCGCATGTGGGGAGAGATACTTCGACTACATATTTTCATATTGGCCCTTTAAAGCATCCTGTCAAAAATGCGGTGCTAAAGACTGATGAGCCGGAGGAAGAGCATGCAAGCTTGGGCCTCAGTTAGGTGCATGGGGCGGCGTATCTGGTAAGTATAGCACTCCGCCCACGCCTGATCTTACGGGAGCGTGCCGTGGTCGATAAGTTCGTCGCCGCACGAGTTGTTCAGGGTGGTTTCTGGGTCACCGGATTGATATTCTTGGCCGTGGTCTACTCGGGCTATGGTGGCGTCGTCGGGATGGGTATCTCACTTGCGGCGACGCTGCCGTTTGTATGGGGCGTCTTTGCTCTACGATGCAAGTATTGCGGCGTGAGCTACTACTACTGCGATGCAGCCTTACGCACTTGGAATATCAGCGGAGTGCACTTGCTCAAACCAGTCAAACCTCGGTGTCCGAAGTGCGGCGCTTCGCGTGGAAATGGATTGGCTGAATAATTATTCGCCGCAAAATGAAACGCCGTGTCCTGGAAATGGAAATATGTGGGAGACGATCGCCAATTATGCGGAAACCACCGGAGACGTCGCTGATGGTGTGGCTATTGGTGCCGCTGGCTTAAGGTTGATAACTGCTCCTACTGGAGCAGGGGGGGGCTGCTGTTTGGCGGCACAGCTCTCGTGGCGGGCGCTGTCGGTCGGATTGCATCAGGCGTTGTTGATCTGCAATTACGGTGATAGTTTGCTTAATGCACTCATCCTCTGTCATTCTCGGTCTTCCGCATCATGTAACCCAGGCGGGTCAATAGGCGCAGCCAGACCTTTTCTGCGATCAGGACTGTGCCCTTTATCAGCATCAATTGCCCGAGGCGGCGCTGCGGGCATTAGCCTGCTGGCGGTTCGACCGTGAGAAAATCGCGGATCTCGACTGAATTCGGGCCGAGGGTGATCGGGTTCCTGACCCCCGGCAAGACACAGACATCGAACAATTCGGTAATCGCACCATCGAAACGCAGCCATTGCGCTGGCACGCCGGTTGCCTGCGAAACAATCTGTAGGCCGCACCAGGCTGGTTCGCTTTCATTCTCAAGCCGTTCATCGAGCGCCAGTCCCTCGAAATGGCCTTTGCGCGGTTTCGACAGGGTGACGAAGGCATGGTCTCCGTGGAAGGCGAGGCCGCGCAAGAAGCCCGGGAAAAAGGCCAGCGGCACGAAGCTGTTATCGGCCGGGTCCAGCCAGCCCAGTTCACCGCTGCCCGAATTCAGCAGCCAGACCCTTCCGTCGTGGAAGCGCGGGCTGTGCGGCATCGACAAGCCTTCGGCGATGATGGCATGGCTTTCGACATCGATGATCAGGCCGCCATCGTCCCGGTGATCCCGCCAGCCGCCCGCAGTGTCCGAGCGTGCGGCGGCGCTGACATATTTTGGCCGGCCGCCAACCATCGCCACGCCGTTGAGATGGCAGCGGTCCTCGGCGATAATCTCGCTGATGAAATCGGGCTTCCACACCGGCCTGAAACTGTGCGTCAGGCTGGGCTCGCACAGGCAGTTGAAGCGGGTGTTGACGAACAGGATCCGTCCGTTCTCTTGTATCCCGATTTCGTGAATGTCGACATTGCCCGTTGTCTGCAGATTGCGCGGCACATAGACCTTGTCGTGCACCTCGTTGGCGGTCTGGCCGGAAGCCAGAACATTTTCCATCCGGACGATCTGGGTCAGCGTGCCGAGATAGATGCGGCTGGCATCGCCGGTCACTCCCATCGCCTGCGGATAGACCGCTTCGTGCAGCGCCAGCTTGCCGTCCGGACCATGGCCGATCAGATAGAGCCGTCCGGTCTGGTAGGAGGTAAAGCCGATGGAGATATTGTTGCTTTTCAGGAAGGAAGCTAGCCCCGGCGAGAAGCTGATATCGATATTGCCCGCCTCGGTGGCAGCGTCCGGCGCGACATCGGTCGGGACATTTCTGTTTTCCGGGGCGATGGTTTCGGCACCCTCCGCGCCCGGCTTGTCCTTGCTCACATTATCGCTCCCGCTCCGCATCCGTCTTCGGCCAGCAATCCTTCCATAAAAGCGCGGTGGGGCAAAGGGTTAAATGGCGAAGGGGACGGGATGCAGCGTCCGGGGGCAGCCCCGCGGCCCGTCAGAAATCGACCGCGATACCTTTGTGCTCCCAGTCGCCATAGCGGGTGGGGCCCTTGTCGGCGGCAATTTCGTCGGCCTTTTCCAGCGGATCGGGTTCCGGCACCGGCTCGCTCGGGGTGAGATAGGCGGGCGCCTTGACATGGGCAGGGCGTTCGCCGGGTTTTCTATCGCTATCGGTCATATTTTCGCTCGTCCGCCAAATTGAATCGTGCCGCTGCAGACCCTATATTGAGACCATAAAGATCATATTCAAGCGAGTAGAGACGATGAATTTCATGAAGACAACCATGCTGCTGGCAGCGCTGACCGCGCTGTTCATGGTCTTGGGCTATTCGCTGGGCGGCAGCGGCGGGGCGATCATCGCCCTGATGGTGGCAGCGGGGATGAACCTGTTCACCTACTGGAACGCCGACAAAATCGTCCTGAAAATGCACAATGCGGTAGAGATTGATGGCAAAAGTCACCCCGAATTCTACAGAATGGTAGAAGATTTGTCGAAACGGGCCGGATTGCCGATGCCGAAAGTCTATATTGTCGACCAGGCCCAGCCCAACGCATTTGCCACTGGCCGGGACCCCGAACATTCGGCGGTGGCGGCGACCACCGGCCTGCTGCAGATGCTCAGCCACGACGAAATCGAAGGCGTGATGGCACACGAACTGGGCCATGTGAAGAACCGTGATACCTTGATCATGACGATGGTCGCGACGATCGCCGGCGCTGTCTCGATGCTGGCCAATTTCGGTATGTTCTTCCGTGACCGCAACGCCGGCGTTGCCGGTCTCATGGCCGTGCTGATCGCGCCTTTTGCCGCGATGATCGTGCAGATGGCGATCAGTCGTACCCGCGAATTCGGTGCCGATGCCGCCGCCGCGCAGATCAGCGGCAAGCCCCTGTCGCTGGCTTCCGCTCTGGCCAAGATTTCCGGCCAGGCCGCCCGCATTCCCAACCCGGTTGCAGAGCGCAATCCGGCCGCATCCCAGCTCTATATTGTGCCCGGCGGCGTCCGCCAGATGTTCTCCACCCACCCTGCCACCGAAGACCGGATCGCGGCGCTGGAGGCGATGGCGCACGGCGGCGGCAGCGGGTGGTCGGACCGGCCCGCGGCAACCGGCGATAGCGAGCGCCGGCACAAGCCGAGCGCGCTGGACCCAACGCGATAGCAGTCGGCGGGAAGCCGGAGAAACGATTCTCCGGCTTAGCCGTCCGCCCGGATGAGATAGTCAAAGGCGGACAGCGCGGCTTTTGCCCCTTCGCCCATCGAGATGACGATCTGCTTGTAAGGAACAGTGGTAACGTCGCCTGCCGCAAAGATACCGGGAACGGACGTTTCGCAGCGGTGATCGATCTCGATCTCGCCGTATGGAGATCTCTTCACCACGTCGCCGAGCCATTCGCTGTTCGGCATCAGACCGATCTGGACAAACACACCTTCCAGCGCGACGTCATGCTCTTCACCGCTGTTGCGATCCTTGTAGCGCAGGCCGGTGACCTTCTCGCCGTCGCCTGTAATTTCGGTCGTTTGCGCCGAAACGATGGCGGTCACATTGGGCAGGCTGTTCATTTTCTTCTGCAGCACGGCATCGGCGCGCATTGCATTGTCAAACTCGATCAGGGTGACATGGCTGACGATGCCCGCCAGGTCGATCGCCGCTTCCACGCCGGAGTTGCCGCCGCCGATGACCGCGACGCGCTTGCCTTTATACAGGGGCCCGTCGCAATGCGGGCAATAGGCCACGCCCTTGTTGCGATATTCCGCTTCGCCGGGCACGCCGATGGTTTTCCACCGCGCACCGGTTGCCAGAATGACCGACTTTGCCTTCAGCGACCCGCCGCTCTCGGTTGTGAGCGCGAACAGATCGCCTTCACTGCCCGGGCGGGCCAGATCCGCGACGCGCTGCTGGCTGAACACTTCCAGATCATATTCGTTCACATGCCGCTGCAGTTCCGCGGTCAGCTTGGGGCCTTCGGTATAAGGCACGGAGATGAAATTCTCGATCCCCATCGTATCCATCAACTGGCCACCGAACTGTTCGGCGATGATGGCGGTGCGGATGCCTTTGCGCGCCGTGTAGATGGCCGCAGCCGCGCCGGCGGGACCGCCGCCGACTACCAGAACATCATAAGGCTCTTTGGCCGACAGTTTGCTGGCTGCTTTCTCGGCAGCGCCGGTGTCGACCTTGGCCATGATTTCAGCCAGATTCATCCGGCCCGAACCAAAGGGCTCGCCGTTCAGAAAGACGGTTGGCACCGCCATGACCTTGCGCTCCTCCACTTCGTCCTGGAACAGCGCGCCGTCAATCGCAACATGGCTGACATTGGGATTGCGCGCAGCCATGATGTTGAGCGCCTGAATCACGTCCGGGCAATTCTGGCAGGAAAGCGAGAAGAAGGTCTCGAAATGATATTCGCCTTCCAGCGATGCGACGCTTTCAAGCAGCTCCTCATCCTCTTTCGGCGGATGGCCGCCGACGTGAAGCAAGGCGAGGATCAGCGAGGAAAATTCATGCCCCAGCGGCAGGCCGGCAAATTCGACTTCGGATTTGCCGTCGTCCGCGGAAATCAGGAAGGAGGGTACGCGCTTTGATGTCCCGTTAAGATCCGCTTCCACAAGATCGGACATCGGGGCGATCGTCTCGAGCAATTCTTTCATCTCGGCCGATTTCGCGCTGTCGTCCAGAGTGGCGACCAGCCGGATCGGGCGGCGCAGGTTGACCAGATAGGCTTTCAGCTGATCGGCGGTGGATTGATCGATGATGGGCATGATATTTCTCTCATATGACCAGGGCAGGGCTATAGGCTCGCTGGCATTAGGTCGAAGCCAAGGGGGAGCGTGACCGGCACGAAGCCGGTCACTGCATTTTTCGTTGGTATTGGGTCGCGGTTAGATTTTGCCGACGAGCTCGATCGAAGGGGCGAGTGTTTTTTCGCCTTCTTCCCATTTTGCCGGGCAAACTTCACCGGGATTGGCGCGAACATATTGCGCTGCCTTGATCTTGCGGACCAGTTCAGCCGCGTTCCGGCCAACGCCTTCGCAGGTGATTTCCATGACCTGGATGACGCCGTCGGGATCGACAACGAAAGTCGCACGGTCCGAAAGGCCCTGGCCTTCCCGCAATACGCCGAAATTGTTGCTGATCGTGTGATTCTGGTCGCCAAGCATATAGAAGTTGATCTTGCCGATCGCGTCGGAGCTTGCGTGCCATGCCTTGTGGCTGAAATGCGTGTCAGTCGAGACAGAGTAAACTTCAACGCCCATGGCTTGCAGCGCGTCATACTGGTTGGCCAGATCTTCCAGTTCCGTCGGGCATACAAAGGTAAAGTCCGCAGGGTAGAAGAAGAATACGGCCCATTTGCCGGCGACATCTTCTTCCGTCACGTTGACGAATTCACCGCGATAAAATGCTTCGGTGGAGAAAGGCAAAATCTTGCTGTTAATGGTAGCCATTGGTGGTCCTTTTCTTTCGTTTGAGCGTTTGTTGCATGCCAGTTTCGACGTGCAATTGTCCTTCTGTTTGAGATGCTTGAAATATGTTGTGGCGGACCACTATTCAACAGCCAATCGCGGGCTTTCCGGATAATTATGGCGATCACATTGATCGGCATATTCAATCAGCGTCGATCGGTGGGCGCCCATACCGTCTATCGGGGCGGCGCGCTAAACAGGCCGATCGCATTGTCTGGCTGCTGCTCTCTGCACGCATAGAAAAGGGCCGGAGAAATCCGGCCCTTTTCCCGTGTTCAGCGAATGCAGGGCAGAGGAACCCTGCTGGCCCGCCCTGTCAGATCGCCTGATATGATCTACTCGGCCAGCATCTCGTCATAGACGGCGCAAGCTTCAGCAATACCGTAGCTTCCGTCCGCCGCGCCCTTTTGCAACTTTTCCTGAACTTCCTGCATCTTGCCGGTCATTTCCTGCATCGCTTCCGGATCGCTCGCCAGAGCCTGCATTTTCTCGCCCAGTTTCGTGGCTTTGGCCATCATGTCGTCCTGGCTACAAGCTTCCGAGGTCGCTGCTTCCGCAGTTTCTTCCGTTGCGGCAGTTTCCGAAGCTTCCGAAGTTTCGTTGCTGCTACCGCACGCACTGAGAGCCAGAGCGCTGGCAAAAACTGTCAAGGTCGCAATTGAATTTTTCATATGTGGTTCCTGTTTTTTTGAATGAAGTGCCGCCTTTGCTGGCAACGCGCCAGATTCCGGCAACGGACGTGGTTTGTTCACTGATTTGGCATCGGCGAGATTGCGGATCGGTCCATCCGTTGCCTTTCCCGATAATTTTCTCGCGGCACGCTTGCGGTCGAACGCAGCGCAGCCGCGTTGAGCGAGATAGTCATCGTTGCAGGCCCCCTGAACCAATCCAGATGTCGACCTAGCGTGACTCGCGAGCGGGAGAGTGATGTAGATCACAACCTCATGGACAAGGTGTATCGTGATGTTCCGACAAGGATGGACGGACTCGCGCTCATCGCCGATTTCTAGCTTCGTCTATTCATCATTGCGTTCTATCGGTGCGGCTGCGCTCGACCCAAAAGCTTGATCGAAACGCGGGAAGGTCTATGCGGTGGGGCAGAGCGAACCATCCGGGTTCTGCAAGCCCAATTATCGCGGAATGAACATGAACCAGCCCAACAATAAAGTCCCCGGCCTCGCTACGCGACAGTCCGCCATTCGCCTGCTCGACGCCGTCTGCCGGCGCGGCGAGACGCTGGATCAGGCGATGCCTGCGGCTACGGGCAAATTGTCCAATCCGTCGGACAAGGCGCTGGCGCATAATATCGCCGCCAATGTGCTGCGCTGGATGAGCGCGCTCGACGCGATGATCGACAGCGCGACCCGCAACCGGCTGGCCGACGACGCGAAGGCGCGGATGGCGCTGCGCATCGCGCTGGCGCAGGTGCTGATCCTCGACACGCCGCAACATGCCGCGATTTCGACCGCCCTGCCGCTGGTCCATGGCGGCCCGCGCCGGCTGGTGCACGGTGTCTTTTCGACCGTCATGCGCGGGATCGAATCGGGCAAGCTGAAACTGCCGGAATATCCGGAAATTCCCGGGGAAACGCTGGACCGCTGGACCAGCAAATGGGGTGAAGATGTGGCCAATGCCGCGTGCCGGGCCTGGGCACAGCCTGCGCCGCTCGACCTCAGCTTCCGGTCCGGTGATATCGGCACGCTGGAGGGTGAAAAGCTTGCCCCGAAACATCTCAGGATGCTTCCAACTGTTCCAGTTACGGCGCTCGACGGCTTTGATGACGGCGCTTTCTGGGTACAGGATCTCGCTGCCTCTATCCCTGCGCGTCTGCTCGGGGAGGGCGAGGGGAGCACGGTTCTCGACCTTTGCGCAGCCCCCGGCGGCAAGACCATGCAGCTGGCCAGCGCCGGCTGGAAAACCGTCTCGGTCGACAATAGCGCCAAAAGAATGGAGCGCTTTCAGGACAATCTGAAACGCACCCGGTTGCAGGCCGAGCAAATCATCGCCGATCTGATGCGGTGGGAGCCGGCGGAGCCCGCCGACGCGGTCCTGCTCGATGCGCCGTGCAGCGCCACCGGCATCTACCGGCGTCACCCGGATGTGCTGCACTGCATCGGCTCCCGCCAGATCGAGGACCGCGCCGAAGTGCAGCGCGCCTTGCTCGACCGCACAGCCGCTTGGGTGAAGCCTGGTGGGCTGCTGGTTTACGCCGTTTGCTCGCTCGAGCCGGAAGAGGGCGAGGAGCAGATCGAGGCCTTTCTCGAGCGCCACGACGAATTTGCTATCGATCCCGTCCGTGCCGAAGAGCTGCCCGCGGGTGTCGCGCCAGCCGAATCCGGCTGTGTCCGGACGCTGCCCGATACGCTCGCCGAACAGGGCCATGTGGATGGGTTCTTCATTGCCCGGCTGGTTCGCAAAAGCTGATTTTCTATATATTGTGAACCTGTCCCCAATCTGTCCACAAGGGACTGTGGCACTGCCATAATAGCGTCTTGCTTGCCCGGTTCAAAAATTCTACTGCCGGGCATAGTTTAAGGAAGCGCCATGTCCGACAGCATTCGTATTGCCCCCTCCATCCTTTCTGCCGATTTCGCCCGGCTGGGCGAAGAGGTGCAGGCCATCGACAAGGCCGGCTGTGACTGGGTGCACGTCGATGTGATGGATGGCCATTTCGTTCCCAATATCACCATCGGGCCGGCGGTCGTCAAAGCGCTGCGACCGCATAGTGCCAAACCATTCGACGTCCATCTGATGATATCGCCGGTCGACCAGTTTCTCGAGGATTTTGCCGAGGCGGGCGCGGACATCATTTCCTTCCATCCGGAAGCCGGCCCACACCCGCACCGTACGGTGCAGACGATCCAGTCGCTCGGCAAGCAGGCCGGTCTGGTGCTCAATCCCACAACTCCGCTGGATATTCTCGACTATCTGATTGACGATCTCGATCTGATTCTGGTGATGAGTGTCAACCCGGGCTTCGGAGGCCAGAGCTTCATCGACAGCCAATTGCGCAAGATCGAGGCAATCCGCAAGCGGATCGACGCCACCGGCAGGGATATCCGGCTGGAAGTCGACGGCGGTATTGATCTCAAGACCGCACCGAGAGCGATTGCAGCGGGGGCCGATACGCTGGTTGCCGGCACCGCAACCTTCCGCGGCGGCCCGGATCAATATGCCGCCAATATTCGCGGCTTGAGGGGTGAATGACCACCAGCAGATCCGACCGGCTGGATCTGGGTGACGGCGACCCGGAACAGCCAGAAATTGAAGATGAGAATGATACGATAGGCGAAGGCCGTAGCCTCACATTGCGCCACGACCGCGACCGCGGCCAGTCGCTCGCCCAGCAAGCGACAATGCTCTATTACCGGATGACCTGGCGGATGCCGCTGCACCGGCTCCGTCTTTCGGGAAAACTGCCCCTGCGGCTGCTGGCGGTGCCGGTCGATCCGGTCGAGGGCGACCGGGTCCAGGGCATGGCGGTGCGCGCCGGTTTCTTTCTCTTTCGTGGCCTCAAGAAAAAACACGAGAAGATCGATTTTGCCGAACTGAAGCTGCCGCCGCAATTCGAGGATTATGTCCACCGCTTCCAGTGGCTGCGCGATCTCGACACGGCGGCGTCCCGCGATCAGGCAGTGCCGGTGGCGGAAATGCTGATGAACCAGTGGCTCGATGCCAATGGCGACACGATTCGCCAGCCGGCCTGGCGGCCCGACAATTGCGGCTGGCGATTGCTGATCTGGGCCAGTCATGCGCCGCTCATCCTGTCCTCGCGGGATCTGATCTACCGCTCCAAGCTGCTCAACAATATCGCTCGCACCGCCCGTCATCTCGACCGGACCGCGGACAAGGCCAACAGCAGCCTCGGCAGGCTGGTTGCGTGGAGCGGTGTCGTTGCGGCATCGCTGCTGCTGCCCGAGGGACGGGTCCGCCAGATCGTCGGAGAAGCAGGGCTGGAAAAGGCGATGGGTGAATTTTTCTTTGCCGACGGCGGTTCTGTCTCGCGTTCGCCGCTCAACCAGATCGATGCGGTCATCCTGCTGTCGATGCTGAAACAGGTCTATATTGCGCGCAAGGAAGACGCCCCGGCCTTTCTTGAGGAAGCGCTCAACAAGGCAGTACCGCCGCTCACCGCGCTCACCCATTTTGACGGAACCCTCGGCAACTGGCAGGGCAGCGGCGCCACCGCGGCGGGGCAGATCGCGCAAGTGGTGGAAGCCAGCGGTGTTCGGGCCAGACCGCTACGGCAGGCGCATGAATGGGGCTATCAGCGGGTCTCATCCGGTCGTTCCGTGCTGGTTCTCGACGCCGCGCCGCCGCCGATCGCGCGCATGGCGGTGGCCGGCTGCGCCTCGACACTGGCCTTTGAATTTTCCAACGGCGACTGCCGGATCATCAGCAATTGCGGCGGGGCGGGGCTGGTTGGGGCAACCATCCCGGCGGCGCTCGCGCGCGGGTTGCGCACCACTGCTGCTCACAGCACCCTATGTATCGCCGACAGCAACAGCACCTCGATCCTTCCGGACGGCAAGCTCGGCCGCGGCGTCAGCGAAGTCGAACTGTTCCGCCGCGACGTCGAAAATGCCACCCGGCTGGAGGCCAGCCACGATGGCTATGTTCGGCGCTTTGGCTTGCTCCACAAACGGTTGCTGCTGGTCCGCTCGGACGGGCTGGAGCTGCGCGGCGAGGATATGCTAATCCCGGATGGCAGAAAACGGAGGCGGCGCAAAAATGATATCGAATATGCGCTGCGCTTCCATCTCGGGCCTGATATAGAAACCGACCTGATCTCGGAAGGAAAGGGCGTCTTGTTGCGTCTGAAGGACGGGAATTTGTGGCAATTCCGCTCGACCAGCGGAGAAATCAAACTGGAAGAGAGCGTCTGGGTCGACGGCATGGGCATAGGCCATGATGTCATGCAGATGGTGATTTCCGGAGCAGTGGGCAGGGGCGGCGGCGCCACCGGCTGGCTGCTCAAACATATGGGGTAAGAATGACAGAGAATATCAAAATCAAACGCGCGCTTTTGTCGGTTTCGGACAAGAGCGGCCTCGCCGATCTCGGCAAGCAGCTGGCGGCGATGGGTGTCGCGCTGATCTCGACCGGCGGTACGGCCAAGGCCTTGCGCGAAGCGGGTCTCGAGGTTGCCGATATCAGCGATGTCACCCAGTTCCCCGAAATGATGGACGGCCGGGTCAAGACCCTCCACCCCAAGGTCCACGGCGGCCTGCTCGCCCGGCGCGATGATGCCGGCCATGTCGCTTCGATGGAAGAACATGATATCGCCGGGATCGATCTGGTGATCGTCAATCTCTACCCCTTCGCCCAGACCGTCGCCAAAGGAGCGGAACGCGACGAGATTATCGAGAATATCGATATCGGCGGGCCTTCGATGGTGCGCAGCGCGGCGAAGAATCACGATTTTGTGACGATTGTTACCGACCCGTCCGACTATGCGACATTGCTTGAGGAATTGCAGCAGAACGATGGCGGCACCTCGCTGGCCTTCCGCAAGAATATGGCCGCCAAGGCCTTCGCCGCCACCGCCAGCTATGACAGCATGATCGCGCAATGGTTCGGCTTTGCCGATCAGGGCAAAATGTTTCCGGATGTGCTGCCGGTCACCATGAGCCGCCCGGTCGAGCTGCGCTATGGCGAGAATCCGCACCAGAGCGCGGCGCTCTATTTGCCCGACGGCCCGTCCGCGAGCGGGATTGCCCAGGCAGAGCAGCTGCAGGGCAAGGCGCTCAGCTATAATAATTATAATGACGCCGATGCCGCTCTCGAACTGGTCAGCGAATTCCGCAACGGTCCGCCGACCGTGGTGATCGTCAAACACGCCAATCCTTGCGGAGTGGCGAGCGCCGACAATATCCTCGACGCCTATAAGGCCGCGCTCGCTTGCGACAGCGTTTCGGCCTTTGGCGGCATCATCGCGGTTAACCGGCCGCTCGATGGC
Organism: uncultured Parasphingorhabdus sp.; assembly: GCF_963677535.2. Taxonomy (NCBI): domain Bacteria; kingdom Pseudomonadati; phylum Pseudomonadota; class Alphaproteobacteria; order Sphingomonadales; family Sphingorhabdaceae; genus Parasphingorhabdus; species uncultured Parasphingorhabdus sp. Next base: position 45,557 of record NZ_CAXXUT010000003.1, on the reverse strand, counting down.
CCGGCCGCGGAAGCGATGACCGGCATCTTTACCGAAGTTGTATGCGCACCCGGTGCCAATGAGGAAGCCAAGGCGATTTTCGCCAAGAAGACAAACCTGCGCCTGCTACTCACCGGCGAGTTGCCCGACCCGGCCCGCACCGGCATGGGCTTTAAATCGATCGCCGGCGGCTTCCTGCTGCAGTCGCGCGACAATGGCCAGATTTCCCAGACTGATCTGAAGTGCGTCACCAAGCGCCAGCCGACCGAGCAGGAAATGGCCGATTGCCTGTTCGCCTGGACCGTCGCCAAACATGTCAAATCCAACGCCATTGTTTACGCCAAGGATGGCTCCACAGCGGGCGTCGGCGCCGGGCAGATGAACCGGCTCGAATCGGCGCGCATTGCCGCGTGGAAAGCCAAGGATGCAGCGGAAAAAGCCGGCTGGAACGAAGCCCGGACCATCGGTTCGGCGGTTGCCTCGGATGCTTTCTTTCCCTTCGCCGACGGCCTGCTGGCTGCTGTCGAGGCGGGCGCAACCGCAGTGATCCAGCCCGGCGGTTCGATCCGCGATGACGAAGTGATTGCGGCGGCCGACGAAGCGGGTCTGGCGATGCTGTTCACGGGGATGCGGCATTTCCGGCACTAGGTGTTCTTCCCTCTCCCTTAAGGGAGAGGGTCGCGCAGACTTGCAAACTTGTTTGCTAGTCGCAGCTGGGTGAGGGTGTATTGCGCTTCAGATTGAAAAACACCCTCATCCAAGTCCGCCTAATCCACTTCGCGCATAAGGCTCCCTATCCTTCTCGCTCATGGGAGAAGGGAAATAGTTAGACAATGGCAAGAAAGACATCATTCCCGCCCCGGTCCGAGATGTTCTCGTTCATAGAGAGTGGCGAACTGACGGTGAAAGTCACGCCCAATGCAAGTGAGAATAGCATCAGCCTGCCGGGCGCAACGGGGCCCGCCGGCGTGCTGCTGGTCCGCGTCACCGCTACGCCGGAGAACGGCAAGGCCAACGCCGCCGTGTTGAGACTGCTGTCAAAAGCGCTCGGGCTGCCCAGGACATCGCTGGAGATTGTGCGGGGCGGCAATGCAAGAACGAAGGTAATCTCGGTTCCTGGTTGAACATTTCCTCTCCTTTACGGGAGAGGGCGGTGTGCCCCTGCGAAGGCAGGGGCCTATCTCCTGAAATCTAGGTCATGACAACGGTTGGAGCGTTCAAGCGCGCGATTCAGCAGTGCGCTGTTTTCGCTGCCCGGATATGAAGTTGGTAGGGCGACAGATGGACCCCTGCCTGCGCAGGGGAACAATCACTTCACCACTGTGCTCCGCACTTGATAAGGAGCCCTGTATTATAAAGCGTGACAGGTCGTCAAAAAGCTCCGCCTCAAGGGCGGAGCCCCAGCATCAATCCGGCGTAGCGGCCTGGGCGTTCTGGCCGTCGCCTTCGGGAGCGGCGATGATGTCGCGGGTGACGCTGCCCTTGTCGACGGTATAAGTATCCGGATCGCCGACCGAAGAACGAATCCCGGCATCGGACTCACCGGCCAGGCCGACAACCGCATTTTCGGTCACGCTGCGCGCCTGTGGTCCGCCGAACAGGGCTTCCAGCGTCTGTTGCTGCAAACCACCGGTTTGCGGGCGCGGCTGGCCTGGCTGGGGCGGGGTGAGCGTGAAATCGGGCGGAATGACTAGCGGTGGCTGGCGCGAAACTGCGAATTCATCCGGCCGCTCGCGGTCGAACAGCCCGCTTGAACCGCAGGCGGTCAGGCTGGCCAGCGAAACAAGGCTGATGGCGACGGTCGATTTACGCATTTTATTGTCCCTCAAAAATCTCTTACGGAGCCTGATAGCGCGCTCCTGTCACAGGTCAACTTTCGTCAAGCTGAACGTCGTCTTTTCACTCGGCCTTCTTTTCGCGGATTAACAGCGCGCGTGCAAGCAGGATCACCACACCGATGCTGATAGAGGCGTCGGCAAGATTGAAAATCAGAAACGGCCGAAAATCTCCGATATGCAGATCGGCAAAGTCGGCGACATAGCCGAGCCGCGCGCGGTCGACGATATTGCCCAACGCCCCGCCGAGGACCATGGACAAAGCGATAATGTCCCATTTTGCCTTTTCGCGGTTCATCCAGATGAAGACCGCAAAACCGATCAGTCCGGTCAGCGCGACCAGGGCCCAGCGCTGGAATTCGGACGACGCCGTCAGAAATCCCATCGACACCCCGTAATTTTCCGCCCAGGTCAGGTTGAAAAAGGGGATCAGTTCGATCTGGCCTCTGGACGGCAGCTGCAGCAATTGCATCACGACAAATTTGCTCGCCTGATCGAGGATGAAGATCAGAAAGGCGATGACCAGGCCGATACGGCGGTAGTATTTGACTTGCTTGCTATCGGTCATATCAAATTCCGTTCCGAGCAGCGCAATGGTGAGAGAGGGAGTCGTCATTCTGAACTTGTTTCAGGATCCCGCCGGGCTTGGCGCTCTGCCGCGGGAGATCCTGAAACGAGTTCAGGATGACGAGCTTCCGCTTCAGGATGACGAGCGAGAGAGCAGCGATCACGCCAACACCTCCGCACAACGGTCGCACAAGGCGCCATCTTCTTCTACTTCCGGCAGCAACCGCCAGCAGCGGCCACATTTGTGGTTGTCGGTCTTGGTGACGGCGATTTCACCTATAAGCACATCTGCCTCTGCTTCTACAAAGTCGACTTTGGCAACCATACAAATTTCGGTAAGGTCTAACGCACGAATATCTCTCTCAAAGCTACCGCCACCAGAAATCGGGACAACAACTTCAGCCTCAAGACTGGACCGAATTTTTTTGTCGCGCCTTAAAGGCTCCACAGCCTCAGTAATCGCTCGCCGAATTGGCCGAACGTCTGCCCACTTCAAGAAGACTTTGGAATCGCGCAGATCGAAATCAAACTTGGGCCATTCTTTTAAATGGATTGAGTCAGTCTCATCCGGGAACCGATTTTGCCAGATTTCTTCAGCAGTAAACACAAGCACCGGCGCGATATAGCGGGTAAGGGCGTGGAACAAGATATCCATCACGGTTCGATAGGCGGCACGTTTGTCTGATTGAACACCCGTCGCAGGATTGACGTCGCAGTAGAGGCAGTCCTTGCGGATATCGAAGTAGAAAGCGCTTAGGTCATCCTGTGCAAATGCTGTCAAAGTACGCATATATGGTCCGAAGGCAAAATCATCGATATGCTGCTTCAGTTCATCATTCACTTGCGCCAATCGCGTCAGGATATAGCGTTCCAGTTCCGGCATATCTGCCACCGCCACGCGCTCGGCATCGGTGAAGTCGCCAAGCCCGCCGAGCATATAGCGGAAGGTATTGCGCAATTTGCGGTAGCTGTCCGAAACCCCTTTCAGGATTTCATCGCCGATCCGGTGATCCTCGGTAAAATCGACGCTCGCCGCCCACAGCCGCAAGATATCCGCGCCCTGCACATCGATGATCTTCTTCGGATCAAGCGTGTTGCCGAGCGACTTCGACATTTTCTTGCCGTTCTTGTCGAGCGTCATGCCGTGGGTCAGCACCGCCTTGTAGGGCGCGCGGCCTCTGGTGCCACAGCTTTCCAGCAGGCTCGACTGGAACCAGCCGCGATGCTGATCGCTGCCTTCCAGATAGAGATCGGCCGGGCTCTGTTGCTCCGGCCATTTGCCGCTTTCCAGCACGAACGCATGGGTGCAGCCGCTGTCGAACCAGACGTCGAGAATATCGGTGATCACTTCATAATCCTCGAGCGCATAGGCGTTGCCGAGAAATTCCTGATGATCGGCATTGAACCAGGCATCGGCCCCGCCGGTCCTGAACGCTGCGATGATCCGCGCATTGACCGCCGGATCATTGAGATATTCGCCGCTCTTGCGGTCGACATAAAGCGCAATCGGCACGCCCCAGGCGCGCTGGCGGGAGAGCACCCAGTCGGGACGGCCCTCGACCATCGATTCGAGACGGCGCCGCCCACGTTCCGGCACGAAGCGGACCTTGTTGCGGATTTCGTCCAGCGCGACTTCGCGCAAGGTCCCCCTCCCGCTTGCGGGAGGGGTTAGGGGTGGGTTTGGACCATCTTCTGGCCCACCCCCGGCCCCTCCCGCAAGCGGGAGGGGGGAGTCCATCGGCACAAACCATTGCGGTGTGCAGCGGTAAATAATCTTCGCTTTCGAGCGCCAGCTGTGCGGATAGCTATGCTTGAAATCGGCGCTGGCCGACAACAGCGCACCCGCTTCGCGCAGGTCCGAACAGATCGGTCCGTCCGGACCGTTGAAATTCTTGTTGATCACTCCGCCGGCGCGCTCGTCACCGCGCGGCAGCCAGCCCCAGTCCTCGCGATAGACGCCATCGGCATCGACCGCGAACACCGGATTGATGCCATTGGCCTTGCAGAGATCGAAATCATCCTCGCCATGATCGGGTGACATATGGACGAGGCCAGTACCGGCATCGGTGGTGACAAAATGCGAACCATCCAGGAACGGGCGCGGCTTGGTGTAAAATTCGCTGTCCGGGAATTTGTCGGCCATCGGGTGTTTGGCGGTGGCTCCGGCGAGTTGAGAGCCTTTGCCTTGCCAGAAGATTTCGGTCGCCTCTTGAGCTAGGAAACGGCCATACAATGCACCGGATTCTACCAAAGCTTTGGCAACCAGATATTTTGGCCCTTGATGCTCGCCTACCAAGACATATTCAACATCCGCCCCATAAGCCAACGCCTGATTAACCGGTATCGTCCAAGGCGTCGTCGTCCAGATAACCGCGTGGGCACCGACCAGTTCCGGCGCATTCGGCGCTTCGACAATCTCGAACGCCACATCAATCTGCGTCGAGACAATATCCTCATATTCCACCTCGGCTTCGGCCAGCGCGGTTTTCTCGACCGGCGACCACATCACCGGCTTGGCGCCGCGATAGAGCTGGCCGGCTTCTGCGAATTTCAGCAGCTCGGCGACAATCGCCGCTTCGGCGTCATAGTCCATCGTCAGATAGGGCTTGTCCCACTGGCCCATCACGCCGAGCCGCTTGAACTCCTCGCGCTGCACATTGACCCATTTATCCGCATAGTCGCGGCATTCGGCGCGGAATTCGCTGGCCGGAACCTCGTCCTTGTTCCGCTTTTTCTTGCGATATTGTTCCTCGATCTTCCACTCGATCGGCAAGCCGTGGCAATCCCAGCCGGGCACATAAGGCGCGTCCTTGCCGAGCAGGCTCTGCGATCGGACGACCAGATCTTTCAGCGTCTTGTTGAGGCTGTGGCCGATATGGATATTGCCATTGGCATAAGGCGGGCCGTCATGCAGGATGAATTTCTCGCGGCCGGCGCGGGCTTCGCGCAGCTTTTCATAGAGACCAATCTTCTCCCAGCGTTCCAAAATCGCCGGTTCCTTGTTCGCAAGGCCAGCCTTCATCGGGAAATCGGTTTTCGGCAGGAAAACCGTGTCTTTATAATCTGCTTTGGGATCGGTCATGATCGCGGGGATTAGGGGACGCGGGCCTTGGGTGCAAGCGGGATTTGTGCCACGCGCGAGCCTTGCAATCTACCCGTCATTGCGAGGGCTGGAAGCCCGTGGCAATCCAGTGCGGGGGAGTGGCGTTACGGATTGCTTCGCTGCGCTTGCAATGACGAACGGTGGCTCACGCCAGCAAGGCTTTCGCCTTGTCGCAATCCTTTTCCATCTGGACCTTCAGCGCGGCGAGATCATCGAACTTCTGCTCGCCGCGCAGGAAATGGTGCAGTTCGACCTCGATCGTCTGGCCGTAAAGATCCTCGCTGAAATCAAAGAAAAAAGGCTCGAGCAATTCCTTGGGCGGGTCGAAGCTGGGGCGTATGCCCAGATTGGCCGCGCCGTTCAGCACGCGGCCGTCGGGCAGGCGCCCCTTGACCGCATAGATGCCATATTTGGGACGCAGATATTGACCGATATCGATATTGGCGGTCGGATAGCCCAATATCCGGCCATTCTTGTCGCCGTGGATGACCTCGCCCTGTATCGCAAACGGGCGGGTGAGCAGCCGGTTCGCTTCCTCGCAATGGCCCTCTTTCAGCGCCGCGCGGATGCGGCTCGAGGAGATGACGTCGTCGCTGTCGCTGACCGCGCTGACCGCTTCGCTTTTCAGTCCATGCGCCGCGCCGACTTCGCGTAATACGTCGATATTGCCTTTCGCGCCCTTGCCAAAGGTGAAATCCGCTCCGGTGACCACGCCGGCTGCGCCAAAGCGCTCGACCAGCAGCTTGGCGATGAAATCCTCTGCCGTGGTGGCTGCCAGACCCGCGTCAAATGCGAAGACCAGCATCGCACTCGCGCCCGCATCGGCGAACAGCCGCTGGCGCTGATCGAGACTGGTCAGCCGGAAGGGAGCCACATCGGGCTTGAAAAAGCGCACCGGATGCGGATCAAAAGTCGCAATGATCGCCGGACGACCCTCGTCCCGGGCCCAGTTCAGCGCCTTGCCGGCGACTGCCTGATGGCCGAAATGAAAGCCGTCGAAATTGCCCAGCGCAATGATCGCCCCGCGCAGCTCGCCTTCGATCCGGTCTTTTCCGTTCAGTCTGATCATCGAATCGCTATTGCGGGATTTTGCGTATCATTCAACAAATTCGTCATGTCAGTGAAGGCTGACGCCTAACCCGCACGCGAAGTGCGGGTATTACCACCGGGCTGGACCCCGGCCTGCGCCGGGGCTGCGGTCTTCGACAATGGCACCAGTCCAGCCTTGATCACCCGCAACGCATTCAGCCCCATCACCGCCCGGATTTCCGCTTCGCTGAAGCCGGCGTCCATCAGCGCCTGGGTGATCTGAACCACTCCGCTGGTATCAAAGCGCGTCGTCACCGCGCCGTCAAAATCGCTGCCCAGCGCGACATGCTCGATGCCGACCAGATCGCGGACATGTTTCGCCGCTTTCGCCACGGTTGCGGGATTGGTGTCACACATCGCGCCGTCCCAATAGCCCAGACCAATGATCCCGCCGGTCGCGGCCACGCCCCTGATCTCTGCGTCGGTCAGATTGCGGTTGACCCCGCACACCGCCTGAACACCACCATGGCTGGAGACCACAGGACGCCGCGCCATCTTTAGAATGTCGGCAACGGTCGCGTGGCTGCTATGGGCGATATCGACGATCATGCCCATGTCTTCCATGTCGCGGACAATCGTCCGGCCAAAATCGGTAAGCCCGCCTTTTTCCATGCCATGCATCGATCCGGCCAGCTCGTTGTCGAAAAAATGCACCAGCCCCGCCATGCGCATGCCCGCGGCGTAGAGCTTTGTCAGATTGGCCCGCTCGCCCTCCAGCGTCTGCAGGCCTTCGGCGGAGAATAACACACCAATCGGGCCGTCTGATTGATTCCGCGCAGCCGCGAGCGTGTCAAGATGGCCGGGCTGGCTGATCGGCATCATCGCGCCCGCCGACACGGCTACCGCGCGGTCCAGCTTCTGCGCATGATAGAGTTGCCGCTCGAGCAGCGAGAACCAGGTCCGCACCGGCTGCATCTGGGTGATCGCCAGCAGGGTGATATTATCCGTATCGCCGCGATTGCTGTCGTAATTCTGGCCCTTGGGCGTCTTGGTCACGCTGGAGAAAATCTGCAGCCCGATATTGCCCGCCTGCAGCCGGTCGAGATCGATATGGCCACGATCCACGCTGTCGGTAATCTTGCGCTTCCACAGCAAGGTGTCGCCGTGCAGGTCGACGATCATCAGGCTGTCATGCAATTTCTGCGCCTCGGGGCGGATCGCCGGTAGCGGCTTTCCGTCGACCATATTGGTCTGCTTCTCGAACTCGGCCGGCGCGAAAATCAGAAAGGCGACGATAGCAATCACGACGATACTCAGAAGTGCCAGCGCGAATTTCTTCATGGAAGTTTTCGCTTCAGGGTGACGAAGCTGAAGCCGGGCCTTTCATTTTTTGGGGCATGATCCTCGCGCGCCACTTCTTCCCAGATATTATCGTCAAAGGCTGGTATGCTGATGTCGCCCTTTGGCTCGCTATGCACTTCTGTCAGTTCGATCCGGTCTGCGCGGTCAAGAAAGGCCTTGTAGATTTCCGCGCCGCCGATCACCGCTATATGCGGTGAATTGGCGATTTTCAGCGCGCTTTCCACACTGTCCGCGATTTCCGCGTCATCGGCCTCCCATTCCGGATCCCGGGTGAGGACGATATGACGCCGTCCGGGCAACAGTCCGGGCAGGCTGTCAAAAGTCTTGCGGCCCATGATCATCGGCTTGCCCATGGTCATCGTTTTGAAACGCCGCTGGTCTTCCGGCAAACGCCATGGAATGCGGTCGCCATCGCCGATCACTCCATTGTCGGCGCGGGCAAGAAAGAGGATGATTTCAGGATGATTCATGGGCGATGCCTAGCGCAGTTCCGGCGCACTGCAAATTAGAAATATAATTTGGTGACATGACCCATTTTGCGACCCGGCCGGCTCTCGCCCTTGCCGTAGAGATGAAGATGGTTTGCACCATCGGATAGCAGGTTTTGCCAATCGTCGGCTTGCGCGCCGATCAGATTGTGCATCTCGACCTTTTCCGCCGCCAGCCCGGTGTCGCCCAGCGGCAATCCGCAAATCGCCCTTATGTGATTTTCGAACTGGCTGGTGACCGCACCCTCGATCGTCCAGTGGCCGCTGTTGTGGACGCGCGGCGCCATTTCATTGAAGACGGGTCCATCGCTGGTGGCGAAAAATTCGCAGGTCAGCACGCCGACATAATCCATCGCCTCGGCCATTTTGGCGGCGAGCGCGCGGGCGTCGTCCTGCTGTGCCAAAATCTCTGTTGGAGCGGGTGCGCTGGAAACCGACAATATGCCGTCGACATGGATATTGTGCGGCGTATCCCAGAAGCGGATCTCGCCATTCCGGGCGCGCACCAATATCACCGAAAATTCATGGTCGAAGGTGACAAAGCCCTCGGCGACGCAGGGTTGCTGCGCCACGGCTTCCCAATGCTGGTCAAGATCCTCGCCGGGCCGGATCCGCGACTGGCCCTTGCCGTCATAGCCCATGCGGATTGTCTTGAGGATCGCCGGTGCGCCGATTTCGGCAATTGCCTTGTCCAACCCGTCCCGGTCGGTCACTTCGGCAAAAGGCGCCGTTGTGCCGCCATGGTCGCGGGCGAAATTTTTCTCCGCAACCCGGTTCTGCGCGATATCCAGTGCCGCGATCGGCGGGTGCAACGGGGCGCAGTCTTCTATCTGGTGGAGCGGGTCCACCGGAACATTCTCAAATTCGAAGGTGAGCACGTCGCAGGCTTCGGCAAAGCGGGTGAGGGATGCCACATCGTCGTCCTCGGCGCAGGTGAATTCGGCCGAGACTTCCGCTGCCACGCTATCGGCATTGGGCGCATAGATATGGCAGCGATAGCCGAGCTGGGCCGCCGCTACGCTCAGCATCCGGCCGAGCTGGCCGCCGCCCAATATACCGATGGTGGATCCGGGAGCGAGTGTCTTCATGGCGTCTGCTTATTCCGGCTCGTCGGCGACGGCGTCGGTCTGGGCCGCGCGCCATGCATCCAGCCGCTGCGCCAGAGCCGGGTCACCGTTGGCCAGAATGGCGGCTGCGAGCAACGCCGCGTTTTTCGCGCCCGCGTCGCCGATCGCCAATGTGCCGACCGGGATACCCGCAGGCATTTGCGCGATCGAGAGCAGGCTGTCCATGCCGCTCAGAGCCTTCGACTGGATAGGCACGCCGAGCACCGGTACCCGGGTCATCGAGGCCACCATGCCGGGCAGATGGGCGGCGCCGCCAGCGCCGGCGATAATTACCTGGAGTCCGCGATCCGCTGCCGAGGTGGCATAGTCAACGAGCCGGCCGGGCGTCCGGTGTGCCGACACGATCTTCTGTTCATGGGGCACCTGCAGCTGATCCAATATATCGCTGCCGAGCTTCATCGTCGCCCAGTCGGACTGGCTGCCCATGATAATACCAACAGGAGGAGATGCTTCGGCCATTTTCGTCCCTGACAAATGCTACGGAAGCAATGCGGTTTAGTCATGAAATCGTGCAGACGCAATGACACATGTGGTTGTCAGCAATTTTCGTTGTCACCGGCGCCTGGCGAGAGCGACGCAATGATTCCGCGCAGGAAAAACCGGATATCGACAAAAGATATCTGCCGCTGGTCGTCCGAATAATCCGGTTGTGCTGGCAAATAGATATAAATATATATGGAAGCAGGATTTGGGGATATCAAATAAAATGCAAAAGCATCGTGAATCCGGTAACCAACATTGCGCCAAATGTAATATATTGAAGCAGAAAATAGTTTCTCTGCAGAGGCAGCTGGCCGAAATGAAGCAGCACGCCTATAATGACGTACTCACCGGGCTTTCAAATCGTCGCCTATTTGTGGAAAGCCTGGAGGATCGCGTCGCGCGAAGCCGGCGATATGGACACAATTGTGCTGTGCTGTTTCTTGATGTCGACAAGCTGAAGACGATCAACGACGAATATGGCCACGCTGCCGGGGATGCGTTGCTGGTGCGCCTTGCGAAAATACTAAAATCCAATATTCGCACAACCGACGTGGTCGCGCGAATTGGCGGCGATGAATTCGGCCTGTTGCTCGACAATATGAACGGCGATCAGGTCGCGGACAAAATCGGCTTTCTACTCCAGAAACTGGCGCGGGAAAATCTCGTCCATAAAGGAAGAAAGCTGCATCTTGGTGCGTCGATAGGCTATTGTTTCGTCGGGCCCAAGGACACGGCCGACGGCCTTATGTCCCGCGCCGATGCCGCGATGTACCGGGAAAAAGACAAGCCGGGCCAAGGCGCATGACCATCGCCCCCCAGCCTATCGTTCGGAAAGATAATAGCGCTCGATCTCGTTCAGATCATCGTCCAGTTCATAGATGATCGGCTGGCCGGTCGGAATTTCCAGACCGGTAATCTCGTCATCGGGAATTTTCGAGAGATGCTTGACCAGCGCGCGCAGGCTGTTGCCATGGGCCGAGATCAGCACTTTCTTGCCATTTTGCAATTCCGGTGCGATCCGGCTTTTCCAGTAAGGCAGAACGCGCGCGATGGTGTCCTTCAGGCTTTCGGTCGCAGGCACTTCGATCCCCTTGTAGCGCGGATCGCTCGACATCTGATAGGGGCTGTCCGACGCCATGGGTGGTGGTGGCGTGTCAAAGCTGCGCCGCCAGATATGAACCTGCTCGTCGCCATGCTTGTCGCGGGTTTCCTGTTTGTTGAGACCGGTCAGACCGCCATAATGGCGCTCGTTCAGCCGATAGTTTTTTTCCACCGGTAGCCACAGGCGCCCCATTTCCTCCAGCGCCAGATTGAGCGTCTTGATCGCCCGGGTCTGGACGCTGGTAAAACAGACATTCGGATCAATGCCGCGTTCCTTCATCAGCTGTCCAGCCGCTCTGGCTTCCTCAATGCCCTTTTCCGTAACATCGACATCCCACCAGCCGGTGAAACGGTTTTCGAGATTCCATTGCGACTGGCCGTGGCGAAGCAGAATGAGTTGGGGCATTGAAGGTCCTTAAATTTATGTTTCCCCTTCCTCTAGCGGCGATGACGGAGGTCGCCAAGAGCGATTTCGGGCAGAGATCATCAGGTTGGCATGGCGCAGATGCTGCTGCCCCCTTTTTTTGTCCCGCCCCCTTCAGCAGATTGATTGCCAATCGTAAACTTATGTCAAGGAAATGGGAGTAAGCGGGAAACAGTCATCCCCCAAACTCTCTGTGCAATCAAAAATGACGACCGTGCTTCAAACTGGAGAAGATTAGTGAACGAAGTGAACAAACTGCTTGCGGCAGCGCTTTGCGCCACCGCCCTGACGACTCCTGCCTACGCGCAGGATAATGCGCAGGAAGCCGAGACCTTCGATGACAATGTCATTATCGTGACGGCGACCCGCCGTTCGCAGGATGTCCAGAATATTCCGCTCGCCGTTACCGCGATCAATCCAACGGAGCTCGAACGTCAGGGGGTCGTCAATGTCGGGCAACTGACCAATGTCTCCGCCAGCTATTCGGTCTCCAACGCCCAGCTTGCCTCCGGGTCGGTGGTTTTGAGAATCCGCGGCGTCGGCACGACGTCCAACAATATCGGGTTTGAATCGGCGGTCGGCATTTTCATCGACGGCGCCTATCAGTCGCGCCCGGGTGTCGCGCTTTCCGAGCTGGTCGATGTCGAGCGGGTCGAGGTTCTGCGCGGCCCGCAGGGAACGCTTTTCGGCCGGAATACCTCCGCCGGCGCCCTCAATATTATCAATGTCCGGCCCGATCTGGATGCGTTCGGCGGCTTTGCCAATGCGACTTATGGCAATCGTGACCTGATGGGGGTGCAGGGCGCGGTCAATGTTCCGGTCGTCGAGGGGCAACTGGCGCTGCGTGTCACCGGTGCCTATCGGGAACGCGACGGCTTTGTAACCGTCGTCGATGGCAGCGGCAGCAAGATCGGCGATTCAAACGGCACCGACCAATATCTTGTTCGCGGACAGCTGGGTTTCGGAACCGATGGCGGGATCAAGGGACGGCTGATCGCCGACTATTCCAAGAGCACGGCCGGTTGCTGCGCTGCAATCGAAGTGCTGCAATCACCGCTCGAAACCGCTGGTCTGTTCGCCGCTGTCGGGCTGGGGCCGCGTGGCGGCATGGCCGGGCCCGACGTCGCGGTCAATCCGTTCGATACGACCACGGCGGAAATCGCTGCCGGCAATCTGATTTCCACTGCCAGCTTTGCGCCTCAGACGCGCTTTGACCAATGGGGTGTCACCGGCGAGATCGAAATACCGCTCGGCGACAGCGCAAACCTGATCTATATCGGCTCCTATCGCGAATATGATGCGACCGAGGCTTACGACAATGATTTCTCGGACCTCGATCTGTTCAACGTGACCAACAATCGCACCGCGATCGACACCATGACCCATGAGCTGCGGGTTCAGGGCGATGTGTTCGACGGCGCGCTGAACTGGCTCGTCGGTGGATACTATTCCCGCGAGGATATTGACCAGAGCCTGTCGCTGGCACTGGGCGAGGACTATGATCAGGTGGTTGGTGCCACGCTTGCGGGCGCAACCGCCGGGGCTACCCTGAACCCGCTTGGTCCGGTCTTCCTGGGGGTGACGCCGCTGCAGAATATCACGGGTTTCGATCCGGCCACCGTCACCAACACCAATCTGTACGCGCAAAATAGCGAGAGCTGGTCGATCTTTACCCATAATGAGCTGGAAGTGGCCGACGGGCTCAAGCTGACCATAGGCCTGCGCTATTCGGATGAAAGCAAGGAAGGCAGCTTTGCCAGCGGCGGCACCAGCAATTCCGTTTGCCCGGCGATCGTCGGGCAGATTTCTCCTGGCGGATCGCTGAGCGGACTGCCGGCTTCCCTGCAGAACGCGCTGTTCGGTTTCGGCTGTTTCGCGCTGACCGCTCCGGCCGATGCGCCCTTCGCAGCTGTTCTGCCGACACCGCGCACGTTCAGCAGCAAGTTCCGCGACAGCGAACTCATCTATACCGGAAAACTGTCTTATGCATTTGCCGATCCGGTCAACATCTATGCCAGCTTCACGCATGGCTACAAATCGGGGGGACTCAATCTTGATTCCACCGCTACCGCCGGGGGCAGCGATCCGCGCTTCCAGTCGGAGGAAGTTGATTCCTATGAAATGGGACTGAAAGCAAAATTCCTGCAGGACAGCGTGACGCTGAACCTGGCGGCATTCCGGGAGCAGTTCACGAATTTCCAGATTCTCGAATTTATCGGTACGCAGTTCCGGCCCTTCAATGTCCCGAAAGCCGTCACTCAGGGTGTCGAGATCGAAACGATGTTGCGGCCCAGTGACCATTTCTCGGTCAACGCCGCGCTGACCTATACCGATGCCCATTATCCGGAAGATTGCGCCGGTAGCCAGACCACAGCCAATGTGGTTGCGCTATGTGGCAATTCGCTGACCAACGCGCCGGATTTTGTCGGCATTGCCGGGGCTACCTACAGCAATGATATCGGTACCGATCTGGAATATTTCCTCAACGGGCAGGTCCGGTTCGAAGGTGATCGCCGGACATCGACCCAGGCCATTGATACCACGGATTTGGCCGCGGCAACCCCGCTGCCGTTTGTCGTCCAGGACAGCAATATCAAGATCAACCTGCGCGCGGGTATCGGCAGTCAGGACAAGGGCTGGGGCATCGAGGCCTTTGTGACCAATCTGACCAACGAAGTGACGCGGGGCGTCACTTTTGCGACGATTCTGCGCTCCGGTTCGCAGTCGGTCTTCGTCCAGGAACCGCGCAGCTACGGATTGACCCTGCGCAGCCAGTTCTAGGATTGCACCATATCCGGCGTTTCGTGATAGCGATGTGCGGGGGCCCGGCCTGTTCGGTCTTACACCTGGCCACCGAGCCGTTCAATCTGCCTTCCCCTCGCGTCGATCCGCTATGATTGTTACATAATTGCAACGATTTTCGCGAAATCGGTCTGTGGCTGTCCGTCACCGCTTGATTTAATGGATCAATTAATCGACTGACGCAAACGCAGCTGCCGAGAAAAACAAGCCATCCCCCCAGGAAATTGGCGGACGCGGCAGCGAGTATAACGGGAGAGTAAATGTGAAAATGATCAACAAAATCCTCATGGCCGCACTGTGTAGCACGGCCATGACCACCCCCGCTTTTGCGCAGGACGCAGCGCAGGAAGCCGAAACCTTTGACGACAATGTAATCATCGTGACGGCAACCCGCCGCGCAGAAGATGTTCAGGATATTCCCATCGCTGTAACCGCGGTCAGTCCGGTCCAGCTGGAACGCCAGGGAGTCGTCAATGTTGGCCAGATCACCAATGTATCTTCCAGCTTCTCGACCTCGAACGCTCAGTTGGCGTCGGGTTCCGTGGTGCTGCGGATACGTGGTGTCGGTACGACATCCAACAATATTGGTTTTGAATCGGCTGTCGGTATTTTTATTGACGGTGCCTATCAGTCCCGTCCGGGTGTTGCGCTTTCCGAATTTGTCGACGTCGAACGCGTCGAAGTGTTGCGTGGCCCACAGGGTACGCTGTTCGGTCGCAACACATCCGCCGGCGCGTTGAACATCACCAATGTCCGCCCCGATCTGAACGAATTTGGCGGCTTCGCCAATGCCACTTATGGCAATCGCGATCTCTACAGCGTTCAGGGCGCAGTCAATGTGCCGATCATGAAAGACTATCTCGCTCTCCGCGTCACCGGCGCTTATCGCGAGCGTGATGGTTATGTGACCGTGGTCGACCAGACCGGTGCCAAAGTCGGCGAATCGAACGGCACCGACCAATATCTGGTTCGTGCGCAGCTCGGTTTTGAAACTGACAGCGGCATCCGCGGCCGTCTGATAGGCGATTATGCCAAGAGCACCGCTGGTTGCTGCGCAGCCGTCGAAGTCCTGAAATCACCACTTGAAACGTCAGGTCTGTTCGCAGCCGTGGGACTGGGTGTCCGTGGCGGCATGGCAGCGCCGGTTGTCCCGACAGATCCTTTCGACACAACAAATGCTGAAATCGCGGCCGACAACCGCATCGCGACAGCCAGTTTTGCTCCACAGACGAAATTTGACCAATGGGGCATCACCGGTGAAATCGAAGTGCCTTTGGGTGACAGTGCCGACTTGATCTATATCGGTTCCTATCGTGAGTATGATGCGGTCGAAGCTTATGATTCCGATTTCTCGGGTCTTGATGTCTTCAATGTGACCAACAACGGCACGTCAATCGAAACCATGACCCACGAACTGCGCGTTCAGGGTGAAGCGTTTGGCGGGGCTTTGAACTGGCTCGTGGGCGGATATTATTCCAAGGAGGATATCGCTCAGGACGTGTCTTTCGCGCTTGGCGCAGATTATGACGGGCTCGTAGGAGCAATCCTTGCCGGTGCAACCGGCGGTGCCAGCCTGAACCCATTGAGCCCGATTTTCTTTGGCGCTACTCCGCTTCAGAACATCACCGGCTTTGACCCGTCGACGATCACCAACACCAATCTCTATGCGCAAAACAGCAAAAGCTGGTCGATCTTCACGCACAACACGCTTGAAGTTACCGACGACCTGGAGCTGACCGTTGGTCTGCGCTATTCGGATGAAAGCAAGGATGGCAGCTTCGCTAGCGGCGGAAACAACAACCCGGTTTGCCCGGCAATTGTCGGCCAGATTTCTCCCGGCGGTGGTTTGAGCGGCCTGCCTGCGGCTCTGCAGAACGCGTTCTTCGGTCTGGGTTGCTTTGCCTTCACCTCGCCAGCCGATGCGCCATATGCCGCCGTGTTGCCTTCACCTCGGACGTTTAATAGCAAGTTCAAGGACAACGAACTGATCTACACCGGCAAGGTTTCTTATGCTTTTGCCGATCCGGTCAATATCTATGCGAGCTTTACCCATGGTTATAAATCGGGTGGCTTCAACCTTGACTCGACAGCAGCAGCTGGCGGCGCCGATCCGCGCTTTGCTTCGGAAACCGTAAACGCGTATGAAATTGGACTGAAAGCCAAATTCCTCGACAATGCGGTGACATTGAACGTGGCTGCCTTCCGTGAGGAATTCAAGAACTTCCAGGTTCTGGAATTCACGGGGGCTCAGTTTGAGACCTTCAATGTTCCGAAAGCGGAAACACAGGGTGTTGAAATCGAATCGACGATCCGTCCGAGCGAACATTTCACGGTCAACGCTGCTCTGACGATCACCGATGCCAATTATCCGGACGATTGCGCCGGTACGCAGACCGCGGCGAACGTTGTCGCGCTTTGCGGCAATTCGCTGACCAACGCACCGGATCTCGTGGGTATTGCTGGCGCTACCTATACCAATGAAATTGGTAGCAACCTGAAATATTTCCTCAATGCCCAGATGCGTTTTGAAAGCGATCGCAGGACTTCAACCCAGGCCATTGATCCTGCCGACCTCGCTGCGAACATTCCGGTTCCGTTCGACACCCAGGATGGCAATATCAAGATCAACCTGCGCGCTGGTATCGGTAGCCAGGAAGACACTTGGGGCATTGAGGCCTTCGTGACCAACCTGACCAACGAAATAACGCGCGGTGTGACGTTCAATACCGTGCTCCGGTCCGGTTCGCGCTCGGCCTTCGTTCAGGAACCCCGCAGCTACGGCCTGACCTTGCGCGGCAAATTCTAGGCTGACAGAAATATCGGTGACGAACAGTCACCAGATGGACAGGGGCCGGTTTTCCGGCCCCTTTTTATTGCGCGGCTGCACCATTGGTGCAAAGGATTGCCATTATGAAAAACTTTCTCTTCCAGACTGTACCGGTGCTCCACTTCGGTGACGGCTGCCTCGCCGAACTTCCCGGACAGATCACCGCCTTGCGCGCATCAAAGCCAATGATCGTCACAGACAAGGGTATCGTCCAGGCGGGGCTGATCGCGCCGGTTGAACAGACATTGCGGCAAGCCGGATTTGATGTCGCGATATTTGACGCGGTGGTCGCCGACCCGCCGGAGGCGATTGTTCTGCAGGCTGTAGAAGTGGCAAAAGCCGCGGGCGCGGATATCGTCATCGGACTGGGCGGCGGCAGCTCGCTCGATACCGCCAAGGTGGTTGCGGCGCTCGCGGTGGATGGCGCGCAACCGCTTTCCGATATCTATGGTATCGGCCTGCTGGAGCGCAAGGGCCTGCCGACCATCTTGATCCCGACCACTTCGGGCACCGGATCGGAGGTCACCGCCATTTCGATCCTGACCACCGGCGAAACCACCAAGGCGGGCATCATCTCGCCGCATCTTTTTGCCGATGTCGCGCTACTCGACCCGGCACTGACGACCGGGCTCCCCGCCAGCGTCACCGCCGCGACCGGCATCGATGCAATGGTTCACGCGGTCGAATCCTACACCAGCCGCAACGGCAAGAACCCGGTCTCCGACATGTTGGCGATCGAGGCGCTGAAACTGCTCACCACGCATATCGAAACCGCCTGTTCCGACGGGAAAAACATGCAGGCGCGCGAGGCGATGTTGCGCGGTTCGATGCTCGCCGGGCAGGCTTTCGCCAATAGTCCGGTCGGCGCGATCCACGCGCTCGCTTATCCGCTCGGCGGCATTTATCATATCCCGCACGGCCTCTCCAACGCGCTGGTCATGCCTTTTGTCATGCAATTTAATCTGGAAGCCGCCGCGCCGCTTTATGCCGAGCTGGCCGATGCGCTCGACCTGCCGCGCGGCAGCGAGAACAGCAGCGAAGCGCGGGCGCAGCAATTGATCGACTATCTTGAGGCTCTGGCGGTCAAAGTCCAGGCACCGCGCAAGCTCCGCGAGATCGGTATCGCACAGGATGCGACGACCGAACTGGCAGAAGCGGCAATGCTACAGACGCGTCTGCTCGACAATAATCCCAGAGAGGTCACGCTGGCTGACGCGCAAAGGATCTATGATGCCGCTTGGTAAAAGCCCCCGGGCGCAGCCGCCGGTTCGCAGCGACTATCGCACCGGCTCGGCGATCACCACGCGCTGGAATGACAATGATCCTTATGGCCACGTCAATAACGCCATCTATTATTTCTGGTTCGACACCGCGGTAAACCGCTATCTGGTCGAGCGGGGCGCGCTCGACATTACCGGTGGCGAGACCATCGGTCTGGTGGTCAATACGAGCTGCGACTATTTCGCGCCGATCGCCTTTCCCGACGAGGTCATGGCGCGGATTCGCGTCGACCGTCTCGGCAACAGCAGCGTGACTTATGGCGTCGGCCTGTTTCGCGGCGAAGAGAATATTGCCTCCGCGGCCGGCAGCTTCACCCACGTCTATGTCGACCGCGTTTCCCGCCGGCCAGTTTCTCTTCCATCTCCCTTGCGTTCGGCGCTGGAAGCGATAGAAGTTTAACCAGACGATTAAATCGCTGGAGAGACACAGATGCTACGCCCCTTTGACAATGACGAGCGCCGCCAATTCCGCGAAACCTGCCGGCGCTTTGCCGAGACCGAATTGCAGCCGTTCGCCAATGAGTGGGACGAAGCGGGCGAAATCCCTTGGGAGGTTCACGAAAAAGCCGGGGCGCTCGGCGTCTGGGGTTTTGGCGTTGACGAAAAATATGGCGGGCTCGGCATGGACGATATTTTCATGCGCGCGGCCTGGGGTGAGGAAGCGGCAAGAGCGCATAATGGCGGCACGCTGGCGGCGCTCGGTGGCCGGTCGATCTCGATAGGCCCGATCCACAAGCTGGCCTCGCAGGATATCAAGGAGCGCATCCTGAAGGATATCGTGCTCGGCAAAAAAGGCTCCAGCCTTGGCATTACCGAGCCCGGCGGTGGTTCCGACGTCGCCAATATGCAGACCACCGCGCGGCAGGACGGCAATCACTGGGTGATCAACGGGGCGAAGACCTTCATCACCGGCGGCATGACCGCCGACCATTATGTCATCGGCGCGCGCACCGGCGGCGAAGGGTTGGAGGGCATTTCGCTGTTTCTGGTCGACGCCGACGCCGAGGGTTTTTCGCGCGCCGCGCTCGACAAGAAAATGGGATGGTGGGCTTCCGATCAGGCCTCGCTCTATTTTGACGACGTGCGCGTCCCGGCGGAGAATATGCTCGGCGAGGAAGGGCGTGGCTTCATCCAGATCATGCACAATTTCAATTACGAGCGGCTCGGCATGGTCGCCCAGTCTCTCGGCATGATGCGGGTCTTGCTCGAATATTCGATAGATTATGCGCAGCAGCGCGAGACCTTCGGCAAGCCGATGATCAGGCACCAGGTGATCCGCCACAAGATTGCCGATATGTCGGCGCGGGTCGACCGGCTCGACGGCTGGCTCAACCAGATCTGCTGGCTCGCCGATCAGGGCGAGATGCCGGTCGCGCAGATTTGCAAGGCCAAGTTCAGCGCCACCAAGGATCTCGAGTTCTGCGCCAGCGAAGCGATGCAGATACTCGGCGGCGCCGGCTATCTGCGCGGCAATCCGGTCGAACGTTTCTATCGCGAGGTCAAGGTGATGGCGATCGGCGGCGGCTCGGAAGAAATCATGCGCGATCTCGCGGTCCGGCAAATGGGCCTCTGATCGCGCTTGCCATTTTCGGTTGGCGGGCGATAAGCAGAGCCTCTTGTCATCCGTTCGCGTCGAGCCTGTCGCAGCAGCGCGTGCGGCAACAGCGTCAGGCTGATGGAATATAATATGCCCGATCTTATATCCGCCAATAGCCCGCCAGAAAACGGCCCGATCCTGCTGCCGGCGGGGTCGGTTCTCTTCGGTCTGCTCACCTTCGCGATGATGGACGTGGCGATGAAAAGCCTGTCGATCGAGATTGGCGCCTATAACGCGATCCTCTGGCGGGTGCTGCTCGCGTTGGTGATCGTTTCGGTGGTTTTCTTCGTGCGCCGCCCGAGAATGCCGAGCAAGGCCGCCCGCAAGGTCCATCTGCAGCGCGGCATCATCATCGTCTTCATGTCCTATCTGTTCTTCTGGGGCCTGGCACGGGTGCCGCTGGCCGAAGCCATCGCGCTGTCCTTCATCGCGCCGATTATCGCGCTCTATCTCGCCGCCGTGTTCCTTGGCGAGACCATCCACCGCAACGCCATTTACGCCTCCGCGCTGGGCTTTGCCGGGGTGCTGGTGATCGCATGGGGCAGGGCGAGCGGCGAGTTCGAGAAAGAGGCGCTGTTCGGCATCGGTGCGATACTTGTGTCAGCGGTTCTCTATGCCGGCAATCTGGTGATCCAGCGGCGACAGGCGCTGCTCGCCGGCCCTATCGAGATCAGCTTTGCCCAGAATCTCGTGGTCGGGTCGTCCTTCCTGCTGCTCGCGCCCTTTTTTGCGGTCGTTCCGGAAGCGGAATCGCTGCCCTATATCGGGGCCGCAGCGATATTCTCGCTGATCTCCTCGCTGTTCATCGCCTGGGGCTATGCGCGGGCCGAAGCGCAAAATCTGATCAATCTCGAATATAGCGCCTTCATCTGGGCGGCGATCTTCGGCTGGCTGTTCTTCCGCGAGCCGATCACGCTGACCACCGTGGCCGGCGCGGCGATGATCGTCGTCGGTTGCATATTGGCGACCCGGCGGGACCGGAAAGTCGCGCATATCGAAACCACTGCGGTCTGATCGCGGTGGCGCTGCGCATCGGCAACCGGCAGGCGCGCTGGCTCTGGCTGCAGGCGCAGGGACTGGCGGAGGCGCCGACCGGGCCTCTTGACCTGCCGGAGACGATCCGCCGCCTCGGCTATGTCCAGCTCGACACGATCCAGAATGTCACCCGCGCCCACCATCACATCTTGTGGAGCCGCAACCAGAATTACCGCGAGCCGATGCTCGACCGGCTGCTCGGCGAGGACAGGGCGGTCTTCGAGCATTTCACCCACGATGCTTCGGTCCTGCCGATGGAATTCTACCCGATGTGGCAGCGGCAGTTCCGGCGGCTCGGCGCAAAGGTGGCGGGCCATGCCTCCTTTAAAAAGGCAGCGCGCGAAATCGGCGCCGAGGAGATCAAGGCGCGCATTGCGGCAGAGGGCCCGCTGTCGACCCAGGCCTTTGACACCAAGGTCAGCGGCGAGAAACAGATGTGGGATCGCCCGCCGCACAAGAGGGTGATGGATCAGCTCTGGTATGCCGGCGAACTGGCGACCTCCCATCGCGTCAATTTCAACAAATATTATGATCTCAGCGAGCGGGTGATTCCCCCGCATCATCGTGAACCAATCCATGACGACGAGGGCCAGATCGACTGGCTCTGCCGCAACGCGCTTGACCGACTGGCGTTCGGCTCGCTCGGCGAAATTCAGCGTTTCTGGGATGCTGTGAACGCAAAGGAAACGCGGGCCTGGGCCGCTGCGGCCAGCGACATTGTGCCGGTCGAGGTGGAAAATCACAAAGGCCAGTGGCTCAAGGCCCTGGCACCAGCCGATATCGAAGTCCGTCTGGCCAAGCTGTCCCGACCAACCGCACGGCTGCGGATCGTCAATCCGTTTGACCCGGCTGTCCGTGACCGCAAACGCCTTCTGACCCTGTTTGGCTTCCACTATCGTAATGAAATGTTCGTGCCCGCCGCGCAGCGGCAATGGGGCTATTATGTCTATCCGCTACTGGAACGCGACCGCTTTGTCGGCCGGATCGAGATCAAGGCGGACCGGGCAGCGGGGCATTTGCGGGTCACGCAACATTGGCCCGAACCTGGCGTGCGCCGGTCAGCCACGCGGCAAGACAAGCTGGCAGCAGAGCTGATCAGGCTGGCCCGGCTGATTGATATTGCAGATGTCCATTGGGAATGTGAAGGCCGGTCGTAGCGGTCTGTTCGCCTATTTGACGGTGCCGCGAAAACGCAGTTCGCCGGTGGCGCCGGGTTCGATAGGCGATGGCAGCACCCAGCGAATGTGAGTGACATCAGCCGCCACGGCGGGGCGGGAGCCCTGTGTATCATCTTCGACGCTCAGCTTAGACAGGGTGCCGAAATTCTCGCCACCGTCAACCGATACCAGCGCCCAGTCTTCAAGCGCCTCGACGAAGGCAACAGCCTGGTGCACCGGGTTGTTGAGCACAAAGCCGGTCACAGCCTCGTCGCCCATATTGCGATAGCTGTTGGTGATCAGCAGCTTGTCGCCGGGAACAACCTTGGTGGTCGAGGGACTGATAAGCTGGGTCACAGACTCGCCATTCTCCGATATTGTGGTGCGTTCGATCATGATCGAACTGTCGATTTTTACATTCGACCGCGGATCCGTTGCCGCTTCTGCGCCATTATCGGACGATGTTGCCGCACGGGCAATCTGGGATGCCGACAATCCGGTCATCAAGACACCGGCTACCAGAGCCGCTTCGAGCAAAATAACGCGCATATTGGACATTTCTGACGATCCTGTTGAACAATTACCGACCAGATAAAGCATCTGGTGCTGACCGGACAGAATATTGCCGATCATGGTTAATATACGGTTAAAATCATCTGTGAAATTGGCGGCTTGATGCTGGCGGACCGAATATCAAGCGAAAGCGAATGCCCTTCGGAAAAAGGCGCTTATTCGTTGGCATCGCGATTCAACCACAGCTAAAGAGATTGGTGATGGGTCTGACCGCATATTGTCGCTGCCTTGGCATGCTGGTTGTGTTGCTGACGGGTTTGCCCGTCGGGCCGGTCGATGCACAAACGGCAGAACAGCCCGCCAGCGGTGCGGTGGACGAGCCCGGTTTTGACGTGCCGCTCGATCCCGATCAGCCGCTGACCGAATTTCCGGATTTTGGTGTCGAATGGCCGGACCTAGAGGAAGAAGCGGCACCGCAGGCTGACGGAAACGCCGATGCCGGCGCTGCGAACCCTCCCGCCGGAGACGGAACCGGCGTCCAGGATATCCAGCCCGCTTCCGAACTATTGGCAGAACAATTGCCGCTCAACGAATATCGACCGACCGATGCGCTGGCAGAAACCGCCTACGGGATCAGCTTTGAAGGGTTGCCCGAAGAGACCGGAGAAGCTTTTGACACGCGCTTCGAAATTTTATCGGTGCTGGAACAATATCGCGGCGACGATGCCAATTTCGCGCAGATTCGGCGGCGCGCGCAAAGCGATGCCGATCTGGTCGAGCGGTTGCTGCGCATAGAAGGCTATTATGACGCGGTTGTGCAGACCCGTTTCGAGCGCGACGGAGCGGAGCGGGTCAATGTCGTGATCAGGGTGCAGGCTGGGCCGCAATATAAGCTGGACGCCATTGCCTTGCCCGGAATCGAAACGGCGGTTGCGCCCGATCCAGCGAGTTTCCGGGAAAGTTTCGGACTGCAGCCCGGCGATGTCGTCAACAGCGACAGGATCATGGAAGCGATCAGCCGGATCGACGGCGCAATGGCGGAAAATGGCTATCCTTTCGCCAGTACTGCCGAACCGGAACTGGAAATCGATCACGCGACGCGGCTGGGTGATCTCGCCGTGGCGGTGACGCCGGGCGGGCGTTATAATTTTGGTTCGATCGATCTCGCGCCGACCGCGCTGTTTGATGCAGACCATGTCCAGATGATCGCCCGCTTCGATCCGGGCGATCTCTATCAGGCCTCCGATCTGGAGGATTTGCGCCGGGCGCTGGTCGCTACCGGTCTGGTCTCGACCATCGCCATCGAACCGGTGAAGGCCGATGATCCCGAAGCGGTGGATATAGCCGTGAAACTGACGCCGGCACCCTTGCGAACCGTGGCTGGCGAACTGGGCTACGGGACAGGCGAGGGCGCCCGCGCCGAAGTGAGCTGGGAGCACCGGAATCTGTTCCCGCCGGAAGGACTGATCCGGCTAACCGGCGTGCTCGGCACAGAGGAACAATCGGGCAGCATTGTCTACCGCCGCAACAATTTTCGCCGACGCGACAATATATTGAACGGACGGTTGGCACTGAGTCTGGTCGATAGCGCCGCCTATGATGCCGAAACCCTGTCGATCGCCGCGAATATCGAGCGGCAGAGCAATCTGATCTATCAGAAGCGCTGGAACTGGTCGGGCGGTTTCGAACTGATTGCATCGCGGGAAACCGATGTCACCGGAGACATTGGCGCGACCGATCCGGAAACCTATTTCATCGCCTCCCTGCCGGGACTGGTGACCTATGATGCCAGCGACAATCTGCTCGATCCAACCCGTGGATTCCGGCTAAGCGCCCGTATCGCTCCTGAAGCATCGCTGCAGGGCGGCAGCTTCTTCTATATCCGCGGCCAGGTCGACGGCAGCGCCTATTTCCCGGTCTCGGACAAGATCGTGCTGGCCGGCCGCACGCGTATCGGCACGATTGCCGGTGCCGGTACCAACAGCATCGCTCCCTCGCGCCGGCTCTATTCCGGTGGCGGTGGCTCGGTGCGCGGGTATAGCTACCAGACCGTCGGACCACTGGATGCCAATGATGATCCTGTGGGCGGCCGTTCGCTGGTTGAATTTTCGCTCGAGGCGCGCGTCCGTACCGGACTTCTGGGTGGCAATTTCGGTGTCGTGCCGTTCATCGACGCCGGCAATGTATACACCAGCAGCACACCGGATTTGTCCAATCTGCAATATGGGGCCGGTCTCGGCATCCGCTATTATAGCGACTTCGGCCCGATCCGGATCGACGTCGGTACACCGATAAACAGGCGATCGGGAGATTCGCGTATCGCGGTCTATGTTTCGCTCGGG
This sequence comes from uncultured Parasphingorhabdus sp., assembly GCF_963677535.2. Taxonomy (NCBI): domain Bacteria; kingdom Pseudomonadati; phylum Pseudomonadota; class Alphaproteobacteria; order Sphingomonadales; family Sphingorhabdaceae; genus Parasphingorhabdus; species uncultured Parasphingorhabdus sp. The sequence goes on along the minus strand of NZ_CAXXUT010000003.1, from coordinate 20,506 downwards.
CAGGCATTCTAGGTGGCCGGGTCCAATGACAGGCCCGGTCCCAGGCGACTGATCTGGCGCTGGTCGATGCGCAGCCTGCTCGGCCTCGCGGCGCTGGTCTTGCTCGGATTGTTCGGCGGGGCGATGTGGCTGGATAGCGATTCGGGCCATCGTTTCATCATCAACCAGGTTGAGGCACTGGAACCGGACGATGGTCTGCGCATCCGGATCGCGGAAATCGACGGGTCGATCTACGGCAAGGCCAGGGTGCAGGGGCTGCAGCTGCTTGATCCCGAGGGTGCGTTTTTCTCCGCCGGTACTGTGGCGGTCGACTGGAATCCGCTGGCCTGGATTTTCAACGAACTGAACATTGCCGATGCGCTGGTCCTGAAAGCGCGGCTCGACCGTTTGCCCGAACTGATCGATAGCGGGGAAGACAATCCCTTGCTCCCTGGTTTCGACATCTATGTCGGCGCTTTCCGTGCCGAGAATCTTGCGCTCGGAAAAGCCATTGCCGGCAGCGAACAATTTGCCGACCTGTCCGGCTCCGCCGACATCCGTGCCGGTCGCGCGATGCTGCGTCTCGATGCCGCGACAACGCGCAGCGGCGACAAATTGCTGCTTGCGCTGAATGCCGAGCCGAGCCGGCAGAAACTCGATATCGATGCGGAAATTATCGCTCCTGCCAGTGGAGTAATAGCCAATGCTCTCGGGATGGATCGCGCTCTGGCGCTGACCCTGAAAGGCGATGGCAGCTGGCAGAAATGGAATGGCGAACTGATCGCGCTCGGCAACGAGGAGATGTTGACGCAAGCCACGATCGAAGCACAAGAAGGGCTATTCTCCTATGACGGCAGGCTGACCGCCGCGGCGTTGCCGGGGGGACTGGCACAGAAGCTGGGATCGCCGGAAATCCGGATAAAGGGTACGGCCAGCCTCGCAGACCGGCTGGTGGCGCTGGACCTCGAGGCGCGTTCCGCTGCTCTGTTTCTGACCGCGACCGGCGGGATCGATCTGGCCCGCAACAGTCTGGATGCGATGCGTCTGGAAACACGGTTGGTTGATCCGTCCGCGCTGTCCGCCAATATGAAGGCGCAGGATTTCGAATTGAAAGCGTTGCTGAACGGCAAAATATCCCGGTTGCGCTATCAATATCTGCTGACCGCGCCGCAGTTGGCACTAGGCAAGACGCTGCTGACCAATGTGCGCGGCGAAGGCGAGGGGCAGCGCGATACCGGCGGCTGGGATATTCCCGTCGCGCTTTCGGTCGGAACCGTGATCGGCAATGGCGAATTGCTCAAGCAATTGCTCTCCGGTTTCGGCGCGAACGCATTGCTCCGCTATGAAAAGGAACTGCTGTTTGCGGAGCGGGCGAAGGTTGCGACCGATGCGGCGCAGGGCACCCTGGATCTGGAATTGCGCCCCGCAACCGGCGATTTTGCCATCAATGTCGACGCTAACGCGCCCGGTTTCGCGGTGCAGGGCCTTGGGATCGCCGATATTATCGCCGCCATCAATATCGGGCCGGCATCCACCGGAATCGCGCTGGATGGACAGGTCAATGCCCGGTTGCGCCGCTTCGATATCGGCTTTTTGCGCGAGCTGGCTGGCGGTCTGCCGCAGTTGCAGACCGGTCTTGCGCTTGGTCCGGACGGACTGCTGCGGTTCACCGATCTCAATCTGTCTGCTCCGAAAATCTCCTTTCGCGGTTCGGGGCGTCAGACCAGCGCGGCGACCTTTGCCTTCCGGGGGTCGGGAAAACAGGACAGCTATGGCCGTTTTGATCTGAAGCTCGACGGTGCGCTGAACCGGCCGAAGATCGCGTTATTGCTAGACAGTCCGTTGCCGGCGGCAGGGCTTTCTGCCGTCAGCCTGCAGCTCGATCCGTCCAAGGGCGGCTTTTCCTATATCGCGTCCGGTGGATCGACGCTCGGGCCGTTCAGCAGTGACGGGATGATCCTGACCACGCCGGGTCAGGATACAGCGGTACGGGTAGACCGCCTGCTGGTCTCCGACACGCTGGCCAGCGGCATAATCAGGCCGACCGCCAATGGCCTTGCCGGAAGGCTGGACGTCAGCGGTGGCGGCGTGAATGGCGATGTCCTGTTTCGCCCCGGTGCAGGGCAACAGCTGATCCGCGCCAGTCTCACAGCGGAAAATGCGCGGTTCGACGGCAATCCGCCGATCTACATACGGACGGCCGTGGTCGATGCTGATATCGTGCTGATCGACGGCCAGTCCGATATCGACGCTACCCTGCGTGCGCAAGGGATTAGCCGCGGCGAATTGATGATCGGCCGGGTGGCCGCCAATGCCAAGCTGACCGACGGCAGCGGCGGCGCGACCTTCACCATCGCCGGGACGCGCGGCAGCACCTTCGAGTTTCAGGCGAAAGCCGATATCAGTCCGGATCGCTACCGGATTTCGGGAACCGGCCAGTTTGAAGGCCGCACCCTTCGTCTCGCGCAGCCGCTCGAATTACGCCGTGATGGCGATGGCTGGACCGCTTCGGCAACCACGGTCAACTATGGCCGAGGCAGCGCCAGACTGTCCGGTCGCTGGGGCAGCGGCCGGTCGAGGCTGGACCTGTCGATGACAAAGATGCCGCTGTCGCTCGTCGACATAGGCTATCCCGATCTCGGACTGGGCGGCAGTGTCAATGGCACCGTCAAGCTCGAACAGTCGGGCAGCCGGATGCCGGTTGGTGAAGCCAGGCTGACGGTGAAGGGGCTGACACGGTCCGGCCTGATCCTGACGTCCACACCGGTTGATCTCGGTCTCAACATGGCTCTCTCAAGCCGCAATGCTGCAGCACGCGGAATCATCAAATCACCTGAAGGCAAGACCATTGGCCGGTTCCAGGGACGGGTGAGCGGTCTGGGCAGCGGCAACTGGCAGGATGAACTGATGCGCCGGCCGTTGTTCGCCCAGGCGCGTTTCAACGGCGGTGCAGAAAGCCTGTGGCGTCTCACCGGTGTCGAAACCTTCGATCTGACCGGACCGGTGGCAGCCAGCGCCGACGTCAGCGGCAGCCTCGCCAATCCCGAAATCAAGGGGCAGGTCAGTACCAGCAGCGCGCGGCTCGAAAGTCCGCTCACCGGCACGGTCATTTCCGATATCAAGGCCGTGGGCCAGTTTGACGGTTCGCGCCTGGTGCTGCCGAAATTGACGGGCAATACTGCGCGGGGCGGTACAGTCAGCGGCAGCGGCAGTTTCAATTTCGCCGTGGCGCCGGGAGAGGGCATTGGCATCACGATGGACGTCAATGCCGAGCAGGCGGCGCTGATTGCGCGGGATGATTTTGCCGCCACGGTAACCGGGCCGATCAAGATCCGCAGCTCGGCCGACGGCGGACTGATCTCGGGCGATGTGCTGCTTAATCGCAGCTTCTTCCGTTTCGGCAGGGCCAGCGCAACCGCCAGCCTGCCTGATATCAAGACCCGCGAGATCAACCGGCGGGCAGACGAGCGGCCGGTCGTGACCCGCAGCCGCCCTTGGCGATTTGCGCTGACCGCCAGGGCACCCAACCGTCTACGGGTCGAGGGGCTGGGGCTGGACAGTGAATGGGGGGCCGATCTCAGGATTTCCGGACCGGTCGACAATTTCGCGATGGTTGGCACCGCCGATCTGATCAGCGGCAATTATACCTTTGCCGGACGGCGATTCACTCTGGAGCGCGGTGTCATCCGCTTTGTCGGCAACCAGCCGGTCAATCCGACCCTGGATATCGAAGCCGAAGCCGATCTGACCGGTCTCAATGCCACGATCAATGTCACGGGGACCGGAAACAAGCCGGAAATCGCCTTCACCAGCATTCCGGCCCTGCCCGAAGACGAACTGCTGTCGCGGGTGTTGTTCGGCGCCTCGATTGCCGACCTGTCCGCCCCGGAGGCGGTCCAGCTGGCTGCTGCCGTGGCTTCGCTGAACAGCGGTGGCGGACTCGATCCGATCAATCAATTGCGCAAGGCGGTGGGGCTCGATCGCCTGCGTATCCTTCCGTCCGATACCGATACCGGTTCCGGTACTTCGATTGCCGCGGGCAAATATATTACCCGCCGCGTCTATGTGGAACTGATCACCGACGGCAAGGGCTATAGCGCCACCCAGCTCGAATTCCAGATCACCCGCTGGCTATCGATCCTCTCTAGCATCTCGACGCTCGGCCGGCGCAGCGCCAATTTGCGGGTAAGCAAGGATTATTGAGCCGGTCTGCTTCCATTGGAACGGGGGATGGAATGGAAAGCGCGACACCCGTCAGATCGGCGCGCGGCGAAACGAAGCATGCCACGAAATATGCTTGCCATGCCGCGCGGCCGCCCCGGCTGGTCTTCCCGATAATATAGACCCCGAGAGGTCGGCAGATCGCAAGATCAGACGGCGCAGGCCCGGCGCATCAGCGCGCATCGTGAATGCATGATGACAGGCGCGGCGGATTGTCCGATGCGGGATCCTAGAATGCCAGGCTTAGCGAGGCGCGGGCGGAATAGCCGACATCATCCTCCGTTTTCTCGGCTCTGGCCGACAGCTGCCAGGTAAAGTCCAGCCCGCCCGCCAATATGCGGGCTTCGCCCAGCCAGCTGCTGTCCAGCCCGTCGGCGGTCAGGCTGAACTCCTCGCCGTCAAGAAAACTGGCCGTGGTTGTGCCAAGAGATCCGGCCAGATGGTGCCGGCGCCCGCCCTCCAGTTCAAAGGTCAGGGGCGTGAAATCCTTCCGTTTGCTCCCGAGCCGATAGACAGCGGCCACGGTCGTGGCTGCGGTTAGGGAGTCGCTGGTGCGGCCGTCGACATACAGGTTCAGACTATCGCCGCCGCCGGTTTCGTCATAGCTGCCTTCGTGCAGGCGATAATAATCAAAAGTGGCCTTGGGGCGGAATGTCAGCCGACTGCCGACATCCAGATCGTAAGAAACACCCCCGGCGCCGGAAAGCATCCAGCCGTTCCAGTCGGCTGTCGTGCTGGCGCTATACTCGGTATCATCCGCTGTCGCGGTCAATGTGCGGGTGCTGGACAGGGAGAGATAGGAGGCCGATATCCGGCTGAACGCGTAGAGCGGTCCGCTATCCATCCGCCAGAATGCGCCAAGTTCGTGCTGCGACGCGTCGACGATACCCGTGCCGTCATTATTCTCGATCTCGCCGCTGGTATAGGCATAGGACAGCCCGAGATTTCCTATTTTTGACCAGCGTTCGAGACCCATGGATACGCCCCAGCCACTGGTTTTATAGGACGCGGCATCGCCGGCGTCTTTGTCATTGCCCCAGAATATCGGTTCGATCCATCCGCCGACATTGCTGACGTCATAGAGGGAGGAATCATCCGTGATATGCAGCGCGGCCAGTCGCGACCCGCGGGTGGCAAAGTCAAAAATACCGCCGGAATGATCCGGCAGGAACTGATCGATCTGGTTTTGCAGTGTCTCGGCATCCTCGATCTGCAGGAAGCTCGTTGCCAGCGTCTCATCGGCCGCGCTCGCAGTGATGATCGCGTCATAGGCCGATGTTCCCGCGCCGCTCAGCCCCAGTTCTTCCGCTTCCTTCCGGCGGATGTCGAGGACCAGATCATTGCCGGACAGGCTGGTCTCGCCGGCAAAGATGAAGGGTAGCTCCGTCGTTGCGGAATCAAAGTCGGGGGTGCCGGTGATTTCCGATGCAGTCAGCACCACATAGGTTCCGTCGGCTTGCTCGAGCGAGGAAATCGTCGTGGCGATTTTTGCGCCGCTTTCGAAGGTGGCGCTGTTCACGTTATACAGCGAGCTGGTGCCTTCCTCGCCGTCAATATAGACACCGAGCGAACCGTCCGCACCCACGGTCAGGCTGTCAAAGGTCGATGTTTCGGCGGCGCCGATACCGAATGTTCCGCCGTTGACGACGACCGACACGCCCGATCCGTTCTGCACGGTACCGGTATAGACCGCGCTGTCGTTCACGGTTACCAGCACGGATTGTCCGGCCCCGTCGATATCGCCGACGAAAGCGGATTCGCCGGACAAGGTCATGAGCCCGGTGCCGGTGCCGAAATAGACGTCGCCGGTATAGACGGCATCGTCCGACAGGGTGAGCGTATCATTGCCCGCGTTGAAATAGGTGTCGCCGGTAATGATGCCGGCGCTGGCACTGATCAGGTCATTCCCCGATCCGGTTACGATATCGCCGATGATCGCGGTATAAATGGTATCATCGGTCTCGCCGTCTTCGAGCTCCGCTTCGATATCCGCCTTGGTTTCGGCATCCTCGTCGTTGAGATACTGGATGATCGTCAGTCCGGTGGTGTTGCTCGACGCGGCGATCGCCTGCCGGATGTCCTCGCTCGACGCCGAGGTCGTTATGAACCCGGAATTGTCGATCGATGTCAGTGATCCGGACAGATCCCTGATCGCATAGACTTCGCCTTCGCCGGTGGACGTGAGATTGGCAGACAGAGAGCCGGTAACCGCAATGCGGTCCACGACAGAATCCTCGTTGATCAGCAGAGCGGTGGCCGCGGAATCATAGCTGGTGGCGCTCAGCGTGCCATTCAGTTCGATACCGCCGGCAACGTCCACTGAACCGCCTTGTCCACCAATCACCAGCCCGAATGAGTCGGTAGAACTGTAACCGGCGCTGCTGACGATCGACCCGTCGATCACGAGTGAATAGCCGTCATCGCTGTCCGCGACCGTGCCGATGACGGTGTCGGCGGCGCCGCCGATCAGCATCGCCGGACCGTTGCCGGTCGAAGCGATATAGCCGGTGCCTTCCAGCGTATCCTCTATGCCGTCACCATCCTCGTCGTCATTGTCCTCGTCATCATCATCGGGCGCGATTGCAACCATGATACCACCACCGACATTGCCGCTGATTTCGACCGCCGCCGCGCCGGATCTCAGGTCCGTCCGGGACAGAGCTGTGGTCACGCTATCGTCATTGGTATAGCTGCTCAGTTGCCGGACCGCGCCCTGGAACGTCAGCGCCCCGTCAATATCGCCCTGCGAGGAAAAGGCCACAGAGCCTTCGCCGGCCACCTGTACATTGCCGCGCACGGTGACGTCTTCCGAAACGTCCTGGACCTTGATGCCATAGCTATTGTCGCCGATGACGGTGATCGTACCGGTGTTGGTGATCGAGCCGTCATAGGCGGAATCGACCACGATACCGCCGGAGTTCAGGCCTTCCACGGTGATGATACCGCTATTGTCGATCGATCCGCTCGCCGTGCCACCGCCGGCAACGTAGATACCATAACGGTTGCTGGCAGAGGCAATCGGGCCATCGGCAATCGCATTTGCATCTTCATCCTCCGAAACGAAATCTTCCAACACGGTAATCGTTCCGACATTGGAAATATTCGCATTGGTACCGGTCTCGACCAGGATGGCGATCGCGTCATCCGCGTCGCCGACGTTGATCTCGCCGACGACGACGGTCGAATCGTCTTCGTCCAGCCCTTCGATGGTCACGTCATTGTCGCTGTCCACCGTGATCGCCACACCCGAATCGATCGCGAGAATGCCGCCGTCGGTTATGATGATATCGCCGTCTATCGAGGTCAGGATCGGATCGGATGTTTCGCTGTCGATGGTGGTATCGGCGCGGGCGGGCAAGTGGGCGAGTGCTGTTGCAATGGCCAGGGCACAGGTCGTACTTCTGATAATACGCATAATGGGATCAATCCTGATGTCATGTTGAATGGGGGATTCAACAGGCTTCATTAATCCGGATTGTGGAAGAATTATGAGGATTGCGATGGGGCGTTGAACGGCGGCTCACGCCGGTAGAAACGCGCAGCCGGTCACCGTCAGCGGCTGCCCGATGTCAAAGTCCGCACATATTTTCCGGAGGCAAACGGGCCGTCGCTCGCGGCTCATGCCGTAACAAAAAAGCCCGGAGCGATTTCACGCCCCGGGCTTGTATTTCCAGTCTGATCGAAAAGATCAGCTGCTATAGTACATATCGAACTCGACCGGGCTCGGCGTGGTTTCGAAGCGGCTGACTTCTTCCCATTTCAGCTCGGCATAGGCGTCGATCTGGTCTTTCGAGAAGACATCGCCCTTGAGCAGGAATTCGTGATCGGCCTCCAGCGCTTCCAGAGCTTCGCGCAGCGAACCGCAAACGGTCGGAACTTCGGCCAGCTCTGCCGGTGGCAGATCATAGAGATTCTTGTCCATGGCATCACCCGGGTGGATCTTGTTCTCGATGCCGTCAAGACCCGCCATCAGCAGCGCTGCTGCCGACAGATAGGGGTTGGCAAGTGCATCGGGAAAGCGGAATTCGACGCGCTTCGCCTTGTCGCCGGCGCCATAAGGAATACGGCAGGATGCGGAACGGTTGCGGCTCGAATAAGCGAGCAGCACCGGCGCTTCAAAACCGGGGACCAGACGCTTGTAGCTGTTGGTCGTCGGGTTGGAGAAGGCGTTGATTGCCTTGGCATGTTTGATCACACCGCCGATATAATAGAGGCACATTTCCGACAGGCCGGCATATTCATTGCCGGCGAACAGGGGCTTGCCGTCTTTCCAGATCGACATATGGGTGTGCATGCCGCTGCCGTTATCTTCCTTGATCGGCTTCGGCATGAAGGTTGCGGTCTTGCCATAGGCATGGGCAACCTGCTGCACGACATATTTGTAAACCTGCGTACGGTCGGCGGTTTCGGTCAGCGTACCGAACGTGATGCCCAGCTCGTGCTGTGCGGCGGCCACTTCGTGATGGTGCTTGTCCATCGGCAGGCCCATTTCCAGCATGGTCGCAACCATTTCGCCGCGAATGTCCATGCAGCTGTCAACCGGCGCAACCGGGAAATAGCCACCCTTGGCGCGCGGCCGGTGACCCATGTTGCCGACATCATAATCGCGACCGGTGTTGGTCGGCAGCTCGATATCGTCGATCCGGAAGCCGGAGCGGTCATAGCCGTCTTCGAATTTCACATCGTCGAACATGAAGAATTCAGGCTCCGGTCCGACATAGACGGTGTCACCGATGCCGGTCGATTTCAGATAGGCTTCGGCGCGGACAGCGGTCGAGCGCGGGTCGCGGCTGTAGAGGGATCCGTCGCCGGGCTCGACAATATTGCAGACCAGAATCATCATCGGCGTCGCGGAGAACGGATCCATGTAGACCGCATCGAGGTCGGGACGCAGGATCATGTCGGATTCGTTGATCGCCTTCCAGCCCTCGATGGAAGAGCCGTCAAACATGAAGCCTTCTTCCAGAACATCCTCGTCAATGACTTCGGCGCACATCGACAGATGCTGCCATTTGCCGCGTGGGTCGGTGAAACGCACGTCGACCCATTCGACTTCGTGCTCCTTGATCATTTTCATAATGTCGGATGCTGAATTGCCCATATTGTAATCCCTTGGTTTTTCGGTGATTGGATGATTGTTAAAGAAAGATCAGATGGCGTCGTTGTCGCGCTCGCCCGTCCGGATACGCAGCGCCGCTTCAACCGGAATGACGAAAATCTTGCCGTCGCCGATGCGACCGGTCTGGGCCGCTGCGGCAATCGCCTCGACGGTACGGTCGGCCAGATTATCGTCAACGACGACTTCCAGCTTCACCTTGGGCAGGAAGTCGACGACATATTCTGCGCCACGATAAAGTTCGGTATGGCCTTTCTGCCGGCCAAAGCCTTTCGCCTCGGTCACGGTAATTCCGGACACACCGACTTCGTGCAGTGCTTCTTTGACCTCGTCCAGTTTGAACGGCTTGATGATGGCTTCGATTTTTTTCATTTTTACGTTCCCGTGTACCGCTACCCTGACAATTCCCCCGAACAGGAGTGGACCGCCTTGGCCGGGCACAATTGCCCGTTGCTATTCAATTACCATGCCAGAATCGATTCGCGAACAGAATCGCCGGAATGCTTGATAACGTTGCTAATCTGTTATCGGACGACTGACAATGCTGCTCAAAAAACAGGCATTTATCACGATGCATGACCAATATTTGGGCAGGCAATTGCCGCCAGATCAGCGCGGGGTTGGCGCGGTCATCTCGGGCAGGTTTTCCTTCGTCCAGATTGACCGGTTCACGACATAGTGGCGGATATTTTCCACCTGCGCGTCGCTGAGCTGTGATCCGAAGCCCACCATGCCGTGCTGCTTGAGCGCGCCGCCGGTGACAATCGAGGCCCAGGCCTGGGTGTCGGGCAACACGCCGCTGACCCGCAGATCAGGCGTGAAGCCGTTGCCGATCGCGCTGTCGCCGTGGCAGACGAGGCAATTGCGTCCGTAAAGGCCTTTACCGGCGGCAATCTGTTCCGGGGTGCCGGTCTGCACCGGCGGATCCCAGACCACTTCGCCTTTTTCAGGGAGCGGCGGGAAGGCGGCCTTGCCGCCGAGTTTCAACACCACCAGCCGGGGAATATTCGGTAGCTGGCGGGTAACCCCGCCGGCAACGCCCGCGACCAGCGGAAAGGCACCGCCCTTGCTGGTCAGGAAAGCGACATATTGCTCGCCGTCGATCATATAGGTGGAGGGCGCGCTGACGATGCCGGATTGCATCGGCAGGCTCAGCAATTCGGTGCCCTTGTCGGCCGAATAGGCCTTGAAGAAGCCGGTGCTGGTACCCTGGAAGACCAGATTGCCTGCGGTCGTCATCGTGCCGCCGTTCCAGGCCGCCGGATAATCGACGCCCCATTCGACCTTGCCGGTTTTGGGGTTGAAGGCGATCAGCCGTCCGGTGGTTGCGGCAATCGCGGCCTTGTAGACATCCTTGTCATCGGGCAACTGGCCAATGGCCCAGCCGATTCCGACGTTGAAGCCCAGCCGTTCGCGTTTCTTGTCAATCTCCGAAACCGGAACTTCATAACCCTGCGGAATCTGCTGGGCCGGAATATAGACAAGGCCGGTCTTCGGATTATAGCTCATCGGATGCCAGTTATGCGCGCCCAGCGCGCCGGGGATCGCGACAAACGGCTCCTTGGTCTTGTAGAAGCGGGCGGCGGGATTTTCGATCGGCCGGCCGGTGGCGAGATCATAGCCTTCCGCCCAATTGATTCCCTCGACAAAGGGTTCGGCGCTGATCAGCGTGCCGTCGAGCCGGTCGATAACGAAGAAAAAGCCGTTTTTCGGTGCGTGATACAGCACTTTGCGCATCTTGCCGTCGATCGGTAGCTCGGCCTGGATGATATGCTGGGTCGCGGTATAGTCCCAGGTCTCGGCCGGCGTTTCCTGATAATGCCAGAGATATTTGCCGGTGTCGGGGTCGACCGCGACAATCGAGGAGAGGAACAGATTGTCGCCTTCGCCGCCCGAGCGCAGCCCGTGGTTCCACGGATTGCCATTGCCGACGCCGAAATAGAGCTGGTCGAGGTCCTCGTCATAGACGATGCTGTCCCAGACCGTGCCACCGCCGCCGGATTCCTTCCATTCGCCATCACTCCAGGTCTTGTTCGCCGCCTTGGCGAAAATCTCGTCACTGGCCGCATTGTCCGGCTTTCCTTCCGGATTGGGTACCGTGTAGAAGCGCCATTTCAGCAGACCGTCGCGGACATTATAGGCCGAAACATAGCCGCGCACGCCGAATTCCGCGCCGCCATTGCCGATGATGACCATATTCTTGACCACCCGCGGGGCGCCGGTGATCGTATAGGGCTTGCTGTTGTCGGTGGTCTGGGTTTCCCAGAGTCGCGCGCCGGTATTCGCGTCAAGCGCGATCAGCCGGCCATCGATGGTGCCGAAAAACAATTTTCCGCGATTGATGGCAACGCCGCGATTGACCACGTCGCAACAGGCATCGACCGCTTTTTCGCCAGCCACGCCGGGATCATAGGACCAGAGTTCCTCGCCGGTCTTGGCGTCATAGGCAAAGACCTTCGACCATGCGGTGGAGATATAGAGCTTGCCATCGACGACGACCGGGGTCGCTTCCTGTCCACGGGCGTCGGGCAGATCCTTGAACCAGGCAATGCCGAGTTCGCTTACATTGCTGTCGTTGATCTGGCTGAGCGGGCTGTGCCGCTGTTCCTTGGCGTCAAAGCCGATATTGTCCCAGTCGGCGTTGACGACCGCGTCGCTTGCTGCGGGATCGCTGGTCTGACTCTGGCAAGCCACCAGCAATAGAGGAGCCAATAAAAATCCCAGCCTGCGCATAACCCGTCTCCTAAAAGTCGCCGAACGGTCTGCCGTCCGTGCAATTTAACTGACTAGCTAAACTTTGGGCGGCTGGTCAAGGACAATGGAGTGACAAGCGGCGGTTCATGCCTGTGCCAACACCGTTCCGATACCGCGGCTGTCGCTAGCCGTCACTACTCTCTAACCGCAATTCCATACCCGACCCTTCGGCGCGCCAATCGATCGATGCGCCGAGCGAGGTGGCCAGCGAACTGATTACCTTGGTTCCCAGGCCCGAATTGGCCGCCGCCCGCTCAGCGTCCTGCGGTCCGGCTGATCCGTTATCCTTGCAGACAATGGACCAGCGGTCATTCTTTATCGCAATCTCGCATTCGATTGCACCGCCGGCAGCCGAAAGGCCGTGCTTGACGCTGTTCGATACGAACTCATTGAAAATCAGCAGCAGGCCGTTGGCGAGATGCGGGGTGGCGTGATCACCGCTGACCGAGGTCGCAAGCGATATCCCCTCGGGCAGCAATTGCTGGAGGTCCAGGCTGACGCGCCGGAACAGCGAGGCAAGATCGACCAGCTGTCCCTGTTCCAGATCGTGCAACTCGGCGTGCAGCGAAGAGAGCGAGCGGATCCGCAGGCTTGCATCCTCGAGCGCCAGCCGCACTTTTTCATCCGGCGCGACGCGCGCCTTCATTGAAAACAGCGAGCCGATCGAGGCCAGCGAATTTTTCACCCGATGGTCGATTTCGCGGCGCAGCACCTGTTCGCGTTCCAAGGCCTGGCGCAGGTCCAGCTCCCGCATCACCTGATGCGAAAGGATCCGGATCACCTTGCGCTGCTGGTCGCTGAGCACGCGCGGCTTGTTGTCGAGCACGCAGAGTGTGCCCAGCGGCAGGCCGTTGGCGGCTCGCAATATCGCTCCGGCGTAGAAGCGGAACCCGGGATCGCTGGTGCACAGTGGATTGTCGGCCATCCGTTCATCGGCGAGCGTGTCTGGGATTTCGACAAAATCACCCTGCAGGATGACATGGCCGCACAGGCTGGTGTCGATTGGTGTCGATCGCACGCCCAGACCGACCTCGGCCTTGAACCACTGTCTTCCCTCGTCGATGAAATTGACTACCGATACCGGCGCGTCGCACAATTGCGCGGTCAGCTCGACGATCTCGTCGAATGCCTGCTCGCGCTCGGTGTCGAGTATGCCATAGCGGCGCAGTTCGCGCAGCCGCTCGGCTTCTTGCGGATGGAGTTCGGGCTTCATCATTTGCTGATAGCATATCGGTTGGGAGAAGGAAGGGACTCCGGCGCCGGCGAAACATGCGCGCTGCATTTTTCACTCAATGGCTCGGGCCGGGCCGGTTGCGGTCAGCACCATTTCGATGGCTTTTGCCGCTCCGCCGATAACGACTCGCCGCAGGACCCGCTCGGGCTGCCCGCAGAAAGGGCGATTCCGGCGGCCATGTTCATCGAGGCGACAGCATGGCCGCGCCAGTCCGGCGGCTGCTTGTTCACAGGCGGCGTCTGCGCCGTCCCGATCATGCCGCAAACCGAAAGGAAGATTGACAGGCGGCATCCCATCATCCCAGGTCCGGCCAGCCTGAAAGCCACGGGCACGGCGAGGCCGGACAGATTCCACCGAAGGAGAAAATCATGCGCACGAATTTCCATCCAGCGACCGCCAGCCTGCTGCTCGCTTCCGCTGCTTTCTTGACCCCGGCCAGCGTGCTGGCCCAGCAAGAAGCGCCCGGCGATATTGTCGTTTCCGGCCAGCAGGAAATCGACTTTGCCACGGCTATGGCAGAAGCGCCCGCAGGCCCCGAAATTGAAGGCGTCATTTCGGCGCGCCGCGACAACCGGTTGCAGGTCACCGCGGAAGACGGCGTGCGGACGGTCATCGGTTTCAATGAAGTGACCGAGATCAGGGCCAGCAAAGGCCTGTTCGGCATCGCCCGGGAAAGTCTGGGCGGCGAGGCGCTGCTCAATGGCTTGCCGGTTACCGTGAAGACGGTGCAGCTGGGCAATGATCTGGTCGCGCGCCAGATCAAGCTGAAGGGCAGCGATCTCAAGACCGCGAATATGATCCACAACGCCACCGCCCAGGGATTTGCCGAGCAAACTGCCGCAACCGAAGCGCTGCGCAGCCGGGTCAGCGATATTGACCAGTATAATGTCAAGGGCACGACCAATGTCTATTTCGACACTGGCAAGGCGGCGCTGTCTGCAAATGGCAAGGCCGACCTGTGCGCAACCACGGCGGCAGCCGATGACATGGACAACGCGCTGATCCTGGTGGTCGGCTATACCGACTCTACCGGCGACTATGACTATAACCAGCAACTCAGCGAGAAACGCGCCAGCCGCGTGGTCAACTATATCCAGCAAAATTGCGGCTGGAAGCCCTATCGCATGCTGACCCCGACCGGCATGTCCGAGGCCGACCCGATGGCGAGCAACGACACCGCCAGCGGCAAGGCGCAGAACCGTCGTGTTGCGGTCAACATCTTGGTCAGCAAGGGCCTCGACGGCCTCTGAGCAGGGCTGACGGATAGCGCGGGGTGGCTATGTCTGCCCCGCTTTCATTCTGTCTTGTGGGGAAAGATGCCGGTGCGACGGGCGCTGTGACCGGTCCTGTGCCCTAGCGCTGGTGGCGCCGGCGCTCCCCCTTGCGCCGTTCGTCATTGCGGCGTTCCGGTCCTTTATAGTCCGGGTCGTCGCGGACACGGCGATCCGATTGGCGGCGGTCGGCGGGCGATCCGTCGGCTGGATTTCTGCTAGACATATCCTTTGCTCCCCCTGAACAAATATATGCGACCTTTCAATGGTTTATTCTAAATATTGCAGACTGTAAACCATAAGTTTGCCGGCGCTGCGAAGCCGCGTTCTTGCGGCAAGCATGCCCGGCGGCCGTCAGCCCGGGTGATGGGCCAGGCGGGGCCGCCGGGCTGACGTCGCGCTGTCCGGGGAGGGCAGGTCAGCGCAATTAGCTGACGTCGGTGGTCCGCAGATAGGGCCGGTGCTCGGTCCAGCCTTGCGGGAACAGGCCTTTTGCCTCTTCGTTGCTGATCGATGGCGGGATGATCACTTCCTTGCCGATCTGCCAGTCGGCCGGCGTCGCAATCCGCTTGCGGTCGCTCAGCTGCAGCGCATCGATGACCCGCAGGATCTCGTCAAAATTCCGTCCGACGCTCATCGGATAGGTCATGGTCAGCCGAATCTTCTTGTCGGGATCGATGATGAACACCGACCGGACCGCAGCGGTCTCGCTTTCGTCGGGGTGGATCATGTCGTACATCTTGGCGATTGACAGGTCCGCATCGGCGACGATCGGAAAGGTGAGATTGGTATTCTGCGTGTCGTTGACATCGGCAATCCACTTGCGATGTTCCTCGGCGGTATCGGTGGACAGGCCGAGCGGCTTGGTGTTGCGCGCGGCGAACTGTTCGGCGAGCTGCGCGGTGCGTCCCATTTCGGTGGTGCAGACCGGGGTGAAGTCGGCCGGATGGCTGAAGAAAAATACCCAGCTGTCGCCGGCCCAGTCGTGCAGGCTGATTTCGCCATTCTGGGTGTCGACGGTGAAGTCCGGGGCGGTGTCTCCAATATGCAATGTCATGTCATTTCCTTTCTGATGGTGGAGCGCTTGTACCGCCCCGATCCGGAAATTTCCAATTCATTTACTCAATTACATTAATCGGATAAATGTAAGTTGGCGATGGGCTCTCCGCCGTTATCCTGTAGCCGTCACTGCATTGTCTCCGGCGGGGCGCTGTGCTGACGACCCGCGCCCCGCCGGACTGTTGCGCGCGACTCAGTAGATATTGGCTACGATCCGCACGATCAGATTGTTGCTCAGCCGCACGAGCAGGGCATCATTGCCGGCCCGCACCCAGACATAGCCGCTCGCCGGTGCCGACAGCTGGCGGTGCTGGCGATAGTCGATCCGCCGGTAATTCGGCGCCTTGGAGCGAACGAACCGCTGGCCCTTCGAGAAACCATGACTGGAGCTGGCGGATTTCGGGGGCGTAGCCGTGGCGCGACTGCTGCCGGTGTTGCTGCCGCTGGTCTTGCTGTTGCTGGTCTTGTTGCCAGCGGCCTGGCTGTTGGGGCCGGACTGCTGGCTGCTCTGCCGGCCATCCTGGGCGCTGTGGCTCTGCGTGTTCTGGCCGTGGTCGTTGCGCTGGTCCTGCTTCTGGGCCAGCGCGCCGGCGGGGGCCAGAAGCGCCAGGGCGCACAGGGTGGAGATCGTCTTTTTCATAAATATGTCCTCTTGTTGGGGGTAGTTACGGGATCATGATAGGCGCGGGGTGTCCGCCCGTCGCCGCAAAAACTGTCGTAAATTGTCGCCGGATCGCGACATTGATCCGTGCGCCGTAACAGATTCCGCGGCGGCATTGGGAGGGAGTGGGAGGCGAGCAACAAAGGGAGAAGCGGCGGGATGGTTCTCGGGGGAGAATTCTTGGGGTATTTTCCACCATCCATATTTGCCGCTCTGCTGCGTCGCCTCCCTATTGACGGGTTAGCCGCGCATTGTGGAGAGATTATGGATGGGGGGAAAGGACAGGGCGGTGAGCAGACGCGGCGCCAGCGAGCGCATGCCGTTTCTTGCAGATATGCCCCGAACGGGATGCTGGTCGTGCGCATCCCGCAGCACAGCATGGATCTAGAGCACCATTGAAAAGCCAGGGCCGCAGCGTTTCGACAATCTGCGCATCCACCCTGTCGTTTCGGATGTTTGCTCATACCATTGTAAGTTTGACCGATGAGCAAGCTCTTGAACTTCGCTATTATTCGGCCGACTGGCTCCAGTCCAATCTAGCGGTTTTATACCGGGTAAGGCCGACTGAGGCAGTGAGCATTTTTGACGGGTTCCTACGTCCATTTCTCAACGCCGCTCCAACATTCACGAAAAGCAGCATTGGTGAAACAACTATTGCTGGAGAGGTCCAGGTCACTTCTGAGGTTTCAAACGGAAAGGCAATTAATAGTCCCATCGGCAAGTTACCTATAGGCTTTCGCGCGAGAATGACGCCGAAGAAAGCAACGCCAAACAGCATTCAATGGAGGCAATACAGTTACTTGATGCGATCACAGGTGACGATCGGATTACGGTACCCTTTGGGCTTGCGGACGCCCTAAGCGTTCTCGGGGAGACAGATCCCCGAGTCAGGGAAACTCCGGAGTTTCGCAGGCTCATCGCTTTGGTCGAGTAGACAACAACAGCAATAGTGTGCCGGGTCTAGATCAATGGCTATTTGGATCCACCAACGCCTTTAAAGCCACCTCTCAGCAAGCCCAAAACCTAATAAGGCGGGCAATCCAGCCCGGTCGGGCTCTTCGTAAATATCTCGTTCCCGTCCTCGGTAATCCCGATACTATGCTCGAACTGCGCGGTTAGCGACCGGTCGCGGGTGACCGCTGTCCAGCCGTCATCCAGCATCTTGCAGGCATATTTGCCGATATTGATCATCGGCTCGATGGTGAAGAACATGCCGGGGCGCAGTTCCGGGCCGGTGCCGGGGCGGCCGGCGTGGACGACTTCGGGGGCGTCGTGGAACATCTGGCCCAGACCATGGCCGCAGAAATCACGGACCACCGAATAGCGGTGGGCTTCGGCGTGGCTCTGGATCGCGTGGGCGACATCGCCCATGCGGTTGCCCGGCTTCGCCTGCTCGATGCCCAGCATCAGGCATTCATAGGTGACCTGGACCAGCTTGCTCGCCTTGATCGGGGTCTTGCCGACTAGATACATGCGGCTGGTGTCGCCGTGCCAGCCGTCGACGATCACGGTCACGTCGATATTGACGATATCGCCCTCGTTGAGCTTCTTGTCGCCGGGGATGCCGTGGCAGACAACATGGTTGATCGAGGTGCAGCAGCTGTGCGTGAAACCGCGATAGCCGAGCGTCGCCGGGACCGCGCCGGCGGCGAACGCCTGTTGCCGGACCATGTCGTCGAGCGCGCCGGTGGTCACGCCGGGCACGACATGGGGGACGAGGCTGTCGAGTATCTCGGCGGCCAGCCGGCCGGCCTTGCGCATGCCTTCAAAACCTTCCGGCCCGTGCAGCTTGATCGCGCCGGTGCGGGATTGCGGGGTGGTGTCTTCTACGGTCATATAGTCTGTCATGCGGCCTATATAGGCATCGCGGCGCGGTTTGGCGATACCCCAATATGGCTGATTTTTGGATGATATTAACCGGATCGGTCTATGGCTCCGGCGCAGTTATGAATATGATTTCAGGGGCCTGATGCAAAACCGCCTAAAATATCTGTTGCTGGGCCTGTTCCTGCTGGCCGGAGCCGGGGAAATCTGGCGGCGGCTGGCGATGCTGGCGAGTCCGGAGATCCAGCCGGCGGGGCTGGTCGCCTTTGCCGGATTGTTCGTTCTCTGCACGATCAGCCTGACCGGCTTTGCCCTGGTCCGGAACGGCTGGCTGCGCTGGCCGCTGGCGCTGCTGCTGGCGGCCGGGTCGCTGCTGGTTGACGGCTATCAATGGGCGGTCGGCGATTTCATGGATTACGAGAGCTTCGTCACGATGGTCGAAAGCGCCGGCGATATCGGTAGCGCCGTGGCGCAGCAGGGCGGGGTGCTGGCGCTGGCGACGGGCCGGGCGGCGCTGTTGTTGTTCGCCGTCGGGCTGCAGCCGGCGGCCGGGGGCGGTCTTTGGGCAAGCGGCGCGCGATGGGCGGCGCTGCCGGTGATGCTGGGCCTGTCGGTGTTGCTGTTCTTCCGCGGTGGCGAGGGGAGCAGCGGCCTGCCGTCCTCGCACAGCGGCGCCAGCCTGGCGCTGCTCTATGCCTATGACACGGCGACCACCGACCGCAGCCCGCGCCGCGCGGTGACACTGCAGCCTGAGGGCAGGGAGGCGGGCGGCGATATCGTGCTGATCATCGACGAGAGCATCGCCGGCGCCTATCTCGATATCAACAGCGCGCACGGTGTCTATTCCGGGCTGGGCACGGACGGCGCGGCGGGCGATGTTCCGGTCCACAATTTCGGGCTGGCGACCGCGATCAACCATTGCAGCGTCGGCAGCAATGTTACCCTGCGCTTTGGCGGCACCCGCGACAATTATCGCGAGACCGTGCGCAGCGGTCCCTCGATCTGGGCCTATGCCAGGCGCGCCGGGCTCGGCACCGTCTATCTCGACGCCCAGCGCACCGGCGGCCGCTACCAGAACCGGATGGACGATGCCGAACGCGCGCAGATCGATGTCTGGGAGCAATTTGCCGATGTGCCGGTGGTCAACCGCGACCATGCGGTGGCCGACCGGCTCGCGGCCTATCTCAAGGACGGCGAGCCGCAGCTGATTCTGGTCAACAAGGTCGGTGGTCATTTTCCGGTCAGTGACAAGTTCCCGTTGAGTCACGCAAAATATCAGCCGATGCTCAAGCGCGGGCTGATGCCCGATGTCAGCGATATGGCGGGGCGGGACGGGATGGACGGCCGCGCGGCCAACTGGCGGCTCTATCGCAACAGCTATCGCAACACGCTGCTGTGGAGCGTCGGCGGCTTTTTCGACCGGCTGTTCGCGCAGGCCGGGCCGTCAATGGGACCGGATGGCGCGACGCTCCTCTACACCTCCGACCATGGCCAGAGCTTCCACGAGCGCGGTGGTGGCGGCGAGGCGACCCATTGCACGCCCGCGCCGCAGATCGAGGAAGGCGTTGTGCCGCTGGTGGTGATCGGCGGCGTGGCTGACGGGGAGCCGCGTGCGCGCTGGGCAGAGGCGGCGGCAGCGGGCCGGGACAGGAGCTCGCATTATCGCATCTTTCCGACCCTGCTCGGTCTGATGGGCTATGCGCCGGACGCGGTCGAGCCGCTCTATGGCCCCGATCTTTTTTCCGCCGCACCCGATCCGTTCACCTTCAACACCCGCTTCAACGCGCGGCTGGGCAGCGAGCCGGTGTGGCTGCACGTGCCGCTCGACAAGATCGCCCGCCCGCCGCTCTCCGACTATCGGGCGCCGGCGACAGGCAGCACCAAATAACATATTCCCAAAGCGCCCGGCATCGCTCTATAGCAGCGGTATGAGCAAAGAAAAAATCTGGACCGCCGCGCTGATCGTGATCGGTGATGAAATCCTCTCCGGCCGCACCCAGGACAAGAATATCGCGCAGATTGCCAGCTGGCTCAACGTCCAGGGCATCCGCCTTGCCGAGGTCCGGGTGGTCGCCGACGACATGGACCATATCGCCGAGGCGGTGAACATATTGCGCGCCCGCAACGACTATCTGTTCACCACCGGCGGCATCGGCCCGACCCATGACGATATCACCGTCGACGCGATTGCGAAGGCTCTGGGCGTCGAAGTCGTGATCCACCCCACGGCGCGCGCGATCCTGGAGAAATATTACGCCACCCGCGGCGGCCTCAACGAAGGCCGGCTGCGCATGGCCCGCGTGCCCGAGGGCGCCGAGCTGATCGAGAACCGCATGTCCGGCGCGCCCGGCATCCGCATCGAGAATCTGTTCCTGATGGCTGGCGTG